>NZ_CP036298.1:4800000-6000000 GCF_007752135.1 Aureliella helgolandensis | reverse complement strand
TTCACAGACGATAACTTCCAGCAAGAAGTGCTAGATTCGAGCACTGGGGTTTTAGTCGATTTTTGGGCACCTTGGTGTGGACCTTGCCGTCAAATTGCTCCGCTCATTGACAAATTGGCAGAGCAATTTTCAGGTTCCGTAAAGATTGGGAAGTTGAATATTGATGACAACCCGACGATTACCGCCAAATATGGCATTCAGAGCATTCCAACTCTATTGCTCATTAAGAACGGTGAAGTCAGCGAAACCTTCCGCGGAATGCCTCCACAGGCTAAGTTGGAAGAAGCGGTAACTTCGCTAACCGCGTAGTTACTCGACGGTTACGATGTTTCGATCTAGACAATGGGTGAGCCCCGGCTCGCCCATCGGCTCTTGGCGAAGGAAGTGTACTGATGCGTGTTCAGCCTGTGGTTGTGCGAATCCATTCAGGATTGCCAATGCTCTTGGTTTTTTTATGCATCGGTTTTCCAGGCTTGGGACCATTGTCTGCCCGGGCGCAGTCAGGCTTAACCGGCGTGCCCTCGATAAATGCTGAGCGCTCAGCGAGCGAACTGGTGCCTAAGACGCCCACTGGAGAGATCGGTGGAGCAGCAGGTGGTGCGGCCCAAGCTGACTTTGACACGCTGATGAATTTAATTCAGCAAACGGTCGATCCCGACTCTTGGCTCTCACAAGGGGGGACCAGCAATATCTTGCCCTATCCATCTGGGGTGTTTATCGATCCCCAGGGAATGCTCCGGCACGTTGAGGTGTCCGGCGATCTATCCACGCAGCTAGCCTCTCCTGCTTCGCAATCCCAGCAACTCTCCTGGCGCACTCCTAGTCGCTTGAGGGTGATCTCCCTCAAGGAATTGGATGCTGAGATTTATTCCTGCGCCCTGGCCGGCCAGCGTCCGACAGCGGAAGTGCTGCAGTTGGCGGGACTATCTCGGATCGAATTTGTGCAAGTCGATCTCGAGCACGAAGATGTGTTGTTGGCGGGCCCCGCAGGGGATGCCAGCCTAGGTTTCCATTTAGAGGATGTCGCAGTCGTCGCTTCGCTGGCTGGACCCAATCGGCCACCCCTGGGATGCACTATTGAACCGACCGACGATGGTTTGAGAGCCGCTCAGAAGTGGCTAGAACAGCCCGGAGTGCTGCGGCAATTGGCGCGACAGCCGCAAAGCATGACCGAACAATTGCAGGACCAAATTGGTGCGCATCATGTCCGTGTCTTTGGGATGAATGGTCGCACCGCCACGGCAGTCGCCTTGGTCGCTGCCGACGAGCATATGAAGCAAGTGGGCTTCGGTACCGCCAAGGTACACCCGAATGTTAGAAGCTATTTTGATTTTATGGACCATGACAACAGTGCCGCCGCGCAGAGTCTGGTGCGCTGGTGGTTTACCTACGCCTCCCAGAGAATTCACGCGAATCCGCAGCGAGACCTGTTTCGATTACCCGACGAGAATGTGGTCGTAATGAGCGAGCAACAATGGGTCGGTCAGGCTGGCCGCGCCCCCACCGGGAAACGGGATCCCGCCGCCGACAGTTTTGCCGCCGAATTCTCCAGTGCGCTGCCAACCTTGCGAGCATCCCATCGCGATTACGCGCGACTTTGCGCCGTGTTCGAAGCGGCACTCGCGACGCAATTGGTTGTGGAAGCTACCGGACAGCCCTCTCTAGACGCCTGGTTCCCGAATCTATGTGGGCTGGGAACCGCTCAGTCGGATCTGGCCGTGGAACCCAAATCGGTAGCCGGGCTGACCACTTGGCACAAGCTGAAGAACGGAACGGTGGTGGCGGTGGTTAGTGGCGGAGTTACCATGGATCCTCGTACCATGGCAAGTCGCGATCAGTGGCAAACGTCAGATTTTCTTACGCGTTCGGTAGTGCCCACTAGTCCCGACTCGACCGCAGAGCCCCATTCAACCGCAGTGCCCGTGCGCAGGTGGTGGTGGGACTGAGGGGGGCCCGAACGCTTCATCCACGGAATCTGCTTGCTCATCGTGGTTGGTAGCATGGTCCCCCGGACAGTGTTTACCACTCATCCCCCCAAATATTGAAACTTGCCGGCCACTATTCCCGGCCCCAATAGGTCTCCCGTCTCTCAATCCGTCATGGCTCGTTGATCTAAAAGCGTTGTTGTTGAAACGCGGAGGAAGCTCGCGAAAGCACCCTGTAACGCAAACGATCAATCCTTGCGCACGTGGCTGTTGAAATATTAACCCGCCGCGTCAGCAAGGACAGGTGGTCTCCACTACAGGGCGGTTAGGGGTGCTACCTGCACGTTAAAACTCAAGACGCTATTAAATCAACAGCCCGGAGAGCAAGGAAAGATAAACTCCGCTACAAGGCAATTAAGGATGCTACCTCCGCATTGAAATTCAAATTGCGATTAAATCAACAGCCCGGCACGTGGCGGGTTACGATTCCGACCAACCACGGCCCGGGGGGCCATGCTACCGAGTACCGTCCGGGGGGGCATGCTACCGTGGTAACTATCCTGCCCTATTCGGGGGCGCAGAAGGCTAGTGCAAGAAGTGCATAGCCAGTTACCAAATTGGGATCTCCCTCCATCCAACGCGCGGTGTCGTTTACCCAACTACCATCCGGGCGTTGGATTTCCGCCAGTTTGGCGCGCATCTCGGATTTCCATTGATGGGAGGCTCCACTGGCGTCGACGAACTGCGGCTCGTCCAAGGCATCGAGTGCTTTGGCCATCGTGTGGTAGTAATAGAACAAGCCTTGTTGTCCGACACCCGGATTGGATTCCAAGTCGTAGTGCTTGCGAAGGAAATCTGTGGCTGCTTGAACGCGTTTGTCCTCCTTGCCAACCCCAGCGTAAATCATGCTTTTCAACCCGGCATAGGTCATGGAGCCATAGCTCCGAAGTCCACCATTGGGCTCCTCACCAGCTTTGCTTTCACCTCCAGCAGCGACGGTGTAGTAGAACCCGCCGTCATTCACCTTGGCTGCAAATTCTGTGTTATTCGCCGGAGACTCCAGATTCTGACACCGCGATACAAACTCGAGTGCTTTTTGGATCGCTTCGTCCTCTGGGCCATTGCCCAGCGATTGGAGTGCGTCAACTAAGAAGGTGGTATTGGAGAGGTCTGGTCGGGAGTGTGAACCGTACCCTGCTCCACCATAGAATGGGTCGCTGGGCTGTTTGCCTTCGCCTTCATCCCATTGAATCCCCTTAACGAATGCCTCCGCCTTGTCCAGCAACGCTTCGTAGCGTTGGTTCTGGTTTGCTTTGGAGAGGGCTAGGATAGCGATGCACGTGTCGTAGTTGCGGTGTTTAGAATCCAGAGTGTAGATTCCGCCATCGGTTTGAGCGTGTTCTTCCAGGTATTTCAGCCCTTTGGCGACCATTGGGTCTTGCGGCATGATTCCAACCGATAGAAGCCCGCTAATGACCAAACCGGTGGGACCAATTCCGGTTGTTCCGGAGAAGGAACCGTCGTCGGCTTGCCCATGCTGCCGCAGGTAATCGACACTCCGCTGCACCATAGCTGCGTATTGTTTGGCGTCATTTTCGGCGGCAGCGGATTGTCCCAGTGCGGTTTGGGGACAGACCCCAAGGCTGTAGCCCAAGAATGCACTTGCAAGAAGAGCCAATGTAGCGAGCGATTTCATGGATGGAAAACCTTCAAAACTTCCGAACGGATGTTGTGGATACAAGTACGAACTAATCGAGGGAAGCGACTTCGCCACCGGCGCGCGTTCCAAGAGCGCGCCAAACACGAAGGTCGATCGACTCGGAAACGGTTTGGACAGAACCGTCTACCAAGGCTGCGTTGACGATTCCCGTGTGAAAACTCCTGGCGGTCACAATGGCGAACGAAGGGCTACCGGCGGAGCCGTTCTTTCCCTCCTGCCAGGAATTAAAATCTGTCTGAGGATATAGTACGCCATCCTTGGTGAAATGGACATTACTATTGGGTGGCATAACGACGGTGAAACCTGTGTGGTGCACGCGCCCATCAGTCCATTCGGTGTGTCCCGTGTTTTTGAATTCTGCGCCGCTAGCCACCGTGAGTTCTGCTTCCGCCTGGGTGGCTGGAAGCGTTGTCGAAGCGGGGCCACCGTTGCGTTGGTACGGAGTCCAAGCTTTGACCTCGCTCGCCAACAGCGTGTGGCTGGTGCCATCGGTGCATCCTCCGAACTTTATGAAAGAGTTGGGATAAAACATGCCGTCACCACCCTGCCGTGTGCTGGGAGAGTACACGAACCAGCGACCAAAGTTGAAGCCGTAACTCGTCGGGTAGAGTTTGGGGCGGCCCGCACCAGGATCGCGGACTTCATTCCCTTTGGCATCGCTTGGGCACGAATAGCTAGGGATTTTCAACTGATCGATCGCCATTTGAAAATCCCAGGCAATCGACAAATCGACTTGATTGTAGAGATTGCCTTGCTCGAGATAGGGCAGGATGCGACCGTGAACGCCCCAAGAACCATTGTTTTCAGTGCTGGTAACATTCAGATTCAGAGTCGCAGAGGGAGGGAATCGCTTGTGGACACTCTCATAATTGTGGCAAGCTAAGCTCAGTTGTTTTAGGTTGTTGGAGCACTGCATCCGTCGCGCCGCTTCCCGCGCCGCTTGGACTGCTGGCAGTAGCAGGCCCACTAAGATGCCAATGATGGCAATTACCACTAATAGTTCAACTAGTGTAAATCCGTTGTTGCGTCGTTTCATGGAGCCAAGTGGGGAGAGGTGAATTGGTATCAGTCATTTGCACGGGAGGCTTGCAGCTTGCTTTGCAGCGAGCTTAGCCTCTAAGGCGATCTTGATACCATTCTATGGCAATTCGCGTGCCATTGGGGAAATTTATAGGGCTCAGGGATAAACGGTGAGTTTGCCAGAAATGACGCGTGGGACGATGGAAAAGCCGTCGTTTGCGACGTATTTTTCGCCGGGGAGCTGGAAGGAAGATCGATCTAGACCGAGCCAACTTTTAAAGGTGTCCTGTGCACCGTCTATGTCGGTTAGTGCTTAGTGGAGAGCGGGATTGTGCTATTAGGGCTGGTCGGGCGTGCTGTTGGTCTGGGGAGCGCGTCGCTCGAGAATGGCACGTTGCTTGGGCGCGGGGCATCGGGCTGATTCGTTCACGGGCCGGGCCGTGCTACGGGGGATTGGGTGGGGAAGTTGCTTGGGCGGCTGCGGGGCTGCTTTGTTCACGGGCCGGGGGCCCATGCTACGGGGGGGGGAGGGTGTCGGGTTTGGAGTTGCACTATCCAAGACACTTGGGCGTTGGAACAATTACAGGGCCTGAGTTGCTGAACTGCTAGGCAGTTCATGGGAATTAATCGACTTTACTCCTGCTAGGCCCTGCATCCTGTGGATCGTTCTGGACTTCACTCGCTTCGCGTCCGACTGTTAGTCCCCTTGTTGGCGGTTTCTGTGGTGGCGGCGCTGGTGGTGGCGATGGCTTCCTATTCCCTCGGGTCGCACTGGGCAACCCAGGAATTCGAAAAGCGTTTCTTGGGAATGCGGCAATCGTTGTCGCGAGCTTCCTTTCCATTGAATGATTCGGTGGTCGGCTCGTTGGCCGAATTGACCCAAGCCGACCTAGTGACGCTCGGAACGGATGGACAGGTTCTGGCGAGTACCCTGCAGAATACGCAGTCGCGACGGCTAGCGGACCTGGCTCTCCAAGCCGGTCCATCCCAGCTGGGAGTCCTGTTTCCAATCGGCGATCAACACTTTTTGGCATTTGCCTTTGAACGGACTGCGGCAGAGAGGAATACCGATCGAGTCGAAACAGTCCTCATTCTGTTCGACGAACGCGATTTACGCGCCGCGCGTTGGCGGGCTGCCGTCTTGCCCTTGGCAACCGGTCTCTCGACAATTGTGCTCATCGGAACGGTGGCGCTGGCTCTAACCGGTCGCTTAGTCCGTCGTCTGTCAGTTCTCCAGCGACAAGTGGGGTTGGTGGCAGCGGGGGATTTTAAGTCCACAATCTCCGACGATGGAAGTGACGAGGTCAGTCGGTTGGGGCAAGCTGTCGATTCCATGGCACGCCAATTGGATCAATTGTGGCAAGCAGTCCATCGACAGCAGAGTGAAAAACTACTGCATCAAATCTCGGGCGGTATGGCTCACCAGCTGCGCAATAGTCTCACCGGGGCCAGGATGGCTATCGAGCTGCATGCGAAGCATTGTCAGGCGGGGGACGACGAGGGCTTGCGGGTTGCACTGAGCGAACTTGAGCAACTCGAGGACTATGTGCGTCGCCTCTTGCTAGTCGGTTCTGGTCAACAGGTGCAGGGGCGAGCTGAGGAGGTGTTGAGTTGTTTGCATGACGTGCAACTACGCCTTAACCCGGTGGCGCGTCACTTAAAGGTGGGAATCCACTGGCAACTTGAGGAATCGCTCAAAGGGTATCAGGTAAAGGACGGCGGTACTTTGTCGGCGGCCGCTACCAACTTAATCATTAATGCCACTCAAGCTGGAACGCAGGTGACGGTCACGGCACAATTGACGGGCAAGCACGAGCTTCAATTGACGGTTGCGGATGATGGTCCTGGGCCGTCCGCCAAGTTGGCGGGGGAGATCTTCGAGCCCTTTGTAACTTCCAAACCGGAAGGGCTTGGACTAGGCTTGCCGTTGGTAAGACGCGCGGCAGACTTCCTAAATGGTGAGGTCCGCTTTCACCGGGAGGGGCAGCAGACACTCTTTGTATTTACAGCTCGCCTCCAACGCCAGGGCACCCCTTGAGATCGGAAATGGAATCGATGACTACTAGCAGGTTGAACGATGCAGAGATATCTAAGCCATCGCTCGTACTGGTCGTAGACGATGAGCCGTCGATCTGCTGGGGCTTCGAACGCATGCTCGGTGAGGAGGGACATCGCGTGATTACCGCCTCAACCGCTGAGGAGGGGTTGCGACTGGCGGCGACAGAGCGGCCGGCACTCGTCCTGCTGGACGTGCGATTGCCGGGCATGGATGGGATTACTGCATTGCCACAGTTCTTGGAGGTTACCCATTCGGCTCCCGTAGTCGTCATGACGGCCTTTGGAGATTTGGACACTGCAGTTGCGGCCGTGCAACGCGGAGCGAGCGACTATTTGACTAAGCCGTTTCGTTTAGACGATGCGCTAAAACTTTGCCGCCAAGCCATCCGTGCGACCGCTGAAAATGAGCGTCCGTCTCCAGCTCCCGTCATTCGCATCCATCGTGGAGAAACGCTGATTGGGCAGTCTGCGGCCATGCAACAAGCGTTCCGGCAGATTGCATTGGTGGCCAACAGTGATTTGTCGGTGCTGATTACCGGAGAAACGGGGACGGGAAAGGAGTTGGTTGCCGCCGCGATTCATCGCCATAGCCACCGCTCCAATATGCCATATCTTCCCATTGCACCTGTGTCGCTCAGTCCCGATTTGATCGAAAGTGAGTTGTTCGGCCACGTGCGAGGAGCGTTTACCGGCGCCGCGGAAAATCGTCCCGGTTTGTTCGAACAGGCTGACGGCGGTACGGTTCTGCTGGATGAGATTGGAGATTTACCTCTCTCGATTCAGGTCAAGCTGCTCCGTATCTTGGAGAGCGGCCAGTACTCGCGGGTTGGAGAAGTTCAGTTTAGGCAATGCAATGTGCGCGTGCTGGCGGCGACCAATGCCGATCTGCGACAGGCGGTTCAACGCGGTGAGTTTCGCGAAGACCTCTACTACCGGCTGAACGGCGTCCACGTGCACTTGCCGCCCCTGCGAGAACGCCTGGAAGATATTGCATTGATCGCCGAGTACGTCTTGCAAACACTTCAGTACCCGAACGCAGAAACAGCCCTGGATCAAGAATTGTTGCACGAGTTGCAGTCACGGCCTTGGTTCGGTAACGTTCGCGAGCTACGGAACGCAGTCGAACACGCCGCAGTAGTTGCGCGAGGGCGATCTCTCTCCATTACGGACTTCCCATCCGCTCAAGCTGGAAGATTAGATTCCACTGCGGCCCAAGGCAACGAATTAGACCGTGTCATTGCGGACTGGTCGCGCGGTGCATTAGCCAAGCAGGCAATCGAAGGAGGAAGTCTCCACGAGGAGTTAATGAAGGCGATCGAGCCCACGCTGCTGCGGATCGTATTGCAGGAAACGGGCGGGAATCGTGCCAAAGCGGCGGAAATCTTGGGGATCCATCGAGGAACCTTGCGCGATCGCTTGCGCGGATACGGAATGGAATAGAGGCATCGTCGCCCCTCCCTCTTTCCGAAGTGCTGGGGCGAGTGGGAGCATATCCCGGTGCGCGGGATGGGATGGCAGGCCTTGGACTTGGGGATGTTGTGCGAGGGCACGGACCGGGGGGCGTGCTATGTGGGGCACGAATCGGGGGCCATGCTACGTGGGGGAGATGTATTTGTTCACGGACCGGGGGTCCATGCTACGTGGGGTGCTCGCTTGCTATTCCGCGGGAGGGACGATGACGCCTCGTTGCGGATCGCCAGGAGCGTATGGAGGGGCATCGAAGGCGGTACCACCTCCTATCACACGCGGGTCGTTCCCAGCCTGCAATTCGCTCATCAACTGGGTGTGCAATTGCTGCCGCAACTCTTGGAATTCGCCGGCATGGGCCAAATTGTTGACTTGATCTGGGTCCTGCAGCACATCATACAACTCAAACTTCGGGCGTTTCGCAAACCCCAACTCCCATTCCTTGGCGATCGATTGGCTGCCCTCGAATTCGGTGAAGAAATCTCGAGTTGGTCCATAGTCGATATCCATTCGCCGCGAGGCAGAGCCACCGCGACTCTTCATGTCTTCCGCAAGTGGGGCGGACAGAGGTGGTTCCGCCACGGGCCAACGATCGGGCGCAAAATTGATGATGTACAAGTACTGGCTGGTGCGAATGGCGCGCATGGGATAGGGGAGCCCGCCAGGGCGTGCTTGGTCGACGTGGTTTTCACGTCCGACGATGGCGTATTGCCTCAGGCCGCTAGCTGGTGTGTCGGTACTCGGCAGCATGGCGGTTATCAAACTTTGCCCATCCATGTCTGCAGTGGGCTCTAATCCCGCGGCTTCCAGAAAAGTGGGGCCCAGGTCAATCAAGCTGACTGGCGCGGCGATGCGTCGTCCGGCAGCTAAGTGTTTGGGCCAGTGTATGGCTAGAGGAACTTGGACTCCGAAGTCGTAGAGGTTGCATTTGCCACGCGGGAAGCCGGGGGCACCATGATCACCACTGACGACCAGAATGGTATTCTCCCATTCGCCGCAGGCAATCAGCTCCTCTCGCAATACACCGACAGCCGCATCAAAGGCTTGAGCTTCCCCCAGATAATCTGCGAAATCTTCCCGTACCGTTGCATTGTCGGGCAGGAAGCTTGGAAGTTTTCCCAGCAGGTCGTCCGGATCAATATTCCAGAGCTTCTTACCGGACCCTTGAATCCATGCACGGTGCGTGTTGGTGGGATTGAACCAGTAGTAGAACGGTTGGTCGGGCTGCCGATCGGCTAGGAAATCCCCGAAGTTGAGTCGCACTTCGTCGAGCAGCTTTGCCTTCTCCGCTTCCGGATCGTCCGCTTTCATGGCGTTCTGTGAAAACGAGTTGAATCGGCTGCCATGGGCTTTGTAATTGCGTTGGCTACCGCCCATGCGGTCCTCGCTAATATGCATCTTGTAGGACCATCCAATGTGATAACCCGCATCCTGCAGGATCAGGGGAAAGCCGCGCACTTGATCCCAAGGATCGGGAAAACCCTTAACCCAAGGATGGTGCAGCTGTGAATGGCTGCCATTGCGGAAGAAATGGCGACAAGACACGATGGCAGCTCGGGAGGGAGTGCAGGAGGGTACGCTGACCAAGGCGTTTTGAAACAACACTCCTGCCATTGCAATCTGGTCGAAATTGGG
Source organism: Aureliella helgolandensis (assembly GCF_007752135.1). Lineage (GTDB taxonomy): Bacteria > Planctomycetota > Planctomycetia > Pirellulales > Pirellulaceae > Aureliella > Aureliella helgolandensis. The sequence continues at coordinate 5,990,175 of NZ_CP036298.1, read as the reverse complement.
AGTATGGATTACGTCGTTGGGCGAGGGCCGCGATGGATCTGAATAGATACTCGCATAGCGTCCCAAGTCATCGGCAAACGCAAAGACAATATTGGGGCGTCCGGCGGAGGTCGTTTCCACTTGGGCGTGAAGAGAGGCTTGGATCAATCCGCAAGACAGCGCGACGATCCATACTGCAGCGGAGTGTAAAGCAGGCTTGAGTATCGTGTTGATGGCTTGGCTCTCAATCAATGCAGAGGTGACAAAGTAAATTAAGGTGGGAAGCCGGCAAGCAGGCCGCAGGCAACGGATTCCAGCCTGAATGCGCGGTCGCTCAGGCTGGAATTGCGATGTATTCATGTAGTTGGGTGGATGTCTACAACCCGAGTGCCTCGCGTAGCGTTGGCTCAAACACGTCGGCTTGACGCATGAATCCAAGATCGCTGGCGTGGGAGCCGTCGGTGGCACCTTCGGTGTCATCCCCGTACAGATGGTCCCCTTCGATATAGAACAGTTTTTCCACTCCATCAGCTTGAAGACTTGCATAGGCTGCTTTGAGTGCAGCGTGGTTCTCGGTGTGGTGTTTTTGGCGAGCCGGAAGTATCCAGTCATTGGTATTGCGACGATCTTCGACCAGTACAATTGGCGTATTGGGCTTGGCGGCCCGGAGCTGCTTTACTAGCGGTACGCACTTGGCCGCAACATCATTGGGGCCCATGTTCGGTAAGCAATCGATGACATACACCGACGCGTCGATCTGCAGAAGGTAGTCGCCCACTGCCTTGTCCATTCGGCCGTTGCCGGAGAAACCAAGATTTACGATGGGGCTGTCAAAGCGTCTGCCAAGGATCCCGGTATGCACCATGCCCGGACGGCTTGCGCAGGCTCCGTGCGTAATACTAGTACCGTAGAAAACAATGGGGTTGGGGCGCGGCGCGTGTCCCGCAAACTTGCTATCCTGTGGGACGCCAATCTGCAGGAATTCCACGCCGTTGTAGAGTGGCAAATACGCTGCGTATTCGCGCTCCCCAGGTGCCATTCCCTTGATGAGCTCTGCCTTCACTTCTTGGGAACCGGGTCTGGCCACTTGCACCCATTTCCACTGACCGTCCGTATCGCGCGCATACAAATCGACTCCGCTGACCCCCGTGGCGGGCATGTGGGGCATGGCGAGGTTGGCCTTGCGTAGTTTGTAATGGACATGGATTGCTGTCGCATCAGTCGTGAAGCGAACCATCATGCCAGCACTATCGCGGCTAAGGTTCCAAACGTTCTTGGTTACGGACGCCTCGGCAGATTGTGGCAAGCGGTCGAACCATCGCGCCCGAGCTTGGTCGGGAAGAATGCGTCCCTCCACTCCCCAAGCTTCGACGTCGTGCCAATCCAGGCCGTCTGCGGCGGCGCGATTGATTGCCAATTCGGGATCGAGCGTGGCCACTGCGGGCTCTTGAGCCTGAGCGCAAACAGAACTAAACAGGGCCGCCGACACGATGCTCACGGTCCGCAGGCAGCTGTTTGCAGCCGAGAATGCTCGAGGAAACGAGGTCCACGTAGGCAAGATTCGTGGAATTATGGCAAATGGGTGGGGTAACATGGTAGGCCTGTGGAACGAGTGAAGTTGGAGGGACGAGTGCTATCGGAGCAGCCCGCAAAAAAAATGGAGGAACCCGAGTAACTGCTACTCAGCTTTCTTACTCTCTTGTTGATGTTTGAGGAAATTGTACATGTTGAACCTTTCGGGGAAGGAAACTTGGTTCTTCGTCGCCCAAGCTTCCCACATGTCAATCATTTTCTGACGCTTCTTATTGTTGGATGCAGCGAGGTTGTTCATTTCGGTGCGATCTGTCGAGAGGTCGTACAGTTCCCAGGGCTTCTTGTATTCTCGCACCAATTTCCATTTTCCCCAACGCACGGCCGCATTGCCCTCATGCTCCCAGAAGATTGGGGCATCGTGAATCGGCTGGTCAATTCCCTGCAGCAGTGGGAGAAATGATTGTCCTTCGCATGCTGGAATATCGGTAGGGTATTCAGCCCCCGAGAGTTCAATACAGGTCGCCATGAAGTCCGGCAAATACGTGTATTGCCGCACGAATTTCCCGCGTTGCTGTGGACCGACGGTGGCCGGCCAGTGGGCAATCAGGGGGGTGCAGGCTCCTCCCTCGTGGAGAAAGTGTTTGTAAAGGCGGAAGGGGGTATTGCAGGCGTTCGCCCAGGCTAGCCCTAGCCGTACACCGTCAGTGCCCGGTGGTGGATTGCGAACCATCTGCTCGTTTCCACTACCCAGTTTTCCACCCTCTTGGCACGCACCATTATCTGACAGAAAGAGGATCAGCGTGTTATCCAACTCCCCAAGTTCGCTCAAATGCCGCGTCAGCTTGCCAATATTTTGGTCGATGGAATCGATGCAACCTGCGTAGGCGGCCATGATAGAGTCTAAGTCTTCACGTTGTTGCGCGCCTAGAGAATCCCAGGCGGGGCCCACATGCGGAGCGGGAGTGGGAGGGGATTGCCAGAGTCCAAGTTCATTTTGTTTGGCCAGCCGATCCTTCATCACGGCTTCCCAACCCGCAGAATATTTTCCCTTGTACTTTTCGAACTCTGGGATCTTCGAGTTCAGAGGCCAGTGAGGTGCGTTGTAGGCTAGGTACAAGAAAAACGGCTGGTCGTCCTGCTCTGTCGCCTGACGGATGTAGTCGCAGGCCACATCAGTAAAGTCGTCGGTGGCATAAAAGTCAGCGTCGGAGGTCGTGGGGGCATTGCCGTCGGTCAAACCGCGATTTCCCGTGGGTTCGAAGTAGTTGAAGGCTCCCGATAGCCCGCCAAAATACCGATCAAACCCACGTTGCAGCGGCCATGTTGACTTGCTTTCAACTCCCAAATGCCATTTGCCCGTCATCATGGTGTGATATCCCGCCGACCCTAGCACTTGGGCGAGCGTAGCACAGTTGTCGTTGAGGAAGCCTTGATAGGGGCCTTCGATTCCAAGTGGTTGTTCCGGCGGAGCGGTCATGTGTCCAATGCCCACTTGGTGTGGGTGCAAGCCGGTGACAAGGCTAGCCCGTGTCGGGCAGCAACGCCCCGAATTGTAGCACTGCGTGAAACGCAGTCCTTCGGCCGCGAGGCGGTCGAGATGGGGCGTTTCAATCTCACCGCCGAAGCAGCCTAGATCTGAAAATCCCATGTCATCCACCAGCACAATTACAATATTGGGCCGCAGTGGCTCCGCTCCGCGGAGAGGGACCGCGAGGGCCAAAAGGCTCCAAACTGTGCAAAGGCCGAGAATTGCCGGGGAGAGGAGGTTACGCATGGTTGGACTTCAGCTGATGGACTTCGGGACGGGATGAGTGGAAGGGCTGGGGAATAATCGTTTCAACTAGATTGCAGTGTCAGGGTGCAGTGATGTGTACATGTCTGCCTGTAAGGCCAAGCCCTGACAGCTTGCGTGGTGAGCTACTTAGGAATTGATTCAAACCCCAACTCCCAGCGTTAGTGGCCCTAGAGGCATTGGGAAAACCCCTTTAACGAACGTGCAAGCTGACCAGGAAGAAAATCACTGGCCTGCCCAATGTTACACCGACCGGAAAAATTAAAATTCGGATGATGCACCCAGGGCCCTCTTCGAGTCCTATCTGGTTTCCTGCACTCAGCAACACTCAGCAACACTCAGCAAACTGGCAGAGCAGTTGGCATGTCTGCTCGAACGGTCACCACCCCCCGGGCCAAGCCTTGAAGCCACCGGTCTACCAGACTCCGGTTTGCAAGTCAGAGCCTGATACGGAGTGGGCCGCTGGTAGGGTTGCTAAGGGAGGAAGCGGGACGTGAGTCGCTCTAGGACTCAATCGCTCTGAAGGTGCCAATTCTAACCGATTGCGAGCCCCAAAAGGTTGTGAGCCACCCCTAAGTTCGATTTCCATCGCAGATTTCTCCACGTCGCTACCGGTGTTGCCGGGGCTGCCACGAAAATATTGCTGGTCCGCTGCGCGGCGATCGTAAAACCTAGCTAGGGCCGCTCAGCAGGGACTCTAGCAACGTTGCTTTGGAGCAAGTCTCAGAGATGCTTGCCACTGCAATCGCCGCACGCTTGCCGACAGCCAAAGTACCGTGGATCCTTTCCAATCCCAATGCACGGGCCGCCGTGCTTGTCACCATGGCCAAAGCAGTTTCCGGTGATAGCCAAGGATGTTGCTCCCGCAAGGCTCGAAGCTCTGCCAGCATATCCAAGTCGGGCGTGCTGGCTCGCGAATCGGTGCCAAGCACAACCGGTACTCCAGCCTTTAGCAGTTGCTTGAGCGGATAGGGGCGGTGCCCAAAATGCAAGTGGGTTCTGGGGCAGTAGACCACGGTCGTCGTGCCGCCACTGGAGGCAATCTGATCGATGTTGTGGGAGGTCAGGTAGTTACCATGGATCAAGAGAGCCCGGTCTGAACCAGACAGCAAATCGATGCAATGTTCGATTTGCGGACGTTCGGCATCGAGTGGAACACCGAGTCGTTCAAATGCGTCTCGGAATGGGCCGCTGCCGTGTGCCAACCATTCCAATTCGTCGAGAGATTCTGCCACGTGCATGGCGCGTGGCACACTTCGCGGGAGTCTATTAAGGAACTCCAGCACGGGGGCGAGTGTGAGCGAGTAGGGAGCATGTGGGGAAACTCCCAGCTGTTCCACACCAGCTGGCGCGGGGGCTTGCAGGAGTTGCTGAGCCCACTGACAGGTGGCGTTGAGACGCTCGGTATCGAGCCCGATTAATTCCGGGAACGCCACGACATGAGCTGCCCGTTGCCCTCCCAGATGGAGTTGTAGCAACTCTGCCGGCAATTCTTCGCCTAGCACACTGACCAGCGGGACGAGTGCCGGGAGCTGACGGGGAGTTGCGAATGGGGTTGGAAGGACGGCAGGAGCAGCGGGCAGCCAACTCGGCTGCCACGGCATGCTCACAATGTCCCCGACCACGTTCGTACCACTAGAAAAAACTTCTTCCAGACCGCGGGCAAGTGTCGCCTGCGTGTGTTCGATCCCTTGCTTTACAGTTTGGAGGCGGCTCAGCTCGCGACGTCGTCCAACGACTGCTCCAATCCACTCCGGGAAGCTCCCACCCGCTGGTAAGGGAGAAGCCAAATCACTGAACTCCAGGTGGGTATGGCAGTTCACGAGACCGGGTAGCAACGCGTGGTGGGTGAGCTCCACATCTGCGGGCAGATGCGTCTTGGGAGTCACCTCAATGATGGTGCCACCACGGATTACGAGCTGGCCGGGGTGATGGATCTCCTGCGGGGAAGCCACAATAAAACGAGCTTGAATGCGCAGGGTTTCCATAACCTATCGATCCCGTTGAGCAGGCATCCCATACACCTCGGGGACGCGTCTCTAGCGACGCCGAATTCGCTTGCGCCAGTGTTCGACATCGAGTTCATTCATGGTCTCACCGTCGAGGCAAATCAAGATTCGCTGAGTGCGTTCGTCCGCATCAGCCAGAAGCTTTGCAGCGGCTTCACCGCTGGCGGCCTCTACTTTGGTGTCTAATAAGAGATTGCCGTCGTTGTCCAGCTGACGAATTTCATAAGTCTTCATTCCGGTATTGGTGACTTCAGAATACAAAATAGCTCCTTCATAAAATGGAAGTTCAAGCACAAAAGCTCCCGCCGTGTTGGGCACCGCAGAGAACTTGGTTCCCTCCCAGGAAATGACAATCGCCGCCTGTTGTCAAGTGCAACCTATTGCACTCAATGACGTTTCCAGCCTCGTCCCTAGCGAGTCGGGAGGCAGATGAGTAGGTGCCAGATTGACCGGTAGTCCCCATGGGGTGATTAAAGTTCTTTTCTAAATTTGCTAGGAGTTTTTTCCCATACCAGTTAATTTGGGGCATTCCCAGCGAGATTTCGGCATGATCCAAAACCGACGCACGCTGCATGGAGCGGTCCTGGATGGGCCGCTGTGCCGTCGCAGGATGCTTCATGGACCCGGCCGAACGAGGGGTGGCGATGCCTTGCTCTCCAGCTGCCGAATTCGCAATCCGCCGCGTGGCGGCGAGTTAGACAGAGTGGCCCGATGCATGTCTGCCTGTAGAACCTGTCTCCCCTAGGAATAGCAAGCCACCAAGTATGTCAGTCGCGTGTGCAAGGACAATGCGGATACCACTCCGTGTTGGTTGGGAGTTGCCCTGCCGCACTTGGCGTGTGTGCTCCAGATGCTCTCATAAATCACAAACGTAGTGCGTTAAGAAGTCGTGCGCCAAGAATAGGAGCGGGCGCTGCTGCCATGCGTTACTGTAGGGGATTGGAGGCCGCTGCTCAGTGAAGCGGAAGTTGCAGCGACCGCCCGTTAGGAGACCGGTTATCATGCGAAGCGTGATGAAATCAGCGAGCGGCCAGTGCTCTTTTTCAACCCTCAATTCGTCCGAGTGGGCGATTGCATCGATCCTACGAAAGCCCGTCCCATGAAATTTTCACTTTCTAAGATCCTACTGGTTGTGGTGCACGTATGTGTGTGCGTTAGCTGGCTTGGAATGTCGATAGCCCGAGCTCAGCCTGAGACGCAAGCATTGCGTCCGATTGCCCTGAATTCCTTTGGAAGTTGTATTAGTCATTGGCGAAATCTACGAGACGAAAATCGTTTCATCCATGTTGAAGAGGGTCAGCCCTCCTACCAAGCCTCGCAAGTTACCGAGATTGTTCAGAATATATTGCTCTTCCAAAGAGCTAACGGAGGATGGCCCAAGGATTATGACGTGACAGCGGTGTTAACTCCCGAGCAACGTGCGCGGGTGATGGGCACACGGAACCGCGAAGATGCATCCTACGACAACGACAATCTGTTTTCGCAAGTTGAGTATTTGGCGCGTGCGGTCCACCAAATTGACGTTCCGGAATGGCGGCTGGGATGCGAAAAGGGGATCGATTTCATCCTTCGCTCGCAATATTCCCACGGAGGGTTTCCACAACGCTTCCCCAAGCCGCACAGCTATCATGCGCATGTAACCTTCAATGACGGTGTCATGATCGGTATTTTGAAAGTCCTGCAGGATGCTGGTCACGCAGCACCCCATTTTCAGTGGCTCGACCAGAATCGACGCAAACTGGCGAGAGAGGCTGTCGAGCGAGGGATCACGTGCATTCTCCGTTGCCAGATTCGGACGGAGGGAGAGCTGACCGGTTGGTGTCAGCAGCACGATGAGAAAACGTTCGCTCCTAGATCCGCGAGGACTTTTGAACTGGCGTCCATCTGTCCACAGGAGACGACTGCTATTACCCGTTTCCTGATGGCTCAGCAGAATCCCTCACCGGAACTGGTCCACTCGGTCGATGCTGCGGTTGCCTGGCTGCAGCGGGGTGCGTTGAAAGGGATTCGCGTCGAAAAGGTTGCGTCGACTCCCGAGTCCTTTTTGCGACACGATACCGATTTTGATGTCGTGGTGGTGAACGATTCCCAAGCGGAACCGCTGTGGGCCCGCCATTATGAAATCGGTACCAATCGTCCCGTATTTGCGGGACGCGATGGAATCAAAAAGTACGCATTGGCGGAGATTGAACGCGAACGACGGACCGGAACACCCTGGTACGGTGGCTGGCCTCGTGCGCTGCTCGAAAGCGAGTATCCAAGGTGGAAGAGAGATTTAAGCCAACGTTCCTCAGCAAGCGAATGATTGCCGATGGGCGAAGTCCTGCGAGGCACTCACTAAGACTTGAGTTTATCAGTGGCAAACCGATTCCGTAGTTGACGTTCGGAAAGCTAGCAGACTCTCTCCTCGACTCGTTCGCGCAGCGGGACGAGCGTGAGTTGCCTTGGGGGCCGGGATGCGCGGGATTGCTGAGCCACCGTTGGCGATCTTGCCTCGTTCGCAGGTGATTCGCTTGCAACGACAAAAGGCAGCCCTGTGCAATTCCCGGTTCCCGTGACGAAGCATACGTAGCCATGGTCGCATGCATCGTGGGTAGACTTCCTACTGCGTGGTGTTCTTAATGAACTGATGGTAGAAGCGAATGATTTCGAAGTAGTTTGCTTTGGCGATGCGCTCGTTAACCCCATGGAATCGCCGGGTATCTGCCTCGGACAATCTAGTTGGGATGAAACGGTAAATGTGGTTGCAAAGATCCGCATAGTGAACCGTGTCGGTCGCCCCCACTAGGACAAAGGGGGCCACCACGACGTCGTTAGAAATCTCCCGAATGGTCCGATGCAGTTGCTGGAAGGGGGCTGACTGGGTACTCGAAATGGCCGAAGCTTCGGAGCCTGGGGGAACCATGTCAATTGCGACGCGGTCGTCGCCAATGGTGGTGGTTAGATGTTGCAAAATAGCTTCGTTTGAGTCCCCTGGCATGAGGCGAATGTTGAGAGTTGCGACGGCTTGATTGGGGAGAACATTGGGGAGCGTTCCGCCTGTTATCATGGTGGATGCAATTGTCGAACGCAGCATGGCATTGCCACTCGGCTTGGCGGACAACGTGCGTTCGATCAAGGGTTGGAAAAGCCACATGTTTGCCATGGCAAAGCGGCTCAACGCAGAAGGCATTTCAGGACCAATGTATTGGAGCGTCTCCCGCATGGCAACTTCCGTGCGAGCAGGCAGCGGATGAGTCTGCGCCTTGTGAACGGCTGAGGAGAGGATCGAGATGGCGGTCTCTGCAGGCGGCATGGACGAATGCCCCACTTGCTCGGAGGCTAGGTCGACCTTCAGTTCCACGTTGAGATACCCTTTTTCGGCGATCCCCACCAGAGCCGCAGGCCGCCCCTGAAGACCGGGGAACTCTGTAAAGATGCATCCTCCCTCGTCGAGAATGAGGTGCAGTTTATGGCCCTGGCTGCGCATCCATTCGGCAATTTTTTTATTTCCGCTGGCGCCGCCGAGCTCTTCATCATGTCCCAATGCGATGAACACGGTGCGGTCGGGTTGGAACCCTTCATCGACCAATTGGGAAACCGCTTCTAGGATGCCCATCACTCCATGTTTGCAGTCGATGGTTCCCCGCCCCCAAATAAACTCTCCGTCCGATTTCCCAGAAAAGGGAGGGTGCGTCCACTGGTCTAGGGAGCTCCGCTCCGCTGGCACGACATCCATGTGCGACATGAGCAGGATCGGCTCTAACTGGGGCTGACGACCGGGCCATTCGAGCAGCACGCTGGGGTTGAGCTCATCACCAAAATCGATTCCCGTTCGGCGAATAAAGGGCAGCTGATGCAGGTGGGGGAAGGTCGTTTCGAGATAGCTTCGGAGTTGATGCAGGCTAGAGTCGGCAGTCAGTTTGGCCATGCTCAGCGAGACGGTCGGGATTTGAATCGCTGCAGATAAGTGTTCTTCGACAGTCGATTCGTCGAGCGCTAAGACAGCAACGGGAGAGAGTTGCAGTTGGCGTGACTGGAATTGGGAAAGATTCCAACTGCCGATGCCGATGAGCAAGAGCAGTGCGACGATCAATAGGCCAAGGATCCGTTTGAGTACCGTCCGCATGCGTTTCACAGGCTATCTCCAGTTCCATGGACCATGATTGCGTGGGACGTATGTGCGTTGCATCCAGCGCCCCGGGTATTCCCAAAATTCTCCAACACTAGTTTCTCCAGCACCCAGTTTCTCCAGCACCCAGTTTCTCCAGCACACCGTTTTTTTCCAGCGCATCGTCGATCCGTTGTTAGGCCTGGGGTGGAAGGCGTCGCAGCTTAGTTTAGCCTGCGGCGTCTAGGGTGGCCAGTTGGAGCGTAAGCGAGCGAGGAAGAGGTCCCACCGCTCGCGCAATAGGGAGGTGGGACCAGGGAACGCACGCTGTTCTAAAATCAGCCATTGATACCACTGGAGAGCGGACAGTAGGGTTGCCACGTGGTCAAGTAAATCAACGCGTTGGAATTCAGTCCCCTGGACGCCGTTTGCTCCGAGGGCCGGTGGAAGGCAGGATGTATCGAGCTTCTCGCGATAAATTGCCCAAGCTGTTTGCCGACGTTGCGCGTCAAACGGTTCGAGGCTTCCCAGGAGTCGCGCAAGGTCCGTGGCGGGTTCGTCGATGCGGACCGCTCCATAATCGATAATGCCGGTCACTTGCTCGCCAGTGTACAAGATGTGATCGCTCCAAACGTCGCGTAGTACGAATTGCAAAGGGACTTGCTGTGGGGCGATCGCCACGAGCCTCTCTCGGAGCGGCGGTCCGTGGGCGAGCAGCATTTGTAGCGTTGCGTGGACTCTGGTTGAGTCCGACGTTTGGGACGTGGTTTGAGCCGTTCCGTACTGCGGGCTGGGAGGAAGACTAAGAAGCTGCGGGGTGGTTGGAATAGATTGTGAGGCGGCGGGCTGAGCTGCCAGGCGATTGAGCTGCGTGGGCTGAAGCCAGAAATCGAGTCGGGCCAATCGATCCTGGATGGTGGGACTGACACCTAGCTGACGATCGCGGCTCCATGCTTGATGCAAATCTGCCAAGGCGAAGGCTGCAGCGGCGAGTTTGTCTGGGGTCGGGTGCTCGAGGTAGTCGGCGGCTCCCGGTAGCCATTCGGTCAATTCCCAGAGACGCTGACCGTCCGATACAAAAGAGGCTCCGGAGGGCGTCAGGCTCAATGCGGGGACGGTGCTCAGGCCGGCCTGTCGTGCACGGGAGATGGCGGTGTGGATTAGTCGCAATCGTTCGGGCTGGGGGTGTTGAGCGGGCCAGCAACGGAGGCAGGCGGGCCCGAAACGCGAAGAGCACCTCCAGATCATCGCACCGGACAGCCCGCCTTGGGTGCGCTCAATTAGCTTGACGGAATTTGGGACCAACAGCTGTCGAGCGACAGTTTCTGAGATAGGATGATCAGTCATGTCGACCTAAAAAATGAGTCCAGAGGCCTCACCGCGATCTTGTTGGATTAACGGGGGTGGGAGTTACCTTGGGGACGCCTGATGGAAGTATCATCAGGTAAGCGTCTCAAGGATCGTGCAGTAAACAAAGTTTTGTAAACAAAGTCTTGTAGATAAAGTTGAAAGCTACTGGCTGGGAGGCCTTCCCCAATGAGCCGCTACGAGGCTCAACGAAGTTCGCAACTTTCTTTACCGCTAACCTTACTTTATCTCACCCCGTTAGTCTTCGGAGCGCAGTGATTTATGCTTGTCATCGGGACGTTTGATTGGGCCAGCACGCGTTTGCGCGGAATGTTCGCATGTCCCAATTGTGAGTCGACGGAGTCGTTCCGCTTGCGGGCCTCGCGTCCATTCCTGACCCTCTATTTCATTCCAGTACTGCCGATCGGTGGGCTGCACGAATACGTGGAGTGCAGCAATTGCAAATCCTCTTTTGAGCCGGTGGTGCTGACAAATCATATGGTACCCGCGACCGGGAGCGGGGGATCGACGATGCCTCAGACTAACGAGGCACCCTTTGAGATCGATTTGCTTACGATTCTGGCTTTGATGATGGTTGAGGATGGGCAGGTAACGGAAGGAGAAATTCGCATCGCACGCCGGTTGTTTGAGAATATGACCGAGGAGAATTTAACCCGCGAAGACTTGGGGAAAGCTTGTTCACAAGTCCAAGTTAAGAGATTGAACACAAGCAACTTCCTGGCCACTGCGGCACCGCGGCGAACGCATGATGAAAAATTGCTGATGGTTCAAGCGATGTTTGGAGTGGCGGGCGCCGATGGAGAAATTTCGCCGGGACGCATGAGCTCGATGGTCCGTGCCCAGCAATTGCTGGGACTCGATGAATCCGAATTCCAACTAGCTGTCCAAGCCACCTCCGGCTGGCTGACTTAAAATTTGCGGGACCGCCCTACCCGACTTTAGTAGGGGAAAGCGGAGGAGATGCCTCGTGCCTGTGGGGGGGGCGTGCAGCAGGCTAACCGTTAAACGTTCGCCATTCCCATCAGCAAACAGCCATGCCCGGTAACTCCCCGAGCTCGGCGGGACCCAATCCTTCACTGTCGCGATTCAGTTGCTATACTTGCTGACGTGAACTAGTTTTTCTTTGGGGGACAACTTGTCATGAACACGAACCAGCACCTAGATGATTTATTGCAGCAATGGCCGTTCGAGCCAGAAGCACTCGGCGTACGATTGCTTAAAGGGGAAGATGGACGGGACATCATCCAGTTGCGGGTTGATTTGGGGATTCTTCAGTTAGAGACTACAGGGCGTCCCGATGGCTTACGGCCAGAAGGCCATGCCACGCTGCTCGAATTGCTTCAGCAGCGCGAAGGCGAGGACCCTACCTTTGAGCTGGACGATGAAATATCGACAGAGATTGACCGTGAGTTTGTGCAGTTCTACCATCGCCGGGTTGCGTGGCTGCGCCTGCAGCGGTTTGATCGAGCGGTTGAAGATGCCGATCACACCTTGGATTTGATGGATTTCTGCCGCGAAAACTCACCCTGTGAAGAATGGACGTTCCAGCACGAGCAGCATCGTGCCTTCGTCCTCTTCCACCGCAGTCAGGCCTGCGCCTTGGCTGCCATTGAAGACCAAATGCCGGCCAAAGCCATCGAAGCGTTGGACCAGGGGCTTGAGCAAATTCGGGAGAGTTTCGAAGAGCTGGGGTGGGAAGATCAGTTTGAGTCGGACGAGTTGGTGGAGAGATTAATCCATCTCCGGGAGTCGTTGACGAGTGATTTTTCGATCGAAAAAAGCCTTAGCGATCAGCTGTCCGATGCCGTGGCTTCCGAGCAATACGAGCTGGCTGCAGAGCTGCGCGATCGCATCGCACAGCGTGAGGAAGCCTAGGCCAATCCACTAGCGAGGCCGGTAGAAGAACTCGCGATCTGACTGAGTGTCCAGTGGCGGCGCGTCGGGGTAGTTGCCGTCGTACCAAGGCTGGCCATTGTAGGTCGGTGATAGCGGGAACCCACGCGAACCGGGATTGTTTGGATAGCGGCTACCTGGATAGTTGTTACCTGGATAGTTGCTACCTGGATAGTTGCTACCTGGATAGTTGCCGTAGCCCGGGGGACTATAACCCGCGGGAGGTTGATTTCCAGCTGGTGGCGGTCCGTGATGCGGGGGAGAGCTTGGCGGATTGCCGGCTTGACCACCACCGGCGTGACCACCACCCGGATATCCTGCGCCCGGGAATCCTTTACCGGGGTAAGGAGTGGGATAGTAGCCACCGTAGCCGGCTCCATTGAAAATGCCGTACGGAGCCTGAGGCCCCCATTGCGAATAGGGCACGGCATAGGGGTGGTAAGGGAATCGCCACTGCTCATACGGCTGAATCTGGCGTCCCCATTGCTCGGTCCTGTGGTAATTATCCGATGTTTGCCCAACCTGGAGCGTACTGCGGTAGTTCCGGTATCCGCTACTTTGGTAGTCGGCCCGAAAGGGGGCTTCCGGTTGCACAGGCTGGTTGTATTGATCAACCCGCAGGCCGCTGTTGGGGGCGTGGGTGTAGGTCGAATTCCAAGTCATCCACTCCTCGGCTGGAGCCGACTCAATACCGATCCAAGCGGGCACCGCACTGAGGATAAGAGCGGTCAAGCGACGAACTAGACTAATGTTAGGGATGGAAGTGTGCATAGCTTCCAGCATAATTGGAGGCGGTTAGAAACTACGCAGAACAGTCGCTGGAGCTGGATTTCACCTCCGAGCAGGGCGGTTTTTGGCGACTTTGAGGGTTATGTCGGCTGTTTGGGGATTCCATCCGTTAGTGGAGGTGTACAATTCGGTCCCGCACGCCCTCCAATTCAGTGCATTCACTGAATCACCGGCGTTGGTCACGGGTGTAATTGCACTATCGCATTCTGATTCTTGCTATGTATCGAAAATTTCTCCGCTCCAAAATTCACCGCGCGACCGTTACTCAAGCCGACGTAGACTACGAAGGCTCCCTGACGATTCCACCGAATCTCCTGCAAGCGGCGGATATCCGGCCCTATGAGGCGGTTCACGTTTGGAATGTTACGCGCGGTACGCGAGTCGAGACCTATGCGATCACCGGCGTGGAGGGGAGCACCGATATCTGTGCCAATGGCGCGGCCGCTCATCTCATTCAGCCCGGGGACATTATCATCATTGCGACGTTTGCATTTGTCGCAGAGGCGGAAGAGATGCCTGCTGTTGAACCGCGAGTCGTGTTTGTCGACGCTGGCAACAAAATGGTGCAGCTCGATACCGAGGTTGCCGGACCGCTGCGTCGCGCGGCGATTGAACGCGCGGCCGACTGCTGCTGAGTCCCAGGCGGCCTGTGAGCTGACGTTCTTGGTGTGATCTCCCCGTCGGTTGGCTGGTGCCGATCTCAGATGCAACCCTCATGAAGCAAGGGGGGGCTGACGTCCGCGTGGCTCCTCGCGCATCTAGTGCGCGGCCACTGCTCTCCGAGGCTGCTAGTCGTGGTGGATGAGTAAAGGCATTGGCTCCCTCCGATTTCTGCCATCTCAAGTCGGCTGATTGAACGGCTGTCCCGCCATTGACGGAATCGCTTTCCAGTCCCATTCAACCTCGAAATGCACTCCCATCCTCGCTCAATGCTGCGAAGCATCCAGCAGCTGTTTTGGGCAGGAAGATGGAGACAGGAAGATGGAGATGGAAAGATGTTGGTGGAAAGATGTTGGTGGAAAGATGTTGGTGGAAAGATGTTGGTGGAGCTGGCTGCCTTTATGGCGAGACTCAAAAAACGCTCTTGGGTCGAATAGCGTTATGCAGTGAGGGGATTGGGCGATAGGACGACTCACTGTGTGCCCACTTTGAGGAACAGCAGGGCGAGTCAGGCTTGTAGCCAGACGCTAAAGCTTTGGTGGGGGGTGAACCCGAATTGCTGGTAGATCGAGAGTGCTGGCGTATTGGCATCGTCGACGGCAGCCACCAGCAACGAGGCCTTGAGCGACTGTGCAACGTCGATCGCTTGGGATACCAGTTGACGCCCGAAGCCCTGCCCACGCATCGAGGGTAGTAATCCCAAATAGCTCAGTTCCACCAATTCGTTGCCGTGTGGGTTGAGTAGCAAGCAACCGGCGAGCTCGGAGGAGACCAAAGTACCGGTGGCGTTTGGACCGAGGGTGTGCAAGGTAAACCAGTGGGCTTGTTGCCGAAGAGGCTGGCCGTCTAAGAATCCAGCAAGTACCTGTTGGTGATCGCGTTTGCCGTTGAGCGCTGGGCAGTCGAGAGTGCCTTCGAAGGTTTGGTGGATCAAGTAGGCTAGGCGGCGACTGGATAGTTCTCGGGCTGAGCGGAACATCCCTTGCGTCGGAGCAGCAGTATTGCCAGGAGACGCCGGCCGTTTCTGAGTAGAGGTTCCGTTCAGCTCGAGCGTCAAGTGGCTGACGGTCGTCAACTTCGTAAAGCCAGCCCGGTGCAGCAATTTCGGAGTGATCGAGTCGGTTTGGGGAACCACAGCTTGGATCTGCGATAACCCCAGTTGCCGCGCCTTATTGGCGGACTGACGCAGCAGCTCGATCGCCAGCGTTTCCTGCCCCGACACGCAGCGGACACCACCCAAGGTGGCCACTTGGCCGGGGAGCGGGACGAAATAGGCTGCTGCCAATCGCTTGGAACCTGAAACCACTTGGGAAGGCTGTAAGAAGGGGCCCTGTCGATAGCGTTCAATGGCTTCCCCCAACCGAGCGCGACGCTCATTGTGAGGCAATGCGATTTGGATCCAATTTAGGAGCTGCAAGAGCTCAGCCGGCTCGATACCCGAAGCTTGTAATTCGCCCAATTTACCAGATGTCTTCTTGGAGGAGGTGGAAAAACGTTTGTGAACCCGCTCAATTTGATTTTATCGACTCGGTGAAATTGTACGGACCTGTACAATAAGAAAATGGCAAGAGAAAAGGTTTACGTAGCGACGTAAACTTGAATATTGGGATCGATCGGAAAATGGAATTGGCAAAGGAACGGCTCGTCATGCAAGCAGTCGAATTGGACTCATCTGCTCCCCAACCCTCTTTCTCGGCTGTTTGGACAGCTTCCTGGCTTGGATTGGGAGGACGCTGGTGCGCGAGCCGCACCCTCCTCCCTACTCTGCTGGCCCTGGCCGCTGTTGCGAGCTGGGGGCAGGTGGCACATGCCCAGAGTTACTTGGAGAAGCTGGAGTCGCTGGTAGAGCAGTTTAAGCAACCGACGTCGGAGCCGAAAGAGAATGCGATCCCCAGCTCACCGGCAGGGAGCGTCGAAGAATTGCCAGCGCCCAAAGAGAGCCAGCCCCCGAGCAATGCAATTCCGGCTAAGCCCCTTGAGAGTATTTCAGGCGGAGCTTCCATCCTGGAGCCGCCGTCGATTTCGGCTCCCCCTCCCCTGACATCTGTTCCCCGCAATCAAATTCCTGGCGCGACCTCGCCCGCCGCCGCCACCCCAAGCGTTTCATCACCAGCGGAAACTGCTGGGAGATTGTATCTTGGGCTTGAGGCCGAAGAGCTTCAGAGCGGGGGATTGGGAGTCCGCGTTTCGCACATCACCAACCGCTCGCCAGCTTGGAAAGCGGGCTTTGAGGTGCATGATCGAATTGTGGCGATCAACGGAAATGGCATTACCACCTTGGACGACATGGTGGAGCAATTGAGTCCGTTGAAGCCCGGTGATAGTGCAAGATTTCTAGTGACTCGTGAGGGCCGCAGCATCGAATTGGTCGTCGTGTTTATGGATGCTGACCTGGCGCAACGGATTGCAGGAGGAACGTCTTCCGCGGCCAGTCTTTCGGGAAAAGCATGGTTGGGTGTGGAGGCGGCCGATCTATCGACGGAGTTTCGGAATCAGTTTGGCATCAGCGCTTTTCGTGGCGCGGCTGTTACCAACGTTGCCAGTGGTTCTCCGGCCTCCCTGGCAACTATTCAAGCTGGAGATTGCATCGTGGAAGCCGGTGGGAAACCGATTCAAGGCGTTCGCGACTTGCAAGTTTGGCTGGCCGGCGCTGAGGCCGGCGATACAGTACAATTGATGGTCTATCGCGGAGGGTTTTCGCGTAAGTTGGCGGTGACCTTGACGAACGCCTCGGTGGCGACGCGTGACAAGCGGCTGCCAACCGACCGCATCAATAATACTCGTGGAACGATTGCCATGAGGCCAGCGCCGCCGGCCCCCTCAGCCGAGGCCGCTCCCGCTTCACCGATCGATTCGCGCGAAGAGGTCGCTCTGCAGCTCACTCCTGAGGAACCCTCGGCAGCATCGCCAGAAACGGTGCGCCGCATCGCCGACCTAGAAGATGAAGTGCGTTCATTGCGTGATGAGCTGCAACAGGCGCGAGAAAAACTGCGCAGTACGCAATCGAAACTCAACCAAATCGTGAATGGACTGAAAATCGAAGAATAATGCAAGGTTTACCAAGTGTTTATCGCAATAAGCTCGCCTCACCGTTGCAAGTCTTCCGAGTGTGGCGAATGCCGTCCTCTTTCGCCGCACTGGGCCCAGTGCGAGCTTATCGAATGGGGCTGTTGGTAGTTTGCCTGATGATCTGTCTGGTCACTGCAGGTGCGAACGCTCAGGACGCTCCGCCGCCGGAGACCACCGCAGCGCTGGAGAATAATGATGCGCCGGAGACCACTGAAGGGCGGGAGAGCGGTGCGGAAAAATCCTCCGATCCAGTGGCTGAAAGTGGTTTGCAACCCGAGCCCCCCGATGAGCAGCAGATCCTGGAGAGCATTGCTGGGTTGAATGATTCCAGCTACCGAGCCCGGCAACTGGCCCGATGGCGATTGGAGCAACACCCCGTCGCGAGCTTGAAGGTGATTCAGCAAGTGATCGACCGAGTGGATCACAACACGGGGGCACAGTTGATCGAGTTGCTCGGAACTTTGGCGACTGAGAACGATTTGCAAATCGGTTTAACCGCGCGACGAATTTTGCAAGAGGTTGCCGGACAAGTAACGTATGCAGGAGCCCTCGCCCGCACGACGTTGCAAGCCATCGATGATGTTCAGGAGGCTCAAGCAGTTCAAAAACTCAAGTTGCACGGTGCCAAGCTGCACCATGGGCCGATTCGGCTCTACAACGATGAGGCTATGTCCACTGCGAATCTGCAGTCGGTCCTTGAGCTGGATATTTCGTTTGACTGGAATCGCGATGCCGTTCAACGTATTCGTTTCCTGAAATCGATTGATACTCTGTATATCAATGGGCTGCGTCTGGAACGCGAGCTGTTGGAATCGATTAGCCATTTGAGCAATTTAAGGAATCTCAAGTTTCGGCATGTTGAGGTCTCGCCTGACGATTTCGCACTTCTTCGAGAACTGGTCGATATTGAATACTTGGAGATCTCGTATTCGAACATTGACGATTCTGCGGTGGAGTTGTTGTCGAGTCTTCCGGTTAGTCAGTATCTGAGACTGTTCGGAACCGAAGTCACTCAGGAGGGGGTCGCCAAGATTTCTAAACAGCTGGACAGTGTGAAGATTTTTTATGGTCATGGTGGTTTCTTGGGAGTGGCAGCACCGCAAGCTGTAGTGACGCAGGTCGTACCTGGATCGGCCGCCGATTTAGCTGGGATCCAGCTGGAGGACAGGCTCGATTTAGTGGGGGACGTACCCATTAAGAATTTTGACGAACTCCGCTCCGAGTTGGGGAAATACCGGGTGGGAGAGCCAATCCAAGTCACCCTGACGCGAGCGCCGGAATCGCGACGGCGGCTGCGCATGTTGCCCGCGCCTGTGCCCATTCCCGATGACAAGCCTCAGCCAGATAAGGACGGTGAACAGCCCTCCGAAGACCAGGTAATTGTGGTCACGGTCAAGTTGGGTGAGGAGCCGAGCTACTGAGTTCCGCACTTCTCGACTCATCGCAGTCCAAGGCAAGTTTCCGCAAGCGGTTGGGGGCATGGTTTGAGCGCCATGCGCGCAGTCTACCCTGGCGACAGACGCGCGACCCCTACGCCATCTGGGTCAGCGAGATCATGCTGCAACAGACGCAAGTTGCAACAGTGATCGATTACTACCATCGGTTTCTTCACACCTTTCCTACGGTCTCGGATTTGGCCGCCGCCGAAGAGCAAGAGGTTTTAACGCTCTGGTCAGGATTGGGGTATTATCGACGAGCGCGACAATTACATGCCGCGGCGAAAATGGTCGTTCAGGAGTTTGGTGGAACATTTCCAACTCAATTTGACGACGTCCTGTCGCTGCCCGGTGTCGGGCGCTACACCGCCGGCGCTATTACCTCATTTGCCTACGACATGCCCTCCCCGATCTTGGAAGCGAATACGATTCGGCTCTTCAGTCGCCTCATGGGATTGGAACTCGAGCCGACGACTACGGCCGCTCAGAAAGAGTTATGGGCGTTTGCAGAATCGCTTTTGCCGAGGCGCGGCGGTGGGTCGGCTGCCATCAATCAAGCCGTGATGGAGCTCGGAAGTCTCGTCTGCAAACCGGCTCAGCCGGAGTGTTCCTCGTGTTCCGTTTCCAAGTTTTGCGTAGCCTACCGCCAAGGCACTCAATTGCGTCTGCCTGTGCTCAAAAAGAAGGTGCCCACTGAAGCACGGGTGCATGGTTTAGTCGTGGTCGCCCGGCACGGTAAATACCTCATGCGCCGCAATGGAGACGGTAAATGGTGGCAGGGATTGTGGGATTTCCCACGCGTCGATATCACGGAATTGTTGGCTGTTTCGGTCGGCACTCGCTCCGTAAATGGAAGGCCAGCGGCCAACGCATCCAAGCTGCTAGAGACTGAACCCCAAGAGAGCTCGCTGGTGGAAGCGGCATTGAACTCGGATTTGGATTTGGAGTGCAAGATTACTCAGCGGCTGCTCGTGCTCCGGCATGCCGTGACGCGCTATAAGATTAGCTTGCACTGCTTCGAAGCATCGCTGTCCGCAGGCCAAGCAAAACCTCTGGGAGTCGATTGGCAATGGGTCGAGCTCGAGGTCTGTGACTTGCCGCTGACATCCACGGCAGCCAAATTGCGTCGCCATCTACAAGGCAGCACCGCGTAGCGTTCCGAGTCCCTGCCGGCTGTGACTCCGGGCCAGAGTTGTCGTCAGCGGGGATCTTTCTGCATGCTCCTTACTTTTCAGTGCTACCTGTTCTACTGCAGTTCGAGCAGCACAATGTCGTACTTGTCCGCCACGCTTTGAAAGCCGAGAGCGCGCGCTTCCGCTTCGATGCGCGCGGTCTCCTCGGGGCTTTGTTGAAAGCTCTCGACGCGGTCCAAGAGAATCCAGCGGTAATGCTGTAGGGGTTGGTTCCGCCGGTCTGGAAGGAGTGACAATTGGGGGCGCCGCTGGAGGAATTGTCCAACGGTTTCAATGTCGGCGTTTCCAACCAAATGAGCTGCGATTCGTCCGGTGGCCAAGGTTTCTGCACCGGAATTTCGGATCGCGGCAACCTGCTCGAGCAACCACCGTCCATCGTCCGAATCTGCCTGCCGTGTGAAGTTGGGTGTGCCAGCGTACGACTGGCTTTCGACATCCAGAATGCTAGCAGAGCTGTAGGGGAGTTGTCCCACAAACAGGCTGAGTGTCAGACCGCAGGCCAGTGCGCCCACCCCGGCTCCGCGGGACAAGGCGGCAGGCAATCGACTTGCTCCCTGGAGAGTTGCAAACCACAGGATGGGGAGCAACGTGCTCGAATACTGGAATGCGAGGCACGTGGCGGGGAGATGATCCCATACGCACAGCACACCTAATGGGAGAATACAGGCAAGACACCATCGCCATCCCAGTGCTAACCCCAATGCGTTGCAGGGCAGCAGCAAGCACAAAATGAATGCAAGATTTTTCCACTGCAGGAGTTGTCCCCAAAAAACGGCCGGTTTCAAGATGGGGGAGAGTATCACTTCGGTTGCCGAATTGCCTAGAGCGACGAACCGTCCGGTTTGAAATTCAGCGATCCCACTCCACTGATAGACTGCGAAAAAAGTCAAACCAGAGACCACAGTGATACCAATCCAGCTATTCAGCGAGAGGCCCAAGGTTTGCGTTGGCCGAATTGTGTTGTCCGAGTTGGAGATGACCTCTCCTGAATTCGGTTGGAGGCGGTGTGTGGAGGCGAAGAGTGAAGTGCACTGGAGTGCGGCCGCGGCGCTAAATAGAGTGACCGCTACGATGACTCCCTCTTCCATGGACATCGCCAGGACGGCTGCACCAGCCGCGAGACCCAATCGGCCTGCCAAGAGTGCGGAGAGGGAGCCCAATAGAAGTGGTAGCGCTAAAGAAATGGGATGCCAGCCGTAGGTGTACGCAATATTCATCTGACCTAGTACCGGCTGGGCTAACCACGCCAAACCCCAGGCTGCCGAATTTAGATCTCCGTGCCCTGACTGTAACGCCAGCTTGCGAACGATCAGACCGCCACTGGTCAAAGCCACAGCCTGGACGGCAAAGATGAAGTGCACGTCATGGGTGAGTTCCCAGAGTGGCACCAACAGCAGCAGACCGGGATTGAAGTGATCCCAAAACGGCGGTAGTACCGGTGTTTCCATGAGTACTCCACGACCGGCAGCGGTATTCGCGATGCGTTGGGTGAAGTGGGCAAAGTCATTGAATCCCAGCTGGAAGTTGTTGTAGTAAGTGTGGCTCTGCGCGAACCATAGACTGCCTGTTAGTACGGTGCCCACAACCACCAGGGCTAGCGAGAGCCGTCTCCCGGTCACTTTGCTTGGTTGCCGTAGAGCTGGCTGCCGGGGGGAGCCCCCCTGCTCTGCTTCTCTGGCGTCATGCATGCTGGCGTCACGCATGGCAGCGACGAGGTAAACGAAACTGAACCCGGTCCACCCGCTGAGCCAAAGCGTTTCCCAAAAGAGCCGTTCGAGCTCGAACCCCGTTGCAAGTTGAAGCAAGGATAATCCGAAAGGCAATGCGGCAAGGCTCCAGCTAAGCAACGCGATCTTCAGGCGTGGTGGGCAACCGAATGAGGAGCAACCGTGACGCCAAAATGCGAAGAACCAGGCCGACGCGA
Source organism: Aureliella helgolandensis (assembly GCF_007752135.1). Classification (GTDB taxonomy): domain Bacteria; phylum Planctomycetota; class Planctomycetia; order Pirellulales; family Pirellulaceae; genus Aureliella; species Aureliella helgolandensis. Next base: position 5,968,440 of record NZ_CP036298.1, on the reverse strand, counting down.
GTGCCAAGATTGCTAGGAACGCAGGTTGCGAGACCATCAAAGGTTCTAGCTGAGGCGGACCGGCGACTAGGGTTCGGTATCCCATGACCAGATGATTGCGACTGGCCAAAGCAGATGCAGCCAAGCACCAGTTGAGGGAGGCGATTACGCCCCAGAGTAGAACCCATGCATCTAAAGGGGCAGCTTCCTTTGGAGCACTGGCGAGGGCGGAAGTCGATTTGGTGGAAGCTGTCGGGGTAGAGCGTCGCCGGGAGGACGTAGGGGAGCGAGGCTTGCGTGGCGTCGGACGTGTCATGGTCGAATAGAGCTGGGGGAGTGAATAGTCGACTTAATCGTTAAAGTTTGCCTAAACCGTATAAGCCTTCGGGGTCGATAGTAAACAGGCAAGTGCGGCCATGAGTGCCGCCGGGAAGTCTAAAAAGGGCTAAGAGTATGCGAGTGATCACTTCGAAAATTTTGCTAGCGTTGATCGCAATTCTGACCAGTGGATGCTCGATCTGTGCTCCCGGCTACATGGATGACTATGGTGGGGTCGGAGGCAAACTGCCTCGCGTGGATCCCACGACAGGTCGCGTCGGCTCCCTGTTGAGCGGTGCGGGAGTTGCCGTCGGTCCCAATCAGGCACAATACCATGATTCCTATGATGGTGAATATTACGACGACGGATACTACGAAGCTTTTGAAGGCAATGGTGGCCCCGGCTTGCAGGGTAGCGACGAGTTCTACGAGGGGGGAGTCTACTCCGACGAGTATGGCGGAGGCGTCTATGAAGGCGGTGACGTGTACTATGGTGACGAACAAATCGATGACGGAGGCGTGATCGTCCTGGGAGAGGATTGGTAAGGAAATATGCCAGCAACAATCGAAACATTAGTGGATCTGCCCTACCGACCCGCTACCCCACGCAGCTATGCTCCGAAGATTGGAGTCATTGGATGTGGTGGGATCATTAAGCACCATTTGGAAGCTTATGTAGTCGCTGGATTCGATGTGGTGGCGCTGTGCGACCTCGATCTGGAACGGGCCGTTGCTAGCCAAAAGGCCTTCTACCCGGATGCCAAGGTCTATACGGACTACCACCAAGTTCTCCGTGATGTCTCGATTGAGGTGGTCGACATCACTACCCATCCGCCGGTGAGGCCGCCGATTATCGAAGCGGCCTTGCGGGCCGGAAAGCATGTGCTGAGCCAGAAGCCTTTTGTCCTGGATCTAGATGTCGGACAGCGATTGGTTGAGCTAGCGGAAAAACAGAATTGTTATTTGGCGGTCAATCAAAATGGGCGCTGGGCACCCCATTTTAGCTATGCCCGCCTTGCCGCGGCTTCCGGAATTTTAGGGAATGTCTTTTCTGCGCATATGGAATGCCATTGGGATCATACTTGGGTTGCAGGCACTGAATTCGAGAAGATCAAGCATCTCGTACTTTACGACTATGCCATTCACTGGTTTGACATCGTGCGTTGTTTCTTCCCCGGGCAAAACGCGAAACGCGTCTTTGCTTCGACGGCGCGCATTCCCGAGCAGACGCTGATGCCAGATTTGTTGGGCCAAGCTCTGATTGAGTTCGAGCATGCACAGTCGACACTTTCGTTCGACGCAGGGGTACCCTACGGTTCGCTGGAAGAGACATACGTTGCCGGAACACTAGGCAGCTTGCACAGCACCGGGAGCGGTAACCAGGAGCAACGCCTGTCTGTCACGACTGCCCAGGGCCGCTGGTCACCGAGTCTGCAGGGGAAATGGTTTTCAGATGGATTTCGGGGGACGATGGGAGAGCTTCTGTGCGCTATTGAAGAGCAACGTCCTTGCACCATTTCGGCTAGCGACAATTTGCATAGCCTAGCGCTCTGCTTCGCCGCAATCGCCAGTGCCGAGGCTGGTGCGGCCATGGTCCCTGGTTCAATCCGCCAGATGCCGGTCTAATGGAGTCGTAACACACCGAGCTCCTGAATGTTTGAGAGACGGCTCCGATCCCTTCAGAGATAGAACTGCGATGGAACACTTTGGCGACCTGTTGGCAGGACAAGTCCAGCAAAAAAAATCAGCGGTGTGCGTGGGAATCGATCCCCGTTGGAAGAGTTTGCCTGAGTCGATTCGCGCGGGAGTAGACTCGGGCGATCGGTCTGCAGTGGCGAAAGCGACCGAATGTTACTGCCGCGAAGTTATCGATGCGGTGGCGAGTGTTACGCCAGTGGTAAAACCGCAAGCGGCATTTTTCGAGCTGCTGGGGCCTGCGGGGATGCTTGCCCTAGCGGGAGTCATCAAGCATGCGACCAAGGCGGGAGTGCTAGTACTCCTGGATGGCAAACGTGGCGACATCGGCTCCACTGCCGAGGGCTACGCCGACGCCTACCTGGGCCGCGAAAGTGCTTGGGGGTGCGATGCCCTAACAGTAAATCCGTATTTGGGGGACGATACGCTAGAACCCTTTGTGCATGGGGCGGTTCGTCATGGGGCTGGCATTTTCGTGTTGGTGAAAACGTCGAATCCCGGCAGTGGTTTTTTGCAGGACCAAGTTCTGAGCGGAGAAAATCAAGGGCAAACCGTTTTTGAACGCATGGCGGACCTCGTGCAGTCTCACGCTGCTGCGACTCAGGGAACGAGTGGCTATGGCGCTGTTGGGGCAGTGGTGGGTGCTACCTATCCTCAACAGTTGGCGGCTCTTCGGCAGCGTATGCCCAACGCCTGGATTCTCATTCCGGGGTTTGGCGCTCAAGGCGGAACGGCTGCGGACGTCGCCCACGGCTTCGATTCCCAGGGCCGTGGAGCCATTGTGAATAGCTCCCGTGGCGTGATTTTCGCGTACCAAAGTGAGCAATACAAACATCTGGACTGGCAATCTGCGGTCGCCAAGTCCGCGCACGACATGGCCCAGCAGCTGGGTGAAGCGACGCCTGGTTAAGTTGGCCCTGCTGCGTGACCGGTGTTCTCGAGTGCGGTCATTCGGGCTCGGGACCTGCCCATCTAGCGGCCCGACACGTCGTAGCGGAAGAGTTTTCCCCATTTGGACGCCTGAATGGGGGCTAGTTCCCGCAGAGATGATTGCATCGACTGCCTACCGGGAATATCATGGCGTCAACAGATTTTCTAACCTTGAATCCACGAGTCGCCCCCCTTTCTGCATAGCGAGCCGACAATGACCAACCCACTAGAACGAAGACGATTTTTGCAAATTTCAGCTGCAGGTGGTGCCGCCGTCGCCATGGCTGGTATTGCTCACGGACAAGAAGCGGCTACCCAGGCAAATAAGAAGAATGCTGGGCAGCAGCGTAAGGGAAAGCTTCCGTTCCGTATTTCATTGGCTGAATGGTCGCTGCACCGCACACTGCGCAGCGGCAAGTTGGATAACCTCGATTTTGCCAAGACGGCCAAGGAAGAGTTCAAGATCAATGCTGTCGAATACGTGAATCAATTCTTCAAGGACAAGGCGGAGGACAAAAACTACCTTGGGGAACTAAAACTGCGGCACGACGATTTTGGAGTGAAATGCCCGTTGATCATGATCGATGGTGAAGGGGCCTTGGGCGATCCGGATGATGCCAAGCGTACCGCTGCCGTCGAAAACCATTACAAGTGGGTTGAAGCGGCCAAGTTCTTAGGCTGCCATTCGATTCGCGTGAATGCCCAATCGAACAACGATTATGAAGAAGCGAAAAAACTGGCCGCAGACGGACTCCGTCGGCTCAGTGAATTTGGTGCCAAGCATGACATTAATATCATCGTTGAGAATCACGGTGGCCTCAGCTCCAACGGCAAGTGGTTGGCCGAAACGATCAGCTCTGTTGGGCTCGATAACTGTGGAACCCTCCCCGACTTTGGGAATTTCCATGACTACGATCGCTATCAAGGCGTAACGGAAACCATGCCGTTTGCTAAGAGCGTCAGCGCGAAGAGCCATGACTTCGATGCCGAAGGCAACGAAACCAAGACCGACTACACCAAGATGATGAAAATCGTACTCGATGCAGGCTACCACTCGTGGGTCGGAATTGAGTACGAAGGTAGCAAGCTCGATGAATACGCGGGCATCAAGGCAACCAAGAAATTGTTGATGAAAGTACGTAGAGAGTTCGCCGAAGCGTAGAGCTCGACGGATCCTCTGCATGCCGCCAACGCCAACCTTCCTGCAGCAAGCTGGGAAGGTTGGTGATCTTGAGGACAAGGGCTCGCATTGGTAACTTGCGGCGTTACCAGCCTGCTGTCGCTTACGGAAAACGCCTCCTACGCAGGCTGGTCACGTTTCAAACAGTCATGCAATCCGAGTCGAATCGAGTTGACGCGCGGGCTGTCGCCGCCAACTACTTGGCTCTAGCGGGCTGTATCTCTCCACGACCACGCAAAGAGATTGCGGGCGTCCACGTATCTGGCGTCTGAGGATACCGCACCCAACACGACGACAACGCGAGCTTGCTCTTCGCGCACGCCACTTGCCACGAGACAGGCACCTGCGGCTGAGGTCGTGCCGGTTTTGAGGCCGGTAAAGCCAGCCTGCCCAAGTAGGCGGTTGGTGTTCTTCCATAGGATATTGCGCGAGTAACCATTCAGACTGGTGACTTGGCATCCTCGTTGCCTGCAAGTGACGTACTTTCTCATTTCAGGCAGCTTGAGTGCAGCCTTGGCCAACTTGGCTAGGTCAATTGCGGAACTGTGATGCTTTTCAGCGGGCAAGCCGTGAGGATTGGCAAAATGGGTGTGCGTCATGTGCAGCGTTTGGGCCTTGGCGTTCATCGCAGCGATGAATGCATCGTAGGCCTCTTCGGCGTTGGCTTCAGGCTGGCTGGGATTGGCTAGCCGGCCACCAAAATGTTCTGCCAAGGCGACGGAAGCGTCATTGCCGCTGGGAAGCATGAGGCCGTAAAGCAATTCGTAAACAGGCAATTGCTCGCCCGCTTTGACGCCTGACGTTGAGCCTAGCGTTTGATCAGCCCGCTCCGAAAAAGTGACTGTTTCTTGCAGGACTTCAGGGTGAGACTGTGCATAGTCTAGTACGACGTAAGCGGTGAGCAGCTTTGTGGTGCTGGCGTTGGGCAGTGGTTCGTCACCATTCAATTCTGCTAGAACTTCACCCGTGGCAAGGTCCAGAATGGCAAAGGCTTTGGCGGTTACCTGGGGAGGTGCGAGTGGATCCAGAGGTGGTGCCACCGCAAGCTTCTCGGAATTGATCAGCTCGGGAGCAGCCACCGGTTCTGGTACCATTAGGATCTCTCCCAGTGCTTGCCAGGTCTGGGCGTCGACCACTCCCGAGTTGCTTAACTTGGCACTGGTCTGAAACTTTTTCACTGCAGCTGCGGTGGCAGGGCCGAAGTCGCCGTCGATGCCCAGGTCGCTCTGAATTCTAGCGTTGAGAGTTCGTTGAAGGGCTTCGACCAGTTCACCGGTCGAACCCTCGGAAAGCTGCTGCGGGAAACTCTCCGAAGTGTCTGCGGGCTCAGGGTTGACGAGATCGAAAGCTGCTTTAGCAAGCTTGGCGCATAGCACGTTACCTGCATTGTTCTCCGACCAACGCTTGTCTTCGTTGTTGTTGGTGAGTACGCACAGGACGATCTTTCCGGCTGGCGAGTCGATAATCCCAGCTTCGGTGCGAGCGAGTGTTACGGAGCCGGTCTTGTGAGCCACCCGGGTTCCTGCAGGCAAATCGCGGGGAAAGCCGTTCGTCGCTTCACAGGCAAATAAGTGATCAAGCATCGATTGGGTAGAGGATTCATCCGCCAGTTCACCGCGAACCAACTGGCTGAGCAGAGTGACCGTCTCGTTAGCCGTGGTGCTGCCTAGGCCATATTTTTGGCTGCGGTCCGAATCGATCGAAGTGTCGCGTCGGAAAACTTTCGAATGAATCCTAGTTTCTGGAAAGCCCAGTTCGGCCATTGTCTTGGCCGTCGATTCGAGGCCAATGCTGTCGAGGACTAAATTGGTCGCGGTATTGTCCGAGTAACGCATCATCAATCGGATGGCGTCGTTTAACGGGAGTGAGGTACCCGCCGAGAATTGCTCGGTGAGGATTCCCGATCCAGGAACTTTGTCCTCTTCCCGCAGCACGATCAGATGCTCGAGCGAGAGCCCGCCGGCTTGTGCTTGTCGGTAAGCTTCAATCATGACCGGAAGCTTGATCAGACTGGCCGTCGGCATTACTTGGTCGCCTTGGTAATTCCAGCTGATACGCGTTTTCAAATCACTATCGAGGATTGCAGCGGCTACCGCCACGTCGCCCGCATGCGCATCGACAAGCGGTTGAAGGGCTGCTGCTAGGTCGGATTGCGTCTGTCCAAAGGTTGGTACGCCGCCGAATAGACCGAGCGCCCAGATCATGCTCAGGCAACAGACGTGGAGGGACCGCCAGGTGCAACAGGGCAATACCACGGAAGTGGCAATTTGCGTAGTGGCAACGCGACGTGGGGCTATTTCACGGGGCTTCGGACGGGGAGTTGGATCATGCATTGGGTAGGCCTCAAAGAGATGTTCATCGATGAGCTCTAGTGTACGCGAATCGGGGCTGGTGTGCATTTGCCCGTGCTCCGGTCGAACCGTGATCCGATCGAACAACGGGCAGCATGTTACGCAAGGCGAGACCTGCCGACCTGCAGAGGCCCGGATTCGCCGCTAGGATAACGCACCCCATGAGGTGGCCCGGATTCATCGTCGTTGCCGGACAATTGAGGGCAATACCCTCAGGGGAAGTTCGAACCGCTCTTAAAACAATAAATTCTAAGGCGGATGGATGTCGTGCCAGCAAGCCGGCCAGTGTGGTGGGAGAGCTGGCTAACGGTCAATCTTCGTGGAGTGCTCGTTCCAGAAAGGGGGCTAGTTCAGCGTGCTCAAACCGAAAGCCACTGCCTAGCAGGCGATCTGCTGACGCGCGACAACTGCACAGCAAGAGAGCGTCCGCCAACTCACCGAGAGCCAATCGCAACGCAACCCCCGGGACTGGGAACAGGGCGCTCCGACCGAGTACTTTCGAAAGCGCTTTTGTAAACTGCCGATTGGTGACTGGCTGCGGGGCCACCAGGTTGTAGCAACCGCTAGTGTCCGGTGTATCGAGCAACCACTGCAACGCAGCCACGCAGTCAGCTAGGGCGATCCAGCTCCAGTACTGCTTTCCCGATCCCAGCACCCCTCCGATCCTCCAGCGAAAGATTGGCAGCATTTCTTGAAGGGCGCCACCCTGCGACGAGAGCACTACGCCCAAGCGGGGATGGATGACACGCAGGCCTGCCGCCCGCAACGGATCGCAAGCGGCCTCCCAGTCCGTAGCTAGTTGGGAAAGGAACGAGTCGTCAGCAGGTTGCGATTCCTCAACCCACTGGTCGCCACAATCACCGTAGATGCCGACTGCTGAGGCGGAAAGGATCGTCGAGGGGGGATTGTCGAGCGCCAGGAGTTGTTGGACCAGCTTCTCGGTCGCTGCAACTCGAGAATCACGAAGCCGTTGCTTCTCGGCTGAGGTCCAACGCGCTGCGGCGATATTGCGTCCCGCCAAATGAATGAACGCATCGAATCCATCCATGGCCTCGGGATTCGCCAAACCTTGCTCGGGGTCCCAAGTTAGCGAAGCGGATTGGGCAGGAGGAGTGCTGCTGGAATCGGGGCGTACCAAGGGGATGATGGATTGCCCTTGAGCCGTTAGCCGCTGGCAGAGTGCTGAGCCAACGAGTCCGGTCGATCCACTCACGGCAATTCGCATTTTGAGGTCTCATATCGAAGGGGAGGAGGATTGCGTTGAATGGGCAGCCAAAGTCTGAAGTCGGCTCAAAGCGCGCTTCTCGAGTTGCCGCACTCGTTCCTTGGAGATTCCAAGCTTGTTGGCTAAGTGTTGCAGGGTTTGAACTTTACGGTGTCCTCCCAAGGAGAAGCGGGCACGAATGATCAATTTCTCCCGCTTGTCGAGCTCGTTGAGCAGGCTGGTGAGACGCGAACGAAGCGAGTTCCAATGCTCTTCGCCCATGGTCGAGGAACCGGTTTCTTCCGCAATGTCGATTCCTTGCTCCGTCAAGCATTGACCGGCTTTCAGACGTTCGTTTTGGCGATCCATGACGTGGCGGTAAGCGTCGCGTCGGACGACTTGAGTGGCGTACGTACTGAAACGAAATCCCAGCCGGTAGTCAAACTTATGCACCGCCCGCAGTAGAGCCATGATACCGTCGCTGAACAGGTCGTCGAAGCCGCACTGCGGATTTGTAAATTTCTTGACGATTGAAATTACCAACCGAGTATTCGACCGGATAATGCAATCGCGATGCCAATTAGCGGCCCGCCAAAGGCCGTGAACTCGCTCAAGATCCCACTGTGTTACGGAAACCGGCGTTTGATCTTGAAGAAGGCTGGCTGCGCAGAATCGCAGGTAGTTCATTCGCTGAAAGAGTTGGCGTTCTTGTTCCGCGGTGAGAAGTTGCTCCTCGCACATGCGAGATAGATGAGGTGGCATGTCTAGCGCCGAACCTCCGCTCGGCTTACTGGGCTCCGTCTCTCGGCAAGTGCTCAAGAGCTGGTCGCCGAGGATCCGATGAGGGGCGGCCGGTCTGTCAAAATCCGGACTCGAAATAAACTCCTGAGCGGTTTTCACCAGCCCCAGGAGTTCGGCGGCTGTACCTTGCCAATTCAGCGGAAGGTGCGTCATTTGGCAGTACCGCACGAAGGCCGTTTCCAGCGTTGGCTGTTGAAACGTTCTTGTGGGACGTCCGCTTCCACTGAGATGCGGCCTTCGCACTGCTGCCCCGTCGGTCGCTCCGGCTGAAGCTTGGCGGGTGCCTTGTCGTGTCAGATCCCGAGGGGATGACGAATTGTCGCGGGACACCACGTTTGACGTTTCTGTCTGCAGCGTTTCATGGTGGATCGGCATTCTGCAACTCCTATAAGGCCTGGACAAGATCGGTAGGCCGGCACTTCCACGGTGAGGGGCTGAGCCTGAAACGTGCAATACGTGCACTCTGTTCTAGCGTGCATCGAGGAGCGATGCAAGTGATACCTACCGAGATTCGGGCGGAAATCGTCGATTGCTGGGGGACCGGGCGAAGAGATGAAGGATTGCGTTGGCCTTGAGATATCTTACTTCTATTGAGTTTATTGCTTGGGACGCTCACTGGGAGAGCAAATCGAGTGGATTGGGACACTTGTGTGGCGGTTGCTCAATTGGCTGAGGGGTGAAACCCGCAGCTAGAAAGGATTCGCCGTTTGAAGGTCATGAAACGGCCATATCGTGCATCTTGGCGGCGGGTGCAACGTCGTTTAGACGATTTTTGGGGGCTGAGAGTTGGAGGGGGATTGGAGGGTGAAGTGGAGGGTGAAGTGGAGGGTGAAGTGGAGGGTGAAGTGGAGCATGTCGCGGAGAGGGAGGCTGTCCCCCAACAAACGCGTTGGTACCTTCGCACCGCAGCATACGGTCGCTCCTCTGCGACTCTATTGGGGAGTGGTTGACAATTGCTGCCGCAGCCTGTCTCTTGCATTCCAAGAAGGACTTTCGATTGCCAACCGTAAGTGGATAATGTCCCATGGAATTTTTAGAGGTTTCCGCAGAGTCGGTGACACTGCAGGAGGTGCAGCGGAAAGTTGACGACTGGATCCGCTCGATCGGCGTGCGCTACTTTTCTGAATTGACGAACTTGGCGCAATTGGTAGAAGAGGTGGGGGAGTTGGCTCGTGTCCTGTCGCGCACCTACGGTGACCAAAGCTTCAAGGACTCCGAGCAACAAGCAGAGCTTTCGGATGAAATGGCCGACGTATTGTTTGTGCTGATATGCCTAGCAAACCAAACAGGCGTCGATCTGGGAGTCGCTTTAACTCGCAACCTGATCAAGAAAACCGAGCGGGACAGCCAGCGGCACCAACAGAATCCGAAATTGCACTAGGACGCAATTGATTTTCTAAGCAGCGAATGCGCCGTGTCGGCTCGAACCACTTCGTGGCCAATGCACTGGAGTGGTGTGTATACACCGACGCTACCAGCGCATCAGTAAGTATTTTGAGCTATTCAATTCATTGACAATGAGGAACACCCGATGGGATTGACGATCATGCGCCGCATTCGCTTTTGCGCTGGCCACCGACTGTTCGGTCACGGCGGCAAATGCGAACATTTTCATGGGCACAACTACGTAGCCGATTTCTTTGTGACCGGCGACGAAGTCGACTCAGTCGGGCGGGTAATCGATTTTTCAGACTTGAAGGCCCGCACCAAAGGCTGGATCGATGAACACTGGGACCACAGTTTTCTCGTTGACCAGAGAGATGAGAATGCGATTCAAGCTCTCGAGCAAGTAACGCCCTGCCGCTTGTTCAAAATGCCTTACAATCCAACCGCAGAAAATATGGCTCGCTACCTGCTCGAGGAAATGTGCCCCAAAGTGCTGGACGGTACGGGGGCTCGTGCAACGTCCGTTCGCATCTGGGAAACCGACGAAGCCTTTGCCGAGGCAAGCCTATAGCGGCTGTCGTGCACGCAGACGCACCGCTTCAGTGGATGTATAGACCATATAGTGATAGCGTTCGCAAACGGAGGTCGAGAAATGGGTAGGCCGAAGCGAGTCGATGTTGCTGGTGGATTCTATCACATGCTCAATCGGGCAAACCTAAAGGCCACCATTTTTCACAAGCCGGAAGACTACGCCGCTTTCGAGGATGTCCTAGTCGAAGCGGTCGGTCGTTTTGCGCTCCAGTTGATGAGCTACTGCCTCATGCCCAATCATTGGCATTTGGTCGTGAGACCCAACGTCGATGGTGAAATGGGGCGATTCGGGCAATGGCTCTGCTTAACGCACACGCAACGCTACCATGCACACTACGATATTGTCGGGTTGGGCCATCTTTATCAAGGCCGTTATAAGTCGTTCCCGGTGCAGTCAGACGATCATTTTTTAACGGTAAACCGCTATGTCGAACGAAATGCCTACACCGCCAACTTGTGCGACAGTCCTGAAGCTTGGAAATGGAACAGCCTCTATCACTGGAGTCGCAAAACGCTGCTCAGCGGGAAACTACTCAGCCCTTGGCCCATTCCTCGCCCGCCCAATTGGATCGCCCGGGTCCGAAGCGACTTTTCTCAAGAAGAGCAGAAGCAACTCAAGTGGAGCGTGGCGCGGGGCGTGCCCTTCGGCGACCCGACGTGGGTGGAATCGATGGCTCGCAAGTTTGATTTGGAGTCGACCATGCGCCCCCGAGGACGCCCCAAAAAGTTCACCAGAAAATAACCAGTCTACCTATCCCGCCAAAAAGGTGTCCGACACCTTTTTGGCAGGATGGGCTGTTTGGGGTTGGTTGTGGTGCGGGGGGCTGGTTTGGGGAGGCCAGTTGGATTTGGTGCAGCGAGATCGGGTCCAAGTCGTATGGGATACCGAGCACTCGCAGATGACCTATGCGGTCAACCTACTCGATGGTGTCCAGGAATATTCCCGTGTCGATCTGACGTCGGGGGAGAAAACGCTGCTCTTTGAGCCTGGGCAATTAGCGAGGGCCTTGGGAAAAAATCTTGCACGGGAAGTGGACGTCACGGAACTCAAAACGCTGCGTAAAGTTAAAGCGGTGGGAGTTGATGGGAGTTTTGAATTTCATTGGAACGATGCGCGGTGGAATTGTTCGGAAGCCTATGAAGTGTCCAAGCTGGAGGAGATTGCTGCCACGCCCAGCGAACTGCTCACCCGCAGGCAACGCTCTAACAGTGGCGGTACTGACACGAGCTTGGAGATTCAGAATCACCTCGATGTTCCGCTATCTTGCTTTTGGATTTCTACCGACGGGGCTCCCCTGCCCTACGGCACGATTGAACCGGGGGGAAGCAAGTCGCAGCATACTTTCTCCGGGCATGTGTGGAGTTTGCGAGATGGTTCCGGGACGGAAGTCTTGCGGTTTTCCGCAGCAGAGTTTGGAAACGTCGTGCGCGTCGATGCTAGATTGCGTGACGAGTTCGAATTGTTGTCGAAGCAATCTAGGGGGAATCGGCGCGGACGCAACCAATCGCGTGGGCAGCAGCCGGAAAACGCTGAAGCGCCAACGGGATTCCTCCGCGACTCCGATTTTTGGGTAGAGGATGCTGGTCAGGAGTGGCAACTGACTTGGGATAGCAGCGATGTATTGAAGTATCGCGGCCCGGTGTTGCACAGCCCCAGTGGACGCTGGGCATCGGCCATTCGCGAGGCGGTAGCACCGCGACGGCAAGTGACCTTGATCGAATCGAGTCCGGGCGATGGAGTGCAGCCCGTCGTGCATCAGTTCGACTATGTGAAACCTGGTGATCCGATTGACCGACCCGAAATCGCCTTGTTCGATGTCGTCTCCCGGCAAGAGATCGCGGTGCCAAACCAGCTGTTCGCCACCCCGTGGGCGCTCTCCCAGTTCGAATGGCTCGACGATCCCGAACGGCTAATGTTTGTTTATAACCAGCGTGGGCATCAGGTGATGCGAGTGTTGACGGTAGCGGCTGATACTGGCGAGGCTTCCGTCGTGATTGAAGAAACGAGTCCCACGTTTATCGATTATTCCAACAAGACATTTTTGCAATCGATCGAGCAGGGCCGCCAACTACTATGGATGAGCGAGCGCAGTGGTTGGAATCATTTATACCGCTTTGATAGTCAAAACGGAGAACTGATCAACGCGGTGACGCAAGGCGATTGGGTTGTCCGTGGGGTGGAACGGGTGGACCAGTCACGGCAGCAAGTTTGGTTTTCGGCGAGTGGGATGAATCCTGCCCAGGATCCCTACTACTTGCACCTCTGCCGAGTAGATTTCGATGGCCAAAATTTGACGGTCTTGACCGAGGGGGATGGTAATCACTCCTGGGAGTTCTCACCGGATCAGCGTTGGCTCATTGACCGTTTTTCGCGAGTGGATTTACCAACGGTGACCACGGTACGCAGTGCCGAGGATGGCGCTTTGATCTGCGAGTTGGAGCGCGGGGATGCGACGGCCTTGCTCGAAAGTGGATGGAGTTTGCCGGAGCATTGGGTGGCCAAAGGACGCGACGGGAAGACCGATATCTACGGCGTAATTGTGTGGCCAGACGAGATTGCGGAGGATCGAAAGTACCCAATTGTGGAGAAGATCTATGCAGGGCCTCACGACTCGCATGTCCCCAAGTCGTTTGGCTTGATGACGCAAGAGCATGAGATTGCCAACATGGGGTGCGTGGTGGTTAGGATCGATGGCATGGGGACCTCCAATCGTGGCAAGCAGTTTCATGATGTGTGTTGGAAGAACTTGGCCGATGCGGGCTTTCCAGATCGTATCGCCTGGATTGAGCAGGCTGCCCAACAACACTCGCAATTGAATGCTAAGCGAGTGGGGATTTTCGGGGGTTCCGCTGGCGGGCAGAATGCCATGCGGGCTTTATTGAACCATCACGATTTCTATAGCGTTGCCGTGGCCGATTGCGGGTGTCACGACAATCGCATGGACAAAATCTGGTGGAATGAAGCTTGGATGGGCTGGCCTGTAGGCGATGCGTATTCTCGCTCGTCCAATGTGGAGGATGCGCATCGATTGCAAGGCAAGTTGCTGCTCATCGTCGGAGAGATGGACCGAAATGTTGACCCCTCTTCAACACTGCAGGTTGCCCATGCACTCATTCAAGCCGATAAAGATTTTGAGCTCTTGGTCCTGCCTGGCGCGGGGCATGGCGCCGCCGAAACTCCCTACGGCCGCCGCCGCCGGGCCGAGTTTCTGAGGCAGCACTTGTTGGAATCCGATTAGTCGCCTCCCGGTCCGTTCGCGCAGATTAAGAAAACTAGCAAGCCGAGTTGAAAGGCGGCGACCGGGATGGCAACTCCCGTGGCAATATGTTTCTTCCAGGAGGCAAGTATTTCCAGAAGGGCCAAGCAGAGGAAATTGCCGGCGAATTTCGCGGTAATAAAGCAAGCTGTTTGCTGCAACCTACAGGTAGGACCTGTGTCCAAGGACATCATCCAACGTCCAAACGGATTCAACTCCATCTGTGGCAGGTACTCCACATACTTTACAGTTTGGTGAATGTCATAGGCGGAAACGATTCCGATCGTCAGTTTACAGAGCAGCAAAGCCCAGGGGCTGCACACGCAACGCTCCACCAGACGCCCAACATCATTTAAAGTAATTGGCAGGTACGATGGTAGGGCGGGGAGCGTCAGGGCGCGAAAGTTATTCATCGAATTGAACTCTTTGCGAAGCGTTATGAAGTAACACGGGTTTCAAATCAGCAAAGGCTATGCCATTTTCGTTAGCTAGCGGTATTCTTTGTTTAATGGCGTGTTTAGTTGCTTTGCTGGTTTCCTTAGGGAGTCCGTAACCAGAATTCGGAAAACCCGCTGCCATGAAAGTAGGCTTCGTTGCTATGGGGCTAGGCACTCCCTTAAGTCTTGTGGAGGATAGTTAAGCACGGTTTTCGCACCATGGCGAGGTGGTTTGTAGGAGAGGAAGGTAAAGTTCATTGAAAGTTCATTTAAGGAGGTGGTGATGAGGCCATTGAATGAGAAGCGGGCGATTGATTTGGTCACGAAGTTGATGGCGGTAGAGGGCAAGAGCTGTGAGGAGTCCCAGATCGCGTCGGTGGTACAGCAGGTGTTGCGGGATGCAGGCATTCCCGAATCGGCCATGAGTTTCGACACGGCCCACAAACGCACTCCCCTGCCGGGAGAAGTTGGGAATTTGATCGTCAAACTGCCTGGGAACAGGAAGCTTCCGCGGGTCATGCTGTCGGCGCATCTCGATACCGTGCCGATTTGCGTGGGCTGTCGTCCCAAGCGGGACGGACAAGTAATTCGCTCAGCGCTAGCTACCACGGGGTTAGGCGCGGATGATCGGGCTGGAGTTGCCGCCGTGCTGGTGGCCGTCTTAGAGACGTTGGAACGGAACGAGGAACATCCCCCGCTGACGCTTTGCTTCTTTGTGCAAGAAGAGATTGGATTGCAGGGAAGTCGCAATATGACGGTCTCGAAGCTCGGCAATCCTGCAATGGCATTTAACTTCGATGGTGGCAATCCCTATAAGATGACGATCGGTGCAACTGGCGGAGAGCGGATGCGGATTAAGTTGCAAGGCTTGCCGGCCCATGCTGGTCTGGCGCCCGAGCAGGGGGCCAGCGCGATCAATGCAGCCTCCCTGGCGATCTCAAGCCTAGTCCGGGCGGGTTGGCTCGGCGCAGTCAAGAAGAAGGGAAGAAGCGGAACGAGCAATATCGGGACGGTTCAGGGGGGAGTGGCCACCAACGTGGTGGCCGAGCACGTTGAAGTCACTGCAGAGGCACGCAGTCACAACAGTGCGTTTAGGACCGAGATAGCCGATGCCATTTGTAGTGCTTTTGAATCTGCAGCAGCGGCAGTGGTCAGTAGCAACGGCCAGGCCGTTGCGGCGCAGATCGAGAGACGCGTTGACTATGATTCTTTTCTGCTCGACGCAGATGCACCTCCTGTACAGATCGCCAAGACGGCCATTGAATCGTTGGATGCAGAGCCACAGACGGCGATTTCCAATGGTGGCGTCGATGCGAATTGGCTCGTCAAGCATGGTGTGCCAACCGTGACGATGGGATGCGGGCAACGCAACGTGCACACCAATCAAGAGACGTTGGATATTCCTGACTTCCTAGCCGCGTGTCGCATCGCGATGAATGTGATCAATCATGCAAGTTGATGATGAATTGTGTTTGTGTTTCCACGTGAGTTGGCGGAAGGTCATGAACTACGCGCGAATTCATCGCGTTCGTGTTGCTAGCCAGCTGTCGGAATGCCAGAGCGCGGGGACGGGGTGTGGTTGGTGCCGATCGGCCATGCGACGGCTGGTTGACCGGATGGGAGACTCGCCACCGTCGCCGGACGATTTACAGCGTTGGTTGGAAGAGGAGTATCCGCAATCGAACCAATACGCTGAGGGGCGGAAGCAGCACATTGCATCAGGGAAGGGCCGTCCACCGAGCAGCCCCTAACGCTCCAACGCATTTAGAACCTATCCGAAAATCGGTGGACACAGCCTGGTTCCCCGCGCGCCCCAGCTGGTTGAAAGCGTATAACCCGTTGCAGGACGGCTCGTTGATTCAATGGCAAGTTTAGCTATTACTAAATGGGTGATTTCCCCAATTGGCCTGTAGCGGCAATCACCTTTCCTTGCTCAGGCAGCGGATTGCTATTTCAATAGCCCGGTGAGCAAGGGAAAGTGCTTAACGCGCGACAGTGCAACTGGCAGTGCGCTCCAATCCACCAACCGGTCAAAGCAGGGTGGATCGCTTCTTAAGCCTGGCCCCGCTGGCAGACTTCGTGCGCACACACTTGTGTGCTCCCCAGGTTCAGTCTAGGGGGGAGTACCAACGTGAATGGCGCGGTACAGCTGCTAGCACTTTGCGGTGTCTATCAGCGGGCCTTGAAGCAATCGCATTGCGTCGTCACGACGTGCGTGCAGATGCAGGTATCTGTGCAAGATGGCTGCATGTTGTGGGGGCCCTAGAGAGGTTATGAGGAAGGATTTGTCAAGCGTTAATTGGCGTGGAAAGTGCAACTATTTTTCAATTCGACACTTGGTACTGTCAAATCTCTGTGAGATGCATTACAATAGAACGCAGTCAAGCTAACGAAGTACCTACCTGTGACGGATTGTGAGTCTGCTTGGACTCGTAAGAAATCAACATTCAGTTCGCCGTTGGGTCAGCAGCGATGATTGCTTGCTGACTTCCGCGCCCCACCTGTGAATGTGGTATCCGCAACTTGGCTGGACATGGAAGAGGTTGACTGAGGTTTCGGTCAGTCGAACGTGCCCCGTGGACAACTACCTGTACAGTTATTCAGTTGCGTATTCAACGAAGGTTGAGTAGGTGACGAGATGAGTCGCTAGGGCCGTTGTAACAGCGGCTCTGCGGGAGGGATTCCGCTTGATCCTTGTGTTTCAGCATCTCATCTTTCTTTCCCATATCTTCTTAGGAGCTTCATGCATGGCCGGTCGCGCTGCTACTGCTGTAAAATCCAAAGTGCCGCCCAAAACTCGTTCCGGAGCCAAGGCCTCATCCCGTGTAAAAGCGGTGAAGAAAGCGCCCCTTGATGGCGAAGCGCCGAAACCACGGCGACGAGTCAAAGTGGAGAGTCGAACTCGCCTCTATTGGGCCGTCTTCAACCAAGACCTCAAGCGAGTGGCGATGTTTGAATTTGATAAGAAGGCTGAAGCGGAGAAGAGAGCTGCTAAGCTAATGAGTGCCTCTGGAGAAGAGCATATCATTCAAAAAATCAAAGCCACTGTCGCGGTGACCTAACTCACCGTGAGGATCTTGGTAACCCTTGATTCTCGAATCGCCGACACTGCATCAAGCCGTTAGGAACCTTCCTACGGCTTTTTTTGTGCACCTGCGACTCCTGTGGGTTGAGGGAGTCTCTCATTCTAAGGAGGCCTCTACGCTAGTTAGGGTGTTGTGCTCCCCTTCTGCCGCGTCTCAAGCACGCTTCTCTCTGTCCCGTTATTGCCGAGTCCCCTGCTCGCGATGGACCGCCGGGGCGATTGAATAGTCGACGGTGGCGACTGCTCCGTCGCAGAGCAGCATGTTGCAGCCGGATGGATGGGCCGATCCGAATGCGCGGGTGTGCTGATCCCGCGAATCGCGTTGAGGTGGTTCGGATGTCCAGCGGTTTAAATCGAGATCCACGCCGGAGAATAGGCTTTGATCGTGACCGGGATCTTGGGAATCAAAATAGTTGGCCGAAGAAACATGTTTTTCTCCCGCCAAATAGGTTTGGGACAGTCCGCCGGTGATGGAAGCGGTTCGAACGCGACTTCTCAAATAAATAACCCCATTGGCTGCATCGGTGTTGGTCCAGTGGTAGCTCCGTCGATCTCCCTCTGCCAAGGATCTGGGACCACCGTCGGTGTCGGTGATGTAGCTTCCTTCGTTGGCTGCGTAATCCGTTTTGGCGACCAATGCGACAAAGGTTGCATTGTAAGGAGTCGACGCCACACTAGCCAAACTCAGCTCACTGCCGGGACGGCTGGGGCAACGCATGAGCGGGAAGGGCAAGCGAGTCAGTTCCGTCCTGGTGTGCAAGCTGGCGATGGGATCTATGGCAGTCGACGCTGGAAGGGGCATTTCACAGAAGCCAGCGATTTGAAAGATCCAGCCACCAGGCTGTTGGGGGCCAATCCCCCGGTTGGGATCTGCCCGCCAGCGATACCCCCAGCCATTCCCCGGAAAGGCTCGGTAGGCAGATTCAAAATGGTGAGTTGCCACGCCAATCTGTCGTAAGCGGTTCATGCAATCCATCTTCCGAGCTGATTCACGAGCGGATTGGATCGCAGGCAACAGCAAGCCTATCAAGATGGAGATAATGCCGATGACCGTCAACAGTTCAACGATCGTAAACCCCGTGCGCTTGGCTGGCATGTGCATGGCTGTCAACTTTCGAAGAAGGGTAAAGCTCTTGTGCTGGCGTGGTCCGCGCTGGCAACTGGCTGTCGAGCGAATGCTCATGCTCTGCTCATGGACGCCGTCGCTTCCAGATCCAAACAGTACCGGCGAGGAGGAGGCAAGTTGCTCCAGCGGCGAGTGGCCACCATTTCCGCCAGCCTGCATTTTCCTCAATCGTCTGAGCGATTGCTCTTTCGACCTTGGCAGTACAGTTATCAACAACTTTGGTAGTTGCGATCACAGGTGGCTTCAAGTATTCCGTTGGGAAGGTGTCGTGAATCTTAAACTGGGTGATTTTGTAAGATAGATCTTGTACTATGGTAGGTTTGCCTCTTGGGCTTTCGTCCATGTTGAGAATGGATAGCTGAACGACGTGGCGCCAGGAACTAGGCAATAAATATCCCGAGAAAGATTGATACTCTACTTCGTGTTTGATGTTCGACCGTTGTAGGCGCTTTGATTCGCCATCGTCGATGAGTGCTTGAGATACTGAATCTCTGCCAAGGAAGACAAGTGTGTTGTTCACGTACCCGAAATAACAATTGGTTTCTGCTTTCCCGTCTATAATGGTACCGGAGTGATGATCTTTTGCAGTGCGTTGAACTAGTACCTGACCCTTGCCATCTATTTCTTCGTTTAGCCAGTCTATCGACCTTGCCTGGGGGGGGGCAAGGAGGACCCGCTCAATGAACCGATCTACATTTTCCAGTCCTCCTTCGTTGCCTCGGTAAGTAAATGCAGACGTCCTACCTACCTGGATAAACGGGAGGAATTCAAGCATGACGCTTGGGTTTTTGCAGAAAATAGCCACCTCGTCGAGCTTCCCTGCTTGATTGAAGTAGCACCGGCTTGTCTTTTTACCATCAAAGATCATCGCCCTCTTGAGGTCGTTAATAAAGTGTTCCACAAAGCATTTTTCTTGAGATGTAATTAGTTTGAGCTTGTTGTTGATTCGCGCAGTTGCAGGCTTCCTGATAACTCCAGATTGCTGCACATCAATCTCAATCGTCTTCCCCTCAAGTTCCGAGGCAGTGTTTTCTAAGGATTCCGTAATGATCGTGACAGTCTCTGCCGGATCCATCTCAGCAAGTTGAGTTAGGGAGAATTCGTCTGCGAGGAGTCGTCCGGAAATCCCTAAAGCACAGGTCAGTATTGCACCAAGGGCCAAGGTAAGCAGCTTCATTGTGTTTCCTTTAAACGCAGCGGAGACATGTAGGACAAATGCTTAGTAGTACAGCAGTTTTCACTGATCCTCGACGTTGCAATAGTAGTTCGGCAATTCCCCGACTCCCCACGAATCGTGTGGATCGTAGGCAGTCGGCAACAAATGCAATCTTGGCATCGGAGTGGTTGCCGCCTGACAAGCTGGTGTGCAATTCTCAAGAGCATTGAAATCGTAGGCGCGTACGCCTGCCGCTGTCCTTTCAACAGGTTCACCTTTACTCGTAATGTAAATGTCACCTCGGACTGCATCGGTGTAGACCTGACATAGCCAATAAGGAGTGGCACCCGGGTCGAGCCACAGAACAGCCTGGGCTTCCACGGTGCCATCATTGCACAGCGCAAGGCAAGCTGCAGATTAACATGGCAGGGTTGCCAACGCTGTTATCGCCGCTACTAAAGTCAGTTGTAGTGTTCGCATTTTCATTGTTACTTTCGGTTGGGACTTCATCAATTCAATGTTTCAGATTCACGGGGGGTCGGCGTAACTTCCTCCTTTCGATATAGTGTGATGTGGCATTCAAATATTTCGGAATGAGAGTCAAGATGAACGCATAGCACTTTCAACTTGCAGTACACAGCGGGATCGGATTGCTCGTCGTCCAACATCACTTGGGGAGTTGCCACCAGTTCCCCGCTGTCCCCAATTGACAGCTCCCAACTATCGTCGCTGCAGGTGGCGGATTGAATCTGGGCAGACTGCATGTGAGGACTTGGGATTGCAGCTAGTCTGCTTGGAATTCCTGGTTCGGATTCGAGCATCGATCGACTCAATCGGAAGGGGCGAGTGGTCGTGTGCGTTAGCGAGAGGTGAATTGTTTGAGTGAAAACACTTAGATCTGCAGCGTCATGGTCGACGCTATGCACGGGAAAGGCCCGCAGGACTATTTTCCCTTCCTTCGTTCCCACTTCCGTACCGGAACGCGTTGTTCCGCGGAGCGACACGGCATGGAAGGTTGGATGAGGTGCTGAGACTTCGTCAATCTCAAGGAATTCGGGAGACGAAATGACTTCAATCCGCTCAACATCGCTGGCTAGCGTGAGGTCGATTTGAAACGGCGCATCCAGCAGTGCTTCGCTTCGAAGCTTCGCTCGGGCCGAATCCCACAGAACTGGAGTGTATAGCGAGGCAACCAATTCTACCGCCTGGGATGCAACCAATTGAGAAGTCCTAAAGTTCACGATGCATTCATGGCTCGCGGAGGAAATCGCGTTTCCTTGGTTGGTGGCCACAGGTAGGAAAGTGACGTCAACGGTTTGGATTTGCCCTGCCGCGATCTGTCCCGTGGGTGGAGTGGCCGTGGTGCAATTGCAATCGAACTCGATACGAAAATCCATCGGCTCGCCCGATCGATTCGTGATTTCTAGAGTCTGCGCCCCTGGCTGCTGAATGCTGAGGAGACCAAAGTCTAAGGTCTTGGTGTTGAGTGCAAGTACTTGTTCAACGCTTGGCGGACTTCCGGGACCCCACCAGAAAACGCAAAGCAAGCTGACACCCGCTGATCCCAAGACAACCGATAAAATCTCAAAGAATCGATTCACCGCAATCCCCATACTCTGCTTGGGCTTCATCCTGCCGGCATGACCCCTGTGTGGTTGATGTTATCAGGTTGGAATGGGGGGGGGGCAAGGGTTTTCCCTGCTTTTTAGAAAAGGCGATCGATCCGGCAGCGTCGTCGGGTGGTTGGCTGGTGTTCAAAGGGGTGGTTTGCGCAGCCAAAAAATGTCGAGTGTCTGTAGGCTTGAGAGTGAAATTTCATAGCCTTCCACGCAGCAGCCAATTCGCACCTGCGGATTGACATCCATCCAAGGAATGGTCCGATTGCTCTGGAGCATTTGGCGTGAATCGATGGAGACCAACACCAGGACGGTGGAGTTGGTGGCTAGCTCAGACAGCTGTTTGTCCGACAAGTCCGAATGCTCAATCGTGTCGATTCCTAGCGCGGCGAAATTCACCCAATGTGGACGAACAATGGCTACGGGAAGGTGCGTTTCATTCGGGAGTTTTGACCAACGGGCTACTTCCACCCAGCCCTGTCCCCAGTCGACATTGCTGTCTGCCAAGAGGGACGATGCAGCTTGCGGACCACCCCATAGTTGATTGGTAAACGACAAACCAAATGGGAAAACAAGGCAGCTTGTCAGTACGACCTCCCCGGCTGCGATCCAGGCCAGGCTACGCAAAATGCGATTCCACTGATTGAATCCTGCGACGGCGACCACAGCCAACTCGGGGAGCACGAGCCAGATATAGCGGCCATGCTGATTCATGTTCGTTTTCAAGCTGACGAATACAAAGCAAATGCCAATGACTCCCCAGCAAGCGAGTGCCAGGCTGTTCCAACGAAAACTCCACTTGGCAGCTACAGCCAGCAGCAGCAGCCAACCGATCGGCATCTTCATCAAAAGCACGAATGCATAGTAGGAATACCAACCTCCCCTCTGCCATTGCCCACACAGGAAGGCTGGGCGAGGTGTGTCGAAATCTTGCCATTGCAAATCCAATCCCTCGAGCATGGTGCCCGGGATTGGAATGGGCAGTGCTCCGAGGAGGGTGCCTGTCCAACGGTTTCCTGACATGCCTTCGATCGGGCCGGCCAGCATCTGGGAGGTGAATTCAAAGTCCTGCAAAGGGATGAACAAGTTCTGCCAGCGGTACGCCGTTGCCACCACGGCCCACACCAGGAAAGCGAACATGCAAGTTGCCCCCAGCGGTCGAAGCCATCTCCGTGTGGAAAGTTTCTCTGAGAGAGCGCTGCGGCGAACGCCCATGCCGATGGCGACGACAGCTACTGGAAATAGAATTAGCCAAGTGAATTTGGTGGCGATGGCTAGTCCTACCCAAATTGCCGCCAAGACAACATCCCTGAGTCTTGAGGATTGGTAGGCGTGCGTGACGGCAAACACGGCCCACACGCCCACGCACGCGGCAGGGATATCGGTTCCAAGCAGCGGACCGTAGCCCAACACAATGGGGTTGAAGCCCCACAGGACACTGGCCAAGCAGGCGGCTTGCGGATTTCCGGTAGCCGTCACGGCGAGAGCAAACACCCCTAACGTTCCGAGTAACACCAGCGGGATGCACATGCGGCGGGCTAGCACCAACGCTTGGAAAGCACGCTCACCGTAGGCCTCGGCAAACATGGGGCCGCGCCTGAACTCGTGGCGCGCCGTCTTCCCGCTAGCAACGAAGAAATCCGTTTGCGGCACGCGATATCCACCGAGAGCCACTGGCCAAGTCGCCCAGAGTCGCGTTAGTGGAGGATTGACCCGATACAAATCGGTGGTACCGGTATTCCAATATTCGACCCCTGCCGCTAGATGCGGGTATTCGTCAACGGTCGGACTGAGACGCGTGGTCGCGCACCACAAGAATGCCCCTTGTCCGAAGAGTATCACGACTAGGCAACCGAGATATTTAGCCGGCATGATTTGAATCCCAGCAAGTGCTGCTCTGGGGTGATGGCAATATGGGGTGGGGTGTTGCGACGAATTGCCTGGCAAGCCCCTCACCCCCCCTCCCCTTCTCCCCGGAGTACCGGGGCGAGGGAAGCCTGTTTCGGGCATGGAGGTAGCATGGCCCCCCGGGCCGTGATTGAGGATATTGCGTCTAGTTACCTGGCAAGCTCTCTTCCCCCCTTCCCCCATCTCCCCGGAGCAGGTGGAGGCTGTTTCGTGCACGGAGGTAGCATGGCCCCGGGCCGTGATTGAGGATATTGCGTCTAATTGCCTGGCAAGCCTCTGACCCTCCGTCCCCATCTCTCCGGAGTACCGAGGCGGGGCGAGGGGGGCTGTTTCGATTTGGGGGACCACGACGGCTTCTTCAAGTCAAGCCCCGGACTGGGACGCACGATAAATAGCAGTTTTGCTTTAGAATCATGTTCGTTTAAAGGGGACTTTTGCTGCGTTGCAGCGGGAGCTGTAGGGTGGAGTGTTGAGGGGGGAATTAGGAGTGACAGGGGGCACGGCCCGGGGGGGCCATGCTACGGGTGTGTGACACATGCTACGGGGGGAAGCTGGAGGTAGCGTTAGTCATGCAATTTGCCGGCGGCCCACAGAGTGCCGCGCACTAAGGCCTGCTGGAACGTTTTGTCGGCAAAGGTCTCGTTGCTGTGGCCATAGGTGGTTCCGAACACGCGCGACTTGCCGTACTCGTTCACCCAGAAGCATGGATTGGAACTGCCGGTTTGCTCGCTGATCGAGGTGGCTAGCGGCTTGGCGTTGGGCCATAGCGTTTCGATGATATAGAGCTCATCCTTGGGGGTTACCCAGTCATTGGGAAAGCCCTTCATGATCGGATGGTCGCGTTCAACCACTTTCACCGGATAGTTGGATTGGTGTTCATGCTTGCGACTGGTCACGCCTAGGAATTCACGCCAGTCGTCAAACTCGGCAGCGCGATAGGTGTGCATGGCGCAGTGGATGACCACGCCATTGACTCCATTCTTGTGAGCTTCCGTGATTTGCTTGATGTATTCTTCGCTGGTGGTATTGGCGAAGCATTCGTTGTGGATCACTACATCAAATCCGTCCGCCCACTTGGGATCTTGGTAGAGTTTGATTTCTGCTTCCGTGCCGTTGCCCCCTTCTTGGACAACCTTCCACTCCACATCGATCTTGTGTTGTTTGAAGGCTTCCTGAATTGTTTTCGATTGATAATCATAATCGTGGCAACAGCCACCGGTGATGAGGAGGATCTTGACAGGCTCTGCTGCTGATAAGTTTTGCCCGATACTGAGGCTGACAGAACATAGGCCAATGGCCAGAATTGCTGCGGCGGCCAGGAAGCGAGGGTGTCGATGGGATGGCATGCTGCGGGGATTCCTTGAAGGATGAGGAGTCGATGTGAATAGGAGAGGTAGGATGGTGAGACGCAGGTTTAGGAGAGTCGCTGCCGGAGTTCTCCCAACCATTTGGGAATCGCTTCCAAGGGGTTCTCTTGGGCTTCGTATTCCAGAGCGACCCATCCACTGTAACCGGAGTCTTGCAGAATCTGGACGATTCGCGATAGATCGGCGGGCACCGTCTTGCCATCAATGTGCATTTCGACTTTGATCTGCGCGTTGACCGCATACGGAGCAATTTTCACCAATTCGGAATAGGGATCGGCAGCGCTGCGGAAATTGCCCGAGTCAAAGTTGATGCCCAGTGCGGGTGATTCGACTTGTCGAACGATCTCAAGCAGATCTTTGGCGTGTGCGGTGACTCCGCCGTGATTCTCCAAGGCCAAGAAAACGCCTTTACTGGCCGCGTAGTCGCAGGCCTTTTGGCAAGTCTTCGCACATCGCTCGAGCGTGACCGACAACTCTTCGTCTTTGGGCTGATTGCCAGCGAACACGCGAATGGCCGGTGCACCCAGGATTGCATAGCGATCGACCCATTGCCGAGTGTGGGCCAAACTGGCTTCGAGTTTTTCGGGGTCGTTGCTGCAGAAGTCATTGCGAATTGCTCCACCGGTGATGGTGATACCCGTCACATGACAATGTTGCTTGAGTCGCACGAGGTAGTCGTTATCCACGTCTTCTGGGAAGTAGTAGCTCGTAAGCTCGGCGCCATCCAACCCCTGTTCGCGACAATAGTCGACGAAGTCGAACAAGTCCATTTTATGCGGCTCGTCAGGCTTGGGCTGGAGATACTGCCGCATGGAATAAGCTGCCAAACTCAGTCGCATTCGGCCTGGCTTCGCTCGCTTAAAGGGAGGAATGGCCAAGCAGGGACTGGACGCAGCTAACGCCAGGAGGAGCGAACCGTTAAGCATGAAACTTCGACGCTGCATGGGAATGTGCACTTATGTGGGTGGGAAAATGATTGCGGGCCAATGGTCCACCAGTATAACCGGTTGTGGTGCGGTTTGTGGCAAAGTGCGAGGGGCTGGCGAGTGCCATGTCTCCACGAAGCATTGGGGGCGGCGCGCGGCGGGGGCGTGCTACTTGGCTAATATTCACGGGCCGGGGGCCCGTGCTACTTTGGGGGGCGCGCTATTCGGCTAGCAGGCGTTGCATCTGGATGGCCAACATCCTGGGGTCCATCGAAATTGCAGCGCGAAAGTCTTGCATGCGCTGGCCGGCAGTGTATTCGCCGAAACCATGTTGGGTCTGCGATCTTAAGAGTTTTTGATACTCGCCGGGAAGTCGCTCGGAAAGGTAGAAGGTCAGCGCCCAAGCCAACGCGTAGGCGGCTTCCGGCTTTTTTCTAAAAAAGTCGTCGCGGACGATCAAATCGCGTATGGCAGCATCCAAGATGGCGGTCTCCTGGAACTCCTCCCGGAAAATCCGTGCGAGACCGGGATTCATGCGATTGGCGATGGAACTTTGACTGACGCTCAGGTCGTACACAGCGGGGGTTTCGAACATGCAGGCCAGCCCTTCGACGCACCATAGCGGGTTGGCAAATAGGCGTTCGTGGAGGCCCGTGTTGTAGGCCAATTGGTGAACTGCTTCGTGCACGATCGTCGCTTCGGTCTCCTCCCAGTTGGTCCCTTGGGTTCCCGGCAGTTGGTAGAGCAGGCACCGATTGGATCGTGGGAAGTAGCTGCCGACGACATTGCCCGTAGCTCCGTCGCCTTCAAAAGCGGACATTCGAAGGAATTCCTGGCGGTTGCGGCAGACAATCACGGGAAGCGGGAAATCGGGTTTGCGGACAGTTGTGCCTCGAACTTGGAAATACCGCGAGTATCCGGCCAACAGTGCCAGGAATCTATCGCGCCAACGTTCGGCTTGCCCGCGCGGTGCCGCGATGACATAGGGCCCTGCAATGATGGTTTCAAAACTGCGCCCCATTTGAAACTGGAGTTCACTTCGCGCCGCTATCAAGGCTTGTGGCTGGAAGGTCTCGGACTGCAATTGGTAGCTCTCGACAACTGCTTGGTCGAGTAGATGCATACGCCCGGAGGACTCTAAGATGACCGCCTCTAAGGAGGTCCAGTGGATGGGAAGTCCGCGAACAGTAGCGGTGCGTGTCTCGAGCTCTAAGACCTGAGGGGCTTGAGCTTGAGTGGCCGAGGCGCTGCTTAGTAAGGCACCGCCGGCAAGCATGCAGTGACGGAGGCATCGGGAAACACAAGATTTTGGTGCGAGCTGCATGAATGGCTGTCCTTTTGACGGAAGTCTAGGTTCCAGCACAGTGGCGTAGAGGGGGCAGAGCGTGTTAGGCTACAACAGGTTTGACTTCGCGTCCGGATAATCCTCTTTTGACGGTTTTGTCGTGATGATCCAGGTTTTGGGAAGGCGCCTCGGAGCGCGATTGGGAAATGGTTTTAAGTTTTTCATCCTCTTGCTCGCTGGTTTCTTGGGAATTGAGGACCACACATCCTTCCGTGGTTGGGCTCAGGAGAAGCCTCTGGCATCAGAGCCGGAGGCCATTCCAGCCGCCGGCACGCCAACCCCCGAAACCCCTTCGCCAGCGGTAACTCCGTCAGCAGTACCTCCGACCCAGGCCGACGCCGCGTTAGTTCGCAAGTGGGTGCGGCAACTCGAGGCGAATCAGTTGATTGATCGCGACACTGCCGAACGCAAGTTGGTAGAAATGGGGAGTTCAATCCTGCCGGACTTGCCTGCG
Organism: Aureliella helgolandensis; assembly: GCF_007752135.1. Taxonomy (GTDB): domain Bacteria; phylum Planctomycetota; class Planctomycetia; order Pirellulales; family Pirellulaceae; genus Aureliella; species Aureliella helgolandensis. The sequence goes on along the minus strand of NZ_CP036298.1, from coordinate 5,941,328 downwards.
GTAACGCCGCGCACTTCCGGTGAACTCAAGATTCGCTTAGAAAGGATTCGGACCGCGTTGCAGGGCGTCGAAGTTGAATCGTTCTTCAAAGCTTCACGGGTAACACTTCGTGGGGCATACAGTGTGGGGGACGCGTTGAAGCAGATTTCAGAGCAGACCCAAAATCCGATCGAACTCCAAGGAGAGGGAGAGGGGCGGCAGGTAGAGTTGACGTGTGACGGTGTTACGTTCTGGGAAGCCGTCGAGCAGGTGATGCAGCAAGCCAAACTGAGAATCCGTTCTTTCAGCACGACCGAAGACCTGTTGGTTCTGGGGGTGCGTGGCAATCTGGAGGCTGAGGATTCGGAGGATTCCGGAGTTCGTGTCCAGCCCTTTCAAACTGGGCCATTCCGTATCGATGCTCTTTCCACACGCACTTCTCTTCCGCTGGGGGGAGGGGCAGACGGCATGTTGGAATTTTCGTTTCTGGTGAGTTGGGAGCCGCGGCTGAAGCCCATTTTTATGCGGGTGCCAAGGAAGTCCTTGCAGGGGACGGCCGGCGAGGCCACCGAATTGCAGGCCGCCAATCCAGCAGCCGCACCAGAGTTTTCACTCAACCTCGGTGGCTGTTCGACGCAAGTGGATGTGCAGTTGCAGCGCCCGCCTCGATCGGAACGAAGCCTGTCGAATGTGCAAGGTGAGTTTGTCATGGCCGTTCCAGGAGAAAGGCATCAGTACATCTTTAAAAACTTTGCCAATGGAACGCGGCAAACCGAGAAGTTCGGCGACGTAACGGTGACCCTCGAAGGCGCACGCCGCAATGGTGCCGTCCACGAAATGCGCCTGATGGTGCAGTTCGGGGACTCTCAAGGTGCGCTCGACTCCTTTCGTGGATGGATCATGTCCAACGAAGCGTATTTATTGGACGCCAATGAGCAACGCCAGGAGAATGTCGGCCTGCAAACCTATGCCACGCAACCGAATGCTGCGGGGATCGCCTACCTGTTTCAGATCAACGGCGACCCAGATGATTACCGATTGGTTTATGAATCACCAGCAGCAATTACGCAGCAAACCGTGCAGTATCAGCTCAGAGACATCCCTTTGCCGTGATCCGCGTCGAGCGGCTTGTGGACTGAAGGGCAGTTTGAATTTCAGCCAGGTGGCAGTGCCCCGAACTTGCGTTGAGCGGCAGCCACCTGTTCTTAGGCACCGGCTGGCTGATAGTGTTTGCCGCCGGCGGGCAAGGCTGGATTGGACACTGCTGCGTTTCGACTTGGGATGCGAGTTTCGCATTGGAATTGAGACTGCAACTCGATTAATAATCTCTGACGCAGCAGTTTGCTATTTCAATCAGCGGCGGCGGAACTGTTTGCACAAGCGGTTACGCTTCGGGCTGTGTGCGGATTTCGAACGTGTGTCGAACGGACGCGATCGGGGCTCGCAGTGGCTTGCGGAAGTTGGCTCCAACTGGGATCAACACCGCTGGTGCTTTGGGACCAAATTTTGGGCGCTCGATACACATTCGCATCGGGCCATAGCAGTTGTTGAATTGGTCGATGAATTCTTGGACGTCTTCTTCCGGCAAGCAGATTGCTCCGACAACTTTGGTGTCTTGGCGAATCAGGGCGGAGAGTGGTTCGCGTGGTGGGCTGGAGGACATGGTGAGCCGGGTTTCCAAGGAGTTGTACTAAGAATAGCAAAGCCTCTGGCTGTATTCTATCGCTTTCGCCAACCCGCTGCTACGCGGATGCAAACTCGCTGACCCAAAGATTCAATTTCTTTTCGCACAGGGCACTTCGGCGATCTGTGTGACAGACGGCGCCACGAACGGCCACTGCGGAAATTGACAGCATTTGGTAGGTGGCGTGGTCCGGGGTCTGCAGCGAACCGGCGAGAACCGTGTGGCAATCGCTGGCGGATGCCTGTTGGACGATTTCCAGGAGTTCGGACCGCCCCAAGGAATCGAAAACGGTTTGTCCTGCCTTGTGAAACGTATCGATCAACAGGTAAGGGGCCTGGATCTCTGCAATGAGCTCCAGGACCGCCTTGGGACTCGGCGAATCACACGCTTGATAATCTGCGTAAATCACCGGGACTAGTGCCGTTTCCGGAGTAAGTAGGCGGGCCAATGCGCGGAAGGCAGTTTGCCACGCCGTAGACTGCCCAAGCCGCGCAAGACCGACTTTGGCGATCGGAAAACCTTCCGCCATTTCACGGACATTGGCGGAGGAGTGGCTCGCCGCGAGATCCAAATCGGCCAACTCCCCCAAAGCGATGCTGCGGCAGGGGAAATCGGCAAGTTCCTGTGCCACCGCTTGGGATGTGGCTAGTTCGGGTGCTCCAAGCGATCCACTGTCAGGGTTTTTGAGGTCGATCCAATCCACGCCTGCTCGGCGAGCCATGCGGGCTTCGCTGGCGTCTCGCACGCTGACTAAGAGTCGCGGAAGAGCATCAGCCGCCCAGCGACCACTAAATAATGAACGACCGGGAAGGTGATTGGAACTGGTGTCTGCCATAGGGAACATCAGGAGTTGGGATTAGGGTAGCTTGGCAGTAACCCATGGTGCGGGTTTAATAGGAGGCCTGGTTTGCAATTGATAGCATGAAATTTGGCAATAGATAGCCAACAAACCAGTCGACTAACGATTCTTAGGCGACGATCGCCTATTGGAACGAGTCGAGCTCGTTGCTCCCCTGCTGTTGAGGGGGGCGGAGTTTATATTAGCGCTGGGAGCGCGTCATTGATGGTCGTTGAGCTCATCGGTATCGTGCGTAGGCAATTCCCAAGGAATCGCTAGCGCTTGGCATTAAAGTAATTGGCTGTACTCTCGCGTGAATTATACGCTTATAAACGAAAATGATCAGCTTCAGTCGGTAGTGGATGCGATAACTGCGGTAGATCTAGTTGGCATCGACACCGAGTTTGTTGCTGAGGATTGCTACCGTCCCGATCTCTGTCTATTGCAGGTCTCGACACGGGAGGCCGTTTTTATCGTCGATCCGAAGACGATCGATGATATCTCCTCCGTGTGGCAAGCCTTGCTCGACCCGGCTCGCACGGTGATCGTGCATGCTGGACGCGAGGAAATTCTGTTTGCGCACCGCGCCACAGGCATGGCCGTTCCTAAACTATTCGACGTGCAGGTTGCCCTTGGATTGATGGGGGGAGAATACCCGGCATCTTACGGCAAGCTCTTGCACCGTCTGCTGGGGGAAAACGTCCCCAAGGGGGAGACCCGCACAGACTGGCGTAAGCGTCCCCTGACGCGAGCACAACTCGAATATGCCGCTTTGGATGTGCTGCATTTACCACTTCTGTACGATGCTTTGACAGAACAGTTGATTGCGGCTGGGAGGCTGCGATGGTTGGAAGATGAATTGGCGAGGCGTCAGGACAACTTGATCCAGACGCAGGAGCAAGAGGGGTGGTTCAAGCTGTCAGGGATCCAATCGCTGCATGGTAAGCAATTGTCCATTGTGCGTGAATTGTGGTTGTGGCGCGACCAGCGTGCGCAATTGAAAGACATGCCAGCGCGGCGTGTGTTGCGCGATGATTTGATTGTGGAGCTCGCCAAGCGGGGATCGTCGGACCCGGCCAAGATTGCGCACATTCGCGGGTTGCATCACAGTGGATTTCAACGCTTTCTTCCCGAGATCGCAGATTGCGTCACGCGTGGTGCCAAACTACCGGCTCCGGTTGCACCCTGGATTGGTCAAAGCAAGCGCGCTCGGCCCCCGGCTCTTTTGCAGCAATTCTTGACGGCAGCCATGTCCTATCTTTGTCGGACCAACAATATTGCACCTGCGATTGTGGGAACGAGCGACGACGTGGGGCGTTTAGCGGGGTACTGGTTAGACGGTGCCCGGCTGACCGAATCGGACGAGGAGTTTCCGCAGTTGCTCAGGGGGTGGCGTGCCGAATTGGTGGGCGAGCCCTTGTACCATATTTTCACCGGTAAGCGAGCTTTGTGTGTCGTGGATCCCAAGGATGAAATGCCACTGGGACTCTGTGACGCTCATTAGGCCATGTGCGTTTAAGATTTTATTTACGCGTCGCCCCGGATCGGACAGTGAGTTCAATACACCGCCGGTGTTAGGACGAGTCGAATTGGGCTTGCCACGCGCCACTGATGGTCTCCTGGAGCCGCTCGTTCCAGTTGCATTCCGACGGAGTGGGCAGCGACTACGCGGAATCATGATGGCGGGGTAACCTCGATTCCCTATTCCATTGCCACGCTAGCATCATCTTCCAAATCACATTTGCGAATCGCAATGCCGCAGCAACCGAGCTGTCTTAGCTGCCGACTGGTGGGTGTCAGCGCGTTTCCAGTTTTATCCGGAGGGAAGTGCTCCCCAAAAGCGTGTTGCTGCAGGCACTATCCGGATCCTCACGCGGCTGCCGCGTTGAGAGCGCTAGCAAGTTTACTGCGACGGTAGCGTCCGTAATTGCCCTGTAGGGGGAACCACCTGTCCTTGCTCACGCAGCGGGGTAGGATTTTAACAGCCCGTCAGGCGGCGGGGGACTATTTCAACCAACCGTTTTCAAACCGTCGTTATATGGCGAGTTACAATGTCGACCAGCCGCTACGCCACAGCTGACCGTACCAACGAGCGATGGTGTGGCGCATTGCGGGATCGATAAGCTTTCACGTGGCGGAATGCTTTTTAGCCATGCCACCAGGACTCAGTTAATCAGGAGAGAATGATGCCCAAGGGCTTTGGAATAATCGGATGTGGGATGATCGCTAACTTTCACGCTCGGGCCATCGCAGATATCCCAGGAGCTAAGTTGGTCGCTTGCTACAATCGGACGGCGCCCAAGGCGGAAGCCTTGTCGGCTGAGTTCGGCGGAGACGTCTACACCGATCTCGATGCGATGCTCGCTCGTGAGGACCTCGACATCGTTACCATTTGTTCCCCCAGCGGGGCGCACATGGAACCCTGCATTGCCGCTGCTCGGGCAGGCAAGCATGTGATTGTGGAAAAGCCGCTGGACGTAACTCCAGAGCGGTGCGACGCCATGATCGAGGCGTGCAAGCAAGCGAACGTTCAGCTGGCTACCATCTTCCCATCGCGTTTTCACCGCGCTAGCCAGTTGATGAAGCAGGCAGTGGAAGCAGGACGTTTTGGAACGCTCGCGCTCGGGGATGCCTATGTCAAATGGTTCCGCACGCAGGAGTACTACGACAGTGGTGCGTGGCGTGGCACTTGGGCGCTGGACGGTGGCGGCGCCTTGATGAATCAAGCGATCCATAGCGTCGACTTGCTGCTGTGGCTCATGGGACCTGCGGTCGAAGTGATGGCACACACTGCCACGTTGGCTCACGATCGGATTGAAGTCGAGGACGTGGCCACCGCGACCATTCGATTTGCCAATGGAGCTTTAGGTGTCATCGAAGCGACGACGGCTGGTTATCCGGGGTCGCTCAAGAAGATTGAGATCTCTGGTTCCAAGGGAATGGCCGTCTTGGAGGAGGAAGACATTGTCAAATGGGAGTTCGCTGAGCCAACTCCCGAAGACGAGCAGTTGCGGGAGGAGATGCAGGGGCGGACGAAGACGGGAGGCGGAGCGGCTGATCCAGCGGCCATTGGCCACCATGCCCATGCCGAATTGTTTCGTGATTTTCTGTTAGCCATCGAGGAGCAACGGCCACCGATCATTGATGGTCACGAGGGACGACGGAGTGTCGAACTCATCTTGGCGATCTATAAGAGTGCGCGGACTGGGCAGAAAGTCGTTCTCGGGCAATAGCCGCGAAGCGCCGTGTCGGTCGCTTGTATGTCGACGGCGGACAATTTAGAATCTTCGCGTTGCAAGTGCTGGAAACAGCCCTTCGCAGCACGGAATGTTGTTTTGCGCACCGCTAGCTCATCTTGCCAAAGGTCCCGGAATGCGACCCTTTCAATCCATCGCTACATTGACTGCAGTTGCTCTGTTGTTCGCTACGGTTGGCTGCGAGCCGTCCGGTTCGTCCAAGTCTGCTGCCACAGGCGGGAGCGGCACCAAGCGGATCGTGCTGCTCAATAACACCGATTCTCCCTTTTGGGACGCCGCTCGTGCCGGAATTGCTCAAGCTGCTGAGGATCTAAACCTAGCTGAAGCAGGTTATTCAGCTGGCATGGATTCCAATGAAAACGCTGAGCAGGGGCAGATCGAAAAACTGCGACAGTACGGAACTCAAGGGGATATTGCGGCGGTGATCATTTCGCCGGTGTCTGCCACCAATCCCGCCATTGCCGATGAGCTCAAGAACCTGCACGAAAAGGGCATCATTATTGGTTGTTTCGATAGCGACCTCGATGAACGTTTCAAATCCATTCGTGAATTCTACGTTGGCACCGACAATATCAGTGGTGGACGGGTCCTGGGGACTGCCGCCAAGAATCTGAAGCCACAGGGTGGCAGCTACGTTCAGTTCGTCGGATTTGATAGTCAGCAAAACGCCGTCCAACGCATGGACGGCTTCTCGATGGCCACGGAGGGGTGGTTCACGCAGAAGGAACGCAAGCTCGACGAAACCGATCGTGGACGCGCTCGTGATAATGTTCGCGATGTGATTGATCGCTATCCAGAATTGAACGTCCTGGCTGGAATTTGGTCGTACAACGCGCCTGCGATTGTCGACGTGGTGAAAGAGAAGGGACTTCGCGATCGATTCGCTGTCGTTACCTTTGATGCCGAGCAGCTCGCCATTCAACAAATGGGCGAAGGAATGATTGATGTCATGGTGGTTCAAAATCCATTTGGCATGGGATACGAAGCGGTGCGCTATGCATTTGCCAAGCTGACCGGTGATGAGACAACTGTGCAGGAAATGTTTCCCAATATGGGACAGCCAGGCGGCGATGTCTTGGATACAGGACTTAAGGTCGTCGTTCCCACTTCAGGCTCTCCTCTGACCGCTGAGATGTTCGATGAGTTCGGTTCTGGAGTCGAGTTCCTTTCGATCGGTGAATTCCAAGAGTGGCTGAAGGAATACAATTTGACGAGTTCCTAGTGCATTGCCGAGCTCAATTGGAGCGTTGCATGCTAGTGCCGTCGAGCCTCTGCCGTTGGGGCCAAGCCTCGGCAGCTTGTACGTTGAGCCGGTCGTACGTTGAGCCGGTCGTACGTTGAGCAGCGGGCTGCGGATTGCGAACAAAAAAACATGGCGCTCTAGCGGACTTGGTGGCACTGGAAGCATCCTTGTTGGCGAGCGTGCCAGTTGGCCATAAAGACGTTCCCAGGTCTTGCCAGTGCCACTCCGAATCGAAAAAAGGAAGTTGAACGATAAGGTCCCAGGACTTCCGATCGTGGTGGAATACCTTTTGAAATGCCTGACCGATTGAGACCAAGTTTGTGAGCCCAGCCAATAGTAGTTTGTTCAAACGGATCTTTTCCACTGTAGAAGCGAAGCTGATCTTAGCTTGGTTGATCGTCTTGGTGGTCACCATCGGGCTGGATCCCGGACGCACCTATTTGAATAATCCAGGCAGCACGGCTGAATTGATTGTTCGCAATACTGTGTTCCTAGGTTTTTTTGCCTTAGGGAGTGCGGTGATCATCATTTCCGGAGGGATCGATTTATCGAGCGGTTCGGTGATCGCTCTCAGCGCCACCGTATTTAGCAGCCTGCTCATGTTGGTCGACCCCGAAGGGTTTCGGGCTGGGGAAATCCAAACATGGGTGGTGGTGGTCTCCATCCTTGGGACACTCCTGGCCGGAGCAATGGTAGGCACCCTGAATGCTTGGTTAATTACCAGCGTTGGTCTGCCACCCTTCATCGCGACTCTGGCTACGATGGTCGGCTTGAGGAGTTTCGGAAGAGGCTTGGTGTTGGCGGTAACTGGAAATCGGTCTCAAATCGACTTTCCCGATCTGGCTCTCCGCGACTCGCTCAAAGACGTGACCACTGTGGCAATCGTCTTTCTGGTATTTGCCGTGTTGCTGTGGTTTTTGATGAGCCGAACCGTAATTGGCCGACATCTGCATGCCATGGGGGGCAATGAGGCTGCAGCACGGTTGAGCGGAATTCGAACCGATCGTTTGAAATGGCTGGCCTATGTGATCGGTAGCGTGTCGGCTGCGATGGTCGGCATCGTCTACTTCGCGGATCAAGGCTCGGCCAAGCCCGATATCCTAGCTCGTGGCTATGAGCTCAACGCCATTGCTGCAGCTGTGATCGGAGGCTGTGCCTTGTCAGGTGGCGTGGGAACAATTCCAGGCACGGTGCTCGGGTGTCTTTTTTTGCGGACCGTCATTGATGCCGTCAATAAAATTGTCGGGACCGGTGCTGACGTTTACGAAGGCATGATCGTTGGCATTGTGGTGGTCTTGGCGGTCACGTTCAGCCAGCGTGGAGCGGTGCTCGCGCGACGCACTTTCTTCAGCACTCCGATCGGTTGGGCGTCCGTGCCCATTCTCAGCTTGCTGGCGGGCCTCGCGTGCGTTTTGTTCTTCCGTGAGAAACCGTGGTTCCATCCCGCTTATCCATTCCTCTGCGGAATCCTGGTAGGTGGACTGTTGGTTGTCCGTGGTGCACTTGAAATGCGCCGAACCCAATAGGCCATCCCAGCATGCAACCGATTATTTCTATTCGCGGTATTAGTAAGCAATTCAACGCTGTCCGAGCATTGGACGACGTGAGCTTTGACGTCATGCCTGGAGAGCTGCATGCGGTCATGGGGGAAAACGGGGCTGGCAAGAGCACGCTGATGAAGATTCTCTCTGGGGTGCTCGTCGACTATGCGGGAGAGCTGTGGATTGAAGGGGCAAGGCAACAATTTCAGAACACGCGGGATGCTGAGCAGGTTGGCGTTAGCATTATTCATCAAGAATTGAACCTCGTTGAGCAGCTCTCGGTCGCAGCCAACATCTTTTTGGGACGCGAGATCGTATCGCCCTGGGGCATGCTCAACCAAGCTGCCATGGACCGCGAATCAGCGCGTTTGTTGTCCGAGCTCGAATCAAATATTGCACCCACTGCAATGGTAGGCACGCTGCGAGTTGGAGATCAGCAGATCATTGAAATTGCCAAAGCGCTGTCGATCAATGCATCCATTTTGATCATGGACGAGCCCACGAGCGCCCTGACGGAATCTGAAGTCGCACGCCTGTACGGGGTTATTGAAACCTTGCGTCAGCGGGGCGTCACGATCCTCTATATTTCCCACAAGATGGACGAGGTTTTCCGCTTGGCAGACCGCATTACTGTCCTGCGTGATGGGAAATTCGTCACTACTGTTGATCGGCAAGAGACTTCACCACGCGAAATCGCACACTTGATGGTCGGTCGTGAGTTGGAGCAGAGCCAAATCCGGCAAATTTCTACAGGCGAACGGTCGGTCCGGCTGGCCGTACGCAATCTTGGACTTGCTTGGCCGGGACACTCCAAACCCTGGCGATTGCAAGGAATTGAATTCGAGCTGCGCTGCGGTGAAATCCTAGGAATTGCTGGCTTGATGGGGGCCGGACGAACCGAGTTGCTAGAATGCCTGTTCGGCGCGAGTTTCGTTCCACCTACGGGGCAGATCTTAATCGATGGTGAACTGCAGAGCTTTCGCCATCCCGCCGAGGCGATGCAAGCTGGGCTAGCGATGGTGACCGAGGATCGCAAGCGTTCTGGATTGTTCGGGCATGTTCCGGTCCGCGACAATATTACCGTGTGCGCGCTGCGAGAACTCGCGTCGTACAGCATCGTCTCCTCGGCCCGCGAGCGTTTGGCTGCCCAGCAACAGGTAGACCGACTGCAGATCAAGACGGATGGGATCCAGGCATCCATGCACAGCTTGAGTGGCGGCAACCAGCAAAAGTGCATTATTGGCCGTTGCTTAATGACCTCTCCCAAAATACTGTTGCTCGACGATCCCACGCGAGGTGTTGATGTGGGAGCCAAAGCCGAGTTGTATCGATTGATGGAGCAATTGGCAGAGGCGGGGATGTCGATTATCGTTACCAGTTCGGAGCTACCTGAGCTGTTGACCGTAAGCGATCGGATCCTGGTGCTTTGCGAAGGCCAGCTGACTGGAGAGTTCAGTCGCTCTGAGGCTACAGAGCAGAAGATTATGGAAGCGGCTACCCATCAGAATGTTTGAGCGACCGGGACGCTATCGCTAGACAATTCTCCTCTTTCCCGTCTGCCTGCACCTAGACGCTCGGCGTCTCCCAATTCTCTACGTGCCTCTTCGGCGAGTCCCTCCAACCGCTGCACGATCTCAGGATAGTGGAGCGCTTGATTCTGCTTGCAGCCAACATCTTCCACGACATTGAACAGCAGTGGTGATGGTGCTGCGTGGGGGGCTAGATGCGGATGCTGGCGAATGGGATGGATTGGCAGGAAGAGTTTCCATGGGCCGCTGCGAACCGCTTGTAACTGAGGACCATCGTAGTAATAGAATGCGGCGTGTGGTGACTGGGCATTGGAAGCTCCGAAGAGCAATGGCCCGATATCGAGTCCATCGATGGGAGCATCGGACGAATGGTCTGCTGTGGCAAGCTTGGCAAAGGTGGGGAGTAGATCCATCATCGTTGTCAACTCTGCACATTCGGTTCCAGCTGGAATGCGTCCAGGCAGCCAGGCGATCATCGGAACGCGGAAAGCACCTTCGCTGGTACTATAGCCACGGCCGTGCAGCGGTAGATTGGATCCTCGCTTTAATGAATTGGGCAGTGACGGGGCGCCGTTGTCGCTCGTCCAAATGACTAATGTCCGGGATGCCAAATCGAGCTTTTTCAAATGCGCCAGGATCTGTCCCACCGACCAATCCAGTTCTTCGACCGAATCGCCCCATGGCCCATTGGCACTTTGCCCCGAAAACTGAGTGCTGGAATAGGGTTGTGCCGTGCTGCCTGGCATCGCGTGGGGAAGATACAGAAAGAAGGGGGATTGTTGATTTTCAGAAATCCATTCCAGGGCCTGTGCGGTGTAGCGTTGTGTTAAAGTAGTTCTGTCACAGGGAGCTTCGATGACGCGTTCGTTGCGCATCAACGGCAGCGGTGGCCACTGAGAGCCATCGGTATTCCAAGTCCGCTCGGTCATGTCGTCGCTGTAGGGTATACCGAAGAAAAAGTCGAATCCCTGCCGCGTGGGCAAAAATTCTGGTTGATCCCCCAGATGCCATTTTCCGATGATGGCCGTGGCATAGTTCTGGCGTTTCAGGACCTCGGCAATTGTGACCTCAGTCGGATTCAATCCGTATCGCGAAAGAGGTCGCAGGACCCAGCCGTCACGTGGATTATCGTGCATGCCGATTCGCTGTGCGTAGCAGCCGGTCATCAAACTAGCGCGTGACGGAGTACAGACTCCAGCCGATGAATAGAAATGGGTGAAGCGGCGTCCTTCCGTGGCCATTTGATTCAAATGTGGAGTGCGGTGCAGAGTTGAGCCGAATGGCTCGGTGTCGCCGTAACCTAAGTTGTCGCAATTGAGGACGATGAAGTTCAGTGGCGGTGCAGCGGCCTCTCCGCGAGAGCTTAGAAGCAAGACCACAAAAATGCCGAAAACTCGCATCCTAAGTGTCATGGAATCCGTCTTTCCTAAGGTGTGTTTTTGGGTGATTCAACACGCGTCAAGAGCTCGCTTATACCTCCGGATAACGTGGGGTCGATGTCCGGCGCACACCATGCAACACTGACTGCATAACCACCCTGCGGATAGGCGTCGCTCGTTGGAATATACCACGGGCCACCGTCTCCATAGGCTGCGCATGCTACAAAACGGCCAGGTGCAGATGCTTGGGCTCGCAACTGATACTCAATAAAACTCTCCGATGGGAGATGCAGTAGTGATATATCGTTGACGTGCAAAGAACTAAGGGTGATGGGGTGCCCCTTCGCGATGCGGCGAAGCCAAGCGAGTGCATAGGCGGGGCGATTGCGATTCACCACGCTCTGCTCATGGTCGGAAATTTGCCGCATCAGCGCGTCTTCTGCAAGGTTCGTGTTGACGAGTGGCAGGATGTCCTGGGTTTCCCATGAAAGCGATTCGATACTTTGGGGATCCAGTTTTTCCTCCGACGCCACCATACCTCGGTACATCCGGTCCCGCAGAACGGGACGCATTGCCTTGGAACCGTCATTGTACTTTCCGGCCCCAATGTTACCGCCACAGCCATTGAAATAGAGGTGCATGCAATGTGGCTCTTCTGCCTGCCTCTGTTTACGCGCGAGCCCGCAGAAATCGGAACTGACACGGCCATCTCCGTAGTAGCTCATAGGATGACACGCATAGTAGTGGCTAGCGACCAACTTGGTGTCTTGGTTGTAGAACGCAACGGTTTTCAGCATGGGATCGATCAAGCCTTCGGGGAAGACTTGTTGGTCCTCGCGTTTGGAGCTGCTGCCGCGTTGCGATTGGACTTTCCCCGTCAAGCCGATAATGCGACGGTTCGAAGCCACCATTTCGACCGGCGCTTGGTGATGCGCAACGTGCGTCACCGGCGTTGTTCGTTGAAGTGCTTCGCCGACAGCGGTGCGGCCGGCCTCCAGGCAGCGGTTGAAGAACTCGAGCTCCACAATATGCGGAAGATCACCCTGTTCGAGTATTATTTCCTCGGCATCCAGGCAGGCGAATGGTGCATTGTGTTGATGTACGCAATGAACCGTGACGCGCTCGATGGTTGTACCCGCAGCATCAGCCAGTGCTTGGCGCCAAGCGAGGTGAGCCGAATTCAACAGCCCCGTCCAGTCGACGACGCATACTACGATCGGTTCGCCAGCGCCCAGGAGAACATAGCCGATCGCTTCCAGTGGATCATCGACGCCGACCACGGGAGTTATCCATCCACCACATAAAGAGTGGCCCATCGGTGGCGTTACATCAAAGCGAAAAGTCCCGAGATGGAGATTCCCCGGACCGGTAGAGCCCTGGGCGCGGACCGCCGCGAGACCGGCAGTCGCACTTACTGCCGAAGCGGCAATGAAATTTCGTCGATTGAGAGGGGGCATGGTAGATGCTCGTGAGAGAGAGTGAGTTTGGAATCGAGGACGGCAGGTATGTGCGTCTTACATCCACGCCGTTTGCCAAGTCTGCTTTTCCAGGGGTTACCACAACGGCAGCTGATTGGGTTTGCTCCAGCGGATTCTAGCGAGCAATACATCGCCTCGATAACCATCGCGTGGTAGCCACTCACCGACAGTGACCCAAGACTCATTGGGGCTGGCATGCGTGACGTTGAAATTCCCCATCAACGCGACTTGATCGGGTGCATCCACGCCGTCTCCAACTAAAGGAAGTACCACTTGCTCGCTTGAGCGGATCAAGCAGCGACGCTCAACGTCGACTTGGGCGATCCAGAGCGGCGAACGCCAGCGGAGCACGTTCTCGTTGGACGCATCCTGTCGCGTGTAGACCAGGAATAGGCCGTCGCTGTGATTGAGCCAATGCTGCTGAGTGGTGGACATGCCGAGAGGCTCCCCATCATCCCAGGCCCAAGCCGTTTTTTCTGCCCAGTTGAGGCCATCGTCGCTAACACTGACGTAGCCGTAATTGTCCTCGGCCCGAATTGTCATCCAGAACTGTCCATCAAACTCTGTAACGCTCGGTTCCAGCAACCCTCGTCCTATCGGATTATGCAACGGAGGTCCTACCTCCTTAATTTTCAGCAGGTCTCCATCAAAGCTGGTAAGGACACCCGCTACCATCCGGTTCTCTTCGTGGGGGCCAAAGGTGAATGACATCTGCACATCCCCACTCGGGAGGACGACCCGTTGTCCGCAGTTGTTTGAATAGATGTGGCTACCTCGTGGGTCATCCCATTCCAAGATTTTGCGATGGGACCATGTACCATCCTTAGACCGCGTCACGTAGACGGGGTACCGTGCGAGTTGTTCTTTGCGGGCAAAGTATTCACCTTTGTAAAACACGACGTGGCCCAGCGCTAGTACCGAATCGGATTGTGGATGGTATTGAGGGGTGACATCGCACACGGCAGCTCTCAGGTCATCGGCGCGGCCAGGAATGGGATCTCGTCCCAGGGCAGCGATCGGTTCCGGTTCGCTCCAGGTTTTGCCTAGGTCGGACGACAGCGACCAATGCACCTGCCCAAAGTAGTCTGAGCCTCCAATGGCCTGGAGTGTCATCAAGGCAACGGGTTGTCCCTGATCGCCGGGCATCATGCAGACCCGAGGATGAAACCACGTTTGTGATTTTCCATCTCGGTTTTTCCACAGTGTTTCCTTGGAGATAGAGGCAATTAAGGGGTCTGCACCCCAGCTGGCCGAACTCGGTAGACCGATCAGCATTGAGAGACAAAATAGAGCGAGCCTCGCGCAATGGTTGCGGTGGCCGTTTCGCGTATTTTCCGCGTTCATTCTTCGATGTCCTAGAAAGTGTTCGGTGGCGAAAGGGTGGGGGCGCCGAGGCGGGAGGGAGCTTCTCGAAGTCGATCCTGGAGTTCGGTGGGATCCCAGGGATGCGAGCCAGTCGTAGCTGCGCAACTTGTTGACCGTGCAAACCGCCGCGCAGCCTAGGCCGAAGTCGTTGCTGCTACGACGCAATTCCAAGTGCGATGTTGGCACTGAAACTAAACAGGCAATCCAATCAGCGGGCCCTGCTGCTCGATGCATGGCCAGTGACGCTCGACCGGCGGTTCTTAACCAACCGGCTACATTCTATCGCATCTCACGGCCCACGTTGTGAAACCTGTAGAGAGCCGCGAAATCTATCGGGATTTGGGGCAGCTAGCGATTGAAAACGGCTGCCCAACCGTAGCCAACTAAAAAGGCCAGCCGGGGAGTTCTCCGCACGCTTGAAGGGCTAGTATGGCGAGTGCGCTGCCGGTATTGGAAATGAGATTCCCAGCATCATTGACCGGTGAACGGGTGAACCATTTTCCGCTACTGCGTTGATTCGATAGCAACCACTCAATACCGCGTTGGAGTCGCGGGTCGTCCGCAGGAACGCCCAATTCTCGACTCAGGACGATGACTAGACCAGTGCCGTAGGCATCGCTTGTTTGAATGTCGAGTGGTTGACCGTCGTCGCGCTCGAGCCCCTTCCAGTCGGTTAGGAAGCCTGCGGTCGACCAGCCGCCATCAGGGAGTTGGATTTCGAGCAGCTGCTTCAGCGTGGCGGCGCGCTCTTCGTCGCTAGCGATACCCGTGATGCGAAGCGAGCACCAAGCAAGCATGGCCCGGTGGTGCAACGATTTGGGCGGGTTGTTTTTTAAATACATGCGAAGCTTTGCCAAACCAGCTTGGGCGGATGGGCTCTCGGCATAGCCGTCGGGGGCGATTCCCACGGCTAGGGCCGCAAGGGTCACTCCGTAATGATCGTCAATTTCCATCGGCGCATAATCGCAATGGGGCCATCTCCAACCGCCATCGGCACGTTGAGCAGTCCACATCAACTCCAAAACATCGCGAGCAACTTGGCTAAGTTTTCCAGTGGTCTGGATATCATGAAAGGTCAGTCCGGCACCGACGACGATTGGCCAGAACCCTTGATTCTCGGTGGGACCTTTCTCTTTCCAACGCACCGTTCGGTATTGCTCGAAGAATTCGCGTACTTCACCCGAATCGGGCTGCACCGAGGAGAGGGCTGGACGTGCAAACAGGTAGGGCATGTTGGTGTGGCAGGTTACGCACTGGTTTTCTTTTTGCCATGTCAGCGCAGCCCTATCGAGATAAATCGCCGCCTGGCGGGGAGAGAACTCGCCCGCTAGCGGTTCCGTTTCCTCAATTGCCTCACGGACGGAAGGTACTGAGTCGAGCGTGACGATGGCTGGGGCCGAGCTGTCCTGCACCGAGCTGTCTTGGCCCGAGCTGTCTTGGCCCGAGCTCAGATTGGCACAACCGCAGAGGATCCCCCAGGCCAGCAGTCGAAGGAGCACTTGCGCGCTCGCGCGAGGATGGGCTGCACTGCGTGGACTGCGAAGTGGAACAGGAGTGACAAGTTGCAGGCGATGAAGGCTGGTGAATCCACGGCGGTGCAGGTTGCTGTTGGCTCGTTGCATCTGATGCTTTCCGTACAATGCGAATGGGATTGTCCCCTAGAGTTTGGTCGCCCCACGTCGACGTGTCGGTGCACGGAAATGGGATCCTGTCTCAACGAATCCAGGCTGGATAGAGCATCGTCCGGAATAACCCTTTAAGCTGGTTGATCGCTTGCGGGGGACTCGTGGGAGAGGCTGGGGCGCGTTGAAAAGACGGTGATCCACATCTTGAGCAAAATGGTGAGCGTCATCAAGCCTACTGCCCAAATACCTGCACTAACCTTCCACTCTGTCAGGCTGGGGGTGTACTCGACGATTTCATGCAAGGTGCTGGGGATGAACCCAGGAACGATGAGCCCCATTCCCTTTTCGATCCAGGCGCCAACAAAGGCCATCGCACATGCGGCGATTAGGACTTTGGAATAGCGAAATACCAGTGGTGAGAGGAATAACCCCGTGGAAAGTACATCGAAGGCGACTGCGGTCCAAATCCATGGAACGAGTGCGTTGTGACCGTGCAGGCCAAGGAACAGGTAGCGCGCGGAAGCGGTGTGTCCGCCGCCAGTATAGAATTCAGTGAAGACTTCGGAAATCACCATCAGGAGATTGACGAGCGCGGTGACGCGAATGATGTTGATCAGCAATCGCTTGGGTCCATCATCGATCTTGACGCCTGCCGCGCGATGAATGCAGGAGAACAGGATTAGAATGAAGGCAGGACCAGCCACAAATGCACTCGCTAGGAAGCGTGGTGCGAGCAACGCTGTATTCCAAAAGGGACGTCCGCCCAGTCCACAGTAGAGAAAGGCGGTAACGGTATGGATCGAAATTGCCCAAAAGATGGAGACCCACACGAAGGGCAGGTACCACGCTTGATTCGGCCTGCGGCCGAGAAATTGCATATAGAGCAGGTAGCCGCAAATGTGCAAATTCAACAACAGGTAGCCGTTGAGGACGATCACGTCCCAGGTTAGCATCGACATGGGCCAATTGAATCGCCCGATGCCAGGTATCAAGTGCCAAAACCGTTCTGGGCGGCCCAGGTCAACCAGCACGAACAGCAGGCACATCAAGATTGCGGCAATCGCCAGCATCTCTCCAATGACGACCACGTCATGCATTTTCTTGTCATGGTAGAGGTAGGCGGGGATGACCATCATTACTCCCCCAGCGGCCACTCCGACCATGAAGGTGAAGTTGGCGATGTACAGCCCCCAACTCACGTGATCGGTCATGTTGGTGACGATCATGCCCTCGGCTACTTGGACCGACCATGCATTCGCACCGACGAGAGCAATCGCCGTCAGGACGAACATCCAGAGATAGAAGAGTAAACCGCCATTGGTGGCTTGCCCCAGACACCACCATAGAAACTTAGGGTAGCTACGGATCGGGTGGGCTGCGTCATCGAGTGTTGGGTAGTGATCGGATGCAGTAGACATTTTAGGAATCAAAGAAATAGAAGAAACTTGGTTGAGTGCCGAGTTCTTCTTTCAGCACGAAGACTCGTTTGTTCTGCAAAACCCAATTAATGTTCGATTCGGGATCGTTTAAATCTCCGAACACTCTAGCCCCGGTTGGGCAAGCCTCGAGACAGGCGGGCAGGCGCCCTTCACGGGTACGATGCAAGCAAAAATGGCATTTTTCCATTGTGCCTTGAGGCCGAACACGGTTCGAGAGGTAGCCCTGATCCGGATTGATCTCATCGCTCGGAATCTCGGGCTCTTCCCAGTTGAAGCGTCGCGCATGGTAGGGACAGGCCGCTTCGCAATAACGACATCCAATGCACCAGTTGTAGTCAACGACGACGATCCCATCCTCTTCTTTCCAAGTGGCTTCAACGGGACAAACCGTCACACAGGGCGGGTTATCGCATTGCTGGCACTGAACCGGCATGTAGTACTTGTCGTCTTGCGGTACCGTATGATCGTAGGTGGTGTTCCCTGCCTCCATGTCCATGGTGCCCTTGGGCAGTTCCAGGACGCGAATGTACGATTGCTGGACACCGCGATGATGATTGTTCTCCTTATTGCAAGCCTCCATGCATGCGCCATTTCCATTGCATTTGCTGAGGTTGATGGCATACCCATAGCGCACCCCAGGGATTGGTGGCGGATCGGAGATCGTGATCTCGACGCCAAGCTTCTGTTGGGTTTCGCTTTCGAGTCGCGCAAAGACTTTCTGCTTGTCCGTGTCGGAGAGTTCCTTGTAATGCTGTTGCAGGAATTCGTCCACCGACACATTCTCGGGGATGCTCCACAGAGGTGAAACCGCTTTTCCGAAGGCTGCTAACCCAAGCGCTGCGCCGGCAGCTTTCAAAGCTGTACGACGTGTTGCAGGCTGATTCAGGATCGGCAAGAGGCGGCTAGGCTCTGGCGAACTTTGGTGGAGGTCTGCGTTATCGTCAGCAGTCAATGGTCTGTCCTTGGCGGGTCGAGGAATCGATCCTGGGGTTTGAAAGTGGGCTGCATCGAAGGGAACTTCGGGGCGTGGGGATCGTGGCAGTCGATGCAGTTGTTCTTTATTTGTGGGCCGCGAGCTAGATCCCAGTATCCAGTCATCCCGCCGTGTGCCCCGTGCTGATAGGCGGTCATCTGTGGGCCGTGGCACTGGGCGCAAAGCAGCATCACGTCGGCGTATTCAACCCGGCTTCCGTCCGCCAATTTCAAGGCGTCGTAGTCGCGTTCATTGTGGCAGGAAAGACAGCTGATCGTGCCGTGGGAGAATTGCATCTCGGAGTGGAATTCATCCAAGTCCTTCGCCAGCTTGTTCTGATGATTGGGCGGGCGCGTCGTGTGGCAGGTTGAACAGGCCGCTAGCACGAGGTTTCCATGCATGTCTTGCAAGCCCGTGGAAACCTTCGGCGGGCCGAGTGGCTTACGGATCGAAACCGCAAACCTAGTTGCTGGATTCTGGGATTCGCCAGTTGCAAGAAGCGGTGCGGGCTGCTCTCCGGTTTCATTCGCTGAGGCCTTAGATGCGTTCTTCGTTTCCGTTTCGGGAGATGCAGAATCATCGCAGGCGATTGCCAAGCAGATCATAGCCACAACCATTGACCTTAGCCACCGTGAAGGGCAGTGTTGTTCGACGTTGGCATTACCGTCGTTTTGTTGGAGGATTTGCAAGTTCACGCATGCTTTCGTGGCTGATGGGGTGCGTTTACATGTCGATGATTCGGGGGATCTTTGCCAGCTGTAGGGCAGAACCACAGACCGTTGCTCATCTGCTCTGGCCGCAGTTGACCGGCTCATGCTAATGAATGTATACTTTTGCATGTAGGATTGCAATCGCGAGTGATTTTTAACCCGACAAGTGTTGTCGCGATTGCGATCGACGGAACTCTTTCGGATTTGAGGAAGGGATGACCATGATCGCAAGTGTCGTCGCCACGCTTGAAGAGCGCGTAAGGCCCAGGCAGGAGATCATCCACGAGATTTCCCAGATGCCGGATGTCGAAGTCGGGGAAACTGTCGCCTCTGGGAATCGAATTCCAATCACGATCGATTCGTCTTCTCCGAATGCCCTTGAAGAGATCACGCGGCGAATGCAAGCGTGCGAGGGGGTAGCGTTGGTCGATATTGTGTTTGTTCACTTTGAAAATGAGCCTGACGAATCCCTTGCGCCTGCGACTGAAGGAATCAACTAGTGAACGAGCCAAATATGAGCAGCCCTCTTCCGGCAGCTTCCAGCGTCCAACGACGGCAATTTATTAAAGCGTCTGCGATGGCGGCAGCGACTGCCGTTACTTGTGGCTCCGATTACTCCCTACCGATCTTGGCGGCGGAGCCTCGTGAGGGAGTTGCATGGGATAAGGCACCTTGTCGGTTTTGTGGCACCGGCTGTCATGTGCAGGTGGGAGTTCAGGGAGGAAAGGTGGTCGCCGTTGCCGGGGATCGCAACGCGGAGGTCAACAAGGGGCTGCTATGCGTGAAAGGCTACCACGTTGGATCGGCGTTGTATGGCAAGGACCGTTTGACCAAGCCGCTACTGCGAGATGGCGAGGGGTATCGCGAAATCAGCTGGGATGAAGCCATCGGAGTGATCGCTGACCGCATTGAGGCAGCTCCTGAGCGGTTTGCATTCTACGGTTCCGGGCAGTGGACTATCCCGGAGGGCTACGCCGCGCAGAAGTTCATGAAGGGGGGCTTGTCGAATAATCACATCGATCCCAATGCCCGCCTGTGCATGGCTTCGGCCGTTACGGGATTTTTAGCCACCTACGGCGTCGATGAACCGGCTGGTTGCTACGATGACCTGGATGCCTGCGACGTGCTTATTATGTGGGGAAACAACCCGGCGGAAATGCACCCGGTGCTCTTCTCGCGCGTGATTGACCGTCGCAGCCGAGGGGAGGAAGTCACCCTCATCGATATCGGCACGCGGCGCACGCGGACGACCGACGCCTGTCAGCACTATCTGGAAATGAAAGGCCATGGAGACCTGGCCATCGCCAACGGCATTGCTCACCTGTTGATTAAGAATGGAACCTACGACCGCAAGTTCGTGGAATCCTTCTGCAGCTTCAAAGCGCCGGACGATGAGAATCCCAATCTTCATGGCAAAGCAATTTCTTTCGAGGATTATAAAAAATCCCTCGAATCGTATACGCCCGAACGCGTTGAAGAGATGTCGGGGGTGCCCGCAGAGCAAATCCGACTACTGGGCGATTTGTTCGGAAATCCAGAGTTGAAGATCACATCGCTGTGGTGCATGGGCATGAACCAGCACACTCGCGGTACCGCCATCAATTCGATGGTTCACGGAGTGCATTTACTGAGTGGGCATTTCGGCACTCCTGGCAACGCACCCACCAGCCTTACCGGGCAGCCATCCGCCTGCGGCACCGTCCGCGAAGTTGGGACGCTGTCCCACGCTCTGCCTGGAGGGCGAGTTGTTACTAATGAAGAGCATCGGCAACAGTCGGAAGGTTTCTGGAACGTGCCACCGGGTCGTATCAGCCCGACGCCGGGCTATCACACGGTCGAAATGTGGGAGAGCTTCTGCACGCCAACCGACCAGGGGGGCGATATTGGCACGATTTGGGTGCAGGTCACAAACCCCGGTCAGACGCTGCCCAATTTGAATAAATTGTTCAACCCTAAAGAACAGAATCGAGAGGCGCTCAAGGACAAATTCTTGATCGTCAGCGACGTCTACCCGACTGCGACGACCCGCTTGGCCGACTTGATCCTCCCCTCAGCAATGTGGGTTGAGAAGAACGGTGTCGTTGGCAATTCGGAACGCCGCACGCAACAGTGGTTCAAAATGGTGGATCCTCCCGGGGAGGCTCGCGATGACTGCTGGCAGACAATTGCGCTAGCTTACGAGTTATTCCAACGCGATATGGATGGCATGCAGGATCGCGAGGGACGCTTCCTGTTCGAGATGGCTGCGGATGGCGAGCCGGTCCCCATCTGGCAATGGGAGCATTACTACGACATCAACGTCGATGAACGGCTATTCGATGAATATCGGCAATTCAGCCGGCTGAAGCACAAGGATCTTGCACCTTACAGCGAGTACGTCAAGGCGCGCGGTCTCCGCTGGCCGGTGGTGGAACGTGATGGAGAGTGGCGCGAAACGCATTTTCGATTCTCCGAGGGATACGATCCCTACGTTGAGGAGGGCAAGAAGATTCAGTTTTATCACTCCTCTACGCATGACGATCGAGCCCAGATTTGGTTTCATCCCTGGATTCCGCCCGCCGAGGTGCCCGACAAGGAATTTCCTTTCATGCTCTGCACCGGGCGAGTGCTCGAGCATTGGCATACCGGCTCGATGACTCGGCGTGTTCCCGAGCTTAGCCGAGCCATGCCGGGCGGCTACGTGGAAATGAATGCGGAAGACGCAGCCGAGTACGGGTTGCAGAATGGTCATCGCGTGCAGATCGAATCCCGTCGAGGTTCGTTGGAGATTCCGGTGTGGATTGATGGACGTGGCCAGCCGCCGCGTGGCACGGTGTTCATTCCATTCTTTGACGAAACACTGTTGGTGAACGACCTGACGCTGGACGCGGTCGACCCATTCTCAAAGCAGCCTGATTACAAGAAGTCGGCCGTTCGGATTCGCAAGGTGTAGCCATGAGTGTAGACAAAAGGTCGAACGCAGCTTCATTGATCGCGCTAGTGGTCGTTTCGTTGGCGGTGGCCGGTTACTTCACCGGTCTCCAGGCTCCCATGCACTCGCCGCAATCGACATCGCCATTGCGGATCGACGAAAAAAAGATGCATCATGCTGCCAGCTTGGAGGCAGGCGTGATTACTGCAACTCGCTACAGCGACATGGCGGAGGCGACGCGGAAATTTCGGCGTCAGTCGAGCCTCATCGGACTCAAATCCAACGTTGAACCGTTGGCCGAAGTGGCGATCAAGCCTGAAGAGAAGTTCGCGGCACTTCAACGCCGTGCAGAGAATCGCGCCTTCAATGGGGCGCCACCAACGGTGCCTCATCCCATTGACCAACGGTCGGATTCCGCCTGTGTGGCCTGTCATGGGCAGGGAGCCAAGACTCAATCGCTGCGGATTCCACGCATGTCTCACACAATGTTGGCCAATTGCACCCAGTGCCATGTCGAAAGCAATGCACTGCATCTGCAGTCGGTCGCCTTTCGCGAGAATGAGTTTGAAGGGTTGGCAGCGCCCACAGCGGGACCGCGCGCCTATCCGGAAGCCCCGCCCCAAATTCCACATTCGACCTGGATGCGATCCAACTGCATGAGTTGTCACGGATACGCTGGCTTGCAAGGCATACGCTCGACCCATCCATGGAGGAGCAATTGCCAGCAATGTCACGCACCATCGGCCAGTTTGGACCAAACCTTATTGGCCGAGGTTCCTCAGTTCTTGCCCGCCCCTCAGATCAAAGAATGACCGGATCATGACCGACAAACCTCAAGTCTCGCGGCGCGACTGGTTCCGATTGCGAGTTCCCCCCCGCCCTGACGTAGAAGCTTCGAGCACAAGTCCTCAGACGGCGATCGGGGCCGCGGCAGCAGGCTTGCAGCCGGTGCCCGAGCCGGTCAACCACGACGGTATGGATTTATCGCAACTGCCACCGATGCGCGAAGCTTTTTTGTCTGAGGAGCAGGTGCGGCAGCTCTTTTCGGATATTGAAACGCTGGGCTCAGACATCCTACTGATGCAGCGCGGGGCGAATGCACAGCGTGCGACAGCGTCGCGAGCCACTGCCGCAGCGCAGCTGCGCGTGGCGCAGGATACGCTCTTGTCAGGTGAGATTCGTCGCTTGCAGGTGCGTTACCACTGGCAACAGGTCGATTGGATCGATACCCTGGAAGCTGGACAGCAAGGAGTGCGGCTGATCCGCATCGCCCATGCTCGAAATGCAGCCAAGGGGTAGCTTGCTCAACCAAGAATTGCACCCCACCGCGTGACGACTTAGGGAAAAGCAAGTCGCTGCGTGAGCAAGGATAGGTAGTTGCCAGTCCAAGGGACTTTCGGTGCTACTTCCGCGTTAAGACTGAAAACGCTCTTAAACCACTTGTCGGTAAGCGAGGCAGGTGTGGTTTCTTCTGTAATGCGATTCCGGGGACCTTGAACTGGCAAACGCGGTTTAAGCGGCGAGCCTCAAGCGATTTGTTTCCAGCTGGCGAATGGCGGTTGCGAACGCGGACGGATGCGAACCCGGGAGCTCTTCGGCTGGCTGCAAGGTCCAACCGCCCGATCCTTCGGCTTCTACACTGACGAAGTGTCCCATCGACGACGGAGCGTGTCGATTAAAACTGCGATGATGATGACGACTCCCGTCACAATCTGCTTGTTGGCGTCTTCTACCGACATGCGACTCAGGCCCGTTTGCAGGACGGCGATTACGAGGACTCCTAGGAATGTGCTGATGGCATTGCCGCGGCCTCCCATCAGACTTGTGCCTCCAATCACACACGCCGCTATGGCGGACAACTCGATGCCAATGCCCGCTCCAGGGTCGGCGGCTTCCATCAGTGACGTGGGGGCCAAGCCTGCTAGACCGCACAACAACCCGCTCAGGGTGAAGACTCCAATTGCGATTGGGGCGGTGCGAATACCAGACATGCGCACCGCTTCGGCGTTGGTACCAATCGCAATGCAGTACCGCCCAAATACCGTCCGCGTTAAAAAGAATTGCACCGCGAGGACCGCGGTGATGGCCAATAGGAACGCTGGCGACAATCCCACCCCCTGGATCGGCTCGCTGACGATGGCAATGTCCGACCCAATTGTGAGCGTGTTGGAATCGAGCAGCCGGCGGGTCGCACCACGTGCAATCTCTAGCATACCCAGCGAGACAATAAAGGAGGGAATGCGAAACCCTACCGAAATAACGCCAGTCACCAAGCCGCAGGCGGCACCGCTCAGCAGGCTAGCGAGTATCGCTGACCACAGTGGCCAATCGTACTTGGCCATCAAAACGCCCAACACCGCACCCGCCAGGGCCATGACACTGCCGACCGAAAGATCGATCTGGCCGATGACGAGCACCAAGGTCATGCCGACAGCCACTAGGGTCAATTCCGGAATTTGGTTGGCAATGAGCCTGGCGGTACCAATCTGAAAAAAACTTTCCGTTTGCACGCTGAAGAACAGGCACAGAAGCAGTAAAGCGGTCAACAGGCCCGCGTATTGCAAGAGGCTTGAATGGATGTATTTCGCGGTCACGCGATGGCCTCTGTGGCTAGGTAAGCTGAGAAGGCAGATTGCATGATTTGATCGCTCGACCAATTTGGGCGTGTAAATTCGTGGACCCATCTTCCGTTGGACATGACTCCGATACGATCACAGGTCTCCATCAACTCCTCCAAATCACTACTAACAATAATGATGGACTTGCCGGCTGCGGCGAGGGAATCGACCAGACGGTAGATCCGCCGTCGGGCGGAGACATCAATGCCCCGCGTCGGCTCGTCAAAGAGAAATACTTGTGCATCGCGAATCAGCCATTTGGAAACAGCAACTTTTTGTTGATTGCCGCCGCTAAGAGTCGCGACCGCTTGTTCGATATTGTTGCACCGCGTCTCCAGTTGTTCGACCCGCTCTGCCGTCGCAGCGCACTCCCTGCGGCGGCGCAGTATGCCGAGTGAGGCAAAATGGGTACCCAAGGCGCTGAGCGTCGTATTGACGCGAATCGATTGATGGAGCAGCAGTCCGTTTTGCTTGCGATCTTCAGTTACCATGGCCAATCCAGCCACGACCGCTTGGCGCGGATGCTTACAACGCGTTGGCTGGGCTTCCCCGACTTGCACTGTTCCCGTTTCAGCGGTCTCGGCGCCGAATAGAAGGCGTAACAGTTCGGTACGTCCTGAGCCCACTAAGCCAGCGATACCCAGGCGTTCACCACGATGGACCGCGAAGTTGACTGCTTGGACAATCCCTCCAGAGATCTGGTGGGCCCGAAATGCAACGGATTCCGTGGCATGCGATTGAAAGTCCGCTTGAACCTGCGCCTCGTCCCCACTCATCAGTGCGACCATCTGTTCAGTAGAAAGTGCGCGGGTATCACGCGTGGCAACCGTTTTACCATCACGCAGGACCGTCACACGATCAGCCATTTGAGCCACTTCGTCCAAGCGGTGGCTGATGTAGATGATCCCGATCCCCGCGGTGCGGAGTGAGTGCAAGCACTCAAACAACCGTTGTGTCTCTCCGGAGCTGAGTGCAGCTGTTGGTTCATCCAAAATCAGTAACTGGCAACTCCGATCGAGTGCCGTTGCAATTTCGATCATCTGCTGTCGACCGACTCCCAGCGTACCGACGATCGCATCAGCGGCAATATCGTGCAGGCCAAAACGATCTAGGGCGCGACGAGCACGTGAGGCGAGTTCCTGTCGCCGAATGACGCCAGCGATGCGTGGCATTCGTGTGAGCAGGATATTTTCAGCGACCGTAAGCGTCGCGATTTGATTCAACTCTTGCTGAACGATTTCAATTCCGGCGTTCTCGGCAGCCTGCTTGTTCGCCGGTTGATAGTCCGCGCCGGCAAGTGTCATTTCACCAGTGCTAGCAGGCACGAGTCCCGCGATAATTTTGCAGAGAGTGCTCTTGCCAGCACCGTTGGCTCCCAGCAGCGCATGAATCTCTCCATACCGTACGTCCAACTCCGCGCCGTCGAGTACCGTTACCGGCCCGTAGCGTTTGGTCAGATTCGTCGCTTTGAATAGAATCGTCATTGAGTGTCAACGCACTTTGAGGCTGTGAGCTTACTTGCTCAGTGTGTCTACCGTGACCAAGTCGACGGGAGTTTCAACGTCCGCGACAATTGCGGTCGGTTCCCGCAGGAGCTCCAAAGCTTTTTCAATGCCATAGACGGCTAATTGATCTCCATGCTGGTCTGCCGTGGCGAGGACTTTGCCCGCGCGGATCGCGTCTTGTACGGCGGCGATATTGTCGAACCCAACAATGAGCAGATCTTCATGGCGACCAACGCTTTTAGCCGCCGCGATGGCTCCCATCGCCATGTTGTCATTGGCGGCCAGAATTGCCTTGATCTCAGGGTGTTCGCTGAGCATGGACGAAGCGACTTCGTTGGCTTTGGACATTTCCCATTGAGCCGACTGGCTATCGACGATTTTCATCCCGGCGGCAAGCATGGCTGCTTCAAAACCAGCCTTTCGAGCTTGACCGTTTTCGGATGTTTGCAACCCCTCAAGGATTGCAACCGCATCGCCGCGAGTCAGATTTCCAGCCAGCAACTCTCCGACGGCTTGGGCGCCTGCCTGGTTGTCCGGGCCGACGAACGGAACCTCAAGTCCTTCCTTGGTGAGCATTTCGTGGTCGAGCCGATTGTCAATATTCACCACGACGATGCCCTCCTGCATGGCACGCCGCAATGCGGGCACGAGCGCTTGAGAATCGGCGGGGGCGATTACTATGGCATCCACACCGCTGGCTGCCATCTCTTGCACCAGTGCTACTTGACGCGAAATGTCACGTTCGTCCTTAATGCCATTGACGACCAAGTTGTATTGATCTGCATTGGCTTGTTGATGTTGTGTTGCACCGTCGGCCATTGTGGAAAAGAATTCGTTGGCCAGCGACTTCATGATCAGCGCGATTTTGGGCTTGTCATCGGCAGCCTCTGCGGCTGAATTCGTTGGATTGGCTTGAGTGCAGCCGGCCGCTGCACAGGCAAACAGGACGAGATTGAGTAGTGAAACGTAGCGTTTCATGTGGGATTCCTCAGGGATTCGATTTCATGGCGACTGGCGAGGCTGGGTTGGGCACCAGGTCGTGTGGCAGCCAGGGCGCCTGCGACACTGGCGAATCGGACGGCTTCCAATAGATCATCGGTTTCTGCCCAGCGAACACTGAGAGCGCCGGCAAATGCATCTCCAGCAGCCGTCGTGTCGACGGGGCGAATGGGCGTGGCTTGGACGTGGTGCAATTCCTTGCCAAATAGCACTAGGACACCGCGCTCACCAAGCGTGATGATCACGTGCCTGGCCCCCCGCTGCTGAAGCTGTCTAGCCGCGGTTTCGGCTTCGGCCAGAGTCGCGACGGGCAAGCCGGTAATGGCAGCCGCCTCGGTCTCGTTGGGGCAGACCAAGTCGACTTGCAGCAGTTCGTCGGTCCAGTCCTGGCAAACGGGGGCAGGGTCGAGTACGCACCGCACACCCGCATCCCGGGCGATGCGTATTGCTGCTAGCACACTTGCCGTAGGGATTTCCAGTTGCAGCAGCAATACACTGGCGCCGGCAATCGCCGATTGGTTGGCTTGAATATCCTCTAGCGAAACGTGCCCATTAGCGCCAGGCACGAGCATGATTGCGTTGTGTCCTGAGTCTTCCACGGCGACGATAGCTAGGCCACTGGCGCAATTGCTGGTGGCACTCACGCGGTCACAGCCAACCCGCTGTTGATGCAGGTTGGTGATTAGTCGATTGGCAAATGCGTCGTCACCGACGCGGCCGATCAGCGTGACTTTGCCACCCGCCTTGGCGGCCGCGACCGCTTGGTTGGCACCCTTTCCCCCGCAGACTTCAGTCGCTGATTCGGCAGTCACCGTTTGTCCCACGACCGGCAGGGCCTGACACCGCACGACGAGATCCATATTGATGGACCCACAAACGGCAATGATTGGTTCTATGGGCCCCGTGTTCTCGTTGTTCACTGGCTGTCGCCTTCCGGGAAGTTGGCTGGAGGCTGGCTGGACAGTTGCACGAGCGCTTCGCTAGCGCGGCCTTTTTGCGCTTCGCGTAGAATCAAATAGCGGTCTCGCCCGTCCGCATCATTCTGGAAAGTTGTCAGACCATCGTCTGCGACGCTGACGCGACCCGGGGGAGACAGATCGAAGTAATTCCGGTCTGGGCGAATCGCCTGTAGCACGGAGGTCAAATCCCAGGTTGGCCGGTTGTGGGGTGGTGGATTATATAAGGTGTAGGCTTCGGAGAGTGGGTGATGGTCGACGTAGTTGTAGTCTTGCAGGATACTCTCATGCGGATAGGTTAGGTTCAAACCAATCTCATAACCGCTCCACACGGTCGGCGTAGGCCACTCCGCGGCCAGCCATTGAGCGGCTGGGATGTCCTTGACGATATTGTATTCTTTATGATCGTCCCGCTGCCCATCCTTGCCGGGGATTTTTTCGAACGCGCCCGCCATGAGCGACAGCAGGCGGACTTTGCGTTGGACCAGTTCTACGCCACTGAGCGGACTGTAGTTATCGGGTTGCGATTTCAGCAGATTGGCGAGGTTGGTCGAGAAGCCGACTTGCGCAATCACCACGCTTCCGTCTGCCTGGGACGCGAGCGTTTGCCGCAAGAGTGCGACGGCATCGGGCGCATCCTGGCCACTACGCAAATCATGTGGGTAGCGGTCGTCTCCATCGTCTTGTTGCGCCGCCAACACATTGAATGAACCGGGCTCGCTGGTGACACCGCTGCGACAAACTCCGATAGGGATGTCACCCCGTCCATAGAAAGTGTTGACCGCGTCGGTAAATGCGGCTGCCAATTCATGGTCTTTGGTGATCGTAACGGCCAGCAACTCACATTCGCCGCGAGTTTGCAACGCGTGAATCACCCCCATCGCCAGGACGTCGTCGCAATCGTTCCCAATGTCGGTGTCAAAGATGAACGGGACCGGTTGGGCTGGGGGGGCCTGGGCAAGCAGTGGCGCTTGCAGAATCCAAGAGGCGGATAGCATTGCAACCGCAAGTGGGACGTGAAATTTCATGAATGGAATACCTTGGTGATGGAGTCTCGTTGAATGACACGAACCTGGACATCGTGCCGTGTAATTGAGGGAGGGAGATGGGGAGGGAGTGCCTGCATGATTAGGGAGGCGGCCAGTTGTCCGATCTGTTCTACATCCTGGCACACGGTCGTAAGTGGAACTTGCATCAAATCGGCGTAGGGGGAATCATCGAAGGCGATGAGGGATAAATCTTGGGCAACCTTGCGGCCCATTTCCTGGGCAGCGCGCAGGCCTCCCATAGCGTTGGGCGTACTCAATGCGAAAAGGGCCGTGATGTCGGGACGTTGTGTTAAGAGGGCTCGCGTAGCTTGGTAACCCGACGACTCGTTGAAGTTATGGCCGGCGATGAGCGTCGGATCGATCGCGATGCCGACTCGCTTCAATCCTGCCCGGTGCCCTTGCAATCGCTGCGTGTTGGGAAGAGTTCCCGGCAAGCCTTGCAGGACGCCGATCACGCGATGTCCATGACTCGTCAGTAGACGCATTGCTTTTTCGGCGCCCCGTTGATGCTGTGAAGTGACCTGCGTCAACTCCACGTGGGGGAACGTGCGATCGGCTAGGACGATTGGCGTGCCATGTTGCTGGATTTCCAGCAAGTGCCTGTACTGTTGACCCACTGGACAGACTACCAACGCCTCGACCTGCCGATCTTGAAGTTGTTTCAACAAGCGGATTTCGTGTCGCGTGTCTTCGCGGCTATCTCCCACGATAACGCAGTAGTCTTCCGACTCGGCGGCTAAGGTCACCGCGCGGGAGATGGAGGCAAAAAACGGGTTTGCCAAGTCGGGGACGACCACGCCGATCAGGCCGGTCTTTTGCAACCTCAGGGCGCGGGCCGGTTGATTGGGGCGAAAGCCCAGCTGGCGAGCGGTATGCTTGACGCGCTCTTCCGTACCCTGGCTGATGCGGTACGACTTGGCATGTCCGTTGAGGGCGCGGGAAGCGACCGAGACGCTCACGCCAGCTGCTTCGGCGACTTTGCGGAGAGTGATAGGCAAGGCGGCGTGGCCTCAAACGGGGAGGAAGGCACAATCGATTGTGCTCCCGATTCTAAACCTAGTGGACGCCACGGTAAAGCTGACGTCCCACACAGCCATCTGGGGGCTAAGCGGGGGATGGGCGCCCGCTAGGTGGCACCCGTCCTGCGCAGTGGGCTACTCGACAGAGCCTGGAGTCTGTCGATAATTGCCAAGTGTAGGCTTGATCCATTCCATCCCCACACTCCAAACGAACTCAAGAGCTATGGCCAAGAAAACAATTGCTGATATCGATCCCAAGGGCAAAGTTGTGCTGATGCGCGTGGACTTCAACGTGCCACAAGACGACTCGGGAGCGATTACCGATGATCGTCGTATCCGCATGGCACTGCCCTCCATTGAATCGGTGATCAAACGGGGCGGCAAGCTCGTTTTGATGAGCCATCTAGGTCGTCCCAAGGGAAATGGTCCCGAGCCCAAGTACACGTTGGAGGGCGTCGCCAAGCGGCTCGGGGAGCTGTTGGGGAAGTCGGTCGCCTTTGCTGCAGATACCGTTGGGCCTGAAGCCGAAGCCAAAATTAAGGCGCTGAGTGATGGTGACGTGGCCGTGCTGGAGAATGTGCGGTTCAACGCCGGCGAGAAGTCTGGCGACGCTGCGTTTGCTGCTGCTCTGGCGGGTTGGGCAGACGTGTACTGCAACGATGCCTTCGGTACCTGCCACCGGACCGATGCATCGATGGTCGCTGTCCCCGAAGCGATGGCAGGTAAGCCCAAGGTGGTGGGCTTCTTGGTCGCCAAAGAAATCGAGTATTTGAGCGACACGATTTCTCAGCCCAAGCGGCCTTTTGTCGCAATTTTGGGCGGTGCAAAGGTCAGTGACAAGATCAACGTGATCAGCAACTTGCTGGGCATTTGCGATCACGTGCTGATTGGCGGTGCAATGGCCTACACCTTCTCCTTGGCCCAGGGTGGCAAGACCGGCAAGAGTCTCGTAGAGGCGGATAAGGTGGAATTGGCTAAGGAGTTGATCGCGAAAGGGGGGGATAAGCTGGTTTTGCCTACGGATACGCATTGCGGCGACGATTTTTCAAGCGACTGCAACAAGCAAGTGGTCGCTGCAGGGGAAATTCCCGACGGCTGGGAGGGCCTCGATATTGGCCCGGCAACCGCGAAGAAATACGCCGAGCTGCTGAAAAGTGCCCAGACGGTTGTTTGGAATGGACCGATGGGCGTTTTTGAGATGCCTCCCTTCGACGAGGGAACCAAGGCCGTTGCGCAGGCGATTGCCGATAGTTCGGCCACCAGCATTATAGGTGGTGGGGACTCAGCCGCCGCCGTCGAACAATTGGGCTTCGCCGACCAGGTCAGCCACGTCAGTACTGGGGGAGGTGCCAGTCTAGCGATGTTAGAAGGCAACAAATTTGCGGCTGTCGAACTGCTCGATAACGCCTGATTTGCTGACTCATTTGCGTTACCGGGGCGATTTCATGGGAATTGCCCCGGTAAATTGGGAAGAAAGCCATACCCAAACGGTTCTGCATTTGTAGAATTTGAGTGGTCTTGGCTGGGTGGAATATTCGATATAACCCATGCAACCCGCAAAATCGCTGCCAACAGCCACTGCGGCCTTACCACGTTCTTGAAAACGATTCCTTCATAGGCCCTCTTTGAATGTCGACCGATACCCCGCCGCCCGTCCAATCCAACAAGCTTGTTGAAGTTGTTAGTGGTATAACTGTCCGGTTAGCTGGAGACTCCGGCGATGGCATGCAGTTACTGGGGACGCAGCTGACCAATACGTCGGCGCTGGCTGGTAACGACGTCGCGACTTTTCCAGACTTTCCTGCAGAGATTCGCGCACCGCGTGGAACGCGTGCCGGGGTAAGCGGGTTCCAGGTCCAGTTTGCGGCCCATGAGGTGCACACCCCAGGGGACACGCTGGATGCTCTCGTAGCCATGAATCCAGCCGCTCTGGTGACCAATCTTAGCGATTTGCGACCGGGCGGCCTGTTGATCGTCGATGAGGACAGCTTCGAGGCTAAAGACCTCAAGCTGGCAAATCTGAGCACCAACCCCTTGGAGGAGCCCTGGACCGAGAATTATCGGCTGGCCAAGGTTCCCATGACGAAGCTGACTCGGACTGCCGTGGCTGAGCTTGGGTTGAGCATGAAAGAGGCCGACCGCTGCCGCAACTTTTTTGCTATGGGAATGGTTTATTGGTTGTATGGACGCGACATGGATGCCACCATGCGATTCATCAAGGCCAAGTTCTCGCGACTGCCGGAAGTTCAAGAAGCCAATGAGCGAGCGCTCAAGGCCGGTTGGGCGTTCGGTGAGACAACGGAATTGCTCGGCACGTCGTATCAAGTGGAGAAAGCTGAGCTGCCACCTGGCAAGTACCGCAACATCATGGGCAACCAAGCCCTAGCTTGGGGCTTAATGACGGCTGCCAACCTCAGCAAAAAAGAGTTGTTCTACGGCTCCTACCCGATCACTCCCGCGAGTGACATTTTGCACGAATTGTGCAAGTTCAAAAACTACGGCGTGTGCACCGTCCAAGCTGAGGACGAAATCGCAGCCGTCTGTGCGGCCATCGGAGCAGCCTACGGTGGCTCCATGGCTGTGACGACCAGCAGTGGTCCTGGTATTGCCCTCAAGGCAGAAGCCATGGGGCTGGCGGTCATGATCGAATTGCCGTTGTTGGTCATCAACGTTCAACGCGGTGGCCCCAGCACGGGCCTGCCCACGAAGACCGAACAAGCGGACCTGTTGCAAATGTTGCATGGTCGCAACGGCGAGGCTCCCATTCCAGTTTTGGCCGCGCAAAGTCCCGGAGATTGTTTCGATACCGCGATTGAGGCGTGGCGGATCGCCACGCAATTCATGGTTCCGGTGGTCATCCTCTCGGATGGCTATATCGCCAACGGCGCGGAGCCCTGGAGAGTGCCGGATATTGCGGCCATGGATCCCATCTCTATTGAGCACCCCACCGAGTTCAATCATGGCGATGAGTTTTGGCCGTATGCTCGCGATCGCAATTTGGCGCGTCCCTGGGCAATTCCCGGAACTCCCAACCTCATGCACCGCGTCGGCGGCCTGGAGAAGCAAGACGGGACCGGCAATGTGAGCTACGACCCAGACAACCATGAGAAGATGGTAAAGACTCGGGCTCAAAAAGTTGCCAACATTGCCAGGGTGATTCCGCCTCAGAAGGTCAACGGGCCGGAGTCTGGCGAGCTGTTGGTTCTGTCCTGGGGGGGAACCTATGGAGCCTGCCATACTGCGGTGACCAAAGCCATGGACGCGGGTTTGAGTGTGGCTCATTGCCATTTGAGGCACATGAATCCGTTCCCTGCAAACTTGGGCGAGATTCTCAGTCGATACGAACAGGTGCTTGTGCCTGAGTTGAATATGGGGCAGTTGCGAATGTTGATTCGCGATCGCTTCTTAGTTGATGCCATTGGATACAACAAGGTGCAGGGCAAGCCGTTTTCGGTAAGCGAACTGCTCGACAAAATCTGTGAAATGGCCGCGACCGAATCCAACAAGCTGTGCGAATCCAAAGCGGGTTAATCTGCGCAGCCAACCGCCACATCTGTAGTTCAACGATAAAAGAGTATTGAGACATTATGAGTAGTGAATTGCCGGTTCTGAAGGCCTCTGATTTCGCTAGCGATCAAGACATCCGTTGGTGCCCTGGGTGCGGCGATTATTCGATCCTGGCGCAGATGAAGAAGATGCTACCCGACCTCGGGTTGCCGCAGGAGCAAATTGTCTTTATCTCAGGCATCGGTTGCTCCAGCCGCTTTCCGTACTACATGAATACCTATGGGATGCATAGCATCCATGGTCGCGCACCCGCGTTCGCCACCGGTCTGCGCGTTACCCGACCCGATCTCAAAGTCTTCGTGATTACCGGTGACGGTGATTCGCTGAGCATCGGTGGAAACCACTTCATTCACATGTTGCGTCGCAATGTGGATGTCACGATGGTGTTGTTCAACAATCGCATCTATGGCTTGACCAAGGGGCAGTACTCGCCGACCAGTCCAGAGGGGCAAGTTACCAAGAGTACTCCCATGGGGTCGGTCGACCATCCGCTCAATCCAATATCCGTCGCCCTCGGCGCCGAAGCTGGCTTTATAGCGCGCAGCGTGGATAGCAATATCAAGCACTTGGCTGCGACACTCTACCGGGCTGCTCAGCACCGCGGCACCTCGCTGGTCGAAGTCTACCAGAACTGCAATGTCTTCAATGATGGAGCGTTCAGCTACGCCCAAGACAAGGCGACCCGTGCCGATACGACACTGGAACTTGAGCATGGCAAGCCCATGATTTTTGGTAAGAACCGAGATAAGGGGGTGCGACTCAATGGCCTGCGCCCCGAGGTCGTCGACTTGTCCACCGGCATTTCGCATGATGATCTGCTGTTTCATGACGAGCAAGCGGACACCGCTCTCGTCCATATCTTGGCCAAGATGCGACATCCAGAAATGCCTGAGCCCATCGGTGTCTTCCGCGACGTCGAAAAAGGGATCTTTGAAGATCAAGTGCGTGGGCAGCTCAATACTGCAGTGGAAAAGAAGGGGGCTGGCGATCTCGTCAAACTCTTCGCCAGTGGCGAGACCTGGGACGTCGAATAACGGCAGATCCCAAGAGGCAATCACCCACGTCAGCCACTCCCTAAGAAGCTCCACGCAGCACTCGCCACAATCGTAGCCCGCCGCGTGAGCAAGGCTAGATCGACGCTGCTGCAGTGCGGATACGGGGGCTAGGGGCGAGTTGGATTTATAGCTTGTTTGATCAGGGCAGTGCTTGGCAAGACGCAGCGACCGCCGCAGTCTCGCCACAATCGTAACCCGCCGCGTGAGCAAGGCTAGATCGACGCTGCTACAGCGCGGTTATGGGGGCAGCCTGCGAGCTAGCACCACTTCTGCAAACGGGGCTTCTGCAATTTGGGCGGCAAGCAGATGAAGTGCGCAATACGATTCGACTATTCGGCCGACGTCTCTTCCTCGTGCATGAAGTAGTCGTTTAGGTATTGTTGACGGTCCCCGTCTAGCTTGACGTACTGGACCAAGTGCAAAAGTTTGCGTTGGTCGCGTTCGAGTTTGGCAGCCAATGCGTTTGAGTCCCGCAGCGCTATGGGCAAGTCGTGGATGTGATTGATGTGTAGCGGGTTGAGAGTGCCTTCGATCACGTCGTAGCGCATCATCATCCCAAGAGCTGTTTCCAGTCGTCGATCGTGTTTTTGTTTGGCATGCAAACGTTCCCGCAGCCATTCAAGTCCGAAGGCATTAATCGACTCGGTTTCATGCTTCAGGAAATCGTGAAGTCGGGCGTAGAAGTCTGCGTCGGGGTTGCTCCACCGCAGGAATTCCATGTGCGTTGCTAGGTCGGCTTGGTCATAGAGCAAGATGCATTCAGCCGGGAGCCCATCGCGGCCGGCGCGCCCAATTTCTTGGTAGTACGATTCCAGCGAACCGGGGAGGTCGGCATGGATCACAAAGCGAATGTCTGACTTGTCGATTCCCATACCAAACGCGTTGGTGGCCAACACCAAGTGCTCTGGCTCTTCGATAAATTGCTCTTGAACCCGCCGGCGCTGGTTTCTTGGTAAGTCCCCGTGATAGACCAGGTGTGGCAAGCGTTTGTCATCAAAGATCTCGCTGAAACGCATGAGTGTTTTGATCAGCGTAAAGTACAGGATGCCCGTGCCTGGGGTGCGTTCAAAAACACTGCGAATATGTTCGAGTTTGTCACTTTCCCCCCAGACCTCAGCGACGTCGAGTCGGAGGTTGGGACGTTCAATGCCGGAGTGGAAGATTTGAATCTGATCGGGTGCTAAACCCAGCTGGCGGATGATATCGCGTTGCACCGCAACCGTAGCCGTGGCGGTAAGGGCGATCGTGCAGGGGTTCCCTAGGCTTTCCCGAATCTCTGCGACGCGCGTGTAGTCTGGTCGGAAATCGTGCCCCCACTGGCTAATGCAGTGCGCTTCGTCAACGGCTAATAACGCAATTCTGCGAGCGGCCAACGCTTGGCGAAAATCGGGTTTCTGAAATCTTTCGGGCGTAACATAGAGAATTTCAAACTCACCAGCGGCGAGCGCTGTGTAGCGTGCTCTCCGTTCATCGCCCGTGAGTGAGGAGTTGATGAAAGCGGCATCGATGCCACGCCGGCGAAGCGCGTCCACTTGGTCTTTCATCAGCGCGATGAGAGGAGAGAGTACTAAAGTCAGTGGCCGCTCCTGAGGATCGCGTCGGCGCGACCAGACTAGGGCTGGCACTTGGAAGCAGAGCGACTTACCCGCCCCGGTCGGCATGATGACCAGTGCATGCTGTCCGTTCAGCACGCGCTCGATAATCGCAGCCTGCGAGCCTTGGAACGCTGTGAAGCCAAAGCAGGCCTGCAAGACACACCCTGCTTCATCGCTAGGAGACGACTGTGTGGTAATTACAACGTCCTTTCGTTGAGCTTAGGCCGGTTGCCAAACCCCCTATGCCCCCATAAAGGTGTCGGACACCTTTATGGGGGAATGCGTGTTTTAGGGTGGCTGGGTGGGTATTCGCCGCACCTCTTGGGGAGCTTGTCTGGAAGGGCATGGAACAATGTGGCTGGTTGGCTAAGGTGCTATGTTAGGGGGGGGCATGTGACACAGACGCTGCGGAGTGGCGACATGAGGAAGAAGCGAAATACTGTAGTGACGATGGTCTGTTTACTAGTATTGGTTTTACTATTTCTCCCACCAATTGAAATGGCACGCACCGGAGCACGCCGCATGCAGTCTTCCAACAATTTGAAGCAGATCGGTTTGGCTTGCCACAACTACCTGGACGCCCACAAGCAATTCCCAATGGGAGCGGACTACGATCCTACAGGACCGAAGCATGGTTGGTTCACGCGCACAACGCCCTATATTGAAGCCAGTTCGCTCTACAGCCGAATTGATATGCGATACGGTTGGAAGCACCCGTTCAATAAGTATCTGTTTGGAGACGTCTATGCGACGACCATCAACCCACAGATAGACTCGCTTTCAACAACAGACGATTTTGCACTCATCCATTACTTGGCGAATCCCAACATCATGCACTCTAAAAGTTCGGTCCGCCTAGAACAGCTCGTAGACGGTTCCAAGCACACATGGCTAGTTGGTGAGATTAGTCAACGATTTCAGCCTTGGGCTTACCCCTATAACTGGCGTCCATTGAACGAAATCGCGTCTGACCACCGCAGCGATCAAATTCTTTGGGGAGGCGAGTTTCAAGTCTGCAATGGGGATGGATCGATTAGAGCATTGTCTTCTGATGCGGACTCGATTGTGCTCCATAAGTTGTCGACCGTGCCGCCGATCGCTGACATGAAGGCGACTGTGGTTCCCTATCAGTCGTTCGAATACCGAGATGTTGCCAGGAGTGTCGATCGCTATAATTTCGGAGAGCTTGAACCATACGCCAGAAAGCATCAAAAAGGTCCCGTGTGGTCCGCCGAAATATACTACGAGCATGGCGAGCCTCATACGCTGGAAGCGAGGGTGCACAGCCAAGGAGAGCAATCGAAGTTAGTAGAGTTGATTGCGAACAATCCAACCCTGCAGGTGGTCCTAATTCGAGGAGTCGTCAACGATTCCCTAGCCCGCGAACTATCGCATCTCGAGCATTTGTGTTGCTTGGCAATGGACAGCAGCGACCTGAGTGAACAAGGTGTCAAAGTGCTTGCGGAATTGAAGGAACTCCGAATACTCGATGGAATCACACCCGCCAACCTACTCGAAATCAAAAAGGTGTCGGACACCTTTTTGGTGGAATAGGAGGTTTGGTAGGTTGCCCCGTTTTACAAAAAGGTGTCGGACACCTTTTTTGTTTCTAGCTGGCGTTGAAGGGTTTCGACGTGGCGGTAGTAGTCGATGCGCGACAGTTTGGTCGCAGCCGCTTCGTCGAGCAGGATGGTGACGTGGGGGTGCAGCTGAAGCGCCGAGGCGGGAACTTGGGCGGTCACGGGACCTTCCACCAAGGCTTGGACCGCGTCGGCCTTGCCGGCGCCGTTGGCTAAGAGCACAATTCGCTGCGTGTCCAAAATGGAACCAATGCCCATCGTGATCGCCAGGCGAGGCACTTCGTCGATCGACTCAAAAAAACGAGCGTTGTCGCTGCGGGTCTGCTCGGTGAGTGCTTTCAGCCGTGTGCGACTGGCCAGTGACGAACCTGGTTCGTTAAAGGCGATGTGACCGTCGGTCCCGATCCCAAGCAATTGAAGGTCGATGCCTCCAGCCGCTGCAATTTTCTGTTCGTAATCGACTCCCGCCTGCGCGGGATCGACGCAACTTCCATCGGGCAGGTGGCAGTTGTCGGTATCGAAATCTGCTTGGCTGAATAGGTTCTCGTGCATAAACGTGTGGTACGACTGCGAATGGTCTCGTGGGAGGCCAACGTACTCGTCCAGATTGAACGTCGGAAATCAAAAAGGTGTCGGACACCTTTTTGGTGGAATAGGAGGTTTGGTAGGTTGCCCCGTTTTACAAAAAGGTGTCGGACACCTTTTTTGTTTCTAGCTGGCGTTGAAGGGTTTCGACGTGGCGGTAGTAGTCGATGCGCGACAGTTTGGTCGCAGCCGCTTCGTCGAGCAGGATGGTGACGTGGGGGTGCAGCTGAAGCGCCGAGGCGGGAACTTGGGCGGTCACGGGACCTTCCACCAAGGCTTGGACCGCGTCGGCCTTGCCGGCGCCGTTGGCTAAGAGCACAATTCGCTGCGTGTCCAAAATGGAACCAATGCCCATCGTGATCGCCAGGCGAGGCACTTCGTCGATCGACTCAAAAAAACGAGCGTTGTCGCTGCGGGTCTGCTCGGTGAGTGCTTTCAGCCGTGTGCGACTGGCCAGTGACGAACCTGGTTCGTTAAAGGCGATGTGACCGTCGGTCCCGATCCCAAGCAATTGAAGGTCGATGCCTCCAGCCGCTGCAATTTTCTGTTCGTAATCGACTCCCGCCTGCGCGGGATCGACGCAACTTCCATCGGGCAGGTGGCAGTTGTCGGTATCGAAATCTGCTTGGCTGAATAGGTTCTCGTGCATAAACGTGTGGTACGACTGCGAATGGTCTCGTGGGAGGCCAACGTACTCGTCCAGATTGAACGTCGTGACTTGGGAGAAGCTGATTTCTCCAGCTCGATATCTTCGAATGAGCTCTCGGTAGGTTCCTAGGGGGGTGCCCCCTGTGGCCAAGCCGAGCACCGCGGCTGGACGGGCCTGGATTAGCTGGCCGAAAACATCCGCAGCTCGGCAACTTATCTGCTCAGCATTTTTGAGTATCACAACGCGCATCGATAGTCAGCTCGAAATAATTGATCATCGTCGGAGGGGATCGCAGAGGGCTGAGAGGTCCGTGTTCTGCAGCACTGCGATCATACGAATGCTGCGATTGTAGTCGACATGTTGGCCAACGTCACGAACGGTTAACGTGATCGGGAGGCTAGGCCGAGATGAAGTTTTTTTCTTCCAGCGGTGCAAGATTCTAAAAGCGCCCACTAGAATGTGGTGCTCTTACCTTCCGTGATTCCGGTGTGTGCCGTCACTCGACTTTTTAGGGAATGCAGTCTGTGGAACAGTCCTTTGTAGCGTGGGCCAAGATGCGAGCTCGACGCCTGCCGCAAGTCAAATTGGGAATAGGCGATGATGCGGCCGTATTGGCGGCTAGTGGGTTGGATACGGTTGTTACTGCCGATTCCCTCATGGACGGCGTCCATTTTCACTTGGATCAAGTCGACCCCAAGCGGATTGGGCATAAGTTGGTTGGCGTTAACTTGAGTGACTTGGCTGCCATGGCCGCACGCCCCACTTCGCTGTTTCTGTCCATGTGCTTGCCGAATTCTGAGGAGGCAGAGCAGACCGATTTGTTGGCGGCAGAAATTTATGAAGGCGTCTGCGAAGCTGCGGAAAAATATGGCGTGGCGTTGGCGGGTGGCGATACGAATTGTTGGAATGGACCGTTGGTATTGCACATGACGGCGATTGGCGAAGCCGCCGATGGCCAGGTCTGGACGCGCAGCGGCGCCAAGCAAGATGACTTGATCGTGGTAACGGGACCTCTGGGGGGCAGCATTTTGGGGAAACATCTCGATTTTACCCCCCGGCTGGATTGGGTTGAGAAGGTGCACGGGAAAATCGATATCCATGCTGCAATGGATATCAGTGATGGGTTGAGCGTCGATCTTCTGCGGATGTGCGATGCCTCGCACTGTGGTGCCGTGTTGGAGCTGGACAAAATTCCCTTCTCGCCCGAAGCCGAAGAGCTCTCGCGGACCGACGGAAAATTGCCAGTTGAGCACGCATTGGGGGACGGCGAGGATTTTGAGCTGCTGCTGGCAGTTGCGCCCGAGGACTTAGCACCCCTGCAAGCCTTGGTGGGCGCCGAGCAAGCGTTGGTCTGTGGGACTTTCACTAGCCGTACAGGGTTGTGGTCTCGGCAGGGGGCAAAAATTCATCAGCTGACCTCTTCGGGGTACGTTCATGGACGTTAAAGGCTTGTCGATTGAGTGTCTCGGCGTTGGTTGGGGAACTCTTCGTAAAGCGGGCTGTTGATTTAATAGCAATTTGAATTTTAATGCGGAGGTAGCATCCTTAATTACCTTGCAGCGGAGGTTATCTTTCCTTGCTCACGCGGCGGGTTGCTATTTCAACAGCCCGAAGGGCTTGGGGCATGGGGCATGGGGAGTAAATCCCGGTTTGAGGCTTGCCGTGATACTAGCACTCCCAATCCGGTGGGTGCGGTAAGCGTCTGTGCCGTGCGCACCGGCCTATGGATTCAAGTGCGAGCTTTGTCTTCATGAGCAAGTGGTGCTCCTGATTGCCTTGTAGTGGCACCCCTTTTTCTTGCTCAAGCAGCGAGTTGCTAATTCGATAGCCGATCGTGCAGCGAGATGCTTTTTCGTCGAGATGTTTTGCGGTGGGGCGCGAAGGGGCGGCTTCCGTCGCCGCTGAAAAATCGAACTTCCGTGGATTCCAGCGCAACGCACCTTCTGTTTCAAGGTTTGGACGCTGCACAACCGATAGCCTCTTTAAATTGATACTTGACTAAAATGGTCGCAATAGTATTATTTGAGCCTGCACCCATGGGGACGACCTGTCGAACCTTGGATATCGTCATGAATTCGTCTGCCAAACCATTATCCGTTGAGGCTAACGTGGAGCGTCCTACAAGCAATCCGACACAAGAATTGCAAGATTTGCAGGCGAGTCGCGGTGCGCCGCCACCGGCCCTTCCGGTAGCGGTTGCAGGAGGAGGGGAGACCGGACGCA
Organism: Aureliella helgolandensis; assembly: GCF_007752135.1. Classification (GTDB taxonomy): domain Bacteria; phylum Planctomycetota; class Planctomycetia; order Pirellulales; family Pirellulaceae; genus Aureliella; species Aureliella helgolandensis. The sequence goes on along the minus strand of NZ_CP036298.1, from coordinate 5,899,977 downwards.
AGCCTTCCCAGGCATCTTTGCGAACCGCAGATCCAGAATTCTTAGCCGAGATGCAGCACGAAAGTCAACGCTTGGAATCGGCTACCCCCCAAGAAGTGCTGGCGTGGGCCGTGGGCCGTTTTGCGCCCAAATTTGCGATGGCCACTGCCTTTGGCCCCGAGGGGATGACGATTATCCATATGCTGGCGGAGATCGCTCCAGAGACTCCCGTCTTCAATCTCGATACCGGTTATCAGTTCGCAGAAACGCTTGAACTAAGAGAAGAGGTCAAGCGGCGCTACGGCATTGAAGTCGAGCTGAAGCAACCTGAGTTGTCGGTGGAGGAATACGAGCGGGTGAATAATGGCCCGGTTTATAGCCATGATCCAGGGCGTTGTTGCCGAGACCGAAAATTGAAGGTGCTGGAGCAGTCGGCACTGGACTACACTGCCTGGGCGAGTGCCATTCGACGTGACCAAAGTCCCGATCGGGCGAAGGCTCCTATCGTTGGCTGGGACAAAAAATTCGGCTTGATGAAGGTCACCCCCTTAGCCAACTGGACGAAGAAGGATGTTTGGAGTTTGATTTCAAAGGAACAGATTCCTTACAATCCATTGCACGATCAAGGTTACACCAGTATCGGTTGTTTTCCTTGTACCCGCAACGTATTGCCTGGCGAAGACGAGCGGGCAGGGCGCTGGAGTGGTTTTGCTAAGACCGAGTGCGGTTTGCATACTTCCGACTAGCTTTGTAGAGGGAGAATCAACCGATGCAGTTGCCTGTTAAAGCACACTACGCGACGCTCGCGATGTTGGCGTTGGCGCAGAAATATGAGGAGCGTGAGCTGCTGCCTGCCCGAGTGATTGCCGGCGAGCATGGTATTCCCAGCCAGTTCCTGGGGCAGATCATGCAGCAGCTTCGCGCGGCCGGCTTAATTACGAGCACGCGGGGGGCCAACGGAGGATTTCAACTCAGCCGTATGCCGAACCAAATCGTGGTTGCAGAAATTGTCGAAGCGGTGTGTGGTGCCTCTTCAACCAGTGGCTGCGGAGAAACGACGAGTGAGCTGTCGAGCGTCGTGCTGGAAATCTGGGAAGATCTGGATCGACAGGTCTTGGCCGCATTGAAAAGGGTGTCGTTGGGGGACTTGCTGTTGCGAATTGAAGACACTGCCGACAGCATGTTCTACATTTAAGAAGTGAATCATGACAAAACCAATCGTATACATCGCGCGGCAGCTTCCTGCGATTGCCACCCAGTTGTTAGAGGGGCATGCTGAGCTTCGGCAGCATGCCGGGGAGTTGCCACCGACGCGCCAGGAATTGCTGGAAGGTGTTAAGGGCTGCGCAGGAATTCTGAGTCTCTTAAGTGATCGGATCGATGCGGAGGTGCTCGACGCGGCCGGCCCAAACCTGAAAGTCATCAGCAATTTTGCTGTGGGTTACAACAACATTGAGATTGCCGAAGCTCGAAATCGCCAGATTGCGGTTGGCAACACTCCCGACGTGTTGACCGATGCTACGGCGGACATTGCCATCGCCTTGCTGTTGTCCGTGGCACGGCGACTCAAGGAAGGCGAGCGTGCCGTTCGTAGCGGCGAATGGACAACCTGGGAACCGCTCGGCTGGATGGGGTTAGAGCTCCAAGGCAAAACGCTGGGGATCGTCGGAATGGGCAGGATCGGCGAAGCGGTTGCAAGGCGTATGGTCGGTGGGTGGGGGATGCAGCTGCGCTACACCGCACGCACTACTAAGCCGCTGGTCGACGCCCAGCTTGGTGGCCGCCATGTGCCACTTGCTGAACTATTGGCAGATAGCGATTTTGTCAGTTTGCATGTCCCCCTGAGCACCGAGACTCGACATCTGATCGGCGCTGCGGAATTCGAGCTCATGAAGCCGACGGCCGTGCTGGTGAATACGGCGCGGGGCGAGATTGTCGATCAAGAGGCTTTAGAGGGGGCCTTGCGAACGCGGCGGATTTTCGGAGCTGGGCTGGATGTTTGCACGCCTGAGCCGCTACCAACTAGCGATCCTCTGCTCAAACTGGACAATTGCCTAGTGGTGCCTCATATCGGAAGTGCAACCCTGGCGGCTCGCGATGCGATGGCAGAGCGCGCTGCCCGGAATCTTTTAGCCGGTTTAGCAGGTTCGCCACTTCCTTTTGCAGTGTAGAATGGTCGGACTCGGTAACGGTAGTGGAATGGCAACGGAAATGAGTGTTTGATGAGCAAGAGTGTTCGCAGGAAGCCGTCGCATGGAGCGGTTGCCGTTTTAGTGGAAGATGAAAAGTTCTTAGTGATTCGTCGCAGCCGTCTGGTCCGCGCGCCCAATATGCTCTGCTTTGCGGGAGGGACGATTGAGATCGGGGAGCAGCCGGAAGAAACGATTGTGCGCGAGTTGAAGGAAGAGCTATCTCTCGATGCAACCGCCGTCCGACATGTCTTCCAAAATCGTACTTCATGGGGAACATTGCTAGAATGGGTGCTCGTGGAGCGGCATGAAAATTCCCAACCCATTGCCAATCCCGCCGAAGTGTCCGAGTGGATGTGGCTAACCGCGTCTGAATTACTAGATCGGCACGATCTACTTCCAAGTGTGCCCGACTTCTTCTGGGCTTGGGCCACCGGACAGCTTGAGATGCCTGAGCGGGCTGGGACGCCCGAGAGCAAGTGGAAATTTATTAAGCCCAACGGTAGGTTGGTGAATTGATTTAGCGTTGTAGTTGGAATGGCTCCGTTCCGCGGCCTACCCGAGAGCTCAGTACTCAAGAAATGCATAGGGAAAACACTGTGAGTGACCAAGATTCCATACTCAACGATTTGTTGCAGCTGTTGCCCGGATATGGGGCTTATCGTACTCAAGAGTCTCGCCGACAGGATGATCGCTTAGCCCGTGAGTTTCTCTCTAAGCGATTGAACGATTGCAAGGCTGCACTGGACCAAGTGGGAGCCAATGCAGTAGCGGGGGGCGACTTAGAGAGTCCCCTGAAGGTTGAAGAAATTCGGCAGTCGGTGGAACTAGCGCGAAACCGTTTGACTGCTGCGGTGGAGGGATATTCGGGGTGGTTCAATAGCCGCACCGTGGATGCCGAACTCCTCGGAAAGATCGTAGAGCTCGACCAAAATATGGTTTCGCTGGTGGATCGTTTGGATGCATTCGCCCGCGCCGCGACGGAAGATGCGGGGCAGTTGGACGTCGCTGGTATGCGCGAGGTTCTGACGCTACTGCAGACGCGGATCGATCGTCGCACTGAGCTATTAAAAGCTGCTTAGCGCTGAGCGGCAGTCCTGTATTGAATTCTCTGCGCCACTTCACGCGGCTCCTTTCTATCTAGAGACCTGTTATGTTCCGTTTGGAAGTCATTGACTACATCGATCAAACCGGCCGTTCGCTGGTGGCCCGTGTTCCCGAGTTTGGAACGGCTGCAATTCAGTCGGGAGCCCAGTTGATTGTGCAGCAAAACCAAGAAGCTGTCTTTTTTCGTGATGGTCGCGCGATGGACAGCTTTGGTCCGGGGCGTCACACCTTGACGACTGCGAATATCCCGATTCTTGGACGCGTACTAACGATCCCTTGGGAAAAATCACCGTTCCAAGCGTGTGTCTATTTTGTGGGTAAGCATCGCTATATTGATCAGGGTTGGGGAACGCGTTCACCGATCACGATGAAAGATCCCGATTTTGGCATCGTGCGTTTGCGTGGATTTGGTAAGTATTCCTACCGTGTCGTAGACGCAACTTTGTTGATCAATGAATTAGTCGGCACGCAGGGCAAGGTCACGACGGAAGAGGTGGGCAACTATCTACGCGACGTGGTCGTGTCGGGACTGTCCGATTTGTTCGCAACTGCCAATGTGGGGTTGTTGCAAATGGCTGCCAAGTTCGATGAGTTGTCTGCGGCAGCCCGCGTCAAAATTGGCGGACAGTTCAAAAAATTCGGTTTGGAGCTGACCGATTTTGTGATCAATAATGTTTCGCCACCGGAAGAAGTGCAGAAGGCCATCGACGCAAGATCGAGCATGACCGTGGTCGGTGACATGAGATCCTATACCCTCTATCAAGCTGCCAACGGTCTGTCTGGAGCTGGAGGAGGTGTCGCTGCTGGTGCTGCCCAACTAGGCATGGGGGCTGGTATTGGCATGATGTTGCCGGGAATGATGCAGCAGGCGCAACAACCCAATGCTTCAGCTCCGGTGGATGCATTTGCTCCGAAGCAAGCACCGCCAACTGGCTCCGTCGCTAACGCGGTGGGGCTCGATTTTTCACAACTCGCCTCGCCCGTCGATGCGGTCTCACGACTGCAAACCGTGGTGAGACAATTGGCCGATTCCGCCCAGTGGAATATTGAAGCATCGGAGGGCCAGTGGACGTTGACTGTGCCCGTCGGGACGCTCCGTAAGCAACGCGTCCATCTTGATTTTTCAAGCCAAGATGATGCGGGCCATGCTGTGATGAACATCTGGTCCTCATGTGGCAGTTTTTCACCAGGGCAGGCAATTACCCTCTTGCGATTCAACGCGCAACTTATTCATGGTGCCTTTGCGATCCAAGTCACCGAAGGGAACGATCTTTTGGTACTGCGGGCCAATCTGCTCGTCGATACGGCCGACGCTTTGGAGCTAACGCGCACGATTACTTCGATTGCCTGGCAAGCCGATCGCATGGAAGAGCAACTCTACGGCGTCGATAACGGCTAAACTCTAGTGAGTGTTTTTAAATCAGAGGGGCAGTGGCCGCGCGAGTCCTACCAACTGCTCGATTTCGGGAGTGGTCGGAAGCTGGAACGCCTAGGCGGGCAGCTTCTCGATCGGCCTTGCCCTGCTGCGGAAGGCTTCCAGCGCAATGGGCAAGTCGACTGGAGTAAAGCGGACTTGCGGCTGGATCGGCGTGGCAAGCCGATTGGACCGGGGCCCCGTGAGCTACCAGTTTGGGAAGCCCGCTATCAGGACATTGAGTTCGGCCTAAAGCTGACTCCCTTTGGCCACGTGGGCCTCTTTCCCGAGCAGCATGTCAATTGGCAGTGGCTCACCCAACAGGCTCCCCTGCCCTACTCTCGCCCGTTGCGAGCCCTCAACTTGTTTGGCTATACGGGCGGCACGACGCTTGCGCTTGCTGCCCACGGGATCGAAGTTGTGCATGTCGACGCCTCCTCTCCCGCTGTTGCTTGGGCCAGACGCAATGCGGAGGCTAGTCAATTGCAGGAGCGTCCCATCCGTTGGATTGTCGAGGATGCGCGAAAATTCGTGCGTCGCGAGCTTAAACGCGGCAACCGCTATGACATCGTGGTGATGGACCCACCGTCGTTTGGGCATGGCCCCAGTGGAGTGCGGTGGGATATGCAATCGCATCTACCTGCCCTGCTGGCCGATTGTTTGCAATTGTTAGCCACGGAGACAGCCCGACTGTTGGTAACGGGGCATAGTGAAAAACCTGACGAATGGGATATTCAAAGCTGGATTGATGAGGATCTGCAGGCGATGGCAAGTGGTCTCGCACTCGATCTGTCAGTTGGCCGCTTGGGGTTAACGGATCTGGCCGGACGAGTGCTGGATGCGGGCTATTTCGTCCGAGGAATCGCTCCTTAATTATTCAAGGTGTTGCATCTGAGATTCGCGAGTAACCCTTGCGCTAAAATGGAGGGTTTGTAAATAACCCATTCGCCCAGGAAGGTGTCCGCCACCTTTTTCCAGAAGTAGGGAGTTCGGAATTGCTAGCATAGAGGCTTCGAGGTTACTTTTTTGTGGATAGAATGGGTTAGTTCGCTTTACTTTGTGCGCTGGATTCCTCAAAATGCGACTCGCAAATATAACCAGTCACGAATGCGGTTGTGTTTGCAGTAGACGAGCAAGTTGGGGGCGACCATGAGTCTTGGTTCTTCGGCTTGCTTTCGGCAACTAACACTCGACGAACGGTAGCAGGGATGTTGCGACTTTCAGTCAACGAACTATCCACTTTTCGGTGGACCTTTGAAGAAGATGTGCTGAACTATCACGCAGCTGGCTTTGAAGCGATTGGAGTTTGGCGTCCGAAATTGGCCGACTATGGTGAGGAGAAAGGAGTCGAACTGCTGCGTGAGCACGGGTTAAGGATTTCCTCGTTGCATTGGGTGGGGGGCTTCACTGGGAGCGACGGGCGTAGCTACCGCGAGAGCATGCACGATGCCTTCGATACGATCCAGTTAGCCGCCGACATCGGTGCTGAGACTGTGACGGTCATTACCGGGGGACGAGCTGGCCATACCAGGAATCATGCACACAATATTCTTCGGACTGCACTGCGGCACATGGCGGAAGCCGCTCAGGCGGTCGGCGTTCAGTTGGCCCTGGAACCCATGCACGTTGGCTGTGCCTACGATTGGTCGTTCCTAAATACCATTCCGGAATGTCTCGATATCATCGCAGGCATCGACAATCCACACTTGGGGATTGTCTTCGACTGCTACCATGTTGCCCAGGATCCTGCGGCACTGATGTGGCTCGAATCAATTGTGCCCTACGTGCGACTCGTGCAATTGGGAGATGCTCGGCACGCGCCACTCGGTGAGCAAAATCGTTGTTTGTTGGGGCACGGTCGCGTTCCACTAGCCAATATCGTCTCGACGTTTCAGAAGAACGGCTACCGCGGCTTCTACGAGATTGAAGTGGTTGGTCAGGATGTCGAGCATCTCAAATACGAGCAGATCCTGGGGCAATCTCGACAAGCAGCCAAGCTCTGGTTGCCAACCCCGTGAATGCCAATCTTGTAAAGTCCTGTAGCATCCAGCGCCCGCAGAAAATTGACCACTCACGGTGACTTAGGCGGGGATGGACATTGGCGGGGACGCAGCACTCTGTTGCCGCTATGGGCTGCCTCGCGTCGACACCACGGAGTGCGTGGTTTGGGCCCCTTTGGACACGCTAAATACGTTGCAGTAATAGGTAGATGGCGTAGCAATGGCAGGCTGATCCCAGCATGACCATGATGTGCCAGATGGCATGCGCGTACGTGAAGAGGTGACTCCGCATCAGGAAGAAGATGCCAGCCGAGTAGCACACGCCACCACCTATCATCCAGCCGAAACAAATCCAGGGTGTGTGGGCAAAGAGGGGAATGGCGGGCAGCCATCCCAATAGGACGTACGACACCGTCGAAATGCCGTTGATGCGATGTTTGGCCAATACCTTGGAATAAAAGCCAGCAAGGCCCGCGGTCCAGACCAGAACCAGCAGCAGGGTGCGGTAGCCAGTGGGGCTTCCTTGCCAAATAAAGGGAGTGTAGGTGCCAACAATTAGAAGATAGATTGTGCCTTGGTCCCAAGCTCTCATGCGGTTCCGCCACAGCGGCGTCTGCACGGCGTGGGAGAGCGTCGAAAAGAGGTAGACGGTCGCCATGGAAATGGTGAAGATCACGCAGGACCAACGCAATCCAGGATGCTGGTCGGCTGCCAAGTTCCAGAAGTAGAGCATGGCCACTAGGCTTAAAACAACTCCGATCCCGTGGGTCAGGACATTAGCCGTTTCATCGCGTAGGCTCACATAATCGACTTTTTCGACTGCTTCGTCGATCGATTGGGGCTGCTTGGGGGGGCCGGTTTCCGCGGTTGAACTCATCGCATTGTTTCTCACGGCGGTCTAGATAATTTGCTGAGGCGGTTGGAGTGCTAGCATAGGCAGTTTGTAGCGATCGGCGAGCTGAAATGGCTCGAATTGTCGAAATTCATCTAGGGACTTCCGACACCACCTGCTACTATCCGTCGGCCAGCAGCAGTTGCTGCAATAGTCAACTAGTGAAATCGCGTCAGGGAAGATGCAGATGATTAGGAATACCATTCGCTTTACCGTTTGGGTTAGCGTCGTAACGACTAGTGTTCTCGTAAACCCTGCGTGTTGTATCGCGCAAGTCGCTGCCCCACCGGCAGGTGAACAACAGCAGCGGGTGCCTCTGATGAGCGCCGAGCAAGCGGTCCAGGCGGGCATTGCGCAAGTCGCTCAACAACCCTTTCCTGAGCTATCGCAGCAAGAGCAGTCGTTTCTCGACCAAGTCTTGATGGTGTGGGAGCAACGAACTGCGGCCATCAAACGCTATCAGTGCGAATTTCAACGCTTTCAGTTTGATCCTGGCAATCTGCCAGACGCTCACATGAGTCAAGCTACCGGATTCATTAAGTTTATGGATCCCGGCAAGGGTGAATTCCGTGTGGACAAAGTGGAAACAGTTTCCAAAAAAACGCCTCCCTATGAATACCGTGTTGATCCTACCCATCCATACGGTGAGCATTGGATTTGCGATGGGGAGTGGGTTCACGTGCTAGACCACAACGAGAAAAAGGCCACCCGAATCCAACTTTCCCCAGAAAGTCGCGGCAAGGAAGTTTACCGCAGCCCGTTGCCTTTCCTGTTTGGTGTCAAGGCGGCTGAGATCAAACAACGCTACTGGGCTCGTCCGCTATTTCCGGCAGGACGCCCCGAAAACGAGCTGTGGATCGAAGTTTGGCCGAAGAGCGCCAACGATGCCGGGAACTACTCGCGAGTGCAAGTGATCTTGGATCGCAATGACTCGCTGCCGATGGCTCTAATCGTGTTCCTACCCAACTGGTCTCCTTCGCAAGAGCATCGCGAGGTGTACCAATTCTCCAATCGTAAATCGAATGGAGTTCTGGATGCAATTGCCGGTGCATTTGGAAAATCCTTCATTCCCACTAAGCTGGGAAATGACTGGGAAGTGGTCGAAGAGCCCTACATTCCTCCGCAAGCTGATTTGCAAGCTGGGAATCCAGCATCTGGGCAGGCTCCTCCACAGCGTTCGGCACAGCAGCCCTCCGCCGGCCAATTCCAGTAATGAACCGCGGGGATAGATCGCAAGACTAAAGCCGGGCAAGCAACGGCTTGTTGATTCGAGAGCGTTTTTGGGTTTCACCCTGAAGACGCCACCCACAATCAACCTGTAGCAGACACTCCTCCTTGCTCACGCGGCAGTTTGTGCTTGGAATCCGCCGGTGTCCTACGGCTTAGCGATGGAATGGGCGTTTTGCTAGAAGCCCATAAATTGCTGCGAGCACTACGCTGGAGCACCAACTTCTTCTGCCATTCTTACCGGCTTGCCGACATCGTACACCGCCCCGCGAGTCGGAAGGATTGCCGCAACCACCGCACCATCGGCGGTGTTGGCTTTTGCGGAGGGAACCCATGACAATAGAATCGTGCATCGAGCACCGGCTGCGCGGGTGCTGATAGTGTGGTCACGGTCCGGGGGACCAGGCTACGGCGGTGTGGCGTGGATGTTGCTGGTCACGGTCCGGGGGACCATGCTACGGCGGTGTGGCGTGGATGTTGCTGGTCACGGTCCGGGGGACCATGCTTCGGCGGTGTGGCGTGGATGTTGCTGGTCACGGTCCGGGGGACCATGCTACGGCGGTGTGACGTGGATGTTGCTGGTCACGGTCCGGGGGACCATGCTACGGCGGTGTGGGCTTGTTCACGGTCTGGGGGGCGAGCATGCAGTAGATGCTACATGAGACGCGTTAGGTCGGTTAGCGCAATGGGCTCACGCGAGGTGAAGGGTTCGCCGAAATTGGATCCTATCATTTTCCCCCAGTAGGCTGCTTCGTCGCGAACCCGCTGATGAAACGAAGGAACGATGTGTTCTTTGCCTGTGGTGAACTGGCTTTCAAAGGCGGCGATGGCCTGCGACTTGCGCTCCCACTGCTCCGAGATGTCGAGCACGAAGGCGGGTTGTGCAGCATGTTTCAAGTGAACCGAGTAGTAATTGAAAATGCGTTGCGGGTGGAACGGCTCACCCTCTAACTCACTCTTCGAGAGTTTGGCCCAGAAACGCGCCGCATCGACCAGCTCGGTGGCTGCCAAGTGATCTGGGTGAGCATCTTCCCAGTAGGGGGCAAACAGCCAGCGAGGTCGCGTCCTGCGAAAGACATTGGCCAGCTTCGCGCGCGCTTCCAAGGTCGGTTCCAGGAACCGGTTGCGAAGGCCTAGGTTTTCACGCCATGGTAGTCCTAGGATCTGCGTTGCAGCCTTGGTCTCCTGGACGCGCGTGGCTTCGTCTCCGTAGGGAGTGGGTTCTCCACTGGTTAGGTCCAGCACCCCGACATGCCACCCCAGTTCGATCATCTTGAGGATGGCTCCGCCCATCCCTAATTCTGCATCATCCGGATGAGGTGCAATTACCAGCATATCCAGCGGTTTTGGTGGCATGGTCACGGCGAATTCTTTCTCGTATTGTCTTAAGATTTTTAAGCGTTATTGCATGCAAGTTCGACTGCAAGCCGCACGGAACTTTAACGCGTATTGGGTCACTCTTTGGCGGGCGAATTAACGATCGGCAGGATGACGCACGCGGCCAATTCCGAATTGCGCATTAGCAAGCGATTGCCGGAAATGGCTGGAGTGTTCCAGGTCACATCGTTAATCACTTGCAGCTTAGCCAGCTCTTGAAATGCCGTGGGTTGGGCGGCGACAAGCACCAGTTCGCCGTCTTCTGAAGTGATGAGCAGGTGTTCACCGACGAGCAGTAGTTGACCTTGACGGTAGCGTCCTTTTTTCCATTGCCGCTTACCAGTCTCCAGGCTGATGCATTCCAAAATTCCATCGCTGAGCCCATAGGCGTAGGAGTCGCGTATTACGGCGGTGGTAAACTTCGTTTTCATCACCGAAGGCTTGCGCCACAATTCTTCGATTTGCCAGGCTTCCGAGCTGTCGTGCTTTAATTGCCAGAGAACGGCTCCCGTGCCGTAGCCTTTGGTCAGCAGGATACGCCCGGAGCCAAGGTCGATGGGCTGCGCGACGTTGGGGTCGGCCGAACTGCTGCCGGGAGCTGGGGCGGTCCAAAGTTGGGTTCCATCTTGGGGAAGGTAACCAGCTAACATTTTCTCGGAGGTGTAGACGACTTGTGGAACTCCCAAGATGTCAATCAGCATCGGGGAGGAGTAGCTGACTTGACCTTGTCCCGCCGTCCACAGTACCGCACCATCCTGGACGCTCAGGGAGACCAACGCAGCGGCCGACTCGTCCAAGCCACCTTGGGGAACAATGACTTGCTCACCAATGACAAGCGGAGAGGCGCTCCGTCCCCAGCTTACATGAGCTTCGAACGCCGCTTGATCGCTTACGCCATTAGGCAACAAATCGTGCGACCAGAGTTGTTCACCCGATGCGAGGTCGAGGCAGACGATTTGGCTGATTGCCGAGACTGCATAAACGCGATCGTTAGAAATGGTGGGGGTGCTGCGGGGGCCGCTACCGCCCAGGATGTTGGTGTGGGCGCCCGGGATGGCATACGACCACCAGGCCTCACCGCTGTTGATATCGATGGCGGTAATCCATTCCTCTTGGTCGCGTTGTTCCATCGTGACTGCTACGTCCCCTTGGATTGCAAAACCCGACCAGCCGCTTCCAATCGAACGTTTCCAAGCAATGGAGGGTGGCGTGCCCTGCCAGTCCTCAGCAAGTTGAACCTTCGGGTAAGTGGCGTTGCGGTAAGGCCCGAGATACTGAGGGAAATCGAATTCGGTTGGTGCAAGGGATTCAAGCGGGATGGTCGTTGAACCGGCAGTGGCTGTTTCCAGTCTGCGTTCCTGGGACCAACGCAGTACGAATTTCGGATTTAATTCGCCATCGAGCCGCTCCAATTTATAAAGGCCCAAAAAGCCGAGTAGAAAAAGGGGAGGTGCCAAGCCGATGGTGCGCCACACCCATCTTGGAAGTGCCGCGCTGCGGCAGGCAACCGTCAGAGACAACCAGCCCACGATTCCAAGGATGGTTGCAAACACGTTGACTTCAGCAAAGTCTCGATCGGCAGCATTGGTTCTCAAATACCAAATACCCAAGCCAGCAGATAGAAAAACAAGCAACGCCAGCTTCCCCAGGATGGGCAGAAATTTCTTGCGGGACGGTAGGCTATCTTCGGTAGCATCCATAGGTGCAGCAACTAACGTTCGGGAAAAGGATGGAGACTAAGGAGTAGGGAAACGTTATGGGAGAACTTCGAGGATTTGGCAAGAGCCCAGCGAAAGGCCGTCGCACATGGACCCTCCCTGTATCTTCACAATGCGTTTCTGTGTATAAAAGTGAGACCCAGGTTCACGGATGCTTGGGGCATGCGTTGGCCCAGTATCAGCTTTTCTCGGTGAGGTTCGAGTTGCAACGGCACTGCTGATACGGTCGCGGAATCATCACTTGAAAATACATTCTAAGGTTTTCGATGACTGAGGTGAGTGGCGAACTGGACCTAACGCGGCTTAGGGCGAATGTTGAGTCCGCTGTTTTGGGGAAACCCGAAGTGGTTAAGCTTGTCGTAACTGCCCTGCTTGCTGGCGAGCATATTCTGCTGGAAGATGTGCCAGGAGTTGGAAAGACGCTGATTGCCAAGGCGGTGGCGCGGAGCGTGGATGGTCATTTTTCACGGCTCCAATTTACGCCCGACTTGTTGCCCAGTGATATTACCGGTAGCAGTATCTACAATTCATCGAGTGGGCAGTTTACCTTCAATCGAGGGCCCATTTTCGCAAATGTGGTCTTGGCTGATGAAATCAATCGCGCACCGCCGCGAACGCAAAGCGCACTGTTAGAGGCCATGGGGGAGGGACAAGTCAGCGTCGATGGTGAGACGCATGCGTTGCCCGATCCCTTGTTGGTGATCGCTACTCAGAACCCATTTGAATTCGAAGGCACGTACTTGCTGCCAGAAAGTCAGCTGGATCGGTTTCTGTTGCGAATCACGGTGGGCTATCCCGACCGTGACTATGAATTGCAGTTGTTGCACTCGCATCGGGTTGGTGAGCCGGTGGACGAGCTTAAACCGGCGGTCTCGTTGGACCAGGTTCGCGCCTTGCAAAGGCAGGTTCGCGAAGTCAACTTTGAGGAATCCCTCGTTCGCTATCTGCTCGATATCGTCCATGCCACTCGGGACAGCGAGGCTGTTCAGGTAGGAGTCAGCACGCGTGGTGCACTGGCTTATTATCGGGCCGCTCAAGCCATTGCAACGGTTGAAAATCGATCCCATGTCATTCCAGACGACATCAAGCGATTGGCAATCCCAGTCATGGCCCACCGCATTGTGCCCAGAGGCATGTTACCGGGAGCGGACCGCTCAGCCTCTGAGGAGTTGGTCCGCCGGCTACTTGGGCAAATTCGCGTTCCGACTTAGCCATGATCGCATGTAAATCCAGTGACTTGAATCAGCTCGTGCACGAACGGCTACCTTTTCTATGGCAACGATCCCAAGCGATTCGCCCGATTCGTCGAGTCATTTCCTGCGGTTAGTTTGGCAGCGCTGGAAACAACGCCGGCAACGCAACATTACGCGTCGGTTGGCGCAGGTCCATTTCCGACTGACCCGCGAAGGCCTCCACTTCGTCGGCGTATTGCTGTTTATCTTTTTCGGGGCAGTGATTCGTGATATCAATCTGCTCATTCTGCTCGCCGGAGCCATGTTGGGTTTGCTGTTGCTGCAATGGCGATTCAATACCCGCACGCTCATTGGTCTACGGGCCAGTCGACGACTGTCACAATCGATTGTAGTGGGGCGATCGACGCTCGTTTCCATTCGCGTTGTGAATCCCAAGCGATGGCTGGGAGCCTGGTTAGTACTGGTGGAGGACACGCTCTACCGAGAAAAGCCGGTCGCTCAGCGGATTGCGGTGAAGGCTGCGACGATTGTGGACGAAGTCCGGCCTCAAGGAAGTGGTGGGGGAAACTATGAGCTGACGTTTCGCCAACGCGGCAAGTATCGCGTGGGCCCTAGTACTCTGTCGACGCGTTTTCCCATTGGCTTGGGGCGCGGTTGGCGGACCCTGAACAATGCGGCGCATATAATCGTCCATCCCAGCCTTGGCCAACTGACGCCCAGGATTGAACGGTTGTTTCATCGCGAACTCCATGGTCACTCCAAAGCCTCATCGAACGCTGGTGCAAACGAAACGGAATTTTACGGTTTGCGACCCTGGGCGACCGGAGATTCTCGACGATGGATTCATTGGCGCACCACGGCTCGCCTCGGTGAGCTCTCCGTTCGGCAGTTCGAGCGTCAGCAGCATCGGCAGTTGAATATTCTCCTCGATCTCCATGGGGTACCCGAGGACGACGAGATTGAGCAGAGTTGCGAAATGGCCATTGCCTTCGTGGCCACGCTAGCGAGTTCCAATGTAAAACGTGGCGGAGATCGAATGGCCGTTGCAATCGCGGCGGATCAAACGTTTGCTTCGGTCAGCGTTCAAAGCGCCGTTCTCGTCGACAATTTACTCGGAGAATTGTCGGTCATTGCCCCCTGTCCCCAACCTGAATTAACGAAAGCGCTCAAAGGCATCCATTTGCCGTTGCTCAAGAATCCTAACTTGTTGGTAGTCAGCACTCGGTCCAATCAATTGGGACCAGTTGCTGCGTTAAGGGAAACGGATTCTGTTCCCGATGTGCCTCGTGAGGTCCATTTGGATGAAAAAGTTTTGGAGCGACTCAAGGTGCGTTGGTTAAACGTTTCCGCAGGCGATTTGGAGCCCTATTTCGCATGGACATCTCAAAAGTAAAACTGCTCCGCCGGAGCTTGAGTTTGCATTTCGCCATTATTGCATGGCTGACCGCCATGCTAGTGGCTACAGGTACGGGTAGCTTTTTTCTGCCGATCCTCATCTTCTTTGTAAGTTTGTCAGCTTACATTTTCGTCGATACGCTTGAATGGTTCGAAGTCGGGCGAATCGGTAGTTACTTGTTGATGACGATTGCGACGACGATCGCCTTAGGCGGCTACATCTACAGTGCTTTTTATGCTTCGTCCGAAGCGGGGCAATTGCTAGCCGTCGCGAGCTTGTTGGTCTATCCCGAAGCGGTCTTGTTTCTGCAGAAGAAAAATCTTCGAATCTTTGAGCAGCTGGCCGTTTTTCTACTACTCGAAATGGTGGTGGCTGCTTTAGTCAACGACAACATCCTGTTTGGCATGCTGCTTGCGCCCATCATGATTCTGTGGGTTTCGTCTCTCTTCTTGTTTGCACGATATGCGACTCTTTTAAACATTGACCCTAACATCGATCAGCCTATTCCGCACTTGGCAGAACTGATCTACCAACAGTTTAGGCGGAAGAAGTCCGCCGCTGCGACCGCGCAACCAATGGTTGAATGTGGGATTATCACCAGCCAGAATGCGCAAGGAAGTCGAGTGAGTCGTCGCCTACTTCAATCCATTCCCATTGGTTTTGGGGCCATCGCATTCGCGGCAGTATTTTTCTATCTGTTGCCGCGAACGTCGCCAGCAGGGCTAAGCCAGCCACTGGGGTTGACCGCGAGCAGCGGTCTGCCCCGCAAGCTCACCATTGGCGGCATGGCCAAGCTCAAGATGGACAGCTCACCGGTGATGCGGGTTAGCTTCACCTATGCGGGAAAGAAAACGGTCTACCCGATGAACGAGGCTCCCTATCTACGCGCTCGGGTCATGGATTCCTACCTATCTGTCAGTTCCTACAGCCGTTCGCAAAATGGCGAATGGGTTTATGCTGGAATGACTTCGTTTCGCAAGATGCCGACAATTGAAGCGGTGAATTCGCTCCGCGCGGCGCGACGCGACTTAGTGGAATTAGAAATTGACTTGCGACGCCGGTACTTACCTACCCTTTTTACGGTGACCTCCAGCTATAACTCCCGCCCCGACCAGCAGGTAAAACTTCGATACGACTACATCAATTCTCTGCTTGAAGAATTGGAACCAATGGCGGTTCCCAGTGGGAAATTTGTGGTCTACAAGTTCGGTGCTGCTAGTTTTCAGTTCGGGAGGCAAGTGCCTATCAGCCCGGTGACCATTGGTGATTCCATCCGAGAGCGGATGTCCTTCGAACGAAATCGTGTCAGGTTGGAGTTGGGATTTCGGGGCATGCAGGAACTCGACGCCTATCGCCAAGATTTATTGAGCAAGCAGGGTGTGCCCCCTGAGTCCGTTTTTCAAATTGCGCAGACAATTGAGAACGATCTCATGAACTCGGGCAAGTTTACGTATAGTTTAGATTTGAAGCCGCCGGCGGACCCTGGGGTGGACCCCATTGAGGATTTTGTCATCAATCAGCGGTCGGGCCACTGTCAGTATTTTGCATCCGCCATGTTAGCAATGTTGCGTCAATCCGGAATTCCGGCTCGGATGGTGGTCGGGTATCACCCTCGTGAGTACAACTACCAAGGCGATTATTTTGCGGTGCGTCAAAGCGATGCCCATGCTTGGGTCGAGGCGCTGTTTCGACGCGACCAACTTGTCGGCACGAGTGTAGAGCGGTGGTTGACAGACGACGCCTATTTTTGGGTCCGCTTCGATCCAACCCCCGGACTCGCCGGAGGAGATGATGAGATCATTGGGCAAGATGGACAGACGCTCGATTACGCGGAGAAACTCTGGAAAGACTACGTGGTTGATGGCCAAAAATTGAGCACTGAGAACAGTCTTTATGCGCCAGTAGCGGAAAATGGAAAGACTGCTTATGAGAATCTAATTCGCCAGATGAAGGCCTTGAAAGCCGCTCTTCTAAATGGTCAATTCTTTCAATCCGGAAGTGGCGTCGAACTGGCTGGACCATTGCTAGTGTTGGTAGCCCTGACGGTTGCCATGGCCTTTTTTATCTGGCGTTTTATCGTGTTGTTGCCGCAACTCGCTCCCAGCCTCGCGAAGCGATTGGGAGTTGGGAAACCCGCTGAGGCAATTCAACATCGCGTCTTTGCCAGAACCATGAAATTGCTAGAACGCATCGGCTTGCGACGCGGGGTAGCAGAAACGCCGAGCGAATTCACGACGGCGGCTGCTCGAACTTTGCAGCCTTCATCAGGGGCGGAAGCCGCAAGCGTTGGGAGCGCGCTGTCAACACTAACCGAGCATTACTACGCGCAGCGTTTTGGACCGCAACGCAGTCAATCATCTAGTGAATTGGAGCGAGTCCAGGGGGCGCTCGATATCGTGGAGCAGGCGGTCACTCAAGAAGCTGGCAATGGTCGAAAGCGTGAACAGCGAAGGGAATCGTCGCGTTAGTCGACGAAACCCTCGCGCGCGATCAACCTACGGTGGTTTGATTCCCCACACTGTGCAACCGCCCTGGGCAGCAGTCGCCGCCGCTACTACTGCAAGGACTCGCCGAGCGCGCGTTCAATTAGGATCAATAGCACATTGGGATCGTAGGGTTTGCCCACAAAATAGCATCCGCCGGACGCACGTGTTTTGCGAATCATGTCGTTGCCGGTCATGCTGCTCAAGACGATGATCGGCATCGTGCAATGCCTCGGGTCGGAGTCGAGTTGTTCGCACAATTCGAGGCCAGAACCATCCGGAAGATTCACATCGAAGATGGCCAATTGAGGCCGGTTTTCGCTCAGATGTTGTTGTGCTTCCGCAATGGATCGGGCGGTGAGTAGAGTCAGTCCGAGAGATTCGAGATGTTGTTGCAACAACCGCAATTGCACTAGATCATCTTCCAGGACCAACACCACACGATTCGGCGTAGGAAGCTCAGTCGGCTGAGGTTGTGGTTCGACGGTAGCTGCAGAGGTTGCTGAGGAGGATTTGCGTTCCTCCGAGTTATCGTCAGGTTCGGGAAGTGTATCGGCGCCTGCCATGTTTCGTTCCTAATCGAATTCTGATGAGCGGAATATCCTGCCTAGGGGGCCGCGCACTCACGTGGTTAACGATCTGAATCTTTAGACATCTAGCTCTTCGGCCTCTTCGGCGCGATCCATGATAAATCGGAAGCGCGCCGACGCGTCGCGTCCCATTAGATCGGCAACGACGCGGTCGGTCTCGAGTTGGTCGTCGATTTCGACTTTCAGCAGGCGTCGGGTGGCTGGGTTGAGCGTTGTGTCCCACAGGGTTTTAGGCATCATTTCACCGAGTCCTTTAAACCGAGTGATCTCTGCTTTGTCGCGTTTGCTGGAATTTGCCAAGATCTGGTCTCGGGCTGCTTCGTCCGCTGCCCAAAATGTCTCTTTTCCAATATCGACGCGATACAGCGGCGGTACGGCAATAAACACGCGGCCATCGGCAATTAGCGCTGGCATGTGTCGATAGAAGAAGGTTAACAATAAGGTGGTGATGTGGTGCCCATCGGAATCCGCATCTGCTAGCAGAATCACCCGTTCGTAGCGAATGCGCGCTACGTTGAGGTCTTTGCCAATGCCACAGCCAAGGGCGGTAACCATATCCTGAATTTCTTTGTTATCCAGGACTTTTTTAAGTGTGGCATTTTCGGTGTTCAGTACTTTACCACGCAATGGCAGAATGGCTTGGTAGTGCCGATCGCGTCCCTGTTTGGCACTACCACCGGCAGAATCACCTTCCACAATGAACAGTTCGGAATGCCCCCGCCCGGCGGACAGGCAGTCACTCAGCTTACCGGGGAGCATGGCCCGCGATGTGGCTGTCTTCCGCGAAACCGACTCCGAGGCTGCTCGCGAAGCGGCCCGTGCGCGTGCCGATGCAATAATTCGGGCAACAACGGATTCTGCTAGGGAGGTATTGTTGTTGAGCCATTGTTCCAGCGCGGCCCGCATGGCATTGTCCACGATAGACTGCGCCTCGGAATTATTGAGACGATCCTTGGTTTGTCCCTGGAATTGCGGTTCGGGAACAAACAATGAAACGATTGCCACTACCCCCTCTCGGATATCTTCATGGGAGATTTTGATACCGCGTGGGATCAGGCTGTGGGTTTCAAAATAGTTGCGGATGGCCTTGCTCATACCTGAGCGAAAACCATTTTCATGCGTGCCGCCACTGGCGGTTGGTATTCCATTGACGTAGGAACGCACGTGTTCATCGGTCGATTCGGTCCATTTCAAGGCAACTTCGAGACGTTCGTCGGCATTCTTGTGCAACGTGAAAGGTACTTCGTGAATGGAGCGCGCATGGCGTTCCTCGATGACTTTTCCTAGATAGTCGACGATTCCATTTTCATGGAAGAAAGTCTCTTTCTTGTTGTTGACCTCATCGCTGTAATTGACTTTCACCGCGCGGTGGAGAAAGCTCGTTACTTCCAGACGGGAGCGGATGGTATCTGGATTAAACTCGGTGCGCGGAAAAATGGTGGGGTCGGGCGTAAAGGTAATGGTCGTCCCCGAACCGCGAAACGTACCCTTCGCCTTTTGGAGCTTTCCCAATGGTTTGCCCTGGGAGAACTCCATTTTATATTGATTGCCATCGCGTCGAATGACAGCCACCAAGTGTTTCGAAAGCGCGTTGACGGCCGACGCCCCCACGCCGTGCAAACCACCAGAGGTCTTGTAGTTCTTGCCTTCGAATTTCCCGCCGGCGTGCAGGACGGTGAGAACGATTTCCAGCGCGCTCTTACCTGTCTTGGCATGCTTGTCGACAGGAATGCCACGACCGTTGTCGGACACGGTGATCGTTTGACCGTCTTTATGGAGGGTGACCGTGATCTCGGAAGCGTGCCCATTCATCGCTTCGTCAACCGAGTTGTCGAGGATTTCCCAAACCAAGTGATGGAGGCCAGCCGAGCCAACTCCGCCGATGTACATCCCTGGTCGTTTGCGAACTGGCTCCAATCCCTCGAGTGCGACGATATCGGCAGCACTGTATGAATTCGTGGCGGTGGCCATGAGGATGGATTCCTATCCTTAAATCTTAGACTGGAGTTCCCGAAGGAAAGTGGAACTTTCGGACGGTTGGTTTTATTTCAATTCAGGCAAGGGATCGGGAGCAGCGATGGGCTGCGCGACAATCTTTGAAATCTTGCCATTCTTTTGGATCTCGGTGCCCCGACCGCCACGTGAGGTCACGCGGTACTTGACCACTGAGATTGTTTTCTGAGCACCACGATTGGTTTCAACAACAAGCAAATCGCGATCGCCCGCTGAAGCTTTGAAACCAAGGAGTTTATCGGTCTTGGCCAATTTGATCAGTGTCACACCCTTGCCGGGACCCGACAGGTAGTTGATTTCGACGATTGGGCAGACCATGGCGCGGCAATCCGCCGATATGGCCAGCACCGTCTCACTGCCCCCGATAGCTTGCACGCCCACGACAGCGGACTCCGGCGCGACGCGCGCGTAGCGACGGCCACTACGCGTCGAGGGTTCGGCGTAGGCGGCCAGACCGAATCTTAAGGCAAAGCCATTGCTGGTGGCAGCAAATCCATGCACATCGGGGCAGTAGTCGGGGCGTTTGGGATCTTCGGCAATGTTGCCTATAGCACGCGGATCGAGGGACAGAACGCTGACAATGCGCTCGCCATCTTTGAGTTTAAAGAGCTTCTGAATCGGTTCACCATATCCGGCCGAGGGCGGGATGTCGATGAACCGCGCTGTGTAACAGACACCGAGCGATGAGAAGAAGCCCAGGGTAGAGCGGGTAGAGCCGGCCACGCATGCCAGCACGCCGTCCCCCTCACGCAGACGGCTCTTCGCGGGAGATGCGATTTGCTTTTGCCGTTTGACCCATCCGTCGGTCGAAACGAGTACGTGGCAATCCTCGGCAACGATGAAGTCTTCCGCACTGTACTCTGGCTCTTCCTCGATAGTGACAATCTTGGTTCGCCGTAACCCCTCTTTGGATTTTGCAAAGGACTCGATGAGCCCCTCAATTTCTTCGCGGACGATTCCCCACCTACCCGAGGAGTTGGTATCGTCGGTGCTCTCCTTGAGTAGTTTTTGGATAGCGCTGGCGCGCTTCCTCTTTTCCTTGAGCTCGTCTTGGATGAGATTGATCTCTAGCTTTGCCAATCGATACAGCTTGAGTTCGAGGATGGCCTCGGTCTGGTCTGCATCGAGTCCACCGTCTTCGGCGGGAAAGCGGGCCATGATTTTATGAGCTGCATCGGACTTGCCATCCGATTGGCGAATGATCTTGATGATTTCATCCAGCGCGTCGAAGATGAGCACGAATCCCTCAAGGGTGTGCATGCGACGCAGCAGCCCGTCGAGTTCGTTCTCCAAACGCGCAGTGACCACCTCCAACCTAAAGTGAAGGAAGTGCCACAATATTTCCTTCAGGCCCAATCGCTCAGGGCGACCTACTTCCGGGTTTTCCGTGGGCACCAAGCAAGTCATGTTGACGTTGAAATTGGTCTGCAACGGAGTTTGTTTGTAGAGGTAAGCCAAGACTTTGGCTTCGTCCGCATCCTTCTTCAGACGCAAGTCGATGCGGATATCCTCCGTGGAGACGTCGCGTACGTCTTCAATCAGCGGCATTTTGCTCGTTAAGACTAGCTCTGCAATTCGCTCCACTAGCACTGACTTGTTCACGCCATAGGGAATGGAGGTGATGTGAAGAGTTTTCTCACCTTTGCCTTCTTTCGTCAGACTGGTCGTGCCCCGAACCTTGAGACTCCCCTGCCCTGTTTGGTAGATTTCACGCAACTCCTCTTTGGTGTTAATGAGGTGCCCGCCGGTGGGAAAGTCGGGACCCTGCACGGCATCGTTGGCGACCAATTGATAATCGCGAATCTCTGGATCTTTGAGCAACTTGAGTAAGGCGCGGCAGACTTCCCCCAGATTGTGCGGTGGTATGTTGGTCGCCATGCCGACCGCGATTCCCGTCGCTCCATTGACCAGCATGTTGGGCACGCGACTGGGGAGCACGACAGGCTCCTGCCGAGTTCCGTCGTAGTTGGGACGGTGCGCGACAATTCGACTGCCTAGGTCGCGCAGAATTTCCGCCGCAATGGGAGTCATGCGGCATTCGGTGTAACGTGGAGCTGCCGCGTTGTCTCCGTCGATCGAGCCGAAGTTGCCGATCCCGTCGACGAGTGGTTCGCGAAGTGCCCAGGGTTGGGCAAGGCGTACCAGTGCATCGTAGACGGAGGATTCTCCATGCGGGTGGTAATTACCGGTAACGTTACCGCATACGTACATGCACTTACGCGGTTTCGCTTGGGCGTTGATCCCCAACTGGCTCATGGAGTACAGAATTCGCCGCTGGACCGGTTTGAGGCCATCGCGGACATCCGGCAGGGCTCGACTCGTAATGACAGACAACGAGTAGTTCAGGTAACGATCTTGGGCTGCTTCTCGAAGCGAAACGGGTTCGATGGTTTGCAGTTCAGGATTGGTGAACAGGTCCGCTGAGGCCGACTTGCGCTTTCCAGACTTACCTTTGGAGTTCTTGGAACTCCCACTCTCACTACTGCTCGTCTGGCGGCGTTTGGCCATGTCTGCAAACTCTCCCTTGGGGGTGTTCAGTAATTGCTGATGGGTGGGGTGTGATGGGGGAATTACGTCAGCGCACCGCAGCGGCTCGCTTGGCTTATCGGTACATCGTCCGATTTTCTACGATCGACGTAGCCAAAAAAACGGAATTGCCAGACGTTCAATGGAAGCCGATAACTTTCACATATTGCCCATATCCGTCAAGACCGGAGGGATGGGTAGAGTGTAGCGAGTTGCTAAATCGAGACAGTAACACCCTAAATCTCAGAATCTCGGTTTCCGCAATGGGGCCACTTGTTCCAGAAATGCTGCGATTGCCGTTGAATCGGGTTTTTCCTGCCCCGCAAGCTGTAAGAGCCTCGCTCGAAATGATGCGGGGGGGCCATGCAGCGTGACGATGGTGACCGACGGAAGAAGTACCCCTTCAGGATTTTAAGGGAGTTCCGGTATTGGCTAGAGGCTCGCGCCGCGGCTGGTCCTTGGACCTCTCTGGGGGAAAAACAACCCAGGTATAGCAGCTCTGGGGATGCTTCAATTGCGATTCAGTCGGTTGACATGTTGTGTAGGCCCTGTGAACGGCCCGCGCATGTTTCGGCATTACCCAGGGACTAGGGAGTACGATCGATGCGGTTCAAAACAAAGATGGTAAGTGCAGTCATTGTGGCCGCAATAGTCGGAAGTGCGGGCATGGCACATGCACAGCATGGCGGTGGATCGGCGTTGTTTGCGAATCAATACACGCAAGGTTACGCCAACCAAGCCACCGCGCAAATGTATGTGGCGCCGGTTCCCGTCCCTGCTTGGGCGGGGCATACCTACATTACCTACGAGCCGCTTGCACCTCACGAGTTTCTGTATCGGCACACCGACCGCTACCATAACTACTACGATGGTGGCCGCGGGTTAAACCGCACCAAGGCGCACTACTACTCGCCTCCGGTACGGACCGCTGCTAAGGGAATTTGGAAGTCGATTTCATTACCTCGCCCGTAAACGCGTCCACAACAGTGGGCAAAGCTGCGGGACGCATTGCAGACAAACAATGAGAAAAGGACCGATATCAATGAAGAATCTGATGCTTGTCGGAGCACTGTGTCTCTTAGGACTTGCCCTACAGAATACAGCTCAGGCTCAACGGCACGGGGGATGGCTCAGTGGTCATCACCAGGGCAGTAGCGGGATTGGACCGGCTGCCCACGGGAACCGTTGGGCGAAAGGATTTGCCAACCAGCAGGCTTGGCACGGGCAGCATTACTACCTGCAATATGGGCAACCGACTGCCCTGGTGGTGCCTCCCAATGTCACCATGCAGCAGAACTACTCTTGGGGTGTTTCACAGAACACGTCGACCCCCATCTATCACCAATATGGACAGCGGGCAACGTCTTCGTCAGGCGGAGCGTTTCTCGCAACTCCACCTTGGCCGAGCAGTACGCGGCAGTTCGGAGTTTACCCAGTGCGCGGACCTTGGTAGCACCTGTTTTTGCCAAATTCCCAGGCAGCCTAACGGCTACTGAGCGAACCCCAAGCAAGAAGCATCGGTCTCAACCGGTGCTTTTTTCGTAGTCTTTTCGTATCCCTGTGGGGATCGATCTTTGCCGGAAATAGACCGTCTCTCGCGCCGGAAGTAGCGTTCCCACGCGAGCGGTTGCTCTACGACTCGCAAATCTAGCGGCAATCAAGTACGCTGAAGCGTTGCCTTGAGCAGCGAATCTAGTTGTCCCCGGAGGCCAATGGGCTATGGCCATGCCGTTCATTGAAGCCGAAGAAGCGGAATTTAATCGACCTATCACAAGAGGCTTGCATGTCCGAAGTTGAAGTCTACATTAACGGTACTTACTTTCCGAAGTCGGAAGCGAAGGTCAGTGTCTACGACCATGGTTTTCTCTACGGGGACGGCGTTTTTGAAGGCATGCGTGCCTATTCCGGAAACGTTTTTCGGCTTGGAATCCATATTGATCGGCTCTTCCAGTCGGCCCGGGCGATCCTGTTGGAGATTCCCATCACGCCCGCTCAAATGATTCAAGCGGTCCAGGAGACGCTGCAGCGCAACAAGCTGTCGGACGCTTATATCCGTTTGGTCGTCTCGCGTGGCGCGGGGAGTTTGGGGCTGGACCCGACCAAAACCTCCGATCCGCAGGTCATCATTATTGCGGACCATATCGCCCTCTACCCCAAAGAGCTGTACGAACAGGGGCTGGAGATTATCACGGCTGCGACGATCCGCAATCATCCCGCAGCGCTCAATCCTCGTATCAAGTCTTTGAATTACTTGAACAACATTATGGCCAAGATTGAAGGTAAGCTAGCGGGGTGCTCCGAAGCCCTGATGCTCAACCATCTCGGTCAAGTCGCAGAGTGCACGGGAGATAATATTTTCATCGTTAGTCGTGGTAAACTCATGACCCCCTCCATCAATGCGGGAATCTTGGAAGGCATCACGCGGAACGCAGTTTTAGAGTTGGCGCAATCTGCGGGGATGGAAGTGCTGGAAACCACCATGTCACGACACGATATCTACATCGCAGACGAATGCTTTCTGACCGGCTCCGCGGCTGAAGTTATTCCTGTTATCAAACTGGATGATCGGCCGATTGGTGACGGACAGGTTGGCCCTGTGACAAAACAACTCAGCAAAGCATTTCATGAACTGGTCCGTCAACCAGGCTAGCACTCCCTTTGCTGGACGAGATTCACTCCTTTCAAACAGGCAATCCCTATGCAGCGTCTAACCCCATGTTTCGTTCGCATAGCGTTTGTCTGGTCCGCCCTCAGCGGGCTGCCACTCTTGCAGCACCGCACCGTTAATGCGCAAGAGTCTACGGCCGCGCAAGCTGAAGTTATCGAGCAGACGCCGATTCCCCCAGCTCGAGCAAAATACATGGGACGCATGATTGCTCAGACCATGTCTTTCCACGGGGCGCCTTGGCTGATCCGCGAAACGCGTGAGCAGGAGGAGCGGCCAAGCGAGGTGCTGAAGCAGCTGCAATTGAAGCCAGGCTTGACGGTTTGTGATTTGGGATGCGGCAACGGTTTCTATGCACTGCTCATGGCCGCTCAGGTGGGAGAAACGGGACAGGTTCTGGCGGTCGACATCCAGCCGGAAATGTTGCACTTGCTGGAGCTGCGGTGTGAACAGGCAGGAGTCGAAAATGTCAAACCGGTGTTGGGAACCGTCGTGGATCCCAACCTGCCCCAAAATAAAGTCGATCTAGTGCTGCTCGTGGATGTGTATCACGAGTTTTCGCATCCAGCCCTCATGCTGAGAAATATCCGCGACAGCCTGAGCGATACCGGAGTCATCGCATTGTTGGAGTATCGTGAGGAGGATCGCACGGTACCTATTAAGCCGTTGCACAAGATGAGCAAGCGACAGATCGTCAAGGAATACTCTGCCAATGGTCTGCGCGTCGCGCGACAATACGACGGCCTGCCGTGGCAACATTTGATGTTTTTCGAGCGGGATCCAACCTGGACGCCTAAGAATTACAGCGCGCCCGATGATGAGTGAAATGGAGCGTAGGAGTCCAGGATATGCCCAAGACGACTCAGCGTTGGGGCAGCACCCCGTCTGGGATGGTGAGCCCCGGGACGCTCTGTTGGCGATCAATTCATCGGGGGAGAACGCTTCTACTTGCGACTGAGGCACTGCCCACGAATCTTCAGCCAATTTGCTTCAGACTCTCTAGCTCATCCGTGATGCGTGCGTCACAGAAACGCAGCTGAATTCTCGGAGCTAGGGTTCCACGATCATTTCGCCGTTCATTACCATCCAGTGTCCGGGGAAAGTACACAGGTAGGGATACTTACCTGGTTGCGTTGGGGCATTGAAGTAAATGGTTGTCTCTAAATGTGGTTCCACGATATCGGTGTAACACAAAACCTCCGGTACCTGGGGGACATATTGCTGAATTAGTGCTTGCGGGTCGGAGACAAGCTGGTTGGCCGCTTCTCCCACTTTCTGCAATTGCCCTCGCTCTACTAGTGCCCAATTATGGGGGACAGCATCTGGATTGGCGAAAGTCAGCGCGATGGGCTCACCCGCTTGTACTGTGAAGGTACGTGTTTGAAAGGTTAAATTGGTACCAGCCGCAATGTTGATGGTTCTTGCCCCATCGATCGCTTGACTCCACGGATTCTCAACGCGTTGGGTTGCCAGCAACATGTCGAGAAGAATCGGGTGATCAGAGACTTCGGGGAAAACCTTCACAGCTCCCGGGAAATCGGTTCGTGGTGAATCGAGTGCATGGCATGTCAGGAACATGTCAAAGTGCGTAGGCAGGTCCTCCTGGACGGCGATTTGTAGATGCAATTGATTGCACGGGCGGAGATCGGGGATTTCCAGGAAGAGCGTTTTTCCTGCATCGAGCAGGTGTGCAGAAGTGATTTGCACTCGATCGTGGCCACGAACTCCATAATGCTGAGTTGAGTATTCTGGCGACCCATACGCTGCGCTATAGCGATAGTTCCATGCCTGGGCAAAATGCTGGGCGACTTGCTGGGAGGTTTCACCCTCAAGGGGTTGAGGGAAATAGAGTGCGACTCCATTGCGGTGAAGGTGAAACCCCGTCGGCAAGATTACTGGGGCTCCCGTATAGCGCACGCGTTGGAAACAGCCTGAATCGGGAGTGTAGCTCCCCCATCCGGTCATGCCGGACACATACAGTTGGCCATCGAGGGGCGAAAATCTCCCGCGATGAACTCCCGAGAGGAAGTCGCCTGGCAGTGGCACAACTGCGCCTTGCAATTGACCCGAAACCTCGTCACGGAGTAGCAGGGAGTGCGTGCCAGCGCCGAATGAAAAGTGGATCATGTTCCCAGTGAGCGGGCCCCATTTCTGACTGTCAATGTAAACTTGCCCACCTGCTGAATTGTCAATTCCACGCGGGAGATATACCAGAGGTAGCTCGGGTTGCTCGATTGGACGAGATACAAACTGAGGACCGCGATAGCCGTAGAACGGCGGAGAGGACGGGAGAGGGGCAACCGCCTCGGCCGTAGCCGATTTGAATGGAACGGCACAAATCATAGAGGCAGGTGTCCAGCGTCCCTCGGAGCACGGAACGGTTAGAATTCCGCTCGGGTCGAGTCCGATTCCATCGGGGTTGCGAAATCCGTTAGCAAGCACGGTGGCCGTTTCTCCGTCGGGTGCAATGCGTAGAACTCCTTGGTTGCCGGAGGCGGTGTAAAAATATCCTTCGTCGTCGCGCTGGAGTCCACAAATGAAATCGTGGCCCGCGGGCGACGTTTCGAAGGCATTGCAGAAGCATTCGTAGAAATCTGCCTCACCATCCTGGTTCAAGTCGTGCAAGCGAGTCAGTTGGTCTCGGCAAATGACGAAAATTCCATCTTCGTCAATCCAAACTCCCAGAGGATGATGCAAGCCTGAGGCGAAGCGATGCCATGTTGCAGTAGACTCGACCTGCGGTGGAGAGTTGAGACCGGTGACGTGCCACACATCGCCTTGCATGGTAGAAAGCATGACCGATCCATCGGCCAGGAAGGCATGCCCACTGCAGAATACAGGGGATTGCCATGGATTGTCATGCGGCAGGGCAATGGTATCGATGGCGTATGGGCTCTCCGCCCCCAATTCAATGCTCGTCTCGATACGCTCGGGCCATTGGGGCACTGGCACGTCGATAGCCTGCCCAAGGGAGTGAGTGGCTCGTGGACCGAATTCTCGCTGGAATTCTCCGTCGACGGACCAAGGGGCATCCAAGTACTCCTCACCATCGATGTCATAGGCGAAGATCGTTCGTGGTCCAAGGCGATAGTAGCCACGGTACGTTGCGTTTGGGGAGAGCGATGGCTCGTTGGCCGGCTGGATAGGATCTCCCTGTGGAATTAGACCGTGGAGAAATCCATGCCGCACTGTTGAGAATTTGACGAAACCTTCTCGCCATTTTGCCGGATAGCTGCGGGAAGTCGGGTCGAAGCACACCGACATCTCTTGCTGCTCCCCCAGTCGCAAGCAAACCGCTCGTGCAATGGCTTGGCCTCCAGGGCCGTGAAAGACGCCACTCTGCAAGCTACCCAAGTCGGCTAGATTCCACCAGTTGCTGGCCCACGTCTCTTCTGTCTGATTCCCCCAATGCCCGAGGGTGCCCCCATCCAAACCGGGGTATTCCATCAATAGAGATGCGGAGGTGTCCTGCTCCCGGAAGTACACAGCTTGTTGGCGATAGAATTCATAGATGCGATCGCGATTGACTTCTGCTCCGTGATGAGGCCAGGCGGTCGGGTCGCGCGGTTGGCGAGTGTAGGGGAAAGGTGTGGGGTCGTGCGATTGCGCATGTTCCAAAATGGATGCCGCTAGCTCGGGCCGCAGGTCGCGTCCCTTCCCCAAATCGGCGAGGAAGGCGAGGAGATTCAGTTGCTGAGAGCGCTCCCAACCATTGACCAAACCAGTGGGCATCAGCGAAGGCGACAATTTCCGCATGGCGATGTCTGCAGCGGTAATCGTGGAAATACTTCCGCTGGCGGGATCTTTGAGTTGAACGAAATCCTCGTTCTCGCTTTCCACGTATCCGCTGGACAACTCCCCCTCTTCGGTCAAGATTTGATGGACCTGAAACTTGGGAGCCACCAGCTGGTTGGGCCACAGGAGCGATTCAATCAATTGTTCGGGAGTTCGATCGATGCCGATGCGGGAAAGCTCCGGCCCAATGGTCCCACCGAACTGACCGATGCGATGGCAACCTAGGCACGCCGATTTAGGCGATGCAAACAACGCGGCCCCTCGTGAAGCGGTGCCCTGCGGCAATCCTTCAGCCAAAGCTTGGATGAGAGTGGGGGCCGGCGCTGAGGGGGGCAGCGATTCCTGGGCGGCAGCGGGAGTAAATCCACCTGCCAAGGCCCAGCAAATCACGTTGCAGGCAATTACCAACACTCGATCATGCATGCGATTGACCAAGTGCTCTGCACTGGACGCCCAACTGCTCCGCCGCGAAGTTATTGCGAGCCTCAACTATCCAAGTCCTTTAGCGGAAGATTCGAGCGTCGCAGCGTACCGCGGAGCGACCTCTTCGGGTTTCGTAATGCACATGGAAAGATCGCGCAGCAGCCCATCATCGAGGCCGTAGATCCAGCCATGGACCGCTAGACTTTGGCCACGTCGCCAGGCTTCTTGAACGATGGAAGTGCCACAGACATTGACGACCTGTTCAATTACATTGAGTTCACACAAGCGGTTGCATCTGGACTTGAGGTCCGAGATTTTGCTGATTTCTGCCTCGTGCCTCACGTGGACATCCTGTATGTGGCGCAACCAGTTGTCGATGAGGCCAAGTTCATGATCCAACAGTGCAGCTTGGACTCCGCCACAACCATAGTGGCCGCACACGATGATATGCTTGACCTGCAAGGCTTCGACCGCATAGTGCATTACGGACAAGCAATTGAAGTCGGTGTGAACGACCAAATTGGCCACGTTGCGATGCACAAACAGCTCGCCGGGATCTAAGCCAACAATCTGGTTAGCCGGAACACGACTATCCGAACAGCCGATCCACAGGTACTCCGGGCTCTGTTGCTGCGACAACCGCAAAAAGTAGTCGGGGTCATTATCCAGGATTTCTTTTTGCCACTGTTGGTTTTGTTCGAACAGCTGACCTAATCGAAGCATGCTTTTTCCTATCTCTGCAGAAGCGAACTGGGACGCGGAGCCATTCTATACATCCTCAGCCGCTGTTGAGTGAACGCATCGTTTTATTGGGCCCATTCCATGAATTCAAGCCCTCTAAACAGCGAAGTTGGTCAAGCGGGCTGTCCCACCCATGCTTCCGGTCGTGCTGGACCGTCCGTGAGTACCGTCCGTTAGTGCCGTCCATACCCGGAAGACAACCCCCGAATCGCTGAAGTCATTTTTTAGTGCCTCGCTCCGCCGCGGTGGGTGTCGACATCCACTTCGCATCTGATGCCTTCCGTCCCTTCGCGCAACCCGGCTGTGCTGTGGTGGCGATCACGGAGCCGTTCGTTGGCCGATGGTGATGCCGTGTGCGGCGCAGGTGCCGCCACTTTCGATCACACTGCACTCGGGTAATGCTTGGGACAATTGATGCAAGGCCCGTGACATGGCCAGGGGAGTCAAGTGCTTCGAAAGCAACAGCACGACTTCGTTGCCGTCTTCAGTAATGCGCTGGAGCTCCGCCACTTCCGGCAGCTGGTCGGGAGTGTCGCAATCGATTCGAATGGTGGGTTTCATGTTGAATGAGGCTCGCTGTCAGCTCCGCTCCCCAACTACTTCTCGCGACCGATTTGCCGGGCGTCCCCCGTTGGAACCCTTTTGGGAAACGAACAAGATGGGAGAACTAGGAATCTCGGGGGTGACGAAACTTCTCGACTCCTTGGGGGTTGGTTCTATTCGCGGGCTGAATGCAGGAAATTGCGTGCAAACCACGCGTAACTCAGCTATGTTGAATCGTGCATTCCACTTTGGTTACGATCAATGCTAATCGATTTCTGCTTGGCGCACACACTGCTAAGTTACTATTGACGCAAGATTCCCATGCTTGATGCGTTTCGCTGCATTCCTCGAATTCTCACAATCGGTGGTATCGTTCTATCGCTGGTGAGCGGATTTTCTTGGCACGGTGCTGACTCTTCAAGCGTCCAAGCTGCCGAGCTCAATGAAGTGCGCGCCGCCTTTTATCGTGGCGATTACGAAGACTGTATGACTCTCTGTCAAGAAGAGGTCGACAAAGGCATCTGGAACGACTTCTGGGCAAAGCAGCTCATCGCAACTCAACTATTGACGGGGCGCTATGAGGCCGCTTTGGAGACCTACGAATCGGTCGCTTCGAAGTTTTCCAGTAGTCTGCCTTTGCGTATGTTGGGGGCAGAGGCCTATCGCTATTGTGGACAGTCGGATGTAGCGCGGCGGCTATTGGAGGAAATCCCGGAGTTAGTGCAAACGGCTCGCTGGCGTTACAACGACCGAGAAAACCTGCTGGCGATCGGACGGTATTCGCTTTCAATTGGCGAGGATGCGCGGAATGTATTGAGCTACTACGATGCGATTCTAAAACTGGATGTAACCTATGTCGATGCGCATATTGCCATTGCAGAGCTTGCGATTGAAAAGGCGGACTACCAAGAAGCAGTCAATGCGCTCAAGCTGGCCCTGGAACTGCGGCCGGACGATCCCTGGATTCGCTACCTGTTGGCTAAGGCCTGGAGTCCATCCGATTCGTCGCTAGCGGCCGAGCATCTCGATGCCGCATTGGAGTTGAATCCAAGGCAGGTGGAGAGTCTACTGCTCGTTGCTGAGAATCATATTACTGCCGAAGACTACGACGCAGCGCTTGTCGTTTTAGAAGAGGTGCTGGAGATCAACAATTCGCTGCCAGCCGCCTGGGCGCTGCGCGCCGCGATTGCTCACCTGCGAGGCAACTACGCCGAAGAGGGCTCGTTCCGAAAGCAGGCACTCGAGCACTGGACGCTCAATCCGGAGGTTGATTTTCTAATCGGCCAGACTCTATCGAGACACTACCGATTTGTAGAAGGGGTTCAGTACCAGCGGCGTGCGCTGAAACTCGATCCACAGTTTGTTCCGGCCAAATTTCAATTGGCACAAGACCTGCTTCGTACCGGGGAGGAACAGCAGGGATGGATGCTGGTGGATCAGGTGAGCACGGACGATAAATACAACGTCGTAGCGTTCAACTTGAAGACGCTGCAAGCCCGTCTGGAGCAATTTACAACCCTTGAAATTGGTTCGTTCTTGCTACGCATGGACGCGCGAGAAGCAAAGATTTATGGTCCGCGTGTGGCTGAGTTGCTGTTGGAAGCCGAAGAAGTGCTGACCAAGAAGTATCAGGCGCCACTCAAGCAACCGGTGGCGGTGGAGATCTTCCCACAGCAAAGTGATTTTGCCATTCGAACCTTCGGATTGCCCGGCGGTGCGGGCTTTCTGGGAGTTTGTTTCGGCCCCTTGATCACAGCCAATTCTCCGGCCTCTCAAGGAGAGACCCCGTCGAACTGGGAGAGTGTCTTGTGGCATGAGTTCTGCCACGTGGTGACTTTGCAAAAAACGAACAATCGGATGCCACGCTGGCTGAGCGAGGGGATCTCGGTCTACGAAGAGTTGGAACGCGACAGTAGGTGGGGACAGAGGATGAATCCCAGATACAAGCAGATGCTGTTAGGCGACGATTTTACTCCGCTGTCCGAATTGAGTGGAGCCTTCCTGAGTCCGAAGAGCCCTGTCCATTTGCAGTTGGCCTACTATGAGTCCTCTTTGGCCGTGCGGTATTTAATCGATACCCACGGCTTGCCCTTGCTGCAAAAATGGCTCGTCGATTTGGGGATGGGAGTGCCGGCCCATGATGCGTTTGCGCGTCGTTACGGGGATGCTGACGCAATCGATGCCGATTTCGAAGAGTATGTGAGAACGCTGGCCGAGGATTTTGCGGAAACCGTTGAATTTGATTCCGAAGGGATCTCCGAATTGCGGTCGGAAGAGGAGCTGCTAGCCTGGATCGATGCGAATCCAAATAGCTACAGTGCTCGGCAGATGTTGATCTCGCTACGAATGAGCCAAGAAGATTGGAGTGGTGCGCTCTCCGCGGCTCAGGAAACGGACGCATTGTACCCAGGCGACGTAGAGCCTGGAGGCATCATTGAGCTAATTGCCAAGTGTGCCCGTGAGCTGAATGACGTTGAGCTTGAGCTGCATGCCTTGGAAGAGATTGCGACTGCCACCAGTGATCGTCTGCCGGTGCTGTTGCGGTTGCTTGCGTTGCATCGCGATGCTGAGCGATGGTCTTCTCTGGCCAGCGTGGCTGAGCAGTTGCTGGCGGTGCAGCCGCTCGTGCCGGCTGGCCATGAAGCACTGGTTTTGGCAGCACAAAGACTGGGAACTCCTGAGATCGCGGTACTTTCGCTGCGCGCTTTGCAAGAGATGGAGCCGGTCGATCCTGCTGGATTGCACTACCAATTAGCCGAGTCGCTCTGGGCAACGGCCGACTTGCCCGCAGCTCGGCGAGAAGCGCTGCTGGCGCTTGAGTATACGCCACGCTACCGGCAAGCTCAGAAGTTGCTGGTGAAGATTTACTCAGAATTGCAGAAGGAAGAGCAACCGGTGGGGACCAGCGGCCTCCCCATGGAGCATCCCGATGCTGGGCGCCCCCCACGCCCCGAATCGCTGCAGACGTTTGGGAACTGAAATAGCACTAGCTAATGGAAGATGGCATGCGTCGATCAATCAAGTTAACTCTACTGACCACGATCGTCGTTTGTATGGTGGGAAGTTCCCTGTTTGCCTGGCAGTGGGGGCGAGGCGGACGGCGCGGACGCGATCCCAACGATCGCGGTGGCGTGCCTGTGTGGGATGTTTCCCCGCGGTTCAAGTCCGATACGTTCACTTTTGCTCGCGTGCGGTACAGCGACGGCTCGAACCGTTGGGGGGGAAGAGGGGGAAGAGAAGGTCGATGGACGATCGATATGCCCGACAGCGATTTGAATTTCTCATTGCGACTGCAACAGATTACTTCGCTGAAAGTCAATCCGCATCCGGTAGTAGTTGATCTCGATTCCCCGGAACTGTTTGACTACCCGTTTATCTACATGATCGAACCGGGGAACCTGTATTTCTCGGAACCGGAAGTGGCCGGATTGCGCAAATATTGTCTCAATGGTGGATTCATGATGGTGGACGACTTTTGGGGCGACCATGCCTACCGAGTGTTCTACGAACAGATCAAACGAGTTTTCCCGGAGCGAGAGCCTCAGGATGTACCACTCGAACATGAGATTTTCCAATGCGTTTATCCGTTAACGGAGAAACCCCAGATTCCTTCCATTGGGGGCGATTGGCAGTACGGAATTACCTGGGAAGAGGGCCACGGTTCCGACACGCGAACTCCTAACTACCGAGCCATTTACGATGACGAGGGACGCATCATGGTGTTCATTTGTCATAATACGGACCTCGGAGATGGATGGGAGCAGGAGGGAGTTCACGAGGAATACTTTCGCGAGTTCTCCGTAAAAAAATCGTACCCTTTGGGGATCAACATCGTGACCTATGCGATGACCCATTGAACGCCTGAACACCATCCCTGACTACTGCGCCGCATGCGGCTACCGCATGAACGCTCATTGCTAATTGAAAGTTACAGCTAGTGAATACAGAGCAGCTTACCGACGAGCAGGAAAAGACCATTGTCGAGCACCTTCGGGAGAGTCGCACGAGGATCGATACAGAACTATCGAAAACCATCGTGGGCCAGAAAGACGTTGTACAACAACTTTTGATTAGTCTTTTAGCGGGTGGGCATTGTCTCATCACCGGTGCGCCTGGGCTGGCGAAGACATTGTTAGTACGCAGCGTGGCTCAGATTTTTGATTTGAAATTCCAACGCATTCAATTTACGCCCGACTTAATGCCTTCAGATATTACGGGCACGGAAATCCTAGAGCAGAGTAGCGACGGCACTCGCTCGATGCAGTTTGTGCATGGCCCGATTTTTGCCAATGTGGTTTTGGCCGACGAGATCAATCGCACGCCTCCCAAGACGCAGGCTGCGTTGCTGGAGGCGATGGGGGAGCATCAGGTCACCGTGGCTGGCCGCCGATACGTGCTCGAAGAGCCCTTCTTTGTACTGGCCACACAGAACCCGATTGAGATGGAAGGTACCTACCCGCTGCCGGAAGCTCAGCTTGATCGGTTCATGTTCAATGTCTTAATCGACTATTTGCCGCATGACGAAGAGTTGGATGTGGTCATGCAGACCACTTCGACTCGCCCCGAACCGATCGAGAAGTTGTTCAGTGGGCTCGACGTTTTGCAATTTCAAGAAGTGGTTCGCAGAGTCCCGATCGCGCGTGAAACCGCCGACTACGCCGTGCGACTCGTGGAGGCTACCCGGCCCGGACGGAACCAAGCAACTACCTTTGTGAATGAATGGGTCAGCTGGGGAGCTGGCTTGAGGGCCGCACAAACGCTGGTCCTCGGCGCAAAGGCGCGCGCCTTACTCGAAGGGCGTTCCCACGCGGCCATCGATGATATCCGAGCCCTGGCTGCACCGACGTTGCGACACCGCGTATTGCTGAACTACAAAGCGGAAGCGGAAGGCGTGACGGTCGAAGACTGCATCGAATCCCTGCTCCTCAATGTTTCTGCGGATTGAAGGGGATAATGATGGCGCGAAGCAACGCAATGCGAACCGCTTCAGGACAGGCGGCGGCCAGCGGGAGTTCTTCCACTGGCCGACGCTCGCTCATTGATCCGATTGCGCTGATGCAGATCAAGAACCTGACGCTGCGCGCCAAGACGGTCGTTGACGGTTTTACCGCAGGGCTCCATCGAAGCCCGCTCCGCGGATTTTCAGTCGAATTTGCTGAGTATCGTCCGTATGTTCTAGGGGACGATCCACGCAGCCTCGATTGGAAACTCCTGGCCCGCACCGACCGCTACTATGTCAAACAATTCGAAGATGAGACAAACCGCCGCTGCTACCTAGCCATTGATCAAAGCAAGTCCATGGAGTACGGGACGCAAGGCTATACGAAATCGGAGTATGCTCGCACGCTAGCGGCCACGATCGCTTACTATCTATCCCTGCAACGCGATGCTGTGGGAGTGATGACGTGTGGAACGGCGAAGTCTGAGTTTCTGCCGCCGAGGCATCGCACCGGACACTTGCAGCATTTGATGCGCATTCTGGAGTTGGAGAGTACGGGAATTCATTCCGACTTGGCACAATCCTTAGAGCAGCTGGCGGGGCTTTCGCGTCGGCGTGGGATGGTAGTCATCATCTCCGATCTGCTGACGGAGCCTGATTCGCTGCTGCAACCGTTGGGCTATCTCCGCGGTCGCGGTCACGACGTGTTGGTGATTCGCATCCTCGATCGCAGTGAGATTGATCTGTCCATCAAGGCAAGTAGCATGCTGCAGGACTTGGAGTCTGGGCAAGAAATGTATGTCGACCCCACGCTTGCTCGATCGCTCTATCGGCAGCGTTTCGATACCCATGAAGCTCAACTTTTAGAAATCTGCCATCGTCGCAAAGCCAGATTGTTGACCGTGACCGTCGATCAACCGCTGGAAACGGTACTCTTAGAAATGCTCGGTGCGGCAAGCAGCGTTTCTGCAAAACAAGCGATGGCTCGATCCGCAGCCGTGTCAGGCAGCAAGCCGCTGGCCACCACTTCAAAGCCGCCAACCACTACAGCCCAGAAAGCCAAGGAGTAAACGATGGGGTTACTAGCTCCCTTGTATGCACTGGCCGCGTTGGCGATTGTGGGGCCCGTCCTATTTCACTTGATTCGGAGACAACCTCAAGGGCAAGTCACCTTTAGCTCGTTGATGTTTCTCTCCCCGTCGCCTCCTCGCCTGACGCGTCGTAGCCGACTCGACAATTGGTTGCTTCTATTGCTGCGGGCCTTGGCCCTGGTTCTGATCGCATTCGCCTTTACACGCCCTTATTTTCGCCAGGAAAGCTGGCTGGATGTGGGGCTCTCTGGTCGGACGGTGGTGTTGTTAGTGGATACCAGTGCGAGCATGCAACGCCCATCGGTGTGGCAGGGCGCCCAGGATCAGGCGTTAGAGCTGCTTGACCGCATGTCTCCCCAGGATCGGGTCGCGCTCTACACCGTCGACCGCTCGCTATCCTCCCTCGTTTCCACCGAAGAAGCGCTGGCGACTGAACCGTTGGCGACTCAGCAGTCTGTCCGTGCTGCGCTACTGTCTCTTCAGCCTTCTTGGTATTCCACCGAATTGGCAAAAGGCATCACGGCGGTGGCAGATGCGCTGAATGCGGCTGTCATCTCGAGGGATGAAGATCGTTCCCAGGAACGCGAGATCGTGTTGATCAGTGATCTACATCGCGACAGTCACCTAGAGCCCTTGCAGGGCTATCAATGGCCCGAGGGTATCGAGTTGGAGGTTCGACAAGTCCGTCCAGACCTCCCGGGAAATGCACGCCCGGCGGTGATGGTTGGCGTTGAGGAAATTGAAGATCGCGATGCACCGGTTCGAGTGCGGCTCGAAACCACTGTCGACAGTACGCAGGATGCCTTCGAACTCTCCTGGGTCGATCAAGCCGGGAGCCACATGGGGACGGGCACTTCTCTGCAGGTTCCACCCGGGCAAGTTCGGGTGGCAACCATTGGTGTTCGCCCGCCCGGGGCAGTGCGAATTCGTCTGGAAGGGGATGCCTGGGATGGGGACAATGAACTGTTCTTGACCGCTTCAACACGGCGTAGCGAAAAAATCGTGGTAGCCTCTCCCGCTCACAACGAGCGGCTCGCTGAGGAGCGATTGAGCTTCTTGCTGGAACGCGCTCCTCTCGACAGTCCGCAAGTCGAACGTCGGATCTGGCAAGCCCCCGGCGAATCGGCAGCAATCGGAATGCTAGGCGATGCCAATGTTGCAGCAATCATCATCGAACCGGCTGAGTTTGAGCTGGCTGGCGTCGATCGGTTGCGTGAATTCGCCAGCAATGGAGGTGTGGTGCTTGTTAGCCTAATGCGTGAAGAAATTGGGGCATCAAACTCGGGCGAATTTCTTTCTCGGCTACTCGCGATCGAGGGGATCACTGTTGGCGAAGCAAAGGTAGACGATTTCGCGTTGATGTCTGCGATCGACTATTCTCATCCTGTCTTTGCTCCGTTTGCAGATCCACGCTTCAACGACTTCAGCAAAATTCGCTTTTGGCAGCACCGTCAAATCTCATTGCCTGAAGCTCAAACGCCATCGCTGCCTGATAAATTCAAAGTCGTTGCTCAATACGATGATCAATCTCCGCTGCTGATCCAACAGCCAATTGGCCAAGGAAGCATCTGGGTATTTACATCGGGGTGGCAACCGAAGATGAGCAACTTGGGGCTCAGCAGCAAGTTCGTTCCGATCATGATGGGCATTTTGGCACCAGAAACTCGGAAGTCTCAACCCCGCGCTGCGTATGAGGTGGGGGAGCCGATTGTCGGGGTGGACGCGGCCGACGTACGCATCGAAGATTCCGAGCATCAACCCGCCCGGGATGACTGCTACGTGGTGGAACAAAACTCGCTGCATTTTGCCAAACCAGGACTCTATTGGATTGAGTCTGCGAGCGGCAAGGAACAGGTGGCCGTGCAAGTTCCGGCCGCGGAGAGTCAAGTGTTGCCGCTCGATCAGAATGTCTTGGAGCAATACAGCGTCGTACTGGGGGAAGTGGAAGCGGAGGCGGACCGGCAGCAAGATGCAAGACAGCTGAAGGTGGAGGAGTTGGAAAATAAACAACGCCTGTGGCAATGGTTACTCGTCCTAGGATTATGTGTTTTGGCATTGGAGACAGTCGTAGCGGGACGATTGGCCCATCGATCCAAGGGATTCGCCGGCCGTCCATCTTCCATATCGGGGTAAGTGGACAGCGCAGGTATTTACGTACGATTTTGGTCAAGGTCAAGCACGAGTAACTCGCTGCCGGGCCACTACGATAACTCAAGTTTCTAGTCATTGGTGATTCACCGGAACGAATGCAGATGGATACTCGACTTAAACAGCGTCTGATCGAAGTCGCACGCCGCATGCAATCGGTTCGGCGTGGATGGTGTTTGACTGCAATTTTTCTAATGTCGGCGGCCATCGCGTGGGGGATTTACCAAGTTGCTGCGGCTGGCTTCGCGGTACCAGCCGAAACGCGCTGGTGGTGGCTAGGCTGCACGATCGTAGCTGCTTTGCTGGCCGCCGTATTGACGCGTCCGCGGGAACGACAATATCCCCAAGTGGTACAACGTTTAGAACGGACCTTTCCCTCCCTCAACCAACGCTTGGTGACAGCCACCGGTCTTCGTTCCCGCACTAGAAACGGTGAATTCGGATACTTGGAACGCAGTGTTATTTCTGAAGCACTGCAGCATGACCGTCAGCACGTTTGGCGTACGATCATTCCCAATGGCAGGTTGTTGGTGGTACATGCAACGACCCTGATCGCCTTGGCTGCCATGGTGCTGATCGCCGTCCGCCTCTGGCAACCTGAGAAGCAGTTGTCGCTTCAGCCCGCTAGTATTAAATCGGTGGTGGTACCGCAGAGGACTCCGATCATCACTCCCGGAAACACTGAAGTTGAGCGGGGTTCCAGTCTAATTGTGACCGCTCGCTTCGAATCGGACTTGCCGGACGAAGTGTGGTTGTTGCAGCGGGTGAAAGGGGACGCTGAGGCTGATGTCAGTCGGATCAGTATGCGGCGTTCGTTGAACGATCCCGTATTCGCCGCGTTCCTCTATGATGTGCGGGAGCCACTCGAATATGCCGTCGAGTTCGATCAACGGCGTACTCCTGACTACCAGGTAGATGTCTTTGATTATCCGGCATTGGTCCGGGCGGATGCTGTGTTGGAATACCCGGTCTACACGCAACAGGAAACAAAGACTGTGGTTGATACACGACGTGTTACTGCTGCAGCCGGTACCAAGTTGACTTGGCAACTCCACTTGAACAAACCTGCCATCACCGCACACTTGCTAACAGAGTCCGGAGATACTCACGCGTTTGCGCCAACGGCTTCTGACGCGACTGTGTTGGAAACTACATTGCAATTGAATGAATCTATTCAGTGGACGCTACAGCTTGTCGACAGAGACGGACGACAGCAAGCACGTGAGATTACGCTGCGAGCCAAAGTATTGCCGAACAAGCCGTCGGTGATCCAATTGACCTCTGGCGGTGACGCGGTGGTTTCCCCTATCGAAGAGTTTCTTGTTGCCGCCAAGATTACCGATGACTTTGCCGTTTTTCGTAGCGGGATTGGGTACCAGTTCGGCGATAGCGCTCCGGTAGAGATCGAGCAAGCAAGAACAGAAGCAGACGAAGTCGAATCCGCTGAGATCAAACCGTCGCGTGAATTGACCCTTTCGGAAATGATCGATTTCGAATCCCTAAATGCGGAACCCAATCAATTTCTGTCCTACTACGCCTGGGCTGAAGACCGAGATGTCGACGGGCAAGTCCGCCGGACGATGAGTGACATGTATTTCGTCGAAGTGCGCCCCTTCGAAGAGATTTTTCGTCAGGGAGAACAGCCCTCTGCAGGGGAACAACAGCAAAGTGAATCTGAATCTCAGCCACAGGGGAATGAAGAGACCGAAGAGCTGTTGGAACTGCAGAAGCAAATCATGATCGCGACTTGGAACGTCATGCGCGAAGCCAAGGGAGAGCGTTTGCTGGGGCGATCGGCTCCCGACTTAGTTATGTTGGCGGAATCACAAGCCTCCGCCATCGAATTGCTGGAAGAAAAGGGAGCGGAGAGTAACGTGCAGGGCGCGGCGGAGATTCTTGCGCGTGCCACTGAAAAAATGCAGGCTGCTGTAAAAGTTCTCGAACTGTCCGCCGACTCCCTCAGCAAAACGGATTTGAGCAGTGCGCTCGCCTCCGAACAAGCTGCCTACCAAGAACTGCTACGTCTGCAGAGTCGGGAGCACGAGGTTGTTCGCTCGCAGCAGTCCCGCAGTTCGCAGAGTCGTTCACAGCGGTCACAGGCCCGCCAGCAGCAAATCAACGAACTCGAACTCGAGAATCAAGAGAATCGTTATGAAAATGAACGGCTCGCTCAAGACCAACAAAGTGAAGAGCAGAACACCGTGCGGCAGGTGTTGAGTCGGCTTCGCGAGTTGGCCGCGCGACAGGAAGATATCAACGAGCAACTGCGAGAAATTGAGGCCGCGTTGCAAGCAGCCGACTCAACTGCGGAACGCGAAACACTTGAGCAGCAGCTTCAACGACTGCGCGAGCAACAGCAGCAGATGTTGCAGGATAGTGACGAACTGCAAGAAAATCTCGATGCTCAAAATTCTCCCTCTCTGGAGGAGGCACAGGAGCAGATGCAGGAAATTCGTGAGGACATGCAACAAGCCTCCCAATCCCTGCAGCAAGGCAATACCAGTCAAGCACTTTCCTCCGGTACGCGGGCGGCACAGAATCTTGATGAAATGCAGGAGGAGGTTCGGCAGCAGGCCGCTGGCCAGTTTGCAGAGACCATGCAGGAGATGAAAGGCCGGGCTGCTGAACTGGAAGAAACTCAGGACCAAATTGTTGAACAAATGGACCGTGTCGATGCTGAACCCAGTGGCGGCCTGCGAGCTCCCAGCCAAGAATCGGATGTGGCTGAGCAATTGGAACAGCAGCGACAACGACTCAACGAACTATTGGAGCAAATGCAAACCACTGTCGAGCAGGCGGAGGATGCGGAACCACTCCTCGCGCAACGTCTGTACGACAGCTTTAGGCGGACGGAGCAACAGCAGGCCGATCAGCGATTGGAGTTAACGCAGCGATTGTTCGACCGCAATTTAGCGCCACAGGCCAGAGAGCTGGCGGGACAATCGGTCGAAGACCTTTCCATGTTGAGGGAGGACATTGAAGACGCTTCCGAAGTCGTGTTGGGCAATTCCGTAGATTCACTACGCTTGGCACTCGATCAACTCGAACGACTTGAGAATGACGTACACCGGGAGCTGGAAGAGGGGCTGGGACGCGACGATTCAGCGGAGCGAGGCCAGACCACGCCCAGGACTCCCCAGGGGGCGGCAGATGAGGAGGAGATTAGCGGCGATGTACCAGGAGGCTCGCCGTCTCCAGTCGACCCATCGCAGTTCGACGCGACGGAAGGGCAAACACCGGGGTCAGCTCAAAACTCAGGGGAGGGCCAGTCTGCACCACCCCAGTCTGCGCCTGGACAAGAACCATCTCAACCCGGACAGCCTCAGCAATCCCAACCCGGACAAGAGCAACCCAGCCAGGGACAACCCGGCCAAGAGCAACCCGGCCAGGGGCAATCAGGACAAGGGCAACCAGGACAAGGGCAACCAGGACAAGGACAACCCGGACAAGAGCAACCCAGCCAGGGACAACCCGGACAGGGGCAGCCAGGACAGGGACAGCCAGGATTACGTGGTGGATCTCCGAACAATTCGGGTGGCCGCACCGGGCAGCCTGGCAGTGGGCTCTTAGGAGGCGGGGCTTCCTCAGGCGAAAATTCTGGCCAGGAGGAGTGGAATCCCAACGCGGCCCCCTTTACCGGCGAAGGATTCCGTGAATGGTCAGATCGACTGCGGGATGTTGAGGAGCTGGTCGACGACCCACAGCTTCGGTGGGAGGCAACGCAGATTCGGCAGGCTGCTCGTGAATTGCGAGGTGAGCTGAAACGGCATTCCGCAGCGCCTCAGTGGGACGAGTTGGAAAAGATGGTCGCCCAACCCTTGGC
This sequence comes from Aureliella helgolandensis, assembly GCF_007752135.1. GTDB lineage: Bacteria > Planctomycetota > Planctomycetia > Pirellulales > Pirellulaceae > Aureliella > Aureliella helgolandensis. The sequence continues at coordinate 5,857,705 of NZ_CP036298.1, read as the reverse complement.
CGACTTGACCCACAAAGTCTCCCAAGAGTTAATGCGTCGCGTCGCTCAAAAGTCGGAGATTGTGCCCATTGACCGCGACCCAGTTCCGAGTGAATTCAGTCGTAGTGTGGAACTGTATTATGAAAATTTGGGGAGATCGCAGTAATGCCAGAGACATCGGCAAACGGCGACTCGCCGGTCTTGACCTCCCAGCTCTTGAATGCCTTGGGACTTGATTCCCTCGTGTTGGGTGCTCGGTATTGGGTTTGGATGGCAACCGGAATCGGCTTGCTACTTTTCGTCTTAGTGATGTGGAGTTATCTTTCCCGCAATGCAACACGCACGCCTTGGATCGCCCTAGGGTTGAAGCTGTTTGCAATTCTAGCGCTGCTGTGTTGCCTCGTCGATCCGATGCGCCGCGTCGAACGCCCCCGGCCGGGGGCGAACGTTTTAGCAATTGTGGCAGACAACAGCCGGAGCATGGAACTACGTCCTACAGGCCGCGACCAATCGATGATCGAGCGCTTGCAGGCTCCCCTCGATAGTGAGTCAGCCTGGCAGAAACGCTTAGCCCAAGATTTCGACGTCCGGCGTTATCAGTTCGATGCACGCCTGCAGGCTGTCAACGACTTTTCGAAGCTCGACGCTTCAGCAAACTCCTCTTCACTTGCTGAGGCACTGCGGACGCTGAAGGAACGGTTCGCGACGCACCCAGTCGCGGGCGTTTTACTCTTCACTGATGGTTTAGCCACGGACGATCTCGAAGATCTGCTCAGTTCCGGCCAGCTCCCCTTTCCAATCTATCCCGTTGTGGTGGATGGGGCTGAGGATATTATTGACCTTGAGCTGCGCGAGGCGTCAGTCAGTATGTCTTCGTTTGAATTGGCCCCAGTGACGGTGGAAGCGGTTTTGGCCAGTCGTGGTTTGGGGGGAGAAAAGGTTGTGGTCCGGTTGATGGATGCCGACGGCCAAACGATGAACCGGCAAACGTTCTCGCTCGACGCCAAGGAGTCGCAGCAGAAAGTGCGTTTTCAATTCCAACCCGGTGAAACCAAATCCGCTTTTGTAACGTTACGAGCGATGCTGTCGAGCGAGGATCGCGATGATATCCTTGCGGAAAGCCATCTCGAGACCACCACCGTCAACAACCGTAGCTTGGTCTCCGTACGGCGTGGTGAAGGGCCCTACCGCATTCTATATGTCGCTGGGAGACCCAACTGGGAGCTCAAGTTCTTGCGTCGAGCCCTGGAGGAAGATGTCGAACTCAAATTTCAAGCACTCGTCCGCGTTGCCAAAAAAGAGGCGAAATTTGGATTTCGCGATCGAGGAGTGGAGAATGCCAATCCGCTACTGGCTGGCTTCAGTGAAGATGAAGAAACCGCAGAGCAGTACGATGAACCAGTCCTGTTAAGGCTGGGAGTCGCAGAGCAGGAACTGAAGTCGGGATTTCCTGGCAATGCCGAAGACCTGTTCCACTACCATGCCATCATCCTGGACGATCTCGAAGCAGGCTTTTTCTCTCAACAGCAAATGTTGCTGATCCGCCAATTTGTATCGGAACGTGGCGGCGGTTTGATGATGTTGGGTGGGGAAGAGTCGTTTAATGAAGGAGGGTACCAGGATACGCCCCTCGGGGATGTTCTGCCCGTTTATCTGCGAGGAACACCACCCTCTTCTCAGGAAGTTGGTGTGTTGGAAGCACAATACCAATTGACGCGCGAAGGCTCACTTGAACCCTGGCTAAGGTTGCGTGACAACGAAAGCGATGAACGCACGCGAGTTGAGGAGATGCCTCAGTTTCAGGCTTGGAATCAGGTCGGCGCGCACAAGCCGGGAGCCTCCGTTTATGCCCAACTAACGACTGAGGAAGGTACGCGCTCCGGCCTCGTCGGACATCGATTTGGTAAAGGTCGCGCGCTCGCGTTGATGGTCAGTGACATGTGGCGGTGGAGTCTGCGGCGCAGCACGACTGAAACGGATGATCTTGCCCAAAACTGGCGGCAAATGGCACGCTGGCTCACCAACGATTCCCCTCAGAGAGTCGAGGCTCGCATCGAAGCTCCCGCCGATACACAACAACCGCATCTGATTGTAGTCACACTGCGCGACGCCGCCTTCAAACCCTTGGACAATGCTACCGTTCAGCTGGCTGTCCGCGGGCCCGATGGCCGGTCCATGGAACTCGTGGCTACGCCCGATGCAGTTTATCCAGGACGGTATCGCGCGGAGTACTGGTCCCAACTGGATGGTGGCTACGAATGCACCGTCAGCGCGACCGGGCCTGATGCTGAGGTGTTGGATGTGGCTCATACGGGCTGGGTTGCTCGACCTAGTGCCATTGAATTTTCAAGAGTTGAACCGGATCGGGATTTGCTCAATCGCTTGGCGAATGCCAGCGGTGGCGAAGTGGTGCGAGTGGAGGGCCTGGAACGATTGGCTGCCTCATTGCCCACTCGCAAAGTTCCCGTGTCGGAAACACGCTTAGAATCCATATGGCATGGTCCTTGGCTATTGTGCTTCGCCATCGCTTGCCTGTGCGCCGAATGGGGAATCCGTCGCTGGAAGGGAATGCCGTAGGTAGCGCGCTGGACCACTTTATCCCAGCTCAGCTGCTTAGGAATCCATTCCCATTTCCCGTTCAACCCACAAATCGTCACCCGTCGGTAAGCAAGGCACGAGTAGTCGCCGCTGCAGAGCAGTCCGCGTTGAAAAGTGAAAAGTGGTTACCAGGGGACTGGCGTGAAAGTCGTGCTTGCGGGAGAAGTCGTTTTGTGGATGACCCGTTCGACAATATTTCCAATGGTGCGCCCTCTGGGGTTCAATTCAGACATGCCTGTCCGCCCCCCACGCTAGGATTTTTGACTATGACGCGATTTCGAAATAAGCACTCCGCTCGCAACGGGTGGCGGCTACGACCTGAGAAGCTCTTGCATGCCATGCGCTGCGGCGTGTTGCGAGCTGCTTGTTGCGCTGTGTACCTGCACTGCTGCTGGAGTTCTCTAGCAAGTTTTGCGCAGGAGCCCGTCAGCCCAACGACTCCCAAGGTCAGTCGGTTGATTTTGGTGGTCGGTGCGCCGGGAACGGATGAATATGCACAACAGTTCAAACAATGGGCGGAGCAGTGGCTAAAATTTGCCAACGAAGCAGCTCTGGACGTCACACCCATCGGTTTGGCTGGAGCAACAGAGTCTGCCACTGGATCGGATAAGCAGGCCTTGCAGCAAGCGATCGACCAAAATGCTGATGCGGCTGGACCATTGTGGATCGTTTTATTGGGGCACGGGACTGCTTCCCGGAATATTGCCAAGTTCAATCTTGTTGGAGAGGATGTTTCTTCGTCGGAACTCGCCGCATGGCTGAAACCAAAAACAAGCGAGTTAGTGGTGGTCAATTGTTCTTCAGCGAGTGCATCGTTTCTCACTGATTTGAGCGGTCCTGGTCGCGTGATCGTAACGGCGACGCGAAGTGGTAGCGAAAGCAACTACGCTCGCTTTGGCAAGTATTTGTCCGAGTCGCTCAGCAATCTACAGGCTGACATTGATCACGATCAGGAAGTCTCGCTCCTAGAGGCCTTCTTGATGGCGACGTCCCAGACCGAACGCTTCTATGAGCAGGATGCACGGCTTACCACCGAACACGCGTTGCTGGATGATAATGGGGATCGCCATGGAGTAACCGGCGATTTCTACCAGGGGATTCGTCCTGTGAAAGTTCCCAAGCAGGGGCAGGCCGTAGATGGATTGCAAGCCTCGCGCGCAATTCTTTATTCCTCCCCCGATGCTCCACAATTCACTCCCGAGCTTGCAGGGAAGCGCGCGGAGCTAGAACGGCAATTGGATTCGTTGCGGAGCCAAAAAACGCAATTGTCGGAAGCCGAATATTTTGAGCAGCTGGAAGCCCTACTCCTTGAATTAGCGCATCTCTACGACTTGGCCGAAGGGTAGCTAGCCTAATTGGAGATCCCCTCTGAAGGGCGGTGTGACGTGGTGCCCGTTCGGAGGAGCGGTTCCTCTCAATGGCTGCTACTGCACTACAATAGGCTCATTGGGGGGGAGAATGGGCTACTCGGCGATGGCCGTGCCCTGCCTGATTGAGGGGGGCAAGCGGCGGTTCACTGAGCTGGTCGGCCTTAAATCGACGAATTAGAGCCGTAAATTGCAAGATTCTAGGCTATGCGGCTACAATAAACCTGGGTGCGACACATAACTTAGTTCATGAGAAGAGCGCAATGCCAAAATCTAGCGTTTGCAAGGAAATAGACGCGAGTTCCTCGTTGGCTCGTTCCGCGGGCAGCGACGAAGATCTCTTGCGTGCGTTTGTGTTGCAGCACGACCGCTTGAGTTACGAGACGCTGGTACGCCGTTATCAGCATGAAATTTATAATTATCTGAGACGCTACCTAGCCGATGATGATCTAGCGGAGGATGCGTTTCAGTTGACGTTCGTGCGCGTCTTCAAAAAAGCGGAGCAGTTTGATCTGACCCGTCGTTTTCGCCCCTGGTTGTACGGTATCGCTACGCACCAAGCGATCGATTTGCAACGGCGCGGAAGTCGCCGGGCGTTGCAGAGCTTGGACGCTAGTTTTGGAGAGACCGACTCGAGGGCCTATTCCCATGCGGCGGCGATTCCAGACCATCGCGTTCCTAGTCAGGATGTGTTAGTCGAAGCTGAGTTTCGAGGGCAAATGCGCGATGCGGTAGCAGAAGTTGGTGAGCCGGGGCGGAGCGCGCTTGAATTAATTTATCTGCAAGGATTGTCCTACCGAGACGCTGCCGACTCGTTGGGGGTACCGGTAGGGACGGTGAAAAGTCGTGTGCATTCCGCAATTCGTAAACTTTCTGCTATTTGGCAGCGTAGTGAATCATAGGTAGCAGGCACGGGTAGTCCGCGCTGCTCCTTGCAAATTATTCACCAAAGCCCCCTTTTGGCTGACTATGCAGATAAACGAAGAAGAACTCATCGCCTATCTACTGGGGAATGCTTCTCCAGCCCTCAGGCGGGAAATCGAGTCTCAGCTCCCCCAAGACGAAGAACTGCAACAGCAACTGGACCGATTGAAGGCAGTTCTCGATGAATTGGACTCGTTAAAGATCGTGTATGAACCCCCTGCTGGCTTGTTTGACTCGACCATGGCGCGGGTCGATGAAGCTGCTGCGAATCCCACGGACCGCGACGGGGCTCTCGTGGTAGATGGAAATGGTGCCGCGGAGTCTCCCGATCGGCCGCTTTCACGGTCCAACGAGCGAGTTGTACGCCGGTTTGGGCAACCCTCGTTAACCTCGAAAAGCCGCTTCTCCTTTTGGGATTCTACCGCACTCTGTTTGAGTCTAACCGCACTCTGTTGCCTGCTATTGCCCGCCGTGGTGCGGGCCCGGTTTGAGGCGCGGCGTGCACAGTGTGCAGACAATATGAGACGCACCGGAGAGGGATTGTTGCACTACACGATGCTCGACCCAGCCGGCCGCTTTCCAGCGATTGCTTGTGAGGGCATTGAGTCCTTTTCAGGGGTTTACTATTTGCTGATGTCAGAGGTAGGCATGCCCATTCCTCCCAGCCAACTGCGTTGCTCCAGTTTGTTGGGAATGGATCTACCCAACCGGCAATCTCAATGCGACTTACCTTGCGTGTCGACTCGCAGGGACTTGTACGAACTGCCACCTGCATTGCTCAAAGAGTACCAGGTGACCGCTGGCGGCGATTACGCTTATTCCTTGGGAGTGTATGAGGACGATCAAGTCGTCGCCGTCAAGAGTGTTGGTGGAGGGGACTTGGCGATCATGGGGGATACTCCTTCAATTGACGCAGGCCAGGTTTCCTACCAAGCTCACGGCGGCCAAGGTGTGAACATCCTCTACGGTGATGGCAGAGTTTGTTATGTGTCCGTCAATGCGTTTAGTAATTTAGCGGGAATGACGGGAGCTTTGGATCATCCCTACTACAATCGCAATCAAACGCATCAGGCTGGGGTCAACTCCCACGATGCCTCTCTAGCTCCCAGCCATATCGGCCCCCTAGGACCTTTGAAATAGTCTGCTCTGGCACTAGGGGAAATCTTGACCACCGATTGTCAGCAGGATGGCATGCCCCCAATGGAGACGCTTCGGATTTCGGTTAGAATTGAAGCTTAGTTCCTTGTGCGCAATCCCGTTTAACTCTTCAAGGTGAGTGTGGGAAGCACGAGTCTCTTACCCATAGCGCCCAAAACACGGGAACTCGTAAACCTGTCGACTCCTGCCAACCTCCGTGTCAGTTAGAGCTGAGGCGTGGGCATCAAGCCGCAACCCTGCGATGGGGTTCGCCAGTTCGATTGCAGCTGTGATTCCGTCGATATTAGACTGGGGCAAGCTGCTTGCCGACATTGCTACAACTCGAATTCTAAGTTGTGACGAAGCACTAGTACGAAGCGGAGTGCATTGATCGCTCCTCCACTCGAATCCAACCGCAATCAGATTGTACATGTCTCCATGGAAGTTTCCTCTCCCACTCCTCAAACGCCCCAATCCGACTGGCAATGGAATCTTTGGGCGGGTGTCCTGCCAATCCTAGCCATGTCGCCCATGCTGCTCTACGAGGCGGCTGCACTGTGGAGTCGTGAATACCTGCGGTTCTTCCCTTTGGCGATCGTTTGGGTAGCCGTGCTCGTCGGCTTGCAATTGCGAACGTCACGCGGGACAACGCGGCCGGCGCGACGGTGGAGTGCGATTGCCATGCTGGCGGTTGGCTGTTCACTCTATGCCTACAGCGTTTGGATTTTTTCTCCTCGCCTTGCGCATCTCGCCGCAGTGCTTGTGTTTTGCGCTTGGGCACTCGGACGCTTCGGGGAGAAGCATTGGATTGAACCCGTGGTGTGGACGGCTGGCCTGGCAACTGCCAGCTTGTTGCCTTGGGGGTGGGATCAGGGAATTCTGCGTGGTTTGCTGTACATTTCGACTTGGGGTACTACAGCCACACTTGACGCACTGGCGATTCCTTACGTTCAGAACGGGAGCTTGATTGAAACCCGTGGCCTCAAGTTGTTTACAGCAGAGGTGTGTGGAGGAATAGGCAATTTCTTTTCGTTTGCCACTTTTTCTATTCTGCTGTCCGCCACCTTGCGGACGAGCATGCTTGTTACGCTCAAGTCGCTGGGACTTGTGGTCGTCTGGTCGGTATTGGCTGATTATTTGAAGATGCTGACTATCTTGTTATTGCAGGAATTCAGCGGCCGTGATCTGACCACAGGCAAGGATTATCAAATCCTTGGAATAATGGTGATCCTATTTGTGTTGCTGATGATTTGGCAGAGTTTGCGGTTCTTTACTCGGGTTTTCGCTCCTATCCCTGTGGGGGACGCTGAAGTTGGACCAGCCTATGCGGCTTTGAATCGGATGTTTTGCTGGCCCAATGCATTTCCGTTTGAGAATCTGGAACCCAAGGATGACTATGAAAAAGCACGCTTCCGGGCTGCAAAAGAAAAGCGAGAAGCCGAACTGCGCGGCGCACCGGCATTAAACTGGCGGCAAAGCTCACTTGCAGTATGGTCCGTGCGTTTGTCGGCAATCGTCTGTCTCGTTGCGATGGTGTTCCCGATTCAGTCTCTTGGCAAGCAAGGTCTCGGCGGTCTCAGTTTCGGCCGATCGGCGCTCGAGCCCGAGCAAATTGCAAAGTTTGGCAATGTCGATGTGTTTCCAATGACACTGAGTGGCGGTTGGCAGCGGATTGGGCAGGAGAGAACGCTCCGCAGCCATCGCAGTGAGTCGGGCGAGCACTCTTTTGCATGGCGCTACCAAGCAGGTGAACGGCAGCTTACCGCTTCCAATGACCTGCCACTCCAAGGCTGGCATGATCCAATCGCCCAACGCGAACGCTTGGGATGGAAAGTGTTGCGGTCTCGCACTTTGACGGTCGATAATTGGCCCTGGTGCGAAGGAGTACTCGAGAATGAGTTTGGCGGTAGAACCTATGTGTTCTACACGCTGCTAGAGTTGTCTGGTGAGCCGTACGTCAGGCTTCCGGAATACCTAGCTCCTCCCACTACCCTGGAAGATGTGCCAGTGGAAATAGCGGCAGCAAATGCTCAGGCAGAGAATGCAGCCACGTACCAATTCGAAGTCGTGAGTGAAGCCGCCGAAGCACTCTCGCCAATCGAACTGGATGAGTTACGCAGCACGTTTCTCAATCTCCGAGCACTAACGCGGCAGTTTCCCCAATAGATAGGCGCATTGCAAAAGTCGCTTGTGTTGCAGGCCCAAGAGGTGACGTTGCCCGGCAAGAAAGCTACGACGAGTCGCAGCAGTCCACATGGAGTGCGATGATCGGAGCGGTTTCTGTGGAGTGCGATGACTCGTCATCGCTTTGTCGGGCTATTGGGTGCGTAATGGTTAGTCCACCGAGCGGGCGTTTGGGTGCAACCTTTGTCTCGCATTCTTGGGAGCAAGAGCGTTCGCCGCCGTCCCTTAGTGTACGCTGAAGACACCTGGCTGCCGGGCAAGAAAGCTGCGACAAGTCGCAGCAGTCCATATGGAGTGCGATGACTCGTCATCGCTGTGTAGAGGAGTTTGGGGCGTTGCGGATGGCCCACCGAGCGGGCGTTTGGGTGCGACCTTTGTCTCGCATTCTTGGGAGCAGGAGAGTTCGGCGCCGTCCCTTGGCGTACGCTGAAGACACCGAGCTGCCGAGCAAGAAAGCTACGACGAGTCGCAGCAGTCCATATGGAGTGCGATGACTCGTCATCGCTGTGTAGAGGAGTTTGGGGCGTTGCGGATGGCCCACCGAGCGGGCGTTTAGGTGCGACCTTTGTCTCGCATTCTTGGGAGCAAGAGCGTTCGACGCCGTCCCTTGGCGTACGCTGAAGACACCTGGCTGCCGGGCAAGAAAGCTACGACAAGTCGCAGCAGTCCATATGGAGTGCGATGACTCGTCATCGCTATGTAGAGGAGTTTGGGGCGTTGCGGATGGCCCACCGAGCGCGCGTTTAGGTGCGACCTTTGTCTCGCATTCTTGGGAGCAGGAGAGTTCGGCGCCGTCCCTTGGCGTACGCTGAAGACACCTGGCTGCCGGGCAAGAAAGCTGCGACAAGTCGCAGCAGTCCATATGGAGTGCGATGACTCGTCATCGCTGTGTAGAGGAGTTTGGGGCGTTGCGGATGGCCCACCGAGCGGGCGTTTAGGTGCGACCTTTGTCTCGCATTCTTGGGAGCAGGAGAGTTCGGCGCCGTCCCTTGGCGTACGCTGAAGACACCTGGCTGCCGGGCAAGAAAGCTGCGACGAGTCGCAGCAGTCCATATGGAGTGCGATGACTCGTCATCGCTTTGTCGGGCTATTGGGTGCGTAATGGTTAGTCCACCGAGCGAGTGTTTGGGTGCGACGGTTGTCTCGAATTGTAGGGAGCAAGAGCGTTTCTCGCGGTCCCTTGGCGTAGGCTGAAGGCACCTAGGCTACCGCGTAAGGGCCGTCGCAACCATTCTTGGCGGATGGTCGCCGAACCGCTCCCGGTTCGTTCGGGAAACTGCGGATCGGCGGAGCGATCTGGCGACACTTATTGTTCCGACGGTTCCAAGAAGGCTACGACGAGTCGTAGTCCTGTTTATCGCAATCGTTACAACAAGTCGCAGGTGCCTGCTGACCACGGCTATTTCTTATCGGTCAGCTGCTTGATGCGTCGCATTTGTACTTCCGCCAAGTCGGGCATACCAACGGCTCGGTAAACTTCGGCCAAGCGTTCATGCGTAGCAATCTTTCCCTTGTCGAGGCTGATTGCTTTTTCATAACTCTCAATCGCTCCCAGATTATCCTGTTGATGCTGTCGGATTTGGCCTTGGGTATCGAACATCGAAGCGCGCTGCGCCTGCGAAGCTTCTGGAGCGTTTAGAGCTTTGTCGATCATCTCGGCTGCCTCGTCAGCGCGGTCGGGTTGTCCTTTGATGATGGCGAAGGCAAGGTTGTTCAGGATGGTTGAAGAATTTGGGACTTGGCGCAAAGCCAATTCCAGGTGAGGGATGGCCGCGGCAGAATCTCCGTTGCGTATCTTGTTGTTGGCGACCAGCATGTGAGTAATGACGGAGGCCTGCCCATCTGCCAAGCTGGCTTCCACCGCAGCCTTCAACTCGGGGGATAGATTCTGACCTTGGGCCATTGCCTCAGCGACAGAGTCGATCACGGCAGGATTGGTGGGGTCTGCTCTGAGTGCCGCATCGAGATAGCTCAAGTTCAACTGTGCATCCGCCACGCTAGTCTGCGAAGTGGCTTCGTATTTCAATCGTAGAACTTCTGACAAAATACGCTTCAAGTTTTGGTCGTCGGGGGCAGATTTTACACCGCGGGATGCAATAGCTAAGGCATCATCGATTTTTCCGTCGAGTAACGCAAGGTTTACTAATTGTGCAACATCGTTAACGCTACCGTCTGAAGATTGGAGGCGTTTCTCCGCAGCCGCGCGACCCGCGATCACCGCATCGCGAAAGTCCGCTTGTTCACCGAGTTGTTTGGCTAATTCAGCATAGGGTAGATTCAATTCGGGATACTGTTGCACGTGAATACGGAGGATTCTTAGAGCCTCTTTCGGCTTGCCGAATTCGTTCAGGAGTTTGGCATAAACGAGAACTTGTTGCGCGTTTTTGAGTTCCGATTCGGCGACGGACAGGTCATTGAGCAATATTTCCGCTTGGGTCTTATCACTTTTCCAAGTTGCCATTTCGTAGTTGGCCAACCAGGCATGCCCCTTGGGAAACCCTTTCCCTTGGGCAGGGGCGATTTCGCGCATCATGCGAACCGCTGTGGGAAGTCTCCCTTGCCGAGCTAATTCATTCGCGACCAGGAAAACCGCGCGCTCATTGAAGCTTCCAAGTTGTAGAATTCGTCTAAGGGGAACCTGTAAGTTCCTTTCTGCCAGTAGCAGCTCCTTCTCCTGCTGAGTTGCCTCCGTAGCATCTTCATTGTTGATGGAATCGACCGCAGCCATGGTGCTGTCTACATCTTCACTGACGAGGCTAAGATATCGGCCAGCAATCTGGCTTCGTGTCAGCGTGGCGCCGTAAAGACTGATGCCTAGGCCGAACATGGGGAGGCAGAAAACGGTGGCGCCAATCCACAAGAGCTTCCTCCATTGACGGGTACGAAACCAAGCGATGAGGAAATTGAGTAGATCTTGGTAAAACATCGTAGCAACCTGACAAGGTTCGGTTCTAAAGCGAGAACTTGGACCCAACCAGTTTAGCAGCGGGCTGCTAGATTTCCAGCTGAGCGGCTGGTGGATATCGCAACCCGCCGTGAGCCTCTTTTCAGGCCAGAATCATTAGAGACCGAAAGGCTAGCGAGGATTCAGCTGTTCAAGAGAGGGACGCAGCGTTTCACACACCTCGAGCAGAATTTGTCGATAAGTGGCGCGCTCCTCTTCCGAAGTTCGGTCCGTGCCTTCCACCAGCAAGCGAACCGCGATGATGGTGGGTTGCAACTTTACGCAGTCGACTAAGCTCTGGAGCGAGCGGGAGCCCGTTGTCACTGCGGTTCGAAATGGGGGGAACTCATTGAGCGTCAGCGTTGCATAACCGACGTAGGACCGACCGGTAAGATCGTCCAGGACGATGACGTCATCGAGCAAGACAGTACCGAACCCCTCAATGGTCGCCTCGAAGGATTGACGGGGCTCCGCAAAGCGGCTGACGACGGTCAACGAATCGCTCTCTAAGGGGTAGAAGCCTCGCATGGGCAGTTCCACTACAATTTCAGCGCGTTGTTGGTCGACGACGTAGATCCACTTGGCGCCAAAGTTTCGGGAGAAGTGAGTCGATTTCCGCTCAAAGTTATTGAACTCCAATCGCTGCATGCCCTGCAAGTTCGCGGGCAGGCTCTCGAGGGAAAAATGGCTTTGCATTGCCTCTGTCGTGATTTGCAATGGTTCCATGCGTTTCCCAGCACTGCGCCCGAAAACTTCGTAGTTGGCAAGAATTCCAGTGGCGACCGCGAGGACTAGTAGTGTTGAAATGCCAATCAACTCTATGCGGCGATCTCGTGAGTTGCTAATGGTGTCGGCGGTGGGAGCGGTTTCCTTACCTTTACCGGGTCGTTCCGACTCTTCTTGGGTAGGCCATGAGACGACCCTGCTGTAGAAGGAGTGCAATCCATGCTGTCCTGCCGAATAAGCTTGAAAGGGGGCAAAGAGATTTTTCAGTGTGATTTGAAACGCCCAGATCAAGAGCACGGTAACAACGAGGAATCCTGCTTGAACTGCCAGCCCGCGGGCGCCAAACAGTAAATTCGGTCCATCGCTTTCAAGCAGATAGGCGGCCAATACCAAGTGTGCAACTGCAGAGAACCATGCCCACAGAGGTAGGGACAGGACCGTCAGGCCTCCAATCCATAAACTGCGTCGCAGTAACATTGACAGAAGTGTGGTGCATAGCAGCAACAAGTAGATGCTTCCCAAGCCACGGCAAACCAAGCTGGCTGGCAAACTGGTGCTGCGAAGTTGTAGGAGATTTCCAATGGCTAGCTGAGGGATGCTGAGAGCGTCCAGAACAACGCTCGCCGATGAGGCAGTACTGGATTCCAACAGTTGCGAAACGTCCGCAGCATCGCTGACGGGTAATGCTAGTAGGACCCAGAGTGGCAGCGTCCACCCAACGATCTCATGCCAGCGACTGTCGCCTAATCGCGCTAGGCCCCAACCTATGCACATACCGGTTACCGCGAGGCCGGCTAACCAAGGGGAAACGGCAAGTGCAGAGACGAGCCCGGCCAACGATGAGGCAACTAGAATCCCCAGCGACCAGTAAGAACGCCAGCGATGTTCCACAGGTACCAAGCGGAATTTACGCAAAGCGAAAAACAGGAATGCTAGTATCGCAATCGGAAAAAAGCGAAAGTCGGTCCGCTGCCATAGATCGCTGGCAAACAATCCGAGCATCGGGAGCAGGACCAAGCAGGTAAGCAGAGCTAACCAATCCACTAGGACGCGCAGGGGCCCGGCGGCCGCACTGATCGGTGCAATAGCTGCAGTGGATTCCGTGGTTTCTTCGATAGTTTCGTTTTGCATGTTCACTGTCTGCGATGATCGTCGAGTAACTGCAATTCCGCGTCCACCATAAGTTGGACCATTAGGGAAAAGCTGATTCGTGGCTTCCAGCCTATTCGCTCGTGTGCCAAACTGGAATCACCAACCAATCGTTGTGGGTCGGCTTTTCGCAGGTAGCGTTCGTCCAACTCAACATAATCGTTCCAATCGAGTCCAACGTGCCTAAACGCAATATCCAGCCAATCCCGAACTTGATGGGTTTGTCCGGTGGCGAGCACGAGGTCGAGCGGTTCGTCTGCCTGCAACATTTGCCAAAAAGCTTCAACGAAGTCGGGGGCATATCCCCAATCTCGCTGTGCTTCCAAGCTGCCAAGTCGCAATCGATCGTCTAAACCCAGCTTGATTCTAGCCGCGGCATTGGTGATCTTCCGTGTTACGAAAGACTCGCCTCGACGTGGCGATTCGTGGTTGAAACAGATTGCATTGCAGGCAAAGAGTTCAAAACTGTCTCGGTAGACTCGGACCATATCGGTCGCGAAGGATTTGGCAACACCGTAAGGCGTTATCGGCCGGTGCGGCGTGGATTCATTTTGCGGGCTCTCTTTGGGGGAACCGAAGATCTCACTACTGCTGATATGTAAGAACTTCGGGATGGGGTCACAGTCACGCAGGATCTCCAACAATCCCAGCGTCCCCATGGCTGCAAATTGACAAGTGGACTCGGGGACTTCGAAGCTGACGGCCACATGAGTCTGGCCTGCTAAATGGTAGACCTCTTGTGGTGTGACCTTCTGAAGAATGCGCCGGATGGTTGTCGCGTCATCCAAGTCTGCATAATGAAGATGCAAGCGTTCCCCGTAGACCTGCGAGTCGCGAGTTAAGTGGTCGATGCGCGAGCGAGTAAGACTGCTGCTGCGGCGTACGATTCCATGCACCTCATAGTCCTTGGCAAGTAGTAGCTCTGTGAGATAGCTACCATCTTGGCCTGTGATTCCAGTGATTACCGCTCGTTTCAATATTGCTCTTTCTCAGCTAAAGCTATTGGTCTGCTGCAGTTCGCGATGCTTCGGTGGCCACTTTCAAATATTGCTCTACGACCGGAACCTTACCCAACAGTTGCTGGGCCTCGGTCAGAGATGCAACTGCGGCCGTGGCTTGGCTCTCTCGCAATTGGATCACGCCCAGGGCAAGCCACGCGGCTCCATCCTGCGCATCAATCTGCGTGGACTGTTGCAACAGTGTTTCAATTTGGCGGTCCATCTCCGGAGTGGGGAGGACGTGCAGGCGATCATAGGTCAAGGCGATTCTGGCAACCATAGTTAGGTTTCCCGCAGCCCGATGGAGGAGTTCCAAGTGCGATCGTGAGACTTCGAATTCGTCGTTCAATGCTCGGGCAAACGCCAAAAGCGTATGCTTCAGGGTGTTGCTACTGCTGCCCGCAATCGCGTCGGCTACCCCTGGCGAGAGGACGAGCGGGGCTGCTGATCCTCCCGAAAGCTCGATAGCGGCCTCCCACATCAGTTGTGGAAACTCAGGCAAATTCGCTCCGATTTGCCAGGCGAAGTTCAATCCAACGGGGTACTTTTCTAGCCACTCCGAATTCACTGTTGCAAGTTCCGAAGCGGCTAGACGGCAGATCGTTCGTGCCGCACCGGCCCGCACCGCTACGTTGTTGTTTGTGTCTTGCCGCGACAGTGTGTAAGCGACGGCTTCCCACTCTCCCGTAACGCAAGCCAATTCAATTTCGGCCAAGCGTTCCTGCCAGGATTGTTCCTTACTAGCAACCAGGCTGCGTACGTTGGCGGGGAGGGTGGCCTCAGGGGCGACAGCGCCTTCGGCTCCTAAGGCATACAGCATTGCCGCGACAGATTGCCATTGTACCTTCGCCTCGGGGTGTTGGGGGGCCAGACGCTGGTAGGTCTCCCAGACGCTTTGGATTCTCGCTCGCCGCTCAGCCAGTAGCTTTGCCTGGTCTAGCAATTCTGGTTTTGTACCGGCGGGTGACGGTTCTTGTAAAGTGCCACTGTTCGCTGACGCAGCGTCTGTTCCGGATTCGTAAGCATCCCAAATCGATTCCATCGCCAACTGCAGTACTAGCAACCGATTGGGTTCCGAGTCGATTCCCTCGATTTCGCTTGCAAGTAAATGTTCTACCTGGGTTGCCAGCGCAGCTGCGTTAGGAATGCCCGTTCCCGCGATCCCATTCTCGTATTGGCCCCGCAGAGACCATAGGATCGCTTGTGACTTGAACTCAGACTCGCCGACTGAGAGCTGTTCGATGACGTTGCGCGCCTTTTCGTCGAAGGAGCGAGCTTGGGTTTGCAGTTCGTCACGTGCCGCCTCAGACAATGAACCTGAAGGCGAGGCTAGACTCTGCCTAAGAAACTGGGCGTGTTCATCTTGGAATTTAGCCCATTGCCAGTAACGCGCTGGATTCCCGTTTTCGAGTGCAGTCAGTCGACTGTAGACAACGTCGATCTCTCCTGCGACGCGTTGCAGCTGCTCGATATCAGCCGTTTCACCGCGTTGCCGAATTTGCTGGTACTTTACCTGCAGTTGCTCGGCGACCGACGCATATCGTGTCGGCAATTGTGCGGGGAGAATCCATTGACCGTAGACGGCGACAAGGAATGCAAGTCCGCCAAACACGAGTGCAGGCATGCCTGCCATCCATCGCGCTGGTTTTCCGGAAAGGGTTTCATGGCTAATTGGGGAAGACTGCTTACTCATGGGATTCGCGCTTCGGCTGCCTCCCAGAGGATTTCACGGATCGCAAGAAAGCGTTCCAGAGATGCGTTGCGCGCGTCCTCTGGCAACGGTTGCACTGAGGGGATAAAGATCTGAACTTGGTAGGCGGCGATCCCAAACAAAGCCCCGCGGACTGCGGGAGTTAGGCGGTTCGTCAAGCGTTCTTGCAGGCTCGTCCACTTATTCCATTGCCCGGGTGCTTTGACCGGTTTTCCAGAACGATCCACCAAAGAGAACAATAAGTAGCCGAATTCTCCACCGCGTTTAAACTCAGCCATGACAATGGGCCAATTTCCCGCTTGAGATTCATCGAGCAACAAGCGGTGTGTCATTTCCCAGCCAGCCGAACGGTAGCAACGCGTCAATTCGTGCCAACCGGGAAACATTTGGTCAAACGAGATTGATACGGTGCCGAAAGGTGCGGCGTAGTACCATAAATCGCTGCGCTGACCCAAATCATCGTTTCCGCGTTCGCGGTTCTCGCGTACATAATCGCGCTGTGGCCAACCAAGCAAATTTTCAGGTGCATCACGAAATGACATTTCAATCAATGGCTCATCGCGGAAGAAGTCAATCACCTTCTTCTGCTGGCCCCAAGACTGGGAGACGTCGTAGGTTTGGATGCCAAAACAGAATGCAAAAAATACCATCATCGGCGCAAGCAAGATCAAGTTGGCTGGCTTGAAATACGGTGGGTAGACGGTCTCTCCAGCGTTGAGGGGGAGTGAACTTGAGCTGACGAGTTCACCTTGACTGCTGGACGACGGGGGGACTTCCCCCGGTCCTTGCTGGGTGTGTGTTTGAGGGGCGTCACTTCGCCGATCAGCTGCGTCTCCCCACCATGTTCCACAATACGGCTGGAGACTCTCTGTCAACTTGACGAGCAGTTCATCGGTGCTCACTAGCAGCCCCAGTGCCAATGCCATCGTGCCGAAGCCCAGCAGGTCGTGCAGCAGTCCATGCGAAAGATCCACTTCGAATATGGCAAAGGCGACGGGAATTGCCGTTATGCGAATCGTGTTCATCAGCAATGCCCAACACGGACTCGTGGCAAGCAGGAGTATGGTATGAATGGGGCCGCGTCGGAAGAATGCAACCAGCAAAGCGCCAAAACAGAGGACCGCGAAGAACGACTGAATTCCGCTACATGCCTCTGCTACGCCAAAACTGCGACCGGCAAACTCAAGGACCGTTCCTGGCTGATGATGTGCATAGCCCAGTAGATCCAACCACTGTGAAGAAAGCCTGGCACTGTGCGCTTGCAATTGTTGGATGAGTATCGTATCCGCCGTGAGCAGCGTGTTGTACGGCGGTTGCCAGATCAAAGCCACTGGGATTGCCAGGTAGAGCAGGCTGCGTGGAGTGTTGCCATCGCGTTGTCCGGCCAGCCAGCTGGCAAAGCACATTGCAAAGCCGAAATAGCCCATCCACGGAGAGGCAAATATCGTCGCACAGAGAAGTCCAAAGACTCCGCCCACCAGGAGCACGAGTTGGACGGCCCGCCCATTCCAACTTAGAACCAGACGTCCCGAACGCCTCTTCCAAATGAGATAGGCGATCGCAACGACCAACACTGGAAAGAACTGATAGTGCGGTAGACGCCAGAGGTTCGCGCCATAGACCAAAACATAGGGCAAGGCGGAAAGTACAGCCACCAGCGGTACCACCGGCCCGAATTCATCCCACCAGCGATTTGCGGCGGGAGACGAACGAGTTTTCTCCAGGGTGTTCATAGCTGTTCGGTGGAGTTCAACCCCAGGTATTCGCGGATTATCGACGATTCGGGCTGAGGAAGGTTGGGCAGCCACTTGGCGTAACCGGTCCAGCCCGGTTTTAGCACAGCTACCGCCGTTCCGACTAAGATCTTCAGATCGGTCCATAGTCCCTGGTGCGCAACATACCAGACTTCCAACGCGCCTTTGTACGGCATGATGTCCTCGCGATAACAGGCACGCAGGTCGCGTCCTTCGGTCTCAGCCCGGGCAATGATGGCTTCTTCATCGCGGAAGACGAGCGAACCTATCCCGGTCAGCCCTGGCTTCACTTTCACGATCTCTTGTTGCACATGTTGTGGATAGTCTGCAAACCCCTTAGGCATTAGGGGCCGCCAGCCTACCAACGAGAGCTTGCCTACGAACACATCCCAGAACTGAGGAACCTCGTTGAGTTTAGTTTTTCGCAAGAATTTGCCAACCGGTAGAACGCGCGGATCGTTGCGGAGGGTAATGTCTTGGGTACCAAGATTGGGGCTGTCCTTAACCATCGTCGCAAATTTAGTGACTTGGATGATCTTACCCAGAAATCCGATTCGGTCCTGGAAATAGAATGCCTCATGCTCGCCGGTCAATTTTAAAATCACAATGATGATCGTCAGCGGCAATGCCAGTACTAGCAAAATCGCCCCAGAGACGACGATGTCTAACAGTCGTTTCAACATGATTACATCCGATTGTCGAGGTTTTTGCCAGTTTCTTTATGAGCAAAATTGGGTAACAATTCTGCAAACGCGTCTAGCAGGTCGGTTTTGGTCCAGCTCCTCGCCTCTCGCAAATGCTGAATCTTGGCCACAAATTCTCGCAATTGTTCCGGGCTAGAGAAGGCATCGTTACGGACAACTCCCATCTCGGCATAGCGTTCCCAGTCCACTTCTTCGGCAGAGGTGTAGAACTCTTCAAAGTCCTTTTCACCCGTTGTATCGGTGGTGAAGAAGTAGCACGGCCACTTGCGTTGTTGACTCAATTCATCGACCCGGCTGCGCGCTTCATCTTCGGTGGAGCAGATGAACGGTTCGTAGCCCAGGGATTCCAAATACCTCTGCGCCATGTCCGCGAAGGTAATGAGATGCAGTCGAGGGCTCAATTTTGGGAAGTAGATTTCGCGATCTGCGCCTTGCAGGATAGAGAATAGGCAAAGATGGGCTCCTTCCTGACCTGTCACAAAATAGCGACGGATATCGTTGGGAGCGGAAATGGGTTGACGTTTCTGGATACGTTCCGTCCAAGCAAACGGCAGAGAGCCATCTGAGAACGCCACGTTGGCAAACCGGGCAGTGGAAACGGCCGTTGGACTGGCTTCGCCTAAGAGGAACATCTCCATGATCCGCTTGGAGCCTCCCATCATGTTGACTGGATTCGCTGCCTTATCAGTCGACACGCAGAAGAACTTTTTGGCGCCTCCCGCTTTTGCAAACTCCAGCAGCTTGGTAGTCAGAAAGATGTTGACATCAATGAGACGCATCAACGTGAAGGGGTCTTTCTCACTGCGCACGTGCTTGAGCGCCGAGAAATTTAAGACATAGTCGTAAGGTGTTCCTTGAGCCAAGGCTTGTTGCGAAAATGCATCGAATTCTGAGCCCAATACGTCAAAGCAATAGGCGTGAAAGTCACCTTCGATGTAACCTAACGAAGCTCGCAGATCGCGAACCAACTCGGCCAAGTTGTTCTCGGAAGTATCGATCACGTGCAATGCCCGAGGATTGCGGGCGAAAAGCTCTCGGACAACGGCGCTGCCGATGGAACCCGCTCCACCAACCACCAGAAATCGACTGTTGGCGATCTCGTCATTCATGGTGCTTGCATGTTGAACCACATCTTGTTCGAAGAGCGGTTCATGGCGACCAATCATATTTAACAAGGAGTCGGTATTCATCTTGATTCCGTAGTTTCTAACCTGTCACAACGCGTGGGACGAAAGTTTTCGCCGGCACGCCACGTACGTATTCTCCGGCCGCTACATCGCGAACAACGGTCGCTCCGGCCGCCACAAAACAACCAACACCCAGCTCGATTCCCTGGATGACATTGCAGCCTGTCCCTAAATGACTTCCGTCACCGACGCGGACATCTCCCGATAGTGATGTGCCAGGGCCCAAATGGCAATGCTCGCCGATCACACAATCGTGATCGACGCCAACCAGGGTATTCACAATTGCAAAATTCCGCACAACAGCGCCAGGCTGAACGATTGCACCGGCATGGATCTGTGCCGTTGGTGAAACTATAGCACTTGGAGCGACCCAGGCAGCTGGATGGCGAAAGCCTGTGAATCGAAATCCGCGCTGCTGGAAATCCTGGACGATTTTCCATTTGCTACTTTCGCTACAGGTAGGGGTAATCCCTCCGATTCCTAGAATCAATTCAATTTGGTCGGGAGCATAGCGTTCGATCAGCTCGGCGTCTGTTAAGAGTAGGATCTTCGTTGCTGAACTATCGACGGCCGAGGGGGTGAGCGTCGTAGCAGCCAAGATTTGCCGACCGGAGGCTTCTAAGGCCGCGGCAACAACCCGCCCATGTCCGCCAAACCCGACAATTGCGATAGGAAGCTTCATTGCACAGTGCTCATCCAGTTCGGCGCTAGATCGGCGGAACTGGGAATATTGATGACCCGCTGGTTCAGCATTTCCGTGGTCAACAGTTCGCCTCGTGGACAGTCCGCATACATGGGCAAGTGATGCATCGGCTGCCACAGCGGACGCGATTGGTAACCTGCTCCGTTTAACACCTCCAGCACTTGATCACGCCGGGAGCTGTTGGCGCTAGACAGTACGAGTGCGTTGAGCCAGAAGTTGCTGCTACTGTCGGATGGTTCGGACAGATGCTCCACACCTTCCAGCGAAGCGAACGCCGCTGCATAACGCTCGGCGAGTTGGCGTTTTGCGTTCAATATCTTTGGCAAGATCTCCAACTGCGCAACCCCCAACGCGGCGTTGATATTCGGCAAGCGATAGTTCCAGGCCACTGCATCGTGATGAAACTCCCAGCGGTGGGGAACTTTGGCAGTGGTCGTCAGGTGTTTGGCTCGGTCGGCCAAGGCATCATCATCGGTTACGATGGCGCCACCACCACCGGTCGTTAGGATTTTGTTGCCATTGAAGCTGATTGCGGACAGCCTACCAAAGCGGCCCGTATGTTTGCCCTGGTAATACGACCCAAGCGATTCTGCGGCATCTTCAATGAGTGGCAGTTTGTACTCGTCACATAGTTTGACGATGGCATCGATTTCTCCCGGATGACCGAAACAGTGCATGAGGCATACCGCCCCAATACGCCGCCCTGTCTGGCGGTTGACTGGCCCAGTTGCTTCCGCTGAAACGGTTTCCTGCAAGCGAGCTTCCAGTGCTTGGGGACAAATCGAAAGTCTGTCCGCAGATACATCTACGAAGTGAGGCACGGCACCGCAGTGCGAGATGGCATTGGCTGTCGCGACGAACGTCAACGATGGGCACAGCACCTCATCGCCTGGCACTACCCCTGCCAGCCGTAAACAAACCTCGAGAGCAGCCGTTCCATTCACAGTAGCTACCGCTCTGCGGCAACCGGTAAATTGAGCCAGCTCCTCTTCAAATCGAGTGACATAGGAACCAGCGGATGAAACCCAGCCCGTGTCCAAACACTCTTTGACATACTCCCAGGCGGAAGGCGGCAGGTAAGGACGGTGGAGCAGCACCATTTCGGTTGCAGGCCCAATTGCCTGTTCCATCGCATTCAAGATTTTCTGTTCAATCGGTTCCATACAACTTCCTCAAAAGATGTTTTGCTTTCCTCCCACCCAGCAGCATTTCTCCAAGAAGCTGCTTCAAGTTCAAGGAGCCTCCCTCCCCGCTCTACCCTACTCCTACTCCTACTCCTACTCGTGCTCGTGCTCGTGCTCGTGCTCGTGCTCGTGCTCGTGCTCGTGCTCGTCCACACCCTGGCACCCTGGCACCCTGGCACCCTGGCACCCTGGCACCCTGGCACGGGGAGTGTCGAGTGCCCCAGCGACTGGTGCGTTGAAAACTCTGTGTACCTCTAACTTCGTATCTAAAATCCTGGCCGTTTAACGGGGCGTTTGCTACGCACCGAGGCGATATGGCCTGCCGCCAGTTCCTGGCGAACGTAGGTTAACGCATCCACTTGCGAATCGTGTTGCAGGCGAACTCCAGCTGCTACAAACGCGTTGCTCCCAATCAAGACGCGATCCTCGAGCTGCGCCAGACCGCTGATCCTTGCACCTGGCAGTACCGCACAAAACTCTCCGATTACGACATCATGCCCGACAGAAGCATGGATGTGGATAATCGAATGGTCTCCGATCATCGCATTGCTCGATATAACTGCGAGGGGACCGATAAATGCTCCTTGGCCGAGTCGTGCGGAGGGGGCAACCACGGCGGTAGGGTGAACCACCGAAAAAGGCTTCCAGTCGAGTGCCGCACAGCGATCGCGAATCGCTTGTTTTACTGCAACGTTAGCGACGCCAATCGTGTAATAGATCTCACCATCGCTGGCTTGCAGCGCGGGTAGGATCTCCGACGAGAAGGATTGGGGCTCAAAGTAAACTTTTTCAATGCGGCTAAAGCATTTGCCGCTTGCCAATTGCGCTGTTTCTAGGACTTCGTTGGCCGTCTTGTCGCCGAATACGATCAGAATGGGCAGCGTCATTAAATCGTCCCTGAATCTACGAATATATTTTGTCCCGTGATGGAGCGACTGCCCGCAGAAAGTAGAAAGAGGATGGAGTCGGCGACAGACTCGAGGGAGGTCGGCTGTTTAAGGGCGGTCCGCTGATAAATGCGATCGCGTTGTTCCTTGGATAGCGTGGCGGACATCGTCGTCTCCATAAACCCTGCTACCACACAATTTGATCGAATCCCCTTGCTCCCCCACTCCCGAGCGGTGGTCCGGGAAAATGCCTCGATGGATCCTTTGGTCGACGCGTACATGGCCAATCCCTTGTAGCCCGTGTGAGCACTGATTGAGGAAACGTGAACGAGGGAGCCCGAGATGTTGTGGAGCAACATGTTGCGGATCACATACTTAATTAACAGCATCGGGGCGAACACGTTGGTGCGGAACAACTGTTCGGTAGCCTCCATGTTCAAGTTGGTAATTAAATCATCATACGCGGTTGCTGCATTATTAATAAATCCATGCAGCGGAGTCTCATGCCCGATGGCATCGTCGAAGACCGACTTCTTGATGGAATCTGTGTGGGAGAGATCGCAGGCAATAAAGGTCGTTTGGCTAGGGTATTGCTGTTGCAAAACAGCGAGTTCGTCAGTCGGCTCACGGTTGACAATCAACACGTGATCGCCATGTGCCAGCAAACGTTGGGCGACGACCAGCCCAAGTCCACGTGAACCACCTGTGAGCAAGATGTTCATACTCTCCGATCCCTTTTTCCTGTTGCTGTGGTGGGGAGCTGATGCACAAACTGGATGATGCGTGGAAGCTGATAGTCGAGCAAGCTTCCACTCAGGGCTTGCCGTATCCTCTTGCTGTTCAGGCTTGCCCCGGCGGATAGGACGATGTCGCAGCAGACGATGTTGCCCGTTACCGAGTTCTCACGTCCATAAACACGGGCGTCTTCAATTCCTCCGATACGCAGGAGTGCCGCCTCGACATCCACCGGATTGACTTTGTAACCACCTACATTAATCATGTCGCTGCGTCGCGAAGTGATCCGGAACGCCAATCGTTCGTCGTCGGTTCCCTGGGAATCTATGACTTCGACTTCATCTCCCGTGAGGTAGAATTCGTCATCGCACCGCTCTTGCACTGAAGTGGCCAATAGGGATCGGTGGATCGCCAGTTGCCCATCGATCACCTTAATTTGGTCTGTCAGACGAGACGGGACGCGAAATAGATCCCCTTCGCTGGCCAGTAGGCTGCCTGCTTCGGTTGAGGCGTAGACGTTTAGCCGGCTGGCGCTGGGAAACGCTTGTTGGAGGATGGATGCAAGATTGGATGGTGCCAATTCGCCCCCGCTCGTGATCTGGGTAACCTGTGGGAAAATCGCTTCGGGGACGCACAACTGCTTGAAGAACGTGGGAGTTGCACTGATGTGAGTGATTGCTTCTTGCTCGATGGAGGCATGCATGGTGGGGGCATCCAGTCCGAACAGGCGAATCATCGCATTTTGGTTGCAGAAGGCTTGGAAGAAGACTTGCAATCCAGCGAAATGAGTTGGATGGTAGGCGAGTCCCCAGACGTGGTTCGCATAGTTGGGGCCAGTTCGCACGCCGCGTGCCAAGCTGGCTGGCGTATGTTCGACCAGTTTGGGGCGTCCCCCCGAGCCAGAAGTCAAAATTCCAATTCTCGCCTTGGAGTTGTGCAGCCAGCTTTGAACAGCGTTTGACCAGGGAGAGTCCGACTCGTTCGCCATTGAGAGCTCGACCAGCAAGCGACACTGCCGCTCTTGCCCCGTCTCGGTGTGAGCCGTCGTGCTTTTGTTGAGGGCTTGCGAGGAAGCGTCGGATGCAGGGCTATCGCCAAGGTCGCCGACGAAATTGGAGATGGTTTCTTGAGGCAGAGCTTCATTAACGAGGATTAGCGAGGCATCGCGATCAATGGCAGCCACCAGTAGCGTGAACAACTCGTAGAAGTTGCCTGACTGAATCCAACGAGGAATTGCTGGGAGCGTCAAGACCTCTCCCAGGAGCTCCGAGTAGGAGACTCTTTGAGGTTGTGACAAGTCGCAGTAGAACAATCGGTTATGCACTTAATTGCTCTTGAATTTCGCCAATGGTCCGCACCACACCGTTTGCAAAGACGTCTACGCCAGTCATGGCTTCGAGCTTAACCGTCAGCACGGCCATTTCTAGAGAATCCATGCCAAGATCCTCCTTCAGCCGCAAATTCGGCGACAGCACGCTCACCGTCTCCCGGCCCGCATCATCCAAAATCTCGTTTAATATTTCAATCAACACGTTCATGGGGCGCCTTCTTGGAGAGCCGTTCTCGATTCGTAGAATTTCAGCAAGGCTTGCCAGTATCCACTGCGTTCAAATCGTTCTTGAATTCGTGCGCGTGCTTGTGAACCCAGTCGTTGAATATCGAGCGAAGGGGTCGTGGACGCAGCCTGCATAGCGAGAAAGAGGGATTCGGTATCGCGGGGCTCAACCAGCCATCCGTTCTTCCCTTCCTCCACAATTTCGTTGCATCCATTGATGTTGGTTGCGATGACAGGTTTCGCCATCGCCCCCGCTTGCAACAGCACGTTCGGAAACCCTTCTCGATAGCTGGGGAGGACCACGACGTCAGCGGCATTCAGGAACGGGCGTATGTCCTTCTGAAATCCGACGAGGTGGACACGTGGATTTTGTTTCAAGGACGCCATCGTTTCTGCGTCTGCTGGGGCTGTGCCGTCCAGAGCGCCGACCACTAGCAAGTGACAGTTGTCGGGCAGTCTCGAAAAGGCCCCCGTCAGCTCTGCGAGGCCCTTGTCACGATTCAAACGGCCCACAAAACCAAAAAAGAAAGAGCCATTGCGTTTAGCTTCCTGAATTGCCTGCGGGAGCGGAGTGCTTTCTGCCTCGACAGTTGGCTGGAAGTACGCTGTATCTACTCCAGCAATATTTCCATGCCCAATAACTGCAGCTGGATTGGACGTGACACCGTACTTGATCAAGTCGTTTCGCACTCCCTCTCCTTCGGGGACGACGCAAGTCGCGCACCGCGCAATCACTCGATCTGCCCACAGCATCAGCTGCCGTTTAAAACCGGTCGATGTTGGGAAAACGAGTCCCGTAAACGTATGGATACGGGTAGGGACGCGAGTGACCCAAGCGGCCAGCATGGTCACCAAGCCGGCTTTGGGAGTGTAGGAATGCACGATGTCGGGCTTGAGCTTCCTGAGGGTGAAAATCATTGATGCGACAGATCGCATGTCGCGAAAAATGCTTATCTGCCGTTCCATTTCGACAGTTTGGACTGGCACATTTTCGTCCGCAGAGATTCTTTGGGCAGCCTTGGTGTCAGACGTGACTACGGACACTTCAAAATGAGACGTCAAAAAGCGTGGTTGTCCACGTAGGATCGTCTCAAGAGTCTCAGGGACGGTGGTTACAATCACTAACCGTTTTCGAACCATTCAAATCTGCAATTGAATCAGAGTAGGGTGTGTGTGGGACAACCTGAGGAAGGAATACGAATCAAAACCAAGCCCACGCGTCTGCTGACACGGCTAGAGAACCGTATGCTCTTACCGAGGGCGGCTCGCCATTGAATGTTGGCAACTACTGAATTGACGGCAAGACCCGCTTGGTGCATCTTGATTCCAAATGCAGCAGCGGATTGGCCAACAATCCAAGAATGATATAGGCAAAGGAGAGGTAGTGTATCTGCATTGTAAATTGGAATAATGCGATGGCAACAAAACACAGAAATCCAAAGTATCCGTACCAGAGCCCCGGCAGCTTTTGGCGGCTGCGGTTGAGTGAGTTGAGAACTTTACCACCAGTTGTCCACAGGAAAAGGAGGTAGACAGCAATGGCCAGCCCTCCGCCGTTTACGGCTAGTTCAATATAGCTGTTGTGCGAAGTTTCGTAGTAGCGGTTCAAGTACCCGTCCATTCCCAACCCCAAGGGGTTTTCGGTGAACGAGGAAATCCCTTGCATTGCCATTTGCCATCTTGGGTCATTTTCAAGCGATGTGCCTTTGTCGCTAATCTTCTCGCCCAGCCGGGAGGAACGGAAATTGTCGCTAATTACTGTTACTTGAATGATTGTCCTAACGGACAAGACTGCCAATGCGGCCACGACGAAAGCAGGAATCAGTTTTCCGATAATTCCTACCTTTTGGGTAATTTGCTTTTTGGTCAGCAAGATCCCGCCACCAAGTGCGACAATTAGGATCGCCAAGCCCATTCCCGCTCTGGATTGAGTCAGATAAGCACCTGCCAGAATAAAGAATGCCCACATCCAAAAGAGGAACGCCTTCTTTTGAGTGATCGCAAGACTGACGACCAACGAAAGGGTAATTAACAATGCCAGACAAAACCGATTGGGGTCTGTCATTGTGCCTGTATACGCAGCGCCAAACCTCGAGTAGTATCGCAGATTGAGTCCAAAAGTCGGTATCGGAAGGTACCCGGACAAGGCTGTCCAAAGCAGGACTAGAGTCGTACTGATCGCAAGACCGGCTAGTAGCAACCGAATCTCATAGGACCGCATGGAGACCACTACATGGGCGCTGACCAGTGCAGCAATTGCGGCTAGGTAGGGTTTCATTGAAGTCGTTGCGAAGTGTGAGTAGAAACCAGCAGCGCAAACCAGCAGGAAACATGTGACTAGACAGGTAAAAGCTCGGTTGTCAAATCGCAGGTAACTGACACGAGTCGTCCAGGCAAGAATCGCGCATAGATCTACAACTTTGATATCTCCGAGTACGGGGATATAGAGAATCGCGCCGAAGCCCAGCAAGAATGCTGTGGCTGCATGCGGAAAGCTGTATTTTTCAACCTTGGCCGGAGTTGCAATGTGAGTCGTCGGCCAAGTTGTGCTAGTTTGCATAATTGTATACTTGAAGGGAATACTGCAGATCGTGTTCAGGCGCGTGAGGTTCGCTGGAGCCGTCGAAGGTGTCGAAGGTGTCGAAGGTGTCGAACTGCTGGAGACACAATATTTCTGTGATACTTGCTACGATTGAAGCTGATTCAAGAGGTTGCGTAAGATAGCAGGAACACGTGGTTGGACGTCGATTGGAGGTCGAAGAGGGGCTCTGTATCGCCAAGTCTTCAAATTCACTTATTTTATTGAAATGGACTTCTAGCATTGCTTGCTGAACTGGTTCGCGTGCGTCCAGCCCTTCTACCTATCTACTAGCTAAAATTGTCCGATTAGCACTTTGCGCCGCCCGTGGCTAACAACGTCGGCTTGCCATCGTTTTCCTGAGGCAGAAATCGATGGATGCATGTCACAGCGGCGTTCTCCCCATAGGTACCAGGGTTCCACCGTCTCACATATTACGTTGCGTTTCCAAGGCGTCTGTTCAAAGTCGGCTTGCCAAAGCTGTCGGATGCCCTGGCTATTAGCATAGCTGTCCGACAGGATTGAATGCTGATTTAGCGCGACTGGATGACCGTCAACCATTACTTCGCAACAAGTAGTCTTAGATTCTCCCACATGAAATCGATAGTATCCAAAACCTTCTTCGCCCTGCCCTGTAAAAAGAAGTTCTTCGTTGCTCATCCAACAATAGTGACTTACGCCACGGTCTAAGATGATAGGGCGAAACTCAGAACTCTCCAGGCAGTAGTGGAAGACGTCGGTGGTTCGATGTGAGCCAACATAATATCGAAACATGAAAATAAGTTGCTTTCCGTTCGGAGAGCTCAGTACATGATTGATTTTTGGTTTTGAAATGCGGGCAGCATGTCGTTGTTCGGTCTGCTCCTGTAGATCCTTGACTTTCAGAAGACAGACTTCATGGTGCCCCGTTTCATCAAACTCCGTTAGGCCTGCATCGCCAGGATCTGAAGTTGACGCTGAGTGGCAGAAATACCCATAGTCCGGGCGTAGGTCTGCTAGAACTGAGTAGTCGATCGAGTAGAACTTTCCTCGAGAACTCACTTCTTGCACTGGGAGGGACAGCATCTTGCGTTCACTGGATCCTAGGGTTCCAGTAACGCTTCCGTACGTTCGCCGATCGTTGTCAAAGTAATTGTAAATCCATGAAGCTTGATTGAACCAAATCGGTCTGCAACCTTGCTGCCAATTCCAAGCATGAGTGATTCCCAATTGCTCTTCAATGACTCCCTTATCGACGTTGATGACCGCAGCACAAATCGGGATTTTAGGAGTCGGTGCGCTGAGTATCGAGGCATTGGTTAGATTTACCAATACGAGATTTTCATCAGTGGGGCAGAAGGGGGAATGATCGTAATAGCCACAGAACATATGGCGGTAGTTGGGGATGGCGGCAACATAGTTCCCCCGAACGACCAGCCTTCTGCGGCTCAGTTTCCGTCGAGCAAGCTTGCTAACGCCAAGGGCACTGCGCATCGCCGTGAAGGCGAGCGGAGAATCCATGGCTGCCTTTTTCAATGATTGTATGAAATTCATTGCCCTCTATTTCTCAGTCTTGATAGCATAAAAAGCTGCAATGTTGCTTAGTGACTTTCTAACCTCTGGAGCTATCGCTCCTAGGTAGTTCATGTGTTTCTGGTAACGCATTCGTACGCGTACTCCGGCAGGCAGCAGCAACTTAAGGAATTCTGGGATCACGCGCGATGTCTTGAAGAACACTCGCTTGATCAAGTTTCCGCCATTGTGTTCTTCGTGCCAAATCCGCGAAATCTTCCCCCAGATTTGTGTGTTATTCTCTTTGACAGAGATAGAGTTCGGTCCCATCGGCGCAACCGCGTACACGATGGGTTCGACCACTCCCTCTGCCACACGCAGCATGCGCGGCCATAGGTCCGTATCTTGACCAACCCGAAGTTGCGCGTCGTAGCCACCAGCGGTTTGATAGGTGGATTGACGAAACATGACGGTTACGTGGATAAACAGCATCGCGCCTGAATCTGTTTCACCACAAGGATAGTGCCGTCTGCCAAACTTGGAGCAATAGCGTCCGCCATTGATGAGATCTAGAAACTCGGTCTCTCCTCCAACAATGCCAACTTCTGGGTGTGCTCGCAACAGATCTGCCTGCTGCCGCAATCGAGTGTTGGGAAGCATGAGGTCGCCGTTGTCGATTCGTGCGATGAATGGAGCGCTAGCCGCCTCGCAACCTGCAATCAGTGATTTGGTGAGTCCACGGTTGGCTGAGTTGTGTATAACTCGAACGTTAGGATAGGGAGCAGCAATCGAAATAAGGGCCTCTCGATCAACGGGCGTGTTACCATCGTCGATCAAGACGACTTCGAAGCAGACATCCTCTTGTTGCATGATGCTTGCCAATGTAACTGGCAATGTATCAATTCCACGGTAGACCGCCATTACAACGGTAACTTCATATGTCTCGCAATCTGGCATACTTTTCAACACTTGGGAGAGCTATGTTTCTCAGAAGGGGGCGTGACCATTCCGAGCGTTAACAAGGAGCATCTTGAAGTTCCGCAATCTGCTCAAAGAGAGCTTTTCCCTGCGAGTCGCGACTATAGCGGTCTACTTCAGTCTGGATTGGCGCGTAGGGATCAAAGCGTTTCTCGCGAACAAGAGCTGATACCAGTGATTTGATCTCCTCCACATCTGTTCCCACCGCTACTCCACAGCCTGTGCTGGAAAGCAACTTTCCAACCGCAGAATCGGCTTCGTCCCCAAGTGCCAAAATGGGCTTCTCGGCAGCGAGGTACTCGAATATTTTTCCAGTTAGAATTCCTGGATCATTCGACCCTAACATTAGAAGCAGAGACGCATTGCGTTGAGATTGATACGACAATTCTCGGGACAATTGCCCTGGGCAATGGGCGCAGGATTCCAAGTCGTAGCTTTTGAGGAGTTGAGGCACATTACCGAGCCTGTCTCCAAGGAATTCAAGCTGCAGCTGTGTCCTCGTGATTTTCCCTTCGAGAAGCAATTCGTTTACCGCTTTGAACAATGGTTCAGGACTGCGTTTGCCAGTGTAGATCGTACCGGTGTAGACAATCTTGCATGCGTCCTCTTTAGCTTCATGATCCGCAGTGGTTACACGCGCCTCTGCATCATCTAATGCATCGAACCCGTTGTAGATAACCGTGACAGGCTTGTCAGGTACTAGCTTACGAAGCTGATCGCGAAGCGATTCCGATACGGTGGTAATCAAACTTGCTGCCCGTAGCAGAACGCGTTGGACCTTCCTGCCATACCATTCGGCCAGCCGTCCTCTTCCAGCACGGTAGCTGTTGTCTGTCCACAGATCCCGATAGTCGACAACCCACACGCACTTCCTACGCAGCTTGCGATAGGCATATCCCAGTAAAATGGTCGAAACAGGGCTATAGGTCGAGATTACTACGTCGACTCCTTTTAATCGCGGATCAAACAAAACCAAGGCGAGTGCACGTAGCAACCACAGGAATTTCAGGACGCGAAAAGCTACTTTTCGGAGCAACTCCGAAGGCAGGCGTTTCATTAGGCCGACCAAGGGGTACTCCACTTCGATCAAGGTCGCTCCTGAAGTATCAGGAAGCAGCGACAGAGGGCCGTGGAACTCGTGTTTTGCAGATGTTAGAACGGTTACTGAATGGCCGAGTTTTTGTCCGAGTTGGGCCCATCCCAATGGCCGCGATGAAGCCATTCTGTTGAGAGGCGGGTAGAAGTGGGAAATAACTAATAGTTTCATTGGGAATGGATCCATCTAACGCAGAACGCTAGTAGAGTAGTTGTCGTAGCGGAAACGCAAGAGAGGCTGGGCCTATTGGAAGGGGCGAAGCTCTCTCTGCAAGAACTCTACGATCTGAGTTGCGGTTGTTCCGTTGCCGTAGGGATGGACCTCAGATGGGAATGGGTAAGGGGTCTTGAGGGCAGTGCAGATTGCAGCAGAGTCCGCAGGTATGAGGGAGTTGGCGCCGATCTGGATCAACTCCACCCATTCTGTTTCATCGCGAATCGTTAAGCAGTATTTTCCGTGGAAGAAGGCTTCCTTTTGCACTCCGCCAGAATCCGTGACAACGAGGTCACAGTTGGCTTCCAACCAATTCATCTCGAGGTATCCCACAGGTGGAACGCACCGAATGTTGTCACCAATCTCTATGCCGAGCCGGTCAAGACACTTCTGCGTGCGGGGGTGAATGGGCGCTACGATAGGGCGATTGGAAGCGGCTAAGCCTTCGAAAATCGCTTGCAAACGTTCCGGAGAATCGGTGTTTTCTGCGCGATGGATCGTACAAAGAACAAAGTTGCCTTTCTGAAGCCCGGTTGCCGCAAACCATTCTGGCTCGTTCGCTCGTGTTTTGTATTGCGTGGTAGCATCCAGCATTACATCACCCACCTGGACAATTCGCTCCTCAGCCACCCCTTCTCTTCGGAGGTTCTCTGTCGCAGTCGAGGTCGGAGTAAACAGGACGGTTGAGAGTTGGTCGGTCAGAATGCGATTGATTTCCTCAGGCATACGACGATTGAAGGAACGCAGCCCAGCTTCTACGTGCGCGATGGGTATATGCAATTTGGCTGCGGCCAACGCACCCGCGAGAGTCGAATTCGTATCTCCGTATACGAGTACCCAATCGGGCTGTTCGTCGATCAACAATTTCTCGAGCTCGATAAGTTGACGGCCGGTCATATCGCCATGGGACGACCCACCGATCCCTAAGTTATACTTGGGCCTTGGTATATTCAGTTGCGTGAAGAATACATCCGACATATTGGCATCGAAGTGCTGTCCGGTATGTACCAGAACTTCCTCGACTCCGGCCTTGGCCATTGCGTCTGCAACTGGGCCGGCTTTGATAAATTGAGGTCTCGCACCGATCACGGTGAGAACTTTGAGTGGCATCTAAACCTCGCAAACAAAAAATTGATGGTATGGAAAGCTCACTACATTCCGATTGAAATAGTGACCTGCACCCATATTGAAGAATAGCACTTAATGGGACAGCGTCGAATTGGTTGGAAGGAGGCTAGCTACACACAACATGGTCGGAGCCAGCGGCAGTAAGGTTAGGCATTTAAGCGTAAGAGTCATAACTGACGAATGATTTTGGCCGGAACTCCACCTATCACGCAGGCGTTCGGAAAAGATTTGCTGACAACTGCACCTGCACCTACTACCACATTGTCGCCGAGTTCTACGCCGGGGAGGATCACTGAATTTGCGCCTATCCAGCAGTTTTTTCCTATACGGATTGGCCCCGTTTTTTCCCATCGTGTCAAGTCACCGGGGACATGGTTTGCGCTGATCATTACGACGTTAGGTGCGAAGAGTGTGTTATCACCAATTACGATCCCATTCATGCCTTGCACATAGCAACCTCCGCTAATTGCAAAGGATTTCCAGACGTTCTCACCTATTTCTATCTGTCCAGCTACCCTGGAGGTGAAGTGGATCGAGAATCGATATGCGCTGTTAATCCGTAGAATGCGTTGAACTACGAAATTGGCAATAAACAAGCCTATTGGTAGTGGCGAAATACGCCGACTTATGGGGCGAAAGATAAATCGCAGCCCGTTTCCTATCGCTCGCTTTATTTGCATGGAAGGATCGCTGATCGTCAGTGGAAATCTTGGAGGTAGTAGCTTTAGAATCGACTTTGCTCCATTTCGAGCAGCTAAGTCGATGTTCTAAAGTGGTCGCAAGTCGTAAGTCGATTTGTTGGAAAGCGGCCAGCATCAATGAGGGATGGATAGTCGCAACGCAATTGTGTTAGCGGCCCAAAGTGCGATTCACGTTCTTGTGAATGTTATCTGGCACAAATTGTCTTAACAGTTGCCAGAATCTGTTTTGGCCCCACAATCGCAGTCAGCATTGCACTGCATAACAGAGTGTAAGTAAAGGCGGCTAAAAATGCTTGGTAGACACCAACAGACGGAACAATCTTAGTGATGCCAAACGCACCGACTATGCTTAGGCCTGTTATCGCAAGTAGAGCTAAGAGGTGATTGAGTGGTAGCACACTACGAATTGGGATCTTAAGTATTCGAGCTGAATAATACATGCAGTGTGGGATGACGTATCCCCAAAATACTATGAGAGTGCCTATGGCTGCTCCGGAAATACCAAAGGCAACAATCAGTGGATAGCTCACCAGTACATTAAGGATCAATGTGCCGCAGGCTCGCCAGAGTATGATGTCCGTCCGTCCTGCTGCCTGGAATATGGCTCCGAAAAACATGACACGTGCTGGTAGCAGCAAAAGGTAGAGCCGGAATGGATTTGCTGCCTCCGCGTAGGCGGACGAATAAAGCAAGACCATCAACCAAGGTGCTAGCACAAAGAGCAAGCCGCCAAGGGGAATGATCGCAAGTGCAGCCTTTTTCGAGGCGGCGCACCACAGACGATGACCCGTTGGAACATCACCGCTTGTGAAGGCACGCACCATGTCTGGCATGATCACCGCCATCGCCGCGCCGGTAATAATCCCGATGAACGGAATTTCCATGGCACCATTAGAAAAAACGGCGAACTGCTCCGGTGTGCATAACATGGATACCAACACCCGGTCTAGTGACATCGCCAGCCCCTCTAGGACTGATGCCACCGATATCGGAATGGCGTACTTTAAGAGTTCCTTGATGCCTATTAGGCTCGGTAATTCCCACTGTCCGTGAGAAGCGCTGACAATCAGGCCTATCGAAAGGAGGCCGACGACGAACGTGGCTAGACTCATCGCCCGCACGGCAGAAACCGGGGTCGCTTCTACTAGCAGCGAGAGCATTACTACTGCAAAGGTCAGCAACCGGCTACCGAGTGACCAGTACGCAGCCCACGTGACACGCTCTAGTGCCATCATGGCGGGAGCCGCTATGGCATTTAAGAGCATCCCAATGCCGAACAATCCAACCCAAGGGATTGTCTCTCTTAGAGCGGGGTTATTGAATTGATTTGCTAAAAAGTGAGGGCCTAGCAATATGCAGGCAATGGCGAACAACACTCCCGTTGCCAGCGTACCGACGACAACATTGATAAAGATTCGGCGAGCCTTAGCCGGATCTTGCGGGATGAAGTACAGCACGCTCTTCTCGAGGCCAAGACCTAGAAGTGGAGCAACACAGGTGAAAACAAGCAAGCTCTGCCGGAAGGTCGCATATTCGGACTTGGAAAAAATCCGCGAGAGGACCATTGCCAGGACGAGGGTCAGCAGCGTTGCAGATGAATTTGCACCGGCAAGGATCAGTGTTTTAGTAGTTCGAGATGCCACAATTCGGCTATTGATTAGTGCAATGCATTCGCTACTTGCTAGTAGCTCTCAACGGCTATCAATATTCTCGATAGGCTTTGGTTCCAACGGATAGAGCGGGTGGAATCTCCGTTTCCTCCGAGATGTCTTCGCAACGCACCGTCTCTCCTCCTTGCGGATCCCGTTCTAATCGGTACTTCAGCTCAGACTCTGGACAGACAGCCTGGCCATCGGCACTGAATTGCAGTGGATGACCGTGCCGGCTCATCCAGCCAACCTGTTTGGCCGGTATGCCGCGGACATATCCATAATCAGGAATGTCTTTCGTGACCACGGCGCCAGCGGCAACAAACGCAAAACGTCCCACCGTAACTCCGCACACAATAGTTGCATTCGCGCCAATGGTAGCTCCGCGTCGAAGACGCGTCTTCTCGTACACGCTCTTGCGGTTGATTTCGCATCGCGGATTGGAAACATTGGTTAGCACGCAAGAGGGACCCAGAAAAACATCGTCTTCGATCGTGGTACCTTTGTACACCGAAACGTTGTTCTGTATCTTGACATTACTCCCCACGGTGACATCGGAAGCAATGAAAACATTCTGCCCCAAGTTGCAGTTGTTACCCAATTCAGCGTCATCGCTTACATGGGAGAAATGCCAAATCTTTGTTCCTTCGCCAATCGATGCGCGAGGATCAATGATTGCGGTTGGGTGCGCGAAGAAGCTTAATGCCGGAGTCGCAGGTTGCAGTTGGATTGCAGTCCCCTCACTCTCCAAACTCTGCTGTGCAGCGTTTAAAACCTCCAGTACTCGCAACCCTTCCGCGCCGTCCGTTCGCGGAAGCGACCGCGCGTCGCAGGAGGAAATGAAGTGCTGACACTCATTCTTAAGTGGCTCTGATTGCTCGACAACTACGGGTTCAGCATCCCTTTTGTTGACAGAAGGGAAATTTCCGTCTGTCCACGTCAAGTAATTGCGATACACCACGAGTTTTTCAATCCATGGTCGAGTGTCGTCAAAGACAGCCATTCCTTCCGAGCCGACGACGGTCAACTTTTGTTCTTTGAATGGGTTCAACCAACTTACATGAACGTGAGCGCGGAGTCCGCTGCCAAATTTTAGCTGAGTCAGTGTCGTATCGGCCACTCCGTGGGTTAGGTACGACTCTCCGTGGCACACGACTGAACTGGGGACCGCACCGGCCAATCCAAGGATGACAGATATGTCGTGTGGAGCAAAACTCCAGAGTGAATTCTCCTCTTGCCGGATCTTTCCCAAATTTAGACGATTGGAGGTAATGTAAAACAGCTTTCCAAGCTCTCCAGCCCGGACCATGGCCGTCAACTTTTCGACGCATGGATGGTACTGCAGGAGATGTCCTACCATCAGGATGCGTTCTGCCTTAGCGGCTAAATCGATCAGCTCTTGTGCTTCTCTAGCGCACAGGCACAGTGGCTTTTCAACATAGACATCCTTGCCGGCCAGCAAGGCTGCTTTGGCTAGTTTGAAGTGCGTTGGTGCGGGGGTTGCAAACGCCACTTTCTTGATCTGAGGGTTGCAGAGCACCGCATCGAATGAATTCTGACGCTCGACACTGGAGTACTCTTCTCCATAGGATGCTAAGGTCTTCTCGCTAGCGTCGCATAGGGTATGCAGTACTCCCAATCCATTGAAATTACGCGCGAGGTTTTTGCCCCAATAGCCAGCGCCAACTAGCGCAACATCACAAACTGCCATGATATTAGTTCTGCTTACTTAGATAAAACGGGGATTGAGGGCGTCGGCAAGGCTGAAAAGCGACCGATTCTGGCTAACCGCGAGCTTGGCCTGCTGGTGTGCCGCTGCGGTTCGGTTGCATCCAGAGCGAGCCAGGTCGGAAGCACCCAATACGAGGGAATCCCTGCTGGATGCTGTAAGAGGCAAGTTGACATAGAGATCGGTCGCCTAAGTTAACTGGCACCTTTTGCAACTGCGTTAGCCACTGATGCAACTACCTTGTCTTGGTCCTGTTCGCTCAAAAACGGGTGCATCGGTAAGCTTAGGACTTCGCGGGAGGCTTTCTCTGACTCAGGGAAATCGCCTAGTTTTGATCCGAAGGGTTCGAATACCGGTTGTTCATGGAGGCACTTCGGATAGTAGACCGCGGATGGGATACCATCTGCTTTCAGGTGGGCAGCTACTTCATCTCGGTTGTTGAGCCGGATCGTATACTGCGCATACACATGAGTATTGCCCGCTTCGATGTGTGGGACTTCACAGACATCGGAGAGTAGCGCACTATAGCGAGCGCCGATTTTCCCACGCTGCTCTACCTCCCACTGAAACGAAGGCAGCTTGGCCAGTAGCACAGCCGCCTGCAACGTGTCAAAGCGACCGTTGGTTCCGACATAGGGATGATGGTGTCGTTGTATACCGCCGTGGGTACGAATGGCCTTCATCCGTGTTGCCAAGGAGTCGTCGTCGGTAAACAATGCTCCACCGTCTCCGAAACAACCTAAAGGTTTGGCTGGAAAGAAGCTGGTGCTTGCAATGGGAGTCACTCCGCAGCTGCGTTGCCCGTCGCGTGTTGCGCCGAAACTCTGGGCGCCGTCCTCGATGACCGCCAACTGATGTCGCTGGGCAATCTCATTGATCGCAGAGTAGTCGGGCATCTGTCCGAATAGGCTGACCGGGAGAATTGCTTTGGTCCGGTCAGTAATCTTGGCCTCGATTTGGGAGACATCGATATTGTAGGTTTTCGGGTCGATGTCCACGAAAACTGGCACTGCACCCACCAGCAGGACTACTTCGGCTGAACTAATCCACGTGAATGGGACTGTAATGACTTCGTCGCCGGGGCCAATGTCGAGGGCTCGTAGTGCAATCTCCAGACTGCTGGTGCCGCTAGAGACTGTTAAGCAATGTTTGCAGCCTACATATTCAGCAAGCTGTTCTTCCACTTCTCCGATTTCAGGCCCCATAATGAATCGGCCATGATCCAGGACTTGATGGATTCGCGTGTCGATTTCTTCTTTCAGCTTCAAATACTGAGTCTTGAGGTCAATGAATTGCATCGAATAGATCCGTACGTGTGATTGAACGTTGCAGTCAACAGCTGCACAAATAAGGGGGGCGTCCAGTGATTTGCTGGAACTTACCCTGACCGCGAAATAAACCACTGGCAGGTGGGAACTAAACCTTCGGCCACGGTATGGGTGGGGGCGTAGCCCAAGCATTCCGAGATTTTCTCAATCGAAGCTTGGGAATGCCGAACATCTCCAGCCCGAAAATCTAAATGCATCTTCTCGCTCGCAGGTAGTGAGCCTTGCAGTTTCGTGAGAGCTGCAGATATTTCTAAGTGAAGCTGATTGAGAGTGGTTCGGTCGCCGACCGCCACGTTGTATATGGCAGCGTTAGAGGATTGATCGTGAACGGTCGAAAGAATGTTGGCTTGAACGGCATTGTCAACAAAGCAGAAGTCCCGACTTGTTTCGCCGTCGCCGTTAATCTTGACGCTTTCACCGGCTAAGATCGCGGCAATCCATTTGGGGATCACGGCAGCATAGGCGCCATTGGGATCTTGCCGAGGCCCAAATACGTTGAAATATCTGAGACCTACGGTACTGAAACCATAGCAACGCGCAAAAACATCCGCGTAGAGTTCATTGACATACTTGGTTACCGCATAAGGCGAGAGTGGATTGCCAATTGCCTCCTCTACTTTAGGTAACGCCGCATGGTCTCCGTAAGTGGAGCTCGACGCCGCATAAGTGAACCGCTGCACCCCTGCATCGCGGGCGGCTACCAGCATATTGAGGAAACCGGAAACGTTGTTTTCATTGGTCAAAATTGGGTCTGCGATGGAACGCGGAACCGATCCCAAAGCCGCTTGATGGAGAACGAAATCGATCCCCTCAACTGCCTTTACGCAAGTTTCAGACTGACGAATGTCCCCTTCGATGAACTGAAATCGTGTCCACTGTTGAGGTGAGACACTGTTCCGGACCTCCTCCAGATTATGGCGGTAGCCAGTCGAGAAATTGTCCAATCCGACGACGGTCTGGTCGAGCTTAAGCAGCGTTTCCAGAAGGTGGGAGCCAATGAAACCTGCTACTCCAGTAATCAACCAACGCCTTGGCGCATTTTGTAGATCGGATTTGGCTTGTGCGTAGAGATTCATGAATTGTTCAAGGATTGGAATTGAGGGACTGTAGCTGGCATTGCTTTTACATTTAGCCGGCACTGACGATCCACGTACTTAGACACTGCTAGGTACTAGCAACGCGTCTCGGAGAGACTTGGCCACGTGTTGACTCTGCTTCTACAGGCGACCGTCAACGCCTTCGCGAGGTAAGATCGATTTCAGGTCATACAGCACTGAGTCTCGGCGTCCAAGCTGGCGGATGCGTTCAACCCCCATCTCACAGAATTCGCGATGAGCAACCGCAAGCACAATAGCATCGTATTTTCCGGCAGGCGGCGTTTCGATGGGCGTGATGCCATACTCGTGTTCTGCGGCTTGGCCATCTACCCAGGGATCGTAGACATCCACATTAGCGCCATAGTCTCGAAACTCTCGTACGAGATCAACCACGCGTGTATTGCGCAGGTCGGGACAGTTCTCCTTGAACGTTAATCCCATGATCAATACATTGGCATCTTCGATATGGATGCGACGTTTCAGCATGCTCTTCACGACGCGGGAAACAACGTACTCGCCCATTCCATCGTTGATCCGTCGGCCGGCCAATATGACCTCTGGGGAATAGCCAATCTCCTGTGCCTTGTGAGTCAGGTAGTAGGGATCGACTCCGATGCAGTGACCTCCGACAAGCCCCGGCCGAAAGGGAAGAAAATTCCATTTGGTGCCAGCTGCTTCCAAGACATCGAGCGTATCAATGCCCATGCGATTGAAAATTAGTGCGAGCTCATTCACCAAAGCGATATTCAGGTCGCGTTGGGTGTTCTCAATGACTTTGGCAGCTTCAGCCACTCGAATCGAGCTCGCCTTGTGAGTCCCTGCGGTGATGATCGTACGGTAGAGTGAATCCACGAAATCGGCGACTTCAGGATTCGAGCCCGAGGTGACTTTCATAATCGTGGTCAAGCGATGTTCTTTGTCACCTGGATTGATTCGCTCTGGACTGTATCCCGCGAAAAAGTCGCGATTGTAAGTGAGTCCGGATTCTGCTTCGATGACTGGAATGCAATCCTCTTCGGTTGCACCTGGGTAAACGGTCGACTCGTAGATCACGACGTTACCCGCCTCGACGACTTTACCTAGCATCGCGCTGGCACGCAGCAAAGGCGTTAAATCAGGCTGCTTATGGTCATCGATTGGCGTCGGAACGGTGACGATGTACACATCGGCGCTGCGTAGCGCCTCGACGTCGCTTGAGAGCGTTAAGTTTGTACTCTCAGCCAGCTCCGCCTGTGTCGTTTCCCGGGTCCGGTCGACTCCCTCTGTCAGCTCTTGAATACGACTGGGATCAATGTCAAAACCGATGGTCTTGAAGTGCTTTCCAAATTCGACGGCCAGGGGCAAGCCGACATAGCCAAGTCCCAGAATGGCAAGGACCGGTTCACTTTTGAATTGCATGGCAATAATTCTCTACTGCGTAGTTGGAAGCTGGAGTGTCGGGAGGAAGCGATGTGATGCGATAAAAATCGACAGATTTATCGGTGCATTGAACTTGGGCTAGCTGCTGCCGCACGATGTCCCCCGGAGCTGGACATCGCCGAGTCTCTAGACTGGTCTTGTCCGAGGGCGAATCATCCGTTTATCTTCTGAACGAGTGTATCTCACAAGGTGGGCCACCGATTCTGAAACCATAATTCCACGGGCGCGCACTTCGTTCCCGTGGGTGACCCCATTGCAAGCGACTCTGTGGAACGTCGGGAGATGAGAGTAGTGCCTACTGAATGTTACGCAAATGCGACGGGCAGGTCGTTTACTCATCTGAGCTTAGTTTCTTCAACGCTTTTGGGGTGTTCCCATGGAGACTCCCCGCATGAATCACAGGAATTGCCTGTTAAGATGTAGCGACTAGTTGAACAAGTGGGAATGGAGTGACAGGTGGTTCTTTCGGATGAAGGGCTCATTTCAGGGAACCTCTCATTGCTTTGACGCGATGACAGGGAGCAGCTGCCGAGTCAATGGAATCGAGGCAAATAGGGGCTTAACGCAGCATCTAAACGGTGACCAAAGGGGCGATGCAGCAATCGCAGCGTAAGTAGAATCCCACAACTCGCTCAAGGTTGCTGGGCCCCAGGCTCCAACTGGCAAAACATCATCTTCAAGGGGATAGGAGCCATTGGTGCAACGTGTTCTCGAGCTGGACCTGAAGCCGGAGTAAAGGGGAAGGCTGACCTCAGGGGGAGGCTGACCTCAAGGGGAGGCACCAGCGGATAGCGATGAAGTGGTATCCCGCGGAGTAAGCTCTTGTTCGGAGAAGCACTTCCTGGCCTTGACGCAGAATCCACAATCCGACGCGCGACGGATTGTGGAATAGGTTGCAGTTCCAATTTTCATGCTGAAATCGCACCACGAATCGAACTGCAGCAGTAACTGGCTGATCCGGCCTTGCTTACCGGCAAGCTAAAATAGTAACTTGCCAAGTGAGCAAGGAGAGGTGGTTGCCGCTATAGACGGCGGGAAAAGGTGTCGGACACCTTTTCCTCTGCCAGCCTAGTGACCTTGCATCGACTAGCCTTCTTTGTCGGCCGTTGACAGATCATTCGTATCTGCGTCTTCCGTGTAGCCGTAGCGGTAGTTGCCGTACCCATAGCGATAGCCGTAGCCGGAACGATAATTGCTTCCATACTTGTAGGCGTAGCGGTAATCGTTGTAGTCATAGTTGTAACCGTAGCCGGCTTCCGAGGAGACGCCGTTAATAACCACTCCCAGAAGGTTGGCACCGACACTTTCCAGAATACTCTTGGCTCGTACTGCTAGTGGTTTCACATTTCGACGCAGTCGCATGGTCATCAAGACGCCATCGACGATGCCCGCAACGGCACCTGGGTCGCTGACTGCCAAGAGTGGTGGCGTGTCAATCACGATCATGTCGAACTTGTCTCGCAAGACATCCACCATATTCTTAAAGCGTTGGCTGCTGAGAATTTCAGCAGGATTGGCTGGACGCTTGCCACCAGGCATGATGGAAAGGTTTGCAACCGGGCCAACATGAATTCCATCTTCAATCTCGCACTTGCCACCAACTACGGCTGCGACTCCAACATCGCTATCGATACCAAAGATCTTGGCAACGCGTGGCCGCCGCAAGTCGGCATCGATCAGGAGGACTCGCCGTCCCGACTGTGCCATGGTTACCGCAATATTGCAAGCCAGGGTTGATTTACCGTCTCCAGGTACGGGGCTAGTGACCTGCAAGACCTTCAGAGCTTTGCCATTGTTGCTGAAGAACAGCCCGGTACGTACCGAACGGTAGGCTTCCGCCACTCGCCCCTTGCTGTGGTGGATTGCACAGATTGAGGGATCCACTGCCTCGACGCTCTTCTTCACCTTGGAAATATTCATGACCGGAATGTGTCCCAAGACGGTGACACCCAGGTCTGTCGCAATTTCACTTGGATTGCGGTAGCTGCGATCGGCTAGATCCATCAGCACGGCCAAGCC
The DNA here is from genome assembly GCF_007752135.1 of Aureliella helgolandensis. GTDB lineage: Bacteria > Planctomycetota > Planctomycetia > Pirellulales > Pirellulaceae > Aureliella > Aureliella helgolandensis. The sequence goes on along the minus strand of NZ_CP036298.1, from coordinate 5,815,853 downwards.
AGATAGGAGGACGAAACCAACCGCCGCGCCACCCAGCAGGTACTTAGGCAGGGTGGGGCCGTAAAACCAGCCAATGCTCGGCATGTTCAACCGTTTGAGCGTTCGCTGGCCTACCTTCGGCATAAGACTGATTTCTTGAAGCTTTTCGGTATACCCAGCCAGCAAGGTGTTGACTGCTTCCAATTCGGCCTTGATGACCCGATCCTCACCAAGCATGATTTGCAATTCTCGCGATTTCTTCTTTTCCTCGGCGGCATCACGCTGGAGATGTTCTTCTTCAAGTTGCAGAGCTGCAATTTGCTCAGCCAACATATCGGTACCAGCAGTCAATCGCTCCTCCATGGAACGAATCCGAGCACCAGTACGTGTTTGCATTTCTAGTTTCATTCTGTCCATTTCGCTGTCGACCTGTTGCTCGCTCTCGCGCAGTTCGGCAATCTGGCGTTTGACCGACTCGACCTTTTTCTGCACGATCCCGACACTGGGGTGACCGGCTCCCACGGAGTCGAGCAGAACGCGTTCTTCGACTTGTAACGGGAACAGAATTTGTTGTTCAATTTGTGCTGATTTTGAATTTAGGCGATTCTTCAAATCATTGTCATCGATTTGCAGCAATTGACTGTAGGTCGAATCCAAGGCCGTTAGGCTAGCGTTGTTCAACTGAGTTAGCAGCATCATGATCGTCTCAGGGGATCTCCCCGATTCAATCGCCTTGAGGGCTTGGGAGTAGACCGATTCAAGCCTTCCTCGCTCTACCCGCAGCTCAGTAATCTTTGAATTGAGCTTCAGGAAATTGACCGAATAGGGATCAGTGGCTTCATCGCCTGTCCAGATCACCTCAGGGGCTCGCAGCATGAAATCATGCGTCTGTTGAGTGAGTTGTTTGAGTCGATTGGATAGTTGGTCGCGTGCACCTGAGATCAGCTGCTCAATTTCGATGCCAACTGTCTTGTATTCTTCAGCCAAGTATCCTTCGTAGCCGTCGACGATGGCCGACACAACTTTGGCCGCGACTTCCGCATCTTGCGAGATGTAGCTGATTTCAATCAGAGTGGTGCTGTCGTCCTTGTCCGCTGGCTCAATAATTAAAGGTGATTCTTCATCCATTAAAGTCGCTACGACTTCATCTGTCTGCATGCCTAGGAATTCGCTCTGTTCGGTGAGGCGGCCTAGCTGGACTGCGCGGCGAAGAACGGTCTGGCTACGGATGACCATCGATTCGTCTACTCGAGTGATCGCGCTTCCGCGAGGATCGTAAAAATCCATGCGTGTTTGTGTTGGAGTCGAGCTGACGACCTGAACCAGCGCAGCGGCCTCGTAGGTTGCCGGCTGCCTCGAAAAGTAGAGGAATCCGAGACAGGCTCCAACGATAGAGCCGAGGATTGGAAGCCATTTCCAACGCCACAGGATTTGCACAATATCAAAGCTGCTACCCTCTTGAGGGGCTGCCTCAGGGGCTCCTGGTATTGCTAATTGACCGTTTGTCCGGGGCTGGTCCATTGCGACGTCAGACATGGGAACTCTTGTTAAAATGGAAGCTTTGGGCGAACACCGCGCAGCTGGAGCAACGACGGAAGACGAAGAGTTCCCAATTATAGGACCGAGTTGCATTTTGGCGAGCATCGCGATAACCGCTTTGGGCGGTCTCAACGTGTTCTTCTGCAATATTTAACGGTTGTGAGGATGTTCAGGGTATCTAGCCCAGTCCCGTTAGCTTGCCTTTTGCAAATCTTCTTCCAAGATTCTTCGGATGCATTGTGCGGCGGTGCCGTCACCATACGGATTCTTAAGGGCGGAGCGTTGGAGGTATTCCTCCCGGTCTTCCAGCAATCGGGCAGCTTCGCTCACCATGACATGTTGGTCGGTTCCAACCAATCTACAAGTCCCGGCTTCCACACCTTCTGGCCGTTCGGTTGTCGAACGCATCACCAGCACTGGTTTGCCTAGGCTAGGCGCCTCCTCCTGCACGCCCCCCGAATCGCTTAGTAAAAAGTAGCTTCGATCCATGAGCCAGATGAAATCTTGGTAGCTAACCGGTTGGATCAAGGCAATCTGAGGATTTCCCCGAAGCAGACGCTTCACCGGTTCTTGCACCTGCGGATTCAGGTGCACTGGATAGACAATCCCTACATCGCTAAATCTTCTCGCAATTTCCAGTAAACCTCTGCAGATGGACTCGAATCCGCTTCCGAAAGATTCGCGTCGATGTCCAGTAACCAGGATAAAGCGGCCTGTTTCGGATTCCAGGAACTCGCTGGAAAACTCGGGGGGCAAACCGAGTTGAACGGCCCGTTCTTGGACCGATTGCGTCTGCGAAGCCAGTGATTCACGGGTCCACAGCAATGCATCGATGACAGAGTTGCCAGTCACATGGATCCCTGCCGGATCGATCTTCTCCTGCAAGAGATTCTGGCGATTCAGCTGAGTTGGGACAAAAGACCAGCGTGCCAATGGCGATACCAATCGTCGATTGATTTCTTCTGGAAAGGGGTGTTCCATATCGTACGTGCGCAGTCCCGCTTCGACATGCCCGATGGGGATTTTGGCAAATGTGGCAGCCAGCGCCGACCCTAGAACGCTGGTCGTGTCTCCTTGGACAAGCACCGCGTCCATCGGGTTTTGCTGCAGGAACTGCGATACTGCTGACAGGGTCTGCGAAGTCAATTGCGCGAGAGATTGGTTCGGCTTCATCAATCCCAAATCGAAATCGGGGGTCAGATTGAATACGTCCAACGCCTGTTTCAGCATTTCACGATGCTGACCGGTGGAGAGCAAGATCGGCTGGAGAATCGAGGAGCGGCTGAGCTCGCGATAAATCGGAGCCATCTTGATCGCTTCAGGCCGGGTGCCGACGACTACTGCAACTTGCTGCATGGGAGCTCAATTCTTGATGGTAGGCTAATCAGAGTGCGGAGGGGGAGCGGGCTTGGTGTGCGTTGCATCCAACCGCTGCGTTGAGAATGCCCCATCCAGTTGCCCCACTCTTCAATAGGTTAGTCTGTTTGTGCACGGGCTACCCTAAAAGGGGCCAGTGTTGCAAATAGAAAAACGCCGTACAACAGTAGGTTGTACGGCGTTCGGAATGAATTTGCGATGTCTAGCCTTCAGGGCCTAGTTAAACAACTCTCGGATACCGTAGGTGAAGAATGCTCCGATGCCGAAGTTGATCGCTTCTTCGCCAGGCTTGTATTGCAGGATCAATGTGTCGCCAGGTTGGATAATCGGTCGCAAGCCTGGGTTGTTCACCGCCTTCGACAAATCAACCTCGATGGCAATCTGACCGTTGCAAGGAGTTTTCCGCAGGATGTACAGGCGGCCAGGTGGGACTACTTGTGCTCCCCCCACCAAGCTGGACGATCCAGAGCGTTGTGAAATGCTCGAAACACCTGAGCCTGCCATGGCCATCGCACCCAGGGCATCGAGGTCATAATCTCGAGGAATCGGCCATTGTCCACCGGGTAGCAATCCACCGGTGTAGAAGAACTCATTCTCACGCGATTCGATGAGGACAATATCGCCTTCTTGTAGGATCACATCTTCAGGTTTTAGGTTTGGCCAAGCTCCTGGTGGCAATCGCAGCGGAATTCGCAAGACGGTCGGATCATCGGGCATTGGAGCTGGACAGCTGCAGGGATCGGTATGCATGGCCAGTATTTGTTGGTACTGCATCATGAATGCTCGTCGTGCGGCTTTATCCTCAGCCTTGCTGCGTAGAATCTTAATTTCGTTCTTGGCAGTTACACCGGGCAGACCACCGGTTTCGGTCAGGGCGTGCAGGATGTCATTCTCAAATGCGTTGAGCTTGACCACTGTTCCTTGAGCACTGTAATCCGATCCGGCAACCCCGCGACCACTGCGGTTTTGTTGAAGGAGATAGCTCTGACTACCTGAACCTTGGTCTTGTCGAATGACGATGACGGGGACTTGTCGCTTCTTGATAATGGTCACCACGGGGCTGACCTTCCCTTTGTCCTCCAGCAGGATCTGTTCACTGACATAGGACTGGCGAATCAAGTCTCGCGTTTGGTCCGTAGTCAGTCCCTCGACCTTCAGTGGTTCGAGCAATGGCAACGAAATGGTGCCATCTTCCAACACGGTGATTGGGAAACCGGTCGAAGGTGGGAGGGTATCTTCCGCTTCGGGAAAGTGCACCGGAGGTGGCTCAGGGATTTCGCCCGGGGCGTACAGTGGCAGAATCTTGTCGACGGTAATTCCCAAGACGTCACCGGAACCGAGGGTATAATTCCTTGGAATCTCCTGAGCCAGCAAGCTGATGTCGATAGGGACTAGGTCATTCTTTTCCCCAGTAAAAAACTGGTTGGGGAGCCGGTCTGAGGGGATGCCGTCGATCGGTTGCGTCAAAGCGGTACAGCCAGAGCAGGCGATCGCAAAGGCGAACAGGATAGCGGCCGAGCACGCGTTTCGGCTTACCCTGTTCGGCCGTACGGTACTCAGTCGATTTACGAGTGTCTTCGAACGGTTCATGGCACGATGCCTTTTCTGGTCAATGTCGGAATCAAAACTCTGTAGGCAATGGCGCTGCTACGACATCCTGTAGTAGCTGCAGCCAGACGGTGTCCGCCTCTGACGTCCGTGTCGGAGACGACTGTGTTGGTCAACTTGGTTTAGGGTTGCAGTGGAACTGGACCACCGAAGGGCAGTGGAGAACCGAGTGGGTTCACCTGAGGTGCGATCTCCTCGGCATTCATTTGATTGAATGAGTCGAGGGGCATGGAGGAACCGTCCATCATGGGGATCGTCAGCGGATTTCCACCAAGCGAATTGGAGGAATCAGGAATCGGGTACAGCGCCCCTTCGTGAGTCAACACACCGGCGTTTTGATACTCCGCTTGCATTCCCGCTGACATCGGAACTTGATTCCAGAAGGCAACGCCATCCTCTTCGGCAGCTCGTGCTCCATGCGGATAACCTGCAAACCAAGCCGCGGAACGCGCTTGGCCATCGGCCGACTGATATTGCCATCCCCAATACTCCGAGGGAGGAAAGGCCGGGGTGCAGCCATCGGAGCCGGTTGCTACCGCTTCGAAGCCTGCCCGGAAGCCATTGCAAAAATCCTTGGTGTATTTCTCACGGCAAAAATGCTGCTTACGCTTGTGCCAAGCCTTGGACGAGAGGTTGCGATTACGCAATCCCACCACGGTATCGTTCCAAGCCCCATTGCGGGTCATCGCACTGTATCCATTTTGAAATACAGAACACCCCGGCGTGCACAGGCTAGCTAGAGCAAGCGCTGCGATCAGAGCGGTTCGTTTCGGCAGTTTGGCCAACGCACTTACTTGCGATGCTCCAGGGCTGCTTAGCCCGCGAAATGCGTTCCAGATTGGCGACATCTTGTCGTTCCCCCCGAGTTCAGTCAGTCGTTCGATCGATTGGAACCTGCTCACAACTGCACCCGGACAATAGGCGCATCTCTCGAACAGCAGGTGTAGTGCTTAGATCGAGTGTTAACCTGTATCGAGTTGAACAATTCTCCCGTTTATTCCCGTCCTATTGGTCAAAGCGGTCGCTCCTGCAATTCCTATTAGTAGGTGGGGGAATTGCTAGCAAAAGCCGCTTGGGGACAATTTGGTTAAGGGAGCGGGCCGATGGACACAAGCTATACTCCTTACAACGCCTGCCACCTCAGCGGTGCCTGCTCGGTAGCCTCACAACTCTAACGGGTGCCGCTTCGGGACCAGCGTTTCGCCTACCATGCCAGGACGCTGCGCTGTGCAGCCCCCTGGGACGCTTCAAACCAACTTGAATCGGCAGCTTTAGTGCACTGCAAACCTCCGCAATTTGCGCGGAGAGAGCGACTTTCAGCCTCCCACGCCCCATTTCCAATTCCAAGAATCATCAATGGCAATTGATCCGGCTCAGCCCAATACTCCTTCTTCCTCTCATGGTAAGAACGCACGAACTTCTGCCGGGCATTCACGTTCCCAAGAGCAGCGGGCGCCTCGCGGGGCCTCGTGGAGTGACGTGCCGGCCTGGCTAGGCCGATTCTTGGTATTAGCACTGATCATCAGTTGCCCCTGGCCGTATGGAATGGCCGATTGGAGTGCACAGGTTTGGCTAGTGCCAGCTCTGGTTGGCATCCTGGCCTTGGCGACCATAGTGGCAATTGGGAAGCGAATCGAAGTCAACAATCCGTTGGTGTGGAGTATTGGATGTTTGCTTCTGCTGGCGCTGCTCCAGTGCATTCCGCTGCCGACGACAATTTGGCGCCAGCTCTCGGCAACTCCTGCGCTGGAAACTAGGATCCAGGCTCTGGCCAGTGAGCTAAGTGAATCCGATGGGGGGCCAGCTGAGGTTGCTGCGGAGGCTGAGAGTGAGCCAGCGGAAATGCTTCCCCACACCCCTGCAGATGCACAGTCTCCAGAGGTCGAAGTGAACAATGCCGTCTCGAGTCCGTCGAGTGGCTATGCCCATACGATCAGCATCCACCCCTTACAGACCCGTGCATCCGCATGCGTCTTGGCATTGGCGTTGAGCATGCTTGTTTCGTGCTTGATCCTGTTTCGCGACAAACTCAGCATCACTGTGTTGCTGTCGACACTCGCCGCCGTCGGCTGCTGCAACGCAGCGCTCGGGGTCTACCAAGCTCTGGCTGCCGGTGATTGGACTCTTTTGCCTGACATGTCCTTCACTTCCTTTGCGACGTTTATTAGTCGCAATTCAGCTCCTCAGTTCCTTGCCTGTTCCCTGGGCGCAGCCGGGGGCGTCCTAATCCTGTACCGCAGTAGGCAAGCGTCATTGGTCGACAGCCGCTACCAGTTAAGTTATCCGTCGGTGAATCCCGTGGCCAAGGTGAAGAGGAGCGTTGAGGAATTCTTCACCAGTGCTGATCCCTTCTCCTTTGCCAGCCTGATCGCGATGGTCGTGCTCCTAGCGGGCATTCTGACGGCGAACAGTCGCGGTGGCGTACTTTCCTGCTTAGCCGCCTTGATTACCACATTTGCAATTTTCTCGTTCGGCAAGCAAACGAATGTGACGGGGAGCTTGTCCGTGCTATTGCTAGTTCTCGGCTGTGGCGCGTTTCTGTCGATGTTTCAGCTAGATGATGTTATTGGCCAGCGTCTTGATACGGTATCCCAAGAGGCGTACCGCCTAGACAATGCACGGCTGGAACTGTGGGAAATGGCTTTAACGCAACCACAGAGTTGGTTGCTGGGGAGTGGATTGGGGACCTTTCATTTTGCCATCCTACCGGCATACCTTGCCCCTCAATTCGTATGGTTCTACCATGCTGAAAACATCTACGTAGAGCTCCTGTCGAATTTGGGATTACCAGGATTGGTGGCTGGTCTGGTCGGCGGCGGATGGTTGCTGTGGCGCCTTCTCAATCGCGTGCCCAAGAGTTCTGCAGGCAAAGCCGCCCGCTTAGCGGCACTTTTTGCCGTGCTGGCCGTGGGGCTCCATGAACTGGTCGATTTTAGTTTAATTTTACCTGCGATCTTTCTCCCATTAGCTGCGTTGGTAGGCTCCTATTTGGGAGTCTCGTCAGACCTGCCTTCCGAAAAATCCTCTTCTACGAAACGTACTTCCTCACGTCAAAACAATGGTGGGAAAAGTCGGAGGCCTTCGCGTAGCCAACGGCCCGAGGGAGGTTCCCATTCCAAGCGAAGCAGTCGAAAGGATTCTGCGGTGGCCATACCTTCGGCTCGGAAAGTACTGTGTTGCCTAATCCCCAGCGTGACACTGATCGCAATTGCCATTGTTAATGGTGCCGAACCACTTTCGAACTTTGCGGAGGCTGAAAGGATTTCGCGACAAGTGCGTCAGATCGATAGTGGACAGTTAGCGGCTAGTGAGGATCTAGAATGGAGCTATACGTTATTGCCAGACGATTTTCCGGAAGTCGCACTCCAATTGTCACGCATGAAGCAGGCGATCGCTCAACGGCGCATCGAGGATTCTGACGCCTGGGCGGATGATTTGACCGAGCGTATGCGCGCATCGCTTTCAAGGCCCGAGTTCTTTTCCACCGTATTTATCAATACCCCTTCAGACGAGCAATCGCAGCTGCGCCGTTTCCTGGAAGAGTCTCAGTCGGATTCCTTGGAGTTACTGCGACGAAGCCAAATGGGGATGCAACACGCCGATGGCGCTTGTTTGTTTGATTGGAGAGTTGCCTGGGGCAAGCTCCGCAGCGATCTGGGATTGTTGGATCGAGAGGAAAGACTCGAGACCTATGCCCGTCTCATCCTCACCTGTCGCGCCAGCCCACGAATCCTTCAGGCAGTCGGCTCCCACGCGTTATTGATTGGTGAGACGCGTGCGGGACTAGAAATCTATCGAGAACTACTTCCCGTGAGCGCTGTGGCACGCAGCCGAGCCATCAACTTCTTGGATAGCTACCTGGACATCGAGCAGTTGATCGAGATCTTGCCGCCAGACGATTTGCTGCGCGTCTACATGGCCAAGAGTATCACTGGCTCCAATCAGTCAGACTATCATCTCAAAATCCTACAAACCATAGATAAAGATGCGGTGGACGCTCAAGCAAAAGGTCTGCGGGACTGGCAAGCGATTGCTTGGGCGGCCGAGCAACTGGGAGATGTCGAATGGCAATTGCAGGCCCTGCATGCAGCCGCTGTAGCCGCACCGATGGAGCATCGTGTGAGTTACGCGTTGGCACGAGTACTCTTCGAGACAGACCATTTCGAGGAGGCGCTGCTCGAAATGGATCGAGCTTTACAAAGTGCACCAACGAGCACTGCTTACGCTAAGTTCCGCGATGAAATTCAAGCAGCTATGAGTCCATAAAACGTCGACATGGAGTGCGATGATCGGAGCAGATTCTGTGGAGTGCGATGACTCGTCATCGCTTTGTCGGGCTGCTGGGTGCGTAATGGCTAGCCCACCGAGCAAAAGTTCTGGTGCGACCGCAGTCTCCTGTGTTGTTGGCCGTAAGAGCGTTCGACGCCGTCCCTTGGTATAGGCCGAAGACGCTTGGTTGCCGAGCAAGAAAGCTGCGACAAGTCGCAGCAGTCCACATGGAGTGCGATGACTCGTCATCGCTTTGTCGGGCTGTTGGGTGGGTATTGGTTAGCCCACCGAGCAAAAGTTCTGGTGCGACCGCAGTCTCCTGTACTGTTGGCCGTAAGAGCGTTTGGTGACGTCACTCGGTATAGGCCGAAGACGCTTGGTTGCCGAGCAAGAAAGCTGCGACGAGTCGCAGCAGTCCACATGGAGTGCGATGACTCGTCATCGCTTTGTCGGGCTGTTGGGTGGGTATTGGTTAGCCCACCGAGCAAAAGTTCTGGTGCGATCGCTATCTCCTGTTTTGTTGGCCGTAAGAGCGTTCGACGCCGTCCCTTGGTATAGGCCGAAGACGCTTGGTTGCCGAGCAAGAAAGCTGCGACAAGTCGCAGCAGTCCACATGGAGTGCGATGACTCGTCAACGCTTTGTCGGGCTGTTGGGTGGGTATTGGTTAGCCCACCGAGCAAAAGTTCTGGTGCGACCGCAGTCTCCTGTATTGTTGGACGCAAGAGCGTTTGGTGACGTCACTCGGTATAGGCCGAAGACGCTTGGTTGCCGAGCAAGAAAGCTGCGACGAGTCGCAGCAGTCCTCATGGACTGCGATGACTCGACATCGCTTTGTCGGGCTGCTGGGTGCGTAATGGTTAGCCCACCGAGCAAAAGTTCTGGTGCGACCGCAGTCTCCTGTATTGTTGGACGCAAGAGCGTTCGACGACGTCGCTTGGTATAGGCCGAAGACGCTTGGTTGCCGAGCAAGAAAGCTACGACGAGTCGCAGCAGTCCACATGGAGTGCGATGACTCGACATCGCTTTGTCGGGCTGCTGGGTGCGTAATGGTTAGCCCACCGAGCAAAAGTTCTGGTGCGACCGCTATCTCCTGAATTGTTGGACGCAAGAGCGTTCGACGACGTCACTTGGTATAGGCCGAAGACGCTTGGTTGCCGAGCAAGAAAGCTACGACGAGTCGCAGCAGTCCACATGGACTGCGATGACTCGACATCGCTTTGTCGGGCTGCTGGGTGCGTAATGGTTAGCCCACCGAGCAAAAGTTCTGGTGCGACCGCTATCTCCTGAATTGTTGGACGCAAGAGCGTTTGGTGACGTCACTCGGTATAGGCCGAAGACGCTTGGTTGCCGAGCAAGAAAGCTGCGACAAGTCGCAGCAGTCCATGGGGAGTGTGGTCGCCTTGGTGGCGACTTGCCTCCCCGTTCGGGGAGTTGGTGGTGGTTTCCCAACCCGAACTGATTCATACTAGGCGGGCACCCTTCCCTTTTCTTGTTTCCGGATGCAACCCATGCTTCGTATTGCGTTCACTGTCGTTATCTTAGCGTTCGCCTTACCCAGCGGAAGCCTGCAAGCTGACTTGCTTGTCAACGTACCGCTGGCCATAACGCATCGTGTTACCGTTCAGCCCATTATTGTCAGCAATTCGGATGGCTCCAATACGGCAGAATACTTTGGCACCGCATCACAGGCTTCGAGTATCACGGGTTTGATTGGTGACATATGGGCTCAAGCGGGCCTGGAGGTTCGCTTCTTAACACCCAACACATGGCATGACGATTTTGCCAACGTCGGTTTGCTCGCATCGGATCAGGTACGTCCAACGAGCGATCTAGGGGCGATCGTATCCAGCGGTAGTGCGGCGGGAGTCTTGAATTCCAATTCCGATGTGCTCAACATGTTCTTTGTCGAGATTGCCGCTGGATTTGCAGACACCAGCGAGAATACAGCCAACGGCTTAGCAACGATTCGTGGTAACGGTGTTACTCAACACGTAGGCGACAATTTGCCCGGCTTTCTCGCCGGCAGAGAGGTTGTTGCAAGTGTCGTGGCTCATGAAATTGGCCACAATTTGGGGCTGAGTCATCTGTCGGGGGTTGCCGAAAACTTGATGACCTCTGGTGGTAGCCTCACTAGAGGGGAGCGTTTGAATGCCGCTCAAATCGCGACCGTCCGTAGCTCGCCGCTTGCTCCACTGGTGTCGGTACCCGAAGTGGGCAGTTTGGCCTGTCTGGGGATTGGAACGGTTTTGCTAGGGTATCGCCGCCGTCGCTTGGCTTAAACTGCTTGCAACTTGAGGTGAGATCCACTACCAATGCAGTTGAGTTTTAACCGTAATTCGACATTTCTATTTTCAGATGGGAAGCCGTTCATGCCTGTTATTCGACGCAGTGCAAATCGAAGAATGCTTTTGCGGTGGTCGGCCTTGTTCTTGTTCAGTACAACGACCTCAAGTGGAATTTTTGCAGCGGAATCAGAGGAAGGGAAATCTGTGGATTCGACAACGCAAGTGTTAGTGCAACCCTGGAGGGGACCCTATGGAGGCGTACCTCCGTGGAACGAAGTGCGTCCCGAGGAGTTCGTCGAAAGTTTCACTGCAGCAATTGCTTTAGCTCAGCAGGAGATTGATGCGATTGTTGCCCAGGACGCACCGGCCACCTTCGATAACACGATTGCAGCGCTCGAGCAGAGCGGCAAGACATTGACTCGCCTGGATGCGTTGTTTGGTGTTCATTCCTCAAATCTCAATGTCGGGCCACTGCCAGACATTGAGAAAATCGTGGTACCATTGGAAACCAAGCACAGTGATCAAGTCATTCAAAACAGTGGCTTGTTCAAACGCATTGCTGCCGTTTATGAGGGAGAAGAATTCAAGTCTCTCAATCCAGCACAACAACGGTTGACCGAAGACTACTACAAGCGGTTTGTCCGTCAGGGCGCCAAGCTAAGCGAATCGGACAAAACCCGCCTTTCGAAGATCAATCAACGCTTGGCCAATCTGTTCACCGACTTCAGCCAAAATGTTCTGGCGGATGAGGAGGGGTATGTAACTTGGATTGAAGACGCCAGTAGCCTAGCCGGTTTGCCTGAAAACTTAATCTCTGCCATGGCTGCCGCTGCCAAGGAAAAGGGACAACCTGCGAAATGGGCCATCACCAATACTCGCTCCTCGATGGATCCCTTCCTCACCTACTCCGCCAATCGAGAGCTTCGTCAGCAAGTCTGGACGACCTATTACAATCGCGGTGACAATGGTGACGAGCACGACAACAACGCGATCATTTCTGAAATCCTAAAGTTGCGGGCGGTACGGGCGAAATTGCTAGGCTACGAGACGCACGCGCATTGGCGTCTCGAACCACAAATGGCAAAAACACCCGAAGCGGCGATGGAATTAATGCTGCAAGTATGGCCTAAAGCGGTTCAGCGGGCGCGCGAAGAAGTGGCCGACATGCAACTGCTCGCCGACGCGGATGGCGTCACAATCGAGCCCTGGGACTACCGCTACTACGCGGAGAAGGTTCGCAAACAAAAGTACGACTTGGACTTCAATGAAGTGAAGCCCTACTTGCAAATGGAAAAGCTGCGCGAAGGAATGATGTGGGCGGCTGGCCAGCTTTACGGATTGCAGTTCCGTCCCATCTCCGATGTACCGGTGTTTCACCCCGATGTCCGTGTCTGGGAAGTGCTGGATGCAAGCGGCGCACACGTGGGCCTGTGGTACTTCGATCCGTATGCTCGAACGGGCAAACGCTCGGGTGCTTGGATGACCGATTATCGAGGTCAGGAGAATATGACGTCGGCGATCACTCCCATCGTTTCCAACAATTGCAACTTCGTCAAAGGTTCTGACGGAGAGGTGGTACTAATTTCATGGGACGATGCCGATACATTATTCCATGAGTTTGGTCACGCCCTGCACGGTTTGCTTTCGAACGTTGTCTACCCGTCGCAAGCTGGCACGAATGTGGCTCGTGATTACGTCGAATTCCCTTCGCAGCTGAATGAACACTGGCTGCCGACTCCCGAAGTCCTCAACCAGTTTGCAGTGCATTTTGAGACGGGCGAGCCGTTGCCGGCCGATTTGCTTGCCAAGATCAAGAAGGCGGCAACCTTCAACGAAGGATTTGCAACGGTCGAGTACTTGGCCAGCGCCCTGGTGGACATGAAGCTGCACTTGGCTGGGGATGTTGCCATCGACCCCGACGCTTTCGAACGTGAAACGCTGAGCGAATTGGGAATGCCCAAGGAGATTGTAATGCGTCACCGTACGCCTCACTTCTCGCATATTTTCTCCAGCGACAGTTACTCGGCTGGTTACTACAGCTACCTGTGGTCGGATACCCTGACTGCGGATGCGGCCGAGGTCTTTGAGGAAGCCGGAAGCTACTATGATCCGCAGGTTGCCAAGCGATTGCACGATCACATCATGTCGGTAGGGGATACGCAAGATCCGGCAGTGAGCTTCCGCGAGTTTCGCGGCCGTGATGTTGACACCGCAGCGCTGTTACGTAAACGAGGCTTCCCCGTCGACTAGAGCAGCCGTCGCGAGTCCGTGTGCAGCCTACCCGCTACCGCGACGGCTTGTTGATTTTGTAACCCGTTGCACGACCAAGGAGAGTGGGCGGACGCATCTAGAGGTCGGGTGTTCCAATTGTAACCCGCTGCGTGAGCAAGGAGAGAGGTCCTGCAAGTGGCAAGCATGCCAGGAATTGCCCGGGTGCTGGCTCTCCAATTGCTGAAACGTCCAACGTCCTCGCTGACGCGTCGGGTTGCAATGGAGTCGGGTAAGCATAACGGGCGGACGCATCTAGAGGTTGGGTGTTCCAATTGTAACCCGCTGCGTGAGCAAGGAGAGTGGTCCTGCTAGTGAGGCAAGCATGCCGAGCAGTGCCCGGGTGCTGACTTTCCAATTGCTGAGTCGTCCAACGTCCTCGCTGACGCGTCGGGTTGCAATGGCGTCGGGTAAACATGATGGGCGGACGCATCCAGCGGTCGGGTGTTCCAATTGTAACCCGCTGCGTGAGCAAGGAGAGAGGTCCCGCTAGTGAGGCAAGCATGCCAGGAATTGCCCGGGTGCTGGCTCTCCAATTGCTGAGTCGTCCAACGACCTCGCTGACGCGTCGGGTTGCAATGGAGTTTGTCCAAGCATGACGGGCGGACGCATCTAGAGGTTGGGTGTTCAAATTGTAACCCGCTGCGTGAGCAAGGAGAGTGGTCTTGCAAGTGAGCCAAGCATGCCGAGCAGTGCCCGGGTGCTGGCTCTCCAATTGCTGAGTCGTCCAACGTCCTCGCTGACGCGTCGGGTTGCAATGGCGTCGGGTAAGCATGACGGGCGGACGCATCTAGAGGTTGGGTGTTCCAATTGTAACCCGCTGCGTGAGCAAGGAGAGTGGTCTTGCAAGTGAGGCAAGCATGCCGAGCAGTGCCCGGGTGCTGGCTCTCCCATTGCTGGATGGTCCAACGTCCTCGCTGACGCGTCGGGTGGCAATGGCGTCGGGTAAGCATAACGGGCGGACGCATCTAGAGGTCGGGTGTTCTAATTGTAACCCGCTGCGTGAGCAAGGAGAGTGGTCTTGCAAGTGAGCCAAGCATGCCGAGCAGTGCCCGGGTGCTGGCTCTCCAATTGCTGAGTCGTCCAACGTCCTCGCTGACGCGTCGGGTTGCAATGGCGTCGGGTAAGCATGACGGGCGGACGCATCTAGAGGTTGGGTGTTCCAATTGTAACCCGCTGCGTGAGCAAGGAGAGAGGTCCTGCAAGTGGCTAAGTATGCCGAGCATTGCCCGGGTGCTGATTTTCCAATTGCTGAATGGTCCAACGTCCTCGCTGATGCGTCGGGTTGCAATGGAGTTTGTCCGCTGTGACGGTCGGATGCACCTGTAGTGGCGGTGCACCCGGCCTTGATCTGGTCAGCACGGTGAGCGCTGCTAGGGATTGTCAGTCGTATTCTTAGCAGTGCGGTTCTTCACTAGAGGTTTTGAGGGATCCTTGGTGTCAAGTTTGAGTTCGTAGCCACTTGCATGCTGCTTGGCATCATAGTTAAGGTCAGAGTTGGCAGGCGAGTAACGCTCTACGACATACATATAAGCGTCGTAGTATGAGTCGTCCTTCTTAGGCGTGACGCGTCCATCTGCGGCGCCGGGATCCTCGATGTGAATCGTGTATTTCCCTGGAGGGATACCTCGGTTCCTACCCGTGGTCATTTCAAACGTACCGTCTACTTTGGTAATCGTGACTGGCGGTCGCGTCGAGTCGATCGCCTCGGGGGCGAACGTAATTTGTAAATTAGGGATCGGCACTCCGTCGTGCGTGGCCGTTCCTTTCATGGTATAGAAATCTGGTTCCCCACAACCAACGGCACTCAATAGGACGAGCACTAACAGAGCGCGGAGAGTGGGGGCATTGAACAATTGCGAGAAAGTGAAACTCATTGGTTTTTCAGATCTCTTAGCGAAGATGAACTGGGGAGAACGTACAAAAGCAACTGCGCCCAAATGTTGCCATTCAGACGCAGTTGAAGCAATTTGAAATCACCGAACACAACTTACTGCTCGATGCTGACCGGTTGTCCGTCGTCACGACTGTGCAGTCGACGCCAAGTTGGCAAACCGATTGAATCGGAGATGAATTGCACACTTCCGTCTGCCATACCCACCACGATTCCACCGACGTGCCAGCCGTAGGAGCAACGTCCGGCCAGTCCCCAACCTGTCTTGACCGGCATAATCGTTCCGAAGGGATCTGGGTTGGGGGGATAGTTGCGCGTTCCCTGCAGGGCTTGAGCCAAGCCTTGCGAGTTGTGATTCAACCACAGGAATTGATTGGTGGGATGGTCCCAGCCTGGGATCGAGCTCGATTGCTCGGTGATCAACAGCGTGTTCGAGGTTCCATCTGGAATTCCACCAATCTTGCAGTAAAAGTTCTTCGAACCAATTCCACTGGCGGTAATCGATCGCTCCGCACAGCAACTCGATTGATTGGTACCCGCAAAGGCTTGTGCGATTGCATCGGCTTGACCGGTTGGGTACGGGCCTAGCCCGGCATTCATCGCGTAGTCTTTGAAATGCCCAAGGATTCCTCTTTCAGGGGTGCTAGGGCAGCGGAAGGAGGCGGGAGCATTGGTCGATGCAAACTGATTGATGACCATGCCCGGGTGAGCTGGATCGGGCGTTTGCGAATTGCCTGGATCAGGGCCGAATTCTACAAACCAGGTGTCACCCCGCTCTGCCGTGTAGGGACGCTCCCTGAAGTCGATTGTGTTGTAGAGATTGCCACCCTCGATGTATGGCAAGACGGCGGCAGACCAGGACCACATTCCGTTGTACCAATTGTTGTTCGTGTCAACGCCAGATCCAGTTGCGCCACGCGAAGCCGCTGTGGGTAAGGCATTGACGGGATACCAAGCGGTGTTGCCGGAAGGAAACCGCTTGTTGCTACTCTCATAATTGTGCATGGCCAGAGCGAGTTGCTTGACGTTGTTGCTGCACTGCATCCGCCGAGCGGCTTCGCGGGCGGCTTGTACCGCAGGCAGCAGGAGCCCAACCAAGATGCCAATGATGGCGATCACCACCAGCAGCTCGACCAGGGTAAACGCGCGGTGCCTAAATCTTGGTACCGTCTTCGGAATCAATGTGTTACGAAACATTTAGATAGGACTCCCGTCGAGTGAAAGAAAGAAGAGTAGGGTATTACGATTTGCGTAATAATCTAAGAATTGCAAAATTTCAGCCACCGATCCACAGTTAAATCAGAAAAATACCCGATATAGGGAAATTTTTTCCCAGGATTGGCGGGTATCCGCCAAAGTTGGCGAAAGTCTCGGTAGGAGGTTGTAAGGTGGTTGGGATTCACCTAGGGGTGAGGCGGCAGCTGTGCTATAGAGACGTTGTCTCTGCCCAAGGGGCCATGCAGTAGGTGTGACCGGTAGAACGTGGTAGAGGATAGGCCGCGCGAAAACTTACTGTACGTTAAGGTTCGGCTGGCGGTACGTCTCAAACTGTTGGAGACTATTGCCGGCCGCTTGGACTGCTGGGGAGAGTCTCGACATTCTGGCGGAACGGACCATCAGCAATTTCGAGTGGCAAGATGCGATACCCACATTAGCCCCGATATTCCCTCGAAATTTGCTGTTAGCAATCTACAGGACTGGAGTGGCGAGGCCACAAGGCACGGCAGACGCATCTACTGTTGCGGATCGGGACGGACGCCATGTTCCCGCAGAAAGGGGGCTGTTTGAGAATGTTGGGATGCAGAGACTTGTTCTGGAGTGCCCGCAGCCACTAGGCGGCCGCCCAAATGGGCAGGCCCTGGGCCGATGTCCAGGATGTAATCTGCGGCGGCCATGAGGTGCAAATTGTGCTCGACCACGATCAGCGAATGTCCCGCGGTGAGCAACGCATTGAAACAACCTAGCAATTGGAGCAGATCGTGGGTATGCAGGCCTGTGGTAGGTTCGTCCAGAATGAAGAGTGTGCGCTTGCGAGAAGCGCTAGCTAGGTGAGTGGCCAATTTCAGGCGTTGCCCCTCTCCCGCGCTCAGAGTCGTGGCTGGCTGTCCCAGGTGAACATACCCCAGCCCTACATCGACTAACACCTGCAGTTTTTGCTGCACCTTCTTTTGACCACGAAAGAACTGGATGGCCTCGCGGACGGTCATGTCCAGCACATCAGCGATCGATTGGTCACGGTACTTTACTTGCAGTATCTCGGCTCGATAACGGCGGCCATGGCAGACGGGACAGGTCATCACCACATCGGCTAAGAATTGCATGTCGATTTGCAGTGAGCCATCGCCCTTGCAATTTGCACAACGCCCCAAGTCACTATTGAAACTAAAATGTCCAGGTGAATAGTTTTGGATCTTGGCGTCAACCGTGCCAGCAAAAACGCTCCGCACCTCATCAAAAGCTTTGACGTAGGTGATTGGATTGCTCCGCGGCGAACGGCTTATTGGATTTTGGTCTACCGAGATGCATTCATCAATCTGGTGCAATCCCTTGAGATGCTCAAACGGCAAGCAATCAGCTCTCCCACCGGAGAGTTGGTTGACGATTGCCGGATAGAGCGTATCCTGAACCAGCGAGCTTTTGCCACTGCCGCTGACCCCGGTAACTAGGCAGAGGGTTCCAAGTGGGAAGCTTGCGTCAACGTGTTGCAGATTGTGCCCTGTACAACCCGTCAGCTCCAACCATCCCTGTTCGGTGGAGCGCCGCGTGGATGGTACGGCAATGCTCTTCACACCGTTGAGGTAGTCGACGGTCAGGCTAACGCCTTTGGCGATCTTTTTCCGTGGAGCTGAGCAGACGATTCGCCCGCCTTGAGCTCCGGCCGCCGGGCCAACTTCGATCAACCAATCTGCTTGTTGAAGCAGCAGTTCTTCGTGCTCGATCATGACCACCGTGTTGCCGCGTCCCGACAGGGTTCCGATAGCTGATGAGAGGCGTTCCACGTCATGTGGATGAAGTCCCACAGAGGGTTCGTCGAGCACATACAGCATGTTCACGAGGCTGGAGCCAAGTGCCGCTGTCAATGCGGTGCGTTGGGCTTCGCCGCCGCTGAGCGTTCTCAAGGTGCGGTCGAGTGTTAAATAACCTAGGCCGACATCTTGAAGGTAGCCCAGTCGGTCCAGAAGTTTCTCCTGTGGGCCGATGGCAATTTCTCGTTCTCGGGAGGGCAAATCCAGTTCGCGAAGCAATTCGGTGACCTGCTGAATCTCCATGCTGCTGAGGTCGGCGAAATGGTGGTTGGCAACGCGGTAGGATAGTGCCAAGGGGTTGAGCCGGGCACCTTGGCAGGCTGCGCACTGGTTGTAGCTTCGCCACCGCGATAGAAAGACGCGGACGTGCATTTTGTATTTCTTCCGTTCAAGCCACGCAAAGAATCCGTCTAGGCCTTCGAATCCCTGTGCAGGTGCACCGTGGTGCAAAGTTCGGAGCTGTTTCTTCGTGAGCTTGTGGTACGGCACATCCACCGGTAGATGCAGGTCGTCGGCGATGTCCAATAGTTCGTCGAGGCACTGACTGTACGCGGGGGTGTTCCAGGGAGCGATAGCGCCATCCCGCAATGTTTTATTGGGATCCGGTACGATACGATTCATGTCCAAATCGATCGTATCGCCAAATCCTTCGCAGGCCCCGCACGCGCCCAGTGGGCTGTTGAAGTTGAACAACCGCGGTTCTGCAGCGGGATATTCGAGATCGCAACGCGTGCAAGTTAAACGTTGGGAGAATCGTTCCAATAACCAGTTGGCGCCATTGACTTTTTGAAGGACGAGCTCGGAGGTGGAGGCAGAAATCGATTCTGGAGGGACCGCTGCTTGAGACACGAACAATGCAATTTCGCCGTAGCCTCGCGCATAAGCGGTTTCAAGGCTTTCGGTTGTCCGTGCCGGGGGATCGCCGCCTTTGAGCCGATCGACGACGACCCAAACTGTTCCCGATTTCGGCAGTGTTTTAGCCAATGCCTCGCGATCGGTCTGGCCCAGCAGCAATTCTTGTTCACCGGACAGGAGCCGGACGAATCCGGAGGCTTGCAAGTCGGCCAAGGTATCGGCGCGCTCTGCGACATCCTCCCAGTGGGCTGCAAAGGCCAGCATGACCTTAGCGGATTTAGGCAGAGAGGCTAGATGCAAAGCCGTTGACTGGGGGCCGTGCGCAACGATCGGTTGCCCGCATTGATGGCAATTAAGCTTAGCGATCTTAGAGAACAACAGTCGCAGGTAGTCCAGCGTCTCACTGGCTGTCCCAACGGTGCTGCGATTGCCCCGCGGGGTACTTCCGCGGCGGACGGCGAGGGCCGGTGGGAGCCCTTCGATGGAATCGTAATCTGGCTTATCGATTCTCTCAAGGAACTGCCGCGTGTAGGCGGAGAAGCTTTCGATGTAGCGACGTTGCCCCTCGGCGTACAGCGTGTCGATCGCCAAAGATGTTTTGCCTGAGCCGCTGAGCCCGCAAACTGCGATGAGCTTGCCACGTGGAATGTCCACGTCCACATTCTGAAGATTGTGGACGCGGACTCCCCTAAGTCGAATTGTGTCGTGGGACACAGGTGGCCTCGCAAGGTCGTGGCGCCGTGGGGGAATTAGACTTCCTTGGCGTCGATCCAGCTCATCAAGCTGCGCAGCTTGCGACCGACGTGCTCGATCGGCAGGTCCCGCTCGCGGCGACGAACCGATTTGAAGGCAGGCGTGCCAGCACGGTTTTCGAGGATCCAGTCGCGAGCAAACTGGCCAGTTTGAATCTCGGTCAGGATGTCCTTCATTACCTTGCGAGTCTCGTCGGTGATGATCCGAGGGCCGCGAGTATAGTCGCCGAATTCAGCCGTGTTGCTCACGCTGTAACGCATGTAGCTCAAGCCGCCTTGGTAGAACAGGTCGACGATCAGCTTCAGTTCGTGCATGCATTCGAAGTAGGCCATTTCTGGCTGGTATCCCGCTTCGACAAGCGTGTCAAAGCCGGCTTTGACGAGCTCGCTAACGCCTCCGCAGAGAACGACTTGTTCGCCGAACAGGTCGGTTTCGGTTTCTTCGGCAATCGTGGTCTCGATAACGCCACCTCGCGTTCCACCGATACCCTTAGCGTAAGCTAGACCGATTTGGCGAGTGACTTCTCCCGAACCTTCGCCAAGAGCGATCAAACTAGGAACTCCGCCACCTTTAACGTATTCGCTGCGAACCAAATGCCCTGGGCCCTTGGGGGCTACCAAGACCGTTTCAACACCTTGGGGTGGCTCGACTTGTCCGAAGTGCATGTTGAAACCGTGCGAGCACATCAGGACGTTGCCTGGTTTCAGGTGCGGTTTGATGCTGTCGCGATAGATGTCACCTTGAACTTCATCGGGAAGCAAGATGTTGATGACATCGGCCGCTTTGACTGCATCTTCAACCGAGGTTGGCTTGAACTTGTGGCTGACCGCTAGATCGTAGTTGGGACTGCCGGCGCGTTGTCCAATGATCACATCGCAGCCACTATCGCGCAGGTTCTGCGCTTGGGCATGTCCCTGCGATCCGTAGCCCAGGATGGCAATGGTCTTACCCTTGAGGTGGGACAAATCTGCGTCGTTGTCGTAGTAGATCTTTGCTGACATGGGGTGCGGTAACTTTCTCGCTTACGGATGGATGGGAAATGTTTTGCGCGGCAACCAAACGCCACGGTACTTGGGTGTACGGGAGAGATTGAAGGAAATCGTAGCCTATTTCGTGGGAACGGCTAGTTCCACTTCGGTATCTGTGGCCGACGGTTGGCCGCCACGGACCAGGGCAATGCGGCCGGTTCGCACCAGTTGCGTGATGCCGTAGGGACGCATGCGGTCAATGAACGCTTCTACCTTGGACTCGCGGCCTGAAATTTCGGCCATGATTTCATCGGGGCCAACATCAACGACCTTGCCGCGAAAAATTTCGACCAGTTCGAAGATTTCACTGCGTTGAGGCCCACGCGCTGCTTTGACTCGCACCAGCATTAAGTCGCGTTCTACGCAGTTTCGGGAGCTAATATCCTCCACTTCCACGACCGTAACGATCTTCTCCAATTGCTTACGCACTTGATCTAGGACGCGGTCGTCTCCCACGACGACAAAGGTCATCCGCGACAATTCTGGATTTTCGGTTTCCCCGACTGCCAGAGAGTCAATGTTGTAGCCACGCGATGCCAGCATGCCTGAAATGTGCGAAAGAACGCCAGGAACGTTCTGTACAAGAGCGGAAAGGATATGCCGCATAAGGATTTTCCTGTGCAACTGCCGAAAAGCCAGTGGCCTTGCGAATTCGTTGCGTGCAGAGGGGAAGATGTTCGTTCTGTGCAAATGCGTCGGCCGCCGCGGCAAGGATCGTTCCGCGGTAGCCCAAGATCTTGGCTCAGCATGATACTTTGCTTCCTCGAATTGCTCAAGGATGCTAAATGCCTGAGTTTATCGCTTGATTTCGCAATCAAGCCCATCCGCCCAGGCCACCACGCTCCTAATTTTCTTTGCAGGTCCCAGCGATCGGGGGAGTGAGCCCGATCTCTTAAAACCCACGAAAAAAGCCGCGTCCCCATCGGGACACGGCTTGGTTAAGGAGGGTTCGGGCTGCTGTAGGAAACTCGCTATCTGCTTTTCAGGCTACGTTTCAGGAACTCGCACACCGTCTCGCTTCGCCACTCTCGGGGGCCCAGCGGTCTGGGATGCCCCCCCCGAAGATTACCCGAAGTCTGCATGGCAGCATGGTTGCTACTTCGATGCTTGAGTAGTCCGCTGAATCCAAGTGGCTGAGTTGGGTCGTGCTTCAGGAGCAGGTGTCTCAGTCCAAGCTTAGTTCCACCACCATTTGCTATTGTCGGTAGCTTCCGCTTGAGTGCGAACGCTTTTCACCGCATCGCTGGCCGCGGACTTCTGACTGACGATCTTCCATGGATTGATATCCACACCGCCACTGGCCGATACGGTCCAACCAGCTTGGCCTCGCACAAAGCTGCATTCCGGCGAGATCGTCTTGGGAGTATGCCACTGTGGCGTCTCAAGGGAATTGTCGCTGCCCACCAAGAGGGAAAGGTCGCATCCCGCCAGTTGTTCTAGCTGATGTCCGGCGATGACGGTCGCCACAATATTCAAATCCATCACGTTTCTCAAGTCGCCAAAGGCGGCGTTGAATCCACACAGCTCTTCAAACTTGGCCGTGAACAGGTCCGCCCATCGCTGAGCGACCTTGTTGGCTTTGCCGGTGCCGGTGCGGTTGCCCAACGTATCGACGTACTCGTCTTCCGTCATGGCTTTGATGCCTAGACCCGAAATCTTCCAGGCCAGCATGTCTTCGCTGTGGGCGATCGCGTCGTAGTCGCATGCCATCCACCAGCGAGGTTGATTGCCCTCGGGCTTGCCAGTGTTGCGAATCATTGTCATGTAGCTTGGCATACCGGTCACTGGAGCGGGCTCAAGGTTCATCGCGAGACGCTTCATTTCGTAGTCGGCAGCTACCAAGGTCTGGGCCATCCGCGAATTGGATGCGACCGTAGTCAATTTGACTTGCTGCGGGCCAAAGGCCTCACGCATGGCTGGCTCGATCGCAGCTGGATTGAATCCAGGCCCCGGCCGTACTTGGCGTAAAAGGGCTGTTAAACGTTGTTGGCCCTCAGCCGTTGGTTCGATGGAGACCGAAATCGGGTGCTGGCGGGATGCTTCAGTCGTGCGCAGTGCAACCAGCAAGTCCTCGAGCTGGAGTACTGGTCGACCGGTGGTGGCACCGACGACCGTTGCGTCTTGCCGCACAACCCAGCCTTCAGCGGGACCGGCGAGCACGATATCTTGTTGTTCAGGATAGACAAAGACGTACTGCACGCGTTGAAGGCCAGCCAGGTAGAGCACTTCGTCAGGCAGCGGTTGGCCCGCCGTCATCGCTTTCTGGATTTCTGCTTGCAATTTGGTCAGCGAAATCATGCGCAGTTCGGTCTTGGCCTCCATACCATCAGTGGGCACACCGACCGTTTTCCGCAACTGTTGCAAGATGCCGCCGCGTTGCTCGACGCTGGCCGCTTGCACGACTCCCTCCGCATCGATGCTGACACCACCGACCACGCCAGTTCGATTGTTTAAGCCGAAGCCAAATTGCGCTTGGACAGGCTGGCTGACCAAACAGAGGCTCGTAACGACGATTGCCGCACAAGTGCGGCGCACAAACTGATAATTAGACTGTGTGAATAGTCTGTTAATCATTCTCTGACTCCGGAGAAGATTTCTATTTCGCTTAGATCACGCTACGCGTCGTAGCCGCTAAGATGAAGCTCGCAGTGATTCTTATCAAGCTGAACCTGGTAGAGGGGGGCTGGTGCCGCACAATATTGAGCAGTAACCCAGAACCGCTTTCCGACGAGAGCTCTATAAGAGAAGACTTCCCTTTAGATTACTTGGCAAACGCGGCCAATGCAACAAACTACTCCTCAAGCTTACCTAATCATTCAACTTGGCAACCGTTGGACCGACGTTTGGCGGTTATCCCCGGACCAAATTGCGGTGATTGGCCGCTCCTCCGAGAATCAAATCGTCGTCCGGGAAGAGGGGGTGAGTCGTCGCCATGCGCGGATTTCCCCCCTGAAGGGCGGTTGGCAGGTCGAGGATTTGGGATCTCGAAACGGTACGCAGGTTGGGCAGGAGAAGATTCTTGCCTCCCGGGTGCTGGCAGAGGGGGATATTATCTCGGTTGGAAGCTGCCGCGTGACTTTCACCCTATCGCTGGATGCTGGATTTAAACCGACGTCCAACGCAGGTGATCATCGCGAGCAAGCGGCCGAGGCCAACACGGCCGTCGTGCTACCTACCATCGTCAATCGTCTTTCGAATTCGCAGTGGTCTGCGACAAACTTAGCTGAGCAAGCCGCCGCTGCGCTCGGTCACCAGCCGAGCCGAATGCGAAATCAGGATGAAGCGTGGGGGTTTTTCTATCGACTGATTGCTGAGCTGGTGGCCAGCCCCTCGCGCGAGGCGGCTGCACAGACTGCACTAACGCTGCTGCTCGATCGCGTTGGTGTGGCCGGAGGTGGAGTCGTTGTCTTTGGTCCAGAGGATACTGTGCATGGAAGCCCTGTGCATGGAAGCCCGGCGGCCGGCGAGACCTCTGCCGGTCAAGCAGGTCTGTCTACTCGTCCCGCAGGTTCGCTGCCAGCCATGGCCGTCTTAGCTGCTCGCCAAGCTAGCGGCAGCGCCTACCACCGCGTCAGTGATTTCCTCGTTCAGAATGTGCTCAATGACCGCCAGGGGATTCTCGCTCGCAATGTTCAGCACGATTCGAAACTCGCCTTAGCCGGAGAGTCAGGGCAGCGGGAGACGGTCAGCATTATCTGCGCCCCAATCTTCGAGAACCTGAGCGAGCGGCAGACCATGCTAGGATTGTTGCACATCTATTCCTCTGGCGAGGAGCGGATGTTGCTCGATAGCGATTTGGATTTCGTGGTCGGGGTTGCCGATAATCTTTCGATTGCTCTGGCGCAGCGCGCTACCAGTGAGCAACTCGCCCATTCGCTGGAAACCAGTCGCCGGCAAGTCGACGCCTTGCAGCAACAGCTGGGCCTCTCGCACGAAATGATCGGTGATAGTCCTGAAATCGACGGTGTGTGGCGGGCGATTGAGAAGGCTGCCCCCACCTCCGCCACCGTACTGATTCGCGGTGAGAGCGGAGTTGGCAAGGAGTTGGTGGCTCGGGCCATCCACCGCGCCAGCTCGCGTCGCGATGGGCCCCTGGTCTGCCTCAACTGCGCTGCGCTGGCTCCCACTTTGCTCGAAAGCGAGTTGTTTGGGCATGAAAAAGGGGCCTTCACGGGGGCTACCGATCGCAAAATCGGCAAATTCGAAGCGGCTGACGGTGGGACGCTCCTGCTCGATGAAATTGGGGAGATGAATTCCGAATTGCAGGCCAAATTCTTGCGTGCTCTGGAGGGGCAGCCGTTCGAACGGCTCGGAGGCAATAAACCCATTAAGACCGATGTCCGCGTTGTCGCAGCAACCAACCGTGACCTTGAAGAGGCAGTGCGTGCCAAGGAATTCCGCTCGGATCTGTACTACCGCCTGCGGGTCATTGAGATCGATGTGCCGCCGCTGCGAGGGCGTGTTCGCGACATTCCGTTGCTGGTCGAATATTTCCTCCGCCAGTTTTCGGGCCACTCCACGCGGCGAATTACCGGCATCGAGCCGATAGCCCTGCAGGTACTTACACGACATTCCTGGCCTGGCAACGTGCGTGAACTGCGCAACGTGATCGAACGCGCCGTGGTGCTCGGCAGCCAGTCGACCCTCGGGGTTGAAGATTTGAGTATTTCGAGCTTGGGAGCTGGTGCGCCGACCGTGGCGGCTGCAAACGCCTTGTCGCATCATTCTCCAGGCGAGTTTGTCCCTCAATTGCTGGCCGATCTCGAGCGGGCGCATATTCGGGCCACTCTGGAGTTCACCTCGGGCAACAAGTCGAAGGCTTCGCAGCTACTTGGGATCGAACGCTCGACACTGGACCGGAAGCTTAAGCGTTACGAGAGCGATGGGTAGACAATTCATTCGCACGACGTTGGCGATAATACTTGAGTCCCGGTAGAAAGAAGCAAGCGGCGGATATGAGCCCAAAGATCAAGTGCGCATAATCTGGCAGCAGAGCCATCAGGAAGCTGGTGATTAATAAGCAGGCCGCTTGGATGTAGAACCAACCGGCGAGAATTCCAGCTTTGATGAAAAAAACCATGCCTCCCACCAACGCCAAAATGGGAGAAAGGGTCAGCGGTGCCAAGTCGAGCAGCCATTCAAGGGGAGTGAGAGCTGCGATGGCAATAAGGCTGGCGCCCCAAATGTGGGCGATTTGCCGCTCTACGAAGGTGACGGGACCCATTCTGCGGCGCAACGCCCAGAAGACGGCCGCCCAAGTCCCCAGTCCAACAACCCACAGCGCCGCGTAACTCAGCCGATTTTCACTCCCCAACCAATTGAGAATTTCGGTAGCCACACAGACGATGAGCAGCACGAGACTGTGCCACATCCACAGCAATCCCCAATTCTCTAACACGATGGCGTGATGCGTTTCACGGAACCAACGGGCTGCGACCTGCCCCAGCTTGCCGCTTCGCGCCTGAACGGGTTCATCGCGTAGAAAGGACTCAAGGTCGTCTGCCAAGGCGCCTGCCGACTTGTAACGCAAGTCGGGTGGCTTCTGCAACGATTTCGAGACGATCATCTCCAAGTCACGATCTAGACCGGGCTCCAGTAGACGCACCGGTGGTGGGTCGAGCTCCAAGACTTGCAGGGCTAACTCCATGGGGGAGTCTGCGATAAACGGTGGCCGTCCAGTGAGCGAATGGTACAACACCGTTCCCAAGCTATACACGTCCGAACGCGGCCCGAGCAACGGAGTCCGTCCGGAGGCTTGTTCGGGCGACATGTAACTGGGGGTTCCAATCACCGCCCCTGATCGCGTGAGACTGTCTGCGGAATCGGAGAGCTTCGCGAGGCCGAAATCGGTGACGCGCACGCGGTCAAACTCATCGATCAGGATATTGGAGGGCTTGATGTCTCGGTGCAGTACTCCTTGGTCGTGCGCGTAATGAATTGCCCGTGCGACGTCGACCATCACCTTGGCGGCCAGCCGTTGCGGTAGCGGGCCCTGCTTGAGACGCTCTGCCAGGGTTTCGCCTGGCACGAACTGCATGCTAAAGAAGGGATGACCTTCGTGTTCTGCCACTTCGAATACCGGAACGATGCCTGGGTGTTCCAGTCTGGCGGTAGCTTCCGCTTCTGCGAAAAAACGCTGGCGATTCTCAAGACTCGATGGGCGATCGTCGTGAATCATCTTTACCGCAACCGTACGATTCAAACTCCTCTGTTGAGCGCGATAGACGACGCCCATTCCGCCACGGCCGATGACCTCGAGCAATTCGTAGTCGCCGATAATAAAGGGGAGCTTGGGAACGGTAAAGCCACGGCTGACTTCTTCAGCGACGTTGGCCGGGGAAGCCCAAATTCGCGTCTCAACTGCTACGGCATGCGTGACTAGGATGGCGCCCCACAGCTCCTTCAGTTCATCTGCATGTTCTGGTGACTCGCGGCAGATCTGCTCGAAGTCAATCGTTTCACCTGCCTGCACACGGTCGGTCAGTCGGCTGACTAAATCTGCTAAGGCCAGCTCTTGCGGCGAGAGGTTTTGCAGGTGGATCTCGGAATTTTCTTCGTGGTCCACGTTGAACTCTTTCAGGACGGTGCGGAGTTGGGGTTTCCATCGAGCAGCAATCGCAGACGCTTCAGGGCGCGCAGGTAACGCATGCTGGCAGCCGGTTCAGAAAGTCCCAGGCACTGCGCAACCTCTTGGTTGCTCAGTTGTTCGAAGTGCCGCATCAAGATGATTTCTCGATTGCGTTCGTCCAGCCGTTCGATGGCCGCCTGAACATGAATGGCCATCTCGCGCTGCGTGGCTGCCGCGGCAGGGGTGAGCTGATGATCCTGCAGCTGCGCGACCAATTCAATGGTGGATTGATCGAAGGTGGCCGGTCGCGCCAGCGGTTGCTCCCGGTCAACACTCCGTTTGCCGGAGACGCGATGGCGACGGTGCGCATCGATAATTCGATCTTTGGCGATCTGCCGGATCCACAAATGAAACGGCATGACTGGATCGAGCATGTAGGCCTGCAGGCGACGATTCGCCTCGATCAGGACATCCTGCACGACATCGCTTACGTCCACGCGACGTTTGATTTTTTGATCGAGCCGTAGGTCTACCATGCGTCGCAATGAGTCGCGGTGTCGAGTCAAAAGTTGCTCAATGGCCTGGGAGTTTCCACCCTGGGCCTGCAGTAGCAATTCGCTCGTCGGGGGCGTTTCAGGCCAAAATGATTCGGGCATTGCGGGCTTTCAGCACAAAGGGAGGCGGCCCCCTTGTTGTTCCACGGTGCTACAGTGACTAACCTGGATAAACAGCTCTTACCATATTAAACGATCTCGTTCACCTACGGTGCTCTACCAATATACGCTGGGGACTAGAATAGAGTATCCCCTTGGCTCCAATCCGCACCGACGGCACAGAGCGCCGGCAAGCTCGGATCGACACTCCCCCCCCTGCTCTTCCCACAGCACCTGCCACCCGAAACCTGAAGGACAGCGCATTGAACCAGCACTGCACATTTTCCCACTCCCTCGCCAGACGCTGGGGCAACGCACCAGCTTGGTTCGGCTACTGCTTGGTGATCTTGGCTGGCCTGCCTAGTGCCAGCGCTGCGGATCCAACGAATACCTCCCCTGCTGTGGGAGTTCGCTACCAACCGCCCAGTTCTGTCGTACTGCGAAATGCACAGGTGGTCGTGCGAGCAGGGCAAGTTTTGGAGCAGGCGGATGTACTAATTCGTGATGGCAAACTGGCCTCCATCGGCGTTGACCTCGACGTGCCAGCGGGAACGGAGAGCCTCGACTTTAGCGGAAGAATACTCTACCCCGCCTTTGTTGACCCCTTGGTTGAAATGGAGGGAGGAACGTCCACTCCCGTGGCGGGCTATTGGAATGCTCAGGTCACACCGGAGTATCGACTGGGGGAACGGTTGGTGACCGATGCCGACAAGCTTCAGGGGCTGCGCCAGGCTGGGGTCGGCACCGCGCTGGCTGCTCCTCAACGAGGCATCGTCAAAGGGCAAAGCTGCATTGTTTCAACCGGGACGCAGGCCTTGAGTGGGCGCATGCTTCAGTCCGCATCCTTCCTACACCTCCAGCTCTATCCGCACCGCCGTGAACGTGGTTCCTATCCGACCAGTCCTATGGGAGCAGTGGCATTGGTGCGGCAGGCCTTTTATGATGCGGATTGGTATGCGGCATCCCAGCGGGCTGTCAAAGCCGATGCGCGTTTACCATTTCCAGAGCATAATGATGCACTTGAGGCGTTGGGAGCCGCTCTGGCTGGAGACCAACGCGTGATCATTGACGGCAACAACGAAATGTACGCCGCACGCGCCGACCAATTGGCTCGCGAATTTTCATTGCAGCTAGTGATTCGCGGATCGGGGCGGGAATACCGACGCCTGCAGGACGTGGCCAAGATGGGGCGGATGTGGATTGTCCCTGTCGATTTTCCCGCGGCACCCAGCTTGGATACCCAGGCCGAAATTGCCGATACCACTTTGCAAACTTTAATGCACTGGCGGCTTGCTCCGGAAAACCCTGGCCGTCTCGAATCCGCAGGTGTGCCATTTGTGCTAACCAGTGATGGGCTGGCGAAATCCGCAGACCTGCTTCCCAACGTGCGTCGCGCCATCAAGCATGGCTTAAGCGAGGCAACCGCGCTTCGCGCCCTGACCGAAGGCCCCGCTAAACTGCTGAAGATTGACGCCTCGGTCGGTACGCTGGAAATTGGAAAGTTCGCCAATTTACTGGTCGCCGCTGGCCCTCTGTTCGCTGAAGATACCAAGCTGCTCGAGACCTGGGTGCAGGGCGAGCGGGACATTTGGGAGGATGACTTACCACTGGATCCTCGTGGAGCTTGGGAAATTGAGGACGAGTCCGTAGCTCTCGCCGAGTTTCGACTGGAAATTTCCGGTACCCCGAAAAAACTTAAAGCTCATTTAGAACGACCAGGCAAACAGGACAAGCCGCAAAAAGTGGAGCTGCGCAAGCCGACCCTCTCAAGTTATCAATTCAACGCGGCCTTCCAGACCGACGCCCTGAAACTTGCCGAACCGACTTCGTATGGCTCTGGACTCGCTCAGCTCTCTGCCACCGTTCTCGATCGTTCGGACGTCCTGCAATTGCAGGGGACAGTCGTGTGGCCAGACGGACAACGCACCCATTTCTCCGCAACGAAGGATGCGGAGCTTCAAACCGACGAAGGGGGAGAGGCACCTGACGAATCTTCAGAGGCCGAAGAAGCCTCCGAAGACCAGTCTGAAGAGAAGTCCGAAGAGAAGTCCGAAGAGAAGTCCGAAGAGAAGTCCGAAGAGAAGTCCGAAGAGAAGTCCACGCCCGAGTTTGTCGCCTGTGACGTGAACTTTCCGCTAGGGGCGTACGGTGTCACCGACCTGCCGGCTCAGGTTGATTGGCTGGTAATTCGCGACGCTACCGTATGGACCAGTGGACCGGCTGGGCGACTGGAAAACGCCGACTTGCTCGTCCATCAGGGAATGATTGAAGCCGTCGGAATGGACTTGCCCGTCCCGCAGGGAACCGTTGAGCTGTCGGGCCAGGGCTGGCATGTATCGCCAGGCATCATTGACTGTCACTCGCACATGGCCACCGATGGCGGCGTGAATGAGTCGGGGCAAGCGGTCACCGCCGAAGTGCGCATCAGTGATTTTATTGACCCGGCTGATATCACCATCTATCGGCAACTTGCCGGTGGGGTGACGACTTCCAATATCCTGCACGGGTCTGCCAATCCTATTGGTGGACAGAATCAAGTCATTAAATTGCGCTGGGGGGCTTCTGCCGAGGCGCTGAAAATGGATGGAGCACCTGCCGGCATTAAATTTGCCTTGGGCGAGAACGTCAAGCAATCCAATTGGAGTGAGCCCACCAATCGCTACCCACAGACGCGGATGGGGGTTGAGCAATTGATGCGCGATCGATTCGAGGCAGCGCTGTCGTACCAGCAGGAACATGCGGAGTGGCGCAAGACATCGGGCCGCTTACCACCGCGTCGCGACTTGGAGTTGGATGCAATCGTGGAGATCTTGGAGGGCGAACGCTGGATCCACTGCCACAGCTACCGACAAGACGAAATCCTGACCATGTTACGCGTGCTTGAGGACTATCAGATCACCATTGGGTCGCTGCAGCACATTCTGGAGGGCTACAAAGTGGCTGATGCCATGGCCAAACACGGTGCCACCGGATCCACTTTTTCTGACTGGTGGGCCTACAAAATGGAGGTCTTCGACGCCATTCCCTTCAATGGCGCATTGATGCATCGGGCTGGCGTCGTCGTGTCGTTCAACTCCGATGATGCGGAACTGGCTCGGCATCTTAATCACGAAGCGGCCAAAGCGGTCAAATATGGTGGCTTATCGCCCGAGGAAGCATTGAAATTCGTGACGCTCAATCCGGCCAAACAGCTGCGAATTGATGCGATGGTGGGTTCGCTAGAACCGGGAAAACAGGCCGACTTTGTCATCTGGAATCGCTCGCCGCTATCGACGATGTCGGTGTGCCAGCAAACCTGGATCGATGGACGATGCTATTTCGATCGCGAGGAGGATGTTTCGCGGCAACAACGCGATGCGGAACTGCACCGAAAACTGGTGCAAAGTGCTCAGGGGGGCGGTGCGAATAGCGGCAGTGGCAGCCACCGAGAAGATCCTTCCACATGGTGGGTGCGATTCGATGAATTCTGCCATCATGGGCACCATGAACATGATCACGCACACGATCACGAACACTAGCTGAGTGCCTCGCAGCCAGTGGTAGAGTATGTGTCCATTCACTTTCCTAGATCTGATCAATCCATGTTAAAACTCAATTTACAAGTCCTGCTCTGCCTCGTTGCCTGCACCAGCCTTGTTCGGGCCTCCGACCAAATTCCAGGCGCTCCTCAATCACATCCGATAGCCATCAAAGGTGCAACGCTACACACCGTTGCCGGAGAAACACTCGTCGGTGCCACGTTGCTGTTGGAAGCCGGCAAGATCACCGCCATAGGGAACGACCCGACGTTGCCCGCAGATACGCAAGTCATTGAGGCACCGGGCAAGCACGTCTATCCCAGTCTGATCGAAGCCTATTCCGATATTGGCCTTGTCGAAGTCAACTCGGTGCGGGCAACAGAGGATGCACGCGAAACGGGAAGCAACAATGCGAATGTGAGAGCGGCAGCTGCATTCAACCCCGATAGCGAAATCATTCCTGTAAATCGCGCCAACGGTGTACTACTTGCTGCCAGCGTCCCAAGCGGCTCCCTGATCGCCGGACGTTCCGCAATGATGATGCTCGATGGTTGGACCTGGGAGTCCATGACGCTCAAGGCGGACCTGGGAATGCACTTGCGCAGCCCGACGTCAAAATCGGGCTGGCAATCGTTGGAAACGATTTTTGAGCAGGCCCAACGCTACGGGGAGGCGGTCGGAACTTCGGAGACGCGGCAGCCACGCGACCTGCGCCTGGAAGCCCTCAGTCGCGTCTTGCAGCAGGAGATGCCTTTGATCGTGTCGGCCGATGGTGTTGGACAGATTGCGAACAGCATCGCCTTCGGGCAACGGTTCGGTTTGAAAGTCATTATTTATGGTGGTGCCGAAGCGGGGGAATGCCTCGAACTACTGCGCTCTGAGAATATTCCCGTCATTGTCTCGGCCGTCTATCGCAACCCCTCGCATCGCCATGCCGCCTATGACGCAGCCTACTCACTCCCCAATCGATTGCATGAGGCTGGCATCGCGTTCTGCATTTCGGCGGGAGGAAGATTCGGTGCCAGTGGCGTGCGGAACTTGCCATACAACGCTGGAACCGCTGCCGCTTATGGATTGCCCGAAGCGGTCGCGCTGCGCGCCATCACGCTCAGTCCGGCTGAAATTCTCGGAGTCGCCGATCGTGTCGGTGCTCTTCGTGTGGGGATGGACGCAACACTGTTTGTGGCCGATGGGGATATTCTAGAAACTGCAACCCAAGTCGAATCGGCTTTCATCCAAGGACGTGTCGTTGATTTAGACAATCGCCACAAGCAACTCTACCGCAAGTATTCAGCAAAATACGATCAGCAAGCAGCGGCCGAGTAGTGCACTGAAATGGTCAATGCACCAACCCGAGCACCAGCTAGCTATTCCTGTTCCTTTGCCAAATCTTCCTCGACAACCTGACCCGCAGGCGGATTGAGAACGAAGCTGGCTTGCAGCAATGGCTTCATACTTGAAACGGCATCGTATCCCCAAATAGCTCCCACCACCAGTGACGCAAACGTTGCGATCAATCCAATATTGATGTTGAAGCCGTTGATGGCAATCAGCACGGTAGCGACGGCAAATCCAATCAGGGCGATCACCGTTTTGAGTACGACCGATGTCACAGCGCGTTGTCGCGAGCTCTTGGTGATTGCCGATCGGGCTGAGGAATTGGCGAGCTCTCGCATGGCGGAAAAGTCTTGAGTTCGATCGGGGGCTGAAGTGCGAGGTGCGTACTTCGTGGGATCAAAGGGCAAGGGTTCATCGAAGCTGCGGTTCACGTGCCCGTCCCATACTTGGGGCGACTCTTGCGATGCACTCCCATCCTCGCCGGCAGGTTCTTGCACCTGCTTCTGGAGATGTTCGGCTCGGAGGCTCTGGCGTAACTCCGATTGAGATAGCTCACCGCTGGGGGGGAGCTTTGTATCCGCGCCTCCAGCGATCGGTTCGGGCACCGCTTGGCTGACAGCCGCGGTTGGTTTGGGCGGCGCGACCTCATCTTCAGGAACACCACGCATCCGAGCTAGCAGACGGCGCATGTACTCCTCTACGTCGTCATCCGGATCGGCAGAGGAGATGTCGTCGGCTATGCTTGCCCCCACTTCAGGAGCGGCAAGTTCAAGGTTGACTTCCTGCTCAGGTACCGCCAATGCGTTGGGTTGTTCGGCTTCTTCCAGGTTGAATTCAGGCTCTTCTTTGGCCGGGAGTTCTTCAATGGCAGGGGATGTTGCTGCCGACATTTCGGAAATGGGGGATGCCAATTCGGCGTCCAGTCCGAGTCCAAAGAACTCGGGTTCTTCGTCGGTGCTCCCCGCCGCATCGTGCTCTGATACGCTCTCTAACGCTTCCATGTCATCGCGTTGCAATTCCAGCTCGTTACTCACCTCGGGCAAATTAGGCGCGGCGACTTCGTCGGGGATACCCAAGAGTTCGTCTTGAGGGAAAATCTCAACCTGGGAATCATGTGGGGGAGTCTCGTTGCTATCGTTCGCTGCGCTCTGCTCAACCCACCAGCTCGGTAGCTCGGACGCGCAATCCTCCGCGATCACCTCTTCTGACTCAACGCTGCCTTGCGTTTTGGATTGGCTCGGTGGTAGTTGGGATGGTGTAGCAGGGGAGGCTGTTTCGTTCCAGTCATCGAGGAGAGTGGAGAGTGTTTCGAATTCAGATTCCACCGCTTCGGCAGAACCCCGCGTTGCCGCATTTTCTGCTTTGCTGTCTGCCCGCTCTACAGAGGGCAGTGCCGAATTTGTTTCTGGGGATAGCAAGATCGGGTCTAGTGTTGGGAATTCCTCTTCTCCCAGTCCGAGGTTAGCAATGGTTTCTTGAGTTTCGCACATCTCTGAAGTTGTTTCAGCATTGCGATCCTCAGATGCGGAGCCTGCTTCAGAGGCTTGGAAGCCAACATCG
Source organism: Aureliella helgolandensis (assembly GCF_007752135.1). Taxonomy (GTDB): domain Bacteria; phylum Planctomycetota; class Planctomycetia; order Pirellulales; family Pirellulaceae; genus Aureliella; species Aureliella helgolandensis. The sequence continues at coordinate 5,781,334 of NZ_CP036298.1, read as the reverse complement.
GTACTCTCTGCCGACTCCACTTGCTCATCGATGTCGTAGACGTTTTCTCCCAGTGGAGGCAACGCGCCTAGGGCCCCCCAACTTTCATCATCCGTTGTCAATTCGGAGAGTGGGATTGGATTGGTTTGGAAGTCTTCCACATCCAAACTTGCGATCCCAGATTTCTCTAGCGATGTGTCGGTCTGAGGCTCAGGATCCGGCGTCTCGCTGCCTACCGCTTCAAGGCTCCAACTAGGTTCGTCATTGGATTCGATTGTCGGAAAGGTTGACCAATCGCTGGGGGCTGAGTCGCTGGCGTTCGAGTCGTCGGAAGATTCGCCCTGCAGCGAGGGCGAGTCCTGTACTGGCTGCAATAGGTTCCAACCTCCCTCAATGGGATTGGTGGCTTCTGGCTGGGAGGCATCATCTACAGTAGGAGCCAACCAACTTTCGTCCGTGACTTCTTCTACCGAATCGATGGCTTCTGTGTCTGGCGCAGGCAGAGCGTTCTCTGCAGCAAGAGCCTCGCTTGACTCAGCAGCGGCACTGGACTCTTCCACAGTTGGTTCCACTGCGGTATCGATCCGTTCGAGTGCATCCAGGCTCCAATTTTCAGCAACCACCAGTTCCTGGGAGGCCGCTTCGGGGCTCCAGTTGCTCTGCGAGCTGACTTCCTCAATCGTATGTGCAGCGAGCAGTTGTGCTGAGTAGGCTTCAAGCTCTGCCGCGGATAGCACAGACTCCTGGCCAATGGCGGCGGTCTTTTGACCTAGATTGGTGATTGCGTCTTGAAGGGTTTCCAATTTGGTTTGAATTTGAGATTTCCACTCGTTGTCACGCTGCTGAGTGGCTTCTTGCTTCGACTGCAACTCTGTCAGGGCGGAAGTCACTGCAACGATCCCGTGCTGCAACTGCTCGATCGCCATTTGCTGCATATTCGCTTGAGGTGATTCCTCTGTCGAAGGCGATGCTTCACGATTGCGAGTTGATTCCTCGGTAATCAAGCGTTCAATGCTACCGAGCTGTTGATTGACATCGCTCAGGCGTTCGCCCAAGACCTCCATTTCCGCCGCTTGTCGCACTACAACCTGTTCGAGTTGCTGGACATCCAAAGACGTCTGGCTGGGGGCTGGCTCCGGTTGGCAGGAAGCTTGGGACGCACCATCGGCCGGAAGCTCCTCTTGCTGTCGCGCAGCTTCCTCAGAACGCTGTCGAGCTTCCTCTTGCAGTTTCGCGATGGGGGCAAGCAATTCTTGCAGCTGGGTTTCCAGTGGCTCAACCGCGGTTTTCACCAATTCCTTGATCCATGCCGAATCGAAGGAACTGCGCGTATCGGCCTGTGGGGCTGCAGAATCTTGTGGCTGCTTCCCGGACTCGCGATCTGCTTGGATGGACTGATGGACCAGCTGCGACAGATTTTCTACATTCTTTTCTGCTTCTCGTGTGGTGGCATGCAGGGCCGCTCTGGAGGCGGCTTGGCTCAGTTGGAATGGGCGCGCCAGCGTGAACTTCAATCCAGCAGCTGGCGGTTTGGCGGTGCCGCGAGTGGACCGCGTCTGAGATGGGCGAAGGGGACTCACCGGCTTGCGCGTCAATTCGAAGCAATGACCGGCAATCTCAAATTGCTCACTTTCGCCAGTCAGCAAAATTTCTGTGATCGGCACATTGTCACGGCTAATCTTCGACGCCAACGCACGTATAAAGGTTTGACGTGCTCCCACCACAATTAACGCATGGTAGGGGGCTATGCCTGCGGCGGTACACCTTAAGCCGCAGCTTTCGTGGCTGCCAAACGTGCTTTTGTTCTCCTGAATGGCCCATTGCTCAAGTATCTGGCCATCGGCGTCGCGCAACAGGAGCGTCGTTGCAGCGACCATTTTCGCCTGGGTGTGACTCCATGGTGATGCAGTGTTCAGGGTGGTTTCTAGTTCCGACGTCATGTCGCTCTGACTCCGTGATACACGTGCTATTCCTTAGCGGGACGCCTATTGGCCTCAGGACGGTCGAGATGCTGACCTGAAACGCATTGCGATTTCCTACGCAAAAATCCCTCTTGTGTCTCGCCTATCGACCCAGTCAAGACTGGAACTCTTCGGGAACTGCCGGTTTCCTCATCTACAATCCACTTCGGGCTCGATTGGCAGGGATCTGCTGTTTAGCATTGCGACCCAGAGGAATCTTAGGTCTATTTTCCCAATTAGACTCATGTCAAAATATTCCGGTGCAGTAAAGTTAAACGCAGGCTGCCCACCTGATTGCCCTAAATGCGGGACTCGCGGGTGGGCAAGCACCGGAGGCTCAAGTACTTGCTTACAATCTGCTTGTGAAGAGTTGATTTCGGAGTGCCTGTACATGGCGCTTGACGAGAATTGTCCCAGTTCGACCACTGGTGTTTTCTGCTGCCCTCCCTATGGAAGCGGCTGAAGCATCTTCCTCAAACATGATTGATAGAGCAGACGCTGCATGGCACTCCTTTCCATTGAAATTGAATTGTCGGAAGACGCATTCTCCCAACAGGTGGCAGATTGGTTGGTTGCCTGTCGCGCCAGAATCGAACTCTACTGGGATCAATTCCCGCAAAAACCACTGCCACAATACATAGAATGCGACTTCAACCTCGTAGCCAGCGCGTTAACTGAGTGCGTCCAACGCGACCTGATCGATGGGCGCCTCTTTGTCGAATGGGGGTGCGGCTTTGGTGTCGTTACAGGAGTGGCCGGTATTCTTGGATTGGATGCCATTGGTGTCGAGGCAGAGCCATTTTTGTGTGAGGAGGGGCGCAAGCTGCTCAAGGACAACCAAGTTGATGCCGAAATATGGCAGGGGAATTTTCTACCGCGGGGCGCCAAACGCTTGGCGGAAGATACCGATCCACTCGTGTCGCTCACCCATGATTTGGAGCCCGCCTACGATTCATATGATATGCCGCTGGAAGATTTTGCCATTGTGTTTGCCTATCCATGGCCAGGCGAGGAGCATTTTCTGCGACTCGTGTTTGATCGTTTTGCCAGATCCGGCGCGCTGCTGCTGATGTTTCGCGGACCCTATCACATCGAACTCTATCGCAAACGCTAAACCGCCCTCCGTACCTGCCTGTCTTGCTTCACCATCGTAACCCGCTGCGTAAACAAGGCTAGCAGCCCCGCAAGCAGGCCAAGCATGGCGGGAAGTACCCTGAGTTCCAGCAATCCAGTTGCTGAATCATCCAACGTCCTCGCTAACGCGTCGGGTTGCGATGGCTATCGCCAAGCCTACCAGTAGTCTGGTGCACCTATCTGTCTTTCTCCACCATCGTAACCCGCCGCGTAAGCAAGGCTAGCAGCCTCGCAAGCAGGCTAAGCATGGCGGGAAGTACCCTGGGCTCTAGCATTCCAGTTGCTAAGTTGTCCAACGTCCTCGCTAACGCGTCGGGTTGCGATGGGGATCGTCAAGCCTGCCAGTAGTCTGGTACATCTGTCTGCCTTCCTTCACCATCGTAACCCGCCGCGTAAGCAAGGCTAGCAGCCTCGCAAGCAGGCCAAGCATGGCGGGAAGTACCCTGAGTTCCAGCAATCCAGTTGCTGAATCATCCAACGTCCTCGCTAACGCGTCGGGTTGCAATGGGGATCGTCAAGCCTGCCAGTAGTCTGGTGCAGCGGTCTGTGTTACTTCACCATCGTAACCGGCCGCGTAAGCAAGGATAGCAGTCTCGCAAGCAGGCCAAGCATGGCGGGAAGTACCCTGAGTTCCAGCAATCCAGTTGCTGAATCATCCAACCTCCTCGCCAACGCGTCGGGTTGCAATGGGGATCGTCAAGCCTGCCAGTAGTCTGGTACATCTGTCTGTCTTCCTTCGCCATCGTAACCCGCCGCGTCAGCAAGGCTAGCAGCCCCGCAAGCAGGCCAAGCATGGTGGGAAGTATCCTGAGTTCCAGCAATCCAGTTGCTGAGTTGTCCAACGTCCTCGCTAACGCGTCGGGTTGCAATGGGGATCGTCAAGCCTGCCAGTAGTCTGGTACATCTGTCTGTCTTCCTTCACCATCGTAACCCGCCGCGTCAGCAAGGCTAGCAGCCCCGCAAGCAGGTCAAGCATGGCGGGAAGTACCCTGAGTACCAGCAATCCAGTTGCTGAGTTGTCCAACGTCTTCGCTAACGCGTCGGGTTGCAATGGGGACCGTCAAGCCTGCCAGTAGTCTGGTACATCTGTCTGTCTTCCTTCACCATCGTAACCCGCCGCGTCAGCAAGGATAGCAGCCCCGCAAGCAGGTCAAGCATGGCGGGAAGTACCCTGAGTACCAGCAATCCAGTTGCTGAGTTGTCCAACGTCTTCGCTAACGCGTCGGGTTGCAATGGGGATCGTCAAGCCTGCCAGTAGTCAGGTGCAGCGGTCTGTGTTACTTCACCATCGTAACCCGCCGCGTAAGCAAGGATAGCAGCCCCGCAAGCAGGCCAAGCATGGTGGGAAGTACCCTGAGTTCCAGCAATCCAGTTGCTAAGTTGTCCAACGTCCTCGCTAACACGTCGGGTTACGATGGCTATCGCCAAGCTTGCCTGTCCGATTGAGCGGGAGACTGTTGACGTACCGTCTCGCGCCTACTTGGATTGGCACTCGCTAGCCGTCGTTCGCCTGTTTCTCAGCCTTCTCTGGCGAGTTTCGGTTGAGAGGAATCAACCGAGTGCCGTCGAATTCAAGCGTCGCTTCACGGCCGGCCACTTGCGACCGATTGTCGGTGAAGTGCGTCCCGATAGGAATGCCAGAGTGTGAAAGGAGAAATCGGTTTTTCTCAATTGGCTGATTCACTTTAAAATCAACAAAGTCGACTTCAAGTGTTTTTTTCGATGCAATCGTATGTTCCCTAGTAATCTCATTGGTGGCGGTGAGATTAATCGTGCTCGAAAATCGCTTCAAGTAGTGGACTCCAGCCGATTCACCCCAGTCAAAGGAGTATTCTCGGATTGGGAGTCCCGTATCCATTCTTTGAGTACTCACGCGTCGCAGATCAAAGCCGAAGTCGCCAAAGAAGTAGAATTTTAAGTTGAACGTATTGAGAGATTCAATTCCAATCAGTCCTCCGCTTGCCAAAGGAGTCAGCTTCGTTTGCTCTGGCTTGATCCGACTGATATTGAGTGCCTCTTTCCATAGGTGTAATGGGTGTTCAAAGGGGTAACCTGCTGTCCTTAGCACTGATTGTCGAGAGAATACAAAATCGATTTCGCCAGTACAGCTACCATCAGCCAACCATTCGGCGGAATAGATGGCGTCGCCATCTCCAAGTACAAGGGTCTTGGAAATATTGGTTTCCTCCCATTGTTTGCCGGCGGGTATTCTATCAGCCACCAAATCGCCTATTTCCACCAATTCCCGTACCCGCAATTCCTGCAATCGAAAGTGATTGTTAATAATTAGTAGAAATTTGGAGGAATCGTAGAGCAGGTCAATCGTCGCGTCGGTCGTTTGCAGCGGCTCCGCGGAGTCAGTATCGACGAACCAACGCTTCAAAACCCCCTTACCCTCGGCCGATATTAAACGCTCTTCATTGTTAAGACGGCTCTCTTCGAGCAATCGCAATTGTTCTTGAATCGTCGATTGAGCCTGAGCGGATTGCACCAACCCCATCCAGGAAAAGCTGCATAGAAAAATGGAAAAGGGTAGCAGGTAAGACCGCTGGGGGGGGATCAACATAGCCAAAATTCTGGAAGGACGAAATTTCTGGTCGGCGAGCAGTAAGTGGCGGCATTCGTGGAGGCGAACCCGGAGTTGGCAGGCACTTGACCTGTCCGGTGAATTCGTGATCTTGGGGGGAAGGCTCTGTTGGATTTCCATCTGCAGCTCGCGGAAGCGGTTGGAAGTCCTCAATTGTAACTGAAAGAGCCGGAAAACGAAGTGACCGTAAATGTAGGTAATCTCGTTCTTGCGTGTAGATTGGTGGTGGTAAGTTGCAGTCTAAATCACTTTTCAGTCTTTATGGGAGAATGGTGCCTCAGCGCCAGCCAGCGGTTGGCCGTTTAGGTGGTTCCACGGCCTGGGAGGAGCAGAATGCTGCGAGCGAAAAGAGTGCCAAGGATCTCTGCGACCATGGACCTGACGCAATCCCCCATCGCAGTCCGCCGCGCAAGCCAGGATAGTAGCCTCGCAAGCAGGCCAAGCATGGTGGGAAGTTTCCCGGGCTCCAGCAATCCAGTTGCTGAATTGTCCAGCGTCCTCGCTGACGCGTCGGGTTGCGCTGGCTATCGCCGAGACCATCAATCAGGAACGCTTGACTATCGCCAAGTCTGCCAGTAGTAAGGTGCATCTGGATGTCTTCCTTCACCATTGTAACCCGCTGCGTAAGCAAGGATAGTAGCCTCGCAAGCAGGCCAAGCATGGTGGGAAGTTTCCCGGGCTCCAGCAATCTAGTTGCTGAATTGTCCAGCGTCCTCGCTTACGCGTCGGGTTGCGCTGGGGATCGCCGAGACCATCAATCAGGAACGCCTAGCTGTCGCCAAGCCTGCCAGTAGTAAGGTGCATCTGGATGTCTTCGTTCACCATTGTAACCCGCTGCGTAAGCAAGGATAGTAGCCTCGCAAGCGGGCCAAGCATGATGGGAAGTTTCCCGGGCTCCAGCAATCCAGTTGCTGAATTGTCCAGCGTCCTCGCTGACGCGTCGGGTTGCGCTGGCTATCGCCGAGACCATCAATCAGGAACGCCTGACTATCGCCAAGTCTGCCAGTAGTAAGGTGCATCTGGATGTCTTCCTTCACCATTGTAGCCCGCTGCGTAAGCAAGGATAGTTGCCTCGCAAGCAGGCCAAGCATGGTGGGAAGTTTCCCGGGCTCCAGCAATCCATTTGCTGAATTGTCCAGCGTCCTCGCTGACGCGTCGGGTTGCGCTGGCTATCGCCGAGGCCATCAATCAGGAACGCCTGGCTGTCGCCAAGCCTGTCAGTAGTCAGGTGCATCTGGATGTCTTCCTTCACCATCGCAGCCCGCCGCGTAAGCAAGGATAGTAGCCTCGCAAGCGGGCCAAGCATGATGGGAAGTTTCCTGAGTTCTAGCACTCCATTTGCTGAATTGTCCAGCGTCCTCGCTGACGCGTCGGGTTGCGCTGGGGTTCGCCGAGACTACCAATCAGGAACGCCTAGCTGTCGCCAAGTCTGCCAGTAGTAAGGTGCATCTGGATGTCTTCCTTCACCATTGTAGCCCGCTGCGTAAGCAAGGATAGTAGCCTCGCAAGCAGGCCAAGCATGGTGGGAAGTTTCCCGGGCTCCAGCAATCCAGTTGCTGAATTGTCCAGCGTCCTCGCTGACGCGTCGGGTTGCGCTGGGGATCGCCGAGACTACCAATCAGGAACGCCTAGCTGTCGCCAAGCCTGCCAGTAGTCTGGTGCAGCTATCTGTCTTGCTCCACCATCGTAACCCGCCGCGTAAGCAAGGCTAGTAGCCTCGCAAGCAGGCCAAGCATGGTGAGAAGTTTCCTGAGTTCTAGCACTCCAGTTGCTGAGTTGTCCAACGTCCTCGCTGACGCGTCGGGTTGCGCTGGGGATCGCCGAGACCATCAATCAGGAACGCCTGACTATCGCCAAGCCTGCCTATCAGTCAGGTGCGTCTGGAGCGCGAGCCAGTTGTGGTGAGTCGTCGCGTCAGCGAGGCTGCAGTCGTTGCTGCTGAGCGGTGCGGCCTGCAATTATTGCAATGCAACTGGATTGCAATGTCGACAAACCGCTCCGCTGGGAGGCGACCGGCCAGCCAGGCCGGAAGCAAAAACAATGGCACGATGCTGCCGGTTCGACCGGATCTTAAGCCGTAAACCCGGGGCGACTCTCACGGCTCAGCAACGCGTTGGCCGCTTCATCGTTGACAAAACGCTCTGCCTTGGGATCCCAGTTCAAGTCGCGTTTCAGCATGAGGGCAATATTGCACAGGTGGCAAGCGGTCATGGTGCGGTGGTGGGTGTAGACATCCGAAATCGGCAGGCTACCATCTTCTCGACAGTCGAAGAAATTACCCATGTGGTTGCCTGGTTGCTTGCCCTTGCACAGTTCAATGATGATAGCGTCGAGTTCCTGATTGTCTTTTTCGGTCAACTGATCAATCGGGCGTCCTTCTAGCTTTCCGCGGTTGACGAAAATTCGTCCTGCGTCCCCTTCAAGCAGGATTCCGTTTCCGAAGTCCACGTTGTCCGATTCACGTTTGTAAACATCGTTGACACTCATTTTGGCGCCATCTGCATACTCCAGATCGATACTGAAGTTCACGGCAGTGTTGAACGCTGGGGGAAGGGTTGCATCACCTTTGAAAAGGCCAGCCCAGTCGAATTCGGCTGGCACGATACTCGGCAAGGTGCCTGTTCCGCTGATCTTAACGGGACCGGAATCTTGATGTCCCAACGCCCACTGGGCAATGTCGATGTGGTGGGCTCCCCAGTCGGTCATTTTTCCACCTGAATATTGATAGAACCAGCGGAATTCCTTCCGACGTTTCTCACTGTACTCGACCGCTTGAGCTGGCCCAACCCACATGTTCCAGTCAAGATCGTCGGGGGCTGCGGAACCCTCAATCGGTTCGCACGTGGGGGCTCCACCAATCGCAACGTAAGCGTTCACATTTTTTCCGAGCCGGCCACTGTGGACCATGGCAATGGCCTTGAGGAATCGCGAGTTGTCTTGGCTGCGTTGTTGGGTACCCACTTGGAATACTCGACCGGTCTCCTTGACCACTTGGCAAATTTGCTTGCCTTCATCGATCGTCAACGTCAGCGGTTTTTCGCAGTAGACGTCGCTGCCAGCGCGCAGGGCAGCGATTGCAATGGGAACGTGCCAATGGTCTGGTGTGCCGATGGTAACCACATCGGGCTTCTCTTTACTCAACAGGTCGCGGTAGTCGCGGTACATTCCCAATTTGTCGCCGAAGTCTTTATTGAACTCCGCTGTGTGCAGGTCATCGACGTCGCACACGGCAATCATTTCCCCGAATTTCGATGCGCGTCGCGCGATGCCACCTCCCTGGCTATAACGACCGCGGCTACCCCCTACACCGATCGCTGCAATTCTGGGCTTGTTCGACGCTTCTTGGGCGGCGGACATTCTCGCGTTCCATAATGTGGCGGCGACAGCGGCGCTACCAGCTGCAGAGGTTTTCAGAAAATCACGACGTGGTTGCATCGACATGCTACAGATTCCTTAGGAAATAGTAGGAGAATTGTTGGTTGCCTGCCAGCTTGGAAAGCGATCCTGAGGCAAGCTACTATGCGGTTTTCAACTGCCTATATGGTACTATGAGCGATCATACCACGTCGGGCCCAAGGGGTGGAATCTGGCTTTTATCTCGGACATATGGCGTTGCGGCAACCGCTGTGTCTATAATTATTGCCATCTCGCTATTCCTACTATCACCCTGCCTCCACTGCTTCATGACAGGTATGTTGATGAGTGCACCGGCAATCGCGGGCCACTCCCACCACGCACCCCAGAGATTTGATCGATGCTAAATCCCCGCCACGTAAGATTTGTAAGCCTGCTTGGACCCGGCCTTTGCCTAGGGTTTGTGGCTTGCCTGTTGTTCCCTCTGCAGCTTCATGGGCAAACGAAAAATGCTGAGGCGGAGGTTTCGGGAAGCAAAAAAATCGTGTTTCTGGCAGGGGCGCCGAGCCATGGTTATGGTTCCCACGAGCACTATGCCGGTTGTCGGTTGCTGGCCAATAGCTTGGCCGAGGCAATGCCTAGTTTTCAGGTTGAAGTGTTCCGCGAAGGATGGCCTGAAAAGGGCGCCGAGGCCTTGCGAGATGCTGATGCAGTGGTCGTCTACTGCGACGGCGGGGGCAGACATCTACTGAATCCTCACCTCGATGAATTCGACGCTGTCATGGACTCTGGTGTCGGTTTGGTCTGTATCCACTACGCCGTCGAAACGCCCAAAGGCAAAACGGGCGACGCTTTCCTAAAGTGGATGGGCGGCTACTTCGAAACCGATTGGTCAGTCAATCCTCACTGGGATGGAACGTTCGAATCGTTCCCTGACCATCCTGTGGCTCAAGGTGTGCAACCGTTCACGATCAATGATGAATGGTACTACCACATGCGATTTCGCGATGGCATGCAGGGTGTGACCCCGATCCTGTCCGCTCTGCCCCCTGCGGATACGCTCCGCCGTCCGGATGGTCCACACAGTGGCAATCCTGCAGTTCGTCAAGCAGTTGCCAACGGTGAGCCGCAGCATGTGGCTTGGGCTGCTGAAAGAGAAGGCGGAGGGCGTGGATTCGGATTCACTGGGGGGCATTTTCACTGGAATTGGGCTGATCCAAATTTTCGAAAAGTCGCCTTGAATGCCATCGTGTGGACCGCGCACGGTGAAGTGCCCGAAAATGGTGTTGAGACTCCCGACCCAAATCGTGCAGAACTGGAAAAGAATCAAGATGAACCCAAGCCGAATACTCAATCCGCCGCTCCAGCGAAGAACAAGAATGTCAAGCGGGCAAACCCAAACGCGGCAAGCCCTAAGCCGCTGTTTGCAAGCCCCAGCATTACAAGCAAAACCCCAGGACACGCTGCCGATATCGATGTGAAGCTCGACGGCTCAGCGCAAAGCAAGCTTTTTCTCGTAGTGACTGACGGCGGCAATGGCTACAGTTGCGATTGGGCCGATTGGGCCGAGCCGCGTTTGAGCGGCCCCGCCGGGGAGTTAAGATTAACCGAACTGCAGTGGAAGAATGCCACCTCCCAGTTTGGTGAAGTTCGCAAGGGGCTGAACGCGGGCGGCGAACCAATGCGCATCGCGGGCAATCCGGTCGACTACGGGATTGGCACCCATGCAAATTCGGTGATCGAATTCGAAATTCCAGCGGGTTACAACCGTTTCCAAGCTCGCGGTGGCCTCGACAATGGGGGCGTGGACCAAGCGAATTGCGGTGATTCGGCGGAAGTGCAGTTCTTAGTTTACAACGAGGCACCGCCGCCAATCGGGCTCGCGGAAAATGATGGCTCCCACGATGTGGAATCAGCACTGGCGGGACTGGAGGTGGGCCCCGAATTGGCTGCGTCCCTGTTCGCCGCGGAACCGCAGTTGTTGAGTCCATCGAATATTGATATCGATCATCGAGGACGGGTGTGGGTTTGCGAAATCGTTAACTATCGCAAGCACAATGGTCAGCGCCCCGAGGGAGACCGAATTCTAATTCTTGAGGATACCGACGGAGATGGAACGGCTGATAAGGAAACCGTCTTCTATCAAGGCCGCGATATTGATTCGCCACACGGTGTGTGCGTGTTGGGAGATAAAGTGATCGTGTCAGCTGGCTCGAAGGTCTTTCTTTTCACCGACACCGACGGTGATGATCACCCCGATAGCAAAGAGGTGTTGTTCAGCGGAATTGCTGGCAGCCAGCATGACCATGGCATCCACGCATTTACCTTTGGCCCCGACGGAAAACTCTACTTCAATTTTGGGAATGCTGGGCAGGAAGTAAAAGATAAGAATGGGAATCCTATCACCGACCTCGCTGGCAACGTGGTGTCCGCCAGTCGGCAACCGTACCAAGAGGGAATGGTTTTCCGCTGCAATTTAGATGGCAGCGAGTTTGAGACGTTGGGCTGGAACTTTCGAAATAACTGGATGGTCACTGTTGATTCCTACGGTGCGATTTGGCAGTCGGACAACGACGATGACGGTAATAAGGGAGTCCGCATCAACTACGTGATGGAGTTCGGCAATTATGGCTACAAGGACGAGATGACCGGAGCCGGCTGGCAAACGCCCCGCACCGGAATGAGCGAAAGCATTCCCGAAAGACATTGGCACTTGAACGACCCAGGCGTAGTCCCAAACTTGCTGCTCACGGGTGCCGGTTCACCAACCGGTATCACCGTTTATGAAGGGGATCGCTTGCCGATGTTCCGCGGGCAATTGCTCCACTGCGATGCTGGCCCCAACGTTTGCCGCGCCTACCTTTTAGACAACTCGGGAGCGGGTTATCAGGCCGAAATACGCGACGTGCTCACCGGAATAAACGACAAGTGGTTCCGCCCTTCGGATGTCAAAGTCGCTCCCGATGGTTCCCTGGTGATTGCCGATTGGTACGATCCCGGGGTCGGAGGCCACGGTATGGGGGACTTGGAACGCGGGCGCTTGTTCCGAATCATTCCTGCCGATCAAGATGCTTCTTACAAGACCCCCAAATTTGATTTCGACACCATCGATGGCGCGATTGAAGCACTCAAAAACCCTAACTATGCCGTTCGCTTTTTGGCTTGGCAAGCCCTGCATGCTCAAGGGACGAAGGCCGAAAACGCACTGCAGGTTCTGGCCAAGAATGACAATCCTATCTATCGCGCTCGCGCACTGTGGTTGCTCGGCAAGATCGACGGACGAGGCAGTGCAACGGTCCAGCAAGCCCTGGCCGATCAAGATGCGAACATACGAATGCTGGGCATACGCCTTGCCCGACAATTGAAGCTCGATGTGGCGAGCTACGGTCCACGACTGGTTCGTGATGCTTCACCGCAGGTACGACGCGAGCTGGCTATTTCCCTGCGAGACAGCTCGTCTTCAGACGCTGCATCTCTGTGGGCCGAATTGGCTAGCCAGTACGATGGAAAAGACCGCTGGTACCTGGAAGCATTGGGAATTGGCGAACGAAGTCAGGCTAATCAGTGCTTCGCCGCCTGGTTGGACAAAGTGGGAGATGCATGGAATACTCCAGCCGGCAGGGAGATCGTGTGGCGCAGTCGAGCCGACCAGGCTTCAACGTATCTCGCCAAGATCCTCGAGGATCCAGAGCTTCCGTCGAGCCAGCAAGATCACTTCATGCGCGCCTTCGACTTCCATCAAGGTCCCGAAAAAGATGCCGCCCTGAAGAGTCTACTCGGCTTCTAAGGAAAGCACTTGGCTCTGCCAGCATCCACCTTTGTCGCGAGATCTGAATCACGCCAACCGTAACCCGTCGCGCAGCACCGACCCGCCCAATCCGTAACCTGCTACGCGCCCACCGCAGGAGCACCTGCACCTCAATACGACTGAACTTCGACCAATTGAAATCGTAACCCGCCGCGTGAGCAAGGCAGAATTGCCGTGGCTACAGAGCGATTCGAGGCACTGCCTCCCCAGTAAGACTAACACCATTCACAGCCTCTCCCGTCTCATGCCCACCACAGGAGCACCTGCACCTCAATACGACTGAACTTTGACCATTGAAATCGTAACCCGCCGCGTGAGCAAGGCAGAGTTGCCGTAGCTACAGAGCGATTCGAGGCACTGCCTCCCCAGTAAGACTAACACCATTCACAGCCTCTCCCGTCTCATGCCCACCACAGGAGCACCTGCACCTCAAGCCGACTGAACTTTGACCATTGAAATCGTAACCCGCCGCGTGAGCAAGGCAGAGTTGCCGTAGCTACAGAGCGATTCGAGGCACTGCCTCCCCAGTAAGACTAACACCATTCACAGCCTCTCCCGTCTCATGCCCACCACAGGAGCACCTGCACCTCAAGCCGACTGAACTTTGACCATTGAAATCGTAACCCGCCGCGTGAGCAAGGCAGAGTTGCCGTGGCTACAGAGCGATTCGAGGCACTGCCTCCCCAGTGAGACTAACACCATTCACAGCCTCTCCCGTCTCATGCCCACCACAGGAGCACCTGCACCTCAATACGACTGAACTTTGACCATTGAAATCGTAACCCGCCGCGTGAGCAAGGTAGAGTTGCCGTGGCTACAGAGCGATTCGAAGCACTGCCTCCCCAGTAAGATTAACACCATTCACAGCCTCTCCCGTCTCCTGCGCACCACAGGAGCACCTGCACCTCAATACGACTGAACTTCGACCAATTGAAAACGTAACCCGCCGGTGAGCAAGGCAGAGTTGCCGTGGCTACAGAGCGATTCGAGGCACTGCCTCCCCAGTAAGACTAACACCATTCACAGCCTCTCCCGTCTCCTGCCCACCACAGGAGCACCTGCACCTCAATACGACTGAACTTCGACCATTGAAAACGTAACCCGCCGCGTGAGCAAGGCAGAGTTGCCGTGGCTACAGAGCGATTCGAGGCACTGCCTCCCCAGTAAGACTAACACCATTCACAGCCTCTCCCGTCTCATGCCCACCACAGGAGCACCTGCACCTCAATACGACTGAACTTTGACCATTGAAATCGTAACCCGCCGCGTGAGCAAGGCAGAGTTGCCGTGGCTACAGAGCGATTCGAGGCACCGTCTCCCCAGTAACATCAACACCACTCACAGCCCTTCCCGCTACCTAGACAACACTGGAGCAATTGCACTTCAAGCCGATTGAACTTCGGCATAGCATTGAGACCTCATGATTCCACTCCCAGCAAGCAAGCTTCAATCGGTAGTTTCCCGCTGGTGATCGCGCACCTGCAACTTCTTTCTTGATCGATCGCAAGGGGACAGGTTAGCAACTTGCAAATGCCAACACGGCTCCATTCCATTCATTCCTCCTGATGCCTTGTTGGGATTCGAACGACGACTTTGGGTAAACCAACGTCCTCCTTATCTCCCGAATCCCGACAACAACATCCCAACCTCTTTCGAGCTTTGACCTGCCTATGTTCCGTTTCAGCCTTCTGAGCCTATGTCTAGTCGCTACACTCGCGGGGCCCTTGTTGTCGGACGAGCCTCCTGCGTTGAACTCCAAGGACAAACTGATCGTTGAAACGCTATTGCGTCTCGATGAATTTGATCTGGATAGCTCAGTCAAGGCTAAGGCTGCGTTGATGCGGTACCTACGCGCTCAACCGGGGACGGACCAATACTTTGAGCTCATCGAGCGATTCAAGATCACGGATTTTTCCGGTGAACTGGTGAGCTTTGTGTTGCAGCATGCTGACGAATCTACGGGAGTTCGCGGAGCTGGAGTGCTTGGAAAGCTTGGGCAACTCAACCTCCTCCGGGCACGCTTAACTGCGGACGACCCGGATGCATTGGCGGCGGCGACTCTACTGGGACATGTGGCGGGCGAACACACGGTGAATTGGTTGCTTCCGTCGTTAGATGATCGCAAGCTTCCGGTGGCAGTCCGCACCGCTTGCCTCGTCGCTGTCGGACGCCGAGCAGACGGGCAGAAGGCCCTACTGAAGTTGGTGGCTTCCAGCAAGCTTCCGGACGATTTGAAATTTGCGGCAGCCAACGCGCTGTTGGGCTCCGGTGACGCACGCATCGAGGCCGAAGCGGCGAAGTACCTTGAGCTTCCGGCAACAGCAGACAGTCAACCGCTTCCTCCTCTATCGGAGTTGGTGAAGCGCACTGGAGATATAGCTGCGGGAGCGGTGGTATTTCGCACGCAAGGAACCTGCATCGCCTGTCATAAGGTTCGCGGTGAAGGAAAGGATGTCGGCCCTGACCTATCCGAAATTGGTAGCAAACTCTCTCGCGACGCCATGTTCGTAGCCATCCTCGATCCAAGTGCCGCCATCAGTCACAACTATGAAACCTACACGCTACTGACCGATGATGGTTCGACCGTCACGGGGCTGTTGGTGAGTGACACCGCTGCCGCCATGACCTTACGCACTGCTGAGGGAATCGACAAAAAAGTTGTTAAGGAGTCGATTGAAGACTTCAAGAAGCAGACGACCTCCTTAATGCCTCAAGACCTACAGCGGCAAATGACTGCCGACCAACTAGTGGACTTGGTGGCTTATACGATGTCCCTTACCAAAACAGCGTCCGACCCCCTCTCGGAGGAAGCGGGGGAGTGAGAGCTCTCTAGTCTATAGGCGGAAGCCCGGTTGATTACTTGAGCTTGGCTGCCCTGGAGAGCGCTTCGTCGCTTCCAGCAACCAGGAGGGTGTCCGAGTCTTTCAAGGGATGATTGGGATCGGGGTTGGGATGGATGGTGTCTGTCAAGACATCATGTAAAGCGACGATCGAAACGTTGTACTCCTGCCGTAAGCTCAATTCGCGAATAGATTTTCCATGCCACACGCTGGGAACGGCCATCTCTTGAATGCTAAACCCTCTACCGAGGCTGACGTAATTGAGCAGTGCTGATCCCGTGATGCGAGTTGCTAATCCTATCGCCGAATCTCGTTCTGGGAAGACAATTTCGGTTACGCCGATCCGTTGGATCACACGCGCATGGTCGTTGGAGATCACTTTGACATACAGATCTTTAACCTCCAGATCATGCATGGCCATCGAGGCCAGGATACTGGAGGTGATATCGCTGCCGGTTGAGATGATGGCAGCGTCGGCCTCGTGTGCTCCAATGCGACGAAGAGTGTCAATATCTGTGGCATCACCAACCGCTGCTCGAGATACGTATGCTGAGATGCGGTCTACCAATGTTCCTTGGGTATCGAGCGCAATCACATCATGTCCCTTGTCGGCTAGAGTTTGGGCAACGGTAAAACCGAAATTGCCCAGTCCGACAACTACGAAACGTCGCATTAGATCTTCTTTCCTGGGTTAACCCACGTTGACATCTTCATAAGCCAGGCGGTATGTGGTGTTGCCGGCTCGACGCACCACCAACGCTGCTGCAACTGCTAAAGGCCCGGTTCGCCCCACGAACATGAGTCCAATAAGGATCCATCGTGAAATCGGGGAGAGCGTATCGGTAAGGCCCATTGAGAGGCCAACGGTATTGAACGCGCTGACCACTTCAAACATTCTAGGCAACAATGTTCCATGATCCCCCAGCAGATCTCCAATGGACGTTATCAACAAAATGCCGATCATGACAATTGCCGTATAGATCACAGTCAATCCAACCGAATGCTGAATGGTTTCTTCAGGAATCGAGCGATCGGCAAAAGTCACCGTTGGTCGCGAACGGAGACGGGACCAGGCGACTAGCCCCAGCAGCGCGAAGGTTGTCGTTTTCATTCCACCAGCTGTTGAACCCGGAGAGCCGCCGATCATCATCAACAGAATCGTCAGGAAGTTGCTACTATCCGATGCTGCCCCATAGTCAATCGAATTGAATCCCGCCGTTCGGGATGTAACGCTCATGAACAACGAATTGCTGAGTTTATCGACCAGTGGCATGCTAGCCATGCAGCCCCGCCATTCAAACAACGCAAATAGGAACCAGCCCCCGAGCAACAACACGATGGTGGTGACAATTACCAAACTGGTGTGAACACTCAGACGCCGCGCACGTTTCTTGCGCCATAATCGCTCAGAAAACTCTTCCATCGTGACAAACCCTAGACCACCCGTCACGACCAGGAAGGAGATTGCCAGCAGGGTTGCTGGCGAGTGCTGGAAATCGACGAGTGAGTTAGAGTTCGTAGAAAAGCCCGCGTTGCAAAAGGCGCTCACCGAGTGGAAGACCGCCGGCCAGATCGCCTCACTCCAGCCCATTTGAGGCGACCAAATTGCATACAGCAGGATGGCACCGATGGCCTCAAAAAGAATTGTGAATTTGACAACGCTAATAATCAATTTGCGTGGCGGAATGTACGGCATGGCTGGCCGCACGGTCGCGGTTGCCGATTCCGCTCGCAACGAGGGGCGGCCACCCAGGGCGGTGATCACCATGCTGGTGAGGGTCAACATTCCGAGACCTCCCAGCTGGATCAGTAGTAGCAAAAAGGCCTGCCCCTCCCAGGTGAAATAAGTCGCAGTATCGACCACGATCAATCCCGTAACGCAGACTGCGCTCGTAGCGGTAAAGGCCGCTTCGTGCCACGTCAAGGATTGCTCCTGGTAGAGCCCTGGTATAACTTTCAGTCCCACCGTACCGGCCAGCGTCAACAGGAGAAACGAACCGACGAACAGCTTAGAGGAGGAAAGTGCACCTCGTCCTCTTGGCGGTCGTCGATTTCCCGAGATTCCCAGGCGATGCTTTAAGCGAAACGCTGTCGAGATTTTGTTGCGAGCGGTAAACCACATCTTGATTGGTTACTCGGCAACTTCCGTGGAACTCTCGCGCAAGCTGATAGTCCGACCGCTTGCTGAGGCGAGTCGTAGCAGTTGAGGAATGTTGGTGACCTTGGACAGACCCAGCAGAATGGGTTGTTCTGCTAGATCGGCTGGGACCGCGTGCAGTACCAAGCCTACTTCCGGAAAATCCAACACCGCCAACATTGCCAAGCAAGTCGCTGGGCCCGAGGCCTCAAGTCGCACCGTTGCTGGTTTCAAATTGGCCAGCTCACCAGCCTCCAGCAGTCGCAAGACGCCGCGGATCTCAGACGCACGAATCGCATCCAGTGATTGGCCAACCAGAAAAATTCTGCGTTTGAGATGCGTGGTTTCACGCTCGTTTTCATGCCAGGCCGAATCGCCCGTCCCTTGCAACATTAGGAAGAGAACGTTGGTTTGACCCTCAGAAACTAAACTTGCTACTCGTTCTGCATCTTCAAACTGACCCGATGACGCATCAAAGGTGACGACTTCACCCTCGAGCACGAACTCGACCCGATGCGCACTCTGCGAGTCGCCCGAGGCAGAACTGTCGCGCGTTGATCCGACGCATAACCGTGCTTCCGTGGTCGGTGACTTGGCTGGTAAAGCAAGAATTGCGTAACTCTTTAGGGCCGATGCCGTGTCGAGGACCAGCTTGTGGAGTTCCACTCCCGCGATGGACTTCATCTCGGTTTGTTCGGCACTGGTAATTGAAAATCCTTCCACGTCGCGAATCGCGCCAGGCACTTTGGACAGCCTATCTTGCCAGCCTGGTTCGCGAGCTTCGGACGTCGTTCCACCATCGGTAATCGCTTGATCGACTACTTGCGGTACAAACCACTCGTCGACCGTGGTGACGCGTTCATTGCTAGGAAGTCCATCGGTGAAGACTCTCAGCTCGGCTGGTTCAAGTGCCTTCGGTGCTCGCGAATCGAATTCTGCAACCGACTTTTTGAAGTGCTTTTCAAACCAGGCAAATGCGCCGACTCGCAACATTTGTGTATCCTTATGAGGCCCCTCGGTAATGTGGATCCCCAAGGACTCTTCGGCCTGCAATAATTTGTAGATTTTTGCCGTTTTTTCGTGGACACGCATGACTCCGTCGAGCGGAAAAATGCTGTCCTGATCCGAGTTCGATATCAACAATGGACGTGGCGCAACCAATGCAGCAACCGTGGCAAAATCCCAGCCGTAGTTGTTGACCATGTACATACAATCGCAATGCCCTTCGATGCAGCCGTCCACCACATGATTTCGCACATCAGTAATCCCAGCCACCGGTACCGCCACTTTGATTCGGGGGTCGATAGCGGTCGTCCACCAGGAGTAGACGCCGCCACCACTGCGTCCTGTGATCCCAAATCGAGAGGCGTCCACTTCTTGACGCGTCTCGAGGTAGTCCAGGGCCCGCATCGAATTCCAAGCTTCAACACCGGCTGGTGTGTAACCTCGCGAATTCCACCACCAGCGACCGTGCCGATAGGTGCCATGGTGCTTGCCGTCGAATTCACCAAGTTGGACAGTGTCGATAATCATGCACGCGTAGCCATGTTTCGCAAACCAGATGCCATGGTGATGGTAGGCCGTCTTATTGCCCATGCGGACGCCATCTTCTTGGACGCTGGCATGCCCGCAAACGTAGAGGATGGTGGGAAACGGACCGGCTTCAGTATCGGCAGGCAGGTACAGATTGGCCGCGACATAGAGCCCAGGAAGCGATTGGAAGTGAAGGTTCTCAACCGTAAAGCCCTCGTGCCGCTGCGTCTGAACAATAGTCGGATGCAGTTCGGTGCGCTCAGGCCAGGGGGCAAGTCCCAGCATCTCGCGCAATTGCAACTCCAGCCCAGGCCGCGCCGCGTTCCACTGCTCATCCGTATCGATGCCGGCCAAACAATTTTCTTCCAGTGCTTCGACACGCTGCTCTAAGTACGCATCCATGCTAGCTCGGCCCGCTGGTTGTGCATGGGCTCGCGGGCACTCCCCTGCCCCACTCATTAGCATCGTCAAACCCATCAAACCAAGCGTCCAAGCTGCGCGCCTGCTATTCTGAAATTCTCTCATACGACCGTTCTTCAATAGGTGAAAAAAGTAAACTGAAATCGAAACCGGTTGCAGAGGCGGCAACTTGCCTTCGGCCTTCTTCCCCTGCTCTCGCTTACTCCCTCAGTCCTTGTCCTTGTCCTTGTCCTTGTCGTGCTCGTGCTCGTGCTCGTGCTCGTGCTCGTTCGCTGCATTGCCGTGGACTTCTACGTGGAGCGCGGCACCTTCCTCTTGCAGATGTTCGAGTTTCTTGCTCTTTTGCTCGGACTCTTGCAACAGAGCTTCCAAAGCCCGCAAGCGATGCTCCATCTCCGAAGTGCGTTTGCGGGACAGTTCGAGTTCACTTTCGAGCTCTCGGTTGACTTGTTCAAGCTTACTCAGGGTGGTAAAGGTTGTTTCCAATGCGGCCTGCTCGGCACGCAATCGGTGGTTAGCGTTCTTGAGTTCCGTGACTTCCTGGAGTAATTCCTGCTGGCCACTTTCGCTTTCGCGGTACCTTTGGTCTGCATGCTCTCGAATGACTTTGGCATCCTGAACCTGCTGGGCGGCGTGTTCCTGCATCGCATCGATTTCATTTCGCTGTTGTTTTATCTTTTCGAGCTCTTCCTGTGCCTGATGCATTTCCCGTTCAACTCGCTCTTGTTGATGGGCTACTTCCATTCCACGGAGTTGCTGCTCCACCTTGTGCTCGACTTCCGCAATGCGCAACTTGGCTTCTAGCTCGATATTTTTTCGCTCAAGTTCTAGGATTAACTGAATAGGCTTTGAATCGAGAATGCTCTCGATTGCGTCTAGCTGATCTAATATGGCTGGCGGTTGCTGCTCATTTCCAACACCGTGGGGGCCTCTCCCGTGTGGGGCTGTCCCCGGTGGGTGGGCGCCAGGGGGCGGGAAGGGCATCGCTCGCCAACCCTGATGCATCTGCCTGTCGGAATGCTCGGGAGCTTGATGTTCGGGACCACCGCGATCGGGCCCACCGTGTTCGGGCCCACCGTGATCGGGCCCACCGTGATCGGGCCCACCGTGATCGGGCCCACCGTGATCGGGTCCACCGTGATCAGGTCCACCGTGATCAGGTCCACCGCGATCCGGTCCATTGCGATCTGGTCCATTGCGATCTGGTCCATCGTTGCGTTGGTCACCATTGCGTCGGGGGCCGTCAGGGCCAGCCCTATCTACATGGGGGCCGCCCAAACCGCGGTCATTTTGCTCTGGTGTGTACCACTCCTGCCTGTTGTGATCTGGTCCGTCACGATCCGATCGTTCGCGGGCTGGGGCGTCGTATGGCAGTCCATCGTAGACCGGCGGCTGTGAGCGAGAATCGAATTGCCGCTTCCCAGCCTCCGATGTTCGAGCTCCACGCTGCGCAGACTGGCGATCTGCCGGACCTGGACGACGCTGGTCGCCGGCCGCCTCATTGCGTTGGCCATCGCGCTGCTCAAAGCGGTCATTCGGATGGTCTCGGCGAACATCGGGGTGCCGGGCTTGGTTCGGCCCGCGATTGGGAGTTGCCCGCTCCTTACC
Source organism: Aureliella helgolandensis (assembly GCF_007752135.1). Classification (GTDB taxonomy): domain Bacteria; phylum Planctomycetota; class Planctomycetia; order Pirellulales; family Pirellulaceae; genus Aureliella; species Aureliella helgolandensis. The sequence goes on along the minus strand of NZ_CP036298.1, from coordinate 5,759,973 downwards.
GGGGCGGCCCTCTGCTAGCACCCTGTCCGTTAATGGGGAGCCAGGGCGAACGGCATGTGGGGGAGGGCTCTGCCGTTGAGCGTCAGGCGGACTAGACGGGGATCCTTGGACGGGGGTGGGCTCGGTTCGTGGCTTGGGCGGCGGTGGTGCAGGCCGTGCTCTGTCGGGTGCCCAGGGACGATCTTCGACCAGCAGTGCTTCAAGCGGGGGAGTCCTCAACACCCCTAGGCCAATCGGGTCGTTGAGTATTTCCGCTGCAGTGGACGTGCCGAGAGCGTACCCGACCTGCAGCCCGTTGTACCCCAACAGCATCGTTCCAGGGAGGAAAGACACGAGTTGCGTTCGGCCCGCCTCCAACGAAGACAATGGCGGAAGCTCCTCAAATTGGCCTCGTACGGGCAACGTACTGAAAGCCGTTGGTAGAGCGATCGCTAGGGCGAATAATTGCCGCCTACTTTTCCTAAGCCGGCTACCGATCACCTGGACCACTGTCGAGCTCACTGCCGACTTTCTGCTGACCTGCAGACGCTGGGTCACGCCATTGTTTCGCTTTTTAGCCATCAGTTTGATTACCTGCCGAAAGAGTCTGAATGCGAGCAAGGAACTACGAGGAAACCGGCCCATTGTATCACAAACTGCGCTGTCATTACTCACGTCTGCGGGGCCTAGACGCCGCGCCCAGCGTTCCATCGATACTAGCAATTGCACAAAGTGGGGCGGTTCTCCCCTTGCCGCTACCTTCCTTGTTTACCTACCCTAGGGGCTACCGCATATTGCAAACCCAATTCAGGATGAAGTTGAACACGATGAATGCAGTCAAACATGTACCGGCTCGCAGCGAAGTACCCGAGCAGGATTGTTGGGATCTGTCGAGTCTGCAGGCCTCGGACACCGCCTGGAACGAAGATTTTAAGAAGTTCGAGCAAGGAATCGAAAAGTACGCAACTTTTCAGGGACGTCTCTCCGAAGGCCCTGCGGTTCTCGCCGAGTGCTTTCGTTTTGATCAGGAAATGGACTTGCTGGCCGAGCGGCTCGGTACCTACGCCTTCCTGAAAACTACCGAGGACCAAGCCAACAATACTTACCAAGCCCTCGTGGGACGTTTTCAAAACGTGGCCGTCAAGGCTGGTCAGCTCGCTAGCTACATCCGCCCAGAACTCTTGGCGATTCCTGCTGAACAGATGGATGCCTACCTAGCTTCCGAGGAGTTGGCCGAGTATCAACTCGTTCTGCAGCGCATCGTCCGCTATCGCGAGCACACACTCTCAAACTCGGAAGAGAATTTGCTGGCCATGCAGGGCGAAATGGCCGGCACCGCCAGTAAAGTCTTTGGGCAGTTGAATGATGCCGATCTAAAATTTGGAAATCTGGAAAACGAGGATGGTGAGACTGTCGAGCTTACCAACTCCACATTCAGTCAGTTTTTGATTTCGCCCTCGCGGGAGGTTCGCAAAAATGCCTTCCATCAGTATTACGAGCAGTTCCAGGCCCACGAGAACACCCTGGCAGCCACTCTGGCGGGCAGCATTCATGGCGAAGTCTACTATGCCAAGGCTCGCAAATATCCCTCGAGTCTCGATGCGGCCCTGTTCCCCGACAATGTGCCTCGCAGCGTCTACGACAACTTGATCGGTTCGGTTCGCAAACACCTGCCTGCCGTCCACCGCTACTTCGACATGCGGCGACGGAACATGGGGCTGGACGACATCCATCACTACGACACCTACGTTCCTATGGTGGCTGATATCGAGCATCACTGCGATTGGGAGCAAGCGGTCGAGTCGGTGATTGAGTCGTTGGCGCCGTTGGGGGAAGAGTACACCTCCGTCTTGCGGGCCGGATTAACAACTCAGCGGTGGTGTGATCGCTATCCCAACAAGGGCAAGCAAAGTGGGGCCTTCAGTTGTGGCACTTTCACCGGTGCTCCCTACATCCTCATGAACTACAAGCCCAAGGTGCTCAACGATCTCTTCACGTTGACCCACGAGGCCGGGCACTCAATGCACAGCCACTATTCCGCAAAAAATCAGCCCTACCAATACTACAACTACACGATCTTCGTGGCAGAAGTAGCCAGTACCTTCAACGAGCAATTGTTGACCCACCACCTACTGAAGTCGACCGACGATGTGCGACTCAAGGCTTTCCTGCTGAATCACGAAGTGGACAGTGTGCGAGCTACCATCATTCGACAGACGATGTTCGCTGAGTTCGAGAAGATTACCCACGCGATGACCGAAGCGGGGGATCCTTTGACCGTCGAGTCGCTCAAGCGGGTTTATCGCGAATTGTTGGAAGCCTACTTTGGCCCCGAATTCGTGATCGATGAGCAACTCGAGCTGGAGTGCTTGCGGATTCCACATTTCTACCGCGGCTTTTACGTTTACAAATACGCCACGGGATTGTCCGCCGCCATCGCCTTATCGCGCCGAGTCCTTGAGGGAGGGCCGCAAGAATTGCAAGATTACTTAGGGTTCCTAAGTGGTGGCTGTTCGCAAGATCCTCTAGATCTTCTGCGTGGTGCCGGTGTCGACATGGCCAGTCCCGAGCCGGTCGAAACGGCCCTCAAGCATTTTTCTAATCTCGTGGAACAGCTCGATGGTCTGATCAATTAGTCCTAGGACATTTCCCTATTCCCAATTCCCACATGGTCGTGGTCCGCCTCATTTTTCTATCGGACAGGGGACCACGACAACGGGGCCTATCGCAGTGCACGGTGCTACAGCGCGGTGCCACGAAACGGAGTCGCAACCGGGCTAAGGAAGACGAAGCCACTGTGGAAGCTTGATCACATTGCAACCCGCCCCGTAACGGGCTGTTGAAATTGCAACCCGCCGCGTGAGCAAGGAAAGGTAACCTCCGCTGCAAGTCAATTAAGGATGCTACCTCCGCATTAAAATTCAAATTGCGATTAAATCAACAGCCCGGTCAGCAAGGAAAGTTGGTCGCCGCTACAGGCTGATTAGAGATGCTACTATTGCGTCAAGCCTGCAAGCACTCTTCGATCGGATATCTTTCACCTACCCAATTCGACGCAAACTTGCTCCGCTGAACTAAGAGTCTCGACTGTCCGTCGAATCGGCACCATTTCATTGCAACCCGCCGCGTCAGCAAGGACAGGTGGTCGCCGCTACAGGCTGATTAGAGATGCTATCTATGCGTCAACGCTGAAAACGCTCCCTACTCGGTAATGCGTAGTGGGGCGGAGCACGGCAAGACGCTATTGGGGCCTCATCGCAGTTTCCCTGGCACTACTCCCTGAGCCAGTTGCAGGTGGCGTCCGATAGGCAGCAATTCCGCCAGTTGTAATCGTCTCCGGGCGCCTTCAGGTTGGCACCCACATATGCCTCCTTGCTGTTTCGTGCTGCTGACCCTGACTTGTGGAGTTCCAGGATGGACGGTGCAGTGTTACCCGAGCTGAGCTAGCGACTTTCGTTCCCATCGGATCAGGTCTGAGTAGTTCTGGTCAGAGTGTCGAGGGTCGATGCCCCGATAGTGGAGTAGGTTGGGAACCATTTGGGGCAAGTGCTAGCGGGCGCATTGGTCCGCCCATGCAGGCTGGCTAGACCAGTCGGCAAGTCGGACCTAGAAATTTCTGATTCGTCGCTTAAGATTCCGCCCGTCCTTGTTATTAACTTGGTCCATTTCACAGGAAAACGTTCAACATCGGCGCGAAAGAGGCCGAAAAAGTTCAGAGTCAAAAGATCTGTCTTTAGCCATCAAATCGGACTTGCGAGTCTGCCAGGATCAAGGTAATCTAGACGCATCATTGGAACCGACAGATACATTATTCTTTGGTTGAGAGCTTCGCGGCCCTTTTCCAGTCCTTCTGCCCCGGTTCCGCTTTAATGAGACCAGGCATCCTGCGAGCTGAAGGCTTGTTAGGCTGCAACCCATATTCCTCTGTAGCTCAGTTGGTAGAGCAGGCGGCTGTTAACCGCCGGGTCGTAGGTTCGAGTCCTACCGGAGGAGCTTAGTTTTCCACAATTTGAAATCGCACAAACGCTTTCAAACAAAGGACTTAGGGCAATCAGCTCTAAGTCCTTTTTTCGTATCCTAACCGTTTACGGGGCAAAAACGGGGCAGCGTTGAGCTTGTGTTGAATTTGTATCGATGGCCGTTTCACCGGTCAATCGCCACAATTTACAACAAGGAGTTCAACGCATATGGCTTGGCTGGAACAACAAAAATCTGGAATCTACTTGGTTTGCTTTCGGTACGCTGGAGCACGGCTCAAGCGATCTACGAAGACGAACGAAGCCAACAAGGCGGAAGGCATTCGACTTCGCATCCAGGAGAATATCGAATTGGTGGAGCGCGGTCGCCTCGAAGTTCCCCCAGGTGCGGACCTCATGAGCTTTCTCGTCTCGGACGGTCGGCTCAGTGGCAAGCCGCAGCCCACCGGCCAAATGCAGTTGGGGTGCATCTATGACAAGTACCGCGAGAGTCTCCCCAGAGATTCGCACGCGCCTGAGTCGCTCCGTATTACCAAAGTCCACATGAGACATGTTGCTCGAATCTTGGGGCAGAACACGCGTTTAGTTACGATCACGGCTGGTGACCTCCAGCGATATATCTCAAAGCGCTCCGAAGAGGACGGGCACCGCGGAAAGAAAGTATCGACAGGCACGATTCGCAAAGAGATGGCCACTTTCCGAACGCTCTGGCGCTGGGCGAAACGCTTCGATCACGTCAGCTCTGACTTTCCGAATCAAGGCTTGCACTACCCACTTCAAACCGAGGCATCGCCTTTTCTCACTTTGGAAGAAATCCAGCGCCGCATCGATCGAGGAATGGTCACCGGTAAAATCAGCCAGCTTGAACTTTGGGACTCGCTCTATTTGAGTACCAAGGAGTTAGACGAGCTGCTAACCTACGTCAAGCAGAACTCGACGTACGGCTTCCTCTATCCCATGACGGTGCTCGCTTCCCACACTGGCGCCCGCCGCAGTGAAATTTGTCGCTCCCGTACTGAGGACATCGACTTCGAGAGCGACATATTAATGATCCGCGAAAAGAAGCGAATCCGCGGCAAGCAGTCTTTTCGCCACGTCCCGCTTAGTCCCTTTCTCAAAGAGACGCTTCGCCAGTGGTGCAAGCAATGCGGCAACACCTCGTATACATTTCCGCTCGATCACCGCGTCCGGCGGTCTCGCAATGCCGAGCGCCGCGAGAACTGGGAGAGCGTTGCTCCCGACGAGGCCAGTGATCATTTGGACGCGGTCTTGTCGGGCAGCAAGTGGAAGCACATACGCGGCTGGCACGTTTTTCGCCATAGCTTTATTAGCAACTGCGCTTCAGCCGCAGTCGATCAACGTATGATCGACGCCTGGGTCGGGCACCAAACCGAAGAGATGCGCCGCCGCTACCGGCACCTGTTTCCAAGTTCACAGCGTCGTGAGCTGGCGAAAGTCTTTGGCTAAGTTGTAGAAGCAGGTCTATCAGCCCCCCGCCGCTTCCTCAGGCTCAATCGCGGACGTTAACTCAACTCGATGACCGTCGGTATCTGCAATCACGGCGCGACGACCCCATGGCGAATTTTTTGGGGCACTGACCGCTTGTCCACCCACGCTCAGGAGATGCTCAAAGACTTGATCCACGCTTTCAACTGCGAAACCAATGCGGACTCCTGTGGTGGCAGTGGCTTCATTTGTTAAAGGATAGATTTCAAAAGTCGGGGTGTCAATTTCCGAGGCAAAGTGCTCTGGACCACTCCCATGTCGATGCTTGATAAGTCGAAGTCCAAGTGCGCCATAGAAGCGCGCAGCGGCGTCAAGCTGCTTGGAGCGAATGACGACTAGGTTGCAACGTACTTTATTCATCGTGTTGTTTTCCGCTCAGTACCCAGCTCTGCAGTCGAAATCTCCCTCCCAATCGCGACGACGACTTAGGATACACATTCTTTAAACCGCCCACCCACAGTTTGGTTCTTGTCCACAGAGTTCTGGTCGCGTAACGCTCACGTGTTTGATCATTCGCGAAGGCAACGGCAACGTCATTAGATTTGTCGCGGCGCGAGAACGAAGTCAACAAATTGCGGAGCGACTAACAATGATTACCGGAAATACAGTTAGGACAAGATATGAGCCCGTGGTCGGCGCCACGGAGGTCGATAGATTCTTTCGTGAGCTTCGACAGACTATCGTGAACCTCGAGAACGCTTATCAAAAGGGTGTACTCCCAGTTTACCTTGCTCGAGTTGATCTTGAAGGACACTTCGGGACAGACCTTTTGAACGTTTACAGGCGTTTGGTCCGTTATCCATCAATCAAGGATACACAAGGGCGTCGCATCGAGACGGTATTTGCACTGCTTGAACGAACACGTGATCAGCTGTTGGGTATGCACACCTGGTTTCACGCAGACAAAGTGGAGTACCGGCCCGATGAACTTGAACCCGATGGCGGCAGCCCGAAGCTTACCCGCTACCGATACCTGGCGACTAGCACTAACGGTGAGAAAGTTTTCTTACGGACTGATCAGCTTATTGAAGCTAGGAGTTGGGGCATTGGATTTGTATTCTTTGACAAACATGAGACGGATTGTCTGGCCACACTCAATGTGCGGCACTCGATGCGAAGCCTCGTGTGCGATCTGAACGATTTAGCGATGATGCTTCCTCGAATTCTACAAGCCGAGCCAAGCCGATTTCCACGGTTGGTGGCTCCGAGTTGTGGACGCGCTCTGGAACAGCTGATTGTGGACGTTCTAAATGAGGATTCGAATAAAGCTCAGCTAACGCGATTGACGGAGGATTACTGTCAAAAAACGGATATCCGCGTCCGTTACCCAGAGTTGCATCGCAAACGTGGGGCTCGAATCCAGGTTACGTGGGCTCCAGACCTATTCAGGCATCAGCGAAAGGTTGACAGTATTAGCCGTGTAGAGCAGTACGCGGTATTGTCGCCCTGGGCTTTGGCCGACGCAGCACCGCAGGTGAACCCGACGCGCGGCGAACAACGGCCTCCATTTGACAACGAATTGATCAATCGCCTCTGGTCCTCAATCGATGGTCAACCTGCTGACACTGCAGCGCTCGCTCAAGAGTTTCGGGCGATTCTGCACAGATCTATCGGGGCTCCTGTCTGCGACCCGCGCGGACCGATGGCCTTGGTGCCACCAGCATTGCGCGAGTACATTCGCGAATGGGTGCATTTTGAAGCAGTGCGAAGTACCAAGGCCCTCCGCCAATGGCAATCTAACGGTGGCACGTTCCATCAACACTCCGACGGCCGATTGAGCGCTCGCCCAGGCCGCCATGATTCTGGCTCGAAACTAGCTGAGATTGAATGCTTGAAATAAACTCCGGTCGACGAGTTTCGTTTGCCTCTGACTCGCGTGCAATCGTGAATTTCTGCAGCGGTGAGGCGATGTGCTCAAAGGTCTCGTGGCAGTAGTCCTTGATCGATGATGCGTTGAATTTCTTTGGCTGAGATCATCCACTCGAGGCTTCGGCCTCGACCAGAGGGACGTTTGCGGGCGTTGATGCGCTCAAGACGGCACCACTCGCGAACGGTAAACGTTGCCTTGCCGAGAAGCTCGGCTGCCTCGGATACCGAGAAGTACTCACGCTCCCCTTTCGGATCTATTTGCAGCTTGGCTTCGATTTGGTCGAGCCGCCGTAGCAATATCTGAAGCACGTCGCTTTCATCGACTGCTTCGCGCGGACCGGTTTTTCCGGTATTTGATTTTAGCATTGGTAATTCTCGTTCTTGGAGTGAAATCAACATCGACTACAAATAAAAACGTCTCAGAACAATCGTCTTTCAACTTGGTTTCCGTAGACGGTCCATGTGGTGTTGGGCTGCTCTACTCGGCCATACAGCTCCAAATAGGGACCTGGACTGACGCGTTCAACGAGTTCCCGAAATGCGAACGGCTTGCGGCTGTGCACGGTGCGGCGGGCCGAAATCCAGCTTCGGCATTTGTTGTCTTGGAATGGCAAGCTTCCGCGCACTCCCAGTAACAGAAACTCGTGCGAAACTCGCCAGTAGTTGCCCATCCCCATCTGTGGCTTTACCCACAGCAAGCACGACTTGTATTGAAATCCCCAAGCATTCATCACGTCGAATGCTTCTCGCAAGAATGCATTTGTGGTCCATAAGTGCAGGTGTGACTGGGTGGCAGCAAGAAGATTCACCGGTTCCCGTAAAATGTCTTCCATAGTCATTGTCTTGTAGTGGTTCTCTGCAGCACCGCGAGCCGCAGTGTTGCTATAAGGCCACGGTGGATCGGCATAAATGGTTGAGAATTTGGCGCCGCGATCAACCAACAATTGCAAGTCGCCCACGATCGTGGGCAGGATCAGCTCGCTTGCGCCGCCGTCCAAGCTTGCTGCCTGTGGACCGAGATCGTGTTGGGATTCGCTGGAGGTCAATTTGCTCACTGGAACTTTCTGATGAATGCTGCAAATGTCTAGGCAACTATGTCAGCTTCCTGGCTGGTGCACTGTCGAGCCATGGCGGAAGCTTGCGCTCGGGCTGCAATACGGGCGAGCCGCAGCGCGGACAAACCACCGGCTGAAACGGCGCAAACCACTTGGCGGTGCAGTGCTCACAGGCGGAATACCACCAATTGGACAATTCCGCCTCTGGTGGTTTTTCAGTTTCATTGGATGAATCGTGCAAGCTCAATGCCTTTCAATGCAAATTTGGGGCATCAGGAACTACGCGACTGGGGAATTGGCGGCCCGCTCTTCTTGGCTGTGCTCGAAGATCCATGAATGTGCCAAATCGCTGACTTTGCAGACTAGCGGCAAATCGTCTCGACCGAATCGCAGCGACTCTTTCCAGGTATCTCCGTTCTTGTAAAGTCGAACGATCGTCACGCTGTGCCGATCGCCAACGCGGGTGTGATTCTGCCAGATGCTGGCTTTGATTAGTCCAAACCGAATAGTGTGAGCTGGCTGGGCCATGGTTGGTCTCCGGATGATTAGAAAGAAAAAGCCCTTGGCAACCGGGAAGATCCGGTTACCAAGAGCAAGGGTATTAACGCCGCTTGTGCAGCCTTGACGACTTGGCAAACGCCAATCCGTGATCGAAGTCAACACGACCGTATGGTTGTGTTGAGACGCATCGCACCAAATTTGTAATGGCACTACCGTCCCCTTGGACTCGATCAAAATCGTAAGCAGTGCAACCGCTTCGTAGCGCGTGTTGTAGCGCTCCTAGGTGGTCAGAGCTGTAGATACTGAATTGGTCGATCGTTGCCCAATTAGGCCACACGTCCATCACCAAACAGACTACAAGCTCTTCTGCTCGTTCCATGTCGCTATAAGGCCGCTGATAAGCAGCGTTTCCACGAATGGTCCCAAAGAGATTCAAATGAATCACTTGGGTTTCATACGCGGGCCGAAGTATCAACGAATACTCATTGCACCGGCTGCAATATGCAGTTTGGCTTGATGAATTTTCGTCGAACTTCTGAAGTTGACCGCCACACTGGCACTGATGCCTGTCGGCGTTGACAAACCTCCGTGTTGGTTCTGCATTGCCATTAACGATTGTCTTTCCCATTACTTCACCTCCGTAACTGTTCGCCGAAGGCAATGTGAAAGACACGAAAGGTCATCGCCTAATTCTCTCGCGATAAAGACCTCTCCGCTGATCGAGTCGATCAGATCGGCAATGACGAGAATGAGACCCACGAATTGCTCCGTGGTTAGCTTCTCGACTTCAGGCGAAACATCATGGAGCACAGATGGTAAGTGCCGAATAACGTTCGCCTTCTTTGGCCGTGCTTCATCTTCCTGAACCCTGGAACGAGCGCCGCTCATCCCAAAGGTCAAATTGCTTGCTTTGTTCATCTCATTCATGAGATAACCTCCTCTTGGTGGTTGTTAAAAGGCGTACGGGACTTCGTTGGGGACCGTACGCCACCCGTTGTTTCCCCGATCATGGCCGAAACCATCACCGCGAAAACAACCAAGTGAATGCCTAGCAAAAATGACGTTGCAAAACCTAAAGCGTGGAGAGCGTGCTGGCTCTCCACGACTGAACCTTCATTAATGACGCAAGATAAAGAACCTACCTGTACTCAGTTAGTATTCACTCGGGAGCAGAATCGTCGTTGCCGAGCGATCTGCTTCCGTGATAATCCAGAACCGAGTATCGTTCCTGTCCGAGTAAGAGGAGAGCACTCGTCCGCCATACTCGATGGCATCATCATTTGCCTTCCAGTCGTGTTCGTCCAAGTCGCCCCAATTGCCGTTCAGGTGTCGAATGAAACTCTCGAATAGTGCTTCCATTTCGACCTTTTCCCAAGCTGCGGGTGTGATCCGCAGTGTGCCAATTAACAACGTTGTCACTGGCTGCCTTGTTGCATTTTTCATAGTCCCAATCCTTTGAGGTCAGCCGACTTGCAGTCGGCTGACAGTTGTTCTTATTGAACGCCACTATGCCGTTCGTTTTGTGGATTTGCGTGCTGTGTTTCGCTGTTCCCAAATCCAGCGGTAGGCCTCAGTCACTCCCTCCGACAACGCGAGTAAATCTTCGCGCCCGAAAGTTTGGGACTCCTGCCATTCCCCACCGGATTTGAACAACCGCTTCACTGTAACGTTAAACCACGCGCTCCCGTCTTCCCTCTGGTTCTCCCAGATAGGTAGTTGGATGCGTCCTCTCTCGACTGTATGGATAGGCTCTTTGTCCTTTCTTTCCATAAGTCCTCCTTTCAATGCGCATTGCTGGCGACCATTCGCACGGCAATACTGGTTTACAAAACACGTGGACCATTCCACATGTCAAAAAGGGGAAGTTGCAAATGCAACTTCCCCAGGAAAAAAGACTTTGGTTAACGTTTAGCCCGAACCTTTTCGTAAGGTTCCGTCAGACATGCTTTGGACATCCAGAGAGCCTCAATCGCATCGTCAATGTCGCTTGCGTTGAGGTACTCAGATGTTCTTATTTGAGCGCCTGCCGCACGATAACGACCAAGTTTCAAATAATAGTGCTGACGACCAAACCTCTCATCAACGAAGATCGAAACCACGGCGGAGCCGTAAGGAATCTGATTTCCCGAGACAGGAGCAGGTTCTTCGAGGAAAAGCCCTGAGCAGCGTTGACACACTGTTTCAAGACCTGCTTTTCGCCTAAGTAACCTAGCGAGTGGTGATATAGCTACGCCCTGTTTTAGGGGGACGTAACGCTTCTTGCGTTTCATAACTGGAACTCCCAGTTAATCGATTGCTGCTCCCGAAAGATGCCAGCAACCTCAGTTAACCATGTCAAGTGAAAGCCCATTCTTTGTGCTTACTCCCGGGCAAGGAGCGGTTGTCTTTTCCAAAGAAAAGAAAGCGATCAGCAAAGCAGTGGAGCTACTAACGGAAGTAGGTCTGGAATAGGCACTGCTTGCATACGAACTGGAGTAGTTGCTCCGTATTCTGCAAAGCGCAAGTTGATTCTTCGAGCCTTTTCTGGCATCGCTGTTAGGACGGTTAGCTCGAAACGCTTTGCTTTCGCTAGCCGCAGATAGTCTGGAATCTCAACAAGTTGATGCGCTTTTGCAACCGTCTTGCGGACGATGTGTTCCCAGTTACCAGCCCCGCCAAAGTCGATCTTGGCGATTCCAAAAACGCGAGCGACCTTAACGCTCTTGATATACTGGCTACCTGGTGCACCCATCCGATCAAGTCCCGGTAGCAAACGTTTGATGTCTTCGCGCCGCGTGAGCTGGCAATGCTCATTCATGACGCAGCAAAAGTTGAGCATGGCGATTCCGCTGACCAGTGATCGGAAAGACGTGCGACGATCGTGCACTGGTTCCGGTTCGCATACCAAAGCATGTCCACCCGGAGTGGCAAGAAAGACTCGCGTCTTGCTTGTGATCCAAAATTCGTAGATTAACGAATCCGATAGGAGCCGTGCGATCACCTCATCGGTTCGTTCGTCAATCATGTCAGTGCCGAAACAGTCGCAGGCGATCGCTTTCGCCGATGTCAAACCGTAGAGAACGGCTTGCTTTAGCGCGCGAATTTCGCTGTCGCTGTTGCGCTTTGTAGCAAAGCATTTATCAATCATGAATAGTCACCAAATCTGCAAGTCGCATCGCTGCGCGCGACACTGAGAAACCAAAACGTCGATTCTTGACCAGAGACTGGGTCGCCTCAGATAGATAAAGGAACCTTTTTTACTTTCAGGCCAGGAGGCAATGGCATCTGGAACAACTGCGAACTTCCATTCAATTTGATCGCCTCTCAACCAATGCCAGCGTTGCCCGAGATTCGCGAGCGAGCACTTGACGAAGATCTCGCTCAGATTGAATGCTCGTTGAAGCTGGTCATGGTCGTCACTTGTACGGAAGTCTATGCCGAATAGATTGCAAGCGACGCGAGATGCCACCGTTATCTTCGTTAGTTGCAGATGGCTTTCTCTCCGGTTCGGTGGACTGTTGGTGTCTTCGATCGATGCCAAGCCACGCCCTGACTCAAAAAGCGGGGCGGAGTTGGAAAAGGGCTTTGCGAGTAGTTCACCGTCTTTAAGCAACCCAGCGTTTTTAAGTCGTTCAATACTCGCAAGTAGGTCGAAACCAGTCCCCTGCTCGTTTACAAGTGCCGCTATTTGGTTATCGGACAGCAGGTATGCCTGCGTGCAAAAGAGCCGCAGTGTATTGAGTGTGCAACGGTCCCAGTCATGCCACTGCCTTGGCATGATTCGCTTCACTGCTGATCGCTTAGTTTTGATCCTACTCTTCATGGTCGACCTCCGTGTGGTCATCGTCTGCTCGGGCGGCCTCTGTTTGGTCGTCGTCAGACTCTAGCCATGGTCTGATTTCACCCTCTGTGAACTTCCCAAAGAGACCTGAAAGGGTTTCATCGAGAACGGCTCCATCATCAGCATCCTCCTCATTCGTGAAGACTGGTTTTGAGCCAGCACCCTGCGGCGTCCTCGCTGTTAGGTCGCCGTTCTTGAGCAGTCTGGCTTCGCCTTCAGGCCATTCTGTGTCTTGGTATTTGCGATACTCGTCCCGAGTTATGTGGTAGTCACTTTCCATGACAAACGGCGTTCCAGAGAATCTCGCATAGCCTTGACCTCGTTTGATGTGAACGACGCTTTGCATGGGGTTGTCGCTCAGCTCATTGAGTTCGTTTACGCTTAGTCGAGGGAGCAGCACTTCAGCTGTGGTGACTCGTGTGCCGTTGCTATCGGCAGATAACTGCTTAACGTGTTCTACACGTTCGCCAACTGCTTTAATGATGTACTCACGGTCGTCTTCGCCGCAGTCGAACCACTGGCGGATGCGCACATTGCGTTCAAGCGTGGGGATGAGGTTCGTTTTCATCGAACGCAAGTCTTGGATACTCTGGTTAGCCATAACAATGCCGATTCCAAGACTTCGGGCTTGCTGCAACAGCCCCTTGATACTTGGTGACAGTAGCTGCTGAAATTCATCGATCACGACCACCACCGGTATGCGTTGAGGCGTGCGCCGCGCAGTTTCGATGAGTAAGTACAGTAAAAGTCTGGCAATTGTGGGAGGTGTCTTTGCGGATGCGGCAGATGCCAAACGCATGTACAGATAGGACGGTTCCTTCAAGAAGGTTTCAATGTTGATCGCCGCAGCCTTGGCCACGTCACTTACATCATCTGCCTGGGTCACTTGCATTGCATCAATCGATGCGAGACGATAGAGCGTCTCTTCCAGGTGAGGACTGTCGTCGTGCTTGTCCCGGCTAAAGTGAGTTCTTGTGGCTGGATTTGAACACAGACCCGTGAACGCATCATAGAGCTCACGAAACGATCGTGCCTCCGGGACTAAGTACAGCAGGGCTCGCATTTGACGAATGTTCTTGGCATCAAAGTGCGCCGTACCGTAGTCTTCCCCGTAGATCAGATTGGTAGCCGTTACGATCAGCGAAACGCGCTCATCCAGCGACAACGACCGAAATACTGGCGACTCAAGGGGATTGAAGATCTGGGATCCGTCCTGCGAATCAGTGCTAAATAAGGAGAGGATTTTGTCCAGGCCCAGTCGACGATTTATCTCCCGGATGGCACGCATCATGCACGCCATCAATTCCAACCTGTCTCCCTTAAGGTCTAGGCAAATGACGCTAATGAAACCAAACTCAATGATTTGCTCGATCAGAGGCATCAGACCCTTTGAGGATTTGTTGGATCCAGTCGAGCCCAGGATGTGCATGTGTTCATTGAGAATTCCCATTGGATACAACACGGGCATACCATCTTGGGCGACTCTCCCCAGAAACAGCGATCCCCGAACGTGCGGATCGATACTTACACGAAGGTCACGGATGAATTCTCGCCAGTTGTTACCGTCCAATCGCTTCGCAAACAGTTTTCCAGCTTCCAGCCCCAATGGGCAGAACACTAGAACTGGGAATGCGAGAAAAAAAACAGCAGGTAGGGCAATCGGGAATCCGTTCGATTCCGCGAAGCCGTACGACCAAGCGGCGCCGACAGACATGGAGCCGAGCAACACAATGAGACGTTTGGAATATCCGCCAGCAGCGCTAAGTTGTGCTCCCGCAATATGGTGATCTGGAATGTTGTAGCTGAGAAATGAATTGAAGGGCCTGAGTAGCATACGGACGGTCATGCGCTCAGTGAACGCTGTACTGACGGTTTGATACGCGAGCATCAGCAACGTACCCGCGAAAAAGAGATGGGTGGAGCCAGTCAGAAGACAGCTCAGCAGAAGTATAAAGGGCGATATGCTATAGAGGATAAGTGTGGGATGCCATTGTTGGATGAGAATTGCCGCCTGCTCACGCGGCAGTGGCGACACAGTGCAACGATGGATCCAGTGCAAGCCAACTAGATAGGTTGTGTACGAAATCCAGGTCGTCACTATCACCAACGTGACGAACCGATTGCTGATGGTTAGCATGGCTGCGTGGCTCAATAGCAAGAGTGCCAACAGCCCAAAGTCTCGGAACGACAGACTGGCCACTGCGGTCCAGCAGCGTAAGATCGTGCCCCCCAGCAGCGTTGCGAACCCAATAAATAGGACTACAGTAGTGGAGGTCGCGAACGAACTCAGTGTTATTGCGCCAAGATCGATAACTAGAGCTGTTCCCAATGCAAGATTTCGGTTGACGCGCGTGCTCACAAGATTGTTGTTTACGGTTGGAAACGCCAATGGCATCAGTTGCTTTGGCAACTGGGAAACGTTGACGGGATTTCCCTCGGGCTTGTAGTAGGAAGATCGAACCATGAGTCAGCACCTGTTAGTTAGCGTAAGCATTTCGGGGATAACCGCGAATTTAATTTCGACGCTCTCGGTCCAGTTCAGACGCGCCAAATCATTTTGAAGAGACCGCGCTCGTGCCTGGGTTCCTACGACAATCACAAGTCGAAATTCACGCCGTGAGATTGCCGCCCTAGCCTCAGGCGACTGACAACGTTTCTCGATCGCCTCCCAGCATTTCCGTACGATCGTGTTGGGATGGCCCACGTGCGCAAGTCTGAGCATCTCTAGTGCTAACCGCTGTCCGTTACGGCAGAGGATATGGGCGTGGGGCATCCACTCTGGGCGATACCAGGAAAACTTCTCGCCGATCTCCGCCCGCCTTAGGCGAACAACGTCCCGTTCATGCTGGCTACAGTACAGCAGCGTGGCAAAGTCGATTGGAAACGCTTGCGGTCCACGCGCATTCGATGCTCGTCTTGCCAAGCCAAAGTGCTTGACTGCTTTGGGTCCAGGGACGAAATACTTGGATGGATGCCTAAAGGTGTAGTCTGTCAGCCAGTTTGTGCGGCATAGTTCAGCCGTAAACTTTTCGACCGTAGAGATGTGAGACTGTGAGAACGAGGTCATGACGTGGATAGCACTGTTCGTAGTCATGTTGAAACGAACTGCGTGCCCGACGACTTCTTCGATTCTTGTAGTTGTGTTTTTCATGGTTACCAAATTTGGTAAGGTAGATTGCGTTGCTCACAGTCCCTGTGGAAGTCACGAAGTCGCTGAGCGTTGTACGCGCCTCCGAACTCGATTACGATTTTCACTTCATCGGATGGATCGATCACAAATGCATCCGGAAGCTTTTGTCCGACCCGCGTGCTCGCCATGACGTCTTCACCGCGCCATGCATGAGCAAGTGCGGGTTGGTGTTTGTCAAAGTGCATCCATACTTGAGTTACGCCGAGGTCATGGGTAGCCTGAGCCTCGTTTTTGAATTGTCCGGCTTTGCCGCCAAACATCTCAGCGGCAGCCGCCGTCGCGATGTAGGCAGTACAGTCACGCACCGCCCGTTGAGCCCAGCGCTTTCGCAGTTGATAGGACACTGCTTCGAACCCAGGTAGAGGTGCGTTGGGACACCACTGCGCGGAGGGTCCAAGCAACGGTGGTAAGGCTCTTGCTTGAATCGTCAGTCGACTCAGAAATCCGGATGTGACCAAATTTCGCAGGCGCCGGCGAGCGTTGGAAAGGTCGCCGTGAAACCAGTGTTCGGCACACTGACGAGAAGTCATGCCACGCCAGGCGAGACTTGCCGCCTGGAGCATAGCCATGTCCCGTTCACTAAGACGGCAGGTGCCTTGGCTCGTGAGACTGTGGCTCATTCCAAGTCCCCTAAGTCGGCATTCTTGGCGGGGGCTTGTCTCCGATCTTGATTTCTGTTCTTGCGGGAGGGAGGCCTCTTGTCCATCAACTTCTGGTTAGGTTCTTCACGGACATTGCTCCCATCGCAAAGGCGTAGAAATACATTCTCTGCTTCTTTGCTAGAATCGGCCGTTTGAATTTCGGCCGCTCGCTTACGCAGATTCTCGGCGAGTGCGTGTTTACCGTCCGTGTCATATTGAGCGGCGATATCCTCCAGTAGGCACTGTTGCTCTGCTTCATAGACCGCTCGGTACGACGAGGCAGCAGTTCCAATTGCACTTCCGACGATTGCGACCACTCGTTCGGTGATGGCGCGAAGAATCTTGTGAATCGTAGTTTCCATTTGTTACTCCGTGTGCGGCTTCTGTTACTCGGGTGTTCTGCCAGACAGGAGTATTTAAGTTGTCTACTACGTTCCGCGCCAATAATTGGTTGTTCCAGTTAGTGTTCCAATTGCAATTATCGTGCTACCCGTGAAGACCAAGTTCCTCGCTCGCACGATGGAGTGGGACGTCGCCAAATCGATCTCCACATTGGCTGTGGTATAGCTTTCCGTCCGTTCCTCTAGTCAAGTAGGGCGTTGTCTGAGCGAGACCCTGCTGGAGCCTATAGACTTCAGGGGCCCCAAAGCGGCAGCCCGCACACGGGTTAAACTTAGTCGGTTTCTCCGCGATATCGCGATGACCATGGTCCTTGTTCGAAATCAATCGCCGTCCAGTCGCCAGACCAGACTTGAAGTAGTCAAAGTACTTCTCGACGATCGGTACGGCGATGCCTGTGTCGGTGCCTGCGAATAGGACAATCGCCCATTCTGATTTTGTTCGTTCCTGTAACGTCAAGAGGCAACTGTACGCCACCAAGCGTGCGACTTGCTGGGGGTGCAGCTTGCCATCCCTTAGTTGGTTGAGTCGTTCTTCGGAGTCGCACTTGACCAGAATCACGGGGTACTGATATTGTCCCCGTTGAAGGACTCGCCAAGGCTTGCCCTGTATCTTCAGTTCTGCATCGATGAGAACCCGAGTCTTCTCAACTGAATTAAAGCCTGCGCGAATTAGCGACCACCAATCGACCGCTTGAGTCCGCACTTGCGTCCAATCAGGCTCACTCTTTATCGCTACCTGGGCGATCATCAGCCGTTCTTGGAGATACTTAATTTCACACCAGAGCTCGTAAGGCCATCGAGAGAATACTACGAGCGATACGCTAACCAGAACGGCAATGTAATAATTGCCCATCAGCGCAAGTCCGATCAATGCCGGTAGAATACAACTGGCGACAATCAGGGGCCAGAATCTCAACTCCCTCCACAGTGATTCCAACTTGGCCTGGATACGGTCGATGTCGTGCGTCGGCAGGCCTCCTAAGACTGGAAGAGCGGATTCCTCAAGCCCAACATCCTCTTCTTGCTTCTCCAGAGTCAGTACTGCGGCGCGTTGGCAGAAGACCGCCTCGCCTAACGTATGAATACCGAGCATTGCGGCTGTCGAATCAGCCATCTCCTGTTGGAGTTCTCTGAATTCTCGCGCCGTAGCCAAAGAGTCTGTTTGATCAATAGTCATCTCTTTTTTCCCTTTCGAGCAGCGGTAGCAGCTCAACAAGCGACTTGGGTCTTTTGGGCCATCTTGGCGAAAGTGACTCCGTTAAGAACGATTGGATGCCATTTGGCAAAGCGGCTGATTCAATTGCTTCTTGGGCATCCTCTTGCACGCTACGTGCAAGAGTGAATGCGGCGATTTTCGCGAAGGAATAGATGTCTGCCTGTACACGGGATTCACCGCCCAGAATCTCGGGAGCACGATAAGGATTCGGCTGCCAATGGGACGAAACCGTCGTTTCTGCTTCGAGCAGCTTGGCTAGTTCAAGATCGGTGAGCGTGCAGTGCTTGGCGTCGCTGGAAATTAGAATGCTTTCTGGTCGAATCTCTCGTCCAATGATCGACTGCTCGTGCAATGCCTGAATACCCTTCGCAATGTCGAGCCAAACCGAAATCAAACCTGGGAGATCTGGTTTGTTCTGCTCGACGTATTCATCCAGGGGCGATCCTTCCACCCAACGATCAACAACCGACCAGAGTCGATAATCGTCGCGTGCGACCAGCGTGATGTTAGTACTGATCTGTGGGGTTTCGAACAACTTGCGGCAGACCGTTGCATGACGGGTCAATGCATCTCGGTATCGGAGTCGCATTTCCCGTCCTAGGCCTCGGATGTCATAGACCTTCATGCGGCCAAATTCGTTAGTCAGCAAGCGATGCCTGGCCTTCGCATGTTGCATCACGATTCCGTTGGACATTGTTCGGAGCCGTCCAATTGACGAAGCTATGACTTCCCATTCATCTTGTTGCCATTCCGACGCCAGCTCTACCGAGTTGGGTTGAGGCCGTTCGTCGTCAACTAGATCATCCAAGCTCAAGGGCTTCCCTGAATCTGCCAGATGAGCGACCATTTCGAGAATTGTTTGTCTCTTGACTGATTCACCCGTTAGCATCCGATGCAGCGTTGTGCGACCTATGTCAGCGGCATCTAGGAATTGGGCTTGGGTTTCAAAGTTGCTCTGGATGAATGACTCCAGCCGTTCTGCAACAACCTTCACGATGCGGCGTTTTCTCATGGCGACTGCCTCTGTCGAAGCAGGAACCGAGCGAAAATGCTCCATACAGACGGCCGCAAGTGGTTGAGTTGTTTCCAACTATTCCGCTGGGAATCCAGGCTGTTTCTAAGCTCTCCAAGTGCTGTTCGCCATTGATGCGTGTCGGGAAAACGGTCTTCGATATTCAATTGCAGGCCACGCGCGACGACTTGGGTCAATTTGTCTCTCAAGCTGCTTGGCAGAAGATCATACGCTTCGTGGCCGCTAGCAAGGGAATGCTCGAAATTTCGAAATGCTGCAAAATTTGCAGTCGAACCCGCCAAGCCACCCAGTCCGTCATAGGGCAATCGCAGAGTTAGCAGCTCGTAGAACAGCACTGACGCTGAGAATTGATCAATTCGACCATCCGCGCGAATGCGCTTCTCTTGTAATTCGGGAGGTGCGTAACCCGGTGTCACGCCGTCTCCAGCGGGGCGACTCGCCATTTGTTCAATGCGGAAAGCATTACCGAAATCGATCAGACAAATACGTGTGGCTTTCCGAGTAATGATCAAATTTGCCGGTTTGATATCGCCGTGCACCAAGTTTGCTCGTTCATGGAGGTTCCATAAACTTCCAGCCAACTGGTGAACTAGCCTTGCCACTTCATAGGGAGAAGGTCGAACGACGCGCCCGCACTTGATCGCGGACAGGTAATCGCTCAGCGGTCTCCCGCTCACGTAATCGAGAACGAGTCTGACCCGGTCGCGGCTAAGTTCCACGTCGATGATACGCGGTAAGTCTCCAAACTTGGGCAACTCACGCAAAACTGCGATTAGATTGGCAGCGTTCGAGTTGCGTGGGAGCGTGAGAAGCACGCGATATGCGTCGCTACCAGCGTTTCGATCCAACAAGAGTAGGCGTGGTCGCGCAGCATTGCTCGTGAGTGTTTCTACGATGTCATATCGGCGACCACGAACGCGAGTGTTACCTTGAATTCGTATCTTCCGGCCCATCGCGTGCACTATTTTGTGATGCTTTTTCATAGCGGGATCTCCGATAACTCAGTCCAAGACACTGGCAATCCGCGCAGCTTCGGCGCCAGGGTGTGTCGACTTACGGTTACAAAAAACGCTGTCCATAGACTGCAGCTAACTGCTTGGTAGTGCAGGAGTTTGCGTGCGGGTGAACGTGCGTGTTCGCTTGTCACGCTGGACGAACCTCTGGCCGCATGCATAGTGCGGAAAACGATGCGTGCGATTCGCCTCACTCGCGAAGTTTCCGTTCCTGAACCAACAGGTCGCCATATTTCAAGAGAAGCTCGCGAGCCCGCTCCAGCTTGGACTTGACCGATGGATCGAAAGTGCCATGGTCAGAATATGTAGGAAATGCGCCTTTCTTACGGCGGTTGTAGAAACACCCACCTATGTAGTGCAATCGACGCAGAGAATCATCGTTGTCGTCCAAAGCCGAACAGCTCGACAGAGAACCATAGGAAATCGGACGGTACGAATCGGTTGCGAACATCTGAACACCCGGGTCCCAATTGACTGCCCCTGGTTGCGTTGAGTCGCCCGTATCCAGGAATGGCTTCAGCAGTTGTTGTATTTCTGGCAAGTCCTCTTGGTATTCCGATTGCAACTTTTCCGCGAGCTGCTGACTCTCAGCAACCGCTTGAATGCGAGTTAGGTCGGCTAGTTCTTTATCAGCGGCCATCCGTTTGAGCCGCTCTTTCTCCACCTCGACCGTATTGATGGCCGCCAGTGTTAGGGTCCGCTCCTGACCTAGGTGTTCTGCATGCTGGCGAGCTTGATCGACGATCGCCTCCTCGCGTGTCTTGGCTCCAATCTCCATTCCTTTGGCGATTAAGTCTTGCTCGTTCTTTAGTACGCGTGTCCGCAACGGAACCTCAGAAGGTTTTAGGCTACGACTGGATTCGACCAGCAATTGCAGTTCCGCCCGTCGATTTCGAATCTGCTCGTTCGCCTTCACCGCGTTTTCGTAAAGTTCACTGAGGAAGGACTGAAGCTCTGGTTGAACAACGAAGTTCGCTTGATCCTCGTCCGATGCATCCCTAAGCGGAGCGGCTGCCGTCAAACATTGTCGCTGCCATTCGGTAGCGTCTACCAAGTTTGGTACTGGCAGTTTGCTGATTGCTGCATAGCTGCTGACCAAAGCGCCATCCGCAGAAATCCTCTTTCCGGCGTCCCCGCTTTCAATCTGATTCTCTAACTCTTCCAACGAGCGCACCTGCGTGATGACCTCGGTCACTTCGTTCTGTGTCTTGCTTGCGAATGCAAGTAGCTTCACAAACCGCGCCCGACGCAACGCGCGGTTCGTCTCGGCCGAAACTGCCTCTGCACGCTGTGCTTCGAGAAGTACTTCGGAAGACGTCTCTCCGGCCTCCGTCGATCGCAGCAGCGTGTGCGCGGGGGGCGTGGAAACCACGCTCGCATCTGGTCGTCCCCCTTTCGTTGATGAAATGTTCTTGATATACGGATACTCGACATAGCTCTCCCAGTAGTAACCAACGTAGTAAGCAATGGGAAGGATGAATGCTAGCGACACTAGTGACCAAATCGCCTGCAGTTTTAGTCGGCGTGCGTTTTGCGTTTCTTCGTTCATTGCTTCGGTCCTTTTCTAGATGGCTTGAGAACCTGCAATGGAAAGTCGCGAAGCGCCACTACTGAAATTGCACCTGCAAGTATCAGTATTCCTGCGACCACCCTAATACCAATAGTGACCGGCGCGAGCATGAGTTGGATTCCGCCTAGTGTCACCGACGCAGAAGCGACAAAACTGAAGCCGAGCAGAGAGAGCCATCTTGCTCGGGGCGGTACATAAGTGTTGCTACCGATTGATGGGACCGATTTCTTGAAATCTATGGCGTCGATCTGAATCGCAGCCCCAAACATGCAGCCTACGGATGCCATAAACACAAGGGTCGCAAATTGAGCCAGCTGAAAGGAAGCAAGAACCAGCGCCAATAGCTGAAGACCAGCGGCGGAGACTAACCAGAAAGGTTCGAATCGAGTTGCCTTCTCGATACTTCGCCGCTCTTTCTCATCGTCGATTTCGGCGGGACCCCATCCTGCGAACACGTAGTAGCCGCAAACCACACCCGGCTCTAAGCCGTGAACGACGACTTCTTGGTGCGTTTCCGCGACAACTTTGCTCCGGATAATCACTTCTTCATGGATATTTTGCCGGATCAGGTAACCATCAAGAACTACGAATTCCGAGCGCAGCCAGTTAGGTACCGCCTCGCAGAGCGCCACAACTTTTGGCGGCATTATGACCTGGGTGTTGTCTAAGCCAGTCTGGAACGCATCAATCGCTTCATGAATATGGCGTTGTCGACGACAGGTGACATCGCACTCATCGCGCTTTGTTAATCTGCGTACCCATCCCGTAGGACTGTTCGCACTCGATGCCGCTTCTCCTCGGCTAAACTCCGTCGTGCGACCACCCACAGAAACAAGGCGTTCAAAAAAGTCGTACCGAACTGTGTTTTGACTGGTCCAAGTAACCAACCCCACGACCTTTTTGTCCACGAGATTGTCGAGTCCCGCGATCAATTGATCGACGGTGCGGACGACCGCTCGGTGCAAAGATTCGTTCAACTCCTGGCGTACCTCTGCTGTTGATTTCGCCGCCAGTTCTGCCGTACCTGTGTGTAGAGGCTGGGTGAGCCTAATTTTAAAATCCGACGTAACTTCGCTCTCAAGCTTGTCACGGATATCATCTAGCCCTTCGAAAACCTCGTAACTGACATTGGTCGACTTCATGCGGTTCACAAAACCCCGGACCTCCTGTTGACATTCCTCGAGTTTGGCGAGACTGTCGACATACTGGCCAAACATGGCTTTCGCGTCCGCCTGACCTTCGCCAATGGCCTGAAAAGGCAGAGCCGCCTTCAACGCTTTCGTCAAATTCCGTTTGAATTGCTTGGGTGAGAGCTCGAACGGTGACTGCGAATTCGTGTCGGCTGCGGACGCATTCCGTTGGCTAGTGTCGACCAGCACTGCTGGCCGATCATGACTCTCAATGTGCTTGACCATTTAGGCTACCTCCAGGGTGAAATCGACTCAGAATCCAGAGGAATTCAACATGCCTCCCCTGGACCTGAGTACAAACCCCTGAGCGTTACGGTCTAACTGGCGATTTCCTGCAGGATCCGACTAGCCACACGCTGGATTTCTTTCAACGAACGTGAGAGTGCCTCTGAATCGCCTCGGTAGAGCTGGATGTAATCTGCCGAACTCTGCTCGCAGTTGATTCCATGTGCAGTGCCCACGACAAAGGCCACGGCCTCGGCTTCCGTTTCGCGGATACGTACGTCCTGACACCTTGCCGAGTGGTGTGCCAACCACTCGTGCGCTAGCTCGTGAGCCAGCACACTGAATCTTTCCGCAGCGCTCAGGTTGCAGTTGACAATGATCTTTCCGCCCATTGAGCAGCCGTGGGTGTCTGACGGCAGATCCTGGCTGTCGAGCTCTATTCCATTACCGCGAATCACATCCTCCAATTGAGCAAGTGCAATACCGGGGTCGCCTGTCGGTGTTATAAGCTCTGGAAGCTGGGGCCCGTCTGTTTGTTTGATATCGAAAACATGAACAACTCGAAAGCCAGCGATAGCTTGCTCGCTTTCATCTTTGGGCGATCCCTTCGTCTTCTTGCGAAACGCCAGTGGAGCGAGGATAGCGATTCCTTTCTCACCCTTGCGAACGGATCGTTTGAGTTTTCGCCAAGTGTGAAATCCCGCGACCTGGGTCGCGTCGGGCTGTTGGTGCGAAATGAGCAGCAAGTTGCGAAGTGAGTATTGGTGGAACCGACTCATGCAAGTGAGGTATTTAATCAGTTCATCACTCTTGCCTTGTTCCAATGCCTTTACTAAGTCTTGCAATGCAGTTTCTGTTGCCTTCTGTGCTTGTTCCTTGTTCATAGTGTTCGTCCTTGATTGTGCCGCTTGCGGCCTTGCAGCTTCCGTTAGTTCATTCAGGTGGCATGCCGTTGCCGAGATCTCTTGTGACACGGCAGGTCAAGGTGGAGCCTTTCGCGCAGCGAAAGCAGCAGCGACGGCGAAGACGGAGCGGACCTTGAACGCCGTGATATGATCAGAAGGCTGACGGAGAAAAACTATTTCCCTGCCCCGATGAAATTCGGAGTAGAAGCCAGATTGCTAGCTGTTCCTCAGCCAATTTGCTTGAACGTGTCATGTAAATGCGTCAGCACTTCGTGGCTGAGTACATGCTTGGGGATCGCAACTCTAACGGTTCCATCGTCATAAGCTGTTAGTGCGATACCGCGTACCAAAAAAGCCTGGCGAATTCCGTTTGCCGATCGCGATGGAGCTTTTCCTCTCGGTCTTGCAAGTAGTATTTGACTTTGAAACTCGGAGGTTGGCAGAACGAGTTCCCAATTTGATTCTTGGATCAACTCAACAATCGATCGTCGATTCTGAGATTGGAATCGCTCGTGTGTCTGCTCATCAGCATCGATGGCGGCCCCGTTGGCAGTCAGCATCGGTAGAACAGGCACGGTTTCACCAAAGGGATGTGATTCTCCCGTGGTTAGCTCACGAAAGTAGCTCAGAAGTGGGTCATCCATCGATCCATCTTGTAGCCAACGATCGAGCGATTCCCCAATAAATTCTCGGGATCGCTGGCGCCCATAGAATCCCAGTCCCAAAGGTGTGTGGGCGCAAAGCCATTTGTGGCAACCAGCGACAACGAAGTCGCAGTAATCTTCGTGCAGATTCAGTGGGACATGATGTAGTGCTTGCGCCGCATCGACTACGCAGAAGCGGATTTCGGCGTTCCTCCGAATACGATCCACCAACTTCCGGATTGGAAGGTGGATGCCACGATTGTCGACCAACGGCAAAAACAATCCATCGCACTTGTGTTCGGCATATTGCGCGGCTAGACGGTCGAATACTTCATCCATACTGCATTTGTCTTGCAACAGGCTCGCGAGCACCGCAACTTTGTGAATCCCATTGCCAGACCGCTTCTGTTGACGGCAAAGTATGGCTTCGTAGGACGGCCAGGTCAGATCGGTGATCAACACTTTGCGACACTGCCCGAACTGCAGGCGCGCCGCAAACTTCATCACGTTGGCTGACCGTGCGGCAAGTAGGACTCGCCAGTCAGCCTTTGCGGAGGCTAGCGACTGAAGCCGATCTGCGAGCCTGGACGGCCCGTGCCAATCACGAAGACCGGGGTATCGTTCACGGATTGTTTTCGGAAGAGATTCACAGCCGCTTTGGATGAAGTCATCTGAGTACAGCGTCGAGCCGTGCTCGTGAGACAAACGAGCAAAATCTATGGTGGCACGGCAAGCTCGAGGTGACATTCGCCCCAGCCGTGCCGTATCGAGATACAGCACGTTCTGCAACGTCAAGAAACCTTTCAAAGAGTTCTGACTTCTCCTTTGATCCTAGCGTGATCCGTTTGTTCGATCCAGTATGTCTCGATAAGGTTTGGAAAAAACCTCGAGCCGCTTCCAGGTCTCCTCGGCTTGTTCAACACGTTCGAAATCGAAACACAAAACGAACCGGGCCGTACGTCCACTCACGTCAGCCAATTGCGTACCAACAGCTCGAGTTCCATAGATTCCAAAATCAGAAACTAAGTCACTTTCACCAGCTAGCTCAGATTCCCGGACGACCCTGAGCCAAATGCCATGCTGGTGTTGTTCGTCCAACCAATTGCGAATGGGGTCGCTGATGAATCCGTCCATTTCCCAGAGATGGTCAGCGACAATCACTATCCGTTCAATGTTGACGGTACCCTTGTCGTGCAACTCCAGGTTCAGAAGCGTACTCTGGCGACCGGGGCCGTCTTGCCAGTAGTGCTGCGTTTCGACGAAAGATACGCTTCGATAGAGATACAGTCCTGGGCTGCGGAGAAGCTCTTCGTAGACTACCCGCCAGGATTCGGTTGACGGGTACTCGATGGTGCCCATCGCCAGCCGCTGGCAATTTAAGGCCAGAGTCTCAAGGCTCTGAACTGCTAGACGGCAATAAATTGGGTCTTTTCTTGATGCGATGGTCAGTAAGGAAGAAGCTATCGAGTCGTGGATACTGGCGATTCCTGGCGATTTGGCGAGTTGCATAAGAGTCTCTACACTGCCTGGCAGAGTAGAACCTTCGCGCAGTCTGGCCGTGCCACGTAATGTCAGAAGAATATTTACCAAGAGAAGAACTGTGACCAGGGCTAGCTGCAGTCTCGGCGACGCAAGCCACCAGGTCACACAAATACCAGCGAGTATTACGCCACCGGCCGCAACAACGCTCCGGACGCTATTTTTCCCGAGTACTGGATGCATGATTCAATCCAACTATGCACAAATGAATGCCACGGCGCCAATTGAGCACCTTTTAGTCTGTTGCGCAAGAGCAAGTTTGCTCAGTCGAGGATGCTCCCCGCATCCTTCGCGTTTCTTGCGAGGATTGCAAGCGCAGTCCTACGGTCTCCTATCCACAATGCACGCTCAATGTGAGGTACCACGTCCGATTCCAGTATTGCCCAGAATGGAATGGTACCGCCCTCGCGCGATATGTGTTTTAGTCGAAGTCCGTCTTCGGTGTGAAGCGAATGCAAACCAGTTGCGTTATATGATCCAACAAATGACTTTAACATGGATCAGATGTACCACGTCTTGAACATCAAAGTAAAGCACCTAGGTCATTTCTCATCCCAGATGCACATTATTGTCGATACGTAGGCGCACTTCCTGAAGTGCCTCCAGTAGGGCTTCTTCGATTTCGTGGTAGTTGCCCTTCCGCTTGGATGCAACGGTTACTGTCCACTCTCCCTCGGTCAAGAAGGTCTGCTTCACTCCTCGCGGAATGGGGGCTTTTCCTTGTCGCTGCTTTACTTTTCGTCTAGTGTTATTGACTGAAAGTGGCTGGCTCTCCTTTTGAGCATACGCGGCCCACTGTTGCTGTTCATTCGGTAACTTGGAAAGCTCGTAGGCAACCGACTTCGGTAGCTCGCCCGACTCGATTTGCTGCTGCATCTCTTGGGGAAGATCGAGCAGAGCGAGCCCTCGACTGACGCGTGATGGCGAAACGCGCAACGCGGAAGCAACTTGTTTGCCATTCCACGTGTTGAGTTTCATGAGCGTTGCATAGGCGTTGGCTTCTTCCATGGGACGCAAGTCTTCGCGTAGTAGGTTCTCGATCATTTGCTGCTCGAGGATTTCTGATTCTGAGATCTCGCCCTCATGGAAATAGCATTGTATCGATTTCAGACCCGCAGCCTGAGTCGCTCTGAATCGACGCTCGCCTGCAATGATCGCCCATTTTTCGAGTTGGCTATCCCAGCGAACGCGAATTGGCTGCAACTGGCCTTTGTCTCGAATGCTTTGAGCTAGGCGTTCAATTTCGGCTGGCTCAAAAACGGTTCGAGGCTGTGTCGGGTCAACAACAACCTGTTCCAAGAGAACTTCGCCGAATCCGCGAACTGACTGACGCCCAATGTCTTTCGGAGATGGTACCGGACTGAACTGTGGAACCAACCCTAAAGGCAATCCTTCGTTTCTCTTACCCATCGACTCGTCGAGATGAGAGGTTAGGTCTTCGATTTTGCGTTTTGTGCTTGTCATATTAGGCCACCTTCAATGCTGCCGTTTTCACATCGATGCGGTCGAGAATCTCACGACAGAGCTCACGAGTCAACTTGGCTGCACTCGATCGAGGCAGGTCAAATTCAACCGGTGTGCGAGCGGCGACTGAAACCTTGAATGCCGAGGCTTCCGGCACTACAGTTTCCAACACATTCTCACCATAAATCTCTCTCACGCGCTGCTCATAGGCACGATGGATCAACAAACGGCGATCGCTGCGAGTGATGAGATGCCCAAGGCGCCGCAATCCAGGATTCAATTTCCGAGCCTGTTCGATAGTCTGGTGAACCGCTCTAAGTCCCTGAGTACCAAAGTCTTCCGGTGGAACGGGAATGACGACAAAGTCCGATGCGAGCAAAGCTGTCCAGCTGCAACGGTAGAGATTCGGCGGGCAGTCGATGAGCACCATATCGAATTCGACAGCCTCCCGTAGGAACTCGCGAACAGCGAACTGCAGCAAACCAGAGCTCTCAGGCTTGGGCGTGTTGAATTCCGCCAGGCACTGATTGGCCAGTACGATTGAGATTCCGTCATAGCGAGTTGGTATGGCCAACTGGTCAATGGAAGCGAAATAGGCACCGTCGGCAAATAGTCGCGCCACGGTGTCTTTGCCATCGACCGTCTCAATGGCGGCGGATCCAAAGAATCCCTGACTGAGCGAACCCTGCGGGTCCAGGTCTAGTAGCAAGACTCGCTTGCCCGCGGCTGCCATCGCTCCGGCAAGATGAAAGCAAGTGGAGCTCTTACCGCATCCGCCTTTTTGATTAATCATGCAAATTGTGGTAGGCATTATCGACTTCCTTGCTGCCAACTTGAAACGATTGCGACGTGCAATTCCGGCCAAGTGGTTGATTTCTCTGGTAATACAGTGGCACGTTAGCGCGAAGGTCGTCAACAAAAAACGTGCTCTCATGAGCCTCAGAAGAAAACAGTTTCCGGTCTCGTTTTCATCTGCTACAGCACATTGAGTAAAGGTAGCACAGGAACCGAAGCCCTGAGTAGGACGCCAAACGAAACCGGTTGCGACGCGAAATGAGGCCGGAACAGAGCATCAAATGAAACCGGTTGGGACGCCAACTGAGACCGATTGGCTCGCCAAATGAGACCGGATGAATTCGGTAAGTTGCAGGACTCATTCGGGAATTCGAAACGCTACTACTGTACTAAAGGTACTTAGAACTACTGTGTGTGATTTTGAAGAAAGCAGCCAAGCAGACTCAGTCCAAACAGGTCGCGTTGCCCCAGCGGCTGGATAATCTAGCCAATGGACGGGACGAAATGAATCTGTGCGAGTTACCATTCGCATTGCTTTCAGAACGCCAGGGAAATCGCAAGTACCTCCAATTCGAGGTCGAAGACTATGACCGAGAGGAGAAACAAACGGTTTCCCGCAAGCTGACGGTCAAGGGCGACCCAGAATTTGGCTTACCAACGGCCAAGGATGAAGAGATCTACCTCGGCCTGATGAAGTACACCAGCGACTACAACGGATTCGCGGACGCCAAAGTCATCCTCCAACGATCGGCACTGTTCGACCTGATGGGCTGGCCCAAGTCGGATTGGGCCTATGCGAGACTCACACTCGGAATGCAGCGTCTGGTCGGTGTGCGGCTCAGCTATCAGAATCTGTGGCGTGACAACCAAGAAAAACAGTTTCGAGATCAGGGAGCTTTTGGCATCCTGGATTCGTTTCGCTTTTTGGATGCTCGCAAAGGCAAAGGCAGCTTTACAGAGCAGGAATCCACGTTTCGCTGGAGCAGCGTGCTGTTCCAAAGTTTTGATAGCGGCTATTTGAAACGCATTGACTTCGGTTTAGCTCGCGATCTGAGCGCTACCGCCCGTCGGCTGTATCGCTATCTCGACAAGCACTTCCATCCGCCGCACCATCGGGAAGTCACGCTCGACCTGGCTCGACTAGCCTACCAACACATTGGCGTCAGCCCAGGTATCGAATTGGACAAGGCGAGAAAACGCTACATTGCCCCGGCCGCAGAAGAACTAGAGGCGGTGGGATATCTCAAGCCACTCGCTCACGATGCGCGTTTTACCAAGGTCCGGCGCGGCACATGGACGGCAACCTTCGGCTACGGAGGTGCAAAGGTGGCGGCCTCGCACGGAATGCAGAACCCGCAACAGTTACAACTCTTACAAGCACTCTCAAAACGCGGGATCTCGACAATGCTGGCAATTCAAACCATCAATGGCTATCCCGCTGAGCCTGTCGTTCGCGCACTCAAGGCCATGGACGAACAGCGGCAACGTGGCGTCCAGATCCGCTTCGCCGACAAGTGGCTCGTGAAAGCGTTACAAGAGGGATACCAGCCCTCACCTGAGTTCAACAGTTCATCGCTTCGACCCGATCGTCAGATCTTCCGACGCAAGTAGTATTGTTAAGGGGTCAGGAGTCAATTGCCGGAACGGCCCTTCGGGTGCTTCGCACAATTGACTCCTGACCCCTTAACCCTAAATCTAGTTCAATTCACGATACCCTTTGCTGTTTGCAACAAATTGCTCATAAGGCGTGACAAACTCTCCCCGTCTGCTATGGATGGTCGGGTAGGCGAGCTACTCCGCTCGCCGGTCGTTAAGCTTTTGCAGAAACGCATGCGCTCGAACACGTGGCATTAAATCCGTCGCGAATAAGAGTGCAATAAAGCTGATGTCTCTTGGCGGGGACAGCAGGTTCGCCAATCTCAGTCTCATCAACTGAGGATAAGAACCGGAAGTCTTGCTAACTTCCCGCAGTTGAAAAACTGTTGAGCTGGCCCTTCGAGCTGGATTGCCACGAGAGTGGCTCGTCCAGTTCAATGGAGGCTCGTCGGAGTAAACTCGAATACTCGCTGTTTCATTTGTATTGAGACAGCCAGCTCGAAGTAATACCGGCGTTCTATCCAATAGGCAAAGTGGTACAACTGAGTTTGGGAAGTGCGGGCGACGCGGACATGCCTTGTTCTCCAAGCTGATTGCTTGGGAGCGAGGTCGCGTCGGGGAAGTAGAGCCTATGTACGGCTCGACTTCTGTTTCATGCGCTGCGGCGCATGAAGCACAAAGCAGGTGCGGCGATTAGCCAAATCCTGCACGTGGGGTCCGGGCTTGCTTCGGCGAGTTCGTTCAACGCGTCTGGCGTGGGGAGCTGTCATCTGGCGACAGGTGACACCGGGGCAGACCGCCTCGGCGATCGAGCTAAACACTCGACGGTGAAAAGCTCAACTACGAAAGGCCCAACCGAATAGGTAAGGGAGGGCTTGCCAGTAAGATTCTAAGGAGACGGTGCCCAACAGTGAACATTCACTTGGGAGCGATACCCCGAGCTTCTGTTTTCGTAGGGGGAAATCGAACGCTGCAATGCATCGTTCGGAGAGTATGGCTGGCCGGAAGGCCGCACATACCTAAGTGAACCGGGCAGTAACTTGTCCTAGCGACGTGACCTTAGAATCGAAGCCTGACGATAACGCGGGAGCCACTGCGGCCTCCGGGTGTAGCAACTCGGTGCTCTGCTTGGTCAGCAGAGTGGAATTAGTGCGAGCAATCGCATGAAAAGCCGTAGTGGGGGAGTGTGGCCTGATTAGGACTGGCGCGGAAGCGCCAACGGTGTTTTGAGCGAAGGCTCAGACATGTGCGTGCCAAAGATTCTGGCACATGATGCGCGGCATGGCAGTCGCGACCCGTCTGCAAACGACCGGAGTGATGACCCGGTCACCAGCCATTCTACTTTTGGGGTGGGCTGGAAGCAGGAACGAAAGGGCTGAGGGGCATTCGGTTTCGTGAGCAGCCGCGTAAGTGGCCAGCGCGAACCAAGACCCCGCTAAGAGATTTGCTATGGAGTGATGCAGCGACTGATTTAGTCGTGTTGCCTTCGCACGGCTTGCGCCCTGTGAAGGCAACCAGCATTGCTTTAGTCCTTGGCAGGCAGCGATGCGGCCAGAGGTGGCTACTCGGGAGAGTGGCCTCTTCTGGCGGCGGACTGACGACGAACACCCGAGTTGCGTCTTGCGACTTTCGGTGTGTTCGGCTGAGGTTATTTTTGTGGGCACTATGCATTACGCAAGTGCACTGAGGAAAACAGTGCATCTGCGACTTAGTGATTCGTGCTCCGAGGCGTTTGGTGAGATTCTACCCTGAGAGTGCGAGCGGCATCTGTCGGTCGCGCGCTCACGCTGCGTAGAAATATCATTATTCGTTCACCAGGGTTTTCTTTCGCCTTCGACTGTGCTTGAAGAGCAGCTTGTCGATCGAAAATCGCTACGGCTTGGGGTTGGCCTTAACAACCCCATCTTTTGCATCTAGCCGAATAGCACTGAGCCGCTTTGGCGCTAGCCGCGGTTTCTTTAGGTTCTCAATTAGGCATGTGCAATTCGCGATTGCGGACATACGAGGGAAAACGTAGCAAAAAGGAAAACAGCCAATGAGCGTCACCAACATCTACAAACGAACGTCGATTGCAGTTCAAGCCTCGAGTCACGCGTTTCAACTCAGTACGAAGCTGGAGTCACTCGATGGCAAGCCAGCCTGCTAGCACAACACCTTCGACAAGCGTCCGCAATCGGAGAACCAGCTATCGCTGTGTCGCAACATCACCTGCCGGACTCGTCCAGCAAGTCGCAGTTAGCTACCTTCGCCACGGCTACTGGTACTACGTCACCGGCCAAATCCCCGAGAGCAAAGATCCGGAAACTGTCGATCGTAAACTACTCACCAAATACGACATCGACATCACCGAGCGCCAGCGTGCCTATCGCAAGCAGCAAGGGCTCGCCAACATGCAATACATCAGGTTCGAGCGTTGGTTCATCCTTCTTATCACCGACGGCCATCACCCCTTCAAGCAGGAAGAGAAGCAACAAATCCGCGATTGCCGCCGCCACCCCATCAAATTCAACGGCTATTCCATCAGTTACCGCCGCAGCGGCCTAACACCTGCCGGCGGCAGAGAACCCAAGTGGCATTCCTGCGTCCGTATCGACAACAAGACCTACCGCGAACTCAAAGCCTATTTCCTGCACCGAGCTACCCGCCGCTCAACCGACAATCTTGCTCAAGAATTCGCAAACATTCCCTACACCCGCTTCGCCCCTATCCGACGCCAGCTACTCACTGTCCTCCGCGCTGTCAACAAATCTCGACAGTCGGCTGGCTTTGACTCAATTCCGGCTGCCGCCCTCAGCCTACGCAGGGTTATTCTGCGACCATTCGAAACCTGACGCCATTCAGCGTTCATAGGGGCCAAGCCACGAGGAATAAGAATACCACTTCACCTTGATGCTCCGGATGGGGCAGCCGTCCTGAGTACCAGCTTCTTACTTGCTGCAATTTGTATCGATGAGCTAGACCGCTCTCGGATTCGGGATCACCAAATTGTGGTAGGCTAGGCACGCTGGGGGGGCGGTGGGATTGCTGCCTCTCGGTTAGTTTGCGCATTGGTGAGGTTGTGCTGGGAGACGCTTTTCCGCGCTATCAACGTGACGACAAAGGCTGGTCAATCTCGTGGCCGAAAACTGCTCTCGGTCGATCAAACCGACGCATGCAATCGATCGCCATATTTTGGTTTTAGAACAACCTGCTATTCGGCAATTCGTCGTGAGGCACAGATCATTGCAGCGAGCATCTCGCCTTGCGCCTTAGCGTCGTCGAGAGCGTTGTGGTTCGCCTTCGTCGTAGGCTGAAAGCGGTCCGGAATTCTGCTGGACTTCGTCTCTGGCCAAGAACACCCCGCAAGCCCCATGAAAAGACTCTTGATATCGATCGAGGTGAATCCAAGTGGGTTTGCTCCCATGAACCTGTGAAAGTACCAATTCACGAATGACCAGTCGAAGCCGACATTGAATCCTGCCATAACTGGTTTGCGGTCACGCGCGTGCTCCTCAATCCATGTGCCGAATTCAGCCATTGCAATTTTCGGTGACTTTCCCGACTCTCGTAGAGCGTCAAGTGAAAACCCTGTCACGGAGAGTGCTTCGGGAACCGCATTGTCATTGAGCGGCTGGAATTCAACATAGAATTCGTGGTTGGAACCCAATATCCACGCCCCAAGTGACAACATGCTGTATTCGCCGGGAATCGGTCCGGAGGTTTCAACGTCCACAGAGATGATGAGATCAGATTCGGTAGCCATGCTAAATATCCTCGATTCGTGGAGTCGGCTTCATCGCTTGAGCAGCCTCAATCAGAGTATCCGCAGTCACTGCAGTCTTGCTGAGGTAAGACATTTTGATCGCTGCAGGGATGAGTCGATCAGTGATGTCCGACGCTGTAAAGCGTTCGTGTCCATTTCCCGACTCGCCAGTCGCGCTCACCAGCTTCTCTAGCTTTGCACCGCTTAACGCAAGGTCAGGAAAGTTGCGGTGAAACAATTCTGCGCGCACCTCGGCGTTTGGGCGCTCAAACCGAATCGAAACGGCTGCTCGCCTACGAACTGCAGAGTCCAATGCCTCAGGCCGATTAGTAATGAAAATTACGGCCACCGGCAAGTTTTCTCTTCGTAGGCGATCGATCCGCTGTAGCAAGGTGTTCACACCTGCTTTGTCTTCATGATGCATGTGCTGTTCAGCTCGCTTTGAAGCAAGAGAATCCGCTTCGTCAATCAACAAGAGAACCGGCTCTCCGCTGTTTCGCCGCGCCTTGTCCTCGATCGCAGTGAACGCCTTAGCGATTAGGTCAGTCATCTCTCCAACCATGCCACTACCGCGCACTTGAGTGTTTATCTTCATCAAATGGACATGGCATCCAAGCCGCTTCGCAAGTGGATCGCCGATGGACTCAGCCAATACTGTCTTGCCGCAACCAACATCCCCCTCAAGCACGAGCAACGGGGCACGGGATGACATAATCTCACATGCGGGAAGAATGGATTGGTGGTGTTCTTTACTCCACTGTTCGACGAGTTCGGGTTTTAGTAACAATTCCAGTTCCAGCAACATGGTTTGCTTTTGATCTTCAATGCCTACAAGTCGACCGAACCAGGTAGCGGCGTTGTCGTTGGGGTACAATTGTTCGTTCTCAAAGAAGCGAAGTCCGGTGGTATTGTTAGATTGTGACATCGTCGGTCGCTCATTCCTAATTTGGGTGTTTGCTGTCTTCGGTGACGCGGCGGAGCCTTCAGGTATCCGGCCGTGAACGGTGAATCGAATACTTGGAACAGCCTTACCGCTCCGCAGTTGGTCAACCGCCTTCAGCGCGGTCTGCATGTCGGAATCAGTGATGTCATAACCTGCGGTCTTAACCGAAGACTTAAACGCTGCAAAAAGAGAACGTCGCTTGGTCGTCCCAGTGCGACGAGCATCCTCTTCTGCATTGACAACCACCTCCTCCGCCGTTTCCGGAAGCTCGCAAATAGCGCCGCCTTGTTTATCGTTCAGTACGATTTTTGTCACTTAATTACGCTCCATATGAACTTCTGCGAAATCCGTAGTCATCTTTCGCATAGGTGCGGTCAGAGGAGAATCCGCCTTTTGTGTAACTCAGCGTCGAGCCGGGCCCCCACGGGAAATGAAGCCGGTCTTCTATTTCTTTTCGCTCCGCCCCTGTCAAGTCGTACCAACGACTACTGTTGCAGATGCGGACCCCGAAATCACAATCCTGCAGACCTGAACGATACCGAATCCCTCCGGACCGATCATCTACCAAGCCGGAAGTTCCGTCGAGTACTTTGTACTCGTAAGCGAATTCCACTTCACTCGAATTGTGTTTCTTCCAAAGTAGACGCACCCATTCAAGCACCTCTTCATCCATCATCATTCGAAGGTCACTAATCAGGTTCAACGCGTATGACTCCGAAATCTGCCCGTAGGTGTCAACAATATTAAACAGATCTGCCTGCAACTTGCGCGTAACGTAGACGACGCGCGCGTACGTAGATGTCTGTGTTGCCGTTCTGGTTTGACTTGTCATTTAATCCTACTCCGATAATGTTCTGAATTGGTCGCCGAATATTTCGCACCAATGCTCAACGGCTTCGTCTTCTTCGCCATCTTTCTCAGCGCTCCATGCGGCGGTTGACGCGTCGTATGCATCCTCCACAGCTTCGAGGTAGCCGTTGCGAGTGAAGTCCGTCCACGGTGACGCTACGTTGTTGTCTGAGTTCACAGAGTCGAGGATCACCACGTTGTCGTTGGGGTACTTCAACTTAGACGTGTCGTAGTTGTCGTCGAAGGCAATCGGCGATTCAAAGCCATGCTTCCGTATAAACTGAAATATCTGCCGAAGGCTGGTCTGCCACTCTGTGGTCACGCCCTCATCAGCGATTGCGGCGGCTGTAACAAGTTCACAGAGAATTGCAGGTTGAACCAAACCGCTTTGTCGATTGTTCCACCACTTGATCATTCGCACGAGTCGGTTGAACTTCACGGGCCCAGACACAGATTTACTGTTCGCAGTTCGCTTGGAGACGAAGTCGTTGTGCCCTGTCACCGACGTGAGTCGCCATCCGTCGTCGCGTGGGATGTACCCTCCATTTGCAATATTCAGTGAGTCGTCCTTGACGATAGGGGCGATGTCGACCCAGAGTTTGATTCCGCTCGTGAACTTCACACGCACCGCGCTCTTCAGGACTTCAAAATCTGAGGCCTTTTTTTGAGGGTAGATCGATGCGACTTGATCGCGTGTAAACTGCAATAGTGAGTCGAGCTCAGACTTTGTGGCATCTTCGCCAGAGTAATATGCACCCAAATCGACATCGAACCGGTTGTCGGCGGTCACCAATAGCGAGGTATGCTTCGCATTGGACCCGGCGCGGAGCACCTTCTCGAGAGTAAACTTCTTGTCACTGGCAACCTTGTTTTTTAGTTTGTCGACCATGTGATCGACTTGCCGTCTCGCCTCTTTCAGATGATCGTCACTCGGTCGAATTTTGGTGGTGAAATTTTCAAATCGTTGCTTGATGGTCACTGTTGAAGATCCTCTGATGTCAAAATGCAGGCTTCACCGGTGATCGCCTTCTTGAGGTCAATCGCCCAGTCATATCCGCGTGAAAAATTCCAAACGACCACCGGTGGGTGGATGTTTTCGGATACTTGCTGCCCGATGTTGAATGCGAGCGCCATCGGCCCTGCGTAGAAAAGATGGATGCGTTCCGCATTTGGAACTTGCATCTTCAGTGAATCGAGCAATTGCCGAAACTGACGTCCGTAAGTAATCGTTTGCTCTTGGCTTCGGACAATGCCTCGAACGGGATTCTGCACAGAGAGATGAAAGCTGGCCACAGCAGGTAAGTCGAGACGCGCCACTTCGTCGGCGGATACTGGGTAACTCACCGAGACTCGGATAATTACATCACCGGCCTTCAGAACCCGCCGTCCGGGCTGCTGCTCCAGAGCTAACGCTGGATGTTCCTCATTGCTTTCCGGCCAGATCCAGTCGCCAGACTCCGGCTGGAAGTCAAACAGCATCACTGACTGTCGATCACTCACAACATGGCCGGCAAGCACGACTGGTGGTATTGAACACAATCCGTGGAATGTAAGCTGATGCTGCGGATGGCCAGCTAGAGTCTGAAGAAAATCACCTTCGGGCGCAGTGATACGGCGGGCGGCTTCATGAGGGTCGATCAGTCGTTTGTTGTCAACCAAATCAGTGAAGTCCAACTCGTAAAAATCGAGCCGTCCGTTTTGGATTGCCGAGGGAAGTGCAGAAATGACTTCCTCGCCCGAAATCGAGCGTAACGATTGCGCGGTGACGATCAGCGTTGGACGAGCGACGCCGGATGCAGCCTCCCGCTCGACGGCCTGAATTGGTCTCACCGGCGATGTTTTGAGTAAGCCGATGGCAAAAGCGGCGGCAGCGTTTGCTGCATAGAGGTGCCAGTCGTCATTTTTTCCAGAAACCGCTTGGTCAGAAATCGCGCGGATCTCTAAGTACCGAATCGAACTGCCATCAGCTCCGACCGCCTTGGCTACTCCCCACCCCTCCATCGCGACAGCAAGCATTTTGGGGCATTGGTTGCGAATCGCGTTTAGCTCATCCTCACTTTCTACAACCTTGTCACCGCATGCGATCGGGCCGAATCGCACATCAGGCTGGAACTCAGGCGTATCCGAGTCTGGGCAGTTTTGACGAATGTCGCCCCGCCAGTCGGCCTCGTCATAGTGTTGAGCGCGAGCGTACAACAGGACATCCGACGGCCACTGTTGCGGGCGATTCTCGCGACCTTCCCCCTTCAGTTTTGCAAATTCGTAGTAGTGAGCGTACTGCGAAACAACGACGTCCCCAAGGTTTGCCTTTCCAGACACCCCCCCCGCGATTCCAACCATCAAAACGCATTGAGGCTCGAAGCGTTGAATCGTCCTTGTGGTAGCGATTCCGGCGTCGTTGTTTCCCATGTCATGGCATTGAACAACTACAATTCGATAGGATTCCGTCCCAGACAGCGGCAACGAACCGGCGTAAAATGTCAGGGGCTCGTTGGGAAATTGCAGCTTTTCGACATTGCTTAAGCGCGCAACAACGGCCTCACGTTCCACTTTGAGGGCTGTGACAATTGCAATGTCGATCGGATCGTGCATTTCGCCGAATTCCCGTCTTGCGGACTCTCTTGATTGACAAACAGGGGACCATGACTGACTATATAAGAGTAAAGTTTCTTTACCCGTCGGAAAAGTATACCCATCCTGCTCAGGTTAGCAACTGTGGCCAAGCCAGAAAACCGTGAAATTCGACACAGCATTCAGCGGCGGCTGGAATTCATTGAATTCCGTCTTTACTGGGAGGGGCAAATCAACCGGTCCGACTTGGTGGACACCTTCGGGATTTCTGTCCCACAGGCATCTGCAGACCTTCGGCGTTACCAAGAGCTTTCCCCGGACAGCATAGAGTACGACAGTCACGGCAAGACGTATCGGCCCACCGAAAAATTTGCCCCTTTACAACTTGAACCGTCGGGCGATGCCTATTTGGCTCGTTTGCGGCTTCGCGAATCGGGATTTGTCGGCAAGGGCGAAACGTGGGCACAGCGAATGCCCGAGTTCTCCATTGTTCCGATTCTCCGCAGGACGGTCGAGCCCGAGATTCTTCGGAAGATAATCGCATCGATCCGCAGCTCGTTTGAGTTGAAGATTAAGTATCAGTCCGCCGGGTCGAATACATCACGCTGGCGCTGGATCGCGCCGCATGCACTGGGATTCGACGGGTTCAGTTGGCACACTCGCGCTTGGTGCCAACGCAATGAGGAATTCCGAGACTTTGTACTCACTCGTGTATTGGAAGTTGCGGAATCTCGCTCGGTCGAAGTCGACGCAGCGACTGATGCGGAATGGAACAAATCAGTGACTTTTCTCCTAGAGCCGAACCCGGAGTTAAGTCCGGGGGCGAAGAAAGCGGTGGAACTTGACTTTGGGATGGTCAACGGAATTAGCTCGATCGAAACTCGTGTTTCTCTATCGTTCTACCTCGAACGCCATCTTGGTCTGGATCAGGACCCAAAACTCGTCCGCCCAGAACGGCAAAGGATCGTGCTTGTGAACCGTGGTGAAGTGGAACGAATTCGTGCAAAAACGAAGATATCGGCTGATTGACTCCCACTTCGGTCCGTCAAACCGAGGTCGCATCAATCTGATTCACGCAGTCTCTTGCACGTCATAGCAACGCGCAGTCGAAATGATCCCACGCAGCTCAAGCCGAGTGACTTATGTGGGCGTGACCGGAGCATTTAACTGTCGATCCAGTTTGCATCGGTCCCAATGACCGAAGCAGATTCGCGCGATCTCAAAGTCGTCTGATTGCATCAACCGATGCGTCTGAGCGGTGCAAAAGTGGTCTTTTTTCTCGCGCTGGACCCCAGAGCGGTTTCAACCAGCAATCGGTCTCGGCCACGTACGAATCTACTGTTAGAGGATACAATATCTCTATCCCGGTACAGTCCAGACAGGGCCAGCTATGAGAATTCCATCCGACTCGACAGCCATTCGTACGGAAGCCGCACGTAGCCAGCACACTCTGCATTGGCCGCGACCGAACAACGCCCTATTTGCCGTTCTTACTTTGTTTTTTCTTGGTGGCTGCCAGTCACGTGACCAACCGCTAGCGGGTTCCGATGCAAATACGGTCGAAACCGGCTGGCAGATCTCCCTGGTAGACCCGGCAATCGCAACGGACCAGGCAGGCAATGTCAATATCGAAGCTTCGGTAACTGAACTCGGCGGAACAACCGAGCATCCAGTTGAAGTTGCCGTGGATATCAGCATAAAGCGGGGATCGCACGTATATGGTGCTGTACCGTCATCGAGCCCTTTCACGCCCCTTTCCATTCAAGGGGATGTTGATGTGTCATCAGTGAATGTGGGCGAAGCGATTTTACCCGCCACGGACGAAACCGAAGTTGGAAAACCGGTTTTCCGCAACTCGTTCACGGCTCACCTGCCATTGAAAATGATTTCGCCGGAGTACGGGACGTTCTTGCTGACCATTCGAGTCAAGTTCCAAGTTTGCAACGATCTGGCTTGCCTGCCCCCGGAAGAAGTCGTTATGCAACTACCCGTACGCGTAGAACGTTCGACTTCGCTTTAACAAGGAGATATTGATGAAAAGCCGTGGTTCCAATTCGTATCTGCTCTACAACTTGCCGCGACTCGGAGTGGTGGCGTTATTGCTTGCCGCGAGTCTTTACCAAGGGACAGCAGCCGCAGCGGACCTTACTCAGTTGCGAGTGCTTTTTGTGGGCTCCGAGCGTTCCAACGAGTACGTCGACTTTCTAAAGGGCCATGTGGGGACAATCGAAATCGCAGACCGTAATTCATTCGATCCCGCCTTGGCAGATAGGTTTGATGTTGTACTCTTGGACTGGCCGCAAAATGAGGAGGCCCGATTAGAGCGAAACGCAGGCGAATCGCCGCTGGGGAAACGGGAAAACTGGAGCCGTCCAACGGTGCTGCTGGGAAGCGCTGGGCTAAACTTGGCCTGCGTGTGGCAACTGGGTGGCGGTTCCGGCTGTACCTGCCTCGATCCAGTGGCGTACGACTTAAAGGACCATCCTATCTTCGAATCTCCGTTTCACATCGATCGTAGCGCAACCATTCAGATCGAAACACCTGAGGCATTCCAAGATGACCTCGATGCCAGCACGATCAGCGTGATTCCGGTTGTCGACGACTTCAAGGAAAATTGGCGCGCTGGCTGGTGCACCTACTCGACAGCGTTCGACATCTATCCCGATGTCGAGTTTTTTTGCGGCGGCGTCAATCACAAGACTCCAACAGCCGCCGCCATTTGGCGGCAAGGCAACCTCTTGCATTTCGGATTCCAACAGTCGCCGAAGGAGATGAATGACATCGGCACCAAAATGCTGCTGAACGCGATCGCCTACATCAGCAACTTCAGTCAGGATCGACCGATATCAATTACGCCTTCAGTCTTTGTAGGTCCCAGCGCGCGACCTCGTTCGACCGTCGCCGCTTGGCTGGATAATCCAAGCCGCGCCAGTTGGGTTGAGGACATGGTTACACCAGAGCTTTGGAAGACGATTCAGGCTCAAGGCGATGCCGATGCCAAGGCAAAATGGGCGAGCGAGAACACATCCTATTTTACGACTGATGCCAACAGCAAGCTCGAGATTGATCAAGATCTGGCTAGTTTAGAAATGGGCTTTGACGACCCTGAATTTCTGCCGGTGGTTATCGGAGAGCTGGCATCATCAGACTCCGTTGTGGCTCAACGGGCAAAAAAGTTATTGACTCGTTACGTGCCCGACGGACCATCGTCAATGGAGTCTGCCTCTTGGGTCAAATGGCACGAGGAGAACAAGGCCTACCTATTTGCAACTGACTATGGGCACTATCGTTGGTATCTCGATCCGTTGGCGAAAACGCGTGGTATCCCAACCGCTGAACTGCGCGGAGCGAAGCGGATGGATGTTCGGTAGACCCAACGTGCGATGGTTGGCAGATGCGTGTAAAAATGCGATTGGTTTGGAAAAAGCTGCCCGAGGACCGGGCAGCCGTTGGATATTGGCGATCGACTATTCGTCGCTGGTGGAAGGCGCGATGGAAAGAGCATACTTCTGAAGCTCAGATGGCTCCCAGCTCAGCAACTTAGCGAAGCTTCCCCACAACTCCTTGATCTGCGATGAGGACGTGGCGAGCCAAACTGTATCCAGGAGCTCGTCCTTTTCACGTTGCAAATGAAGAATCTTCTGGCCCAGAGGATTCTCTGCCAAGAGCTCCTTCTCATGAACCTCGCGTCTGCGACTAACACAAGTCTGGACTTCAAACGGCGGATCATTGCGGTAGCTATGAGGTGCCGCAGTGCTACCAACTTGCTTCATCATTTCGGCCGCAATCTGTGCGCGTTTTTCGTCGATCTGCGAAACCTCTTGTGCAAGGCGTTTGTATTCTTCGCGTAGTTTGTCCAAGCCCAGTGACTTCCAAGCACGTTCTTCTGCGGACTGTTGGATTCGCTTTCGAAAACCCGGATCTTCCTTAGATTCCAGTTCCTCGATTGCAAGATCGATGCGGCGTCCGATGCGTTCTTTCCAATGTTCCTTTTCTTTTACTGTGATTGACATTTTGCAATCTCCTTAGGTTGGCATCCCGACCGATGCCGATTGTTCAAGAATTCCTGAGCCCGTCGGTGGCCCGAGCTCTGAGAGGCACGGCAGGTCAAGGTGGAGCCTTTTGCACAGCAAAAGCAGCAGCGAGCGCCTCGCAAGCGGACCTTGAACGCCGTGGCATGATCGGAAGGTCCACAGACAGTACCTACTCCCGGTTTGATAATTCCTACGCGTTAGGGATGTGTAGGGTGCGAAGCAGTCTTCGGCAGCA
This sequence comes from Aureliella helgolandensis, assembly GCF_007752135.1. GTDB lineage: Bacteria > Planctomycetota > Planctomycetia > Pirellulales > Pirellulaceae > Aureliella > Aureliella helgolandensis. The sequence goes on along the minus strand of NZ_CP036298.1, from coordinate 5,717,470 downwards.
GACCGTAGCGAAAGCGAAGCCCGAAGCAGCCCGGCCCGCAGGGCAACGCCCGAATAATCGCACGAATCAATGGATTAGAAACAGCCGTAGTAGACTAGCCCATTGGAGAATAAACAACGGCGGCGTTTGAGCTATCCCGTCATGCACTCAATAGCCTCAATTTCGTCCGCCTGTAGTTGCATGGCGAGTACCCCTAAGTCCGACTGCATATGCTGTGCGTCCGTCGTGCCGGTCAGCGGGATCATCCCTACGTCGATGGCAAAGCGGAAAATGATCTGTGCTGGTGAGCAACCGTGGCGTTGAGCGAACGTCGCCAACTGCCGGCTTGCCATCGCGCCGCGGTTGGCAGTCAACAGTGAGAATCCTTGATAGACAATGCCGTTGGTTTTACAAAAGACGCGGACAGCACGATCCCAGCCGCTCACGGCAAAGCACCGATTCTGTACAAAACGCGGTTTAACCTTGGCGTCCTTGCACAAAATCTCAAGCTGATCGAGGGAAACGTTGCTCACTCCCAGCAGCCGCGCACGACCGCTTTCATGGATCTGCTCCATTGCCTGCCAGGCCGCCCAGTCTTCTACGCCGAGCCCAGCGCCACGACTAGGGCCATGCAGGAGATACGAATCAATTCGATCGACGCCCATGTGCTCCAGCGAATTGGCAAGCGTCTACGCCATCAATGGTCCTAATTTGTTCCATGGTTGCCCTCCAAATTAGCTACACAAGCTAGCGAACAACTCCGCGGATAGGCATCTCTCCACTTCGCCACTCCTGCCAAGTTGGCGAATTGTGGTTGCCACCTGGAATGTACACGGGGCCAAAACAATCATACTGAAACCAGGCTGGATCGAGTGGAACTCTTGCAAAGCAGTTCGCGTAAACACTGATCTTCTCGCCGACGAGATAACCGACGGCGCTCAATACTGGCCAATCAGCGAATCCGGCTGCCACAGGCAATTCTCCGGCACAGTCATTTTGTGAAACGATTAGCCGATTTTCGTTGACTCTCGCTCCGTGCCCATACATTAGTATGAACAAACTCGTTGGATCGAGCTCCGCTTTTATAGAGTGGGACTGGAGTCCCGCCAACGTAGGTAAGCCATCCTCTGACGCGTCCTTGAGTTGCTGAATTGCTTTTGCGAGGTGACCTGCCCATCCCGACCAGTCCACCCTTCCATTCGGACGAATCTGTTGAGAACCTTCCTCACATCCCCAGAAGCTGAAATGAGTTCGACTTTGAATCATGTTCGATTCAAAAGCACCTTTGATTTTCTCCTTCCATTCGGCTACCACTTTTTGGCCATGAAGAATAAGTTCTCGATCCGGCCTTGTCGTTCTTGCTTCGTTGATTGGTTTGACAGTGACTCCTGCATTTAGGAGAATGCGATCGTAGTTGGATTCTGATCGTGTAGCAGCGTTCAAGGTTAGACTCCAATCTTGCTTCAAGTAATTATAGACCGCCTGCGAATGCCGAAGTTATCACTCGTATGGACTCATCGCACTTGCTACAAAGTTCGCGGAAGTGATTTCGTAGGTCGCCAAACTCGCGTCGAGCTGCGGCTTCGAGCTCACGAGGCTCGCTCTCCGACGCATGCCCCTTGAGCCTCGACCGATACATGTGTACCTGTCGCAGTGGAGCAGTAATTTGTCGCGACGCCTCTTCTTCAAAGCCCTGTCCGACAAGACATTCATGCAGAAGTTGTAGCGACTGCCACTTTTCATCCAGTTCACGCGCCAGGCTGCACGCCATCCGACGTAGCCATTTATGAACGAACCCTTCTACAAGAAGTTTATCTAGGTTCATCAATTCTGATGCCCATTCGTCGCGAGAATCCGTTACAGGGTATTGTGCGCATCTCGGAAGATCCAGCGCCCGAAGTTTCCACCAACCAACCCTATGCCGTTCTAGCTTGGCGAGTTGACGCTTCAGATTTTGCAATGGGTCGTCAATTTCTACGAATGCGCCTTCGAAGTCTGTGGCAACCGTGTGCGCGGTCAGGCCTGTCTTGGGCGGTTCGTTGAAGCTCTTCCAATGAAGCTGTTCTTTGTGCGGTAGTCTACCGAGATACATCAAGTACGCATGAATTTGGCCGGCGTCATTGATGCCGAAATGCTCCAGTGTCCAGGCCCCGCGACAGTTGATTCTGCGTTCCTCGATGCGGTACTTCTGAGTATCAGCCTTGTACTTGCTCAGGACTTCAGGGCGAAAAAATGCTGGTGAAAGCTCGTGAGGGCTGTCCGTCGGTAGAAAGTAGTTTGACAGCTTGTCGGGATCGCAGGAAAACTCTCCGGTCGCATGGTGCCTCAGATCTTGAGCGATAAACGTCTCATACCGCTTTTTCGCCCTTCCGCTCGACTGACTTAGCGGGATTACTTGCAAACCTCGCGAGTAGCTTCCTAGTGTCTGTTGAACATTGAGTCGTCCACGAATCAAGTCCTGATTAACTAGAGTTTCCTCGCTCGAATCACCCCATCCGTCAGATTTGTTAGATCTGAAACGCGTGAAGTCAAACATGCGAGTAAGGATGAGTCCGCTATACTCTGAAAATTCCTGAAGATAGGCCTGGCGCATAGTTGCAACCCTTGCCGTACTACCGTCTAACAGACTGACTTCCCGAGTTTTGAACGCCTCTACTATGTCACCGGCTTCATCGAGTCAGCACCAAGCTCCTCTTTCCGGCATATAGTGCAGTCGCAGAACATGCGCCAGTTTCTGGTTTAGTTCGTAGTAGCAAGCGGAATCCGTGCTCCCCTCGAAGTCTCGAACAAAAACGATCTTTTCACCTCCTCTGAAGACAAGATTGTTGCTGCGCTCGAGCGGGCCCTCGATCCATGTCTCGGTTGAGTCGGACACCACGCTCCAACCCGCGCTCGCATCGACATCCCATGTTTCGAGCTGCTCGCCGACCAATGCGCCAAGATCAAACTTATTCGCAAACACTGCGTGCAGGTAAGCGTACGGCATTGAAGCATGAACGATGATCTCATCGTCCATGGCATCGCGGGACAAAAATCCGATTACGTCCTGCTGTTGTATCCATATGCCAAAATCTGCCTCGCTGACGGGCGCATGACAAAGTGTCTTTAAATCGTTATAAGAGTAGGGGTTCATTGAACGATAGCTGGTAAAAAAAATGAATGTAAACGTCAGTCATGGCCATCCGGAAGATTTAGATTCGGAGGTAACACGGGTCTGCGCATCGACTTTTGAGTCAACTCGATCTGTGATTTCAGTTTCGGAATAAATTCCTTTACTAGCTTTTCGGATGCTGCACTCGAACGTTCCCTTTCCAGTGCATTTTCTGATTCTCTTTCGAGGATCGCTTCTCGCGTCAAGTAATCGGACAATCGAAAACTCAAAATCGCGGAGCCAAAATTCTGGCTAAACGTTTGGATTTGCAATCTCACATTTGCGAATTCGGCGCATGCGACTTCTGCAAGATTCTCTTCTTGTTCTACTTTGCATACGAGCTTGATGTGGAATGTCTTCCTGAGCCCGGGAAAAAGGAATGGTTCGGCAAGCACAAGTTCGTTGCAATCCGTCGAATCTTGAGCAAGTACAGCCCAATGGCTGGATGGCACATCCGTTCGAACCGAAAGCCCAACGGGTTTGGCGACAAACTGCGCAAGGTTCGTAACGGTAATCGAAATTTGCGCTGTTAGCTTTCGTTCTTTGAGTTGCAACCAGGGCATCGACCATTGGAAACCGTCAATTTCAGCGTCGACAATGCATTTGACCTGTCGGTTGCGTAGGAGCTCTAACTGAAAATGAGGAGCGGGTTTAGAATGACCGGAGATGCGGTAGTAGTACTGCCGTTCATCCTTGGCTTGATGAGGAGCCGCTGGACTGTCTTCGATATGAATCAGAAATATTGAGGCGTTCCGCGAAACCATAAACGGGATTCGGTAAATCTGAGAGCAACGGATAGGGTATTCAACTGACTGCTCGACCATCGTGGCTAGGTAGTCCTGCATCGGCTGTCGACCAACGCGTTCCAGACACGCTTGCAAAATACGTGGTTCTCCTATACCGAAAACGAGGTTTCCTCCACCTGAATTTGCGAACGCTGAGACCTGCTTTCCGAGCTCTTTCTTTAATTCGCCTCTATTTCCCGGCTCAAGTAATGATGCCGCTTTAAACTCCCAACGATCGTCCTCGCTGTCCGGACAGATGATCAACGTTTCTTCCGCTGATAAACTTGAAAAGTCCATGCACGTCGTTCCATTCAAAACTAGCTGCTTCGAGAATAGACACATCGGCCGCGCTGCGGTTCAGTCGATGTCCGGTTTGGGGAAATTAATGACGCAATTGTTGGTTTCGAGGCTGACGGTGAGGACTCGCACCAGGAGTCCTTGTTACTTTTTGGTGCCCCGAGGTTGACATCGTTACGATGCCCCCGGTCTTTCTCTAAGGTTTGCGGTCCATCGAATGTTCAAGCGTTCGCAGTTGTTTCGGGCGGCGGCGCAAAAACGTCCAGCCTTGAACGTTGTAGTCTGCCCAGCTTGACCAAAATCAAATCGCGAGCACCAGAATGAATTACTGGGGCTTACCCGGCGGCGGCAACTCGGATTTTGGCTGTTCAAAATTACCCTTGGTAGCCATATCCCAGAATTCTCGGCCGAATTGCGAGCGGACGACTGCGGATCGCATTACATCCGTGGTTCCGTCAGCAATTCGAAGACCGTTTAGATCTCTTAAACGGTCGCCAATATCGACGAGATCCGAAAAGCCTTCCCCACCGAATGCACGGGCAGCAGCATCAACCGCCTTGAGCGCGATCTCAACACCCTCTGCCTTGAGTCCGTTAATTAAAGGCTCCGCTTCGGAGTATCGATCTTGGTCAATCAGCCTTGCCGCCTGAACGGCCAATGCGTGAGCCATCTTTAACTCTGTCGTGTGCTGTCCCATTGGCTGCTGTAAATGCGTAAAACGCCCAATCGGACCGCCAAATACGATGCGAGTTTTCAAGCGATCAGCCATTTGCTGCAAGGCTTGCTCGGCGGTCCCAATCGCGGCTGCAGTTTGCATCAATCGCCAGTAGAGAAAGTGTTTCGAAAACACATCGTAGCCCTTGCCGTCTTCGCCAATCAAGAAATGATCCGGCACAAACACGTCACTCATCGTCAGGCCGCCGTAGGAGTTTCCCGTTAACCCATGGGCACCAAATGTCTCGATCTTGAGTCCCTTGGCATCGATAGGCAAGACAAACACATTCAACTTTCCTCGCAGACCTTCGGGGTTTTTCGTAATCACGATAACATCTGTCGCTTGATCAAGACGTGCGTTGAATCGCTTCTGTCCGTTGAGTACATACCCCCCCTCCACCTTTCTTGATGTCGATTCCATCGAAGTGAAATCGGAACCGTAGTCGGGCTCTGTTATCGTGATCGCAAAATATTTTTCACCCTTAACGACTCCCCGCAGCAGTTCTGTCACCTCGGGAGCATCTGCGTGTAGAAGAATCCGCGAATGTGCCCCTCCAACAACATCGCGTAGATTTAGATCATGACGGCCTGCATAGCGAAAGACTTCCAGCATCTGTTCCGCCGACCATTCGAATCCGCCGATATCCGTTGGCAAGTCAAGCGCTGGCAAGCCAAAGCTAGCTGTCTCGCGCCGCCAATCGCGAGGAGAACGCAATTTGTCTTGGGTTTTTAGTGTACTGGCGGTTGCATCGATATGACTCTTTATCCGCTCGAAGTCAGGAATGGTAGCGTCGACGTGTTCAATCCGCACGGTGAACACAGTATTCAGTTCGTTGGTGTACGGCCGTTGAAACTCAGGAGGGTATCGCAGAAAGTATCGTCCACAACTTTCTGAGCCACCCGCTTCGAGCAAATAGTGTCTGTCGTTTCCCGGCGAATGCGGATCTACGACGAACAAAGTGTCGCCGTCGAGTTTTTTGAGTAAGACGAAATGCCTCCCCAGTACATGGCCACTGGGTTCGCTTACCGTATAGCTTAGAATCTTGATCTCGTTAGGCTGAAGCATTAAGTCCGGAAGCCCTGCAGTGTCCCAGATATTGGCGTCAGTTGCGTACGGCGAATTAGGAGCCGATTGGACTCGAATCGCGAGCTTGGAATTGTCTAAGTGTTTCTGGTAGTGGAGCATTAAGTCAACAACTTGCTTGTTGCTGAGCCGCCCGTTGAGCAACTCTGGGTTGTTTCGAAATGCCGCTAACGCAAGTCTATGTGGACTGGCATGCGGTTTCATCCCACTCATGACGCGAAGTGCTTGCATCGCAATTCCAACGGCAGCGGTCGGGCACGCTCCACCGCCGCTCTTCGCAATCAACGGATCCAGTTCGCCCTGTTCAACGAGCACATTACCAGACGCCAAGTGGTCCATCTGAAGTGCGGATAGAGCCATGTCAGCAGTGACTTCAGATCGATTTGGCCGCAATTCTGGTAGTTGAGCATGGAGGTTGCCCAATCCGCAGCAGAGACAAAGCAGAAGGAAAAACAAGATATTACTTTGGCGAGCGCGATTGCGTTTTCGATGCTTCATGGTGGTTTCCGTAGCTTTCTTCATGTTTAGATCATTGCCGTAGGGGGATTGCAATCACGACCAATCCTGTGACTCCAACCGTTCTTTTCGCGATTCCCAGTCAGGAAGAATGCGAGTCAGTATTCGGTAAAAGCTGGGGCTATGGTCGTGGATTTTCAAGTGGCACAGTTCGTGAATGATGACGTAGTCAATGCAGTGGATTGGGACGCGGATTAGATCAAGGTTGAGCGTGATGTTGCCAGCCTTCGTGCAACTGCCCCAGCGCCGTGTCATCTGGCGAATGGATATTTTGGGCGGTGATTTCAGTTTGAGTGATTTGCACGTTGGCAAGCACTCGGTCAACCGGCGCGAGAACGTGGCGTCAGCGTGCTGGCGATACCAGTCGATGACGAGCTTCCTTGTTGCCTGTTGATCCGATGTAACAGGTTGGAAGACGTGTAGGAATTTCCCGGACAACTTGGCGGCGCATTCAGGTGACCTCGTGACTTTCAGGCGATACTGTCGGCCGAGGTAGCGATGTGTTTCGCCACTCGAGTATTCGCGGGCAGGTTGCGTGGGCTGGTAACGTTCGAAGTATCGCCACTGCTTGGCGATCCACGCTGATTTTGCTTCGATTCGATGCAGGATCGCTTCGCGGGAGCGGTGTTCGGGTGCCAGCACCTCTAAACGTAGGTCTGGATGGACGTGAATTGTCAATTGCGATCGCGGCTGAAATCTGATCTTGAACGGTATGTTGAGCCGTCCGTACTTCAGCAAGTAACCACCACCAGGCTGTCCATTATCGATTGCGGTGTTGACCGACATTAGGAATACCTCCGACGAGCAATGTCCAGGCATTTCTCCAAGATCAAGTCGATCTCATCGAACGATAAGTCCAGCCCAGCACCTTCAAGTTCATGTAGGTAATCCTCGATAGAGGTTTGCATCTGGTTTTGGACATCGGGATTGCTGGTCCAGTTCACGATGCGGTGGGTCTTCACAATGTCGTCAATCCGAAGAGCCGCCCCCGCGCCGATGGTTGCCAAATCGAGATCACTGCTCGAGTGTGATTGAAACACTTCTTTCACCACGCCATACAACGCCCCGGCGACTTCGTGCCCCCGCAATTCGCTGGGCAAATTATCACCGCTACGCGTACGGATTTTCTCAGCGATGTCTTGAACTTGGTTCAAGTACTCGATGTCGGCGAGGCGTTTCTGTTGGAAAGCAGCGATCGCGTCCTCAAGCATCTTGGAGAACTTGGCATAGAACGCTGGGTCGTCATCCATCCGCTCGTTAATCGTGCGTTTGGTTCGGTGGGCGATAGTGTCCGCCTTGGATCCGGCGCTCTTGCCTGCCAGTTCTTCCAATTCCTTTTCGAACGCCTCCCGATCGAAAATATTGACCAGCGATGTCATCTTCTTCACCTCGCCGGTCGCCACATGAGTGTCGATCAGCTTTTGAATCTTCTCTTCGTACTCCTTGAAGTCGACGACTTCGGCGTAGCGATGCCGGACCGATGAACGCAGATTCATGAAGAACTTCAAGTCTTTGCGATAGCGCTCAACCTTGGCGTCAGGGGTCTGCTCCATGAAAGCCAGCGATCCGAACGCCATCGACAGCGACCGAGCGAAATCACGCAGCGCGTCATAGAACTGATCTCGCAGCTCTTGGTCGGCCAGTTTCCGCTCATACAACTCTTCATCTTGTTTATTCGCAATGTTTTGGAACAAGTTGAGCAGTTCCGTATGACGGCGTGGCAGCTTCTCTATCTCAACGGCCACGTTGGTCATCGCCGCTTCGAGTTCTTCTTGGTCGGCTTCTTCCAACTCGCGATAAAACTCAAACGCCTTCTGCAAATTCGACAGCACGCCCCGGTAGTCGATGATGTACCCGAAGTCCTTTCCCTCACACAATCGGTTTACGCGGGCGATCGCTTGCAGCAAGGTGTGATCCTTCAGTGACCGAGTCAGATAGAGCACCGTGTTTCGCGGCGCGTCGAACCCCGTCAACAACTTGTCGACCACGACTATGATCTCGGGATTGTCGCCAGCCTTGAAGCCGTTGATAACGTTCTTGTTGTACTGGTCTTCGCTGCCGTGCTTGTTCATCATCTTGCGCCAGAACTTCTGGATCTCCGGCAGATCCTCTTCGTCGATTTCGACCTCTTCATTGCCCTCGCGATCATCCGGACCAGAAATTAACACCTCCGACGACACCATGCCGAACTCTTCTAGAAACCGCTGGTACATCAGCGCCGTTTTCTTGTCTTGCGTGACAAGCTGAGCCTTGTACTTAGTGCCCTGCCAATTGTCGCGATAGTGCAGACTGATATCGAGTGCGATCTCTCGAACCTTCTGCTCGGCCTTGTTCAATTGATCCGTCGTTGAGAACTTCTTCTTTAAGTCCGCTTTTTGTTCTTTCGTGAGATTTGTCGTAATGATTTCAAACCAGCGGTCAATCGTTTCGCGATCGACTCGTTGCTCGACATCGCGGGCCTCGTACAACAGTGGCACAACGGCTTTGTCTTCGACCGCGTCGCGAATCGAGTACGTCGGTTGGATCAAGCCGCCGAATTTGTTAATCGTGTCCTTTTCTTTCTTGCGAACCGGCGTGCCGGTGAAGCCGATGAAGCAACCTCGCGGCATCGCCTTCCGCATCTTGGCGTGCATCGTCTTGTACTGTCCGCGGTGGCTTTCGTCGACCAGCACGAAAATATTGTCGCTTTCGTTGCGAAGCTTGCCGCGCGTCACAGCGTTATCGAACTTGTCGATCACCGTCGTGATGACGCGGCCGACAGAACCCTGCATCAGCGAAGCCAGATCTTTGCCACTGGCCGCCTGTTGTGGCTGCATGTCACAATGGGTGAAGGTTTTGTAAATCTGATCGTCCAAGTCGACGCGGTCCGTCACCAGTACGATCTTGTACTGAGGCAACCGCAAGCGAGCGATCTCTTTCGCCAACATTACCATCGTCAGGGACTTGCCCGACCCCTGCGTGTGCCAGACAACGCCGCCTTTGCGAGCACCGTTGTCGTCGCGTTGCTCGATTCGACCTAGCGTGTTTTTCACGGTGAAGTATTGCTGGTATCGGGCGACCTTCTTTTCGCCGGCGTCAAAGACGGTGAACGAGTACGCTAAGTCCAGCAACCGTTCGGGGCGACACAGGCAATACAGCGCTCGGTCTTGGTCCGTGATCGCTCGCGAGCCGGTGAAGTACGCGGCTTGTTCTTCGCTGACATAGGTAAACCGATCCATCAGCCAACGCGTGTCCGCCAACTTCTTGGGCGGCTTCGATATGATCTTGGCCAGTGGCTTGTCGACGTTCTCTTTCCACACCGACCAGAACTTGGCAGGCGTTCCTGTCGTTGCGTACATCGCGTGATTTTTTGAGACGCCGACCAACAACTGAGCGAATACGAAAAGCTGCGGAATTTCCGGTCCGCTTCCCGCTGACTGTTCTTCAGGATCAAGGTCCTCAGCTTCCGATGCTTGGTCAGGTGAAAGGCTGTAGTCGCGTTGGTTGCGGATCTGTTGCGAAACAGCCTTTCCAATGGCGTCTTTTGTATCAGGTCGCTTGCATTCAATAACGCAAAGCGGAATTCCGTTTACAAAGAGCACGATGTCGGGACGCCTGGTCTTCTTCGAGCCAACACGCTCGACCACGAATTCTTCCGTGACGTGAAAGACATTGTTCCTCAGCCACGTCTCTGGATTCCAGTCGATGTAGCTGAGCGGAAAGCTCTTCGTGTCGCCTGCCATCGTCTGCGGCAGACTCTTTCCCAGCACCAGCAAATCATAAATTTTCTCGTTCGTCCGCACCAAGCCGTCGTAAACAACATCCTTCAGCGCCAGGATCGCCGAGTGAATATTCGATTCGCTGAACAAATGCGACTCGCCCTTGAACTCGATTTGGTTCAGTTTCTTGAGTTGATCGACCAGCACCGCGTCCAGCAAGACGCTCGACAGCTTGCCGCCGCGAGCCGCCACAGCTTCGTCGGGCGACAGATATTTCCAACCGAGCTGTTGCAGTAACTGCAGCGCCGGAATCTGCGAGATATGATCTTCCTTGAACGAAGGCATTTCATCGCTCATGGCGAATCCTCCGATTCAAATTCCGCTTCAATCTCTTCGATACTCGGCAAACTCCCTTTGAGTGGCTCCGGCAACGATTCCACTAATTTCGTTTGCCATTCTGCGACACCAATCGGTTTGTTGATATCCCGCAGTGCGTATTCGGCTTTGATGCGTTCCTTTGATTTGCATAGGATCAAACCGATGGTTGGCTGGTCGGTGGGATGTCGCATCAGGTCATCAACGGCTGATAGGTAGTAGTTCATCTGCCCGGCATCGGCTGGCGTGAACTTTTTCATCTTCAAGTCAATGACGACGAAGCATCGCAGTTTTAGATGGTAAAACAGCAAATCCAGAAAGTCGTCTTCGTCGCCAACGGAGATCGGCACTTGCCGCCCAACAAATGCGAAGCCAGCACCGAGTTCCAGTAGGAACCGCTGAACATGGTCGGTGAGACCCTGTTCGAGATCCCGCTCGACAGCATCTTCATGGAGCGTTAGGAAATCGAACAGGTACGGATCTTTGAGTGACTCTTGAGCTAGATCTGACTGCGGCGGAGGCAGGGTCGCGACAAAGTTGGTGATTGCCTTGCCTTGACGCTGATAAAGACCACTATCAATCTGCACCGTCAAAACAGCTCGGCTCCAGCCGTGTTCGATCGCTTTGCTTGCGTACCAAAGTCGCTCTGATTTGCCTTTGACCTTTTCAAAGAGAACGACGTTGTGTCCCCAGGGGATTCCCAGCAAGGCTTCGGGTGGCTGGTCAGAAACTCGCACGGCCTGTGCGAGTTCTACTTCCTTTGGCTGCTCGTCCAATTCTCGCACAGGCTGTGCGAGATTTTGGTAGGCAAGGCAAAACGCCCGCATTCGCCACAAACTGGATGCGGAAAATCCGGTCACGTCTGGGAAGGCGGAACGCAAGTCTTTCGATAGCCGATCGACAACGCTTCGCCCCCAGCCAACGTCCTGTTGCCGCTGGGCGATTTGGCGTCCGATATCCCAGTAGAGCTGGATCATTTCGCGGTTGACGGACAGCATCGCTTTGGTTTGCGATTGCCGCACTCGTGCTTTGAGTGACTCAAACACTTCCGCGTAATCATCGGGGAGAGCCATTCCGCCTTTTTTCTTAGCCATCACGCGGCCCCCTTGGGAAGTTTGACACGCGTCTTGCCGGTCAGCATTTGCTGCATCAGGCCCTTCTTTTGCTGCTTGAGCTTTTTAACTCGCTGTTTCAGTAAGGCAATTTCCGCTTCTGCGGTTTCGAGCGTTTTGGTAATCGCTCGTTGTTCCTCGACGGGCGGCAGCAGGAACGGGTATTTCAGCCACTGCTCGACCTTGAAAATCATCTTCTCGACTGCAACGCCGACGCTTGAGTGAAAGCACGTTTGCTGGAAATAAAGCGAATGACTTAGCAATCGCAGGTAGCCGGGATCGAGATGTTTGTTGACGGTGAAAACAGAGTACTCATTGGAAACGATGGCACCGTCAAGCGATGCCGGTACAATGCCACAGGCACCGTGGATAATTTGCCGACGGGAAATAACGAAGTCGCCCGCTTTGACTTTGAACTGACTGCTAGTGCGGATTTCTTCGCCACGCAACTTTCCACGCGGTTCGATTCCGCCACGATTTCGCTTGGCGACCACCAAGTCATACTCGGTGTCGTCATCCAATTGCACACGTCGCTTCTTTGTCTTGAGCAGCTCCGCCATTGTCTTTTCGTCCCAACCGTCTGGCTTCTCGATGAGCTTTGGGATGCCCGGCTGAACGCTCGGAGGGTAGATGCCGCGTCGCAAGGCAGCGGGAACTCGGACGACATGGCTTGGTTTCTTCGTCCTTCGATTAGTGAACGCTTGGAGGCGAATTTCGCCTGTAAGCAGTTGCTGCATTAGGGCTTGTTTGCGTTTTTGTTTTGCGGAAATCAACCTTTCCGACAATGTGATTAGTCGATCCATAGTCACAAAAACAGAAACAATTTCTTCTTGCTCCGGCAACGATGGGCTAAGTAGAGGGAAACTCCTAATAAGACCGCCACTTAGGTTCTTTTGATTTCCATCTGAACTCAGTCGTCTTAGCTGCTCGTAGTGAAAGGCTATGTAGTAAAACAAGTACTCTTGTAAAACACTATCGCTTGGAAGGATTGCCGCGCAGGCTTGATTCGTGGCCGCTTCAATGCCGAGCATCGCAACCTTGCCTCGAGTAACACCGTCTCCGTACAAGCCGACAAGCAAAGTTCTCCTGGGAAAAAGTTTTGCTGACGAATTCGCTAGGCCATCGTCGGTAATATATTCGTCTGCCTGGGTAATGATATTAAAGTCAATTGCTCCTGTCGTCACCCATGGAATGCATCCACCCCAGTAGGCTTCCACATTTCTACTTGGTGTGCCGCCCGATGTGACGACATTGGTGTCACCAATCCTTGTGCGTATCCAACCTTCAGGAACCATAACCCAGCTCCTTCAAGTACCCCGCCATCTCCTTTTGCACCGACGCCAACTCTTTCTCCAGTCCGTCAATCTCTTTTTGCACGGCTCGCACGTCGATCTCTTCCTCTTCTTCGAACGTGTCGACGTAGCGGGGGATATTCAAGTTGAATTCGTTTTCTTCGATCTCGGCAATGTCGGCCACGTAGGCGTATTTGTCGACGTTCTTTCGCTTCTTGTACGACTTGACGATTTTGGCAATATGGTCTTCGCCCAAGTAAGATCGGGTCTTGGCGTCGACGAATTCGCGACTGGCGTCAATGAACATCACGTTGCGTTTCTTCTTGTCCTTGCGGAACACAAGAATCGCCGCAGGGATTCCGGTGCCGAAGAACAAACCGGCCGGCAAGCCAACAACCACGTCGAGCAGGTTTTCATCAACCAGCTTCTGCCGAATCAATCCCTCGCTTCCTCCCCGAAACAACACACCGTGCGGCACGATCACGCCGACACGGCCTTCACCGGCTAGTGCCGTTTCGATCATGTGCGTGATAAACGCGAAGTCGCCCTTGCTCTTGGGCGGAATGCCACGCCAGAATCGTTTGTACTGATCCGTGTCCGCCGTCTCAGCTCCCCATTTGTCCAGCGAGAATGGCGGATTGGCGACGACAACATTGAACTTCATCAACTGGTCATCTTCGACTAATCGCGGGTTCGTGATCGTGTCGCACCACTCGATCCGAGCGCTATCCATTTCGTGCAAAAACATATTCATCCGCGACAACGCCCATGTGCTGCCGTTGGACTCTTGTCCGAACAAGGAAAAATTGCGGCTCGGCGAACCGTCCAATTCATGAATCTCCTTCGCAGTCCGAATCAACAGCGAACCGCTACCGCAAGCCGGATCGCAAATCGTGTCACCGGGCTGCGGATCGACCAACTTGGCTAGCAGCATCGATACTTCTTTGGGCGTGTAAAACTCTCCGGCTTTCTTACCTGCGCCCGCTGCAAATTTCTCGATCAGGTATTCGTAACAATCCCCGATCACGTCACGGTTGCTCAGGTGCGACGGCCGCAGGTCTAACGGCCGCGCGTCGCTGCCGTAAAAATCCTCCAGTAGATTCTTCAACCGCCGATTTCGATCCTTCGTCTGCCCCAACGCCGCTTCCGAGTTGAAGTCGATGTTTCGGAAAACGTTTTCGAGCTTCGTTTTGTTGGCGTCTTCGATTTTCTGCAGCGCCTTGTTGATTCGGTCGCCGATGTCGGCCGCTTCGCGGTTCTCGTACAGCGTGTCAAAGTCACACTTTGGCGGTAGCGCGAACCGCTCGCGAGCTAGCGCCCGTTCGATCCGCGTCTTGTCACCCTTGTACTTCTTGGTGTATTCGTCGCGTTTGTCTTTCCACAGGTCAGTCAGATATTTCAGGAACAACATCGTCAGGATGTAGTTCTTGTATTCCGACGGATCGACCGCCCCACGAAACGAATCACAGGCTTTCCAAACGATCGAGTTGATTTCGTCTTGGGTAAATTCTTTGTTCATGGTGTTTAGTATGTCTTCCGAAGTTGCTCGGCGTGTATTGATTGTTGGTTCAGTTGCTGGTCCCGGACGAAAGATTAATCGTCAGCCCCACGAGCCGCCGCCCGCAGCAATGCCGACCGCCGGTCTCTCAGTTTTTGCATGAGGGTTCGTTCATGTTTCATCAGCGAATCAATCGCGGCGATGCGATCTTGTGTTTGTACGTCAGGCACGTCGATCGAAAGTTCGGTCAAATTGCCCTTAGTGATTTGTGGCACGGCCGTGCCCGACGACACCGAGTCAATGAGAGCCTGGAACCGATCCTGGTTGATCGCCCAAGCCAAATACCCAGGCCGAACGCGTTCGTCTTTTGCACGAAGCACCATGAAATAACCAGCAGGCACAATGTTGTGGTGGTCCACCACGTCACACAAAAACGCATACCGGCGAGCGCCGCGTGCGAGAAACACTACGTCGCCTGCCGACAGTACGTGGTTTGGCAGATTCGGAATCTCCATCGGCGTCAACGCATCTGGATTGAACCGACCATCTTCATCCACATCACGAATCTGCAGCACCAACGCATTGCCACCAGGTTCTTCCTGAACCCGGCCACGAAAGTGATAGCCCATCCGGACTTCAGCAATATTGTTAATTAGGCGCTGCATGTGGAACTAATTTGCCTTGCGAATTACAGACACGATCTCCTCAGCGATTTCTTCAACCGTATGCGTCGCGGTACTTCTTGCTAGCTTGTCAGCAATGGAAGGGCTGTACTCGATCACTTCCTTTTTCGTGATTTCGTGCCAGATGGGTAGCAGCACCTGATCGCCCGAAACAGCCTTGGTTACAATTCCATCCAGCTCGTAGTTGGTCCATCCTTTACCAAAGAAGCTTCTGGACAAGACCACGACTCCAAATCGACTTCGTGCTAGGCCTTGGTCAATTTTTCGACGCAAGCTATCGCCGATCCCTAACTCAAATTCGTCGAACCAAACACGAAGCCCACCCTCCCTCAGCGCTTCGGCCAAGGGCCGGACAACTGAGTCCTTGTCTTCACTGGCGTGAGAAATGAAGACATCGAATTCCAATTCTTCGACGGTGCCGTCATCTGCTGGTGCTGGCGTACGAACAAGGCTCGGAATGGATCCCAAAGGGGCTTCGTTAATTGTCGGCAACGGCCGAGGTGGTCGAATCGTACGAATCGAGCTGCTAACACGGCCGCCCAGGCCTTGCATATCCACAGCGACATGCCAATGGCCACTGTTAGGTACGGGGATTCGAACCGGTGACTTCGTCGCTCGACCGCCATGATACGAATGACGCCGACCGGCGCGGTAGCTTTGGAAGTTTGATGAATCGAGCAGGCGGACATTCGCTGAATTGCCTTTCAGCGTGACCTCGACAATATCGCCTCTTTCACGGTGACCAAGATTGTAATGAGTGAAATTCATTTCTACTTGCCCTCCGCAGCGAAACGCTCAATGTTTTGGATGTAGAGGTGCATCAGGTGATTTCCAGCCCGCCGTTTCAAATTGAGTCGATCCACTGGACCGCCTAATGGCGCACCGTAGCGTAGATCGTCGAACTCAATGTCGCGGTCATCGAGGATGTCTTTCAACTGCTCAAACTGCTCGGCCGTCAACGCTTCTGGATCTGGTGGAACAAGCCCGTCGGGTGTCTTGGGTGCATTTAAGTCGATGTCGACAGGCTGGAATACAGGGCCGACGTTTTCAGGTGGCGGTGGCGCACGAAATAAGTCATCTGCATCGCTAACGTCCGTTGATGGGATGCCGAACAGGTCGTCTGCATCGCTAGAGTCTGTAGATGGGGCGGCGAATAGGTCGTCGACCATGTCCAATGGTGGTTTGGCCATCACGACAATCCCCGGGCTGCGCACGATCTTCCCATTCAGGAACTGAAGCACGCTTCCGCAACTGTAGAAGGATGGCATCACAATTGGGATGCGAGGTGGTAATGAGACAACAACATCATCTTCGTTGATGACTCGTAAGATGCGCGAACCGAGACTACGATTCATCGCCTCGGTGAATGGACGATCGCCAACGCGCGGCTGTCCGAAGGTGATTAAACCATTGACTCGATGTCCACTAGACTCAAGTCGACGCATCGACAGAGTTGCAATCGCCCCACCTAGACTATGCCCAGTTAGCCAAATGTTCCTCGGCCGCCCGCGGTGCTCGATCGCGGCAACGACGGATCGCATGAGCGTCTCTGATGCTAAATAGAAGCCCTTATGGACCTCGCCCATGTCGGTCGTGATCTTTGCGTAGTCTAGATCGGTCCAATAATCGGCAAGTTGAGCGATATCCGTACCACGAAACGCGATAATAAGAACTTCCTTGTCCTTGTCCCATGCAGTGATGAAGTGATGGTTGTCGACCGTGACAAACTCACCGAGCGTTAGGTTGTAAAGGCGCAGCCGATTTTGGACGGTTGGAATACTGTCCTCGTAGGCAAGGAAGCTCATCTCGGCCAACAGTCGAACGGCTTTCCAGTCGGGACTACTGCTGGTCGACTGGAATGGTCGCGTCAAATGTTCCGTTGCAAGTTCTGGCAAAGGGAACGTCGGTATCGAATTGCTCACGACGGCTTCGGGTGGCGGCACGAATTGTGCGAGCGCTGGCGAGGCCAGACTCATCAACAACAATGTCGCCGGTACAACAAAACTCTTCATCAATCTGACTCCAAATAGGGCGACCATCAAGGTCGCACCAACCGAACACGGCGACAGCGAAGTTGCTAGCGCCGGAGCGGCCGTCCTTGACCGCAGGAATTTGGGAGTCAGAATGGTGCTTTCAGTAGATCATCCGGGCTCCCGGCCCGCATGAACGCAGACGGCTTCGTGTTCCACCACGGAGCCGTTTTTTATGCGCTCATGACATCCATTTCTCAAAGTCTATTGCCGAACCTCCTGCAGTACAACCCTACAGCAATACTTTTGCTGCACTATCCAGCGATCGCTACAAGCCTCACTTTGTCATTGATATATCGTTTCTGGCCATTTTCGATAGCTTGTACTGAACTAGTTTCACTCCGTGCCGAAGAATCCATAACAGTATTAATTAGTGTACGGATGTGCGCTATTCAGCTTGCAATAACGTGAGAAGCGTCCAGGCGGAGCCCTAGGGACGAGGAACCGTTTAAGTCCGCTTGTGGGACTGGCCGCCGAGATTCTGCACCCGCGAGAGGAACTTCACGAGAAAGAAGCCGGTCATGGCGGTAGCTCGAACCGGGTGGTGTGAGTGTCGTAGGGGAAGCCCTCAATCTTCGAACTCACTATCTTGAAAATCGTTTTCATCAGCAACGACCAAGATCCAAACCGTGCCTGAATGAGGAATTGCGAAGTAGTGCTCCTCCGTCTGCAATCGATAGTCATCGAAATCAATCCAATTACGAATTGAGCCAGACCCACTACCTTCGCGGTAGCGGGTTAGGCTTGGATCAGCTTCAAGGAAATCCTTCGCGGCTCGGCAAGAAACGGAGTCACCTCTCCGAATCCTAAAAGCTCCTCGCGTTCGGAGAGCAGCAGATGTCCATCCAAACTGGATCTTGCCATTCTTTATAGCGATTGTCGCACAGGGGAAGTCCGACAACTGGGTCCAGCGGACCAGGAGTCCCGTCAGCGAGACTTCGAATGAATTCCGCACTCGGTGGAAACGATCTAATGTCACGAAGTTGCTTGAGTTCACCTCGGGGCCAAGTAGATACTTAGGCATTAACAGTCCGGACGCAAAGAAATCGGCTTGCTGTTCAACCAATGGATCTGACGTGAACTCAGAAAAAGATCCATGCGACTGACGGCTACGAACCAAATAATCACGATGCTTCGGGAGAAAAAAGTGACCAAGTTCATGTGCAATTGCGAACAGGATTTTCGTGTGGTTCTGCCCCTTGTGGGGCCAAGCGTTAAAACGCGTATTAAAACAAATTAAAAATCGCGGACCGACGAATCGTATCCGACCATCAAAGCAGTCGCCAAAGTCGTCACCGTCGTAGCAAATAAGTTCGCGTTCCGCGTCCATTATCGCAAATGGATCAACGGGAGGCTTCACGAATTCAAAGATGCTCGCAATTTCCTCACCTTGGATCGCCGCATGGTTCAATGCTGCGTAATGCAGCTTCCATGACCTATCCTTCCCCAAAATCTTTCCCTTCATCTTCAGGTAATTCGATTTCAGGTAATCCAGCAGCCCTTTCTTCCATCCGTCTCAGTTTTTCCGCTAGCTCTGGAGGGATTGCTTTGCCTTGAGCGCGATACATGGCGGCCAGTTCGTGGGCTTCCGATGACTCTTTGCTCAAGTCGAACTCTGCCTGCAAGGACGGATCACAAACCGTTGGTAAATCGCCACGAATTTTGGCAAGCATCCTTTCCAGCTTGTCCTTTGGCAACGGCTCGGTGCCAAGACCTTCTAGCATCGCGTCAATCTCCTCGTCCGATTCCGGCCGGTAACCCCTTGGCGTTATAACTTTGTTTACCAATGACAATACTAAACGATCTTTGTTCGATGAATCGCTTCTCATGTGAGAGCTCCAGTCGAAGGGTTGTATCCTTGTCGCATGAGTTCTGCCTCTATTTTGGCGATTGCCCTCCGTTTATTCTGCCGAATAGTTCCCTCGGGAATCGGGACGCCGTCTCGCTGTTTACCCAGTTCGACTCCGAGTTCTGCGGCTTTCACCTCCTCGTCCCCGGCTCGCGCATAAGCCTCAATCACAAGTCGTTCAAGTTCATTGAGAGTATCCAGTGCGCGTTGGACAACTTGACACAATGGCTTTGTCGGTTCGCCGTCCTTCAAGTTGCCATCATTCGCCGCAGTTTCAGCAGCAGCAATCTCCGCCAACCATGTGTCGTCGACTTGCGTTTCCAGGTTCCTCGCCTTCTGCCACCTTAGATGCCCTGACACGAGCTTCAACGCGATACGATCCACAATTCGGTAGATAAATGCCTTCAAACTCTGGGAAGGATCGTAACGCTCTCGGATTTGCCAAAAGATTCGAATCCCATCGGCTACGACGTCCTCCGCGTCAGCGGTGTTCAATCCGTATTTCTTGATCATTGCCCTCTCCAGCGGTGCAGACAGCGATAGGACAAGCTCTGCCTGGACCGACTCATCGCCGTCCCAGGCTCGCAGCTCCAATTCTTCGTCGCTCGCTGATGTATCAGCTTGGCTTTCCATTCCCACCCTCCGGCTCGACACAGTTTCCTCTACTTGCTCTATCCATGGCCGTTACAAAAAATCCGAGCGTTAATTGTAACGGCACTGGGTAGTACTGTTGGCAGAGTTGAAAAGCACTGAGGCGAGTTCCGAGCAATAGACTTCCACTGCGACGTACGCGTTTACCCAGACTCGATCGCTTGATTGCGGGAAACCAAGCAACTACCGCCGCAACAATTCACATATCCCTTGGGAGTTTTCAATGAATCACGGTCAGCGTGAGTTTTTGTGGCAGGTTCACAGCTATCAAAACGAGTACATCCGATTTGCCGATTCGAAGGCGGCCGTGACATCCGCTTGGTGCACCGCGCTCATCGGCGCTCTTTACGCGTCGGAACTCCACAAATCGACAAGTGCGAGTGCCGCTTGCGTCACGCTTGGAGTAATCGCAGCCAGTGGGCTTGTTGCGGGGTTCGTGTTTTCGGTTCTTGCGTTAACACCCCGACTACGCATTAACCGCTGGAAAATAGGCAAAGCCAAAATGAAACCGCCACCTCAAACTGGTCTCATCTATTGGGGGCAAGTTCATAAATTTGCAAAAGCTGATGACTATTGCAGTGTTATGAATGAAGCGACTGATTCAGACCACGTTGAACAGCTAGCACGACACATTCACGTACTGAGTGACATTGCTGTGGCAAAGTTTCGACTTGTCAATTTCGCTATTTGGGCTTCGGCTCTTGGCAGCCTCTTTCTGATCTTCGCACTTCTGCTGAAACCGTAAGACTTAAACGCCACTTTTTGTACAGGATGACAGAATGCAACAGCTCGGAACGCCACTACTAAAAGACAGTCTCTTGCGATCGTTTGAGAACGGTCTTGAGGGGCAATTTCTTGAATCTCGATCGCGATACAGCAGCAAAGCAGCGTCGATGTCCGCAAATTCAAGAGGAGGGCTCATTGTCGAAGCGGACGAAGCACAGCTTGCGTTGCGTCCTCTATTCGGAAAAGGGCTCGCGCTCAAACCGACGATCGGTGATCATCCAGACTTTCTGCACCTAAGGGGCACTGATGACGTCTGCTACTGCGCCATCACGACTCTGTTCATGGATATTGAAAGCTCTACCAGATTGAGCCTCCTATTTCCGCTTGAGGAAGTTCGTCGAATAAAAAATGCGTTCATTCAGACTGCTATACAGATTGTCCGATGTTTTGACGGACACGTTCATCGCATCATGGGGGATGCGGTCATGGCCTATTTTGGCGGACCTATGGTTAAGCCGGAGGACGCAGCTATTAACGGCGTGAACTGTGCAGCCACGCTTCAGGTTTTTGCCGAACAAATCGTTGGTCCCAAGCTGAGTACTATGGGCTTCAACCACGAGTTCGGAATACGGATTGGGTTGGACCATGGGCCCGAAAAAGCAGTCCTATGGAGCTCGTATGGATATCCTGGCGTCGAAGAGGTGACAGCCACTTCGTTCTTCGTGGACGTAGCTGCAAAGCTCCAACATGCCGCCTCCCGTAACCGCAGTATGGTTGGGGGAAGTCTTGTGGACACTCTGGATTTTCCAGAATCACTAGTCGCAATCAAGCGTGTGAAGCGAGATGGCAGTCCGGTTGAAATCCCATTCGTGCAGCCGAACCATACAGATCAACATGGAACTGCAATCAACTATCGCCAATGGAGGCTCTCAACTTATGAGTACTTGAAGTGTACACCATTATCGTCAACCAAACTCATCGAATCCGGCAGTATTCCGGCACTGCGCGTATTCGCGGAAGTGTATGACGAGGATCGAGTTGAACGCCAGGGATCTTATTTTGCGGCTAGTCGCATCGTTCCCAAAAATCGCTGGATTAAGTTCACGGTCGCGATTCCATATCTTCCCCAATTGCCATACACGATCAGGTGTTCGGCAAAGAACCATGGCACTGAGGCGTGGAACAAAAACCCGGTAGACGGTGATGCGCATTCAAGAGATTACGAAATTCGCACGCAAGAACAGCACGAGCGCTTCTCTCACTGGGAAAAGACAAAGTATCGAGGTCTTCATTACTTGACCATTGAAGTCCGCACCTCCCACGGAGTACAATTTCGAACGACGTTTGGAGTTTATGTTGAGTAACTGCGTTTCTTTTCAGCTCCTACAAATCAGTCGCCGCGCGGCAACGCCGACGAGTAGCCGTGTCGATCCGCCTCGTCGATTGACTACGAGCCGCACATGAATGCGATCCACCATTCAAGAGTCCAATCTCAGATCGAAATCCGCTCGACGATATTGCGAGTGACTTTCCGCTGCCGCCTATCGTACAGACGAGTGGTCCGTGGGTCAGCATGGCCGGCGAGATTCTGTACGTCCTCGAGTGGGACTCCCTGAGACAGAAGGTCGGTGATGGTGGTGACGCGAAATGAATGGGGTGAGAGGCGACTGGGCAAGCCAGCCGCACGGAGCCGGCGCTTAACCATACGCCCAATGTCGTCGGCAGTCATCCAGTTTTCTGTGAGTTGTTTGGTTCGTCGAATGGTGGTTCGAAACAGCGGACTGGCTTTGTCGCAAGCATTGAGTTGTGCCGCAGTTTGGTAAGCTCGGATCGTTTGGCTGAGATCGTGGCGTACTGGGATCTCCCGCGACTTGCCGCCTTTCTCGTGGAAGCGGAAGCAGTATTGCTCCCCGAGATCGTAGAAGTCGCAGCAACGCAAACCAGCCACAGCTCCGGCGCGGGCTGCTGTGTAGATCAAGATGCTGATGATCGCTCGATCACGCAGGCCGACGATGTTGGATACATCGATACTGCGCAACAACTGGCGGGCCTGATCGATTGATATCTCCGGTGTTTTGCCTTCGATTACGTGAAGTCGTTCACCGCGAACCGAAGCGGCAGGATTAAGAACCACCACATGCCTGGTGACCAGTGCATCGAAGAAGTGTCGAAGCGCGGCCAAGTGCAATTTCTTGGTTGACATCGCGTACGCAAGACCGTCCAAGTAAGTGCCTACGTCCATCGGCGTGATTGTCGGCAGATCTCTATTTTGGCGATCGCAGTGACGCAGGAATTGCCGAATCGCTCGCTCATACGCAGCCCGCGTGTGCCGATTTCGCAACTTGCCATAAATGAATTCCTCCCAAGCAAACTTCGCCGCCGGGCCAGCTTCTTGGATGAGATTGGGTGTCCCGGCATTTCCATTAGCAGTAACCAATTCGCCATCACTCTGATGTGGAACCGGCACCGATTCGGTCGGCTTTTGTTGCTCGGCTTGCCAAGCTGCATCATGCCATTCAATTCGTTTCAATGTCCCTCCGCGCAACTCCTCGTACACACTATCCGTTGCTTTACCCACAAGGCAACTCAAGAATGCCTATAGTGAGTTTTTGTACTCTCGAACCTTAACGCTGAATAACATCCTTTGTCCAGCATTAAATTCGGATATTGGATAGCGCTTAAGTTCTGGAGCTTGGAACTGCCATGCAGGGTGAGCGGCATAGCAACTGCAGGTGAAACCGAGCAATCGCTTTGAACGTCAAGGCGATCGATGCGACATGGTGGCTGCGATGGAAAGGCCAAGCAATATTTCGCTTGACAAAACACAGCTCCTGACCAAATTTGAGAAATAGCCACGGTTTTTCGGCTAGCCCTCAAGATTTGGCAAACGCAGTCGTTTTGAGTCGGGAATACACGCGAGACACCAGGTGTACAGCCAATCGGCGGACAGCGGCACAAGTTCCTGCGTGTCTGAATCAAAAAACTCCCGGATCAGGACCACGCTGAGGATTGGCTGCCGACTTTGGAACGGAGTGCCGCATTCGCAGCAATGAAACGACATACTGGTGCTATCTCCTCCGCTTGATTGCTGCTCTAAGCTTGGTGCTTTTCTGCGCCAATCCGACAAACTGACATCAATGTTGCTGGGTATACATTTCATACAGTAAAACTTGGACAGCGTTTCGAGCGACTCGATCTGACCATCGTCGCGAAAGAACTCAAATCCAATACTCAATGTCTCCATTTGGCGTCCGTTGGAAATTGGCTGGTCACATCGTCGACATTGAAATAGGTTCATAGTTTAGCTCGCGGAAGAGGAGTTATCGTTGGTAACCACTCAGAATTGAGTGTCCCAGTTATCCGGAACCGAGTGTCCGACGACTACTAAACACATTCGAGCCAGGCGATATGTACCGCGCCAATGCATGGTTGTTCCAAGTAGTGTTTCAATTAAGAGAATGGGCTTCCGGCAGTGAAACAACTGAAGTCCACTGTTAAGTTAGGGTCAGGTAGTACGGTTACAATCTTACCCAAAGTCTTAGAAAAGGCATCGACGGTGCGAATTCCGACTATCCGAGGAACTATTGATCGCCGAATCTTGGCGAATTTTCGAGTTGATCCACGGATTCTAGCGACGATCTTACCAGCGCCCTTTCGTCCACAGACGGTCGCGGGATATGGAATCGCTGGCATCTGCCTGATCCGACTAAAACATATTCGTCCGAAGAGTTTTTCGGCATGGTTGGCATAGCCGGGAATCCCTGTGCTGCGAACTGGAACAACGTCGGGCGACCGTGGGAAACTAGCCCTCAACCCGAGTCAGTAGTTCGCGAAATAGGACTAATTGCCCAAGCAAGGCACCGGCTACAGCTATCGAGAGAATCCAACTGAATGCGAAATGGTAGACCCATAGAACTTGCGGCTCGTTCATATACTGCTGGAAGCATTGGTGATCGATCTGACCGGAAGCGATGCGTGTACAAACAACCTGTGAGGGTCGATGAAACCTGCACGCAACTGGCCAAGCAGTTTCAACCACGTTCATTATTATTACAGTGGGGGGAACGGCTCACACTGCCAGGAATGCCAAAAGCCCACTATTCCCCGCCGATCGCGCGGGCCACCAATGCCGTCTGAATGAGGACGTTGGGGCTCGAGAGATCCTTGGGTGTCTAAGCTTGTTGCCAATTTAAAACCAATTGCCACGCATCGCTTCCTCGATGGTTTCAATCGAGCAAGAATGCGAAATAGGACTACTCAGGTCGGTAAGCTGTAGAGAACAGGCGAGAATGTGAGAGGCGATCGGTGGTTATGGTAAACCTTCCAAAAACCTACTCGGGTACAGATTCATGATTGAATCCTTCGATATTGGCGGGCTAAAGAAAAGTCGTTGGAGCGCCCGTGAGCTCCATAACTTAGTCGCTCATCTTTTCGGGATCGAAACTGGCGTTGCCGCCTGAGTTTTCGAAGATCCAAGAATGAGCTTGGTCGACGACTTTGGCCACGAGTGGCAAGTCATCACGACCGAACGAAGCCGAATCCTTCCACTTCTCACCGTCGCGATACAGCCGCGAAATGGTGACGTTGTGACGCGAGCCATTTTGCGTTTCATTCTCCCAAATGGCTGCTTTGATGCGGCCTAGTCGAACTTCGTGAACAGGACGAACAACTTGTTTGGTAGCCATAGAGGCACCTCCTTCAGGTAACAGATAGAATCTGGCTATCTCACATAAGACAACCAACGAGAAGAACAGAAATCAGCAAGATGTCATTCGCTTGCGCGGCAGACAGAGCAGATCCCAAGAAAGTTTTCGCCTTTGCCGGCTGGGTAGTACTCGATGCGAGACCAGCCCTTTTGCGTGGCTTTGTCGAAAGACTTGGGGCCTTCATACAGGCATTTGGCACAAACCAAGCTGAAGGGAACATCGGCAGGAATACCGTGCTCGTTTTCTAGCACTTGACGGCTACGGCATAATGCAAAGCCGCAAGCGGCCAAGGCGACGGCCGCGTCCCAGTCAGCGCCGAGTTCTTTGGGGTAGTTGGTCTCAGGTGGAAAGCCACCTTTGGCCAGCCAAGCCAGCAGCGATTCGCTCAACTCGGAAACTTCATCCCAGTGCCGCTTGCTCCAAGCTTGAATTAGCGAGTCCCAGGTTGCTTGTGGATCCATTATCACACCGCCAGGGCAAGTAGGCTGCCAATTTTCGTGTCGAGCGCCGCTCGATCGCCAGCCAACTGCACCGACTGAGAAAGTTTGGTGAGCGCGTCGACGACTGAGAAGATCGTAAAGCCGCCCTGCTCGCGAGCGAGTTCCATAGCGTCTTTGACGATGGCCCGCGGAATACCGTGCTGCGTCAGAAGCTTGATCACTTCGTCGGCATCACTGCCCAACCGTTCGTGCATGGCTTTCTTCATGCAATCGACGAATCCATCGCGGCGCGCATCGCGTTTGGCGACTAGGTTGTCGATGATGCGTCGAATGTCATCCAGTCCATCGCGCACATTGGCGGTATGCTTGCGAGTGAACTCAGCCACTTCGACAGCGTCCCACACAATGTGGTTCTGACAGACTCGCTGAAACCAGAAGGTTTGGATGCCCAATGTGCGGCGTCCAACTTCTGAATTCCATAGGAAGAAACCTGGGGCGAACGCTTCGCCTTCGATCTCTGCCCAACCGGTTGGGTCAATCAGGAACGCGAACATATCCTGCTCACCGCAGTAAAGCCCAGTACTTTGGCTGTTCATCGCAACTTGTGGAGGCGAGAAGTCCGAAGCAAACTCTTTTACGAGATCCAGCAATTCGATATTCCACAACCGCGTGTAAGCAGCTCCGTGAATCGACCGAACGTCCTCGCCCGTGGTCAGCAGTTGAAGAGGCTTGTCCGCATTCGGCAAGGTTTCTTCAAAAGCTTTGCTGGCCGTCTTCCGTGAAAGTCGATTGATCGTATCGCGACTCACACTCGCCATGCGGCAGAGTTGTGAAAACGACCAGTCGGTTAACCGGAATTCGTCCGAGCCATCGACACAAACAGTCAAGTCGTGCGTAATGACAACTTCCTGTGGTCGACACCAAAGGTCGTCCGAGGCGATATGATCGTCCGCACATTTTGCGTACAACGCGTCGAACGATGAAAAGCATTCATCAGGGGAACGTCGAAATAGCTCGTTATGAGCTCTAGTAAGTGTCGCCATGGCAGTTTCTCCTGCGTGAGGCACCAATCGATCTGCCCGCCACCTTGGTCGGGCTATGGGCTGTCTCCGAAGAGTCAGTCCACCACCCGGCCAGGCGACAAGAATCAAGAGCGTCCACTGAATTGCTCCACAGGTCGACACTGTATTGAAAACACTTTCAAGACCACCGGCCTCTTAGGTCAGGAAGCTGTCCTGAGTTAAAAGGCCTGAATTCATCTACTCGAGCTAGGGCACTGAGAAACAGCGATTTACTGATTCCATAGCACGCTATTAGGAATATGTCACCTTTGGCACAATCGAATATCTGCGCCTGTTCAATTCGCTAAGGCTTCGTCGTCTTTCATCCGTCGGGGCTCGCCCGCTGAGGCGCTTGCGCCCTTGGCCCCGCACGGTGAAAGGCGATGAAGCCGCTGCGGTGCGCACTTGCCTTCCGCCGCCTCAGAATCGTGCCAACCTACCCAAAATGCTAAGGCTTTGTTGCTCGATTCCCGAGGGGCTCAATCGCACTGGCCGAGTGACTACCTACTACCCACAACGCTTAGGTCTGCGTTTCCCTCCACGTCGCGATCGGCTGTTTCACTCGCGGATGGCGCGGCCTGGTCGTTCGAAGTAGCTGACTTAGGCTCCCATACCAGCGTCGGCCCGAGCGGCTGACGTCTCGCCGAGTCGCGGTAGTAAGTGACTTTCAGAGCCTCTGCCAACAGTTCACCTTCCTCCTTCAGCTTGACAACTCGGAATTCAACAATGGCGTAGACGCTACGGTCAACGTAGCCAGTGCGATTCTTTCTGGACTGAATGAACGCTCGCGCCGCGGCAGGCTCCATGGGTACGCCGTGTAGAAAGTCATAGTTCTTCATGAACAACTTGAGGGTCGAAGGAATCGATTCTGAGTACTTCGACGAAGATTTGTACCAATAGGAATCCGGTCCATTATGGTCTCTTGGGAACTCCTGGTTGGAGAAGTCGTAGTCACCGATTTCCATATTTGCGCGCAGAGTGAACGTTTGCTCGACATCGAACTGGTCAATTCGATTCTGGAAGATTTTGCGTGTTTCCTCCTTCTTCTCGTGCATTAAGAACTCGTCGTTGCGAGCTAGATTCCAAGTGGCCTCTCGATAGTTTTCCATGTACCACTCGACGTTGGCATCCACGTCATAGTTCTTGTCGAGCTTGATGCTGGCCAAGGCCAGATTGTCCCAAGTAAAATCATGTGCGGTGGCTTGGGAGCTCTGAGAAAGGATCCCGGCAATCATGCACGAGGCTCCCAGGACGAAGTGTGTGAAACGTTGCATAGCATTACCTCATGTACGCAGAGACTGCTGCGACTCAACGTGAGACGCAACTTGGATGAACGGTAGGCACGCTGCCTGTTGCTCAGTTTTCTGTAGTCTCAAACCCAGGTGTGTTACGCATACAAAACCGCAAATCGAAAACTTGGCGAAGAAAACTTTGAGATGTCAGCCCCGCTTGAAGGGCGTTTGGGAGCCGACTTTTGAGTACAATTGAGCGTTCTTGGCGGCACTTCACGGCATGTTTTGAGGCCTAACTTTCGCATGAATAGTTCTGAGACACGCGACTTTTCCGAATATCAATCGGCGGGCGACGATACGCCGCTCAGTTTGGTGTCGGCGCTGCGCCGGGGAAGCGACCGCGCTTGGAGCCAATTGGCTCAGATTTGGGGAAGGACGATCTACCAATTTTGCAAAGGTAGAAATCTGAAGCACGAAGATTGCGAAGAAGTCGTGCAAGCTGTCTTGGTTAAGATGTATCGCTACATTGCCCAGTTTGAACGTGATGGCAAGGCCATGCGGCTTCGGCACTGGGCATTTACGATCGTTCGCCGCGAAATCGCTACGCACTGCGAACGCTACTTGGCCAAACCAGGATCACCCGGCGGTGAGGACTATCAGCGTATTTTGGGAGAAATCCATTCTGACGAAGATGCTGAAGCATCCGCAACCGCTTTTCGAAATCAGCTGGTCAA
This sequence comes from Aureliella helgolandensis, assembly GCF_007752135.1. Lineage (GTDB taxonomy): Bacteria > Planctomycetota > Planctomycetia > Pirellulales > Pirellulaceae > Aureliella > Aureliella helgolandensis. The sequence goes on along the minus strand of NZ_CP036298.1, from coordinate 5,688,857 downwards.
CAACATCCTGGAATCCATTCGACCGGATTTTGATCCCAACGTTTGGCAAGCATTTGAGCTATTCAGTGTGCAAGAGATCGACGGGCCAACGGTGGCCAAGCGACTGAACATGAACGCCAATGCCGTGCGGCAAGCGGCCCATCGCGTTCGCAAACGCTTGAGGAACGAGTTGGAGGGCGTGCTAGACGCGGAAACGCCGCAAGGGCTCCTGGCAGTCCCAGAATCCCAGGCAGTTGAAGAAACTCTCGAAAGTTAGGCGGACTCGCGTAACGCCTGCGAGTTTGTACTGTCATCGCCATCCATTCTGGCCTCAGCGACTCCCCCCCTGCAGAATACCATGGATCCAAACAACCCATTACCCATCGATCAAAAAAGTCGGTTGACCCAGCACGACCTCGATACGGAGAAAGCCGAAGCGGATCCGACCCTGGTGGAAATTGACCAGGTTGTCCGAGACGCGGTGCACAACACAATTAAGTGCGAACTTGACTCCAAGGCGAACCAACTGATTGAGAAACTCACCAACCTGGAGACGATTCGTAAGCTAGCCGCGATCCAAGAGCCGCTTCCCGAGCTTGGTGCCTATGAACTGCTGGACGAGGTTGGCCGTGGCGGTATGGGAACGGTTTATCGGGCCAAACATCGGCAACTAGGCAAGATCCAGGCTCTGAAAGTCATCCACAGCCACTCGGGACTGACGCCAGAAATTCGAGCTCGTTTTCGACGCGAAGTGCAGGCCATCGGAGCGCTCAAGCACCCCAACATAATCGCAGCCCATGATGCGGACTTCCAAGGCGATGTGCCTTACCTGGTCATGGACTATGTCGAGGGTGAATCACTTGCGGAAGTACAGAAGCGGTTAAGGTCAGAGGGTAAGACGATTTCGGTCGGGGCAGCTTGTGAGCTAGTGCGGCAAGCCGCCTTGGGCCTTCAGTATGCTCACAATCAAAAGATTACGCACCGCGATATTAAGCCAGGCAATTTGATGCTAGACGATGAAGGCGTCGTGCGCGTACTCGACTTGGGCCTAGCGCGCTTGGGAGCACAGGACGATGCGTCCGAGCATGAAGCAACGGACCTCACGCGGGGTGGACAGATTCTGGGAACTCCGGACTATATGTCCCCGGAGCAGCTTCGTAGTAGTCGCGATGTCGACGCTCGTGCCGACGTTTATGCTCTGGGCGTCACTCTGTTTTCACTGTTGGTCGGCAGTCCTGTGTATCGAAGTCAACCAGGCGAGAGCTTCATCGCCAAGGCCTCGCGCATTCTACATGAGCCCCTACCCAACTTGCGCAAGCGTCTGCCTGATGTACCCAAGCCACTAGCGGATATCATTGCAAAGTGCTTGGCCAAGTCACCTGACGAGCGCCTTCAATCGGCTGGCGAACTGGCTGAGGCAATTTCTCAGTGGGCTAGCCCCGAAGAAGTAAGAGCAATCCTGCCCGGCTATGCTCCACCACAGAAGCAGCCTACCAAGCACGCTGTCAGTCCCAGTGAAACCAAAGCCGAACGCAGCAAGTTTCCGCCTCGCGTCTTAATCGGCGTAGCTGCGGCAATCCTGATTCCGCTGTTGATCGCGGCGGGAGTCATGCTGAAGTTGAATCTGCCCGGTGGTGGTGAGCTGATTGTGGACTGCGATGATCCCAACGCCAAAATCCAAGTCGTGGCCGTCAAAGATGGCCAGCGCGAGGATCTAAGCTTAACTCGCGAAGTTGGCAACAAGCTCCGACTGAGCGAAGGTCGCTGGACCATTCTCATTGAAGGCGTCGATGCCTCGGAATTTACACTCTCCGAGAAAGAGATCGTGATCAACGGGGGAACGCCAGCGTCGATCCGAGTGACACGACGAGATGCGACTTTGGCGGATAGGCCTTTAGTGGAACCGGCTCGAGCGGCAGCAGACGCAGCTAAAGCTGCGACAATCGCTTTGACCCAGAATCGCGATGGCACGGTCCAACGATTGCCTTCGCAGAATACTGTCGACTGGTCTCTCTTGCGTTCAACCGGTCATTTTTCGGGCCTTCTCCCGTCGCCGGCGGAACATTCAAAACTGTGGAACTGGCAAATTCGCCCGTGGCTGCCACCGTTGACACAACATGCGCATGGCTTAACAGAAAACCGGATTGCCATCGATCCGGCCGGCAAGTACTACGCGGTCATCTCGCAATACGACTGCAAAATCATGGAGCTAAGTAGTGGAGTCGTAACCCATACCATTGCGTCGCCTCAAGATAGTCGTTGGTGTGGTGTCGCGTTGACGGCTGGTTGCCAGCGTGTTGCTTTGTTGTCGGAGAATGGCGGCTATGTAGAAATTCGCGATGCCAGAAACCGTATAGTGGCCCAGTGGGATGCAAGTGATCTCATTGACGGCTCCTCAAGCCACGGAGCCATCAGCTGGACAACCGCAGGCGATCAGCTTGTTGTTTGGGACAATCACAAGGCAAATGTGGTTGATGTTGCGGGGAACGTGCAGGCGTCAATCGAGTTTGAAGCTGCCGCTGGTCCCGAGCAAGATCCTTCGAACCCACGCATGCCGGTACAGCGTGCTGTTGCTTGCGATCCCGACAGTGGACAAGTTGCCTTTGGATGCACGGACGGGCGCGTTCGCATATGGAACACTGAGTCCGACACTTTGCGATTGCTTCCATCTGAGCGGGAGGACGAGTCGCTCCGTGCCGTTCGTTGGTCGCCCAATGGTAGTTTTCTAGGAGCGTTGAGAACGCGCCAGTGGGCTGATGGTGTGGCGCTAGAGATCTGGAGCAGAGATGGACTTCTAAAAAGCACCATCAATGAAGATCAATTTAACTCTGTTCAGCAGCCCGCGAGCGAATTTGCGTGGTCGCCTAATGGTCGCGCGCTAGTATTGGGGAGTGGTAAGGTCGTGGATCACTACGGCAATCTACAACGTGAACTGGACTTGCTAGGTGAAGAACGAGAGCACGGCTCGCCAAGAATCACTTCCGTCTGGGTTCCGGCTTGGAGCGATGATGATGCGGAAGGAAGTCAGCGCATTGATTTCGTTGCTAGTGGTGATACATATGGCCTCCAATGCGGGCGCCTGCAATCCTTTACACCCACAGGACAGAGCCTACCGAGCGCTCAGTTTAGAAATGCCCTACAACCCCAAGAGTTGAGTTGGATCGAGGAAACCGGCGAACTAGCGGCGGTCTTCAGTTATCCAGACAGCAGTGAATTGCGAACATGGACGATTGATGGCAAGCCGCAGTCGACGGTTTCCATACCGAGATTCGTGACAGGCAAGATCCAATCCCGTGGCGGCAAGCTTCTCTGTCGTTCTGGTCGCGAGTTTACGCTACTCGATCGCAAGGGCAGCGAGCTAGGCGTCCATGCCTTCGACGAAAACTTCGAACTCGGGCAATGGGAATGCAGCAACGCTGGCGATTGGACTGCCTATTTTGGCAAAGCCACCGATACTGGAGTCGTGCGTCTAATGGACAACTCGGGTGAAAGTGTTATCGAATTGCAATTGCCTGAATCCATCGCCAACACTGGATTCAACACGAGTTCAGGCTACCTGTTCTGGAGCCCGGACGACAAGTACTTGGCAGCAACCCTTTTATTGGAGGACGCCACTCAGCGGGTGTTCGTGTGGGAGACCGCCAGCCGTGGTAGCTTGCCCTTCGTCACCGTCGAGCTTACGGACGACCAAACGCCGCATCTCCAATGGAGCCCGGAAAGCCAGTGGCTAGCGGTTGTGCCGGGTACTGTGGACGCCGAGAACGGAACGAACCTGCGTTTCTTGCACGTAGCATCGCGGGAAGTGAAAGAGATCGCCACTGGTCAAGACTATTTCCCTGCTTGGCATTCGCCCGAGTGGTTTGATGAAAGCTCAATTCGAGTAGGCGGCGTTGCGTTGAACATGCCCGTCGAGCCCGATGGCGAGATCCAAGTTCGCGACCTTGGTTTCACACTTCAAAACGCGCAGGCCGCAGTTAACATGAAGGAGCTCGGTAAGGTGCTTTTAGTCAAGTCCAACGCGCAGAGACAAACATTCGAAGTTTGGAAAGATGGGACTTTGCAGTCGGCGAGTCCCGCTCCGCCGATCGCAGCCTCCGATTTCCGAAAGAACACTGAGGGAACCAAAGCGGTATTCTTCACCGGCAATCCATACGACGCGTTCGTGCAAGTCGACTTGAGCACGGGAACAGTAGACTACCTCGGCATGTCACTCGACAACGGTTCGACAGTAGAGCTAACCGCCGATGGCAGTCTTCTTAATCCCAATTCGGACGTTGATAACTACCTTGGCTACACCCTCCGCTACCCAGGCGGCGCCGAAGTAACCGTGACACGATCTGAATTCGAAAAGCGACAACAGGCCACTGCGCCTCAAGCCGCTCTAAACTGGATACTTGACATCGGTGGCGCCGTTCAAGTTCAAGGCAACGACGCTTGGTTGTCCAATCGCGACATTGCAGACAACCTAGCAGCATTGTCACCCTCTCGAATCGTCAACATCGATCTCACTGGCTGCATGCTCACCAACGAGTCTCTAGCTCAGTTGGTTCACTTTGAGAATCTCCAGTCACTCGACTTAAGCAAAACTCGCCTGGCATCGCTAGAGTTCCTGCCCAAGCTGGATCAATTAACTGCACTGAGTCTTCAATCCATGCAGCTCAAGACGCTAGGTACTTTGCAGCACGTCGATTCCCTCCTCCACCTCGATCTCTCCAACTCGCCCTTTGACTCCAGCATCGCCACAACGCTAGTGTCTGCGAGCAACTTGCAGACGCTCAACCTCGCCAACACCAATGTTGATCGTTTTCTCCTGAATGACTTAGCCGAGTTATCAAACTTGACTACACTCGATGTGCAGCAAAGCAAAATTCTGCCTGCGGAAATAGCGAGCTTTTCCCAGTCCCATCCAGCTATCTCGGTGAGTTCATCGCCCTAAAGCGTGAAGTCTTGTGCAAAGTCATTTGCAAAACATGGCTTTTGTTGAACACACATGTTAATGCGCCGAATAAGCTGAAAGTGTTGCGACCACCGGACACGAAAGTTCGCCATAAGCTTGGGTTGGCCTATCATTCACGCAAAGATTTTGTCCGCTTTACAGCTCGACCTAGAGTCTTAGCGGCATTCTCGCATTGCCGTAAACGTTCAACGACCTCCGGTGTTAACTTTGTTCCGTACGACGATCGTCGTAAGAGCAATTTCCATTCCAAGTTCCAATAGGCAACGAACTGCGTAACTTGCGTTAATTCAGCCAACCTTTTGCGCAATGAAGACAATCCATGGACTTAGGCTTGCCATTCGTCTTAAGCCCGACCACTGTTCGACGGCTACAGCGGCGGGGATCATGCGAGAATCGCTTCCACGTGAAAAAAACGGTAGCCAGCAGAGTCCCTCTTCCTCAATCATATTGAAGCCGTGCTTAGTCATTTGTTTTCGCCACGGCGAGTAGGCTACCTTGTAGTGCGTAGACGCGTTAGGATCACCCTTAGTTGGAAACCAGTTCTTGAGCAGGCCTCGTAAGGAACTTCTGTTTTGAAATACGCCGACGAAAACTCCACCGGGCTCTAATACTCGTTGGGCTTCTTGAATAAACCAATCGCATTCCAACATTTCACTGACCTCGATGCCGAGCAACAGACGGACTGATTCCGATGGGCTGGGGAATTCTTCGGAACCTGGCTCAACGCAGATGCATTCGGCATGAGGAATTCTTTCTAGGCAAATATCGAGCGACGCCCTGTCGATGTCAGTACCTGTGATTTGCCAACCGAGATCAGATAGCATCTTTCCCCAACGCCCACCCCCGATACCTATTTCCAGCGCGGTGACAGGTGGACCTGCCAATTCCTGGCCCTGCAAGATGAGACGCTGCTCAACGTCAGTAATATATTTCCCCCAGCGCGTCGCCGTAACATGCTTTTCCCAGGCTGTTTTTGGTGTGAAATCACTCACTACCTCGATTAGATCATTCATACCTACCTCTTTGAATGCCTAGATGGCATTTGAGAATTTCGAAAAGGTTCTGTTGAGAATACAACAGCTACAAAAAGAACCGACGGCTACTTGTAGCGATAAGCTAATGGGATGCCGGTGGAGTCACGCCCATTTGCGTGAGCTTCGCGAGATACTCGTCTGGGAAGGCCGCTAGCTTTTTCGAGCACGCTGCGCAACAGATGTAAACTGCCTTTCCGTTCACGTCTACCTTCATTGGAACGCCTATGCCGCCAAGAGGTTCATCCAGGACAAGGCATATCTTCTGCGCGCCGATTGCCGCCGCATCAGCAAGAGTGGCGGTGAAAACACCCGGTCGAACTTGCTCGCCTTTGGCTGAGTAGACCTTGGTGAAGTATTGGTCGGGCGAGCTCCGAACCTTGCTGCTGCAACCTGCGCAGCAAACGAACAAAGCCTTCCCACCGACCATGATTTTGGGAGGAGCGCCCATACTGCCTAACAGTTTTCCATTTACCGGGCAGGTGGCTTGTAGGCTGATAAGTACTGCGTCAGAGAGTTGGTCGTCGGCTAAACGACCAGTGACTTGAAAGCTGAGTGGTTCAGCATCCACATTGGTCAACTGAACTTCCATGTGCAGGTCATACTTCTTGACTTTAGACAGGTCGACACCAACGCCGATTGCTTGATTCTTAAGTCTGTGGAGCTGGTAGGCGTACTCCTTAGCGTCATCACCCACTCGCAATTTTACTGTACCACAAGCATCAGGAGCAGCAACAGCATTGCCCTTCTTCTCAAGCAGCATAAACATAATGCCCTTTTCGACGAGGACCGTTTCAACTCGATGTTCGCCAATCAGCTGGAGTAGGCCGCCATGCGGTCCCGTCTCTATATTCATCGAATCGTGATCGTGATTGGAATGCGCATGTCCGGCGTGTGAGTTTAGGGCGGTGTTCTGCGCGGTAGCAAGAATCGGGCTGCTCGTTATGAGGGCGATCGTCAGTAGGGATACGTTGAGAGATAGATTCATGGTGTGGCTTTCATTGAAAATGGTCTTAGCTCGACCGCTGTCTCGCCTACTTGTTCAGCTTGGCAAGGTACTTTTCAGCGTCAGCGAGCAATTTATCTTTGCATCCATCGCAGCATATCCAGACGCTTTGACCGTCCACTTCGACTTTTTCAGGTTCCCCCATCGTGCCGAGTATTTCGCCGCTGACCGGACAGAAGTGCTGCTTCATGGCTGACTGACGATCTTCTTCTGGGAAGTTCGCCATCGTCTCGGCCATCTTTTCCATATCCGACTTGCCTGCACTGTCGCTGTCGTGGTCGGCGTCCATATGATCGTGGCTCGACGACTCGGCTTCGGAAATTGGCGGGGCAACCGTGGAAGAGTCGGATTTCGTGGGATTGCATCCCGTAAAAACGAGAAACATGCCCGATCCCAGCACGAGGGATAGGAATAGGGGTGTCTTCATTTTCATTGAGCGCTCGCAGATTCAATGTAAACGAACTGGTGAATTGCCAACGGAGCCTTTTGATGATCCAACGCGACAATTCTTCACGAGATTTCTGAGTTTCTCTGAAAAATGGTCTGCTTTTTCTACAGTTCTGCGAATTCGCAGGGAATTCGCGAAGAAACAGCTTCTTGGTGCATCAAAGACTATGCTTACGAAAAGTCGCCTTTGTGGGGTTGCGAGCAAACGTCATAATGTACGTTTCTCGTGCGAATATTGACTCCTAGATGGATGTGTTGTCATGAAATGCTCTGATGTTCTAGACCGGCTCTCAGCCTATTACGATGGCGAACTGTCAGGCACGGCGCGAGATTCCGTCGCTCAACATCTGGCAGCGTGTGAGCAATGTGCATCCGAGTTTGCGGGATTTGAATCGCTTTCCCGTATCGTGAAAGAGTCACCTTTGCCGACGGTGCCGCCAGAGATTTGGACTGGCATCGAGGCGAGGTTCTCCGACAACGCATCGATTGAGTCCACGGAGAGCCCGACTAAGCCGACTATCCCAACATGGTCAGGAGTGTCGATTCGCCAATTGGCACTGGCTGCTTCGGTTCTGCTCCTGCTTGGCTCTGGTCTCTGGTTGACACGTTTCTCGGGGCACTCGCACGTAGACCACGAGCACAGCGCCGAATTCGTGGCCACGATGGACCATTATTTGAGGACACTCGATGACGATCCCGAAAGGGCGGAACAGCTTCTATTGGACAAATACAACGGTGAAACCGTCGATACCGAGGGAGCTGTGCGTCTTGTCGGCTACCGTCCTGCGGTTGCCCAGGGGCTGCCAGAGGGTTATTCGCTTGCATCGACCAGCGTTTTGAAAATGCCTTGCTGCACCTGTGTCAAAACAGTCTGCAAACGGCAAGATGGTTCAACTCTCGTTTTGTTTGAACATGACGACGAGAAAACGGAGTGGTTCGGCAAGCGTCCGACAAATATGGCAATGTGCGGAGACACCGAGTGTTGCCTGGTGGACCTTGATTCGAGCATCGCTGCAACTTGGAAGCGAGGCTCTCGTTCCATGACCGCTGTTGGTGTTCGTGACAAGGCGGAAGTAAGCAAGCTCGCGAGTTGGCTAGATAGCAAGACGGAAGAGGGTTAATGAGACCGAGCGACACATCGACCGACAATGGCCCGAGCCGTGCAAACAACCCGAAAAGCAAGAGCATGAACCGAATCAACGCGTTTTTTCAGCAACATCGTGGCAAGCTCTGGATCGCGCAGGCGGTTGGGCTTCTACTTCTTGGTCTGCTCGTCGGTTTTTCATTGCGTGGCGACTCGCCTCCATCAGTCGCAAATGGCGAAGATGGTCACGCTGCGCACAACGCACCCGAGAAGGCGGCTGAAATTTGGACCTGTTCGATGCATCCACAGATTCGACGCGATGGTCCAGGCAAGTGTCCGATATGCGGTATGGATTTGGTAGCGGTTAAGAAATCCGCTAGCGGCGTTCGAACTATTTCGATCAGCCCCAACGTGATGAAGCTCATGAATGTGCAAACCGTTCCTGTGACGCACCGTTATGTTACAGCCAATGTGCGAATGGTTGGCAAAGTCGATTATGACGAAACTCGCTTGGCGCACATCACCGCTTGGGTCTCGGGGCGGTTGGATCGTCTGTTCGTCGACTTCACGGGTGTGGAAGTCAACCAAGGCGACCACATGGTTTCCATCTACAGCGAGGAACTATATACCGCGCAGGAAGAATTGATTTCTGCAACACAATCTGCCGCACAGCGGCCGTCGTCGCGGTTCATTGAGCCAATCGATTTGGCAGGATCCGCTCGTGAAAAATTGCGACTGCTGGGCATTACTGAAAAGCAGATTCAGGAAATTGAGCAACGCGGCAAACCCAATGATCACATCACGATTTACGCTCCGGTCGGCGGGATTGTCATCCAGAAGCTGAGACAAGAAGGTGATCGAGTTCGCACCGGCGATCGTATCTACACCGTGGCTGACCTAACACAGTTATGGGTTCAGATGGATGCCTACGAATCTGACCTGGCTTGGCTGCGATACGGACAAGACGTCGAATTTTCGACCGAAGCCTATCCCGGTGAAGTCTTCCACGGGCGAATCGCATTCATTGATCCAATACTGAATGAAGCCACGCGGACGGTCAAAGTACGCGTCAACGTCGCTAACACAGACGGACGCTTGAAACCGGAAATGTTCGTGCGCGCGATCGTTCGCTCCCAGATCGCCGCGGGCGGTCGGGTTCTCGATGCGTCGCTGGCTGGAAAGTGGATTAGCCCTATGCACCCGGAGATCGTCAAAGACGAACCAGGGAATTGTGACATCTGCGGGATGCCGCTGGTTCGAGCCGAGACGCTGGGTTATGTAACGGCGGAACCAAGCGACACGGCTAAGCCACTGGTGATCCCGGTATCGGCAGCGTTGCTCACAGGAACGCGGGCCATTGTCTATGTACAGATTCCTAATGCAGAAGAACCAACCTACGAAGGACGCGAAATCGTGCTGGGCCCGCGTGCCGGTGACTATTACCTCGTTAAATCAGGACTGAAAGAAGGCGAATTGGTTGTCACCAATGGCAACTTCAAGCTAGATAGCGCGCTACAAATTTCAGCCAAACCTTCCATGATGACTCCCGAAGGTGGCGGCGGTGGCGGTGGTCACAATCATGGTGGCGAATCGAAACCGACCGCTGACGGTGAGCCCATGAAGATGGCCGAAAACGCGCGCATGTCACTTCCGCCAGAGTTGGAGAAGCAGTTACACCAAGTGCTCGGATCTGTGAGTTCCATCGGCGACGCCATTGAAGAGGCTGAACTGGATGCGATTCGCAATGCATACTTACAGCTAGGCACCGCTGTGTCACTACTGAAGACCGAACAGCTATCGGGCGATATGCGGGGACAGCTCGATGAGTTCGCTATGCTGCTGAGAAATGATGCTGTAGAAGGCAAGGGAATTAACACTCTGCAAAACGCGGATAGAATTTTCTTAGTTACGAAGCGCCACACCGAACGACTTCAACAGATGTTCGGTCTGTCTCACGGCGGGCATCAACCGGCCGAACAGAGCCTGGATGTTCCGGCTGAGTTTCGTGATCAGCTAGGCCAACTTGTTCGCCCCTACCTGACAATCGCGGACGCGCTTGCAGCGGACGACCCCAATTCAGCTTCAGCCGCCGTGCCACTTCTCCAACAATCCGTGAGTTCCATCAACGCACAGTCCCTGAGCGGAAAAACGATGGAACGCTGGAACGTCGAAATGAAAAGCCTATCCGCCATTTTAGCGCGTCTGTCGAAGGCAACCGATATTGACGCCCTTCGGTCTGCTTTTGCTCTCATGTCAGATGAACTTCTGACTCTACAACGCACTTTCGGTTTACCGAACAGTGATCAACTATTCGAGCTGCATTGTCCGATGGCTTTTGATGGCCGTGGCGCTAGTTGGATTCAGATCGATGACGCAGTTCGCAATCCATACTATGGACCGTCGATGCTGAAGTGTGCAGACAAGGTCGAGCCACTGAGTGAGAAACAGCCGCCGGCCGATGAACACTCTGGACACAATCGTGGTTAGGGAACGAGTTGTGCCTACCAATCAAGAAATGCAACAGTTTTGGAAACCAGTAACGAGATTGCAACGCTTTAATGACCGAACCTTCAAAAGAAATCGCCCCCGATATCGAAGCCGGTCGACGCACGATTCTCGGCGGAATCATCTGGTTCTGTCTTCACAATAAGCTAGTCATGCTGCTACTGGTCTGGGCCATCATGGGCTGGGGCGTGATGGTAGCCCCTTTCGATTGGCAAGTCGGCAGTCTGCCACGCAATCCCGTTCCCGTCGATGCCATTCCTGATATCGGTGAGAACCAGCAAATCGTCTTCACCGAGTGGATGGGGCGGAGCCCGCAGGATGTCGAGGATCAGATCGGCTATCCGATGACAGTTGCGTTGTTGGGTATCCCGGAAGTCAAAACGATTCGCAGCTACTCGATGTTCGGTTTCTCGACCATCTATGTGATCTTCAACGAGAACGCCGAATTCTACTGGTCGCGTTCGCGTGTGCTGGAGAAACTCAACAGCCTGCCTGTTGGAACGCTGCCCGAAGGCGTGCAACCGACACTCGGGCCGGATTCCACCGCGCTCGGTCAAATTCTATGGTACACCTTGGAAGGGCATGACCCCGACGGCAATCCAACCGGCGGCTGGGATTTGCAAGAGTTGCGGACGATTCAGGATTGGTATGTCCGCTACGCAATCGCGTCTGCAGAAGGCGTTAGCGAAGTTGCGTCCATCGGCGGATTCGTTCAGGAATACCAAATCGACGTTGACCCGGATGCCATGCAGGCTGCCAAGGTCTCCTTGGCTGATGTGTTTCAGTCGGTCCGCATGTCGAACGTCGATGTCGGTGCGAGAACGATCGAGATCAATAAGGCCGAATACGTTATTCGCGGCTTGGGCTTTATTGAACAAGTAGAAGATATTGAAAAGACTGTTGTCAAAGTCACCGACAATGTTCCCATCACCATCAAGGATGTCGCCAACGTCACGCTCGGCCCCGCGCTACGCCGCGGCGCCTTGGACAAAGCGGGAGCAGAAGCAGTGGGTGGCGTTACGGTCGTTCGCTACGGCTTCAATCCACTCGAAGCGATTAAGAGTGTCAAAAAGAAGATCGAAGAAGTTTCGCCGGGCCTGCCAACCAAAGTGGTCATCGATTGGAGCCGAACGACGCCGGTTCAAGTTGGCGATTGGATTGAGAGTCTAGGGTTGAGTGTTGATAGGAACGAGGACGTCCTGACGTCCCTTTCTCATGCCTCAACCCTCAACACCCAACTTGTCTCCCAACTACGCTCGATGTCACGAGAGCAGTGGCCAAGCTGGATTACAACAAGCCAAGTTCGTGTCGTTCCCTTCTACGACCGAACCGGAGTTATCTACGAAACGCTTGGCACGCTCAATACGGCACTTAGCGAAGAGATTCTGGTGACGATCATCGTCATCTTGGTGATGGTGTTGCATCTGCGGAGCTCGATCCTGATCTCTGCCTTATTGCCGCTAGCCGTGTTGATGTGCTTCATCGCCATGAAGACTTTTGGCGTAGATGCAAATATCGTCGCCTTGTCAGGTATTGCCATAGCGATCGGCACGATGGTCGATATGGGTATCATTCTGTGCGAAAATATCTTGAAGCATTTGGATGAAGCCGATCCGAACGAAGATCGAGGGCATGTTATCTTTCGCGCCGCTAACGAAGTTGCAAGTGCTGTATTGACCGCAGTGTCCACAACTGTTGTTAGTTTTCTGCCAGTCTTCACGATGGTCGCAGCGGAAGGCAAGCTCTTCCGCCCCCTCGCATTTACGAAGACTTTTGCGTTGGCCGCCTCCGTTATTGTCGCTTTAACCATCATTCCTCCGGCAGCTCACATTCTTATGGGCAGACGGATGAAATCTGGCGCACTTCGACGATATTCAATGTTTGCTCTTGTTGGGGCTGGCGTCCTGGCAATGTACTTTGTGACTTGGTGGGTCGGTGCGACCGTTGCTGCTCTTGGCGTCTACAAATTGCTGGAAGAACGCATTCCAGCCAACTATCACAAGTTTGCTCCCTACGCTGCCAGTGCGGTTGCGGTCTTGGTAGTAGGCGTTTTACTTACCGATCACTGGCTACCGCTCGGTCCTGAAAAGGGCTTGATTCGCAATTTGTTGTTCGTGGGACTTTTGATCGGCGGGCTACTCGGCTTCTTCACCGTATTTCAGCGCTACCTTTATGAGCCGCTCCTGCGTTGGTGTCTGGCCCATAAGCTGCTCTTCCTCTCGCTACCCGCGATGATTCTACTGCTGGGTGGCTGTTCGTGGCTTGGCTTTGATCGGATCTTCTCGTTCATACCTAAAACTATCTCACGTGTGGGCATTTCAGAATCGACTATACGCGAATCTCGCCCTTGGGTGGCTGCCACCACGGCGTTTCCTGGCATCGGCAAGGAGTTCATGCCGCCGCTTGACGAGGGTTCATTTCTGTACATGCCCACCACGATGCCACACGCTTCGATTGGTGAGGCGATGGATGTGCTGCAGTTGCAAAACAGGCTACTAGTTTCAATTCCTGAAGTGGAATCGGTAGTTGGCAAAATCGGTCGCGCCGATAGTCCGCTCGACCCTGCGCCAATCTCCATGATCGAAACCTTCATCAGCTACAAGTCAGAATACAAGTCGGACCAAAACGGAAACCGATTGGACTTTCGCTTCGACGAAGAATCTGGCACATACGCACGCGACGACCAGGGCGATTTGATCGAGGACTCCAGCGGACGACCGTTCCGTCAATGGCGCGAGGAAATCAAGTCGCCCAACGACATCTGGGAAGAGATCACCAAAGCCGCCGACATTCCCGGCACCACGTCTGCACCCAAACTGCAACCCATTGCGGCTCGAATCGTGATGCTGCAAAGTGGCATGCGTGCGCCGATGGGAATGAAGATCAAAGGCCCCGATCTAATAACCATCGAACGAGTTGCTCTGCAGATTGAAGGTCTACTCAAGCAGGTCCCGAGTGTTAAGGCATCTGCCGTCATCGCTGACCGGATCGTCGGCAAGCCCTACTTGGAGATTGACATCGACCGCGATGCCATCAAGCGCTACGGACTGCACATTCGCAGCGTGCAAGACGTCATTGAAGTCGCTATTGGAGGTCGTCGCATCACCACCACGGTTGAAGGCCGCGAGCGGTATCCGGTACGCGTCCGGTATGCTCGCGAACTAAGAGACGACGCCGAGTCCTTGGAACGGATACTTGTGCCGACACCGATGGGCCAGCAGATCCCGTTGGGGCAGCTTGCGGACATTCGTTATCTCCGTGGCCCGCAGGTCATCAAGAGCGAGGACACTTTCCTGCTCGGATACGTTCTGTTCGACATGAAGGCCGGCAATGCCGAGGTCGATGTCGTTGAAGATGCACAGGCGTTCTTGCAGGAGAAGATCGCCAGCGGCGAGTTGGTTCTACCCGCCGGCGTCAGTTATACGTTCGCAGGCAACTATGAAAACCAACTGAGATCGCAGAAGACCTTGATGGTAGTCCTGCCGCTGGCCCTTGGAATCATCTTTCTGATTCTGTACTTCCAATTCAAATCTGTCATCACAACATCGCTGGTATTTAGCGGTATCGCGATCGCATGGGCTGGTGGCTTCATCATGCTATGGCTCTATGGGACCGATTGGTTCCTGGATTTCCAAGTATTCGGAACCAACATGCGGACGCTGTTTCAAGTGCACACAATCAATCTCAGCGTCGCCGTCTGGGTTGGCTTCCTGGCATTGTTTGGAATCGCCAGCGACGACGGAGTCGTGATCGCATCCTACCTTGACGAGAGTTTCCGCAAGGATCGAATCGCCAACGTCAAGCATGCTCGCGAAGCGACGGTGACCGCAGGCATGCGTCGCGTTCGTCCTTGCCTGATGACAACAGCCACCACGCTGCTGGCTTTGATCCCTGTCTTGACTTCCACTGGACGCGGAAGCGACATCATGGTTCCCATGGCAATTCCAAGTTTCGGCGGGATGACGATTGAGATTTTGACGATGCTTGTCGTTCCCGTTCTCTACTGCTCCGTGATGGAATGGAAGCTCAAGCTCGGCATCGCCGACCCGCGATTCGCCGAGGACGCGTAATTACCAAGACGGAAGTGCTCACAGTCAATTCAATAGGTGCAAGAATGAGATTTTGTTTGGTTGTATTGCTTAGTATTCTGCTGAGCTCGATCGCTACCTCCTTAAGAGCCGCCGATCCGGTCTGCGTCATTTCGTCTGAAACCGTGCCCGGCGCTCAACAGCCGCAAGTTGCTGTCGATTCAACCGGTCATATCTTCGTCGCGTTTGGGGCGAACGAGGATATCTATGTTTGTAAATCCGTCGATCGCGGAAAGACGTACGCCAGTCCCATTAAAGTCGGACATGTCATAAAACTCGCGTTGGGGATGCGGCGCGGGCCGAGAATTGTTGCCAACGAAAAGTCGGTTGTCGTGACTGCAATTGGCCACGAAAGCGGAAACCTGTTGGCTTGGCGATCCGAGGATGGTGGCGATACATGGAGCGGCCCCGTTGATGTTAGTGACCAACCCAAAGTTGCGCGAGAAGGGTTGCATGGAATGGCCATGGGACCGGATGGTTTGATTTTCTGTACATGGCTGGACCTGCGTAACGACCGAACGCAGATATACGGTGCTCGTTCGCAAGACGGAGGCAAGACTTGGTCTAAGAATCGCCGAATCTATGCGTCACCATCTGGCACTGTTTGCGAATGTTGTCATCCATCCGTTGCAATCAGCGATGACGGCACGATTTACGTGATGTGGCGAAATGCGTTGGATGGCAATCGCGACATGTATCTGGCGAAGTCTGAAGATTCGGGCCAAACATTTGGATTGGCCGACAAGCTTGGTGTTGGAAGTTGGAAGCTGAATGCCTGCCCAATGGACGGAGGCGATCTGGCTGTCGCGGAAGACGGTTCGACTCTTACGGTGTGGCGTCGAAATCAACAAATATTTGCTACTGATGTTGGTGGTCGCATGCGCGAACGATTGCTCGGTTCAGGAGAACAACCTTCAGTCGCAGCAAATGTCAACGGTCACTATCTGGTGTGGGTTAACCGTCGCGGAGGAGACTTACTGCTCTCAACTCCGAATTCAAACACGCCAGTTCGACTGGCCGAACCGGCGGCCGACCCAATGATCGCAGCTTCGAGGTCGATCAATGGGCCTGTAGTCCTTGTATGGGAATCGGGAAAAAAGCCAGACGCATCGATTATGGCCTCGGTTGTTAGCGACTAAATGTCGCACCAGATTGCCGCAGCATGAAGGAAAACGCATTTTAGATCAGTGCGTGTGGTGCGTAGATTCATCGTGCGGCGAAGACCCGTGAGTCGCTGAGTCACCGTCCGCAGGTAAAAGTTCAAAGGCTGTTGCGACAAATCGTTCGCCTTTGACTTCGCCCGTTACCTTAGCCTTCCGGACGGTATTGCACATTCCGCCATCGCCGTGTGCATTGCCATGATCGCTCATTATTGATCCATCAACAAAATACCCTTTTCCGTCAATACGAACAGCCAAATCGCACCCAGTTCCTTCCATGTCGAATTGGCATTCGCCGCATGACGCTTCGACAACCTGCCCAATCATTTTCACTTGAAGGTCAGCATCGGCATTGTCAATCGCCAGATCGTCCGATCTCTGACACCCGATCAATAACAATACGCACAACAGAGCCGTGAATTTCATAAGCGTGCCTAAATCACTTTCTTTCCAGAGGGTTCGCCATTGACACGACTAACTTTTGCGTCGACGCCTACTCACCATGTTTCGACCTAGAGTTATTCGCTTGTTCGACAACTCAACAAATTTTCGAAAGGCGTCAGTCGTCCAGCAAGCACTCCACTATTTTTGATCCGCGTGTCCATAGGCGGCATGGTCGTGGCCGTTCAGAATGCTTGCCTTCGCATCCTCAACGCATGCTTTACAACAGACGAAAACCGGCTAGTCTTCGATGGTCAGTTTGATCGGAGTATCCATTCCTCCAACGAGGTATTCTCTCCCTGCCTCCTTATCGCGTTAAGCGAGGAGCATGGCCAAGGCCATTACGAGCATCACGCTGTTTTCGATAATCGTGACGACGGACATCGGCAAGTTGAATGCGGTGCCTAGGCAGGCGCATTGAATCGTCTGCTTCTTACGCACTGCCGCGATGACGCCAATCAATCCCACCGACATGATGACGGCTGTGAGGATGTTAGCAAGCATCGGTAGCGTCCTCGTGACAAACAACAATCCGAGCGACAATTCAATCCACGGGTAGGCCAGCGCATAGGCCCTGGAGCGCCCGGCGACGATGTCGTAAGTTGCGAACGCGTCGGCAAACTTGGAGATATTCAATAGTTTGAAGAACGCGAAGCCAAGAAAGAAGAAGCCCATAAAGTTGTTCATGAAGCGTGACAGCTCCCACGACGGTTGACTCAGTTCGAACAGCGCCGAGGCGCCGATGACATAACTGACGACTAGAAACAAGGGCTTGTATGTCGAAAACTCAAACCCTGGCTTGGCAACTGACTCTTCTTTTTCTGGGGAATCAACTGACTTTGGAGTTTCGTCAATTTGGGTGGCAGTAAAACCGGCCTGGCCAATGAGTGAAACGATCGTGTCGGGCTGCGCGTGCTCAGCCAGTTCGAATCGCAACAGCTTACGTGGGTCTTGCAGGTCGGCTTCCCAGCTCTTAATGTCTACATTGTCGTCGAGATACGGTTTGACCTTGCTCAAGCATCCGCCGCAGGTCATTGTCGTTGAAAAAGTTGCTTGCATGATTTGGCTCCTAGTTTTTGGTTAATTGCAATGGATCTGAGTATCTGTAATTGCTTCGATGATTGGACAGCCATGCAATGGCCCCTGGCCGCTGCAATCGTCAACCAACTTGGACAACGTCGCTTCCATGTGACGCAAGTCTTCTAGCTTTTCACGAATTAGGAGTAGCTTCTTGGCCGCGAGCTCCCTGACGCTCTTGCGCGAGGCCGCCGATTGTTCTGATAGGGCCAGCAGTTCCGCAACTTCGGAAAGTGTGAATCCAAGTTCTTGCGCCCGCTTGATGAAACGAATTCGATTCACTGCGGATTCCGGATACTCGCGAAACGATGTCTTGATCGGCGTGGGCTGCGCTATTAATCCGCGTCGCTCATAGAAGCGGATCGTTTCCACTCCGACACCTGCCGCTGCGGCAACTTTTCCAATCGTGAATTTGGTCATGACTGTCTCCTTACCCTTCATTATCGACTCCGTACTACGGTACGGAGTCAAGGGGGACGTCGCATTTTGTGAAAAAACTGCGACTAATGCAGCTAAGAATTGGTTTGATAGGAGGTGTAGTTAACTCCATCCCAACAGCTTATTGAGAAAGCTTGCCCTGCTTGGCCAAGAAATCGCCCCAGCGGACTGCATAGTCGCTACCGAAGTTTGTCCAGGCCTGCCTCTGACTGCTAACACACTTCGGCGGTATCCCCGCTTCATAACTGATGCGAAGGAATAATCGCCTTAACTCCGCGGATGATGGTGCCGGCGGGCACGATCACACGAACCATCTCGAAGACGGCGGCTCGACGCAAGGGTGCTCGTTCCATCATGATCTGTTGGACGCATCCATCAGGCAACGGAATGCACTCGCCGCGCCCCAGAATGTGACGTGAGATGGCAAGTCCCTTCTCCGTCCCGATCGTTTTCAGCGATCGAGGATTCAAATTCCATGCGTTCTCGTAGCGTCCTTCACCGCCGATATCCAGCAACTATATTTTGATCTTGGTTTGCATTCTCTGTAGTTCGTCGACCTTGATGTCCATACTTAGTACGTTGGGCCAGCAGATTGGCGCAGAATCCTCATCCAAGATATACCTACAGTTTGGTTTTCAAACCCTCTGCGCAGAATGGCCGTCCGCATGTAGTGGCTCGCCGTCTTCTTTTTTCCACGACAAGAACAGCTTTTCACCAACGAAGATGAACAGAATCCCCCCCAATGCGACCCAAATAACCAGCATATCACTAGTAGCCTTCATCCATAGAAAAACGCCGAGTATCATGACATCTAAAAGCAATGCGATCACCGGTATCCAGCGGTTTGCCTTTACTTTGTCATGCACATGACGCAATACGCCCCAGTGCACCGCCATATCCATGACGATGTAGAAAATCGCTCCCAGTGATGCGATTCGTGACAGGTCGAATAGGATCGTCAGCGTGATCGCGAAAACGACGGTGTAGACTAGTGTGTGTTTTTGAATATTGCCGGGCATTCCGAAGTGCTTGTGTGGCACGAGCTTCATCTCACTGAGCATCGCCAACATGCGTGACACGGCAAAGGTGCTGGCGATTAGCCCCGAAATTGTCGCTACAATCGCCAGGCCCACCGTGAAGTAAGTCCCCCATTGACCAAACGCCGGGCGCGCCGCTTCCGCCAGAGCATAGTCACGGTTCTTAATGATCTCAGCAACGGAAAGATTGCCTGCGACGGCAAAGGCAACGAGCAGATAAACCACCAAACAGACCGATAGCGAGAGGATGATCGATCGACCAATGTTCTTCTTCGGTTCCTTAATCTCCGATCCACTGTTGGTGATGGTTGTAAAACCTTTATATGCTAGAAGGGCGAGAGCTGTCGCCGACAGGAAGCTGCCAGCGGATGTTCGTTCCGTGACGCCAACACTTTCAAATGTCAGCCCAGACACCCATAAACCTGCGGCGGCAAAAATCAAGATACCTGAGATCTTGATTGCGGCGGACACCGTTGAAAAGGTACTAATAAACTTGTTGCCGAGAATGTTGACGATGAAGGCGGCGACAAGGAGTCCAACGCCCAGAACTGGTACAAGAAACCGGTTGTCCTTGGCATCGAACAACTGCAACGTGTACGTTCCGAACGTTCTAGCAACAAGACTTTCGTTGATAACCATGGAGAAGTACATCAACAAGGACATGGCTGCGGTGACCGTACCCTTGCCATAGGCTTTCATCAAGAACATAGCGATACCACCTGCAGACGGGTAATGCTCGGCCATCTTGACGTAGCTGTAAGCACTAAATCCCGCCACCATACCTGCAGCCAGAAAAGCAAGCGGAAATAGTCCGCCCGCCTGCTCGGCAACTTGACCGGTGAGGGCGAAAATTCCCGCACCGATCATCACTCCGGTACCCATCGCAACTGATCCAGTTACTGACAGACTATTTTTTTCGTAGTTACCAGATGACTCTGCATTGCTCATATCCGACCTTGTCTCTTGTGTTCAAGATTTGCGTCCTCGCTGCTGACTCGTCTGCAAATGGCGCGCCGCCAGGGATGTGGAAGTAGACTAGTCGCAATGGCGGCTCAAGTGTCCGTGCTTCGTTAACTGATGGCACCTAATCATCCGTAGAATGAACGTGGTCAACGTGATACGTTGGCTGACGCCGAACAGTGGCAGAACGATAAGTCAGCAGTATTGGAAGTCCGCAGCCGACCAGTGTCTGCAGAAAACGTTAGCCGCATTTCACTACCACTATCTGCAGGAAATCACAAAAACAATTGCCGACGCAAGCTGAGCAATAAACGAAAAAACCGCAACGCCATGCACCATTACGGTACGCATCGCTGCGGTCTAATAAACTTTAGTCAACTAGGTCATAGTGATGCGAGGTGAATAGGTATCTTCGATTCCTCCCACGCCACCTCTTTGCTACTTCTTGTGATCGGCGTGATCCTTGTCGCCGTGATCGTGACCTTCCTTCATGCCAGGCTTCTTGAGCTCTTCGACCTTGGCGAGCGTAGCAGCAGGATTGGCCTGAGCTTTCTTAGTGCAACCGCCACAGCACAGATAGACTGGCTTGCCATCGATCTCTAGCTTGATTGGAGCGCCCATCGAGCCAAGAAGCCCCTTAGTGTTGATCGCACAGTATTTTTGTGCTTCCGCGGCGGCACGTTCGGCAGGGGGAAGCTTAGCGAGCTCGGCAGAAGCATCTTTCAATTTCTCAGTTATCTTGACGGTTGCCGTACCGCCAGCCTTCGCATCGTCAATGCAACCTTTGCAGCATACGAAAACAGGCTTGCCTTCGATGGTCAGCTTGATTGGCGCGCCCATTGCGCCCAGTCGGCTGTACGCCATCATCGGGCAAAATCGCTGGGCCGCAGCGAGCTTTTGATCTTCGGCTGGCAATTTAGCCAGTGTGTCAGAGATCTTCTTCTCAGCCTTTTGCATGGCTTCGTGATCGTGGCCTTCATGGCCGGTGGCCGAAGTCGTGCTGAAACCGCTGGCGAGAACGGCCATTGCCAAGACCAACAAGGGGAATCGTGTTTTCATCATCTTCAAATCGTCCTTCATACAGGGATCATCGGGGATGCGTTGCAACTCACGAGGCTAGCAAAGTCCGACTCGCCAACCGAGGTACAGTGCGTCTTAACCGCATCGAGTGTCTAACATTGCTGGTTTAGATGCTACGCCGAGGGCGTTTCTTCACGGAAATTGGGATTTTTCTGGAATTACCTCTCAAAGTCGAAGAGATGGGGAGACGGGGAGTGGAGGATTGCGACGCTCCCAGACTCCCAACGCTGATCATTAAGCGACATCACTGTTCATTGTTCGCAGAGGGGGCTGATAAGCAAGCAGCCGTAGTGCATTGAAGACGACGACAAGAGTCGAGCCTTCGTGAAGGGCAACGGCGGGACCGATGTTGAGACCGAGAATCGTTGCGGGAACAAGGAAGACAACCATGCCGAGACTCATCCATAAGTTTTGACGAATGATGCGGCGGGTGGCGCGGCTAAGTCCGATGGCGAGTGGGAGTTGGTCCAGGTTGTCAGCCATGAGGGCGACGTCGGCGGTTTCGAGGGCGACATCGCTACCGGCTGCGCCCATGGCGATGCCGACCGAAGCAGATGCCATCGCGGGGGCGTCGTTGACTCCGTCACCTACCATCGCAACGCCGCCTTCGCTTTGCAGCTTCTTGATTTCAGCCACCTTGTCTTCTGGCATCAAGTCGCCGCGAGCTTCGTCCAGGCCAACTTCCTTGGCGACGGCGTCGGCGACTTGCTGATTGTCGCCTGAAATCATAATCATTCGTTTGATACCGAGTTCACGCAGTCGAGCGATCGTTCGCTTGGACGCTTCGCGAGGCGTATCCATCAAACCGATGACGCCAAGATAACGCTCGCCGCGACGAACGATCATCGTCGTGCGTCCGTTTTGTTCGAGCGACTCGACGATCGAACGCACGCTATCGGAGAGCGGTGGACCATCGACCTCCGCGAATAGGTCGTCTTTGCCAATGTGAACCAAGTCGCCTTCGACGGACGCTTGAATCCCACGGCCGGTAATGCTCTTCAAATCAGTCGCTTCTGGAATATCGCCGATTTCATTACGAATTGTTGATGGCTGTTCTGTCTTTACTCGAGATTGCGGTACAACGAGCGAATGCCGAAGAATCGCGGCACTCGGAGGCGATACCCTCGATAGGCGTCACCATGAAGTTCTTCCAGCCATGGCTCTTCCGCGAACGGCGTTATAACAAATGCCGCGATGCCACCGAGACACAACGGGATCGCCCATGGTGAAGCTGAAAGGATCGCCCAGCCAGCGATGATTGTGATGTCCCCAATGTATTGCGGGTTCCGGCTGTGCTTATAGAGTCCTTCCGTGACAAGTTGCCCTGCGTGGCCGGAGGTCGTCTTCAGACTCAACTGACGAACGCCAACCCAAGCGAGAATGTTCCCGACAACGATCAGGCCGACTCCCACGGGCCAACGAAACCAAGGCGACCATTCAAAGCTGTTCCAGTCGACGAGTCCCACGACAATGAAGCCGCCGAAGCAAAGAATGGTGAGTAACCACACGACATAGTATTGCCACGTCTGTTGTGCTGGCGGAGGCCAGATGCGCTGTGACGGTCTGACAACCGAATAGGCGAGCATACCATTGACGACGACCAGCAGGATCGCGGTCAGGATAAAGAGAATCAGCAACACGATTCAAAGTCCCTGCCACGCTGGAGTATGTCTCACCCACGGGCAGAGCACGAAACCGAGGTAAAATAGTGCGAGTAAAATCGCTGATGCAATCCACAAATTCCGATCCGGCTTTTTCAATGTCAGCAGGAAGTAGTAGATAAAAAAGTACCAGACCACCCCTTCCAGCAGGCCGAGTAAGTTATGTTTCAGTTCCATTCGTCTATTCCTTTTCCGTTGATGGCGATTGATAGGCAAGCAACCGCAAAGCATTGAAGACTACAACGAGTGTGGAGCCTTCATGCAGGGCGACTGCTGGACCGATGTTGAGGCCAAAGATCGTCGCGGGAACCAGGAACGCGACCATGCCCAAACTCATCAGGAGATTTTGACGGATGATGCGTCGAGTGGCGCGGCTCAGTCCAATCGCGAGTGGGAGGTGGTCGAGGTTGTCGGCCATCAGCGCTACGTCTGCGGTTTCCAGGGCGACGTCGCTGCCGGCGGCTCCCATGGCGATGCCGACCGAAGCAGATGCCATCGCGGGGGCGTCATTGACTCCGTCACCAACCATTGCAACGCCGCCTTCGCTTTGCAGCTTCTTGATTTCGGTGACTTTGTCATCGGGCATCAGGTCGCCGCGAGCCTCGTCCAGTCCGACTTCTTTGGCAACGGCGTCGGCGACTTGTTGATTGTCGCCGGAAATCATGATCATTCGTTTGATACCGAGTTCACGCAGCCGAGCGATCGTTCGTTTGGATGCTTCGCGTGGTGTGTCCATCAGTCCGATGACGCCGAGGTAACGGTCGCCACGACGTACGATCATCGTCGTGCGCCCGTTCTGTTCGAGCGTCTCGACGATCGATCGCACGCTATCGGGAAGAGGTGGACCATCGACCTCTGCGAATAGGTCGTCTTTGCCAATGTGAACCAAGTCGCCTTTGACGGTCGCCTGGATTCCACGCCCCGTGATGCTCTTTAAATCGGTCGCTTCTGGAATATCTCCCCCACTCCCAGACTCCCCCTCTCCCAACTTCTTTCTACCGTCGCGTACGACGGCTTTGGCGAGCGGGTGTTTGCTAAGGTCTTCGACGGCGATGGCAATCCGCAAGAGTTCCGATTCGTCGACACCTTCAGCGGTGCGAACGTCCGTGACTTTGGGTTCGCCTTCGGTAAGTGTTCCGGTTTTGTCGAATGCGATCGCGTCGAGACTGCCAAGACTTTCCAGAGGACCGCCGCCTTTGACGAGGATTCCGCCGCGAGCTGCTCGGGCGACACCGCTTAAGACTGCACTAGGTGTTGCGATCGCGAGAGCACATGGGCTTGCCGCGACTAGGACTGCCATCGCTCGGTAGAATGAATCGCTAAAACCTTCGTCGATGACCAATGGTGCAAACATCAGCAGTACAACACCAGTGATGACGGACGGGACAAAGTAACGCTCGAATTTCTTTGTGAACTTTTGCGTTGGCGAAACCCGTGTTTCTGCGTCGCTGACCATCGTCACAACGCGGGCGAGCGTGTTCTCAGCCGCCGTCTTGGTGACTTGGATCTCGATGGCCCCGGACTGATTGATTGTGCCAGCGAAGGCACGATATTCAGCGGAAAGTGATTCGGGATCGGCCGCTGCGGCTTGGGCGTCGTCGACCGGTCGTTTATCGACAGGAACACTCTCCCCGGTAATCGGTGCTTGGTTGATGCTGGATTCGCCAGCGATTACGAAGCCATCGGCTGGGACTCGTTCATCAGGCTTGATGACGACGACGTCGCCAACCACTAGCTCTTCAACTGGAATTTCCGTTTCTGCTGCATCGCGTCGAACGCGAGCCGTTCGAGGTGCGAGTTCGGACAAGGCTTCGATGGCGCGCTTGGCTTTACCCATTGCGTAGCCTTCCAGAGCGTGGCCGATGCTGAAAAGAAACAGCAACAATGCTCCTTCCGCCCAGGCGCCGAGTGTCGCTGCACCGGCGGCGGCGACGATCATCAAAAAGTCGATCTCGAACTTTCCAGCTCGAATCTTTTCAATCGCTTCAATAACAGTGTAGTAGCCACCGAATACATAGGCTGCAACGTAACAACCCAGTGGAATCCATGCGCTAATATCTGCAAACGTCTCGATCAGCCATCCGGCCAGCAAGAACACGCCGCAGAGGATAGCGAAGATCAGTTCCGACCTTGGCCCGAAGATTCCGCCATGCGCGTGATCGTGCCCCGTATGGTCATGTTCCTTGTGATCGTGCTTCTTGTGGTCAGCCACCTGCTTGTCGGTGGCATGCTCATGAGCTTGGGACTGGCGAGACCAATCCGCGAGCACAGCCGCGATGTTAGCTTCGTCCGTTAGATCGCGATCGAACTCGACTCGCACCGAACCATCGGCCGAGACAACGGCTTCCAACACACCTTTCATGCGAGACAGCCGCGATTGTATCGCCGAGGCTCGACCTTCGTGCATCGACTCAATGCGCCGAATCACATGCCCGTAGCGAAGTGCAAGTTCGGCCCCGGCGCGTCGCGCAAAGTCGCGCACTTCAGACAATGAGACCTTGTTTGGGTCATAGTGAATACACAATCGATCCGGCTGCTGATGCGATTCGTCGGTAACATGAGCGTCATCGATCCCAACCTTAATGCGAAGCAGTTCGGTCAAACGCTCCACACACCCATCCTGAGCGTCGGGGACGTTCGGCATCAGTACCTTCAGTTCTAGTTTGATCTTCTTCACGTTACCCATTCTATTGCCTTAGTGTGCATGATCGTGGCTGCTGTGGTCGTGATCGTGCTTGATCTCGCCACGATAGGGAGTTCCGCTAATCGTTACGCTAAGTTTGGGCGCTGCGCCTTCTTCATCGAGATGTCCGGCCAACTCCGCATCCGCCAGCGTGAATCGAGATGATTTGCCGCTTGGATCGCCTGCCTCAGGGCTCGCAAGTAGTTTGAACTGCTCGGGAGTACCATCGTGCAAAATGTTGATCGTTACGTCACTGGAATCAATAGGAACCGCGTTCTTGGCGCTACTATCTAACACGTAGACTGTGACCGACGCAGCGTCATGGATGACCTCAACATGATATTCTTCGTTTCCCAGTTCCACGAGCGTACCGTGATGCGGGCCTTCCGAGGGATGGTTGTGAAGGTCAACTGTCGCGGGTGGCCCACCGTCGACTGCCACGGACGAACTCCCTGCGGTCGAGGCGGTATCACCGCTGCAGCCGGCTGTGAGTAAAAAGATTCCGCCAGCAAAAACGACGGCAAGTGAATGAACACGCATGATTGTCTCCAAAGTGAAAGTGAGAAACTTGTGCAGGCTTTTCTGATAACAAACGTGAATACCTGCAGGGCCACGTATTTGCTTTTCTGTGCGGGCTTTTGCGAGCACTCGGTTCCTTTTGATACCGGTGCCTAACGCTTAGCCGTTCCAATCTGTTTTGTTGTGAACTCAGTGTTCGTGCCGTGCTTCGAATCCATTCTGTTTCAGCCAATTTGTCCACTGGCCTGCGGCAGCGTGATCGGCTAGGTGAATGTCACGCCATGTAGGGGCGCGGAATCGAATGTCCGAGTGGCCCTGGTGCTTTTCGACTACCACGTCGCAGCCAATTCTCTTGAGTTGGTCGACTAACTTTGCTTCCTCTGGCGAGCCATTACCGTGGATTTGCTTCCACGCCACCAGCCTGAATTCGACTGCCTCTGGTCCCGCACCAAAAGCGGGGTCGATATGACTATGCGAGACATCAAAGCCGGACGCAGCAAGCCAGCTCGACCATTGGTCCGCCAACTTGTGATCGGCAACCTCGAGTGTTTTCCAGTTCGCGCAGCGATAGCTCAAATCGATATGCCCTGCGTGACTGCCTTGCTTCACCTCGCAACCCAACTTCTTGACTGTCTCCGCATGCTGAGCTGCCTTCTGCGCGTCGTCGAAGTGCATTGTCTTCCATTCAGGCAATTGGAATGCAAGGGTCTCGCCCGAATGAGCATGATCTCCATGCGCTTGGCCTTCATGAGCATGGTCGTGAGCTTGAGCTGAAGCATTTTTACCAATAGTCGCAACGGTTCCTGCTACCATTACCAAGGTAAACATTGTGGAAATCCAGGACTGTATTTTCATCATTCTCTCCGTAAAACTAGAAACAGGGGGACTCAGAAACAATCGATTTACGACGATGTGACTGCTGTTGAAACTGTCGATCTTGCAGCGCGTGCATCGCCATGTTCTTTAGGACCACTTCGATCCTTCAATTCTTCTTCAAGTTCAATCTCGTCTTGTGAATGGTGCACGACTTTCTCGGCAGCTTTCATGCCAAACAGCAAGAACAAGGCGGGTCGCACCAGAAAATCCAACGCAGTGGAAGTCACTAGTCCGCCAAGGATTACGGTCGCAACGGGATATAGAATCTCTTTGCCTGCTTCGCCCGCAGATAGCACGAGCGGTACGAGGCCAATCCCGGAGGTAAGTGCTGTCATTAAGACTGGAGCCAATCGCTCAACTCCAGCGCGGACGACCATTGATTTTGTAAAACTTTCACCTTCATGTTCCACAAGATGCAAATAGTGCTGCAGCAGCAAAATGCCATTGCGCGAAGCGATTCCTGCTAGCGAAATGAAACCAACCATAGCGGCGATCGTCAGCGTCTGCCCAGTTATCACCAAAGCGGCCACGGCCCCAATGAAGGCCATGGGCAACGCGGCCATGACCTGCAGTGCTAAGATCGAAGAACGGAACAAAGTGTAGAGCACCATGAACACGCCCAACAGCGAGATCAAGAACAACACCGCGATGATACGACTTGCAGATTGCTGGCTTTGGAATTGGCCACCAAATTCAACAAAGTAGCCAGACGGAAGCGTGTCGGTGATCGGCTTAATGATTGCTTGGATATCTGTCACGACATCAACGACACCGCGATCCGCAACATTGCACTGAATGACGACTCGTCGACGAACATTCTCGCGATTGACTGTATTGGGGCCGCCAGCTTCATAGATCCGAGCCAGCGCGGACAGTGGCAATGTTCCGCCTTCGGGCAATTGCACCGAGAGTCGCTTTAGTTGCGAGATGTCTTCACGATAGTCCTCCTTCATACGCACGATCAAATCAAAGGTGCGCATACCGTCGAGCACTTCCGAAACCACTTTGCCATTCATCGCAGTCTGAATGTATTCGTTGACTGCGGCTGCTGTTAATCCGTATTGAAGCAGTCGGTCACGGTCGAGCTCAATTCGCAATTGCGGGATAATGACTTGAGGTTCGATCAAGGCGTCGGCGACACCTGGCACAAGTTCCATCTCGGCTTTGATCTGCTCAGCCTTCTGCCGCAATAAATCGAGGTCATCGCCGTAGACCTTAATGCCTACTTGTGCCTTCACACCAGAGATCATGTGCGAAATCAAGTGTGCAATGGGCTGCTCAACGGCTGTCACAATACCAGGAATGTCTTCCATTGCTTCGCGAATTTCCGCCAATTGCTCTTCGCGTGAGCGAGGCGACTCAGGGTCGAGTTCGATGATGATCTCGCTCATGTTCACTCCCTCAGCGTGCTCGTCTAACTCCGCACGACCCGTACGGCGTGCGAAGCGCTGAACATCCTCAATCTGCATAAGCGATTTTTCAACCGTTTGAGCGATGGTATTGGACGCTGCTAGCGACGTTCCTGGCGGAAGAACGACGTTAAGTTGAATCGTCCCTTCGTTGAAGGGTGGCAAGAAGTCCTTTTCCAACCGCGACAGAAAGATGGCTGCAAGGCCTACGAAACAAAGTGTCACTGCAATGTTGAATCTGGGAACGGCCAAGCTGAATTCGATGACTTTTGACCCTAACCACTTGAGCCCACGTAAGACAATTCCGTCCTGCTCGTGGCCGCTGCCTTTACTCAGCCCCAGCAACCAGTACGAAAGCACGGGGGTTACTGTTAGCGAGACGACCAACGATGAAAGAATCGAAACGATGTAGGCAATTCCCAGCGGCACAAACAACTTGCCTTCCATTCCTCCGAGAGCGAATAGCGGGATGAATACGAGAATGACGATCATTGTGCCAAAGACAATCGAACGTCGAACCTCGGTGCTGGCGCGAAACACCACCAGCAGCGGGTTGAGTGGACTGCCAGCGATACGATTCTCCTTGAGCCGTCTAAAAATATTCTCAACATCTACGATCGCATCGTCCACCAATTCGCCCATAGCCACGGCAATGCCGCCCAGTGTCATCGTGTTGATTGATAGTCCGAAGACAGCAAATACGATGGCAGTCATTACCAATGAGAGCGGAATAGCCGTCAAAGTGATGAATGTGGTCCGCAAGTTCATCAGGAATAGGAACAGGATGATTACGACTAGTATGCCGCCATCACGCAAGGCTTCCACCACGTTCTCGATTGCGCGGTCAATAAATGTTTTCTGCGAGTAGACAGGCATCACTTGAACGCCACTTGGCAATGTGGGGTTCAGTTCCTCAAGCGCTTGCATGATCGCATTCGTTACACTGCGAGTATCAGCACCAGGCTGTTTGTTAATGGTCAGCACGACTGCTGGACCGCCGGACCAGGTTGACTGAGCATCAGCGTTTTCACTCGCAGTTCTGACAAATGCTGAACTGTCGCCGCGCTTGACTTGGGCTCCTTCAACGACCTGCGCTACTTGGGAGAGCAGTACCGGCCGACCGTCACGAATAGTGATTGGCACTTTCTTCAGTTCGTCGATCGACTTCAGCCGACCCAGCGACCGCACCAATAGCTCATTGGGACCTTGGCGGTCGAGATAGCCACCAGTTCCGTTCTCATTGCTGGCGGCCACGGAGGCTTCAACCTGTTCTAGGGTGACTCCTAATCTCAGCATAGCATCAGGATCAACTAGAACTTGAAACTGCTTGCGTTGTCCCCCCATCGTAAAAACTTGAGAGACACCTGGGATGGTAAGCAATCGCTGGCGTACGACCCAGTCGGCCGTCGTCCTAAGTGCCATAGTGTCCACGTTAGGATCATCGCTCCACATGCCGAGCATGATGATCTGCCCCATGATCGATGAGATCGGAGCCAACTGGGGAGCAATCCCCTTCGGCAGCCGATCCTGTACCATTTGCATTCGTTCCGCCACGATCTGTCGGTCTGTGTAGACATCCGTGCCGTAAGCAAATTCGACATAGATCACCGAGATACCAACACCCGACGAACTCCGCACAGCTTCGACCCCATTCGCTCCATTCATCGTCGTTTCGATTGGGAACGTGATCAATGATTCCACTTCCTCGGGAGCCATGCCTGCGGCTTCCGTCATAATCACCACGCGGGGCCGATTCAGATCGGGAAACACGTCGATCGGCATCACGAGAATTTGCCACGTACCGTATCCAATCAAGAATACTGCTATGGCAATAGTGAGCATCCGCTGGTGCAAGGCAAATCGTATAACTGCGTTTAACATTGTTTGATTCCGTTCTAGTGGTTATGCCCAGCGTGTGGATCTGCACCACCACCCGATTTGTTCTTGATCGCCATTTGCATCTGATGCGCTGACTTAAGCGCAATGACATCGCCAGGGAAGATTGACCCGTCGTTTGCAATGACCGCAGACGATTGGTCCCTATGCTTAACGTGTACCGGAACGCGGGTGAAGTTCGCTCCATTTTGCTGAAATACGTACCAGTCGGCTCCCTCTTTGACGACGGCATCCACCGGAACAACGATCTGGCTTTCCCACTGTTCAACTGGCACTTGAAGCTCCAGTCGTTGACCCACGCGGTATTGCCAGGAGAGGTATCGCTGCCCTTCTGAGTTTTTCTCGTCCCTCATTACTTGATTTGGTAGCTCTACGAAGAACGAAAGCGTGCGGGAATCGGGGTCGATCGAGTTGCCAACGAAAGCTAACTCTAGGCCAGTCACTCTGGTAGCGCCAGAGTCTCCAGGGAACACCGCGTCGACGGGCCAACCCTGTTGAGCCGCTTTGGCGATAGCCGGGACATCTTGCTCAAATGCCTTCCCCTCGATGAACAACTCCGCGTAGTCGGAAAGTGAGCATAACTTCTCGCCCGCCATGACCGCTTGGCCTTTGTGGATTTGGAGCTCCTCGATCACCAATGGTTTGTGATTTTCCAATTCAGGCGAAACAGCCAGTCCCGAACTAGTCAATGAAACGGGACGATACGGATTCTGGCTTAGACGCAGTTCTTCGCTTTCGTCATGACGGTCGATATCAGGAGCTACTACTTTGAGATCGCGCAGTAGCTTTCCATCCAGTCCAATTGCGTCAACCTGACGATCGGATAAACCATGCAGCCGGAGCGCTTCGCGAAGTGATCTGAGATGGGCTTCCAGTTTGTCCTTCGCGTAACGCCGATCTAAGAGCGACTTGCCAGAAATGGCCCCGGACTGCGTCGCTTGCTCGAGACGTACTATCTCACGGTTTTCAACTTCGAGTTCACTCAGAGTTTTTAAATAGAGAGTTTGCGTTTCGACGAGATCTTCATAGGTCAATCGAATCTCGAACAGTAGCTCACCTGGCATGACCGCTTCACCGGTAACCGCGTGAACATGCGTCACGACGCCATTAAGCGGCGAAGCCACGACGATCTGCGAACGGCCCGGTTTGGGAACGATGACTGCAGGCATGGTGATCGAACGACTGTAGGTCGTTAATTCGATCGGTTTCAAGTAATCGTCAGTCAGCCCTAGATTCAATCGCGACTGGGCTGTTAGCGCGAGCGAAGCCGCTTGCACGCTGGCTGCAGCACCGGCTTGCGAGTCAATACTCTCTTCGCTAGCCGGAGCCTTTCGCTGCGAGATCAATGTGTGGTCGATCCAAGCTGATAGCGGCGGCCACCACATCGAATAGGTGGAGCCGGCGGCAATCAACAGCGCTATGCCAACCACGATCCGAATCGACGACCAAGGCAGTTTTGGGAGTTTCCACTTCATTCAAAGCGTCCTTCAAGGTCAACGGAGTACATTCCGGCTGTTACAACGAACCGGCGGCGTCCCACGAATTTGCAAACGCAAGCGAAAATCTCGAATGCTTGCAGCATTGAGAGAGCAGAACGCGCAGCATCAAGGTTAGATGCAGAGCGAGCGGACAATACAAAGACGCTTAGCTATAGCAACTAAGCGAACGAAAGAATGGCTCAGATCTGCCACGATTGCAGAAGAGCGCAGCACGCAACGGACGACTGCCCGGCGATTGAAATAGATTCGCTGGGTAAACCACCAACATGAGCCCGGCCCATGTCAAAGTCTACGACTGAGCTGCAAAGCGAAAACACGGCCAACGAACTGCAATGAGCGTCCCAGTCGACTGAAGCTGAGCTGCTTGCCATATAGGTACAGCGAACTTCACTGCAGCCATGCGAATGATCGCACGGGCTTTGCGGGGCACTGTGAGACGCACCTAAATAGCTGACAGCGTTCGAAACAAGTTGGTTCGTTGTGTGCTCGTGACTGGACTCACAATCGTGTTCGTCGTCGTGAGAGGCTTGGCAATCCTCGTGTCCAGCGAGTTGGTCGTGTATTGCGTGCGAACAACATTCATCAGATCCAGAATGCTTATGATGGCCACAGCACCCAAATACCGCGTGCGTCGCAAACGCGACGAGAGTCAGTATGTGAGTGAAGTTGGCGAACACTGAATTATCCTGGAACAACGGTAAGGGTAGGAGTCAGCGGAATTATCCGCATACTTGATCATCGGGTCAACGGCATTGTTTCTACATTTTTCTGAAGATATGGGCGGGAAAGAACCAGCCCCTTAAGTGGTCACCGCTTTTTTGTGACGATGACCGCTAATGGAGAATCTATCGGGCCTTTGCATTCATGCAAATTCACTCACTTCGCGTTGTCGCGCTAATGATGACCGAGCAAGTAATGCCCTGGATGCCATGAATGATGCGAATGCGTCGGCTGACCGTAGTAGTTGTTTGAGTAGTTCGTAGTGGTCCGTGGAATTACAACTTGACCACTGCCGTATCCGCCACCATAAATCCCACCGCTGGGTGCATAGGACTGAACGGGCGAGCCATAACCCGAGTAATACTGGTTTGGACTTGGCACCGCGAATTGATGACCGTGGTGGAAGTTCTGATGATGGCCATAGCCACTTTGCACATAACCCTGGTGCACCATTCCATGCTGCCCATAGCCAGGGTGCTGCGCATTTGCCTGCTGAGATCCAAACAAAAGCCCGAGGCAAACTACCGACAAACTCAAAACGCTTTTCATTGAACTAGCTTCCGAACTAAAGCCACGGTGAATGCGGGTAGAGAACTACTCCTTACCACGTTTCTCAACAATCCAGCACAGTTCATGCCAATACCTAGAATCGCCAACTGATAGGGGTTTTCGCACGAATATTGGCCTGGGGATTTGTGCTAGCATCCCGTAGTCGTTGTCGAAATGAGTGCACCCTGCAATCAAATCGACACAGTCTTATTGCTGGCTGAACGTCAGGCCACGTAGGCTGTCGTCACCGCTTTGGTCAATGACCGCATCCAGAGCACCGGTAAGCACGTATCCGTCGACTTTGGATTTCGCTTGGGCAAGCTGCGATTGCGCTAGGACGTATTGCAAGTTGGAATCGAAATAGGTTCGACGGGATACTAGGACTTGCACAAAGCTCGTTTCTCCAGCTTTGTACGCAACTTCTGCCAACTCTAGCGATTCCTGAGCGCTGGGAAGAATCTCCTGCGAGTACTTGGAAACGGCTGCAAGCGACGAATCGAATTCGCGTGAGACAACAGCTAACCGAGCTTTGATTGCGTTTTGAATTCGCTCCGCGTCCATAACTGCACGGCAATACTCGGCGCGAGCCGCCGCTATATTGCCTTGGTTCTTATTAAAGACAGGGATTGGCGCACCGATCTGAAAATTGATCAAACCGGAGTTGGTTGCATTGTCTACACCTGCGGCCAACTGAGCGGTGATATTCGGGATCGCTTGAACCCCTTGTCGTTGTAGATTGGCGCGGGCACGACTGATGCGAGCTTGAGCTGCCTGGTACTCAGGGCTGGCGGAGATCATGGTCGCACTCAATCCATTCCAATCAAGTAGCGCTTCTGATTTCGGCAATTCTCCCAGCAAAGTTCCTGACGCCAATTCCGGAGAGCCCGCAATTGCCGCTAGCTCTCTCCAGGTTGCCTCGAAGGTCACTTGAGCCTGTTGCAATGCCAAATCAATTTCGTTCTTTTGAACCTTGGCTTGCAGTACGTCAACTTTGGAACCCTCCAAGGCCTGCTTGCGCAGTTCGGCGAGTTCGAGTCCCTTGTCGGTAACTGACCGGAAGTTCTCAATCAATTCGACTCGACGCTGGGCAGCCAACGCTTCGTAAAACTTCACGCGAATATCGGTTGCCACTCTAAGCTTCTGCGTCTCGAGCTCGAACAACTGGGATCTAAGTGCTTCATTCTGCACGTTTCGATTGAGGGCTAGTTTATTTCCAGTGATGATCTCTTGCTCGATAAAGGCAGTATGTTGGTCGGTGCCACGGTCTGCCAATTGTACTGCTTGATAGCCAACAATCGGGTTTGCTCGGAGTCCAACCTGAGTACGGAAGCCTGCTGCCTTCTGAGTAGTGGCAGCCAACTCGCGAATCGTCGGATTGTTCGAATAGGCCAGCGATTCGAAGTCTCTAAGAGTCATAGCGGGCTGCGTTTCACCGATTTCCGAAAAGCTGCTGTTGGGTGCGACGATAATCGACTCTGGGAAGTTCGCCTGCCCGTTCTCAACTTCGCCCAGATAGGAAACCGTCGTGACTAGACTGTCACTGGTGGGCTTCGTGGACTCGCGACTGGGATTATCAGACGACGCTAGCGACATGTTGGTTGCATGACCTACGCGTCGCGTCGCGCAGCCACTCGAATAAAGCAAAAGTAGAACGCAGGTGATAACGGCATAGAATTTGGTAACGGGTGACATGAATTACTCGCTTCGAAACAAAGACGTAGGAATGGCACAATGGTCCAATGGCGCGTTCCTGTCTAAATCCGAAGCGGTATCGTATGTTTGGACGTCGATAGATCGTGCAAGTCCACCGACGGACAATATTGTGGCGATTCAACGAAAATCCAGTCGGCGCGGGGCGAGCATGCAATGAATCCGCATGGACAAAGTTCGTTGCTTACCATCGACTTGAGCACTAAATGTCGTTTTGCATGACATAGCATGCACGAATCGTGTTCATGTGGCGCTGGAGAACATGACTGTTTCGACTCAGCATTGCCAACGTGACAGCACGGACATGCATCAGGGCTCGATTGAGACGTGAGAGTTGAATCGAAAGGTGAGTTGGCGCAGTGGCAATGCGGGAAAAATTCGAACAGCAGTAGCAGCCCGACGAGTACCCATGCGAAAGGTGATTTGTAGCCATCCATGGCATACCACTCTGTTAGATAATGCTATCACTCAAGTAGCTTTGCCCTCCTGGCTCAGCCATAGTCACTTGGAATCGGCAGGTTCGACCTTCGAGAATTTCCCTAAAACCCGACTTGCAAAGAATTGGCGAGGACATTCGATGCACTACGGCGCCGATGCGGCAGAATCGTCAATGTCACTGGCGTGCAAGCGTCAATGCAAGCAATCGCCGGTCGGATCAACTCGTAGTTCGGTTTTATGGAAGCGATTCCGCATTGACGTCGGCCGTGGTCAAATCATAGAACGCACAATGGCCTTCGAAAGAGCAAGAATTCCAATGGCCACAGCAATGGCGTTAGCTGGCATGCCTTCCGCGGCCACTCAAGATCCATATACTAATAAGTCGATGGCAAATGTGTGCGTCGGCCAATGCTCAATAAGCAGCAAAAATTAACCAGCAAAAACAGTTACGCGTTTCTCCTTGAAAACGGTGCGGCGATGATTACCCGGTACTACAAGCCGATTCCCAAACCAGTCATCGTATGGCTGATGGCGATCGTGCTTGCGCTACCATCGCCAAGCTTTAGTTGTTGCCCCTGTTCGCACGACGAATTGCAAATCGACTGTGCACGTTGCGATAGTGCTGAATTGGCACCACGTACGAAGGCAATTGGTTGTTGCGACTGTGAGGCCTTCGACTATTGTTGCTCAGCGACTCATTGTCGATGCCCAGATAATTGCGCATGTCATCTTGCGGATGGCAGCCGCGTAAGTGTACTGCAGAGACTGGTCGCCGACGAGGATTCGTCCACAGATAGCGTTATTCAAGACGGTCCCTTCGTTCGGCTTCGTGAGGCTTGCAAGCAGCTCGCTGTCGATACTTCTGCATCCGCGACCACATCGGCGCTTGAACGCTGTATCGGTCTTTCCCGATTTCAACTCTGAACCTGCACTGCCGAGAGCTTCGCGATCAAACTTGATCTGCTGCTCTGAAATCCTGTGCATCCAGTTTCCACAACTGTTCAGATTTGTCTTTGCGGGAGTTCCCTCTATGTTAAATGATACTAAGCAAATTCGTACCTCGGTGGTGAAGCCTCAGTTGAACCACTTGGAAGGTCGATCGTCACTGTCACCTAATTTAATTTCTGGTTGTGCATTAGCTTACCAGCGTGTGCTGATCATCGAATATCGCGACGACCACTATGTTGACCTCAAAGAGCTTTTTGAGAGCTACGGATGCCAAGTCTCGCGTGCGGCAAGTAGTGATGTTGTCTCGGCGGAGGCACGAATTTTCTCCCCGGACCTAATACTTGTTTGCGAGCGCATGCCCGGGGAAAGTGGGTGCTTGATCGCATGTAAATTGAGATTCGGCCGTTTAAAGCAGCCAATCTGGCTTTACACAGCTACGGGGCAGCACGATTGCACAGACTGGCAAGAATGGAGCGGCATCAATGACGTCTTTTTCTACGCAGGTAGACTCGGACGACTTCGCGAACTCCTGCAACGACGGCTTAAGTCGTGTCCGCTAGTTGGTCGCCCAGCTTGACGATGCCACTGCCTGGAAACCAGCCTGAGCGTGTCCAAAACTGGGAAGTAGACGCATGTCGTCAAAGCGAATGCAATGAGACATCACATTGACATCCTTCGTCATTGCAGGAAACGCCGTGAAATATGAGGTTTTCCTGCCAAGGGGTTCAACGGCACTGCACTTGCACCAAGTGACAACAGTCTTCTCTTCGAAAAAAACTATTGAACGAGCCAGTCTAAATGCGCCGAATCATCCCTGCTACCGGACTCCTAATCGTCGCCTTCGCTTTGACAGCGACATCGGCTTCTGCTCAGTACTACGGGCACTACGACTACGTTCATGTAAATCATGAGCACCATGCACACTACGATCACGGGCTTCACCACGGTGGACACAGCAATCACGGTGACTACCACGGTGGCTACCACGGTGGCTACCACGGTGGCTACCACGGTGGCTACCACGGTGGCTATTACGCGCCAGACCATTTGAGCTACCCAGTTCATCCGCCCACCTACGTGTACGCTGCTCCAATTTATGGGGAACCAGTGTATGTCGATTCGAAAGGCAGCGATTTCGGCTGTCCCAATTCAGGCTACTGCCCCCACGCCGCGAACGATTTCAGTCAGCAATACGCGCCGGTGCCATTGCATAGCCAACAGGATGGTTTTACCTACGGGCCAACGCAAGGCTTGAACGATCCGTCTCACGACGGGCATGATCACTCAGGACACAATCACGCCGGTCACACTCATTCCAATCTCGGCAACGCCTACGCATCTCCGTCGGATCCGCAGGACCGAAGCCACGTTCCCGCCCCCCCTTCCTTGGATCAATTCCCTCAGTTCCAGCTGGCGCCACAGCAGCAGCCCAACAGCTATTCCGGCATTCGCCCGAACTCCCCCGACTCATCACCAAGCCTACCAAAAAGCAGTGAAGCACCCATCCGAATGGACGGCCCCCCACCTCAGCTTTGAGGTAGAGCTTATTGTTTTCCACGTTGCACGCTCAGTTATTACCGTAATCGTCGCTCAGCAATCGGAGACCGTTAGCGATTACCAACAACGACGCTCCCATGTCGGCGGCGATGGCTGCCCAGAGCGATGCGTAGCCGGCGAAGGTGAGGATCACAAATACTGCCTTCACCGCCAGAGAAAAGGCGATGTTCTGGCGAATGATGTGGAGCGTTCGCCGTGAATGATGAATCAGCCAGGGGATTTTGGAAAGGTCGTCGGACATCAACGCAATGTCGGCGGTTTCAATCGCGGCATCGCTTCCAGCAGCTCCCATTGCAATACCCAACGACGCTCGCGCCAGTGCCGGCGCATCGTTAACTCCATCACCGATCATCGCAACGTGCTCATACTTGGCGACAAGATCTTCGACCGCACTGACTTTGTCTTCAGGTAATAGCTCTGCGCGTACTTCGTCAATGCCCGCTTGTTTTGCGATTGCGTTTGCCGTCCCCTCGTTGTCGCCGGTCAGCATGACAAGGTGTTCGATACCGGCGGCATGAAGCTGATTCACCACTTCACGAGTTTCTTCGCGGATTGCGTCGGCGAGCGTGATGAAGCCGCAAACGTGATGATCATTTCCGATCACCACGACGGTTCGTCCGGCTTCTTGCATCGCTTCGAGTTGCTCATGCACTTCCGGAGTCTCCTGCCCACGCTGCTCCAGATAGCGATGGGAGCCAAGCCAATAGGACTTGCCATTGAATCTTCCCGAGGCGCCTTTGCCGTGGATAGACACAAACTCATCCGCAGTCGCAATCGTCATGCTTCGTCGCTCTGTTTCTTCCACGATTGCGCGAGCTAGCGGGTGATTGCTGTTCTGTTCCAATGCTCCCGCGCGGGCAAGCAGTTCTTCGTCATCATGACCGCCCAGGGGCACTACATCGACAACCGCGGGCCGGCCTTGGGTCAGCGTACCGGTCTTGTCCATTGCGATCGCACGCAGTCGCGCAGGTAACTCGATGAAGACGCCACCTTTGATGAGAACGCCGTTGCGAGCCGCTGCCGCCAGCGCCGCAACGACACTGACCGGCGTTGAGATCACGAGCGCGCATGGGCAAGCAATCACCAACAACACCAGACCGCGATAGAGCCAATCGGACCACTCGCCTGACAACGCAAGCGGCGGAACGATAATGATTAGCACCGCGGCAATCATCACGACCGGCGTATAAACAGCCGCGAACTTCTCAACCCATTTCTCGGATGGAGCACGCTTCGAGCTTGCGCTTCCCACCATCTTGATGATCCGCGCCAACGTCGTATCGTCCGCAGCTTTTGTGCTCGCGATTTCAAGCGATCCGTCGCCGTTGATGGTCCCGGCAAAGACCTCGTCCCCAACGCCTTTCTCAACCGGCACGCTCTCGCCCGTGATGGGTGCCTGGTCGATACCGCTGGTACCCAAAACGATTCTTCCGTCCAACGGGATCTTTTCGCCGGGACGGACAATTAGCGTAGAACCAATTGCAACGTCAGCGGGCGCGACGTCCGTTACATCCCCCGCCTCGCCCCGGACATGAGCGATAGGCGGAGACAAATCCATCAGTGAGGCGATGGCCCGACGAGCTCTACCCACACTCCACGATTCGAGCAGCAGCGATAGCGAGAATAGAAACGCGACGGTCGCTCCCTCAAACCACTCGCCAATCAGCGCTGCACCGACGACGGCAACCGTCATCATCAGGTTCATGTCGGGGCGCAGAGACAATGCGGCTCGCCATGCCTTGGGAAGTACCAAGCTAAGACCGGCAATGATTCCGACCACGTACAATAAAACGGCCGCAAGCGGAAGCGACTCGCTGGTAACGCTCGTTCCGCGTGATAGCATTAGCTGCGTCACCAGGCCGGTAACGCCAAACACGCCGCTGACGGTCGTCAGCATGGTTCGGCGATGCTGCGACCAGAAGGACGATTCGCGCTCAGATTTGGCATCTTGCCATGGCTCCGCATTCAAACCTGTGCGCTCGATTGCAGCCAATACATCGGCTAGCTTCACATCCAGCGAAGAAATGTCGATTGACAGTTTGCCGCCAATCAAATCGAAGCCAAGCCGATCTTCATCTTCCAGCAACGGTATGAGTTCTCGCTTAAGCACCAAGACCTCCTCAGCGCAGTCCATTCCATGAATCCGCAGTTCGATCGGGCTACTTTTCGCGTCAGTCATTCGTTCGTTTTCATTGTTACTGATTCTCGTCTGGATCAGCAGGAGAGCTTCCTGACGCGTCAACCTCGCTCAGAGCCGCAATAAGCTCCGATTCGGATTTCGGTCCAACCAAGCGTTCAACTTCGACGCCATTCCGAAAGATCAATAAAGTCGGATAGCGGTGGATACCATACTTTTCTTTGATAAATGGGTTTTCGTCGATATTGAGTTCCGCGACCTTGGCTTGACCAGTCAGTTTTTCAGTGACCAGTCGCAACGTTGGTTTCATTTTGATACACGGCTCACACCATGGTGCCCTCATATCGACCAATACCGGAAGATCCGACTCGATAACCTCCGTTTGGAAATTCGCATCGGTCAACTGGACAGGTTTGATGCCATTCGCATGTGAATCTTCCAATGGTTGTTGTGCAACGTGAGAATCACATCCCATTTGGAGAACCGCAAACACGGATAGCAGCAGGGCTATCGGGAGCTTGGTAGACCAATACATGATAGTTGTTCCGGCTTTGAAAGTTTGACATGTCGCTGAGGCGTTCGAAAGCTGACGGCTAATTCAGAAACAGGCGACGCCCCAGCCACTACGTCGGGCGGTCTTATTCCTCCGGTTGCGGAGGTTTGCGACCTGTCTTGGCCTCATACACGGCCGCGAACTTGTCGAAGCGTTTGGGACCGCAGATAAAGCACTGCGACTCTGGGCGATCGTGTTCCTTGCACCAATCACCGTCTTCTTTGAACTTGGCCACCAGCGATTTATCGCACAAGGCGCACTCTTCCTCGGGCACGCCGTGCTCGACGCACCACCATCCACCGTGGCTATTGTCCACGTCGGTTGCCGCGACCGATTCGCCGGTTCCTTCAGTTGCTGTCTCGCTCTTACTGCATCCGACCAACGCCAATGCGCCGACCAACACTGTCAACGTGAAAGCTCGTGTCGCTAAAATCCAATTCATCTTCATCTCAAAACTCCTTCGGCACTGCCGAATTAAAGGGGGAAACTAAACCGTTACTGCTTCGGACTCTCGCTTGGGCTCGGGCCGATGCCCTGACTCAAGTTCGTGCTCAACTTCGGGATCGGTCGGTTCATTAGGCTGACGATGACGACCGTCATCATCGTCTCCATCTCCATCAAACTTCTCTACGGGCATATTGAAGACAACATAGAGCACTCGAAGAACGAGCAAGCTCATCACCATCGCACTACAAACACCACCAATCACGACAGTCGCGAGTGGTCGTTGGACTTCCGCTCCCATGCCCGTACTGAACGCCATCGGAACAAAACCGAGACTTGCTACCAGTGTCGTCATCAAAATCGGACGCAAGCGTGTCATCGCGGCTTCTTCTACCGCTTCGTCAAGTGAACGACCAAGCCTGCGGAGTTGCCGAATCGTCGACACCAGCAGCATGTCGTCGAGGACAGCGACACCGGACAGGGCAATGAAACCGACGGCGGCCGAGATTGAAAATGGCATGTCGCGAATCCACAGGGCAAGGATTCCGCCTATCCACGCAAACGGAACGCCGGTGAAGACACGTATCGAGTCGATCCAGTTGCGATAGGTCATGTACAGCAATGCGAGGATCATCAGCAAGGCAATCGGCACGACGATCATCAAACGCAACTGGGCGCGTTGCAAGTTTTCAAACTGCCCGCCCCAGTCGACCCGGTATCGGCCCGGAGGCAGTTGGACCTTCTCGGCAATAACACGCCTCGCTTCGGCAACAAAGCTGCCCAGATCCCGTCCCCGCACGTTCGACTCGATCGTGATCCGCCGCTGATACCAGTCGCGCTTGATCGTATTGGGGCCCTCGACCTTTTCGATGGTTGCCAATCGCGATAGTGGAATGCGTTGGCCCGATGGTGTTGCGACCAAAATCTGTTTGATTGCTTCGGGACTCGCTCTAGCCTTCTCTGGTAAACGAAT
The DNA here is from genome assembly GCF_007752135.1 of Aureliella helgolandensis. Taxonomy (GTDB): domain Bacteria; phylum Planctomycetota; class Planctomycetia; order Pirellulales; family Pirellulaceae; genus Aureliella; species Aureliella helgolandensis. The sequence continues at coordinate 5,646,995 of NZ_CP036298.1, read as the reverse complement.
AATCAGCGGGAAACGCAACTGGCCCTCGTAGACTTCGCCCACGTTGTGGGTGCCCAAGGATCGAACGAGATTCATGACCGTGCTGGCGGGAATCCCGTAGCGTGCGATTTCATCTTGCTTGATGCGAATCTGTAACAGCGGTTGTCCAGAGACCTGTTCAACCTTGACGTCTTCGGAACCAGGAATGGAATTGAGTGCCTTCTCAATCTCGCTGGCCTTTTCCACCATCAGGTCCAAATCGTCACCGTAAAGAATGGCGGCGACGTCGGAACGAACGCCGGAGATCATCTCATTCATTCGCATCTCGATCGGCTGCGACATCGCAAGCCGTGGCCCAGGCAAGTCTCGCAATTCTTCCTGAATCGCGACGGTCAACTCTTCTTGAGTTTCAGCTCGTGTCCATTCTTCACGGGGATGCAAGGTGATGAAAAGGTCTGTCAATTCGGTTCCCATCGGGTCGGTCGCAACCTCGGCTGTGCCCATGCGACTCCATACCTGTGCGAATTCATTGGGAAACTTTTCAAGTATCACCTGCTCCATTTGCGTGTTGTAACGAATGGATTCTTCTAGCGTCGTCCCCGCAAGTCTGACCACGTTGATCGTGATCGCGCCTTCGGAAAGACGCGGCACGAACTCACTTCCGAGGTTCGGAGCCACAAGTCCAAAGACACTCACCAGCAACAGCAGCGCCGAGCCTATGACAAACGTCTTGTGGTGCATCGTGAATCGCAACACCGGCGCGTAGAGTCGTTTGAGAACTCGAATCAGCAGCGGCTCTTTCTCTTGAACGTTCTTTGGCAGAAACAGACTGGCCAGGACTGGCATCAGGGTGAGTGATAGCACCATCGAACCTGCCAGTGCCATGATTACCGTCAACGCCATCGGGCGAAACAGCTTTCCCTCTACCCCTTCAAGCGTCAGAATCGGCAAGTACACGATCATGATGATCAGTTCGCCAAACATGGTCGGTTTGCGAACTTCAATGGCCGCATCGCGAATGATTTGGAGCCGACTCTTGCCGTGCTTGTCATGCGCAAGGTGCCGGACGCAGTTCTCGATCATCACCACCGAACTATCGACGACCAAACCGAAGTCTATCGCGCCGAGACTCAGGAGGCTGGCCGCAATGCCGAACTTCAACATGCCCGAGAACGCAAACAGCATCGAGAGCGGAATTGCCAGGGCGACGATCAAACCTGCCCGCAGATTGCCAAGGAAAATGAACAGCACCGCGACAACCAGCAACCCTCCTTCAAAGAGATTCTTTTGAACTGTGTGGATGACGTGGTCGATCAATTCCGTGCGGTCGTAAACTGTTTGAATCTTGACGCCGGGAGGCAACGTGGCTTGGATGCTGGCAATCTTTTCCTTGATGGACCAAGTGACTTCGTTGCTGTTTTCACCCATCAGCATAAAGCCCAGCCCCAGAACTGCTTCACCGCGACCGTTCGCCGTGACCGCACCACGACGGATCTCGTGTCCAAGCTGGACATCGGCCACGTCGCTCACTCGCACGGGAACGCCTTTGACCGCCGTGATGACGATATCGCCGATCTCTTGAATATTGACAGTTCGCCCCACGCCATGGACAAGCAACATCTCGCTGCCATCGGTGACCGTCCCTCCGCCAACATTTTCGTTGTTAAAAGTAATGGCATTTGACACTTCCTCGAACGTCAGCCCGTATTTGAATAGACGATCCGGATCGAGTCGCACTTGATATTGCTTTTCGTAACCACCCCAACTGTTGACTTCCGCTACGCCACGAACCGACCGCAACTGTGGTTTAACTACCCAGTCATGAATTGTTCGCAACTCGCTCATGCGTTTGACACGTTCATCCTGCGAAGCATTCGAAAAATCAGCGCCGTCATACACCAAGACGTAGTGAAACACTTCGCCCAACCCCGTCGAGACCGGACCCATTTGCGGTCGCTGAATCCCGTCGGGCAATTCGACGGTCGACAATCGTTCGTTGATCAGTTGTCGGGCAAAGTAAATGTCGATGCCGTCATCAAAGATCACGACGACTTGCGACAATCCGAACTTGGAGATGGAACGAAGTTGATCCAGTCCTGGCAGTCCGCTGATGGCTTGCTCAACCGGAAAGGTGATCTGTCGTTCGATCTCTTCGGACGCCAGCGACGGCGCTACCGTATTGATTTGAATCATTACCGGAGTGGTGTCCGGAAATGCATCAATGTCAAGTTGCCGTAGCGAGAAACCACCGATGACCGCAAACAGCAGCGCGACCAGGATCACCAGCGCGCGGTGCTTGAGTGAAAAGTCAATGAGCCAATTAAGCATCCGTGCTCTCCCTATTCGGCGACGCAGTCACAGCCTGCGCCTAAGTTGTTTTTTAGTAATTGAGCACGCAGCACATCGCTACCCGCCGTGGCAATGACTTCGCCCGGCAACACGCCAGAAAGCACCTCGGTTTGATTCGCGTTTACAGCTCCAAGCCTGACGCTACGCACATGAAAAACCTTGGCGCTCTCGGGACTGACGAAATAGTTCTTGTCGCGAACGAAGACGATTTGGCAGCAGCCTTCCCAGTGCGACGCACCAGTCGGAATTACGATCGCATCAGATTCGTTTCGCAATACAACTTCGCCCGTACCAAACGTCTCGTTGCGAAGGCGACCGTCCGGGTTGTCCAGCACAGCCCGCACTTGAACCATCCGCGTCATCCGATCCGCCGACGTGCTGATCCAGTCCAGCTTTCCCACCACCGTTTCGCGGCTTCCATCGGCGTGAAAATGAACTGGCTGACCAATGGCGAGTTGGCTCATATTCTCGAGCGGCACATTCAATGTCAGCCACATTTGGCGAACATCGGCGACTTGAAAAAGAATCCGCGCCGGATCAACGACTTCACCCGGTGCCACACTACGCTCGACAACGACGCCCTCGATGGGCGAGCGAACCGGCAGTAAGTTTGACGAGACCGATTGCGGATCGAGTTGACTACGGATTGACTCTGGGATGCCGAGCAAGCGCAGTTGATCGAGCACCTGCCCTTCGCTTAGCCCCTGTAACGAATCGACATCGACCGGTAACCCGAGATTTCGAAGCGACTGGTCTGCAGCCAGCACATCAGCTTGGGCTTTCGAAAGTGCAGCTTCGGAATCAAGAATTCGCGATCCGGCGACGGCATCGCGAGCTTCGTAAAGTCTTGCTACGTTCTGCTGTTGCAGATTCCGTTCGGCGAGGTCTCGCAGCAACGTTGTTTTTAACTCGCCGACTGCCGCAGCATCGATCACGGCCAGTACCTCGCCTTTGGCAACTGGATCACCCACTTTCTTGCTTACCAACCAAACCGTTCCAGGCAAGCGTGAGGCCAGACTGGCTTGACGTGTGGGGTCATAGACGATTTCGCCACTGCCAGTGATCGCTTCAACGATCGGAGCACGGTCGACGAGTTCAACGTCGACGCCGGCTTGCTGCACCGATTCGACTGATGCAAACTGAATGCGAGACTGGTAAACCTTGCAAGCACTATTGTTTTCCTTCCGTGGGGCTATCTCCAATGCTCTCGATGCTCGTTCCAAGTCGCCTGGCGGTACCGCAGGCGTCTCCTTCAACTGAGCAACATCCGGATGCTCCAGAACGCAGTTATGCACGCCGTGGACCTCACACCAACCGTAGTCGGGGCCTTTCGGCATCAGAGTAGGATCGCACTCGACGCAAATGGATTCTGGCACGGCGTGTTCTTCACACCAATCGCTAACGACCGGTTCGGCTGATCCTGTCAGAGATGCGAATTTAGGGATTCGCCAATCGTTGTGATGTCCGTAGTAGAACACGGCCGCGAACCCGATCAGAACCAAAATCGGCCCGATACTTCCCAGCACTAGGGATAACCCGCGCCGGAGCGGTCCGCGTTGTTCTAGTTTCTTACCCATTTCAGGCTCGGATGTATCGACGTGATGACCGTTGACGGACGGCTTCGCCGAATGTTGCGACTGGTCCTGTTTCGGCGCATCAACAATGGAATGACTCATGGATAGACTCCTGCTGGTAATGGATTGGACAAGCCGGAAACGCAACCGGTGCGATCCGAAGCGCGAACCGTGGATGCAGGCCAACCAGACAGCTAAAATCAAAACGCGCAGCGTCTAGCCAAGGTTGGTGACAGCAACGGACGTTCGCTGGTTAGCGAGCAATGGCCAGCAGCGGCCTATAGCAGTAAAGAAGCGAAAACGAGACGGATTGTTTGTCCGCTCTCGAGATCGAAGCGATGGGAGCGCTCGACATCAGGAAAAGAAAAGTTGCCAAGTGAATCGACCTGAGCAAAGAAGTCGGGACCTAAGCAGAAAGTCAGTCCAAAATCGTCACCTAAAATACGTTCGATTAGCTCGGGCGCAGCATGACTCACGCAGCCCGAATCACAAGGAAGAACTGGAGAATCTTCAGGACAGTCGCATGGCGAAGGCGCTGGCCTTTCATCACTTCCACAGGGTCCGCAATTCGAATCGCAACATGCAGAATGAACCCCTTCGTTCACCTCACATCCATGCACACTCTCAGCGCATCCGCCGCAAAAAAGCGGACACAGAACCACACGAAGTGTGATGAGCGAGATGATGGCAATACGAAACATGAAAAACTTTAGAGCTTCAGACAGTTGTACGATTGTATCGGACCTTTTCATTGTAGGTCCGGGTAGGCTGTGCAGCAATAGCATCCCTAACCTCGTCGCGTTGTCGGATCGTAGACGAACCATAGACCAAGATTGAATCCGTAGCTCCAAGGTTGGAGCGCAGGACGGCCCTTGCAGATCGCTTGCTTTCAATCACAGGCCGCAATTCCCACTCGACCCGCAAGTCGATTTGGCTCTAGATATGGCAAAAAATCTCCGAAATCCTGTCTGAGGCGTGAAGAAGTACCAGACTGGCTGCATCCAATATGTCATCGAGAGCTAAATTTCAGTCGTCAAACTAGCTCCTCCCCACTAGACTCAACGAAATGAACGCTTTGCGTACAGGTGCGGCTTCGCGAATTATGCCCGCTATTGTCGTAGCGTTCGGTTTGATTGCCGGTGTCCCGACAACAATCGCACATTCGAACGACTCCAGGGTCTGTCAACGTGGGTGCTGCCACAGCGATGTGCCAAGCCAGGCTTGCTGCAATCCTGCCACCGATGATAGCTGTCCGGTGATGGCAACCTGCAAGGTGACGGTCTGGATGCTGCCAGTAGAATTGAATAAGAATTTGATTCCTCGTGGGGCTGGGCGAGTTTTCGCAATTCGAATGATACCAAGCGCCGAGTCATTCTTACGTGAAGTGCCTTCGGCCAATCTTCTTAGCAACTCTTTGATTCAACTGCACGTGCGGCTTCAGATTTGAGTGACGCGTGCTTCCGTTCGCTCACTGAAATCTGAATGTGGCCGGTTTTCTCAGGCTTTCTGTATGTTACTTTTGATTCTTGGAGTATCGATCATGTTTACAAGTACGATTACGTCAATTCTGTTCGCGGTAATGTTGGTTCCTGGTAGCAATGGACTTGATGGAGTTGGTGTGTTGGAGCCAACGTGTTGCGCGAAACACGCTTATTGCTGCCAAGTCCAGCGCGAATGCTGCCGGACGTCGCCAGCGGTTGTCGACGATACCAGCGTGACTAACAATGTTGGCCGTCCAACGTGCTGCGCTAAGCACGCTTATTGCTGCACCGTTAAGCGAGCATGCTGTGGCAAAGCAGAGCAAGCAGTCGTTGTCGAACTAGCATTGGCAGCGCCACAGCCAACATGCTGTGCAAAACGAGCGTACTGCTGCTCGACTCGTGCTGCATGCTGCGGAAAAGCAAGCAGGGAGTTTGCTGCTTAACTTTCTACTCTCGGCTAGACTGGTTCGTATACCGACTTCGATTATCAGCCGGGTGAGTGAGGAAGCTCGCCCGGCCTGATTCTCTTTCTGTCGCCTCTGACAGCCACTTCTCGCAAACAGCCAGCGGCAATCTTTAAGAATGGAACAACAGTGCAAGGCTCAATTGCGTTCGGGCCTGCCGCTTGATCGAAACGGCAGTTGCAACATCCCAGGTAGGTGTTCGGTCTGAGTTTCATCGCGATAGTCACTGACTCCAATCGTCATCTGGTCGTGGCCATCTTGCGGTTGTGATAGATAAGTCCGAAAGAGGTAATCCCACCAGGGAAGGTTGAATCCAAAGTTGCTATTTGTTTCGCATCGAATGACCGAATGATGCACGCGGTGCATGTCCGGTGTGACCACCACAAAACGCAACATCTTGTCGAGCCACAGCGGAATCGAGATATTACTGTGATTGAACATTGACGTCGCATTGAGCAGTAATTCAAAAATAGCGACCGCGATGGCGGCTGGACCCAGTACAAAGACGACCGCTAACTTGATCAGGACGGAAAGAAGTATCTCAAAAGTGTGAAACCGCAGCCCTGTCGTCACGTCAAAATCCATGTCTGCATGGTGGACCATGTGCAAACGCCACAACCACGGAACCTTGTGAAACAGCAGGTGTTGACCGTAAATGGCAAGGTCAAAAGCAACGACCCCTATCATGATTTCCAGCCACGTGGGCCAATCCACGAAATTCAGAAATCCATAGCCAGATGATTGAGCGAGCAGTGCGGCGCCCACGGCCGTGATCGGCATTAAGAATCGAACCAGAATTCCATTCAAGATGACAAGACCGATGTTGCTACTCCACCGCCAACGCCGTTTCAACGACAGTTCGCGGCGAGGCGCAAGCAATTCCCATACGACCATCGCAAGCAGCACGAAGGAAAAACACGCCAAGCGAATAACGACTTCAGACTGATTGTTCAAACTCAAAACTCCTTGATACATCACTGACCATCGTCCATTGCTCGTGCGAGCCGCAAACCGCAATGCCAGGGACTGCGTTCCAATACAGAAATAGACACAAGTTAAGATGCTACCTGCTCTACCGTCTCGAGGTTGGTGCGGGGAAGCGATCCGTCACGAATCTGAGTCGTCAATTCTCCATGGTCGGTCCTCGTGGCACACTGCTACCAAGAGTACGAATCCGATAGCATTCACCTATGCGCGAACATTCCGATCCAAAACCAGGTTCCGATCGTAAGCGATGCCAAAATTACGCCGAGTGCAAAGCTCGGCCAGAACGCGAGTCCGGTCCAGTTTGCGAATGCAAACGGGACGAAGAATGGCAACCCCAAAGGAACGAGCACCAAAGTCTCCCGAGCTAGCTGGGTAATAGTGCTCATCTCATGGTCTTTGTTCCATGTCATGATGAAGGCAAGAATACTGACGATCGGTAGTGTTAAAAGCAGTGCTCCAAGCCTGGGGACACGTCCCGAAATCTCGGCGACAGCGACAATTACCACCGCCGAGATTAGAGCTTTCACAATCATCCAAAACATAGTGTCGGATTCCTAGTGTGCATGGGCCACTTCTGCGAAGTCGCCCGAGTAGGGAGTGTCATCGATAACGCCACTAATTGTGCCAGCATATTCTTGCACGACACCAAGTTTTTCGTGATTCCCAACGAAGCGCGATGCGGTCCCTTGGGCATCACCTGCCTGCGGAGACGCTTTCAGTGTTACCTGCATCATCGGATCCGTGATGCTCAGTTGAATTTCTGCAGCTTTGATTGGAGTGGGGGTCTTCTCATCCGCACCGAGTATGTAAACCGTCCCTTCCTGTTTCTCATGATCCACAGTGAATTCAACGTGGTACTTGCCACCACCCCAGTCAGCCAGTGTCCCGTCGTGGGGTCCGGCCCCGTGGCCGCCAGCGTGAGCATGGTCATCCTCACCCTCATGTGGATGACCGTGGTCGTTATTTGACGATGGTGCAGTCGAGCTAGTCGCCGCCGTAGGTGCAGCGGTCTCTGGCTTGCACCCAAGGTTGACTATCATGCAGATTGCTGCAGCAAGTGCGAAAAGCGGGTGTGAAACTCTCATTAATCGTATTCTCCAAAACAGGTGATGGGGATTCGAATCACTTGATTCGAACCGGAAAACAATCTCATTGGGTCAACAAATGATCGTCCTCAGACGCTCCTTCATTGGCCAATCTGGCGGCGTCTTTGCCGCTGAACTTCCAAAACATTCCTGGATGAATCAGGAACTCACAAAACGTGGATGTCGTTAAGCCACCGAGGATGACCGTTGCCACTGGGTACAGAATCTCGCGGCCTGGCTCTTGCCCACCCAGCACCAACGGAATTAGCCCAATACCGGCAGTGAGAGCAGTCATCAACACAGGGGCCAATCGCTCTAGGCTGCCGCGCAGGATCATAGCCTGCGTAAAACTTTCTCCCTCTTCCTTCATGAGGTGGAAATAGTGGGTGACAAGCAATATTCCGTTGCGAACTGCAATTCCGCCCAGAGATATGAACCCAACCAGGCTGGCAACCGTCAGACTCTGCTGGGTGATGATCAATGCCATCACACCACCGATGAAGGCTGTTGGAAGTGCGTTGAGTATTTGCAGTACGATCCGTACTGAAGGAAACAAAACTAGCAGGACCACGAACATCCCGACCACGGAAATTGCGGCCAGCACGATGATAAGCTGCGTTGCCCGTTGTTGACTTTCAAACTGTCCGCCGTACTCAATGAAGTACCCAACCGGCATTTGGACCTGCGCACCAACGCGTTGCTTGATATCCCCGACTGCGCCAGCCAAGTCACGACCTTCCGTGTTACAGCGAATCACTATTCGCCGTCGTGCGTTCTCGCGATTAACCGAGTTGGGACCGGTTCCTTCGCCAATGTCGGCGAGTTCATGCAGTTCCACTTGGCCACGTTCGGCGTTAGTCCCGCGATGGGGCAAGTCGATGCGAAGTCGCCCCAAATTGGCATAGTCGGTGCGATACTCTTCTTCCAAACGCACCAGCAGGTCAAATCGCCGTTGCCCTTCGAGCACTTGGGAAACAACCTCACCTTGAAGGGCCGTTTGCAATACACCCGCAACATACTCGCGTGTCAAACCATAAAATGCCAAATCGTCCGCTCGTAGCGCTATGTGCAGCTCCGAGGTTTCACGAATCGGCTCGACAATAGGTGGCGTGATACCCGGAACATCTTGGATGGTTGCTTTGACTTGTTCCGCCACGCGCTGCAACGTATCAAGATCATCGCCGTGAATCTTGATCGCTATTTGGGCGTAGACGCCTGAAACCATGTGACTAATCAAGTGCGCTAGCGGCTGTTCGACTTCGATATCAACGCCGGGAGCTTCATTGCTGATCTTCGCGCGCAGCTCCGACAATATTTCCTCGCGCTCGGTTCCTGACTCAGGGTTCATACTAAGAATGTATTCACCAAAGTTGACCGGCGATGCATGTTCGTCCATTTCGGCTCGTCCCGTCCGCCGAACGAAGTGCAATATCTCGCCTCCGGGATTTTCCTCTGTCTTTTGCATCGACTGAAAAACCTGATCGATCGACCTTGAGACCTGGTTGGAAGCATTGAGCGACGAACCGGGCGGCAGGGTGACGTTAACCTGGATGCTACCTTCGTCGAAAGGTGGCAGGAAGTTTCGGCCCAACAGCGACATCTGCCACGCAGCAATCACAACCGCGAGCCAAGTCAGAATGAGAAGTGTACCTGGCATAGCCATACTTAGCCGGATGAGGTGTGTTACTGCCTGCTTGAGGCTATGTAGAACGAACCCATCGCCTTCTCGATGAGTTGCTCCAGATTGAGGCAACAGATAATAGGACAGCACTGGTGTCACTGTCATCGAAACGACGAATGAGGCCAAGATCGAAACGATGTAAGCGACACCTAGTGGGGTGAACAGTCGCCCCTCTACTCCGGATAGGGCAAATAAGGGCATGAAGGAGAGAATCACAACCGCCGTGCCAAAAACGATGGAGCTACGAATCTCTCGGCTGGCTTGAAAGACAACCAAAATCGGTGGCTTTTGATTTTCGATTGATAGTTGATTGTTTTGCTTGAGTCGCCGGAAGATGTTTTCTACGTCAACAATCGCGTCATCAACCAATTCACCCATGGCCACAGCGATCCCGCCAAGTGTCATGACGTTGATCGACAATTCGCTGCCACTGATCCATCCGATCATTCGGAACACCAGCGTGGTCATCACCAGCGATAACGGAATGGCAGTCAAGGTGATGAAAGTCGTGCGAAAATTCAACAAGAACAGGAACAGCACGATGATTACCATCACGGCGCCAATCACCAGAGCTTCGCCTACATTGAAAATCCCCCGATCAATAAAATTCTTGAGTCGGAACAGCTCCGAGTTGACGATGATGTCAGCCGGAAGCGATGCTTCGACCTCAGAAAACGCTTCTGCCACAGCATCGGTCAACTTGCGGGTGTCGATGTGCGGTTGCTTTACAGTCGTGAAGACGATGCCTGGGTGACCGTCCACGCTGCCATCGCCACGTTTGAGCTGCGGGCCTTCGATGACTCTGGCAACTTGTTCGAGTAACACCGCGCGCTTAGCTTGAGCACCGACAGGAACCTTCTTAAGTTCTTCGATAACAACTCGTGAATCTGGTCCCAAGCGGCCAAGGATACGAATCGGCCTTTCAGTCTCACCTGTGATCGCAAAGCCACCACTGGTATTGATGTTGCTTTCACGAAGCGCCTGCTCGACATCTTGCACAGTGACGTCGTATTCCAGCAGTACGGGTGGATCGATCAGGATCTGGTACTGCTTGCGATCACCGCCGAGCATGAACACTTCTGCGACTCCCGTTGTTTTCAGCAGACGGGGGCGGATCACCCAGTCGGCAACGGTACGCAGTTCTAATTGTTGTTTTTCGTTTGTGAAGAAATCAGCCCTATACTCATTGCCTTCGAGCCGAATGGTCGCGGTGCCAACGGGATATTGGCGTGTTGCGGCGTCAGTGTTGGGATCTTCGCTCCATTGAAATTCAGCAGTTTCGACTTTCTTCCACGTCGATTTATCGTGGCGATTGACGGGCTGCCAGACCTGAATTTGAAAGTTCTCATTGTCACCGACGACCAGTTCCGCCATCATGTCGGTCCTACCCACTTGCGCAAGTCTTCCGCCTTCCGGCCCTGCTTGACGATAAATGCCCGCGACCACAATTTGGCCCATAATCGACGACGGTGGCGTCATTTGCGGACGAATGCCCTGGGGCAAAATGCCTTCTAGCGTGGCCAAGCGTTCTTGCACGGTTTGTCGAGCGGCGCGAATCTCGGTTGACCAGCTAAACTCGATATAAATAACATTCAATCCGGCCGTTGATTGGCTGCGAACAGCTTGCACACCATTGGCACCGAGTAGGGCGATTTCAATCGGCTGTGTTACCAGCGTTTCTACTTCTTCAGTTGCGAGGCCCGGTGCCTCAGTGATAATGACGACGCGTGGCCTGTCTAAATCAGGAAACACGTCGATAGACATTTGAGTTGCCAGGTACGATCCGTATACCAGCACGGCAAGGCTGACCACGACGACCAACATTCGATAGCGAAGCGAAGCGCGTATAACTGCATCAAGCATTGAAGATTTTCGATGGAGAATGATGATTGGTTGGGTGTTGATCATTTGTCGCCTTTGGCAGTCTTTCGGGAGGCGACCATGATTGCTGTGATTTGATTGGCTTCGTCGAGTAGTGCTTCGACTTTATCCTTTGCTAAGAGCTCGCCTTCGATGATGAGTTCGAGCCAGTAGCAACTCTCATCTGCTTCCTCGATGACGATACTGAGCTTTGATACAAATTCGGCTTTCGAGCGACCGCGACATGCGGCTCGATAGTTCGCGCCAACGGAAGTCGCACTACGAATCAATTGATTCCCGATAGGACGACCGACAGCATTTTCTGGCAATGCTCCAACCAGCTTCATCACTCGCAGTGCAAAACTGTTTTGTCCGCTTCTTCAGTTCCGAATCATTCATCGTGACTCCTCTCCTAATCTTCAGTCTTCAATCTGCAATCTTCAATCAATGAGCGGCGTGGGTGGTACCATCGGGGTGGACATGTAAACCGGGCTGCTCACCGCTGGCTGTTTGTGCCTTCAGAACACGATTGAGCGAAGCGGCCGCGTTTTGCGCCAAATACGATCCAGCAGCTATGCTGCCGTCGTTGGCAATCACAACGGACAGCCGGTCTTCGTGTAGAACGTGCACGGGCAATTGTTTGAACAGGTCACCGTTTTGTCGGAATACGTAGGCTTCGGGTCCCTCGCGGACTACGGCCGCGGCTGGCAGGACAAATACGTTGTCATACCTCTCAACCGGTACATGGAGCCGCGTTCGTTGCCCAGGCCGGAAACGCCAGACGAGGAAAGTCTGGTCGAGCTGCTCATAGGTTCGAGATTGATTTGTAAGTGGTATGAAAAAGTCAAATGTCCGGCTTTCGACGTCGATAGCGTTCGACAGATGACGAATCATAAAAGTCTGCTCAAGCTGGGGCCAATTCACCTCGGCATCCTCAGCAAACTCGATGCTGATGGGCCACTGCGCCTGAGCTGCTTGCTCAAGAAACGGAGCTTCACGTTTAAAGGCATGGCCAACGACATACAGCGACTGATGATTGGAAAGTTGCGCGAGCAGTTGCCCCGCTTGCACCTGCTGCCCTAGTTCGACGGACAAATCCTGCACCTCGTAGGCGAATCCACTTGAGGCTTCGTCACCTGAAATGAGACTGACTGTTTGTGCCGGTGTAAACCCATCGCGAGTCACATCCAACGGCGGCGATTTTAGTGGCGGGGCCGTGACTTCGACCGTGGTCACAAAGTTGCCCTGTGCGACTTCTTCTACTTGTTGTGGCATCAATCCTCTGGTCAGCAGATCTTGCCGAGATGATTGAATAAGTGCGTTCTGCCGCTTCAGTTCACTCTCCAAATCGATGATCCGGCTTCGTGAGACCGCCCCACTCTGCGTGAGTCCCGACAACCGTCCAATCTCGGCATTGACGATTGCTGTTTCTTGCGTCGCTTTGAACAGCTGGGTCTGCGTGCTCTGGAGATATTCACTGAAAAGTCGTAGTGAGAATACGGCTTCACCCGGCCGAATCGTGTCTCCAGGAAATGCATGTATCGCAGTCACTATGCCAACCGCTGGTGACGTGACTCCCCGATCAGACAGACCCGGCCGATCGGCGATTTCACCCGGAATTAACACGGTTCGCCAGTATTCCTGAGGTTTCGCTGGCTTGGAGGCGAGGCTTAAGTTTTTCCTCGCCTGGGGACTGATCTCCAGAACGGTCTGCTTCTCCGGCGGAGTCTGGGCGTCGGCTGTGGCCTTGGTGGACGGATCATCCGTTTGGAACAAGCGGTCGCGAAAAAACCAAATCGCGACCACCACACCGACCACGATGGCCGGGCCAACAAGTGATTTCATTAGCGCTACAATGCGTTTCATATCAGGGTCATTTATTAATGAGTTGCTACGACAAGAACGGCCTTCAGCGCGTGCGCGTAGGTCCGAATAATGGATTGGAATTTAGCTCGAAAGCGAAAATGTCACCAAAGAAGTCGAACGGACTAGCCCGAACGAAAGGTGAGAAGGCTACTGCTCAAAGCAGCAGCGAGCTGACAGTTAGAAAGATCGGAAGCGAAGCATACCGATCAGGCGGATGGCTGATCCTATTACGAATACCAGCATTGCCCAATACAAACGGGGTGCTCCTGCCCCAGCCGAAATCCATTAAATCATTGTACGGAATAGAATCAGCTAGCTTGACCGCACACGATGGATCCGCAAAGTAGATCGCATCGGAATCATGATCAGTTGGAACCGCAAAATCTGAACACGGCGCAACGCTCGGCTGTACCCACTGTGGGACCTCAAGGTTAGCATCACCAAAATCGGTGCGGTGATGTCCCTGCTCCTCATCGCTTCGACCATCATGGTGATGCTCCGTCTGGTGATGATCATCATCAAGCGAATCATGCTGATGTCCACCGGACAAGTGAATATGAGGACGTGATGAATGGTCGTCCGGTGCATGCGCACCGACTCCCGCATGCGAATGAGGCAAGCATTGCCCCAGCACGGCCAGAGGAATTAGTAGAAGTGAAACTAGTTTTCGCATTAACCGAAAAGCCCAAGTGTTTGGATTGGTTAGTTAAGTATACCACATCACTACAGTCTCCTCCTAGGCCGCAGTCTAGTTCGTTCTTGTGCCTATATCCCAAAATTTGGGTCGAATAACAGAATCGTAGGGCTGCTTCCTGCTAGCAAAAAGAAGGTGCTCGCTGGGAAAAGCAACAGTTGCGATCCCAACCACCAACAATGGTAGTGGGCCAACCAAGCAAGCGAAATGCAATTGACGCTTGCACATGGCCAACAGCACAACTAAACGAGCAGACGATCACTCCGAGGGTGCAATGGCAAGGTACCTATCAGGATCGCCCTTGACTTTCTTTACACAGACCTAGCAGCAAACATAAAGAGTTTGTCCTTGAACCGTCACTGGGATTGCACCTCCCATCGAGTCCAATGGCTCGCCCGTCACAGGGCACCGGTTATGCTCAATATAATTTCCCCGAGTCCTTTAGGTGGTGTTGAGTGATGTTATGAAACGCGAAAGGCCAAAACAGATTCTGTTTTGGCCCATCGGTTTTCTCAAAACACAGGTCGTCCTCAGCGTAACTCATTCACTTGAGGTCCCCTGCGACGCCAGACGATTCGGTGACCGGCTTTGGCTATTATTTGTGATCTCAGGCGCAGCAAGCAGCATCTACAGCAGGTGAGCTTCAATTGCACGCAGTCCGTTTCTTGGGAGCGTGGAAGTGGGCGCATAACCATTATCGGTCTGCGCGACGTAACCGAAATTGAGACATTGCTAGCCAGCAATTGACGAGGCATGATTCAATTTTGGCCTCCCCTCTTTCGAACTAGAGCACATTCCGCCTGAACGCCCTTTGGTACCCCACACGGGTATGGTACGATTGTCGCATTAGACCAACGACATAATCGCTCGTTCGGATTGTCATTTTGCTTTTTTGTTCGCTCGCAAACTCGCCCGTTTATTGGCTGGGATATGCACTTTCATTTGAAGCAACACCTCCGATACCGACCGCGTCCCTAGTTGCACGGGTTTTCCGCTTTTGATGCTCCACAGTTCTGCATCCTTCACTTTAAACCCAGATAATTCCGCGTTTCGTTCAATGAATGATCGTTGGGGAGTTCAATTCAGGGCGTGGTGTGACCTGTTCGATAAAGCAGGAGCATGGACACCTTGAATCATTTCGACCATGACAGTGCGTCCGTTCAGCCAGCAAGCGAGTTACCAAATGCTCATACTACGGATCGCTTGGTAGCGTCATGCGTTGCGGGAGATAACGCTGCCATGCAAGCGATCTATGAGCAATGCAAAAGTCGCGTCTATGGATTGATGGTTCGGATGGTCGGACGCCAAGATGCCGACGACCTGACGCAACAAGTCTTCCTACAGATGTTTCGCAAACTTGACCAATTCAGCGGGCAATCAAGACTGGAAACGTGGCTGTTTCGACTTGCAACCAATGAAGCCTTGCAGTACTTGAGAAAGCAAAAGAGGCAGACCACTACACCGTACGTCTTGGATCCAGTAACAGTCGATGACGATCGTCTCGTCAGGAGCGAGGAATCGCAACTAGTTCAGACAGCTCTTGAACGTCTCGAACCCGAATTACGAGTTGTCTTTCTGCTCAAAGAACAACAAGGTTTGTCGTATAGAGATATTGCCGAATCAATGGGAATTCCCGAGGGCACAGTTGGTTCACGACTGAACCGTGCTCGAAAAGAACTTCGCCAGCAGTTGACGAGGCTTTATTGGGAGTAGAGGGGGAGAGTCTGGGAGTGCAAGTTCCCTCTCTCCCAGACTCCCCTGCTCCCAGACTCTCTCTCTTTTCAGGGGCAACCAACAGTACGTTCGATCTGTGCCACGGTGCCTGCAAGTGTGGCTTCAAAACGTGCCATTTGAGTTTCAAACATGAGTAGATCGCGATACGTTTCGATCAGTGTGAAAAAATCGGTTCGTTTGCCTCGGTAATCTGCAATAGACAGTTTAAGGGTGTCTTCTGTGCGCGGAATGATGCGCTTCTTGTAGATGTCTTGCTGCTGGACGAGCGCGTCGGCCTGCGCCATCAAACGGCGTAGCTTGCCTTGTATCGCATCTCGCTCAGCTTCCAGTCGCTCTGTCGAGCTGGTGGTGCGATGTGCCGCCTCACGGATCCCCGCGTTGATTTTTTCGCGCCAAATGGGCAATGTTGTCCCGACGGTGAAACTGATGTTGTCATGACCATTCGCTACTGGGCTAATCGCGTTGCTGTCATCGCTAATGATTGCGTAGTTCAAGCCGACTTGAAGGTCAGGGTATTTCTGGAGGCAGGCCAATTTCTGCTTTTGACGGTCCCTTTGGATTTCCCACGCAATCGCTCGTAGCTCGGGACTACATTGCTCGGCAAGGACCAATAATCCATCGAGCCGCTCGGGAACATTGGTTAGGCCAAGCTCTTCGCTCGCTTCTGGGATCAATGAAACCGGCTGTTGGACCAGCGCGGCAAGGTCGGCTTGCGCCTGTTCCTTTTGCTTGCGGAGTGTCACAATTTGATCGTCGAGTCGATCTGCTTCCAACTGTGCTCGCAGAACATCTTGCTGACTTCCGCCGCTCTTGTAGCGGGCTTCTGCAACTTGCGTTAGATCGTCAACCAATTCACGAGTCTCTTGAATGATGGCAATGGCACGCGTTGTGAACCATACTTCATAGTATGCAAGGCGAACTGCTTCGGTGATCTCGCGCTCGATGCGATCTACCTCAGCTTGTGCCATCTGTACTTCGCGATTCGCAATAGCTGCCTTCGTCCTGAGCTTCTCTGGCCATGGAACGCCTTGCGATAAGCCAAACTGATGGCCGACTCGACCACCGGCAGTTTGCAACGCTTGATTTTGCATCGGCCAGAAGGTGTTATTGAACATTGGATCAGGTAACGCACTGACTTGCGGCGCTACGTTCGTGGCCGCAGCGACTCGTTGTCGCGCGGCTCGAAGCTTCGGATGCCCGGCCATTGCGACTGACACAAAGTATTGGGCAGGCTGCTGCGTTCCGGTTGCAGAGACGGAGTTCGAGTTCGGTGGTCGAACCACCTCTGGCTGGGCCGTTTCCTCAATCGACTCGCTATCAGATGGCTTGCCCCCCTCGGCTTCCTCGGCATCCTGAACGAATACTGGTTGCGGCGCTGCCGAAACCAAGCCCTCGTTGTAGGCAATGGTCAGAATAGTTGAAGACAACTGGGGGGGCTGGGTTTGGCTTACATTGGGCGGCTTAGTCTCGTTACCGGCGACTGCGCTCTGGGGTAAGGGGGCAGTCTGCGAGAATGCCGACGGTCTTGGTTCAGGCGAAGTCGCACATCCGCTCGTTGAGAAACCAGCCAGAAGAGCGAGAAAAAATCGCCGTTTCCGGTTAGAAACACGCTCGTCCGTTGACTGAGTTCTCATACTAATCCGCTCCGCAAACTACAATTGAAACGGCAATCACGCCGTTTTGGCAAATTGGACTTGTACCAATTGGCAGAATTTCCGATATACTCCATATACCATCTCGGGGTATATCATCGGAACGATTTAAGGGAAACTTCCACACAATTCTCATGGCCCGCTTAATTCGCATTGCCGTCAATCTTTTACTAATCGTTTCGATAACGATTCAGCCGACGATGGTGCGTGCGCTTCAAAAGGCATGTTCTGGCGATTGCAGTTCGCCGTTCACCTGCCAAGGATGCGGCAGCTGTGAGGTTGAGTCTCCCGCTGGACGCTGCGGTTGTTGCAGTGGGCATTCTGATGTCGGTTCCGTTGAGGAATCCAATGAGGAAAGCGCTAGTTGCTGCGGACATGGCTCCGCTACTGAGCAGGGCATTGAGTCGACATCCGAGGTTGATCCATTTGCGGATACGGAGATGGCCAATGAGCCACTGGCTGACGGTTCTCCATTGCGGTGTTCCGACGATCAGCTAGCGACTACTGCGAATAGTCCACTGATGGTTTCCGGCTGTCGCTGCCTTCATGCGCCTGAGGTTCCCTACGCTCCTGCTCCGCGTTCTCCCGCCAACGAAGTGCGTGATCTCGTCTCGCTGGGCTTTGCATCCAGCGATATAGCTGAACCGAAACAACAGCTACCGAGGGTCCCTGCCTTTGATAGTGGTCCTCCATCTGCGATCTTGCACTTCGCGCAGATCGAACTCTGCGTCTGGCGATTGTAGCGCCTTCCCCAGGGAGCGCTGCGCATTTATCGCATGCCCCCATCTTCCTTCGCCTTTTTTCAGCAACGCAGCCAGTGATGCTTGCGCGCTGGTAATTGGGCTGAGTTACTAACCTCCGCCAATCTCAAGCAGCATCACGCTACGCCAACAGCGTAGTTTGTTGACCGAGAGAATTTGTGGAGGCAGCGACCTGCTAGATTCCGGTTCTCCCTGAAACTGTCGCTTGACGTTCCGCCATCACAGTGCGTTTGCGTCGATGCATATTGCCCAGGGACCGAACGAATTCAAATGCGAGATACGGAAATGAAACCAGACGACAAACCCATTGAACACCCTAGCAGCAATTTAGCCGGTGCCGATGAGCAGCAGGCTACCGTGCCAGCTGGCGCGACCATGGAGGAAGACCAAGTGAAGAAATCAAAAATAGAATCCCAGACATCGCCGCAAACGAATTCTTCGCCTGCAGCAGACGCAACTTCAACCAATGAAAATGCAGGTACTAACCAGCCCGTACCAGTCTCTTCGGTAGTCGCCGAATCACGACTTGGCGGTTGGTCCTGGTTGCTCCATTTCGCACTGAAATCGGCGATGGTCGTCGGCGTTGGAGCAATTCTGTTGGCGATGGTCGGCGTCGCTCAACGCACGGCGTGGATCACTGCGGGCGGTTTTTCCGGTGGCAATGTTTCGCCCCAGAACGAGGGCGACTCTGCCGGTGACGAAGACAAACGCTACATCTGTCCGATGATGTGTACACCACCGTCGACAGAACCAGGGCGCTGCCCGGTTTGTGCGATGGAACTGGTCGAGGCAACTGGAGGCGGCGGCGGCGACGGAATCTCAGTCACGATCGAAGCAGCGGCTCGACGCTTGGTCGGTATCCAAACAGCCCTGTCCAAAATGGGCGACATGACGCGAACCATCCGCACGATTGGTTCCATTGATTTTGACGAGAGTCGTCTGTCTACGATTTCAGCGTACGTCGACGGAAGGCTTGATGTGATGTACGCCAACTATGTCGGCGTGCAAGTTAATGAGGGAGACGATCTGGCGCTGATTTACAGCCCGCAGCTCTACACTGCTCAAACTGAATTTGTTACCAGCTTGGAAAGCAATTCCTCGAGTCGCTTCAGCGTCGGCAACAGCGATCTGCGCGAGATGGCTCGAGAGAATCTTAGTGAGCTGGGCATGACCAAAGATCAGCTCGAGTCGCTAAGCACGAGCCGTAAACCCGAATCTCGCATCCGTATAAAGTCACCTCAGAGTGGAACGGTTATTGAGAAGTCAGCCGTCGAGGGTGATTATGTTAAGACCGGGCAGAAGCTCCTTCAAATCGCCGATCTAACATCGGTGTGGATGATGCTCGACCTATTCCCAGATGACGCAGCCCATGTTCGTTTCGGCCAGCAAGTCGAGGCTGAAATTCAGTCGTTGCCGGGAGAGGTCTTTACGGGGCGTGTTGCGTTCATTGATCCTACGGTCAATAAAACAACTCGAACAGTTCGCGTTCGGGTCGAAGTGATGAATTTCGATGGAAAGCTTCGACCAGGCGACTATGCAACCGCCAGGATCTCTGTTCCCGCGATTCCTGGCACACTTGTTTACGATCCAGCGTTGTCCGGCAAATACATCAGCCCCATGCATCCGCAAGTCATTCGGGATGAACCGGGAAAGTGCCCGCTATGCGGCATGGACCTAGTTTCGACTGTGCAACTCGGATATACCCTCGAGCCGCAGCCTCAGCAACAGGTTGTCACGGTACCGCGTGATTCCGTGTTGTTGAACGGCGACAACGGAGTGATCTACGTCGAAACGGAACCGGGACGGTTTGAAATTCGTCGTGTGCATGTTGGACCAATGAATGATTTCGAAGCCGTCATTATCGAAGGCTTGGCCGCTGGTGAGACAGTCGCCACAGGTGGCAACTTCTTGATTGACTCGCAAATGCAACTTGCGGGCAACCCATCACTAATGGACCCAAGCAAAGCACCGAGCTACGCGCCAGGACCGCTGGAACTGCCAGAAATTAGTCCCGTGATGCTCGCCGGTACGGCAGGACAAGAATTTGATCGAGCCTATGACGCCTACTTTGAAATTCAATGTGCGCTGGCTGCCGATTTAGCTCCTCCGCCAGTCGCGCTCAACACAATGTTGGATTCTTTGTCCAACTTGGAAATGTCAGCTGAAGTTCCTGATGT
The DNA here is from genome assembly GCF_007752135.1 of Aureliella helgolandensis. Taxonomy (GTDB): domain Bacteria; phylum Planctomycetota; class Planctomycetia; order Pirellulales; family Pirellulaceae; genus Aureliella; species Aureliella helgolandensis. The sequence goes on along the minus strand of NZ_CP036298.1, from coordinate 5,626,651 downwards.
GGCGCAAAAGCAGATCGCCAATGCCCGAAGGTCGGCAGTTCGAATGGATGGATCACTCGAAACAGCCCGCGAGGCATACCGAGGTGTGAGCCACGCCCTGCTCCGAGCAGCCGTAGCGGCTAGGGGACCCAAGTCTGCTCAAGCACTCACCCACTATTACTGTCCGATGGTTCCCGGCGGTGGCGGTGATTGGATGCAACCGGGCGGCGAGCTTGCGAACCCTTACTGGGGTGATGAGATGCTTCGCTGTGGGGAGTTGGTGAGGGAGATGGGAAGACAAGGAGACATGGAGAGTGGGAGAGTGGGCGTTGTTGAGACTGGGTTCAGTAGAGGTGATATGAAATGAGTGACCGCATCTATAGTCATCGTGATTTGATCGTCTATCAGAAGTCGTTCGCCGCAGGAAAGCGGATCTTTGAACTATCGAAATCGTTTCCTCGTGAGGAAATGTTTTCCCTGACCGATCAGGTGCGTCGATCTTCTAGGAGTGTTAGCGCTAACATTGCGGAGGCGTGGCGAAAACGTCGTTACGAGAAACACTTTTGTAGCACGCTCAATATCGCTGAGGCCGAAGCGGCTGAGACGCAGGTTTGGCTTGAGTATGCCGCTGCCCATGGATACCTCAATCAGAAAACGGCCGAAGACGCAAACGGGTTCTATGACGAGATTTTAAAGATGATCGTTTCGATGATTGCATCGCCAGAGAAGTGGTGCGTCCAGTGGAGAGACAAGGGGACGGGGAGACAAGGAGTGAAAGAGAGTAGAACTGAATACATTTCGGACGACGCCCCCGAAATCGACCAATCCGAGCTGCACTCCCTCTCTCACCCTCTCCCAGACTCCCTGTCTCCTTGTCTCCCAGACTCCTTGTCTGAAGAGCCGGAGGATCCAAATGCTTAACCTTCTCATTCGCTTTTGCGTCAAAGAACCTTGGTTGGTCGTACTCGTGACCATCGGACTCAGCGTCGGTGGCTGGTTTGCCTACCAAGCCGTGCCTATTGATGCGATCCCCAACGTCGGTGAAAACCAAGTTATCGTATTGACTCCATGGCCGGGACGCTCACCGAAAGACATCGAAGATCAAGTCACGTATCCACTCAGCGTGTCGCTGCTGGCAGTACCCGGAGCCGAGTCGGTGCGTGGTAAGAGCATGTTTGGATACAGCTTTGTACAGGTCACGTTCAAGGATGAGATTGATTTCTACTGGGCTCGCAGTCGAGTTTCAGAACAACTGGGCACCGCAGCTTCTCAGTTGCCCGATGGAGTCGTACCGCAGCTCGGTCCAGACGCGACGGGACTTGGCCAAGTCTACTACTACACCTTGCAGCCACCCAAAGACGGAATGAACTTGGCGGATCTGCGAAGCCTGCAAGATTTCGTCATCAAATACGAATTGCAAGCCGTGGAAGGGGTCAGCGAAGTTGCCTCCATCGGTGGCTATGTGCGTCAGTACCAAATCGAAGTTGATCCAGACAAGCTTCGTTTTCATAACATCCCGCTTGATGCGCTGGCAATGGCGATCAAGGGCTCCAACGTGGATGTGGGAGCCAAGACAGTTGAGTCAACTGGCATGGAATTCATTGTACGTGGCAAGGGATTTCTTGGTACCGATGGTGACAAAGAAAAGGCGATCGCCGACATCGAGCAAACCGTAATCATGCAGCGCGACGGGGTGCCGGTACGTGTCAGCGATGTAGCTAATGTGCAACTTGGTCCTGACTTTCGTCGCGGTGCACTTGATTACAACGGAGCGGAAGCCGTCGGTGGGGTAGTTGTCATGCGGTATGGCGAGAACCCGCGCGTCGTTATCGATCGCATTAAGAGCAAGATTGCTCAGATTGAACCAGCTCTGAAGGGCGTCACGATCCATGGAGTCTACGATCGCAGCGGCTTGATCGATGAGACGATGGCAACGCTGACTCACGCATTGCGTGATGAAATTATCATCACCGCCATCATTATTCTGCTGTTCTTGCTACATATTCGCAGCAGTTTTGTGGTTGCCATCTGCTTGCCCGCCGCCGTACTGATGTCCTTTATTGCCATGCATGTCGTTGGCGTTGGCTCCAACATTATGTCGCTAGCGGGTATCGCCATTGCAATTGGTACGATGGTTGATATGGGCATCATTGTCTCCGAGAACATCTACCAGCACTTGGCGGATTGGGAAAAAGAGCCTATCGACAATCGGAAAGACAGAGCTGATGTCGTCTACGATGCTTCGATCGAAGTTGCGCCTGCCGTTGTGACTGCCGTGGCAACTACGATCGTTAGTTTTCTTCCAGTATTCTTTCTTACTGGACGCGACTACCGACTGTTTTCACCACTCGCCTTTACGAAGACTTTCGCGATCGCGGCAGCCATGATCACTGCCGTGACGATCGTCCCCGCGCTCAGCCGGTTGATGCTTCGGAGTGCTGGCTATCGCAAGCGAACCGCGTTGGCGGCAGGGCTTGCCTTGGCTGCCCTACTTTCAACGACTGCTCACTTCATGTGGGCAGTGCGTCTCGCTGAACATTTCGCTATATCTGCATGGTTCGTGACGCTTACCGCCGGCCTTATTGGCTTCATTGCTGGCTGGCAATTGATGCGAGAACGCATTCGACCCATTGAAGAGATTCCATCGAGCCGTTTTGTGCGCTGGATTTACGCTGCTCGATTACGCCAAGCTCTTAACCACAAAGCGATTGCATTGTCTTTTCCGGCCATGCTGTTGGTGATTGGTGTCGGCGCCTACGTTGGGATGCCGACCGTTCTACAACCTGTAGAACGTGTGGCCAAAGTGTTTGGAGCCGACCTCAACGAGTTCCCTGGCTACATTGACGCAAAACACGTTTTCACTGGACTGCGAAGTGACGATTGGATCGCACTGGACGAGGGTAGCTGGTTCTATATGCCGACGCTCTATCCAGCAGCCAGCTTTTCGCAAGCGATGCAGGTGCTGCAAACTCAGGATGTATTGATTGGACAAATCCCGGAAGTCAAGGACGTTCTCGGCAAGATTGGTCGAGTTGAATCAGCGCTTGACCCCGCTCCGGCGGCGATGATCGAAACCTACGTCATGCTTAAGCCCGAGAGTGAGTGGCGTGAAGGCGTAAAGGCTCGTGATATCTGGGACGAGATCAATCGTGTGGCCAGCCTGCCTGGTGTTACTCCCGCCTCAGCCTTGCAACCTATTGAAGGACGAGTTGTCATGCTGCAAAGCGGCATTAAGGCTCCAATGGCAATTCGCGTCTACGGAGATAACCTCTCAACGCTGGCGGATGCGGCTATGGATGTGGCAGGACAGCTCAAGAAATCTCCACTTATCAACGCAGGGACCGTCAATCCAGACATTGTCCTTGGCAAGCCCTACATTGAGTTCACTGTCGATCGCGAGGCCGCTTCTCGATATGGCATGAGTGCGTCGATGGTTAACCAGATCATCGAGACCGCACTCGGTGGAATGAACCTAATTAAGACGGTCGAAGGCCGTGAACGCTATCCCGTGCGACTGCGCTATAACCGGGATTTGCGCGAACGTATTGATCAGCTTAGTCGACTACCAATTGTGACACACAGCGGTGCGGTTGTTCCCCTGGAGGAACTTGCCAAGCTGGAGACAACTTGGGGTCCCGGTGCCATCAATAGCGAAAACGGAAGGCTTGTTGCCCACGTTGCGTTTATGACTAACGGAGCCAAGGGCGATTTAGAATCGGTTGCCGCAATCGAACAGCAGTTACGCGAAGCGCAACTCCTACCAGAATCGGACCCCATTCGACTGTCGCTACCAGCTGGATATTCGCTCGAAGCCGTCGGAAGCTTCCGAAATCAGATCGAAGCCAACCGACGATTGATGTGGATCATCCCCGTTGTCCTGATGATCAATTTGCTGCTGATCTACGTTGAGTTCCGGAACCTTCCAATTTCGATGGCTGTCTTCACTGGAATTCCCGTTGCTTTTGCGGGAGGTATGGTGCTCGTAGCTTGGATGGATGTGGAGCTCAATACTGCGGTATGGGTTGGATTTATTGCGCTGTTCGGTTTGGCAGTGGATGACGGAGTGGTCATGGCCACCTACATCCATCAATTGCTACAAAAACGCAAAATACGCAGCGTTGAAGACATTCGTAACACTGTTTATGAAGCCGGACTAAAACGTATTCGCCCCTGCATGATGACAACTGTCACCACGCTGGCTGCGCTGATTCCAGTGCTCATTGCCACTGGCCGTGGAGCCGATGTTGCTCGTGCGATGGCAATTCCCGTATTTGGAGGAATGCTGGCTGAACCGTTTACATCGTTTATCGTCCCAACACTGTACTCAGCGTATCTCGAATTGAAGATGCGCTTCGGTTTTAGTGATCCACTTTGGGAAGGGACAGAAGAGATGCCTTCAGCCCCGAATGAGGAACATCTGAATGCTGCATAGAGTTTTTCGACTTTCCGTGAAGGAATGTTTCCTTCTTGCATCTAAGAGTCACGTAGGCACTTGGAAGAATTTCCCCTCTAGTAACAGAATATGGAGAACAAGGATGAGCTACCACTTTCCAAAACTATTGGCGCTAACAGGGATGCTAGCCGTGGTATTCCCAGTCTTCGCAAATGCACAGACAGCCCATGAGGCACATGGCCATCAGCATGCGATGCCGGGGCAGACGGCAACCGCGACAAAACAAGGTCCGCATGGCGGAACTTTGCAGCAATCAGGCTCCCTTCAATTCGAAACAGTCGTCTCGCAGGGCGGCATTCAGATGTTTGTGTTTGATCATAATGGACAGCCGCTATCGGTCGAACGTGGTCGAGGGGCGGCATCATTAAGGATCGAAGGAAACGCCAAACGTTATCGTTACGATCTTCTGCCCGATGGTAAGGGAGCCCTCACGGCTCCTGTCAATCTTTCGCAGATCGCGGGTCGCCAAATCGAGATTGACCTACAACTGGTTGGACTGCCCGGAATCGGCAGCCAGCCGCTCAACCTACAAGAGGTCACCACGGTGCCAGCCAGTCAGCAGCAGCTTGCTTCGGCGGCGATCGCCCGTCAGAAAATCTGTCCCGTCAGTGGCAAGCCGCTGGGCAGTATGGGTGATCCAGTCGCGGTCGACGTCAATGGACAAACCGTTTACGCCTGCTGTGCAGGGTGTGTAAGTGCAATCCAGTCAAACCCCGCCAAGTATGCATCTGGTCGGCCTGAGATCACAGTCACCGCCGCAACCGATGCCGATGCGCCGCTCATCGCCAAGCAAGGAAAGTGCCCCGTGATGGACGAGTCGCTGGGCAGTATGGGCCAGCCGATCAAAGTCATGATTGGAGACAAACCAATCTTCCTTTGTTGCAAGGGTTGCATCAAGAAGATTCAGGCTGAGCCAGCTAAGTACTTGGCGATGGTTTACGGAAGCCAAGCCACACCTGAAATCACCGTATCCGCAGCGACTCAAGCCGATGCGGCTCTCATCGCCCAACAGAAGGTCTGCCCGGTGATGGATGAACCGCTGGGTGGCATGGGGACTCCGATCAAAGCCATGATTGGTGACAAGCCAATTTTCCTGTGCTGCAAAGGCTGTATCAAAAAGGTTGAAGCCGAGCCCGCCAAGTACCTTGCGATGGTCTACGGACAAGGCGCTTGGAATGGAGGAGTTGGGAGCGTACCAGCTGGAGCAGAACAAGTTCGAGAGGGCATCTTTAAAGTGAGTGCGGCAGACGCTCCGTTTATCGCTGCACAGAAGCGTTGTCCGGTAATGGACGAACCGCTAGATGCGATGGGTGGCCCCTACAAAGTGGACGCGAATGGTAAGGCAATTTACATATGCTGCCCTGGTTGCGCGAAGAAAATTGCGGCTGAACCGCAGAAGTATTTGACTGTTCTCGCACAGCAAGGAGTCGATGCACCGTCTTTACGCTGAGTGAAGGAGTGATTCTCCCAACTCCTTCACTCCCAACTTCCTAACTGGCTCTCGCGGGGGCGGTGTCCTGAGGACTTACGCCCGCTGGGTGTGACGATGCATCACGCCGCCCCTGCCCTTTAATTTAGGTGCTACTTTATCGTCTCGACTTTGGATGACTGAGTCGATGCATGCGCCATCTTAACGACAAGGATGTAACGATGAATAGACAACAGACTCGAAAGATAACCGCGGTCGGATTGGTCGTTATTTTACTGCTCAGCACGGGCTGTGCCATGCCACCGTGGAGAGCTAAGCAAACGGCACAGCGTGACGCAGCGCAGGATTACATCGAACGCACTGCTGCCAACATTCAGTATGACACTGACATGGCTGCACCAAATGCTACTACGACGTCTTACTCGGCTGCGTCCACCAATGCTTACGGAAGTTCCTCCAACTCAGCCCCGCCGCGATCGGCATCTAGCAGTTCCGGCGGAAGTTGCTGCCACTAGCTCAGTGACAAGTAATCGAGACCATGACCTATGAGTGTGCTAACGCGGCTGCGCTACTTACCTTACCGGGCGATTCGACGCATCGGTACGGCAGACATCAGCCGCGTGTTTGGAGTGGAGTACTTCGAACTTCGTCCAACGCTACTTCCACAGGGTTTTGAATTCGTCGAACTAACCACGGAGCGCTTTCGCGAATTACTCACTCTGTTTCCAGAATTGTTCAACGAATCGCGACTGGACGACTTGGCTAAGAAACGCGCCAATTGCTACGCAATATTCGAAAAAGAAATACTCGCTGCGTTCTCATGGGTATCAATTGGCGACGTTCCAGCCGAATTCAATCACAACGGTGATTTGCAGGCGGGGCTTCCAATCTCTATGCCGGAGGACACAGGCTTCGTACACAACGTCCTTGTAATGCCCGAGTATCGCGGCGAAAGACTATATGGAGCGATGATGAGCGCGATGGAGCTACCCTTGCGTGCGCGAGGAGTTCGCCGTCTGCTGCTCACGACGGACGCTACCAACGAGAATTCGCTCAGGGCTGTTCGACGTATGGGGTTTCAGGAACTGGGGACCGCGTGGATATTTCGACTCGGTAGACTTACGTTTTCAGGCTACCCACCTTCGCCCGTATTCGATTCGGTTACTTTTGGTCGCTACAAGGGAGACCGAAGCAAGAAAGCAATGAAGGCATGAACCCTTTGACTCATCCGACTCTTGCTACCAGCAGAGTTGTGTCGTCAAAAGGCGGACGCATTTTGCGAAATGCTTTCAAGGCATCTGAGAACCTTGCTACAAGTTGCTTAGGATTGTCACCAGCAAACTCTTCCATGACTTTGGCGACTCGTTGAGTTCCGAATTGATGTTCGTCAGGGTCAAACATCTCGGTCACTCCATCCGACACCAGTACGATCTTCGTTCCCAGATCAATTTGCATTTTCACTTCCGAGTAAACCGTGTCTTGATCCACGCCAATTACAAGGTCACTTTCCTCAAAGCGCTGCACGGCCTTTCCCGGCATTTGAATGAAGGGGTGTTCGTGCCCGGCATTGCCACAGCTTAGGAACATTCTTTTCTCGTCAACCACAACGACAACCATGGTTGCGAAGTGCCCCGGCATGATGATTTCCGTATATCGGCGATTGATGCGAGTCAGGATTTCCGCTGGACTTTGCGTCACCTCGATTGCTTCAAGCACGAGAGTTTTAATCACCGCCGCTGCCATTGCTGCCGGAACTCCGTGCCCAGATACATCTGCGAGGCAAAGCAGGCAGCGTCCCTCACCGAGCGGAATGATATCGAAATAGTCACCACCCACATCGTCAGCGGGTTCAAAGACTTCCGCCGTCTCAATCATTCCGTGGTTGGCAACGGATGGACGCAAATGCTGCTGAATCTCATGAGCCTTTTTCATGTGAAGGCGACGGTCTTCATCGGCTGCTGCAAGCTTGCCACTCATCTCGTTGATCTGTTCTGCCAGAAAACTCAACTCTTCACAGCTTCGCCCTTCGGCAATCACATTTAGGTCTCCCTCACCAATGCTTTTCAAAGCTGTCATCAGACGACGCAATGGTTTGGTAACGACTCTCCGCAGGACAAAGTTGACCATCAGTCCAGCCAAAGCCCCAGCGACCAATACTCCGGTGATTTGGCGAAATAGTTCTTGTCTAGCGCCGTAAAGCAAAGAGCTTCGTGATTCGGAAACGTAGATCGTTCCTTTAGGTCCCTCGAATATACCAACGACGAATGGCAGCCCAGTCGTACCAGAGTCCGTTGCTACACTTCGCATTGCATGGAGCATGTCGTGAGAAGCTCGTCCGTGGGACTTCGCTTGCATCGAGCTACCCTGCCAATCGACAGCAATATGATGCCCAGGTGATTCGTCGGTGTTCATTCGAGCGCATATGTCGTCGATCAGTTTTTGTATGTACTCGTTGCCTCGATTCGCAATCGCATCCACAGATTCATAGACTGTTTTGGATTCCTCAGCCAACGCAATTCGCTTTTCACGCTCGGCATCGCGAAGCCGTATCCCGTGCCCAATCAATAGGAAAGCACTTACAACGAAAAGAAGTAGACCATTGACCGCCAACATCAACTGACGACGTATCGGTAGGCGATTCCAAAACCGAGTTCTCATGCAGAACCAACTCTTAAGATCAAACGTACGAAGTGAGTTTGGCAGCACGAACGAGAGCACAGCTTCAAGGCGTGAGATCCAGTTCCAGTTGTCACCGACAAGGCTAATAGCACCGCGGTTACTGCCATTACTGTCAACTGTCTCGCGGCGGGGTGAGTGTGACCCAAGCTCATGGCGGGCAGATCCAAGAGATTTCAAAAGCTTCCGACAAGGAATCTCTTCTCTGATTGCTCTTTTTGATACACAGTCCCGATGTTTCTTCACGACTTACTGGAAAAAAGTCGACAGAGGGTAGCGGAGGAGAACTGGATCTCGGGATGCAACATGAACCGAATTTCCGGCTCCTTCACTTCTAGCCTTCTTCTCTCACTCGCCGTACTTCCGAAAGACGTTCATCAGCTCTTCAATCTTTTCGTCGCGGTCCTGGGAACTGCCGCTCTTGATCGCATCGCTGACGCACGTTTGGATATGCTGCTTCAAGATGATCTGACCGACCTTGTCTAATGCGCCCGTCGCCGCAGACAACTGCATCAGGATATTGACGCAGTACTCCTCGTCCTCGATCATTCGCCTAACCGCTTCAACTTGGCCCAACACTCGGGCTAGGCGATGGTCTAGCTTCTTCTTGTCGTCGTCAGAGAGCATCCGGAACTACATCGTCTAGCAATTGGAGGGGATGAATTCCCACGTCCGAATGAGGGAAAACCCGATTATATCAGCCAAACTTAAAAGTGTCAGCCGTGGTGGGGGAACAGTCGGCTGTGCGGCTGAGCTTACATTTTCATGCCTGGCATCATTTTCATTTTTCCAGGCTCGTAGTCGTCTGGATTTCCGAACCGGCGCACGATCTCCTCAAAGACGCTCCCTTTGTCCACGGGCTCATCTGTCTCCATGACCTTGTGGTACAAGTCCTCTGGAAGCACGCGCAACGCGGTCATCAGGCCCATGATCGACATCGGCCACATCGCTCGCATCCCCTGTACTTCGCGACGATTCCAAATGGTCTCCATCATCGAATCGGACATATTCATGGATTTCATTTCTTGCGGATAGCCTGGAGTCGCAAAGCCTGGATCGTCCCTGCTGGCATCCACTGGGGGTCGTGTGGCGGTGTTGGCCAGATATTGGTCCACCGAAACATTCTTGCGAATGCGCGGACCCACTTGTCGTGTCATGTGATTCATCATGTGGTGAACCATGTGACAATGGAACATCCAGTCGCCAGGGTTATTGGCAACGAACTCGAAGTCGGTCGCCTGTGCGATACCAACCAACACGTTGTTGCGAGGTATCCAAGCAGTTTTGGGAGCCCGTGCTCCTTCATGGCCGGTCACCCAGAATGTATGTCCGTGTAGGTGAATGGGGTGATGCTGCATGGGCGCAAAATTCATGAGTCGAACTCTGACTCGCTCACCGTGTTTGACCACCAGTGGCGTCGTATAGGGGCCACTGCGACCATTGATCGTGTGCCAGTTCCAATCCATCCGCCAACTGTCGGCGATCGTTTGATTCGGTTCAATAAAGAAATTCTGGAAGATCAAACCGAAATCGCGATCAACTGGTGGGTCGAATACTTTGCGCGGATGGACAATGAACCAACCGACGCTCCCAAAAGCCTCTTGCATGGGCACGTGTGCGTGATAGAAGAACGTCCCCTCTTCATGGATGTCAAATTCGTAGACAAACGATTTGCCCGGTTCGATGGGGTTCTGCGTTAGAGTCTCACTACCATCGTATTGAACTGGCAGTTCAAAGCCATGCCAGTGCACGGTCGTCGATTCGGGAAGTTCGTTGGTGACGATGATGCGCACGCGGTCGCCTTGGTTGACCTCGATCGTAGGTCCAGGCATGGTGTCGTTGTAGCCATAAACGTTCATTTTGTAGCCAGGCAGGAACTCACGTTCAACAGCCATTGGAACCAAATGAAACTCCTTAGCGCCATTCACCATTTTCCAAGGCAATTTGGTTAGGTCAGGCGCTTCAAACGGAGCCGGCCCAGCCTCAACGCTACGAAAGCCCGGCACACGCTTCCCAAGATAGAACTCCGAGTCGGGGTCATTGCCTCGACTAGGTTTGAAGCGTGAAAATCCATCATACTCTGCTTTGACATCGGAATCGGCGGGGATTTGTGGTTGCGGTGCCGACTCGTGGCCAGCATGACTGCCAGCCATGGGAACCGGCGGGCCAGCAGCACTCGGAGGCTGCTGAGCTGCAGATTTACCTGCCAGCAATCCACCAGCGGCAACCAAGGAACCAAGCTTCAAAAACTGACGGCGATCTTCGTCTGGTGTCATAGGAGCTCCAATTGTCACGTCTGAAAAGTGTCTATTGAAGAGACCAGAGACACTTTATCATCTCCCACTCTTCGCTCGCATTCGCCATATTCCTATCTGGGCTTTGGAACGGAATCGATATGCCCTGGAGGCGTGGAACTTTCGGCGGCCATCAAGCCACCTTCGAGCAGGAAGCCATCGATAAGCGTTTCCTGAATTCGCACATCACGAAACTGATCAATTTGTTGAAGCCTCGCAGTAAACAAAGCGGTTTGCGCATCCAGTATTTCAGGCCAGTCAACTCGATTTTCTTTGTAACTTTGTAGCAGTTCTTCATAAGCCCGCTGTCGCTCCGGGATGATCACTCCCTCGTATTCCGTGGCATGCTGCAAAGAAGTTGCATAGGTGCGGTAAGCCATTGCCAAACGCTCACGCAAGAGCAGTTCGATCCGACGAATTTCCTCCCGCTGACGAGCCAAATCATTTCGCGCTTGAAGAATCGTCCCCTGATTCCGGTCATAAATGGGCAATTCAAGTCGTACGCTTGCATTATACACAGGGTCATAATTGGAAAAGTTATAGCCCGGGCCCCCTTGAACAACGATATCTGGAACCCACTGCACTGATTCGCGACGTACGGCGGTATGGTCAGCCGCCAATTTGGCTCGGGCTGCCAACACCTCGGGGCTATTGTCAATCAACTCGGCATAGACGGCATCGAAAGTGGGAAGCGCCCGTTGGGGACGCAGGTTTCCGTCGATATACCCAAGAGATATATCGCAGCCGATTACAGCAGTCAGTTTACGAAATGCTTCGGCGAATTCATTCTCTGCATTGAGCAGATCCAAGCGATGTTGTTGCAAATCGATGTTGGCGCGTCGAATGCCGGGCAGCGTCGTCTGACCTTGGTTATACAACTCCCGTGCGGTAACACTAGTGTCTTCGGCCGTCTTAAGTAACTCCCGCCGCATATCCAATCGCTCCGATGCCGCCAGCGTCTGATAGAAGTGCTTTTGAATATCATTGCTGACGCGGTATTGCTGAGCGATCGCCAGATGCTCGGCGACTTGAGCCCGCTGACGGTACTTCAAGCGACTCAATTGCAATTTATTGGCGGTCACAAAGCGTTGCTGTATTTCAAATCCCTGAAACTCACCCGCGCTCCCGTCGCTGTTTATTTTTTCCCCGACATACATCAAGATTGGATTTGGATACAAGCCGGCCTGCAGTGCTTTGGCTGTTTCGCCGGAAATCTGGCGCCGCGCCTGGCGGATAGTGGGATTGTTGGCTGCCGCCAACTGAAGCAAATAATCGAGCGTATAGCTGGATTGGTTTGCGGTTTCGCTGAGACCAGAGTCGAAGAAGCCAGTTGGCACTTCGGGCAGCGGAGGGAGTTCGCTTTCTGGCAACACGCGACGATCGGCGGGCATCGTCATCGAGCGGGCGCTGCCGTCGCTAAAATGCGCCTGTTGTGCCGAGGCCATGGAAGCCGACGCGGACAATGCTAGCGTCAACAACTTGCGGATTCGGGAATGCTTGCACTTCATTTTTGCGTTGTTCCTTCAACTGCGGATCGATGGCATCCTTGCCCTGCTAGACTCATCGAACGCATACCTGCATGGGGTACAGGAATATCGCAGAATTAAAAGAATTGGAATTGGTCGAATAGTGTCTTTAAACTGATTCGGTGAACTTTGCCGACATCATGTTAATTCCGCCGAGCGCAGTCGCAGTGCGTTGGCAATAACTGAAACGCTACTAAAACTCATGGCTGCCGCAGCAATCATTGGGCTCAGCAAAACACCAAAGAACGGGTAGAGCAACCCCGCCGCAACTGGGATTCCGAGCGCGTTATAAATGAAAGCGAAGAACAAGTTCTGGCGAATGTTGCTCATCGTTTTGCGACTCAAACTGTTGGCTGCCGCCACGCCGCGCAAATCTCCACCAACCAAAGTGACACCGGCTGATTCAATCGCTACGCCTGTTCCAGTGCCCATCGCAATGCCGACATCGGCTTCAGCTAAAGCAGGAGCATCGTTGATCCCGTCACCTGCCATCGCTACGACTTTGCCTTCATTTTTCAAACGCTTCACGAACTTATGCTTGTTCTCAGGAGAGACGCCAGCATGAAATTCATCAATGCCGAGCCTCTCTGCCACAGCTCGGGCCGTCGGTTCGGCATCTCCGGTGAGCATGATGACTCTAAGTCCGAGCCCATGCAATGTCTCCAAAGCGGCTGGCGTACTTTCTTTAATTGGGTCGGTGATAGCCACCATTGCCGCAAGTTTTCCGTCGATCGCGACGAAAACAACCGTTGCACCTTGGGATTGATGTTGAGCAGCATTCACTTTTCCAGCCGAAACTTCCGATACCGATTGTTCTTCCAGCAGGTCGGCCTTGCCGATCAACACGGCGTGACCATCGACGCGGGCGCGCACGCCGCCGCCCGTAATACTTTCGAAGTCACTTGCTTCCGGGAACGAGAGATTATCCGCTTTGACCCGTCGCACTACGGCTTGAGCCAACGGATGTTCGCTTTGACTTTCGACCGCCGCAGCAAGTCCAAGTACGTCGGCTTGTTTCCATTCTCCAAAGATTTCAATCGCGGACACTTCGGGTCGCCCTTGAGTCAGCGTCCCGGTCTTGTCGACCACAACTGTGTCAATTTTTTCCATGACTTCCAAGACTTCTGCGTTCTTGATCAATACGCCTTCTCTCGCGCCGCGACCAACGCCGACCATGACGGACATGGGAGTTGCAAGCCCTAGAGCGCAAGGGCAAGCAATGATCAGCACTGCCACTGCAGCCACAAATGCATGTGCAAGTTGCGGTTGGGGGCCGAGCAGAGCCCAACCAATGAAGGTCAGAATCGAACAAAGGATCACGGCGGGGACAAAGTAACGCGCTACGACATCGACAAGCTTTTGGATTGGAGCACGGCTTCGCTGAGCGTCGGCAACCATCTGAACAATGCGGTGCAGCACAGTGTCAGCACCCACTCCCACGGCTTCCATCACCAACGCACCCGTCTGGTTCAGCGTCCCTCCCGTGACTTCATCACCCTCACTTTTGCTCACCGGAATGGGTTCGCCCGTCAGCATCGACTCATCCACGTTGCTTGAGCCACTGACGACACGACCATCCACCGGAACCTTCTCGCCGGGTCGCACTCGCAGGCGGTCGCCCTTGCGAACGGAATCCAGCGAGACTTCCTCTTCGCCACCGTCGACGATACGATGGGCCGTTTCCGGTGTGAGCTGCATCAGAGCTCGAATTGCACCGCCAGTTTGCTGGCGAGCGCGCAGCTCCAACACTTGGCCAAGTAAGACCAGCGTGATGATCACAGCGGCTGCCTCAAAGTACAGCGGTGGCACGCCATTTTCGAAGAATGCTTCAGGTATCACGCTTGGCAGCAAGACAACGACCAGACTAAACAGATAGGCCGCCAGGGTTCCGACCGCAATCAGCGAGAACATGTTCAAATTCAAGCTGAGAAACGACTTCGCCCCGCGTACCAGCAATGGCCACCCACACCAGAATACTACCGGCGTGGCCAAAGCAAGCTGCAGCCATCCAAACGCTGCGTTACCCATCCATTCCGCAACTTGTAAACCCACCATGGGACCCATCGCGATCACCAGTAGCGGCACGGATAGAGCAACTCCGATCCAAAAGCGACGCTTCATGCCAGCATACTGTTCGCCGTCTCCGCTGTCCGCAAAGTCGATGACCTTCGGTTCCAGGTCCATCCCGCAGATTGGGCAATCACCTGGACCTATTTGTTCGATCTCCGGGTGCATGGGGCAAGTGTAGATTGCTTTGGAGTCTGACTTCCAATCGTTCGCCATGGTCGACGAGCCACCATGTTTACCGCTGCTGCAACACGAAGCGTCTTCCTTCGTTTCATATTTCTTAGCTGAGTCTTTGTCCGCTCTGTCGGTCAAAACACCACTCGGATCTTCTTCAAATTTTCTTTGACATCCGGCGCTACAAAAATAATATGGCCTACCCTCATGTTCACTGTGGAGTGCTTCACCTGGATTCACAGTCATTCCGCAGACCGGATCTGTGGCAGTGACTTTCGTTGAGACCATAACCTTTTCCTTTGCTGACAAATTGGCAACCGGCAATATACCCCATACTGGTATGCAAGTTGCATTCCGGATTTCCAGCGGCAACTGGGCCGCAACCGAGTTTCCATAAGGAGAACAAGAAATGAGTACGGCAACCGCTTCTATGAAACAGTGCCTCGCGAACTGTCAAGAGTGCCAAGTAACCTGCGCAAACATGTTATGTAGCCACTGCCTATCCGAAGGTGGTGACCATGTAGAGCAGACCCATGTCAAATTGATGCTCGACTGCATAGCCGCCTGTAACGCCTGTGTTGACTTCATGAGTCGAAACAGCGATCACCACGCCCTGTATTGTCGAGCCTGCGCCGAGATTTGCAAAGCTTGTGCGGACAGTTGCGAACAAGTCGGCGGGATGGAAAAGTGCGTCAAGTGCTGTCGCAAATGCCAAGAAAGCTGTTCTTCTATGGCTGCATAAACGCGCGAAACACATTTTAAACCTGTCCAGCCGAAGTGTATCGTCATGCTTTCCAACTGGGGAATTAGTGTAGTTAGTTCTGGAGCCGAGCCGGTTTTATGGTCAAGTCTCGGGCCAGAATATTTCCGAATCCAGTATGACGATAGGCTGTTATTTGCGGGGCAAAAACGGGGCAATGTTGGCAATATGAGCCCAATCCATGCTCAACACGACTGCCCTAGCAAAACGCTACAATTCGCGTAAAATGCAGGGATTCCAACACAAAAGCAACCTTGTTCCTATACAAGTCCTATGTGGATAAACTACCTTCGAGTCCTACCGGAGGAGCTTGTTTTCGCTGCGGAATAGCGACGACAACCTAGTTAACTCAAGACGCCGAGAGCATTTCGCCTCGGCGTTTTGCATTTCTATAGTGGTTTTTGCAAGGTTTTCTCACAACCTGCTATTCAGAGAACCCGTCCCTGCGGTTTTAGCGCGCTGCTCATCGGTCGAGCTGGACCCAATCTGGCCCAAAATGCTCGCGCTCTCTGCTCTCCCGGACGAATCGGGTTAACAAGCAGGTTCGCTTCGGTGTCCGGAACGAACCCTACTCTCGAAGCGGTTCTGTGTAGCCCAGTAGGCTAGTGTTTGCATTGCTTGAGTTGGCGAAGACTTAGCCCATTCCCGCAACAGATAGCTTTAACCCGAGCCGCCGGCCGTGCTGTTATAATTGCAACCATGGTAGCTATTCGCATTCATGGCTGGCGAGACGGGGACGGTTGGACTCAGGGCACTGGTTGGGAAGTGCGCGACCTTGCCAAGCGACTCACCCGTGTCACCGGTTTAAAGAAGCCTGAATGCGAATCACTATCAAAGCAAACCCTACGGGATCGCGCTGCTGTGAATTTTTCTGGCGAAAGTAAAGGATCGTTACGGTGCTAGTCCGCTCAGAAATTTTTTTGAGCCGTTCGGCGCTGACACGACTGTCGAAGAAATCTAGCCTATCAGACACCGACGTTGTGCAGCAGAGTTGGCGAGTTCGGCACCAAGAATCGCCATTAATTCAACCCACCACACTGGGCTCTAATGAACGAAAATATAGACATAATTCGTCGATATACCGCCTACGGTAGCGTTGGTGCGTCAACTGTTCGTGGTCTTCGCACCAAGGGGGTCGTAGCTGCCGCACGTACTGCCCTTAGCAAGGTAGAGCTATCTAGGTATGGCACCGCTGATCACGCAGAGTTTACTTTCGCGTTGGAACGCGACACTCAGTCTGTGTGCGACGGGCTTCCCGTTGGCGCTCGATATTGGGGTGTCG
Source organism: Aureliella helgolandensis (assembly GCF_007752135.1). Classification (GTDB taxonomy): domain Bacteria; phylum Planctomycetota; class Planctomycetia; order Pirellulales; family Pirellulaceae; genus Aureliella; species Aureliella helgolandensis. The sequence continues at coordinate 5,610,011 of NZ_CP036298.1, read as the reverse complement.
CCCGTAAAGTACTGAATATTTTTTTGAGAGGATCGCTCTACAATATCTACCTATCAAACTATTTCGAACTTGCTCAAGCGGAAGCATTATTTGAAATCCCCCTTGATTCTCTGTCCGCGAATGCAATTCGGGAACTAGCAAGCGAGCGGTCGATCCCGCGATGGTTGGGAGTGAAATATGTAACTCCAGAGATAAACGAGCGATTCCAAAGGCTGGCTATTGAAGTCGCGACAGAAAGAAAAACAAGTCGTGTGCACTTGGACGCATTATTCTGGGGGAGCAGATAGCTGGTATCCTTTTAACCCGACACAAGTTACTTTCAGTACGGCTTAACTCAAATCCGACGTCAACTTGGCAGTCAACAGTTGTTGGCTAGAGACGTACCGCTGCCCCATGGTGTACGCAGTAGGCTTGCCGGATTTAGCTCGCTGGTTGTAGGGCATTTCTCTGTCGGCCAGCTGGACTAAGTTCCTAGCCATTCCCACTGTCCGTGAAAGACACCTCAGCAACCAGTATGCCAGGGCTGCTGCCGTGGTCAGTGCAGTCCCAGCACCGTGTCGTAATTGTCAAGGGCTATTGATCTATCGGACAGAGGGCGTGTTGGAATGGGCTGGTTGCGGCTAATGACACGCCCTCCTGTGTAATACGGGACCGGCGTTTCAGCACGCCAATGGCTGTCGAGTTACCATCGTCAAATTGACATCTCAGCCGGGAGTGGTTTCCGACCGCGACAGCAGTATCCCGCGACTTCGACAAAGGATATCTTTAGCGACCTCAATTAAGATGCCCGGTCCACCCATTCCACTTCACATAACAGTTCGCGTTACCGACGACCGGTGCCGTATGCCTTGAGCACGATTCGGCACCAAGGGTTGGATCATGGCGTGAATGTGATTTGGCAGCCCGTAGCACGCTGCACGCTGCACAATGCACAAATTGCGTTCCACCTCGTCCTGAAGTACTTTTGTGACACGGTGGGTAGCATTTCTGGTAGTAGAACAGCGAGCGACGCCCGTCTCCGCGCGTTACGGTATGATATTTTTTGCGTCGGGAAAATGAATCCGTGGAGGCAGGGCATAAAATCAGCCCTTCTGCGCGAAACGTTCAATCAGTGAACCACCAACGCATCACTTTTGAACACCGAAAACAAAGCCCTGCGAAGGGATACTATTGCCAAGACGAAAAGTCCACCGTGACTTTTGTCAACAATCCATGATCATCATAAGCTCGTGCCTTGACTGAGTACCTATTAGTTTAAGTCAAAAATGTCGAATGCAAACCTAGTTCGCTATAGTCGTGACGGAGACCAATTTCATTACTTGTGGGCGGCTCGGCACTGCCTTCAACTCCTATCATCAGAAAGCGATTTGGTTTCCATCAGCATCGAAGGCCCATCTCCGAATGAGCGACAAGGTGAACCTCCAACTGATGTCGGTGAGGAAGTTATCGACATTGCAGAATATTTCGGCAGTGAAAACATCCGAGATGCTCGACTTATCCGATATATGCAGCTCAAACATTCAACGCAGCGTTCATCAGAGCCGTGGACTGCTAGCGGTCTTCAAAAGACTGTCGAAGGTTTTGCAAAGCGTTATAAAGACCTGCTTCAATCATTTCCTGCTGATGGGCTCGCGGCAAAGCTCCAATTTTGGTTCGTGACCAATAGGCCCATCGGCTCGGACTTCACGGACACCGTCGCTGACGCTGCAGCGAGAGTAGCCGCGCGTAATCCCAATGAGTTTAACAAGCTAGAACGTTTTGTTGGTCTTCACGGCGATGAGCTCACGGCGTTCTCAAAACTGCTGCACTTTAAAGGCAGGCAAGATGATTACTGGGATCAGCGGAATATTCTGTTTCAGGAGGTAAGCGGTTATCTTCCCGGTGCCGATGTTGATGCTCCTACACAATTGAAAGAACTTGTTACCAGAAGAGCGCTCTCTGAGGGAGAAAGCAATCCCATTATCACGAAGACAGATGTCCTCAGAGCATTGAAAACCGATGAGGGCCGTCTCTTTCCAGCCAATTGCCAGATCGAAATACTCGATTCTGCAATACCGCGTGCTCAGGAAGCAAACCTGATTCGCAAAATTGTCGAGGCACAATCGCCGGTGATCGTTCATGCTTCGGCTGGAGTGGGCAAGACTGTCTTCGCGACTCGCATCTCACGCGGTCTTCCCGACGGATCTACGGGCATTTTGTTTGACTGCTTCGGCAACGGCCAATACCGCAATTCATTGGGCTATCGCCACAGACACAAAGATGCCCTCGTGCAAATCGCAAATGAGCTTGCAGCTAAGGGGCTTTGCCATCTCTTGATTCCCACCGATCATGACGACGTTTCATCCTATATGCGAGCGTTTATTCACAGGCTTAAGCAAGCCGCAACGAAAGTGAGGCTTGCCAACGCCAATGGCCTCCTATGCCTCGTGGTCGACGCTGCGGACAACGCGCAAATGGCGGCAGAAGAAATTGGTGAATCCCGATCATTCGTCCGCGACCTTATACGTACCAAAGTGCCAGACAATGTTCGCCTTGTTTTCCTTTGCCGGTCGCATCGTCAGAACGCGCTTGATCCACCTGTAGAGTCGATATGTTGCGAGTTGGAGCCGTTCAGCCGAGACGAAACAGCAGCCCACCTTCGACAGACATTTGCGGAGGCAAACGAACACGATATTGGGGAGTTTCATGGCCTAAGTTCACACAACCCACGTGTTCAAGCACTCGCGCTATCACGCAATAATGCTCTTTCCGAGACGCTGCGCCTGCTTGGCCCCAATCCCACAACTGTGGATGACACCATTGGGAGTTTATTGGAAGGTGCCATTGCGAAACTGAAAGACAATATTGGTCCCATTGAAAAGGTTCAGATTGATAAGTTATGCGCCGGCTTGGCTGTTATGCGTCCATTAGTCCCTATTCCGATCTTGTCTCAAATGTCAGGCGTTGATGAGGGGGCTATAAAGAGCTTCGCTGTCGACCTTGGTCGTCCGCTACTAGTGGCTGGTGATACAATTCAGTTTCTTGATGAGCCTGCCGAAACGTGGTTTCGGGAGAAATTCAAGCCTTCGACTGACGAGATGGAAGGGTATATCGCAGGACTAACTCCCCTTGCGAAGACGAGCGCCTATGCAGCGTCAGTGCTACCTCAATTATTGCTGGAATCCGGAAGGTTTTCTGAGCTAGTCGAACTCGCTCTCACCTCTGCAGCTCTTCCTGAAACAAGTCCATTGGAAAAGCGAGACGTTGAACTACAGCGGTTGCAGTTCGCGCTGAAAGCATGCCTTCGAATTCAGCGCCATCTCGATGCAGCCAAATTGGCATTGAAAGCTGGAGGCGAGATGGCGGGTGACGACCGGAGCCGGAGACTTCTGCAAGCGAACACCGATCTAGCGGCGGCTTTTTTGGATTCGGAACTCATTCAGGAACTGGTATCGCGCCGGACGTTCGGATCAGGCTGGATCGGGGCTCATCACGCCTATGAAGCTTCTTTGTTGTCGGGTCGTCGAGAGCTTTTGGGCGATGCACGAAGTCGGTTGCGGATGGCATATGAATGGTTGCGCAACTGGAGTCAACTACCCTCGAACGAACGTGAAGACGAAAAAGTATCGGATGAGGATATCGTCGAACTTACGTTAGCCGATATCAACATTCACGGCCCCGAAAGTGGGGCGCATAACCTTAGAAGCTGGCGGCCACGCGATGTGGCATTCCGCGTCGGCAAATTAGTTACAAGGCGTCTCATCGACCATGGGCGCTTTAACGAAGTGGAAGCTCTTGCGCAGGCCGCTGGCAACAATCTTTGCCTAGTCCTTGCAATTGCAGTTGAGCTTCGAAGAGTCCAGTGTACGCCGCCAATCAACGTAACGCAGCGTGCCCTCCGGTTAGTTGCAAACTCGCGGATCAAACTCTCAGATGGCCATGCTTGGGATGACCGGGAATCCGCGCTTAATGCTGTAACGGCAATCGTCGAAGCCGGTCTACAGCTTGGGACAAGCACCAATATCGAAGCATCCGAGATTCTTTCTCGCTACCTGCCTGCTGATCCGCCCAGGGTTCTGGCATCGCGATTCTCCAAAGCCGGGGTGCCAATTTTGCGCGCGTATTGTCTCCGGGCTGCCCTGCAAAACCAGGTTCTAGCACTCCGTGATTTAGCCCATTCTGAGCTGCGGGCTGAGATTGACAAGGAGAACCAGCATTCGAGGTCAAGTGATCTCCAAGAATTTCAAGAGGACATTGGCGCACTGCTTCCCTGGTACCAACTTTGGGCTTCAACGCTAATCGGACGTGTTACGAAAGCAACTCTGGAAGACGAACTCAAACGAACGCGCCAGGCATCTAACAGCGCGGGAAAAGACTCTTATCGGGACGATTTCCACACATCGAATGAAATCGCTTTATTGTGGTTGGACGTTCTGCACCGGCTTGACGCAGTCGATTCAAAGACACTCGCCGCATTTACTGAATGGAAGAGCGGCCTCAAAAGGCCGCTCTTTACTCCTACGCTGACCACTCTCGCTCGGTTGTGCGGTCAAAAAGAGAGCACCAAGGCAAATGCTATCGATTTTGCGATTGAGGCATTTAACCTCACGAAGGAGGAGCGGGCAGATGCCGAAAGCAAATCGGAAGGCTATATCAATGCCGCCCGCTCAATTTTGCTGGTGAGTCGAACAGATGCGGCTGCATTCTTTAATGAAGCTGTTGAGGTTGCTAGCAAGATTGGCGACGAGAATCTGGGGCGATGGGACTCCATTTTAGACTTAGCGGATCGCGCTGCTCGTTGTGACCGTCCGTCACCAGAGACCGCTTACCACTTCGCACGTTGTGCCGAGTTGACTTACGACTATGTCGTCCGAGATAAGCACTTCAATTGGGAAGCAACTATTGAGGCACTATGCGGTCTTTGTCCGGCATCTACTTTAGCCATATTGAGCCGCTGGCGAGACCGAGGTTTCGGATCGTCCGAGCGTATACTGCCTATTGCGATAACCCAACTCATCAAAGGTGGAGTGTTGGGTGCGCGGGATGCGTTACCTTTGATCGGATTTCGTGCAAATTGGAGATACGATCAATTGCTCGACAGTGCGTTATCGGAATGCGCGTCGATAGATGAGAGTGCTGACACAGCCGCATACGTCTTTCGCTACATGAAGTTTAGTGGAGGTGACTTTTCTGCTGTAATGAGGTGTACCTCGAAGCATGGAATTGAACTAAATGATTTAGATGAGATCACTGAGTTTGAAGAGGCAAAAAGGCTTGTCGTCCAACGTCGAGAATCCGAAGCCGCAACAGAATTGATGAGTTACACGCAAGCACCGCCAGCCTGGACTTGGGATGCTGTTTTCTCCAGCCATAATTTGGCCGAACCTGATGGGTTGGTACTGGCCTATAGAAATTTCAGAAAGATGGAAACACCTTGGATACACGAGAACTTTTTTAAGGAAGCCATAGCGCGTGTACCAGCTGGTTCCGAGGCCTTATTCATTGAAGCTTTCGCAAACGTTCCTGATTTCGAGCTATTCCATTTAAGGGAATTTTTAGAAGTTGCACTCATCGGATGGAAGGACCGGCCAGCTACTCGACTCGCTTTGGAGACAACTCTCAAAGTCTTTTGTCGTCGCTACTGCATGCATGTTGCAAAAAACCGACACTATGAAGTAATGCCTTTCACGACCGCTTGTACACTTGCAGGGATAAATGAAAGCGAATTAGTCGATGCTGTGCTCGATGCTGTCGGTCAATCGTCCGCACTAGCAAACTCGGACAGGTTATTCTCTTTGGTAGGCCTTCTTGCGACTAAGCTATCTGAAGATGAGGCGCTTGAAACGCTAGATTTCGGTCTCCACCTCCTAACCCCAATCTTGGAGGATCGGGATGGGGATGGACCATGGTCGAATGAGCTATTGCCTCCCACGGATACAAAGGTTGCGCTAGCAGGCTACATTTGGACATCAATGGCTGCGCCGGAAGCCGCCCTGCGATGGGAAGGCTCGCATGTGGTTCTCGGGCTAGCTACATTGGGGCGGCAGGATCTGATCAGCCATATATTCAATTATGCAATAAAAAGGCAGGGCGTTCCTTTTGTCGACGCAAGGCTACCGTTTTATGGCCTTCATGCTTTCCAATGGTTCCTTATTGGCGTGGCGCGCGCCGCGACTGAGTTCCCGGAAGCGTTCGTGCCGTTTGCAGATCAAATCGTGGATTGGGCGATCAAAGATCAGACTCATGTTCTAATCCGGCTTTTGGCTGCGCGCTCGGCGCTCGCGCTGATGAATAATGGGGGGCTTGCTGACAAGAATGGTCTCAAGGATCGACTCGTTAACATCAACCAATCCCCCTATCCCATTGTCGATTCAAAGACCTATGACCGTGGCAGAACCAAGACAAAAGTTCAGACTCCCACCAGCGACGATGATCGTTTCTACTTTGGTTTCGATATTGGGCCTTACTGGTATGCACCTATCGGTGAAGTATTCGCATTGTCTCAAGACGAGATCGAATCTGAAGCGTTGAAGATAATCAGGAACTCCTTCGGCTCCAAAGCAAGCGGACGCTCGGACGACGACGAGCGCAGTAAACGTGGGCTTTATGAAGAAGGGCACACGCTTCATTCTCACGGATCGTATCCACGAGTCGACAACTTGCATTTTTATTACTCCTATCACGCCATGATGATGGTCGCGGGAAATCTTCTAGCTAGTACCCCGACATATCGCGATTCTGAGTATGGGGAGATAGACAAGTTCGCAGACAGGCTTGACCGCCATGATTTGTCGCGAGGTGATGGGCGCTGGCTTTGGGACAGACGTGATCCGGTTCCAGTGGCACGGTATTCTTGGCAGGATCGAACGAAGGATGACGGCACAGACTATCGCATCACATCGGACGATTTTGACGAGGCTCTGAATATTGGAGGCATGCTCAACGTGTGGGGGACATGGACAACTACTGACTCTAAGTTTGAGCAGTCGAATCGAGTCTACAGCGCATTGGTAACGCCAGATAAATCGCATTCACTTCTCAGAGCACTTGGGACAGCGGGAAATGTTTATGACTATGCCATCCCAAACGCAGGAAGTGACATGGAAATCGATAAGTTCGGCTTTGCACTCAAGGGGTGGGTAGTCGACCACTGTCGTGACCAGGGATTGGATGGTATGGATCGTTGGTCCGGAGGAATCAGTTTTCCTCCACCTTCGCCTGCACGCTTCGTAGTTGATTTGATGTCTGTTACTGCTGACCTAGACGATAGATTTTGGAGGAATTCAGCAGCATCGGTTGTGATGGCTTCGAAAGTATGGGGCCAATACGATGAAGCAAAGCGTCATGAGAGCAGCAATCCTGAACGCGGTAGTCTACTTCAAGCAACTTTGGACTTCGTCGTTGATTTGCTAGCTAGGCTTGGTCGTGATTTGATAATAGAGGTCCAGATAGATCGTCGGCGTCAACGTCGACCGTACGAAAGCAGCCTTGAAAATGACAATGAACGAATCCCCACAAAAGCAAAGCTCTACCTCCTCGGAACAGACGGACAATTTAGAACACTCTGATGCTATCGTGACACTGGGGCGTAAACTCGTAGATGAACTTGGGCTAGAGCCGTCAGTTGATACCCTTGGTCGTTGGATATCGCACTATGTAGCTGAACTTATTACCAGGTGCGAAACGGAAGACGGAGAGGCCAAAGAATCAGCAAAGCAGGATTGCTTTCATGCCATTCTGAGGCTTTGGAGGCATCGCAGCGAGTTGCCAAGTGGCAAGCGACCCTTTGAGGACATGGAGCCGATTGTCAGGGCTGTTGCGAGCTTAGACCCAGAAGATGAAACCCCGCGCTATTTCCGCGAGATGCGCCCTGGCAAAGGATCAAATGCCGAGGAATCTAAAGTAGAGTCCTGGCTGGAATTAGCGGACGGCCTCGACTATTCGGCTAAACTGCTAATTGGACACTGCTTAACACAGGCCGCAAGTTTGGCTACTGACAAATCCAAAGAGTGGGTCAAGGACGCAATGAATGCCGGCCGAGATGATGGACCGTCCGAGATTGTGATCAAGCTTGTCGCCCCGGAGGATGAGTTTAGCACAGAGCCTAGCCTTAACCAAAGAGTTCGCGAGCAATTGGAGGGGCGAATATCGCGACTTAAAGCCTTCGTGAATAAGGCTGGTGCTCTAGTTGAAGCCTTAGAGTTGCAGTTGAATTCGGTTTCAACGATCGCAGAGGAAACACCCCAACCCAAAAGCTGATAGAAGATCTCATGCAGTAGAGTTTTGGACATAATTCGCGAATCGAGAGCCTCGACGATGGGAGGGGCCAGGCTAGTGACACATGACAAACCGTTATTGGGCATCAACCGTCCGTTGGTGGCTAACTTTGTGCACTTCAATCTATGCGAGTTAGTGGCTTCGCGAACTGTCTCAAGTTAGACCAACGTATGCAACTCTGGATTGGTCACTGAAATTGCTCGTTCCACTTCAAGGACGTAAAGCGGAAAGTGGAGTTTGGACGTTCGGCAGTAGTTTTGCCGACGTGGCAACTTCGCGAAAATCCTCGTAGCAGTGGCTTCGAATGTAGTCAGAGAATTAACGAATGTGCCTTGCTTCGGTATGCTTCCGAGCCTCCCGCTGCTCTTTCCAACTCACCATCCCCGCAATCGCCCTCAGGTCCCGCTCAATGATTGCATCTTGTCCATTCACTGTGACAGGCAAGTGCAGTAGCTCCTCTTGGATGTCCGGCGCCAGGTAGAGCAGATTCATAATTTGAGTCAGCCGCGCCCGTGACACATGTCCCACACGTGCCAGCTCTGCTTGGTCGGTGACCTGCCCAGTCTTGATGAGATGGTCAAGGCGAATCGCCAGAGCCATCAATTTGGTAATGCGTGGCAGCCGACCCGTTGGCTGAGGTGTAGCGACTCCGCCCGACAGCTCCTTGCGCGAACGTCTGCCCGATTTGAAATGAATCTTGTGTTGAGTTTGAATCATGCTGCTTCCTCAATTCGATCAATACCCTGCTTGGCCAGTGACTTGATACCGGTTGGTCGGTAAGTGATCGACAGGGTGCTGGTATCGGCATCGTAGGTAACTCGTTCAATGAGCAGCTCCAGTACGCGGGCCTGTTCCCGTGGTGCGAGTGCTTCCCAGATGCTATCGAATTCACCCAGGGAGGCTGCAACGTCCTTTTCATCAATGGCCTGCGATTTCAGCGATGCCAGCTCTTCCCCAATGACGGTCATCCTGCGTTCAGCCTCCCGGATTCGAGTTTGAACCTCCAACAGTCTTGGATCGCCAGCCAATGCGGTACCGGCCAATCTACCAACCTCGACGTAGTCTTGCCGCACATCGCGGGCCAGTGCCGTTTTCTCGGCCGCGAGGCGTCGGAGTTCTTCGTCCGTTTGTCGTTGCACCTGGGCCAACGTGGTGCGAATCAAGGCAGGATCTCGGCCAATGCGCTTAATCTGGTCGACTACGAACCGCTCAATCTCACCCGCCGGTAGGGACGGCGCAGGGCACTCCTCCCAGCCCCGCTTTTGCGCCCTGTGGCAGACGTAGTATCTGTAGAGCTTGCTACCCTTCTTGGAGTACGAATGGCTCATGCCGCAGTCGCAGGCCCCACAGTGCATCAAGCCTCGTAGTAGAGCATTGTGCTTGTTCCGGACTTCTCGCCCACCACTTCTCCCATTCCGCTCAAGCAGCGCCTGAGCCTGGTTGAACGACTCAAGGTCCACGATGGCTTCGTGCTCCCCTTCATGGACTTCAGTCTTATAAGTGAGCTTGCCGACATAGACCACGTTGGTCAGCAGTCGATGCAGGGAACCCTTGTCGAAGAGCTTTCCACCGCGCACCTCGGACTTCTTGGTGACCCAGCGTTTGGTACGCCAGCCTTTCGCGTTGATCTCCTTGGCAACGTCCAACAGCGATTGTTGATCGAGGTACAGCCGAAAGATCTCTCGCACCCGTCCTGCTTCACATTCGTCTACCACCAGTTTCGTGTTCGCCACATCGTAGCCCAGCACAGGCATGCCACCCGACCATTTGCCTTTGCGTCGAGCGGCTGCAATCTTGTCCCGCGTGCGCTCGCTAATCATCTCCCGTTCGAACTGGGCGAACGACAACAGCACGTTGAGGATCAGTCGCCCCATGGATGTCGAAGTGTTAAATGATTGAGTTACCGATACGAACGCCACGTTGTGCCGGTCGAGGATTTCGATGATGCGTCCGAAGTCCATCAAGTTGCGAGACAGTCGATCGACCTTGTAGACCACAACGCAGTCTACCTTCCCTTCTTCGATGTCGCAGAGCAGTCGTCGCAGAGCTGGACGCTCCATATTGGCGCCGGTGAATCCACCGTCATCATACGCATCCGGCACGCACACCCAGCCCTCATGCTGCTGGCTCTTGATGTACGCTTCTCCCGCCTCGCGCTGGGCATCGAGGGAATTGAACTCCTGCTCAAGTCCCTCCTCCGTCGACTTGCGTGTGTAGATGGCACACCGCACGACGTCCCTAGCAGGCGGCTTCTCTTTTGTTCGGCGGCTCATTTGGCACTCCTTGGTTGACGCAGGCCGAAGAAGTGAAAGCCGTTCCAGTGCTTCTCGGTGACAGCCTTGGCAACCGCAGTCAGTGATTTGAAGCGTTCACCTTGGAACTCAAATCCACTTTCCAGCACCGTGACCGAGAACGTTTCCCCCTTGTAGATCCGCTGAAGTTTGGTACCGGGCAGAAGCTCGTTGGAGTGAGCAATCCCGACTTTCTTCGTGACGGTCCGCTCGGAGGAGTCGACCGATAGCTTAGATTGCCTTGGTGGCAGCATCCGTAGGTCTGCATCGTTGGCAATTTCAAAGGCCCGTTTACGAGCCCGTTCGGAAAGATCACCTTCCTCGTTGGCCTGCATTCGCCAAGCAATCCGCTTGAGCAACCAGACTTTGTTCCGACCGTTGGTCCCCTCACCAAATACGTCCGCATACTTAATGCGAAGTTGGTTGACGGTCATCCGCTCCATGGCGGCGACCTCTTTCTCAATGTTCAACATGTGCCTCTCCTGTTCCTAGGGTATTTCGCTGAGAGTTAACCCGCGTGGTGACAGAGAGCGCAGTCTGTCCAGGAAATTCAAGCGCTGGCTCGGCGCTGTGGGGCGAGATTTCGGAACTCTCTGCGAGTTTGGCCCGACTGTGGCGGATAATGCCCGTGGCTAGGATGCTGGCGATCTGCGTTCTCGTATGATCCAGATCAAACTCTGGCATAGACGATTTATGCGTCATTGCGATTAGATTCCTGTATTTTTGCGTTTGATCAGCCGCGAAGATTTGTCGGGACGCTACTTGCCCCTTTGACCTACCGGTTAACATACGCAGAGCACGATGAGGGTGTCGCGCATAAGTTTTTCTGGAGGGATGAAAGTGAGCGATGAAGGTTTGCGACCGTTGAGCCAACAATTCAGTTTCGAGGGTTCAGCAGTCAAGCTGGAAGATGGGAGTTGGTTTCAGCCGCTAAGAGACGCAAGACGCTGCTGGACAGCCACCTCGCCGATGCCGTATCGGCACCATGGAACTTACTATGATTCGCTCTACGAGCTCCAAAACGGATTGTTTGTGCGCCTGCAGTTTACTGCCCCACCACTGGATCGCTCGGCAGGGCGAACTTCAATGATTGATTGCCATGACGACATCAAAGGAAATCGGATAGATGATCGCGAAGCAGTCGAGTTTTTGATCGAAGGGCAGTTTCCAGTACTGGAACGACTACAGCACTTGCTTCTCGACGAATCGGCTCCCGCCGACGACGCCGAACCCCAGACTCCCCGACCGCTTTCGTACTGGGAAGTCGACTCTGTTTTGGGGACGATTCACAAAGATGCCCATGTCATGAGGGTTGCAGACCTTCTCCCCAAGGTTCTGGATGCTGCCATCAACGCCGTGCACGAGATCCGGCAGTGGCCCGCTGTTAATCCAGACCTGCGTCAACACCTCCAGACGATCAATCTGGCAGCGAGGCTGAGGGATCGCTATCGGGTAGACGCGCGCGAATGGTGGGGGTCTCAGAAAATCGTGCCCCCTGAGTCAGTGGACATTTTGCAGCTGCGATGGCCGGACGGAATAGAGAACGTCAAATCGAATGTAATCCCCGAAATGGGTAAGCTAGTTGTTGGCGCGGCGGTAGCGCTTCATCTGAACACGCCACTGCGTGCAAATGAGCCCCCTCCAACGTACGAGGAAAAGCGGCTGGCAGAGACACACCTACTGACTAGCCTTAGTGCGATCGAGGAACTTGTGGTTGAATTGCGACAGACGCTGGATGATCTTACTTCGGGCCGAACCTATGCGTCCCTGATGGAGGAGGCCCCTGAAAAACTGAAGCCCCCCAAGAAGGAACAAATAGCTGCATACCTGCTCCGTACACTGTCGCAATTGTCAAACGCAGAAATCAAGAAGAAACTCAAAGTGACAGTGGATTTGGGGACGATTTCGCGATGGATCAAAATCGCACGTGAGTGGTACGAAAAGGGTAATCCGCTACCACCCACTGTTCAGAATATGCTCGCTAAGGAAAAAGCAAAAGCTGCGGTTCCAGTGCCGATGGATCCTTCGGAAATTGATTTAGGAGCCAGACAGAGGGGGCGCAATCCGTCACGCAAAGGTTCGGAATCCGACTGAAACCTTGCGCGCAAGGGGGGGGAAGACATAGCTCAAGAAAGAAAATATTGCGCGATGTAAACCATTGTCCATACGGGGTTTGCGCTCATCTAACGTCATCTAAGCGCACGTGCGCCGGGAATAAGAAACACCCGTTCTTATTCTCGGAGCAGTTCAATGCGGATTTCGCCGTCGCTTTCTGACCACCAAGTTGAGGAATGCAGGAAGCTAGTCCTTCGGAAAGCTAAACGCTTCTTTGGCCGAACCCTGACTGCCCACGATTTGGAAGATACATGCAGCCACACCATGCTGCAGATACTGTCCAAATTGTCGAACTTTGATGAAACGCGAGGTTCCTTCTACGGCTACGTTAGCCAGATCACGGACAGCTCACTCCTGGACGCTTCACGTCAGCGACGCGCTAAGAAACACCAGGGAGCCCTCAATCTGGCCTCCCTCCACTCTTCGGTTGACGCAGGAGTGGATGCAGCTACCGAACTCTGGCAATGCATCGACGAGCAGTCTCTGAAACGCCGTATCGGCGGTCGTACTCAAACATTTGCCGACACGCAGCTGGGCATCGATCTCCAAGAAGCATCTGAACATCTCACTAGCGGGCAGCGGTCACTTCTCAAGGCAAAACTTGAAGGCCATTCCGCGACAGAATTAGCGCGACATTTCGGCGTCTGCCGTGGAACGATCTACCGACGCATGGTGGCTTTGCGTCACAGGCTATCTGGACTTCAGATTTACTTGCATGAGTAGCGCGACGGTTTCCTTCGTTCTTCGTATGTCATTTTCATCCCCGTCCGATATTTGCCCAGGAGTACTGTCCGTGATCCGTGAAATTTATCGCTACGCTTTCGACAAGTCCGTGGACGCACGAGAAGCCGAGGCGACGCTGTTAGTCGCCGTTATCGCAGCGGAGGCCCTACACGGCCCAAGTGCCATCAGGATGAACGGTCGCTATCGATTCGACGCCACCAGTCGGAATTGCGAAATCGACGGTGGTTCCGAAGTCGGGCAGGATCTCAATCGACTCTACGTTGGATTTCTCAATAGAGAGTTTGGACCATCCTCTTTTTCTGTACAGCGCATCACTGCCGAGCCAGCGAGTAGCTAGTGCTCGGACACCAAGATCATGAATTTAGAACGCACACAGCAATCTTATCCAAGGAACCGCCATTGATGGCCGACACCACCAAACTTGTCCGTCTCCATTTTGAAACGAATCGAGCACTCGATTTTCTATCCAGGAAGGAGCTTGTAGCTCAGACCGGACACCAAGTTGCCGAGTGGCCACTGGTGTGCCTCAAGGAGCTGGTCGACAACGCACTGGACGCCTGTGAGGAGGCTGGAGTGCCGCCGCGCATCCAAGTCTGTGTTGATGAATCAGGCTTGACGATCTCAGACAACGGCCCAGGGCTCCCGCCAAGTGTCGTTGACTCCGTATTGGATTTCAATGTCCGCGTCTCCAGCCGCGAGGCTTATGTGTCGCCGTGTCGGGGATCGCAAGGGAACGCGCTCAAAACAGTGGTGGCCATGCCCTTCGCGCTTTGTGGTGAAGGTTCCGTTGTCATCCAGTCTCAAGGGGTGCAGCATGAGATCAGGGTTACCGTGGATCGAGTGCGCCAGGAGCCCAAGATTGACCATCAGCTGGGCGACTCACCCATCACTGAAGGAACTGTTGTAAGCGTGCAGTGGCCCGATTCAGCTAGGTTAATCCTAGAGCATTCGAAGGCCCGATTTTTACAAATTGCCGAAGACTACTGTTGGCTCAATCCTCATCTGTCGCTCTCCGTTGACTGGGAGGGTGAGCGAGTGGACCTCGAAGCGTCCGCCCCTAGTTGGAATAAATGGTTGCCGTCGAATCCTACCGATCCACACTGGTACGGTGTCGACGAGCTCGAGCGATTGATTGCTGCCAACATCTGCCATCGGGACCGGTTGGTCCGTGAGTTCATTGCTGAATTCCGTGGTCTGACCGGCTCAGCGAAGCAGAGGAAGGTGCTGGAAGCAGTCGGTCTGTCGCGAACTCTCCTATCGGAATTAGTCGCCGATGACTGCATCGATAGAGGCTTAGTGGGCAGACTGCTTACGGCGATGAAAAGCGAGGCAAAGCCCGTTAGGCCAGCAGCTTTGGGAATCGTTGGCGAACACCACCTGCAGTCTCGCTGTGCGCTGGCTGGAGGGGATCCTGAGAGCTTTGCCTACAAGAAAGTCGTAGGTACGGACGACGGGATTCCATGGGTTATAGAGACCTGTTTCGCGTACTGTCCGGAGGAGACGAGGCCACGCCGCATTATCACTGGCGTGAACTGGAGCCCGGCCATTATCAATCCCTTCCGGCAATTGGGCGCGTATGGGAAATCGCTCGATTCCGTTCTTGAGGAACAGCGTGCCGGTCGTGATGAGCCCACCGTTGTTGTACTGCATATCAGTTGTCCAAAGGTCCAGTACTCGGACCGAGGCAAGTCTTCCGTAATCGTTGAGGAGTGAGACATGAAGTCAGACGCAATCATTGGTGCGATCCAGTCCGTAACCAAGGGCTGGGCGAAGCAGCGTAAGGCTGAGGAGCGCGGATCCCGCCGTCCGCGAGGCTACTACTACTCAAATCGAGTGAACTTTTCTGACATTGCACATCAAATACTCCCAGACGCTTACCAGCATGCGTCTGGCAACGGAAGATTTCCGGTATCCCAGCGACAGATGTACTACGCAAGCCGCGAGAAATTCCGTGAGTTGACTGGTCGTGAAATCGATGCAGCCTACTTCTCGCAGACCATCCTACGCAAGTATCTCAACACTCACACGGTCGACTGGAAGATCACCGCGGATCCTCGAGGAACATTCACCGTTCCCAACGCTAACAACGAAGTGCGCATTCCGGTTGGAACGCTCTCGATTGACAGGTACTTGCGGGACCGGACTGCGGTGAGCGACCTGCAACACATCTCGCTTCCCACCCAGTGGCCGTCGATTGCGGAAAACGAGCGATACGCCGCAGTGCTTTATATCGAAAAGGAAGGATTCGAGCCGCTGTTGAACGAGGCAAAAATCGCGGAACGATTCGACTTGGCGATCCTTTCGTGCAAAGGCCAGTCCGTCGCTGCCGCGAGACAACTCGTTGATCATGTTTGCCGTGTTGACGGTGGCGTACCGCTTTTTGTAGTGCATGATTTCGACGAAGCTGGATTTCAGATTGCCAGCTGCCTGACATCAGAGTCGGAGTATGCCCTAGACAACGATCGGGTTGCATACCATTTCCAGCACCAAATAAACGTGACTGACTTCGGCCTGCGTCTGGCCGACGTCGAAGAATACTCATTGGCGTCGGAAAAGGTCAAGTACCGTAACATCTGCCTGGAGAACGTCACGTCGGAGGAAGTCTCTTATCTCCGTTCAGGTAGACGTGTTGAACTCAATGCGTTCACCGCACCCGAGTTTATTGGGTGGCTAGAGGGCAAGCTGAAAGGGCATCTTCCGATGCGGCTGGTACCTGACATTCAAGTCTTGGAAGCTGCATACCGTCGAGCAATTGCCGTGAGAAGGGCAAATCAAGAACTTATACAAAGTCTTGTTACCGCTCGCGAGGAAGCTATCGCAGCACAAATTCCTGAAAACTTGAAAAGTCGCGTCGCCAATAGGATCGCGACAAAAGGGGAAACTTGGGATATGGCTCTCTATCAGCTAGCCGTTGAGGAGCACGAGCGTGACTAAGAATGCAAACGTACTGTCGAGTGAATACCTCCATGCATTGTACGGGAACTGCAGTCGTGGTCAGGTCGTATTCGTAAAGCCCTGTCGCAATCAAGTGTCAGCGGTGTTTAATATCGATCAACTGGATTTAGCGGCGCGACATGTAGAGCTTGAGCCCACTGATTTGTTTATCAAGGTAAATCCAATTGACTACGATCGCGTCAAACAACGCAATCTGCACGGTATCGGCTCGGAGAAGGAGGTCGAAGCGGTTGTCTCATTGCATTTCGACATTGATGCAGGCAAACCTGGCTACGCTACTCAGCAGGACATGCTTGCCGCACTCGACACGATGCCACTGTCACCTAGCGCTATTATCCAGTCCGATGGCGACGATGGCGGCTACCACGTTTACTGGCTGCTCGATGAACCGCACTACATCTTCGACGATGAGAACCGCATGCGATGCGCGGCAATCTCGGGCCGATGGTTGGAAGAACTGAGGATCTGCGCTAAGGGTGCGAAAGTTGATTCCACTGCTAACTTGGACCGACTATTGCGGCCAGTCGGCTCGATTCGCAAGTCGGGGAACACTGTTGCACCGCTGTTTATCAATTCCGACCGTCGGTACAAATTGCAAGAATTCGAGCTCCCAGGACTAGAGAAGCACTTAACACCGACAATTCAACGGCAACAGTTGTCACGCTTCAATGTTGGATGTCCTTCAGGTTTTCTTGATGCTCGCGCACAGGGCTACATCCAAGCGGCCGACAAACCTCACGAAGGCGGACGGAACAGCTGTGCGTTTCGATTGGCTGGCAATTTGGCCTCAATCGTTGGGGATGACGGCGAGCGTCTGAGCGAGTCAGACATTCTTGGATATGTCCTCGTTTGGA
The DNA here is from genome assembly GCF_007752135.1 of Aureliella helgolandensis. Lineage (GTDB taxonomy): Bacteria > Planctomycetota > Planctomycetia > Pirellulales > Pirellulaceae > Aureliella > Aureliella helgolandensis. The sequence goes on along the minus strand of NZ_CP036298.1, from coordinate 5,592,796 downwards.
ACGCACTCCTGCCGGTGCCACTGGATGAAATGGAGGTGCAGCAATGCGTTCAGAATGGTCTGTACAGAGGAAAGCCTCGCGAGGACAAGTTTGCGAGAAAAAGGGAAATCCTAACTGTCGACACTGATAACCTCACAGCGCCAACAGGTGAAACAGAAGCAGCAAAAACCTACGAGACGACCGCTGGCGCTCCCGAGACTGTAGCAGGTCAAACCGAAGTGGCAACAACTACAGATTCGACAAGTGCCACGGAGACGACCACAGGAGGCTTACAGCTGCAACTGCCACCAGTTACGACGTCTGCGATTAAGTTGCTTGATGGCTACATGGATGACATTCACAGTGGGACGCTCCCACAGTTGATTCGGCAGCGGGACGCGCTCGATGGAATTGAGGTTGGGTTTGGACTGCTTACTGTCCTGGGAGGTCCCCCAGGGACCGGTAAGACGGTTATCGCCTCCCAGGTAGCTTTCGACGCTATCGAGCTCAACGCGGACTTACAGGTGATTATCGCGAATGCTGAGATGCATTTCAGTGCACTGCTAAGGCGGGAGTTCACGAGACGCACACGAATCAAAAGCGACGATCTGCGTTTCGGCCGACTTACCCAGTATGAGCGTGAACGTATCGACGAGGTGGCCAGCGATATACGCGCGACACTGTTGCGAGTACAGGTAGTCGAGGAATGCAATCTGTTCAATCTTGCAAGGCTGGCAGGCGAGAAGCCGAGCCTAATCATTGTCGACTACCTGCAAAAGTTCGCACCCAGTGGGAAGGATTTGCGGATAGGTGTCGGTGAAGTTGCAGCGACGCTACGGCGACTTTGTCTGCGCGGACATGCTGTTCTAGCACTGTCGGCAACAAAGAGGGATTCCAAAGGTTCTCACAACGCCACAGAGCTAAGCCTAAGCTCCTTCAAGGAGTCGGGGGAGGTTGAGTACAACGCCGATTCAGCATACGTCCTGCGGGATGAGGGAGCCCTTGGCGAGGAATGGCGCCGGCGAGTAACGCTTGCGTGCGTCAAGAATCGCCACGGAGCGCAAAAGGACTTCAAGCTTGAGTTTGACCGACCGCGTATGGAGTTCTTAGCGCGAACGCCGCAACCGCTCGCGGAGTTTGGCAACCTAACAGAAGTCGATAGCGATGATTCAGTGGAGGACTTTTTCTTGTGAGCACTTCCAAGTCCAAGTCTGCTAGGCGGTTTCAACACCTAAATGCACTCGTTGACAAGATGCTGCAAAGGGTACCGCCCCGTCACGGATTAGCAATGATGGTGTTCTTCCGGCATGCAGACGTCGATAGAGTGTTTCGCGTATCGACAACGGTCCTTGCCAAATCACTTGGCGTCCATCAGAGAACTGCGAGAAAGTTGTTCGCCGATCTAGAGGCTTGGAAAGCTATTCAACTCGTTGAGCCACGACAGGGAACAATCCCTAGAGTGTTCAAGATCACTGGGCAATTGAGCCGGAAAAAGTCAGCTAGAGGGGGCGTAAGCACGCCCTCTAAACATACTTCTAGTGTGCGCTCTGACGTCCGCTAGTATGCGCTCTGGTGTCACCTAGTGGGGGCGTCAGAGCGCATACATACAGAAACATTACGCGGTACCTCGGCGTCTTCGCTACGCTACGCCTGACCGCGAAGGAACGAAACGATTGTGACCCGCGAGCAATGAACACGGAGTTTTACCCCATGCGACACCTCGACCCCTGCCCTGCCTGCAACCACGGCACACTACGCCGGTACAGCACGAAGACCCAAGGCAATCTCCGCAGGCGCTATCTCAAATGCGACTCGTGCCATCAACACGGCCAGGAAGTCTTTCCAGTCGATGACCTCGGTCGGCCAGTTTTTCCATCCACTTTTACCCCGGCGGGTAACACCAGGATTGATCAATCTTGTGCACCTGATACGCTAGATAGAACTGCCCAGTAGAAACAATCGACAGCCAACGAAGGATTGCTATGGATACGCGCCGCAAGCTCGAGCGAAACGATGGCGGATGGTTGAACCTCGTCAGCGTGGCCGACTATGCCGATGCGTCGGTACCCACCGTTCGGCGATGGCTCAGACGTGGCCTGTTGCCCGCCAGCAAGCTTGCTAGCGGCACGTGGCGCATCAGGCGGGATGACCTGGAAGCCTTCCTGCAAGGCAAGGCAGTGGCTCCTAGCGCCTCGCAGGATGAGCTCTCTTGAGTAATCTTCCATCGATTGGTTCCCCAGCATTTCCCCATCGGGATATTTCACGACCAGTGTGCTCTCTCGCAAAGGATCTTCCCAATGTCTTCGAACGTGTCATCCGGCTCCCAGGGCTCAATCTGGAGCGAATGCATCGTCCCCACGGCCCGCGCGTGCGAACGATTCTTTTGGCGTGCAGCCTGGTTCTGCTTGGCCGTCTATCTCCTTGTGCCCCACGTTCAAACCAATCTCCGAGGCGAGCATGAAGATCGAGATGTGGACACTGTCGAAACTCAAGCCGTATCCTGGCAACCCGCGTATCAACAAGCACGCCGTTGAGGCGGTTGCCACCTCGCTGCGTGAGTACGGATTCCGGCAGCCAATCGTCGTTGATGCCGAGGGTGTTGTCGTCTGTGGGCACACACGACTCCAAGCGGCACACAAGCTGGGACTGGACAAAGTACCGGTCCACATTGCAACGGACCTTACCCAGGAGCAAGTACGAGCCTACCGCATCGCAGACAATCAGACCGCGACGATAGCCGACTGGAACATGGACCTGCTGCCACTGGAGCTGTGCGGCCTGCGCGACGATGGGTACGACCTGGGCCTGCTGGGCTTCGACGCCGAGGAGCTGGACCGGATTATGGGAGGCGAGGTGCAGGACGGTGAATGCGACCCCGACGACGTCCCACTGCCACCAGAGGAGCCTGTGACGCGTCCTGGTGACCTGTGGGTACTTGGGAAGCATCGTCTACTGTGTGGCGACTCAACCAAGCCTGAGGACCTTGCTAGGCTCATGGATGGACAGCAAGCCGACCTGTGGCTCACCGACCCTCCCTACAACGTGGACTACACGGGAAGGACCAAGGACGCCCTCAAAGTAGCCAACGACTCGATGGCGGGCCAAGAATTCAAGGCCTTTCTACTGGGGGCCTTCACCAACGCTTTCAACGTGTCCAAGCCCGGCGCCGCGTTCTACATCTGGCACGCTGACTCCGAAGGGTACACCTTCCGAGGCGCAGTGCACGAGTGTGGTCAACGGGTGCGTCAGTGTCTGATATGGAATAAGAACATCATGGTGATGGGGCGTCAGGATTACCACTGGCAACATGAGCCGTGCCTCTACGGTTGGAAGGACGGAGCATCGCATGGCTGGTACTCCGACCGCAAGCAAACGACCGTCCTAAACTTCGACCGACCCAGTCGTAGCGAGCAACACCCCACGATGAAGCCCGTTGCACTGTTTGCCTACCTCATCGTGAACAGTAGTGCGCGTGGCTCCAAGGTGCTGGATACATTCGCAGGCTCCGGGACCACGCTCTTAGCCTGCGAACAGACGGGCAGGCAAGCCTTCCTGATGGAACTCGATCCAATCTACTGCGATGTCATCGTCGATCGCTATCAACGGTTCAGTGGCAAGCCAGCGGTACTCCAGCGCACGGGCGACTCACCCATACCGATGGAGTCGAGTGTTCAGGCAAGCCGCTGAGGGCTCAACCCCCCTGTATTGCGTAGGTACTTCCTGGGGATTTGGGAGGTTTGGGCGGTATAGAAAGCCGAGAACTTTCACACGTAACGTACGATTCTTGGAAGGTAAGTAACTTTGGCAAGTTCGGGTAAACGCGATGTTACGATTGAAAAATCTGAGGTCGTCGCACGCGCTTACCGCAAGATCATGGATGGCAGGAAGGATGACTTGTCGCGCGACGAAGAGGCGGCTGTCAAGCAGCATGAGAAGCAGAAGGAGGAGCGACTCCGTTGGCAGTATTACGAAACGATACCGCAAAAGCACTGGCGCTCAATGTCGGGTCGCCAGGCCAAGATCCTCAACGAGCAGGCATCTCGCTACGGAATTCCCTTTGGCGGTGCGAACGTGTCCCTTCCCAAGGTGGTCCGGGCCCTGCACGACTTCCTGGCCGACAACAAGCATAAGTTGGCCAGGGATGATGACGACCTGCTGAGCGGACCTGCTAGCCCAGCCCTGGAACGGTATCGCGAGGAGAGGGCCCTGTTGGCCCGTCTAGTGCGTCTAGAACGGGAAGGGGAATTGTTACCTCGGGACCTTGTAAGGCTGTCACTGGCCAAGACGGCCGCTCTCATCAGGGCCGCTGGTGAAACGCTGCAGAAGCAGTTCGGCGATACGGCCGCAGAGCTACTCTACGATGCGATCGAAGACGCTGAGTCGGAGATTGAACGCTTCTTCACCCAACGCCACTCCGCAGAGGCGCCAGTCGATGTTGTTGACTGAGCAAGCAGCCCTGCAGGATATGAAGTGGTTCCTCGAGCAGGCAAAACCTCGCCGCATGCGCTCGATGCGCCAGTTCGCAGAGGAGGAGATTGTTCTTCCCTCGGGTCCCTATGCTGGCACCCGCTTTCGGGTCCATCGCCAGCCCTACACGGGATTGTGGTTCGACCAGGTTGATAGTGGCCGCTGGTCCAGGTTCGTCGCCACGGGGCCTACCCAGTCGGGTAAAAGCATCAGTTGCTTCGTCATCCCCCTGCTCTACCACCTGTTCGAGTATGGCGAGACGGTGATATGCGGAGTGCCCGACATGGACATGGCTGCCGACAAGTGGCGAGAAGACCTGCTGCCCATTATCGAGCGTTCCAGGTATCGAGACCAACTTCCCAAGCAGGGCTCCGGGAGTCGAGGTGGCTTGGTCCAGTCTCTTCAGTTCCGCAATGGTGCCACGCTGCGGTTTATGTCCGGAGGTGGCGGTGATAAGAGCCGGGCCGCCTTCACATCGCGCGTGGTGGTTATTACCGAAACAGACGGGATGGACGAGTCGGGACGTAAGAGTCGCGAGGCTGACAAGATCTCGCAGCTGATCGCTCGGACTCGAGCTTTTGGCCACAGAGCTCGCGTCTACATGGAATGTACGGTCAGTACCGAACAGGGCCGCACATGGCAGGAATACACGCGTGGTACGCAGAGTCAAATCGTACTCCCCTGCCCTCTCTGCGGCGCTTGGGTCAGCCCTGAACGGGAGCAGTTGATTGGCTGGCAGGAAGCGGAGTCTCAGCTTGAAGCTCGCAAGACTGCAGCGTTCAGTTGCTCGGCGTGCCAAGAACCCTGGAGTGAACCTCAGCGAGTCGAGGCCAATCGGAACTGTCGGCTCGTGCACCACGGTCAGACCATCAACTCCTCTGGCGAGATCGAAGGTGAATATCCCGAAACCGAAACTCTTGGCTTCCGCTGGTCGGCCGTCAACAACCTGTTCGCGACCACCGGAGAGATCGCGTCCGAGGAATGGGTAGCAAGCCGAGCCGCAGACGAAGACAACGCCGAACGTGAGCGCCGCCAGTTCGTATGGTGCTTGCCAGTCGTCCCCACCAAGTGGACTGATGCCGAGATTGAAACTCATGAGCTGGCATGCCGCGTAGCTGAAGTTCCTCGTGGCGTGGTGCCCATGAACGCGGACACACTCACCATCGCGATGGATCTGGGCAAGTACCTCAATCATTGGGTTGTGGTAGCTTGGTCTGCAGGCCCCTATGGACACGTTGTCGACTACGGACGCATTGAAGTGGCGTCGGACGACCTGGGCGTTGAGCAGGCAACGATGGTAGCCCTACGACAGTTCCGAGCCATGGTGCTCGCAGGCTGGCCCATTGGCGTCGTGGGAGGTGAAACACTAATACCCCAGTTATGCTTCATCGACGCTGGTTACATGACCGATGTGGTGTATGCATTCAATCGAGAGTCAGGCAATCGCTTCATTCCCTCGGTGGGGCGTGGCGCCTCGCAGCAACATCAGCAGTGGCAGAATCGTGAGACGCAAACTGGCTCTGTCGTTCAGCACCTGGGTGAGGGATTTCATATCAACTGGCTGCCCAATGCCAATGTCTACCTAGCGGAGGTCGATGCGGACCACTGGAAGACCTGGGTACACCAACGTCTCAGTACTCCCACGAGCCGAGTGGGAGCCATTACACTCTTCCAAGCCAATGCAACGGAACACCTGTCGTTCGCCAAGCATCTGACGGCTGAAGTCAAGACCGAGGAGTTCATCTCAGGCAAGGGCATGGTGGCCAAGTGGGACCGCAAGCGAAAGCAAAACCACTGGTTCGATGCACTGTACAATGCCTGTGCCGCTGGGCACTACTGCGGAGTCCGGCTGGTTGAGGAAGAACGCCGCCAGGTACCACCCAAGCCCAAACCGGCTCCCGATCCACAGCGCAAGCCGTACATCGACGTTGAACGCTGGAGGGCCAATCAGCGTAGGTTCTGGGGGCGGTAAGAATGATGTCGTAGCTCGCGAGTTCGGTGAATGGGGTGCTTGCCGCTTTCCAACGAGCCAGTCTTACGATATCAACATCAACCGACGGGGAGTGTGGGGGGCTACTGCCACTGAAATCAACAATACAGTGTAACGGCACTGACCAGTTCGGCGGCAAGTACTGTAGAGTATAATGCCTACATCGCCTGTGGAGTACCGATGCATAGGGCATCCTCGCAGTGGCTCTTTGCACAGCAATCGCTATGCATATACAGGCCGCGAGTGGGACGATACGCGTCACGTTGCAGCTGTATCACTACCGAGCTAGACTCTATAATCTCAACTTAGTGAGATTCTGCTCCAGAGATCCAATTGGGTTTGAGGATAGTGCCAACCTGTATTGTTATGTTCACGGCAGGTGCCTCATTAAACTCGATCCATCTGGTCAGGTCTCGGAGGGCGAACCGCGAAAAGACGAGAAGTGCTGTTCGGATGCAAAAAAGGATGGTTTGGACGAGCAAAATGCCGGAGGAGTGATCTGCTGTGACGGCAGGGCAGTGGTCTGTATCTGGCAGATCGGATGGCATAATCCAAAGAATGAGAAGGCGAAAAAGATAATGTTGGAGTGTGCGACAAAACACGAAGAACTGCATCGCGATAAGCATATCCCCGAGTGCAAGAAGGATTCGTGTCTGGAGCGAATGGGGCCCCACGAAAAGATCACGCTTGCACGTGCTGAGTGCGACTCGTATCTCGTTCATTATCGTTGCTTGTACAACAAAATTACTGAATGCGGATCGGACATCACGTGCATAAAGGAGGTCGAGGCCGAAAAGGACACTGCACGCAAACTCTGGATCAGCGAGTGTGACAAGGCGAAGAAGGAGGAAAGCAACAAACCGATTCAGATCAAGTGATCATCGGTATCAGTTTTTGCGAGCGTACCGTCTTGTCCGTCTAGAAAGAAGATAGCCATGAAAGCCTTCTGTTGTGCGATAACAGCTTTGGTAAACCTAGTATTTGCAGGCGAGGCCGTTTGTCAGGAAGGAAGTCTGGATCAAGCAATGACAATTGTCGTTACCTCAATTAGGCCATTTTCTCAGGCTCGCAGCTGGCAATTGAGCATCAACTCAGCTGGCACTGGCAACCTCGTTATCGATGACGGCGATGGAACTAGAAATCGTGAATTCCCGGTTAAGCCAGAGTCTCTTTCGCGAATTCGGTCAACTATTGAAGATCAGAGGTATTTCGATGTGCAAGCGGCTGAATTAGGTGACGTCGTATTGGATGGTGGCAGTGAAAAGGTCACGGTCATAATGGGAACGAAAATGAAGACTGCAGAGCTGTTTTCTGTGGCAAATCTTAGGGGAAAGCGAATAGGTGAAGCGGGCGAGGCAGTTCGTGCAGCGAAACTTCTCGCTGAAGTTCGCAGTTGCTTCACAGACCCACATGCAATCGACATGCGAAGCTACTATGAAAAACTCTTTGAGCGATGGGAGAAGCAGCCAATTGAGAGCAAATAGGAAAAAAGGGAGAGAAACTGTGTCCGGTACCTACAACGCAGAGTAGTACCACATAGGGGGGCTTGGTTGTGTTGGTTGGGGGCAGACCCGGCTTTCGGTTTTCAGCTGTTTCAAGCGACCGGGCGTTGATGATTGACTACCGCCGATACTGTTCGCGGTCGAAACTTGTTAACGGCATGGGTTCACAAAGAGCTAGGTCCCCCGACACCGGTGGAAGGTGGTGGTACGGATCTTCCTCCCGAATAGGCTTCACTGACGGTTTTCCCTAAGGTGGCTAGGGAAATGCCCTCATCCTGCTATAGTTCTTGTCCATTTCAGTCTCTCCGATTAGGCGATTGGGCTCCTTGGCGTTACCGATGCAGAATTACCCACTGGCGAGAAAGTGGGGCGTGTGCGAGGTTGCACTGAAGGTTTAACCTAGGTTCTGATTGCAAACCGGCCTCGATCAGTTTTTACAAATTTGGCGGCATCCCCAGCAGCTAGGTCCCGCAGAATCGCGCTGTACAGCGTGGCGTGCGGAGTTTTGCCACTCGGGCTGGACCAGTAGCCTTTAGCCTGCATGGCCTCGATCATCTCTTTGGTGTTGAGTGGCTGCCCGGATTCGGCCAGGACCTTCAGCGCTGCAGCTATGCAGCTCAGCTTCTTCTCGCCAACCACCGGTTCGACCTTAGACTTGCGTGGTTTCTTGGCCGCAGCTTTTTCTGCGACGACTGTCTCCTGCTTCGCTGGTTCCGAAGCCACCTTCTTCGCTTTGCCATTTGATGTGGATTGGGCCGAACTCTTTGAACCCACAACCGGCTGCAAGCGTCGCCCCGATTTGATGTGGATCTTCTTGCTGGTGACCAAGTTGGTCGCCTCCCATCCGCCGCGTGGCTTCTCGGCATCGATCCGGACCTCGACGCACTTGCCAGTAACCGTCGCGCCGTACACACCACCAATCTTTACATCTGCCTTCTTCATCGTCGTAGTTCCCAATTCTATTTCGTGGTTGGCTGCCATCGTCAGGCCGATCGAACCACCGACCGGCGACGCGGATTGATACCGCGTTTCGGCTTAGTGTTCCGTACCGTCTAGGAAGGCGACAACGCTTGAGAGACGCTTGTTGACCTCGTTGATCGAACCAACATGCGTCCAGTCAATCGGGTGTTCTTCCACGCCGGGCGCGGGCATGTCAAAGAGCAGCTCGCGAATCCTTTCGACGAGGTCTTGGGCGACGAGGTGCGAGTTTTCGTAAGCAGCCTCAGGTTGCAGTCGGTTATTCTGTTGGCGGTTGTTGGGCATGCGCGTCTCCGTGTGGTGGGGGAATGGAAATTAATTCGTGCAACACACATGGAGCCATGAGGTTTGAACCGCAGCAAGCCAATTCTTGCTGGATTTGGCAGGAATCCAGCAGGTTTTCCTGAGAGATGTGACGGTGCCCGAAGGTCGCTGCGTTGGTGATGCTGGCCAGCGGGCTTTGCGGAGCAAAGTGGTTGGTAATGCAGTGGACGGAACGGTGCGTCCAGCGTCGCCCAGGTGATGTAGCTGCCGGTAGGCTGAAATCTGGACACCACCCGCTGGTAGGCTACTTTGGGTTTTCAGGACTCCGACTGCTGCATCCCGATGGAATCGCGTTCGAGGATGTGGATAATTGAGAGCAGCTTGGGGAGATGCGGACGGTCACCCGCGAAAATACCAGTGACCGAGTTAAACAACTGCTACTCGGATTCAAACGTATTGGCTGCAAATCAATTCGAAGCGGTTGCCCACTGGTCACCGAGGGGAACGAAGTCTAGGTGTAATAGCAACGAGCCAGAGAGACAGATTGAGTCAGACTTGCGGTCTTTGAATATTTGCCCTCGCTGGAGCCAGAATCCCAAACAGTGGACGCCTAGGATTGAGATTCACGGGGGCAATCGAGTTCCGGTACCTGTGCTACATTGCCCCCCGGAACTGGCTGAACGCAGCCGTTGAACTCAATGGATCAACTGGGTACCCACAGCAACTTTTGACTGCCCGATTGATATTCGTCACTCACCCAGATCTCCCGAGTGATATTCCATAAAATGAACCAATACCCCCGAAGCTCTTCGGGGATAACTATGTTGTTCTCTGGCTCGACTATGCTCCACTAAACACCAGCGACGAAGCGGTTAGACATTGTGACAAAGCACGAACGATGGTTGTTACTCTCTTTGCTTGTTGTCTTCTGGCTACTACCTTACGTCGTGGCGTGCATGCTCAACGGCTATGTTCCTGGTGAATTTCTTGAGCCGTATGCGATCGCTTGGATTTTTCTAAATTGGATCGAAGTGTACGCAATCGGTGTTTTTCTTTCTTACAGAACCCTCACTTCCACCGCGGTTAATCGAAAAGCGAAAGCAATCGGAATGACTGGAATCGTACTCGCTAGCACTGCAGCAGGTGGCGTTCTTTTATACGTCCGCGACATCTCTGGCTTCCCACCATCCCTGTCTGATCTGCTACATTCGTATTGACAGCCAGAGAACCAAGCGTTCCTGAAAGAGTTAAGCGGTAATCGTTGATTTTGTGGAAATTTCGTGAATCGAGTCGGGAGCGGTAGCTGCACCTCGGTCGGGATGCTTCGATTTAGAGTCGGCGACTGGGCTATGGTTGATTGTTGAGTTTCTGTGTCTTGCGTCGATGGATGGATCTCTTAGTCGGGCTATTTGCAGATCGTTCTTTTCGTATGCGATTGCACCTCGATACATTCCTTCGTGGGGTCCCACCGTGAGCGTGTCACGGTGCCTTGGCTCAATTGGCCAAGCACTATTTATCGGATTCGATTCCGCTCACTCCCAAGTCTGTGGCTCCTAATCAATGAAGCGTGCCGACTATCAGGCTGCCTGGCGGCAACGAGGTGGCATCTACGCATGGTTCCGGGCGAACGACCTGGGTGAGCCGACTCCGTTGGTAAGCAATGACTAGAGGGTCATTGAACCGAGACGGGGGCGAATGCACATCACACAAAGACAGTTTCTATAGGCGTATTCTCCTCGAAGGGCTTCACTAAAAGGGGGTACTAAACTGCTGGCGACTTGATCGCCATTTGGTTTCTGCGACGCGCAAGCATGGCATCGCGGCACTCGAAATAGGGTTGCTGGTGTACTAGCATGTTCCGGATGATAACAGCTAGTTTTCGCATCACCGCAACGCGAGCGATCTTGCTACCACGACGATTGCGAATCGGCTTGTACCAGGACTTCATTACGGGATCGTGTCGCAGGCAGTGAAGCGTGATTTGAGCGAGGATCCAACGCGCCATTGTGCTACCCGTCTTAGTGATTCGCCCTCGCCTTCCAGTACCTTCGCCACTGTCATTGACCCCAGGTGTGAGCCCCCAATAGTGAGCCAGGCTCTTCCCCTTGGGGAAGCGTTGCGGATCACCTACACGGCAGACCAGCGATAACGCGCTGTAGTAGCCACAGCCAGGGATAGTGCGGATGAGATCAATCATGGGATCCCCAACACAGCGCTGGACGATCTGCGTTTCGAGTGATTCCATGCGTCGTGTGAAACGTTCGAGCTCTTCGAGGTGCCAGTCCATTTCGACGCGATCACAGTTGGGAAGTTTCACTACTTTGAGCCACGCGATTGCTCGTACACTGGGAAAGGTCTTGGTCGGCATTTGCCACTGCAGATTGTGTTTGCGAAGGATGTGTTTGATGCAATTGGTTGTGCGTGTTCGCGCCCGTCCCGCTTGCTGCCGTAGCAGGGTGACTCGTTGGCTCCCTGCATGATGGAGAGAGGGCAGTACGACTTGCCGCACGCCCCGCACAGGTTCGCCTTTACGCAAACGATGCTGGTTCACCCAAAGCAGTTCCGACAGGGAGTGAGCGTCGCGACGATCGGTCTTGATCTTGGGCTTCTTGGTAGGCTGAATGAGGATGGATTGTACGCAACCGTGCTGTGGTAAGAGTTTAAGCAACCAGTCGTTGAAACCACAGACTTCGACGATAGCGATGTAACCATCTTCGCCAGCCTTTTCGTTGAGCTTCGTTAGGAATTCAAGACAGCGTTCGGGTTCCGTCGAGACCTGCCGACGGAGGATAATGTCTCCGGCCTCATTTCGCAGGGAAACAGTAAGTTGCTTTGCGTGCTGGTCAATTCCCAGGTATAACATGGCGAGGTTCTCCGAGAGGGACGTAGTTTAATTTGAGTGTCAATTCTCGCGTAAGCGAGAGACGATTGCTCGGCTCCCACTGTCTCGGAGAACCGTTTTTTCAAATACAACTCTTTCATCGACATCGGTGAACGGGAGCCGCCGATGACGCGAATTTTGAAATCAAAGTTTATTGGCGGCGGCCCCGTTACCGCCGCCGTTCGTCCGTAGATGATCAGCGTCGCACGCAAACGCGCGTTCCGCCTTGAATTCAAAGCCTCATTGCAATGCCCGATTTAGCCTTGTCGAAAGTCTGGTCTGCCCGTTTGGCCTTAGCATGCCTGATGACCGCATTTTGCTCTTGCACCGCGTTAGGCCAGGGAAATGTCCTGAATGTGATTCAAGGCACTGTATCGAACGAAAAAGGAGAGCCGATCCCTAACGCCCGAGTCGACATCTCCACGGCCGCCCCAATATCGGGGCCAGCAATCTTTTGCCCAAGTTGTTATCTGGATTGCCAAAAGTGGACGACGACCAACGAGGCAGGACAATTCAAAATCGCTGATCTTGATCCTAGGCTTGAGTTTCGGATCGTCGTTTCAGCCGCTGGGTACAAGACCGCACAAACGGAACTCATTGCACCCCGAGGAACAAATCACGATTTGACTCTGCGAGAACGGCCCGCCACCGTGGACCCTCAACGAGTCGTTTCTGGAACGGTCGAGAATGAAACTGGAATTCCTATCCAGGGTGCTCTTGTGACTCCTGCAAACACGATTGACAAGCAAGGTCTTCGATCATCCTCTTCGAAAGGGGGCGGTCCGGCCATAACCGACGTGAATGGATACTTCGAGATTGACCTCGTCGATGGTGTGTTTGGCGTCGATGTAGAGATATCAGCGGAGGGATTGTCGAGCAGGAGATTCATCGATCTCAATTCCGACTCGGATCGAAAATCTTTCGAACTTTTGGAAGGCGCTCACATTACCGGGCGCGTCACAAGCAACGGTCAGGCCGTTCAGGGAATGACCGTCTTCGTGGCGCAGATTGACCATTCTTACAAAGGCGAAAAGCTTTTTCGGACAGCAGTACCAATGACTGCCGACACTGAAGGAAGATTCGAATTCAAAAATCTATTTGCAGAACAAGAGTACTGCGTCTATACCGTTGTTGGCGAAGGGGACCGATCAGACTCCGATGAAATTATCATGACTCAAAAGTTCGTTACGCCGCCGAATGGCAGGACACTGCACATCGGCGACTTGACCACAGTTGCCCCGGTTTCGCTTAGCGGCCGACTGGAGACGAGCGATCAACAGTCGCTTGGGGATTTAGTCCTTTCTCTCGGGCGGGCCCCTGCTTGGGATCTGATTAGAGTGCCAGTTTCAAGCGATGGCTCCTTTCGTATCGAAGGCCTCCCGCCTGAGGTCTATGAAATACGAATTGCGTCTAATCGATTCGATTTGGATGCTGGCAAGATTGATACGCTATTGTGGACGGAGAAGTCAATTAAGCTGTTTATCGAAAAATCGATCGACGATTTCGTGCTTCCAATAACTGCCATCGAAAATGGAAGTGGGGATACGCAACAGAACGGCACGCAAGTGCTTAACGGTCGCGTAACACTATCTAGAGGCAAAGACGCATCAGGAATCATCGTATCGGCTAACGATGGCAATTCGCCCAAAACCACCACTTCCGACGCTGGTTCCTTCACGCTCGAATTCCCTGCGGGTACCGACTGGATCAAGCTTTACAAGCCAGATCCTGATGGAATGCGATTCTGGTATTTGGGTAGGTTCAAGCCGAAGTTTGTCGACAACGACGTCAACATTCAACTTGGTCCGGAAACGACATATGAGCCCGACATGCTGTCAGTCAAACATTAATGCATAGCGGATTGCCAGAAAGGCAACGGACGAACCAAGCGATCAACCGAAGTCGCGGAGCCGGGCGATTTCGCAATGGACAATCAACTCCCGCGACTCGGTTATCGCCGCCGTTACCCGACTGAAGAGACCGTAATCGATTGACGAACCCGTATGCACCGCCACGCAATGAATACGCCACTAAATCGCCGACCCAAACGAATCGATTGCTTTACATTTGGGTCTGGTTGCCTACCGCAATACTTGGCGCCATGCTTGCAACACCGGCGGACATCTTCTCAAACATTCTGGCGATAGCCTTTGCACTTCCGTGCTTTCTCGCTGGCGTCGTTTGGACGTCCAGCCTTGACCAAATGCGTCGATGGACGCTTATCACCGTCTGCACGCTCATCGCTGGATCGCTTGCCGTGCCGAACTGGCTCTCAACGGGTCCGGTATTCGTTGCAATCGCAGTCATATTTGCAGGCGCGAACGTGGCGCTGGGCTACAAGTCCGGTAGATCCATAAAACACAAGCGACGTCGTATTTTCACGGCACTTAGTGTGTCGTACACGATTGGACTGTTGCTTGGCCCGCTTGGTGTCATCATACTGTGTATACTGTCAGTCTTGTTCGCCAACCGAAACACTGTACCAAATGGCGTGTAGCAAGCGCGTGCACCCGAGTACGCGAGTCGGGCGGTCTTGCATCTGTAAATCTCTCGCGCGTACCGGGTGACGCGTGGCGTTATCCGACTAGACCCATGAAATACGCTGCGACAAGCGAGATCAAGAAATACTTGCCGCAAGATGCGTTTGATGTTAGGCCGTTGGAATATGAATGGGCCGAAGCGACAAATGCGATTGTCTTTGCTTCAACGCTCGATTTCCCAATCTTCCGTAGATGGGAATCCGAGCTTTCGAAATTCTATCGAACATTAATTGGCAATAATCGTGCCGTGTCGGTTGAATCGCATCCAGACTTGGGCTGCATCAGCTTTTGGATCAACACTGATCCAAGTGTTGACGTTCATGTCGCAAGACTTAAATGCGCCGAAAGCGTAGAAAACCTAAATTCTTGGGTTGGTTCCTCGTTGATTGATTCGTTGGCAACGGATGAGCGCGCAGCAACTGTTGGTTTGATCAGGATCCGCCCCGAATAATTTTCGATGATGGCGTAGCGCCAAACTAAATCGAAATTGTCGGATAACAAGGCGTGGCGCCGGAGCACGCTCGTCTTTCGGCTTTTCAACGTCTTCACCTTCGTTTACGCTTGTTTGTTGTTCAACGTTTTCTCGCATTGGGCCGCGTGCCCGGTGAACTTAGTCGTTCGTCAGGCAGGAACAGCTCATCGAAGGCAACATGCGATTTTCTGTGCAAGCTGTGCTCGAGTTGACCACTTTTGTGGGCTTCGTTTTCGCGATTGCGATGATCCCATATAGCGGACCCTACTTTTGTTTCGTAGTTCTGCACGGACTGGCGTTTGTGATGCCGTTGTTGGTGATGTTCACAGCGATCTTCACTTGCAAGCAGAATGGAACGCAATTGGAAATAGAAAACAATCGGTCCGTTGCGTTCGTTCTTCGGCTGTGGGGATATTGCGGATTGACCGTGGGTCTATTTTGGGCGTTCGTGCTATTACATATGTTGTATACGATGGCGACTCGATAACTTCAACGTATCAAAACGAAGGCATGCCATGGACATGATCGAGCAAGTCGGTGCTACTATGCGTTTACAAATCTGTTGCCGTGAACTTCGATAGCTGATAAACTCACTTGGAACATCACTTCCTTCGGTGCAAGCTCGCCGCTACCAGAAAGCCTGACGAACCAAGGATTGAACGCGAGTTCCGTTGGCTCGTACACTTTTTCCGTTGGCTCGTACACTTTGCGGTTCAATGTCATGTGACGGAACCGCGTTAATCCGACCGTTACGCCTTCGTGAATGCACTCAATTGAAACGCGAAAATGAGCATCACCCTGCGAACGCTTCTCCTTTCGACGTTTTGCATCGCGGCTGTGCTCGCGGCCGTAGCTTCCGCTGGATTCTTTGGGCTGGTCTACGCGTTAATCAATCTTTCTGTCATTGCATCGTGCTATCGTTTGCTCGAGAATCGCAGGACGACAGCAATCGCTTGCGCGTTTGGTTACGCACTCGTATGGGCAACCACATTCGCTCATTCTCGAAATGTCTCTGAAGCCACGCTCACACGAATGACCACATCGCTTTCGGAATCCGAAGGAGCGGTGCGACAACTCTCAATTGACCCAGTTGCGCTCAACCGCCCCGAACAACTCAATTCGCCCTGGTGCTATGTCGGGCAACCTTCCGTCCCATGTCCGCTCGTTTGCGTGTTCGACTACGCATGGATGACGGATACCGTGGGATACGGTGGGCGGGCGCACTTGATCTTGTTCGTTGGGTATACTTGGAAACTTACCGATCAACCTCGTTGGTCAGCCAATTGAGACAACGGCGTAACCATGGCATGAACGCGGAGTCGCCGATCGCGCGTTTTCAAATGGAGCATCAACTGCGGCGGCCCGGTTATGCCAAACGTTCTGCTTTGAAATCGTTGAAAATCCCCGATCGGACTACACCCTCCCATGGTATCAATCGTTCAGAGTCGCGAGGTGATCGACACCGCAGAGATAGCGCTTCAATGTTCGCATTGTCAATCGACAAATCAGACCGATGCTTTGCGCGTGAGGACTGTGGACAAGCTTTACGGTCTTATTCCAGTATGGGTAACACAGGAGACCGTCGTTAAATGCCCGGGTTGTGGGACAATATTTACGACACAAGCCGGTGTTGACGAGTTACAACTTTTGTCGGCCGACGCGATAACAAAAGAATTCCGAATCCGAGTGGGGTTCGTGCAGAAATTTCTCGTAACGATAGCTTGGTTGCTATTCTGGCTTTTTCCAATAAGTACCATTTTGTTCTTGATAGCTCGCTTTCTGGTTCCGAAAACTGCGTTGCGGTGGCGTCGAGCAACTACAACGGGCTTGATCGCGAGCGTCATTTCACCGATACTATTTTTCGGCTTTATGATGATTCTTGACTTGCTCGCTGCAAAGTAAAATGAAAAGAAGCGCAGAACAGGAAATTGCATCGAAGTGCTCGGGCAGACGTTTTAACTCGCGTTGAGTCACCTCCTCGCACTCGATGAATTTGGTCGTTATCCGATACGATGATTTCATTCGTTCTTTAGGTTGATGTTTTGAGACGGTCATTAGCGTTGATCGCTGGAGTGGTGTCTGAGTGCTTTGCCACCATGCTATTGATTTTGGCAACGTATCTCGCCTACTCTGGTGGACCATTGCGGCAATGGTTGGTCCTTGCCGCTACCGCAGTGTATCCCGCGCTCGTTGGTGTTGCGTGTCTTGACCCTCCTCTTCGGACCGTAGCAATTAGACTGCTGGGCGTGCTTACGTTCATAGCAATGACATGGGTGCTTATTGCCACTTATGTGAACCCGAATGACAATATCGGCAACAAGGCACGCTGCTACTACGTCGCTATGTGCATTGCGTCCGCCTACATTGCAGTCAAAGGGCGGTGGCCCACGCCGCAATCTTGACGAACGGGTACTCGAAATTGAACGCAAAATGCGGATAACCATCGCGTGCACGCGGAGGCCCGTTGGTCGGTTTCACGAATGGATGCTAAACTCACGGGCCCCGGTGACGCGGGGCGTTGTCCGTCTCAAAACGAAAGTGACTATTCATTGACGAAACCGCTTGTAGCTCGGACTTCGTCTTGGTGGCGTCTCTGTAGCGTTCTGGCAGTTTTATTTTCGCTGCAGGGAGCCGGTGCGTATTTCGCCGGTCTTCCCGGACTGGTTGCCGCGACCATGATGTACTTCGTCCTGAAGGTGCTTTTGCAGCGACGAGCGAAGTCCTTCCAGAAGGCAGGACTGAGGCTCATGGCGGAAGAGCGATACCGCGAGGCAGCTGCAATGTTTGAAGCTGGTTACCAGTATTTTTCCGATCGCCGGTGGGCGGATCGGTACCGAGCAATCAGCATGCTGGACTACTCCGGAATGGACTGGCGTGAGATTATGCTGGCAAACATGGCTACAAACATGGCTTTGGCCGGAGACCGAGAACGGGCCATCCAACTCTACCAGCAGTGCCTAGAGCTGTATCCTGACAGCCGCTTGGCGAAACCAGCACTCCGGTTCCTAATGGCGGGGACTGACGGATAACAACGCGTATGCACGTGCGTACTGGAAATGAGTTGACGACAAGTGGGTGTAACTCCCACCTGGGTAGCCGCTAGCCACGAGCCCAGTATCGAGTGTTGCAGGTTGTCTGGTAACAGGCAAGTTGAAGCGTACACAGAAAGGAAGCGAGGATGAAAGGTATGGACTAGCTATCCAGCCCTGAATGGTACTGAGCCCCGAAATTATTGTAACTGTCGGATTCTGCCCAAGGTGTGTGCATACTGGAAGGCAATACCGAACACCGCGTCATGGCGAGCGTTGTTTGGAGACCCGGGGTCGAACGCCCATTCGCGTTTCACATTATGTCATCAAAGCAACCAGTGAGATCCCAACTGTTCTTGTTTGACGTGAAGACCAATCACGCCGCTGCGAGTATGCATCCCCAATCCGAAGAGGAGAGGCTTGCAAATGACGCTGGGAAGTCGGATAGCCGAATAGTACCACAGCAGCGCACAGACCGAGTGCGTGAAACGAAGCTGGGTAATGCCAGTGGAGGGAAGGCGGCTAAGCTATCACGCGATCCCAGTCGAACACATCCCCAACTCAGAGCGGGAACCGATGTGATAAGTCGACTGATTCGCATCTCCGAACGAGCGGAACGCCATCCTGAAGAGGCATTTAACAACCTTTTCTCGATGCTCGACGTGACCTTACTTCGACACGCGTTCCACAAACTCGAACGAGGCAAAGCACCGGGAGTCGATGGTCAGACATGGGAGCAATACGAGGCCAACCTGGAGAGCAATCTTGAGGATCTCGCAACCCGGCTTCACCGTCAAAGCTATCGTCCCCACCCAAGTCTGCGTAGAGAGATCCCGAAAGGGAATGGCAAAACGCGACCGCTGGGTATCGCATGCGTGGAAGACAAACTCGTCCAACGAGCCGTCGTGATGATCCTGGAACGGATATACGAGAAGGATTTCTATGCCTTCTCGTTCGGATTCCGTCCGGGCAAGTCGTGCCACGATGCATTGAGTGTGCTTGGCACAGACATCGCCACTAAGAAAGTGAACTGGATTTCTGACGCGGACATTAAAGGGTTCTTCGACAACGTCTGTCATGAGCAACTCATCGAGTTAGTTCAGCAGCGTGTCTCCGATCCTCGCATGTTGTGGCTAATCCAACGCTTTCTCAAGGCGGGTGTGATGATCGACAACCGGCGTCATGACACAGACGACGGAGTCGCGCAAGGCTCAGTTCTCAGTCCCTTACTGGCTAACGTGTATCTACATTACGTATTGGACCAATGGTTCGTCCGCGATGTGCAACCACGTCTCAGCGGCGAATCGCACATTGTGCGATATGCTGATGATTTTATCTGCTGGTTTGAGCGTGAGGACGATGCACGCCGATTCCTAGAGGTGCTCAAGAAACGTTTGGCTCGATTCTCGTTAGAGTTAGCTGAGGACAAGTCGCAATTGATCAGGTTTGGCCGCTTCGCCGAGCGCGACAGTAAGCGCTACGGCAACGGTGGGCGACCTGGGGTCTTCGACTTTCTCGGCTTCACTCATTACTGCGGCCACAGTCGCTCGGGCAAATTCAAACTCAAGAGGAAAACCGCCACCAAGAAACTACGGGCTAAGTACCTAGCGCTCAAAGACTGGCTACGCCACAATCTGACTCAGCCGATCACCGAGGTCTGGCGGACGCTCAACCGCAAGCTCTGCGGTCATTACCAATACTACGGGATCAATGACAATTGGCCGTACCTGGTAAAGTACCGCCAAGCGGCCAAGCGATTCGCCTACCGCTGGATCTGCCGACGCAGTCAGAAAGGCCGCATCAGTCGTAAAACGTTTGCACAGTACTTGGCTCGCAATCCACTGGCGGAACCTCGACGGTTAACGGATTTGATTGCCCGTGGACGTCAACTAGCTGCTACAATGAATCGGTAGACAAGTGATAGCTGGGAGCCGGATGCGTTAACTGCGCACGTCCGGTTCTGAGAGGGTGCGGATCATCAATTAAGCACGGTCGTAATATTGTGGCACCACGTGGAGGAAACTCGTGGAAACAGCGAACACAAACCTCGACCTAAACTTGAGAGATTCCAAACTACTCGCCGCCAGTTCCGGTGCGAGCTTAGTTTGCTAATACCTCACGCCCCGGAACAACGTGATCCTCACCGTTCCGTCGGCAAAGCGTCACGCCGGGCATCCAAGCATTCGTCCAAATGGTCTTGACCAACATGCACGCATACGCCCCGACAGTCCTGCTCACGATCGGCTTGTTGTTGTGTGACCACGTTACCGCACAGGAAACGGAAACGGGGAATCCGCTTGCTTCGCTGAAGTCCGGCAGTGCACAAGATATCGCCACCGCAATATCGTCATTACCCAACGACACACTTGCCCAGTCAGAGATTGCACGGCAACTCACGCTCCTCTTGAATGATGAGCGAACTGTGGTCGAACACATCATTGGTCGCGAAACGGTGAGTGAACGAGCTTGGTTCAAATTGCTCGACTTACCTCCAGCGGCAGCCACGTCGATTTTGAAGGAGTTGCCCAAGCTAGAGACAGACCGTACGCGAGCAAAAGCACTCGAAGCTGTCTCTCGAATTGGCAAACCGGATCGTCGTGCATACGAAATGATCCTGCCATTCTGTACCAGCGACGATGTGTACCTGCGTTCGCGAGCGATTTCGGCATTGGACGCCGTGGCAGATCACACCGAAGAATCCGTGCTCAAGTTTGGAAAACTACTACTGGACCCAGATCCAATGGTAAAATGGACTGTTCTGGACGCACTGGACAAACGGTCTAAACTCATTGACCCTGTCATACCCGAAGTCATCAAACTGCTCGACGATGATTCTGATGTCTACATCGCGGTCTCACGAGATTTCATGTTGCCCGAGAAGTTACGAGGGCGCGCGGCTCGCCTTCTGGCAAAAACCGGTCCGGATGCCTCGGACGCAATACCGAAATTGAAAACTCTAATCGGGCCAGATCACAATAAAAACGTGCGGATTTGGTCAGCCACTGCTATTTGCAAGATATCGGAATCTCCCCCGCCGGAAGCGATGGACTTGTTGGGGCAGCTTTTGCTCGACGACATGGATCGCGAATTCGTCCAAAATGATGCCCCAGAGGCAATTGCGCAACTTGGTCCTCCTGCTCGTGGACTTCTTGATTCACTCGAACGTGCGAAAAAACACGCTTCTGCACAGATACGTTGGGAACTGGTAGATGCCTTCTTTGCGATTGCCCCCGATACCGCAGTGTCACGTTCCATTCCTTTGATGGAAGATGAGGACGAATTGGTCGTCGAGACCGTCATTAAGAAATTCAGTTCACGTGGTATATCCGAACCGCGAGTGATCGCTGCGTATATTCGTGCACTTGAAAAACACGATGGAATTTTTGATCAACCTGCGAGTTCGGCCGTACATGCTCTTGCGAAACTCGGTTCCGATGCGACTGCGGCTGTCCGGGCTCTCGAATTGCTTGCAAAAGATCCGAGCATATCGGATACACTTAAAGAGGACGTTGACCTTGCTCTGGAACGCATTCGTTAACGTCAAATCTGGACACAAAAGCCGACGGAACCAACGCATGCACGGGAGTGGCGGTGGCCAGTCGGTTTTGAAATCAACATCAACTTCCGCCACCCCGTGATGCGTGCCGTTCGTCCTTTGAAGATATTCACATGCCCGCAATGACGAAGAACTCTGCAATCGGTCAGTCAGTAATTTGGACTGGTTGCCTGCTTAGCGGTCTCGGACTGTATTTGGATCGTTTGGGATTATTGTTTGCATTGGGCGGTACTCTGTTTTCATTCGGTATGATTCAATCCTACTTCGGAAGTGTTTTTGAGATTCAAACCTCGAAACGGTTGCCGTACCTCTTGCTCGGCGTTCCACTAACGCTTAGCTTGTTCTATTGTGCATTCCTGAGTTTGCGCGAATTTTCAGCTGCGTACGTAATCGTTTCTATTGTGGTTTTCGCCTTAGCACTGCAAACAATCATATCCTTGCTTATGACAAAATTTTGGGACCGTCGAAATAAGCCGAAAAATCTGTCGGCCAGCGGCAGCGCGGCAACTGATCGACGTTAAGAGACGGACGAACCACGCATTGCACGCCAGTTCCGGAGGCCGCTTTACTTTGCACAAAATGTCATGTCCCGGAACGGCGTGAACACCGCCGTTCGCCGCTCACGCAACCTTCTAGTTTTTCCAACGGAGACCTCGTCATGCGACGGTATGGTTGCCTGCTACTCACGATGTCGATTTGCATGCTGGTTTCCAACGTCCCAGCTTGGGCACAGTCGCATTATCGCATGGATGGCGTTGTCACCGATGCGGACACCCAGAAGCCTGTGGCGAACACGACCGTCCAAGTTCTGATCACGTCCGAATCGGAACCCTCGCAACGGATTCGCAAATCATCAACGGACGATGCTGGTCGTTACTCCATTGAAGTACCCGCAGGCCACGGCTGGGCGTGGCAACTGGTGCCCCCTCCGGGTTATTGCTCTGTGGAAACCAATGCGACACAAGTTTTCGCGACAACTGATGTTCGTCCCGTCTTTACGAAGAACTACCAAGTCCGCAAAGGCTCACCTATCGAGTTCATCGTTCGGTATCCCGACACACTATCGGCTGTGCCAAAGACATTCGTTTCGCTCGGACAACAGAAGGGCAATGAATACATAAGCGGCTACTGCGAACTCAACGAAAAAGGCACCGGCACTGTCACGATGCTACAGCTTACGGGAAAGTTCAATGTGCATTGTGGAGACGAAAAACGGAAACTCGTTGTACCTGACGGAATGGTGGCCGAGTTCGAGGAAGGGTTTGATCCCCGCAACGTCGTGTCGGAGGGCAAACGCCAAGATGACGGGACCGTTGTTGTGCAAGATTCCAGCAGCCGTACGGCCACGTTGAAAAACTGTGCAGCGTTGGTACGCGACGGGCAATTAATTGTCGTGATCAACGTTGATGCCGCTAGGTCGGACGACGAGTCGCCGCAACTTCACGGACGGGTCGTCGCCGCAAATACTGACCCTATTCAAGGCGCAACTGTCACGGTGGGGTTTTATTCGGAAGGCGGAAGCGGGAGCAGGAATATTAATATTAAAGCAACGACGGACAGCAATGGTCAGTTCTCGGTGGACGCCCCCAAGCTAAGTGCAGATCAAAAGGTTGGACTAATTATTACTCGCGAGGGATTCGGCGGCATGGACACGAAACCGACTCTCGTAACGGTTGGGGCGAATGGCATCGCACAGGTTGATCCTATCACCTTGAAGCCCGGCTGTTCAGTTCGCGTCCGCGTCGTTGGGCCAGGCGGTACACCACTTCACGGTGCCGTCGTTGAACCGCTTAACGACCAAGCCTCACGCACGCGTATCGCTCGTACGGGTCCCGATGGTGAATGCCTCTTGACCGATCTCGCTTCCGGTCTGATGCGAATCTCGGCACAATTTGGCACTCTCAGCACTTCGACAAAGGTCCCACTTGATACGGGCGAGAACGAACTGGTCATTCTGAAACTACGCGACACATCCGCCCCGTCCGCGAATCAGCCAGAGCGAAAACCGGCCCTTGCGGCCGGGACTGCCGCTCCCGAATGGACGATCATGAAATGGTCGGACGGCAAGGATCGAAAACTCTCAGATTTTCGTGGCAAGGTTGTTGTGCTGGATTTCTGGGGTGTTTGGTGCGGCCCATGTATCCATGCCATTCCCGCCATGAAGGAATTGCATGATCGTTATAAGTACGGCGATGTTGTGTTCTTGGGGATACACACCGCCGGAACTGACATGACCCTTGTGAAGCGACTGCTAAAACAACAGGAATGGGAAACCATCGTGGGTTTGGATGCCGGGGACGAGATCGTGACTGGCGAAACCGTTCAACGCTATGCGATTCAAGGTTATCCAAGCGTTGTTGTCGTAAATCGTAACGGAACGGTCGCGTTCAACAGTGGTGACTTCCCAACAGATCGGGCCCTCTTCATGCATGAAATGGAAACGCTTGCAAAATCTGCCGGACTTCCTTGGCCGATTGACAAAGACGCTTCCGAAGAAGAAGTCATGGAGAGGATGACGCGGTTGCAGGTGGTCATGTTCAGCCGTGTGATCGATGAAGCGCTCAAGACCAAAGCTGATTGAAGCGGACACAGCGGCGAACCAGACGATGCACGAATCGAACTGGAGATGTTTGAATGACTAGCGGGTGTAACTCCCGCCTGAGTAGCTGTTAGCCACAGGCTCAGTATCTAGGCTTGCAACCGAGGTACAAGGCACCGTGCCGAAATCGTCGGTTGATGTGTAGCCAAGAAAGGAAGCGAGGATGAAAGGCATGGGTTAGCTACCCTGCCCTGAACGGTATTGAGCCCCGAAATTCGGTTGCTGTCGGCTCCTGCCCAAGGTTTGTGCATGCTGGAAGGCAAATTGAGAATCGCGTCATGGGAGCGTCGAGAACCCTTTCTCCGGGCTGGGCGGTTCAACTGCAAGGCCTCCTGATACCTATCCGCCTCTCGATGCGTTTCCATTCTGTTCAACAAACTGCTTGCCAAGCCATCTCTGACTAGGCTAAACTGACTCGCATCTGACGCCAGCTCAATACTATCCGCATAGGACCTGTCGAGCGAAGCGTCTCAGCTCAACGGACAATCTATCCCCCCGTGCTCGCTGCGCTCCCAGTTGGGATAGATTGCTATTCGTTCTGCCATGCGACTATGAAACGACGCCAAATGAATTCGCTTGCTCGTTCGCTATGCGAATACCTCTGCTCGCGGAACAATGATATTGCGGGGTATTGGGGAATGGGCATGCTTTGCGCGGCGTCTCGACGTGACCATCGACCTCGAATGAGTTTTCGAATTGTTCCTGGACAGCTGATTCGGATCTACAGTTGTGAGCTCTCCGAATCCAAAATTGTCACTGACAAACTTGTGAAATTCGACCTAGACGCAATTGAAGGCCGTCTTTCGTTCTTCCTGGACGGACGCTTTCCGAATGGCGCTGAAAAGTATACATGCGGGATCGCGATTTCAATTGCGCAAGGTGGCCGGATCGGCATGAGTATGTGCTACGTCGCATGCTGGCCACATGATCCAATACGAGAGCGCCAACGCGTCGTTGCAGTTTAGCGACAGAAATTCATTCTGGCCCAAGTACGAAACCTGCCTCACCAAATTTGGCAGAACCAAAAATTGCACGGGAGAACGCGATCCGCTATTTGGGCGGTGGAAATTCTCCCGCGCGTTCCCCGTGAATTTAACCGTTCTGCCGCTCACGGATACCACCTCGGCCTAGCTCATTTGGTTTGAGATGCGAAAGAAGACTCTTCGGATCGTCATGCTCGTTACAGCCTCTATCTGTTTTGGCTTGTTGGCTATTGCTGGCGGCGCAGGCTACTACATCTACACATTGCTGCACGTTGACCCCATTGTCGTTGCTTCGGACGCGAGTGAAACTGATCGGATAGCTGCGGTCGCAGGATGGCTTGATGACCAGTTCGAGAAGCATAGGTTTAACGGTGGCGTTCTCATCATTCGAGATGGAAGAGTCCTGCTTTCTAAAGCGTGCGGGTACACTGACAATACTAAAACGCATCGAATTGACGACCACACGGCGTTTCGATTGGCGTCCGTTTCAAAGCAGTTCACTGCCGCTGGCGTGCTTAGGCTCGCCGAAATGGGTCTACTGGACCTTGATGATTCGGTTGCCGAGCATCTTGAGAATTTCTCTTTTGAGAATGTGAGCGTTCGTCACCTGCTCAACCAAACGTCCGGTATTCCGGACGAATACATGAGCCTTGCTGAGGAGCATCGCGAAACTGCGGGAGACATCCTAACGATTTCAACGGCCGTAGAATTGGTGATGTGGCACTCAAAGTCAGATTACGCGCCCGGCGACGCTACGGAATACAGCAATACCAACTACGTATTGCTTGCGGGAGTCATCGAGGCTGTTTCCGGAATGAGTTTTGAGAGGTTCATGTCTGAGGAATTGTTTCAGCCGCTTGGCATGAATGACACACGCGTTTGGAATTTGCTGTCGGATCAACGCTCGCCCAATCAGGCATCTGACTTTGATCAGATTGACGATGACCGAACGCCAATCGAACCAACATGGCTGGACGGTGTAGCCGGAGATGGAGCTGTTTTCAGCAGCTTGAATGATTTCGTTATTTGGGATCGGTTTTGGTACGGCAACTCACGCGTTTCCAATACTCTGCTTGAGCAAGCGTTTGACCGTCCAAAATTGAAAGATGGAAGTCGATCAGACTATGGATTTGGATGGGTCGTGGAGCGAAAACGACAGTGGCATAACGGGGCGTGGCTCGGTGCGAACACGTACATCGTTCGATACCCGAAGACTCGCTCTTGTCTGGTAGTACTCGACAACTCATCGAACCTCAGGTTGGATAGCATCGCGGATGAAATTGAGGAAGCGCTGAAACCGATTTTCAGTGACGATTAAATCGGATACAGCGGGCAGAACCAAGCCGTGAACCGGAGCGGCGAAGTCGGCCGGACTTGAAATGGACAACCTTTCGTCGCCGCCCGGTTACGGCGGTCGTTGCACTAAGCCGGTTCGCGGCCAGTTCTTACACCTATTCATCACGACGACTTAGCTTCCATTCACTTCCAAGCGCACCTTGAAGTCATCCCGACGGATAGATTGCAATACGTTATCTGGCACGGAGAATTCAAATGCGAAAGATGATTCTAAGCGTATGCCTCTCATTGGTTGCCCTTGCTGGTACGCCGAGTTGCGCTGGTGATCCGGCTACTCAACTCAACGGCACATGGGAATATGTGGCGGCAATCGAGGCGGATCGTATCACCACATACGATGAGTCATCAGCAATACAGCTCGTAATCTTGGACAATACGTGGGCGTTGTTCAAGGATGGAAGGCTGATTCAGGGCACTGTCGAAAACGTTGAATACAACAAACAGACTAGCCCCGTATCGTTCGTTCGCCGTAAGGGCAAAGCTCCGCATACTGTTGGTCACGCCATCGTGAAGCTATATGATGACCATCTGATGTACACGACCACCCCAATGGACGCGACCGGATTGGGCTCAACGTCTGGGGCGGTTGGTAATTACGAATCCGATCCGGACGGCGGT
Source organism: Aureliella helgolandensis (assembly GCF_007752135.1). Lineage (GTDB taxonomy): Bacteria > Planctomycetota > Planctomycetia > Pirellulales > Pirellulaceae > Aureliella > Aureliella helgolandensis. The sequence continues at coordinate 5,565,582 of NZ_CP036298.1, read as the reverse complement.
GGGGCAAATGTGACCGATCCGCTCGGTGGCACGAATGGCGGTGTTGGCCGTCCTTCCCAGCATCCGCCAAAATCCTTCTCACCGGAAGGAACGTCCAACGACCAATACATTCTTCGACGAATCAACGACTCAACATCCCTGATGAGCCAGGTAGTAAAGCGATGAACGCGGAGTGGCCGGCCTCGCGTTCTCAAATGGTAAATCAACTGCCGCAACCTAGTAATCGCAATTCGTTCGCCAAATTAGGTACTCATCAGAGCACAATCCAATGACCAGATCTCATACCGTACAAGCGTCGACATTCGTGGCAATGGCTTTTTGTGTATCTCTCGGAGTTGCTGACGAACACTCGACCGATTCGGCAGAGGAAAACCCGAAGCAAGCTGGAATAGGCGTAGCATTGGCGATCGAAGACGAGACTTTCACCATCTTCAAGATCGTGCCTGATACCCCAGCGGATCGGAATGGGTTGCTAAAGCCAAGCGACCGCATCGTGGCAGTTGCCGAAGGAGACGGGAAGCCAGTCGAATTGGCCGGAATGAAGATGAAAGCCGCTGTCGGATTGATCCGAGGTCCCGAAGGGTCGCTGGTCCGACTGACCATCATCTCGGCTGGAGAGTCAGCGCAAAATGCTCGGGTCGTAAGCCTCAGACGCGGCACCTTTAGCGAACTGGACATGTTCGTCGATGGTCGCCTGCTTCCCACTGATTCAGTCGCACCAAATTTCCGGTTCCAAAGATTATCAGATGCAAGCGAATCAGAGTTGGTGGACTTGGCGGGGCGGGTCCTTGTTATCGACTTCTGGGCGAGCTGGTGCGGGCCCTGCATCACGACTCTCGACGAATTGCAAACGATCATCGGAGAGCATCCTGAGTGGGAGGGAAAAGTTGAACTGCTCGCCGTCAGCGTGGATGGAGAGAAAGAAGACGCAATCCGAATCGCGAAGGAGAAGAAGTGGTCGGGTATGACCGTCCTATGGGCGGGGCCTGAACTCCTCCGAACGTACCACGTTGGATCACTTCCCACTGTTTTCATCGTCGATGAGCAAGGCAGGATTGCCGCAGCCGATAACCGACTGAACGTCCCGGATATCTTGAAGTCCTTACTACAGAACAAGTGATAGCGCCAGATGGAGCGACCTCCACAAATATTCATTGCTCACCTCAAACCTGGCCACGAGCCGAGGCGAACCAGAGAATAGCACGGGAGCGGCGGTGGCCGGCGTTGTATTAAACAACGTCAACTCCCGCCACCCCGTGAATTGCACCGTTAGACCCTGAAAACTATGCAAACCACACGACTCCTCATCTTTGGCCAATTTCTCATCTTCGCGCCGCTATTGATTTCCGGATGTTCGAAGATGAGCGCGGAGGAGGCGACAATTCGCCAAGATTTCTCGTCAATTCCATCTGATATGCCAATCGAAATCCTTGGTGAAATTGAATTCGTTTCCGGATTTCTAAGGAATATTGAACTCAATGACGGACAGTCCTTATCAATCACGGCTACTACGCAACTAGACGATACTATTCAGATATCTCTCGAATACGAATCCACAAAGCAGTCTTTTGGCAGCCTCGTAACGGAATCCTATTCAGAACAACGCCAATTTCTCCTTAGGCCGGGAATGCGTTGTGTTCAAAAAATGGGTGATGATTTAGCGATTGTATTCCGGCCAAGGATCATGGAATCCGATGCCGATACTCTCCCCTAACCGATTGGTCTAACCGTCGCGTGCACGCGGAGGCCCGTTGGTTCGGTTTTACGAATGGATACTCAACACACGGGCCCCGGTGACGCGGATCGTTGTCCGTCTCAAAACGAAAGTGACTATTCATTGACGAAACCGCTTGTAGCTCGGACTTCGTCTTGGTGGCGTCTCTGTAGCGTTCTGGCAGTTTTATTTTCGCTGCAGGGAGCCGGTGCGTATTTCGCCGGTCTTCCCGGACTGGTTGCCGCGACCATGATGTACTTCGTCCTGAAGGTGCTTTTGCAGCGACGAGCGAAGTCCTTCCAGAAGGCAGGACTGAGGCTCATGGCGGAAGAGCGATACCGCGAGGCAGCTGCAATGTTTGAAGCTGGTTACCAGTATTTTTCCGATCGCCGGTGGGCGGATCGGTACCGAGCAATCAGCATGCTGGACTACTCCGGAATGGACTGGCGTGAGATTATGCTGGCAAACATGGCTACAAACATGGCTTTGGCCGGAGACCGAGAACGGGCCATCCAACTCTACCAGCAGTGCCTAGAGCTGTATCCTGACAGCCGCTTGGCGAAACCAGCACTCCGGTTCCTAATGGCGGGGACTGACGGATAACAACGCGTATGCACCACAGTTCCGGTGGCCAGTCCGCTGTACTAATTCATCGATCGCCGGAACGAGGTGATCCTATTCGTTGAACTAAACCGCTTCACTTTCAATTTTCTCGTAACTCTAAGCAGACTTCTTCTGCGTATCTCACGCGAGCTACTTCTCGCCTATTGCTGGTGCGGTGCTTTGCATTGCGATGGCTCTGCACCGGCTACAGTCGCCTGCGCGCGGTACACGAATCTGACCACATGGCTCAGTCGGCAATTGTTGCACTTGGACGAGAGTTGGTGGTATCGGACTGCGGTGCTTTGAGCAGCCAGGGAGAAGCTCAGAGTTTTGCTTGAGCGCTGTCTCGCTCGCATCCAATAGAACAAAGCAGTGTGGGCTGCACCTTCCTCCGCTACGCAGCAGAGCGATAAGACTTCAGATGCCCGCCGAGCTCCTCGACACAAATGAGCTTGTGCTTCGTCAAGTCGATGGTCGCTGGTGTGTCGCTGTCGCGGATAGGTGGCAAATGATCGCGCGCACTGTGACCACGTCGGAAGTTGTACCAATCTTGAGTTACACGAAGCAGATGGTTCAAATGACTGTCGCTCACAATACAAAAGGCGTTTAGCACTTCATGCTTGATGGTTTGAATTACACGTTCGACGTGGGCCTGAAGGTTGGGGGACATGGGAGTCGTTCGTTTGACTTTGCAGCCGGTTGCTTCAAACACTGAATCAAAGGCCGTTACGTATTTCGTGTCGTTGTCACGGCACAGGTGGGTGCATGGGACGTCTTCGTCCTGGATGTGCATCAGGAAGTTGCGCGCCTGCTGCGCACTCCATTCGCCCGTGGGATGCTCGGTGCAAGGAGAAATCCAAACGCGGCGTGTTCCTATATGAATAAATACGAGGAAGTAGACGTCCACAAGTCCCTTCACTGTCCATTTCTTCTTGCAGGCAAAGTCGCATTGCCACAGCGTGGCGGCGTGTCGTTTTAGAAAGTCAGTCCAAGTATCGGGATAATCATGGGGTTGCGGCCCTAGGCCTGCTTGGACAATCACATTCTTGACAGTCTGTCGAGAGACATTATGCCCAAGTCTCCGCATCGCCTGGACAATCTTCGTGTACCCCCAGCCTGTCTCCTTCCGAACTCGAAGAATCGCATCACTAAGACTTTCCTCCACACGAGGGCGTCCGCCCTTGCCGTCTTTCCTCGCTGGCCGCTTACTTGGAGCATCTTCCAGCTCACGGACCCATCGACGAAACGAGGAATAGCTGACGATTGAGATCAACTCCTTAATCCGAGCGCCTAACTGCCTTCCGTGTTTGACCAATGTACGACGCTCCTGATTGCTGAGGCTAATCCTGTGAGGTAATTTACTTCTCAGGATTCGGTTTTCAGTTTTAAGATAGGTAACTTGTCGAGCAAGTTCCTGTCGAGAGAGGGAGGCCAGGAGTGCGAGAAGCGGATGAATGATGGCTGCCATCTTGGTCAGCTAGTCCCTTGCAAATCTTGGAATAATCGAAGTGGCGAGGTTTTTGTACCCCGCTAAGCCGAAGAGCATACGTGGGCCATTGGAGTTCGCAATGCGACTGCAACGGGGCGACGAGGGTGGCGCCAGAGTAGTGCTGTGACGGACGTGAGAATCGTCAACATCGTTGGCGCCAAGCAGAAGCAGTTCGTTCGAGCGGGACTGGTGTCAGCATTCCTCAGTGAGTAGGCAGCCCGTCATTAGCCTGCTCCACCGTCCGACAGAGACGCCGTCATCCGATGCTCGAGCGTCAAAGTGAGAACTTCTCAAACCCCCACTTCTGTGTCCGGTTTTCAGTAAACGGTAGCGTCCGCTCTGGGGGACCGAACGGGACTCGGAATCGCTAACCCCTTGTGCTCATTGTGTTTGCGTCATTTCCGAAACAGAGAATGGTTATGAAGAGGGTTCGTTACGGGGAGGTGTTTGGCGTCGATGTAGAGATATCAGCGGAGGGATTGTCGAGCAGGAGATTCATCGACCTCAATTCCGACTCGGATCGAAAATCTTTCGAACTTTTGGAAGGCGCTCACATTACCGGGCGCGTCACAAGCAACGGTCAGGCCGTTCAGGGAATGACCGTCTTCGTGGCGCAGACTGACCATTCTTACAAAGGCGAAAAGCTTTTTCGGACAGCAGTACCAATGACTGCCGACACTGAAGGAAGATTCGAATTCAAAAATCTATTTGCAGAACAAGAGTACTGCGTCTATACCGTTGTTGGCGAAGGGGACCGATCAGACTCCGATGAAATTATCATGACTCAAAAGTTCGTTACGCCGCCGAATGGCAGGACACTGCACATCGGCGACTTGACCACAGTTGCCCCGGTTTCGCTTAGCGGCCGACTGGAGACGAGCGATCAACAGTCGCTTGGGGATTTAGTCCTTTCTCTCGGGCGGGCCCCTGCTTGGGATCTGATTAGAGTGCCAGTTTCAAGCGATGGCTCCTTTCGTATCGAAGGCCTCCCGCCTGAGGTCTATGAAATACGAATTGCGTCTAATCGATTCGATTTGGATGCTGGCAAGATTGATACGCTATTGTGGACGGAGAAGTCAATTAAGCTGTTTATCGAAAAATCGATCGACGATTTCGTGCTTCCAATAACTGCCATCGAAAATGGAAGTGGGGATACGCAACAGAACGGCACGCAAGTGCTTAACGGTCGCGTAACACTATCTAGAGGCAAAGACGCATCAGGAATCATCGTATCGGCTAACGATGGCAATTCGCCCAAAACCACCACTTCCGACGCTGGTTCCTTCACGCTCGAATTCCCTGCGGGTACCGACTGGATCAAGCTTTACAAGCCAGATCCTGATGGAATGCGATTCTGGTATTTGGGTAGGTTCAAGCCGAAGTTTGTCGACAACGACGTCAACATTCAACTTGGTCCGGAAACGACATATGAGCCCGACATGCTGTCAGTCAAACATTAATGCATAGCGGATTGCCAGAAAGGCAACGGACGAACCAAGCGATCAACCGAAGTCGCGGAGCCGGGCGATTTCGCAATGGACAATCAACTCCCGCGACTCGGTTATTGCGGTCGTTCGTCGAAGAACCCCATGAACTTAGGTGACATCTACTTCAAGACCTTTCTTGTGCTCCTTGCGGCGCCGGTGATCACAACTTTAGTTCTTCTCGGAGTACTCAGGCAGCGTCTAAAACTGACTTGGGGAAACGTATGCTTGGTTGCTTTCTTTATCGCTCCATTTGCAGGGATATTGCTCAATGGCGCATTCCATCACCGAGTTTTCGCCGCTTGGCACCAGGCGCAGAATCGATTTGTCCCACGTAGTGGATGCGTAACCTACTCTCCAGATTTTGCACGACTCTATGCAACCTATCGAATGACACTACCGCAATTCAATGCGTGGGCAACGACCCATCCTTGGGGATTAACCCCCGGATCAAGTGACCTGCTAACGCACGATGAAGAAGCTATGGGCTTTGACTCACCAATAGCGGCGTTCGAAACTAGTATGGCTGACAATGGAAAACAGCTTCGAGTATATTTCAAATCTGGTGTGATGTACCTGTCGTACAATTCCATGTAATCCCCAGTACGACGAAATTCTGACGAACCATGGCGGTGAATCGCAGTCGTGGTACGTCATTCACTTTGCACTTCCAACTCAAGCCCCTCGACGCGTTTACCTTATTCGTTCGCTATCAGCCGAACCGTACTTCTTATGCCAACACCAGTGATCGACACCGTAAGGCAACACATCGCGTGGGCGTATGCAAACCTCGCTCGTGCACATGCTGCGCTCGACGCAGGTGCAATCAAATATGCGCGTACGCATCACATGATCCGCGCGAAGCTCTTCAAGGGGCTCACCTCAAGCACGATGCAGATGCGCACGCTTTATGACGATGAAAAAGTCAAGCTCAACTACCCCCAAGCGTGCTGTTATTGTGGAGCAACAACCTCTTTAAGCATCGATCATTTGATTCCGAGGATAAAGGGCGGTGAGGACTACTCCGACAATCTCGTCTGGGCATGCAAATCCTGTAACAGTTCCAAACGGGACCGTGATCTGCTTGAGTGGTGCCAATTCAAAAACGCCTTTCCGTCGGTTCTGCTACTGCGTCGCTACATGAAGCTTGTTGCCCGCTATTGTGAAGCGCATGAGCTGCTTGATATCCGGTTGGAAGATGCCCATAGTCATCGCCTGCCGTTCATGATCGAATTGCTTCCGTATACGTTCCCATACTTGAGTTCGCTTGTACTGTGGGTGCCTATACAGCAACCAGAATCTCCCGTCTCAGCTGGCGATACATGACAGCGAACCATCGCATGAACGAATCGAACTGGAGATGTTTGAATGACTAGCGAGTGTAACTCCCGACTGAGCAGCTGTTAGCCACAGGCTCAGTATCTAGGCTTGCACCGAGGTATAAGACACTGTGCCGAAGTCGTCGGTTGATGTGTAGTCAAGAAAGTTAGCGAGGATGAAAGGTAGGGACTGGCCGTCCCGCCCTGAACGAGATTGAGCTCCGAAATTTGGTGACTGTTGGCTCCTGCCCAAGGTTTGTTCATACTGGAAGGCAATACTGACTATCGCGTTTTGGCAAGCGATATTCAGAGACCCGGGGTCGAAGGCCCAGTCGCGTTACACATTATGTTTTCAAGGCAACCAGTGAGATCCTTTGCTTCTTGCACGTGCAGTTGTGCTCGTTCAAGTATTCATCACCAATCTGAAAAGGAGAGGCTTGGAAACGAGCAAAGGAAGTCGGAAGGCTGCATAGTACCGTTGAAGCCGGGTAACTCTGGTGGAGGGAAGGCGGCCAAGCGGATGGCGGCGATAAGGCGTCAGCATTGTCTGGACACAGAGCCAGATAGCAATGCAACTGATTCCTTATAGCAGATCGAAACGTCTTGTCGTTTCGGGAAGGCCAACGTGGGGAGCCGGATGCGTTAACGGCGCACGTCCGGTTCTGGGAGGGGGCGACGCTCAATCGATCAAGTCCAAGCTTTATGTTAAACTTGAAAGAGAGAGCTCGCTCTACTCACCCCAAGTCGCCGGTCTTGTGTTTAGTTACATCAAAATCAACTTCGGCGACTGGGTTATGGCCGCCGTTACCCGACTGAAGAGACCGTAATCGATTGACGAACCCGTACGCACCGCCACGCAATGAATACGCCACTAAATCGCCGACCCAAACGAATCGATTGCTTTACATTTGGGTCTGGTTGCCTACCGCAATACTTGGCGCCATGCTTGCAACACCGGCGGACATCTTCTCAAACATTCTGGCGATAGCCTTTGCACTTCCGTGCTTTCTCGCTGGCGTCGTTTGGGCGTCCAGCCTTGACCAAATGCGTCGATGGACGCTTATCACCGTCTGCACGCTCATCGCTGGATCGCTTGCCGTGCCGAACTGGCTCTCAACGGGTCCGGTATTCGTTGCAATCGCAGTCATATTTGCAGGCGCGAACGTGGCGCTGGGCTACAAGTCCGGTAGATCCATAAAACACAAGCGACGTCGTATTTTCACGGCACTTAGTGTGTCGTACACGATTGGACTGTTGCTTGGCCCGCTTGGTGTCATCATACTGTGTATACTGTCAGTCTTGTTCGCCAACCGAAACACTGTACCAAATGGCGTTATCCGACTAGACCCATGAAATACGCTGCGACAAGCGAGATCAAGAAATACTTGCCGCAAGATGCGTTTGATGTTAGGCCGCTGGAATATGAATGGGCCGAAGCGACAAATGCGATTGTCTTTGCTTCAACGCTCGCTTTCCCAACCTTCCGTAGGTGGGAATCCGAGCTTTCGAAATTCTATCGAACATTAATTGGCAATAATCGTGCCGTGTCGGTTGAATCGCATCCAGACTTGGGCTGCATCAGCTTTTGGATCAACACTGATCCAAGTGTTGACGTTCATGTCGCAAGACTTAAATGCGCCGAAAGCGTAGAAAACCTAAATTCTTGGGTTGGTTCCTCGTTGATTGATTCGTTGGCAACGGATGATCGCGCAGCAACTGTTGGTTTGATCAGGATCCGCCCCGAATAATTTTCGATGATGGCGTAGCGCCAAACTAAATCGAAATTGTCGGATAACAAGGCGTGGCACCGGAGCACGCTCGTCTTTCGGCTTTTCAACGTCTTCACCTTCGTTTACGCTTGTTTGTTGTTCAACGTTTTCTCGCATTGGGCCGCGTGCCCGGTGAACTTAGTCGTTACGCCTTCGTGAATGCACTCAATTGAAACGCGAAAATGAGCATCACCGCGCGGTACACGAATCTCACCACAGGCCTCAAGCGTCAATTTTTGCACTTGGACGAGAGTTGGTGGTATCGGACCGCGGTGCTATGAGCAGCCAGGGAGAAGCTCAGAATTTTGCTTGAGCACTGTCTCGCTCACATCCAATAGAACAAAGCAGTGTGGGCTGCACCTTCCTCCGCTACGCAGCAGTGCGATAGGATTTCAGATGCCCGCCGAGCTCCTCGACACAAATGAGCTTGTGCTTCGTCAAGTCGATGGTCGCTGGTGTGTCGCTGTCGCGGATGGGTGGCAAGTGATCGCGCGCACTGTGACCACGTCGGAAGTTGTACCAATCTTGAGTTACACGAAGCAGATGGTTCAAATGACTGTCGCTCACAATACAAAAGGCGTTTAGCACTTCATGCTTGATGGTTTGAATTACACGTTCGACGTGGGCCTGAAGGTTGGGGGACATGGGAGTCGTTCGTTTGACTTTGCAGCCGGTTGCTTCAAACACTGAATCAAAGGCCGTTACGTATTTCGTGTCGTTGTCACGGCACAGGTGGGTGCATGGAAGGTCTTCGTCCTGGATGTGCATCAGGAAGTTGCGCGCCTGCTGCGCACTCCATTCGCCCGTGGGATGCTCGGTGCAAGGAGAAATCCAAACGCGGCGTGTTCCTATATGAATAAATACGAGGAAGTAGACGTCCACAAGTCCCTTCACTGTCCATTTCTTCTTGCAGGCAAAGTCGCATTGCCACAGCGTGGCGGCGTGTCGTTTTAGAAAGTCAGTCCAAGTATCGGGATAATCATGGGGTTGCGGCCCTAGGCCTGCTTGGACAATCACATTCTTGACAGTCTGTCGAGAGACATTATGCCCAAGTCTCCGCATCGCCTGGACAATCTTCGTGTACCCCAGCCTGTCTCCTTCCGAACTCGAAGAATCGCATCACTAAGACTTTCCTCCACACGAGGGCGTCCGCACTTGCCGTCTTTCCTCGCTGGCCGCTTACTTGGAGCATCTTCCAGCTCACGGACCCATCGACGAAACGAGGAATAGCTGACGATTGAGATCAACTCCTTAATCCGAGCGCCTAACTGCCTTCCGTGTTTGACCAATGTACGACGCTCCTGATTGCTGAGGCTAATCCTGTGAGGTAATTTACTTCTCAGGATTCGGTTTTCAGTTTTAAGATAGGTAACTTGTCGAGCAAGTTCCTGTCGAGAGAGGGAGGCCAGGAGTGCGAGAAGCGGATGAATGATGGCTGCCATCTTGGTCTGCTGGTCCCTTGCAAATCTTGGAATAATCGAAGTGGCGAGGTTTTTGTACCCCGCTAAGCCGAAGAGCATACGTGGGCCATTGGAGTTCGCAATGCGACTGCAACGGGGCGACGAGGGTGGCGCCAGAGTAGTGCTGTGACGGACGTGAGAATCGTCAACATCGTTGGCGCCAAGCAGAAGCAGTTCGTTCGAGCGGGGCTGGTGTCAGCATGCACTCCGTGAGTAGGCTGCCCGTCACTAGCCTGCTCCATCGTCCGACAGAGACGCCGTCAGCCCATGCTCAAGCTCCATTGTGAGAACTTCTCTACCCCCCACTTCTGTGTTCGGTTTTCAGTAAACGGTTGCGTCCGCTCCAGGGGATCGAACGGGACTCGGAATCGCTAACCCCTTGTGCTCATTGTGTTTGCGTCATTTCCGAAACAGAGAATGGTTATGAAGAGGGTTCGTTACGGGGAGGTACTTTCCTGTTTTTTGTGCGTTCAATGGAATAGAGCGGTCTATTGTGGTGTCTCAATTTTCGTAAAAGCGAACTTTATTGCGAACCAATGCACCAGCTTAGCGTCTATATCTGTGAGCACGCGGGAATGAAGCGTGCGATGGAATCTAAAACTAAATCAAGTATCGGAACTGGACAAATGACTTCAATACGGCTGAGTACCGAACGTTATCAAAATTGCAGGAGAGGCATCGTGTTGCAAAACGCGAATATGTCCACGTGCAATTTTGATTTAGGGCAACCTAAACGTAGGTGACACTCGGCCGATTGAAGTCTTCGGACAACGTTGGTTAACCCGGTGTCGCCTTGAGCAACACCGGGTTTTTTCGTGCCTATTTCCAACGTAACAAGCAGATGGACTGGTAGCTGAGACGGTATAGCGGCGGTCTGAAGAACCGCAGAGGAGGGTTCGAGCACCTCCCAGTCCACTCACTGTGATGCATAGGAAGCAGTCGCAAACGGCTTAGGCAAAAACTCCTGATGAACAACTGCGTGGAAGGTACGCGCTGACAGAACTGAGAAAACAACATGGCTCGTTCGACTTCTGGTGAGGTCACTGGTCTTTCAAGCCAGTCAGGTTGGGTTCGAATCCCACACGAGTCGCTTTGCAACTAAGGATGGGCTTGCCGACGGGTCGGCGCTTTGACTTGCACTCAAGGCTTCAGGGTTCAACTCCCTGCAGGTCCACTGACATAACAACTATCGGGCGTGAAGTGTAATGGCTAGCACAGATCGTTTGGGACGATCGAGAGCGGTTCGATTCCGACACACCCGACTTCATGAAATGGTAGTCGAGAGCTGGTTGCTCATACCCGGCTGATAACCGAGTGGCGCTGAGTTCGATTCTCAGGGCTACCACTGAAACGACAAACAACTAAGGAGATCGTGATGCAATTGCCAATTCGTTTGAAACGCATAGCCATAGCCAACCCGAGGTTGTGGTGTAACGGCAGCACTGCGGACTTTTAATCCGCCAGGTGAGAGTTCGAATCTCTCCGGCCTCACTCTTAAGCAAGCGGCGTGCAGCTCGATGGTCCGAGCACCGTCCTTATAAGACGAAGGTCGAGGGTTCAATTCCCTCCACGCCGACTGAAACAAACGGGATTGTGGCAGACAAGGTAATGCATCGGTCTCTTAAACCGAACGATGTGGGTTCAATTCCCACCGGTCCCACTGCGAAAACTGAAACACACAAGCACTGATAGTCTAGTGGAATGACACCGCTTTCGTAAAGCGGCGGCGTGAGTTCGATTCTCACTCGGTGCTCTGTTCATTGAATTGACAATTCCGTGAACACAAACTGATCTTTGACAATTTGGTAGATCCGAAATAATCGCGCCTATGGTGTAGTGGTAACCCATCTGCTTGCCATGCAGAAAACGTGAGTTCAATTCTCACTAGGCGCTTCGCGGGATGGAGCAGTTGGTCAGCTCGCCAGGTTCATACCCTGGAGGTCGATGGTTCGAGTCCGTCTCCCGCTACTAATGTAACTCAGGGTGTGGGAAAGTCTGGCTACTCCGCGTGCTTCGGGAGCACGAGACCGTCGGTTCAAATCCGACCATCCTGACTCTTGTGAAAAACATTCCGGTGGGTCCTGTGCTGGTACGGGAGGGCGACTGTTAATCGCTTAGCCGCAGGTTCGATTCCTGCCTCCGGAGCTTCATGAATGTGCCATTGACCGAGCGGCAAAGGCTTTTACGCGTCGCTGGGAAGTTTGATTTTGGGGAACGCTTCTCTCCCCAACCTTAACCAGTCTGAAGCAACGTGAAAAAGACTTCCAATCCGGTCAGGTCGGTTCGACTCCGACATGGCACTCTTAGCTCCAAATCAACATTCGGGTGTCGACTAACGGCAAGTCAGCTGCCTTTGAAGCAGTGGTATGTAGGTTCGATTCCTATCACCCGTGCTCTATATTTTAATTCACATTCCGGGGTAGCAACTGTTGGTAGTCGCATCTGGCTCTGAACCAGAAGGTCGCAGGTTCGATTCCTGTCCCCGCTGCTGCACTTTGAAGATGGTGGTCGTCCTGTATTGGTTCAGGAACTTGGCTGTGAACCAAGTCCATGTCGGTTCAATTCCGATCGGTCACCCTGTTTAACTGTATGCCCTTGAGTCCATCTGGTGGTGGAGGCTGATTGTCGATCAGTTCGCGGCGAGTTCGATCCTCGTTAAGGGCGCTTTGCATTATTGGAAGACATCCGGCTGGATGAGGAAACCGTCTTGAAAACGGCTGGCGCTGATACCGCTTCGGGGTTCGAGTCCCTGGTCTTCCGCCTTATTTGAAATACATAGTCCTGTGGCCTAGCGGCGAAGGCTTCTGTTTTACAAACAGACGATCGACGGTTCGAGTCCGTCCAGGACTACTGAAAGTGGCGCTAATCCGCTTGGTGCGGGGTGTGTCTGCAAAACACGCTGACAACGAGTTCGAATCTCGGTAGCGCCTCTTCAATTCGGTGTGGTACGCCAACGGCTGAGCGGCTTGTCTTAGGAACAAGTGTCTGTGAGTTCGAATCTCACCCGCACCACTGATATGTCTGTGAAGTGTAGTGGATGCGCACGCGACCCTGCGAAGGTCGAAGATCAGGTTCGATTCCTGACATGGACACTTTTACAAATGCGAGATGAAGATACACGGCTTGCGAGTGTGATGGATTCGCACGACAGTCTTCGAAACTGTTAGACAAGGTTCGATTCCTTGGCGAGCTACTCAATAGTGGCAGGCTGACTCCGCTCTGCCGTTCGCAAGTGTGACGAGTTGCGGCACAGCGGAGTGTGCCTACTACTTTTTATGGTGCGGTGCGCTAATTGGCATAGCGGCTGAGCTCAAACCTCAGTGTTTGTGGGTTCGAGTCCCACCCTCACCACTACAGTTGACAGGTTTTTAATTGACGCGGTACGCGAACAGGTACAGCGGCGAAGCTTAAACCTTCGCGATTGCGGGTTCGAATCCCGCCTGCGTCACTTGGTTGAAACGAGTCGGTTGGACTTGGTAGTCCAGGCTGTCTGTAACACAGTTGCCTCGCGGCGCGGAAGGTTCGATTCCTTCCCGGCTCACTGAACGAACAATATGGCTCGGTGCGATGTTTGGTACTTGCAACTAGCCTCTCAAGCTGGTCGACGCCGGTTCAATTCCGGTCCGAGTCACTAACAACACGAAGTGATGGAACTGGTAGACATGCGACGCTCAGAACGTCGTGCCATCAAGGCGTAGGAGTTCGAATCTCCTCTTCGTGACTTCGTAAAGTCTGCAGGCTAGTTGGTACTGAGTCGACTTTCATACGGTCGGTCGCCTGGTTCGATTCCGGGGCTTGCAACTCGCGGGTGGGCTAGTGTTCATCCGAGCCTCATAAGCTTGGACTGCCAGGTGCGATTCCTGGACCCGCCACTTACTGACGGTCGAGTACGCAAACAGGTAAAGCGATCTGGTCGAGGGCCAGGTGATTCTGCAGGTTCGATTCCTGTCTCGACTACTGAGTAAACGATCGCGTGGTCCAGCGGCTAAGACGCCTGCATGACACGCAGGAGACCGATGGTTCGATTCCATCCGCGATCACATAGTAGCAGGCAGACTCCGTTCTGCCGTCCGCTGGTTTTGTAGGTCACGGCACAGCGGAGTGTGCCCATTACTTTGGGGTTTGTAAGTGTTCCGGGAGCACGCGTTCTTGGTAAGAACGAAGATCGAGTTCGATTCTCGAACGAACCTCTTAGTAGGCGGGAGGCTTGAGGCGAGAGGCTGTAGGGATTTTACTACAGCCTCCGGTCTCCAGTCTCAAGCCTGTTTTGGAAGGTAGCCAGATACGGTTTGCTGGGCCGCACTGCTAACGCGGTTCTCGTTTAGAGATGAGGGTTCGACTCCCTTGCCTTCCGCTTGTTGATAGCTCGGTGGTGAAACGGACATCATTTCTCGCTTCTAACGAGAAGTCCCAGGTTCGATTCCTGGTCGGGCTACTTGATCGACTGCCGAGTTGGAGTACAGCATTATAAGCCGGATGTCGTGGGTTCGAGTCCCACCGGCGCGACTTTGTTTTGAAACATTGCGCCGTAGCTCAGTGGTAGAGCGCCGTAAACCCTCTGACACATCACTTCGTCGATCATAAAACATACACTCACTTGACTGCCGGTTCGGAGTACATGGTTTAGCAGGTTCGAATCTCGCCCGGCCCGCTCGTACTGATATACGGGCCGGATCTCTGTCCACAACTTCGTCAAGTGAACCAATATATGCTCAACTGACGGCTCGGAGTACATGGAAGTCAATCGCAAGATTGAGCGGGTTCAAACCCCGCTCCGTCCGCTTGCTCATTTTCGGACGGGCTAACCTCTGACCATTACTTCGTTGAGTGTTTTTCCATGCATTATTTTCGTGAACAATCACCTATTAACGCGAGTCCCTTTTACACAGTTTACTCAACACTTTGGACTTCAAATCACATGGACTAATTGACGTGAACACTGCAAATCTGGATCGACAGACGAACTTCATGGGCTTGAGCCCGACGCTCCAGCTTCCGACGCTGGTACTAAACCGCAACTGGCAGCCGATCAATGTGGCCACGGTCGCTCGTGCGCTGATCCTGCTGTGGAACGACTCCGCCAAGGTAGTCGATCCGGTGGACTACCAGTTATTTGACTGGAGCGATTGGAGCCAGTTGGTGCCAGATCGCGACCAACCGTTCATTCAGTCAGTGCGTCAGAAGTTTCGCGTGCCTGAAGTGATCGCCCTTACTAAGTTCGACCAATTGCCGACGCAGTCGGTAACGTTCAGCCGTCGCAACGTGTTCAAGCGCGACAAGCTGACCTGCCAGTACTGTAGCAAGCAGCCTGGTGGCGAAGAGCTGACGATCGACCACGTTGTTCCTCGTGCTCAAGGTGGCCAGTCAAGCTGGACCAACTGCGTTCTAGCTTGCGTTGATTGCAATTCTCGCAAGGCAGATCGCACGCCGGCCGAAGCTCGCATGAAGCTTCGCAAGCAACCGGTCCGTCCGAATTGGAAGCCGATCTATGCCCAGCGCATGAATCGCATCCAGAGCTGGAACAAGTTTATCAGCGAAGCGTACTGGAACGTTGAATTGGAAACATAGTTTGTGACTGAGCGAATAGGCGTTAGCCTTCGGTTTCGATACCGGCGGCTAGCGCCGAACCGTTCACAATACAGGAATGTTCGCCTGGGAGCGGACTCGGCCTCCAAAACCGATGGACAGTGTTCGAACCACTGCATTCCTGCTTGTAAGTAAGCATTTGGTCGATGTTGTTCCGGCGGCGCAGACTGCCCTGCCTTTCGGCAGTTGGCGTACTGTGTTCCGTGAACGGGTTCTAAAAGCAACACCGATTGAAGTAGCTCAGCGGGTAGAGCATCAGGCTAATAACCTGACGGTCACGGGTTCGACTCCCGTCGATGCACCAAGTTGGCTGAAAACCAACCCGGGCGCGAAAGCGTCCACCACAGAAGCTGGCGGGCAACGATTGTTTCGCTCGATCGGCTGCGAGTTGGTGAGTTGTAGACTGGAACATTAACGAATCGGTGAAAGCCGCTGCGTGAATCGGAAGGTAGACGACAAACTGGCCGCAGCAGCACATGACTTCACCTTGTAGGTTTGCCGAAGCATTGCAACGTTGATAGAGGCGGATCGCAATGAAAGTGCTGAGGCTGTAGGGCATTGTTCCTACCGCGTCTGTCACCAGAGTTCGATCCAATCTTATCGACAGAGCTCTGTCAAAGCCTTCCTCCGTAGCAGTCGCGTGTGATTGACGAACAATTCGGTGCCTCAAGGCCTCTTTCTGCTTCAAACACCTTACGCTGATATTGATCGGCATTTTGTTACTCGCTTTCGTGAAAGGAGGCGGCTTCATGTTAAAGAGAATTGTGATTCGCAGCTACGAAGTTGGCCTGAAGTTCCGCGAAGGCGAATTCAAGGGGCTGGTCGACGCTGGTACACACTGGATCATTGATCCTCTGAACAAGATTCGCGTTCGCGTAGTCTCAAAGCGAGATCCATGGCTGGCTGACGATCAACTGGACGTTATCGTCAAGTCCGGCGCATTGGCCGGTAAGGCTGAAGTGCTGGATTTGAAGGACTACCAGCGAGCGCTCGTGTGGATCGATGGACGATTCGCTCGAATTCTCGGCGCCGGACTGTACGTGTACTGGACTGGTGTTCGTGATGTGCGAGTGGAAATTGTCGATTCGCGAGACGTACGATTCGAGCACAAAGATTTGAAGTCGATCGTGCGTGCCGCGGAAGCTGCTCGATTGCTGGACATCTGCAAGGTCGAACGAGATCACGTGGGTGTGCTGTTCATCGACGGTCGCTTCGTAGCTCAGCTCGAACCGGGTCTGTACGCATACTGGAAGGATGCAGCCGACTCGCGCGTTGTTGAGCTCGATATGCGAGAGTCACAAATTGACGTCAGTGGTCAGGAGATCATGACGCTTGACAAGGTGACGCTCCGCATGAACGCGATCGTAACCTACGCGATCAAGGACGCTCGTCGCGCCGTGAGCGCTTCGAGCGATGTTCGACAGTCGTTGTACCGCGAGGTGCAGTTGGCGCTGCGAGCGGTGATCGGCGGACGTGAACTCGATAGCTTTTTGACCGGCAAGGACGATGTGGCTCAGGAGCTTGAGCAGCAAGTGCGCGAGCAGGCGAGTGTGTTGGGTCTGGAAGTCAGCTCAGTAGGTATCAAGGACGTGATTCTGCCAGGCGACATGAGGGACCTGATGAACAAGGTAACGGAAGCCAAGAAGGCGGCCGAAGCCAACTTGATCGCACGCCGCGAGGAAACCGCTGCCATGCGTAGCCAGGCCAACACCGCCAAGCTGTTGGCCGACAACCCAACGCTGATGCGACTCCGAGAACTGGAAGTTCTCGAGAAGATCGCAACGGCGGGCAAGATGAATATCGTACTCGGCGAAAAGGGATTGACCGATCGCGTTATGAACTTGCTGTAAACTAAGGCGTCTGTCGGTTATTTCCCAACCGGCGGACGCCATCTTTTTGTTTTCCAAATACGAACGATATGACCTACCGTTTATCTCAATCTGAATTCCGAGCCAAGCATCTTTCCAGCTACGATGCTGCGGCCGTCGAGCAATATGAAGCCTGGACGCAGCAAATTGGCGAAGTTGATGAACTTGCCTGTCTAGCCGACATTGCCCAAGTGTTTGCACTGGAGACCGGTATGTCGGTGCTGGACGCGGGCGCAGGAACCGGAGCAATGTGCCGCATGCTCATTCGAATTGGCGGTCTCGAACTGACGGCGCTTGAACCTTCGACTTTGATGCTACAGAAATTGGGTAGCAAGCCAGAGTTGAGTTCGGTGCGCATCTGCCAAGGATTCTGCGACTCGCCGGACGAAATGTCGCTTTTTCCGCCGGCCTCCTTTGACGTGATTATCTCGCGGCAATTAGCGAATGGGCTCTACGACCCGCTTTCGGCCATGGTGAATTGGCGATATTGGTTGAAGCCCCAGGGAACCGTGCTACTCATCGATGGATTTTACAGTCGGAGTGCTTGGTCCAGCCTTGCCACTGACTTCGCTGACTGTTTGCCACTGGCTGCCATCCAATCGCTGGCAACAGTGCCCTACTTGCTAGAGATCGCCGGGTTCACGGTAACACACGCAGGGATGATGCAAGCAACAAATGCATTACCGAGCACGCGTACCGAAAAATATTTGGTTGTGGCAAAATTAGACTGAGCGACCAATGGTTCAAATAAGTTGAATTCTTTACATGCGAGCGTGAACCCCGAATCGTCTTTAGGTCTCTCATACTTCAGTCTACAGGCCAACACCTATAGACTGCTCTTGCCGACGTGGCTCGACTGAGAAAGGCATCTGTCTTGTAAACAGATCAATGCTGGTGCGAATCCAGTCGTCGGCTCTGGCATTTGAACTGCCTGTTCGGATTACATTAACCAACACCAAAAGTATCTGAACAAACCACTTCGTTCATTTGCATTGTTACGACTCGCCGCGATAGGCAACTGTCGTGGCGAGTCATTTTCTTTCTATTGTGAGCGATTGGGCGCTAGCCCTCGGTTCTTCTGATCTCGATTCTTCTGATCTTACTAGAACCGGCGGCTAGCGCCGTACCGCTCAGTGTTCACTAGGAGCTCTATCATTCGCGACAACAACCTTCAAGATTCCTTTTTTCGAACCGATGAGTAAACGCCGACGCGGCTACCCTTCGGAGACGAACGTCAAACGCGGCGTGCAGATTGTCCACGGCGACAAGCTACTCGAGGAAAAACTAGGCCGCAACGATCCATGCCCGTGTGGCAGCAGACAACGCTTCAAGAACTGCTGTCTGCGATCGGGCCGTTTTTGATGGCTCCAATCGCGACGAGTACTTTTAGGGAGCTGGATTGAATCTTCCCACTGCGAACTTCGATTAGCTCACCGTCTGGCTAGCTTTCAAACCATCATTCGTTTTCCACATTACTGTCAAAGAGTGAACCATGCGTGTGCAATTCAGATTCTTCGTGATTATGCCAACCGGCGCCGAGTAATCGAGCGTCGGACGAAGAACCTGCACACGTACAAATCCACTCTCTCAAACAGCTATGTAAAACCATGAAAACAAAAACGCAACCCAAATCGCACACCACCGTCGCAGCACGGATCGCGGGAGAAGACATTAAACGCGGCGACTACGTCACTGTGTTGAATGAAGTCTTCGAATTGCCGTCGTTCCTGTGGTGCTGTTCCAGCTCTACATTACCGCCGGATGAACCAGTACGCTCGCGATATATGGCGCGTGAGGCAGGTCAACCATTTAAGGTCATCGCAGTTTGCTTGCCCTTCGTATACGCCAAGCGTCCACCTGGCAAGCTACACACCATCGACACGCGACGGCAGCAGCTTGTCCGGTTGGACCCCGAAAGTGGTCGCAGCGTGTGGAAACGAATGCGAAAGATGCTGAAGTCGAAACGCAAATAGAATCGTCCACGACTGACTGCCGACTCGGAGTACATCCCCACCCTTTAGCCGCGATAGCGGGAGCTATCAATTGACGCACGTCGTCATGGCGCTCTGGTCACACTTCGTCAGTCGCTTTTCTGTGAACCTTGATGATGAAAGCGAGTCTCTATTCGCATAGATACAAACAAATGAAATAGGGGAAGCGGACGAAGCGTAGTGCTTCGATCTACTTTGCGATTCTCGTTCGACTGCCAGTTGGGATTACATCTTTGCTTAAGATGGCGAAAGCCTTTCTCAACTACCCTTCGTCGAACAGTTTTTTGAGCGACGAGGCGCTAGCCGTCGGTTCTTCAGGCGTTGTATTGCCAGAACCGGCCGCTAGCGCATTGCCGCTCAGTCTGGACGAATCCATGGCTAACATGTCACTATTCTCAAGCAAGTCTTCGCGGCTGCCACGCGCCGACACTGTCAACGAAGCAGGTGGTCGAGCCTACACGCTCGAACCGAAGCAGGCGCTGGCCCAAGTTGCCGCAACCGGTACGTTTGGCGATGCCTACTACTCAACTGCGGGAACGCAGCTCGGAGAAGTGCTGAAGTTGATCGATACCATCGACGACGACCAGTACCTGGCCAAGCTGGCTGTGTACGCTCGGCAGAAGGCAGCCATGAAGGACATGCCAGCCGCGTTGCTGGTCGCCCTTTCGGTCCGCAACACAGAACTGATGCATCGAGTGTTCGATCGCGTAGTCGACAACGGACGCGTGCTGCGAACCACGTTCCAGATGATCCGCTCTGGCCAGTTCAAGAACCGAGCTGGAATTGCGCGAACGGGACTTTCGAGCTCCGTGCAGCGTGCCTTCCAGCGATGGTTGAACGAAGCCTCAGTCGCAAAGTTACTGTCGGCGTCTATCGGCAACGAGCCGAGCCTGCGCGATATCCTGCGTATGGCTCGTCCGACTCCGAAGGACGACGAGCGTCGAGCGCTGTTCGGTTGGTTGACGGATAAGGCCATCGAAAAGTGGACTCCTGCCGGCGAGGCCAACTTGCCAGCCGAGGTGCAAGCAATAGCAGCCTACCGCGCAGCCACAGACGAAGCGACTCAGTTGCTCGTTATGGGGGAACTAGCGGGTGTCCGCTGGGACTTGCTCGCCGATGCTGCCAAGGGGCCGAGCGTGTGGGCTGCGATCGCTCGTAAGATGGGACCGCAGGCACTACGCATGAACTTGAACACTCTGCTACGTCACGATGTGTTTGAACGTAGCTCGGTGGTCCCCACCGAAGATCACGGCGGGGGACCGCCGTGCCACAATATGGTCGACTATGTTGCCGATCGCATCGCCGACGCTGCTGAAGTGGCTCGCTCACGTCAGTTCCCATACCAGTACTTTGCTGCGTATGTGAACACTGACGACCAGATGCCAGCCAAGATCAAGGCCGCTTTGCACAAGGCAGCCGAGATCGCGTGCGGAAACGTGCCTGAATTACCTGGTCCGGTCCTAATCGGTCTGGATACGTCAGGTTCGATGGGATGCGCCGTTACGGGTAACCGTGGCCGTGGAGCTACTTCGAAGATGCGCTGCGTCGACGTCGCCGCCTTGTTCGCCGCAGCCATCCTGCGTCGCAACCCGGACAGCGTTGTCATTCCGTTCGACACTCAAGCTTACGATGTGCGCATCGCTCCAAGCGATTCGATCCTCAGCATCGCCGAGCGACTGAGCAAGTACGGAGGCGGTGGAACCAACTGTGCTCTACCTTTAGAAGCTGCCAATGTGCTGCACCGCGAACGCAAGTTTGCGGGAGTTGTACTGGTCAGCGACAACGAGAGTTGGGTTGGAACGGGCCGTCACGGATCGACTGGTGTAATGACGGCGTGGGAAGCCTTCGTAGCCAACCAACGCAAGTTGGCCGGCCGCGACGCGAACACAAAGCTTGTTTGCATCGACATCCAGCCGTATCAAACAACGCAAGCTTGCGAGCGAGCTGACATCATGAACATCGGTGGCTTCAGTGACGCCGTGTTCAACGTCATCAGTGCGTTCCTCGCTGACAACAACCAGCGTTTCGTCGCCGAAGTTGAAGCGATCGAGCTATAATCGCGAGTTAGACCCCGGTTCAACCGCTGTATAATTGAACTCAACCCCCGCGGGTCGCATTCTCGACTCGCGGGTGTTTTATCGATCGCGATCGAATGCTATTGCTTACTGTTGCTTAGCGATATTCGGCTTGCCTAGCGTGATGTTTACACACTTGTCGTTTTCGAAGACTACGTCCATTCCACTCAAGAGCCATCGGTCGTCGGCTTGCTTCCAGTTTCTACTAGCCGATTCGTCTTTTTCGAGCACGGACTTGACTTCGTTCTTAGACATTCCGATCTTGATTCCGTGGGACGTCATTCCACCGAATCGATTCCATGTCAACCGCTTTTCATAACATCTAATCCACTCGACTCCCTCGATTGATGAGACGTCTATTTGCAATCCTAACGACCGATATTGCATAACGCCAACTATCTGCGGTGGATCGGCCGGTACGAGTTGCATTGGCAGCTTAAGTTGTCCTTTCTCATCAAGCTCTGCGACCAAAGTAGGTTTTGATTCAAATGAGTCAGGATCCCCGAGTTGATTTCGCACCTCCTGTAGACTCATCCCGAAACGAACTGGACCGACCCCTTTGCCAATAGTCAAAATTAGACTGTCTGATGATACGATTGGGTCATGTCTCTCAATTCGTTCGACGCCATATCCGTTCGGAGGAAGTATTGCAAAGCTGGAATCAGGTAAGCTGACGTTGAACTGAAAGTTCGTTGCTACTTCACGAATCGGTTTATCGTGTTGACTCTTGCCACGATCCAACTCGATCTTCATAGGCAAGTTCGTTTTAGCGTCAACTATAACAGTTGCAACACTTCCATCCCAAACAGTCTTGAACTCTTTTGCAGGTTTGCCGTCGTTTGACACCGTGCGCATAGTGGTAGAAGGCAATGGTTCCAGATTTAGCAATGCGCCGAACACTCCGGCAAGTTTCTCCTGTATCGCAGCCATATCATAAACAGGTTGAATCGTAACAGCCCGATTCGCATCATCCACTATCATATATTCTTCTTTAGCCACGTTGAGGATATGGGAGACAAGCCCGCTATCCATTCGAACGTCGCCTGCCTGTGCGTACGAAATGTGGTATTTTCCCGTTACTTCTTCGCCGGAATACGACTTCATCTCAAACACTAATGAGTTCAGGTCGCGAATCGCTTCTTGCATTTGTGCAAAAGCCCTTTGACTTGTGCTCTCCCAAGGAAGCACTGAGAACCCTCCAATAACAATTGCGAACACCACCCCGACCGCTAGAACCAAGCGGCGGTTAGAAAACGTACTACTCCTTCGTTTCAAAAAATTCGATGCCAACCCGATGTGCTGTCGACTTGCACTCTCAACGGGAAAGGCAACGCTTGGGTTTGTGAATTCTGGGATAGACTGCTGCTTAAATTGCTGAACAGCCATTTCGAGTATTTCATCGCCTTGATTGAATTCTTGACGGACCATTGTTGGCAGCCCCCTGCGTTAAAAGATTAAAAATTGTCAGACGTTGCGACCATCATGCCAATCGATGAGAGCTTGGCTTAAGTGCTTGCGAGCTCGATGAACTAACATTCCGACGTGCTGAGTCTCAAGCCCCATTACTTCGGCTGCTTCACGATACTTCAGTCCCTCTACGCAGCAGAGCCAGAAGCATTCCGCCTGCTCCACAGAAAGCGAAGAAAGCTCACATCGGACAGTCTCCAAAAGTTCATTTAGTCGTTGCGTATCGCGAGCACTGTCGCATGTGATTCCGTCAACATTTCGGTTTGCGGCGATCTTCGGCAGAGCTTTCAACTTTCGCAATGAATCCAAAGCGCGATGGACTGCTAGCCACCGCAATAGCCCCGGCATGTTATTGATGCTACGCGTAAGAGATCGTTGAAAGGCCTCAAGGAAAACATCTTGGTAGCAGTCCGTGATATCCTCGGAATTCCGAAGAATCCTGCCAATGGCGTTCCAGACCATTGGACCGTGATTTCTTCGAATCTCATCCCAGTCGTGCATCGAAAAGCTCCAAGTATCGCGCTGTCACGTGTGCTCCAACAATAATGACGTACAGGAAGGCGAGTTTATAACAGTCGATGCCGGATTTCTTTCAGACCCTCGAAAATCGCAAGTTAAGTGCAAACGTCTTTCCTAGCGGCGTTGAACATGGTTTCGGCTAACGGTATGCCACAGCTTCCGTTGAACTCTCCAATCCGCCTCCAACGCTATCTCCTGAAGCTTTCTAAGGGACTTCCCGTCTCGGCCGATCGCAAGTCGAGCTACCTAAACGCCTCCTTAGCGAATCCGTCCTATGGACTCCCTCCCCGCGACTCCTTCCAAATCGAATCACAGCCAATCGGTTTCGCTAGCATTTCACCTTCGCGTGACACATTAGGTCACGGGGGCTGGAGATCGTCAGAAATATTCTGTTATTCTGTCGAAGGCAATGAATTGGCTGACAAGGTTGTGGCAAGATCTTGTGTCGGCGAGACCGATTTCCCTCCAATCTCGAAATCTCAGCGCGAACCGATGCATCTGCGACTTGTCTATTGAGTCCTACAGGAGAATGCAAAGGCATGAATCATTTCAACAACAGCCAATCAAACTCAAACGACTCATCAGACGACTGGTGAGGCGGTGGGGGGATGTTGTTGCAGTACAAAACAGATTACCCAAGCCCGCCTGGTCACCTGATTAGGCGGGCTTTTTTCGTTGATCCACTTGTTCCTTTCCGTTTGACATGCCGGCTGC
Source organism: Aureliella helgolandensis (assembly GCF_007752135.1). GTDB lineage: Bacteria > Planctomycetota > Planctomycetia > Pirellulales > Pirellulaceae > Aureliella > Aureliella helgolandensis. The sequence goes on along the minus strand of NZ_CP036298.1, from coordinate 5,541,524 downwards.
TCTGGCGCTGCGAGTGCACAAAAAGGTTGCGGAGGCTGCTCACCTTCGCGATTGGCCAGCGGGTGTGTATTTCCTCGACAAAGGAGGTTTAGAGCTATGGTTACTAAAATGAACGTCAACGTCGGAACCATCGGTCACATCGACCACGGTAAAACGACACTTACGGCAGCATTGCTGCGCGTCCAGGCAGCCAAGGGCTTGGCCAAGGTGAAGTCGTATCAAGACATCGCCAAGGGAGGCATTGTTCGCGACAAGAACAAGACTGTTACGATCCTGGCTTCGCACGTCAAGTACGAAACCGAGAGCCGAATGTACGCGCACATCGACTGTCCTGGTCACGCCGACTATATCAAGAACATGATTACCGGCGCGGCTCAGATGGACGGCGCGGTGCTCTTGGTCTCGGCCGCTGATGGACCGATGCCGCAGACTCGCGAACACATCCTGTTGGCGCGTCAAGTTGGCGTGCCCTACTTGGTCGTGTTCATGAACAAGTGCGACTTGGTCGAAGACCCTGAGCTGCTGGAGCTAGTTGAACTCGACTTGCGAGAAATGCTCACGCAGTACGGTTACGCTGGCGCGGAAGTGCCTGTGATCCGCGGCTCAGCCAAGTTGGCTCACGACAACCCGACCGACGCGGACTCGATCGCCTGTATCAACGAGCTGCTACAGGCACTAGATACGACGATTGCCGATCCGGTGCGACAGATCGACAAGCCCTTTCTCATGCCTATTGAGAACGTGTTTTCGATCGCCGGCCGCGGTACTGTTGTGACGGGCAAGATCGAGCAAGGCATTGTCCGTTCCGGCGACGCCATCGAGATCATCGGCTTGACCGATCAGACAGTCAGTGACGTCGTCACTCAAGTCGAATCGTTCGCCGAAATCCTCGAGTCCGGTCGAGCAGGTGATAACGTTGGTTGTTTGCTTCGCAAGACTGCTCACGACGAAGTCCACAAAGGCCAAGTGCTCGCCGCACGTGGCTCAGTAACACCTCGTCGCCAGTTCGAAGCGGAAGTCTACGTGCTCAAGAAGGAAGAAGGCGGACGTCACACTCCGTTCTTCGACGGCTACACGCCGCAATTCTTCTTCCGCACCACGAACGTCACCGGCAAGACCCACGTCATCGGCGACGTCCAAATGGCCATGCCCGGCGACGGCGTGCAGTTGCAAGTCAACTTGCTACAACCCATCGCCCTAAGCACCGGCGACCACTTCGCCATCCGCGAAGGCGGCAAGACAGTAGGCTCCGGCGTCGTTACCAAAATAACCGCCTAGCCCAAATACAGACGCCCGCGAGTTGATGATTCAGCTCGCGGGCGTTCTCTACTACACCAAGCAGCCCGCGGTCAACTCCTACTACCAATAGCAGTGGGGGCGGTGGCGTACTACGGACACACTTCGTCGGGTGCGAAGACTGTGATGTTTGGAAAACCGGCAAAATCCGACTTATTGAAGGTGACAATCTGGTGTAGTCCGTGTCGTTGCATCGCTGCAACCAAGCGCGCATCGTGGGCACGTTTGCCACAAATGGCGAGGTCGGTCACATCCGCGAGCCAATTGGCAAAGATCCCCCGCTCATCTCTAAGTAAGGCAATTGACTTCAGAAACTCGTCGATTGCCTGCCGGGCTTCGGCAGGTGTAAGGCCAAGGCCGTTCTGCGCAGTTGGACGCGTAGCAACTACCCAATACTCATAGAGCACTTGGGGAACGATTGCAGGTTGATCACCGCGATGGCGAATTTCGAGGACTGCTGAGACTGCATCGGGGTGTGTGGGATGCGACGCTACTGCGAGTCGAAGCAAGACATTGGTGTCGAGCAGTACCTTCACTCGCCCCTACCTTCGTAAATAGATTCGCGGCTATCATCAAAAGTGGCTGGAACTTTAGAGTGGAGCTCCCGGAGTCGATTAAGGCTCGCTTCAAATTGCTCGTTGGAAATCGACGGCTCGCCTGCTAATTCGAGGTCTGAAACACGAAGAGTCTGCAAAACGTAGGTGGGAATGTCCAGCCCAGCCTGTTCGGCGCGTTTTTTGATTATCGCTTCCAGGTCAGCCGGAAGATTGAGTACTAGATTCATGGGTTACCTCCTGCGTAGTAACGCTGTAGTCATTATAGCACCGCCAAGGTAAAGTAGCCAAAGCTTCATTCTGCTTGGGATTACGCCACTCAACAAGTGATCTCAGGAGTTTGGGCTTTCAGGTACTGGTCCCGCACAGGAACGACGCGGAACACGATTTTCGTTTCGTGAAACCGGATGGCTCGGACTGCTCTGCCGACAATGTGCGAGAGGTGCAGCAGGTGGCCAAATTCTTCGGCAGTTAGCTCGCGGATGGAAGGCCGGTATCGCCAGTTCCGTCTCATAAATTACCTTTCATTTAGTAACTTGCTTAGTTTAGGAGCAAGCCGGAAACACAAACGGCGTGTCCGGGTAAACAGAGTGATGAACTTACAGCTTTTCAGCAGTGGCCATGGGCAGGAACATTCGATGGGGCATTCGTGGAAGTGATATAAAGCCGAACTTTGAATAGAAATTGGACGCAGCCTCGCCTTTGGAATCGACGACAATTACACTGGCCGCGATTTCGGATGAGACGCGAACACAGCGATTTAACGCGTCGGCAAGCAACAATGAACCGGTTCCCGGAAACGCAACATCTCGTGCTAGGCGACCAATCAGAATTGCAGATACTTCGGGATAACGTGGCAGGCGTTTGGTCAGTTCCTGGGGAAGCGCTGAGAGCTCTATCGAAGTTGAACAGAGTGTGTAAAAGCCGGCGACACGAGACGGTTCGGAACTTGGCGACAATACGAACACTGCTGCCGCTTTGCGCTTGACATCTTGACTAGCAATTTTGGCAAGATAGTTATTGAGAACGGCGATGCCACAATCAAATGCTTGCTTATCATGTTTCTTGCTGAGCGGCTCGCATACGAAATCGCTCATTTGCTTTCGACTCGCTTGCTGTGCTCAGCCAATGCACCGCGGAGCTTCTTATTTGGCCGCTTAGGCGACAGAAGAGCATCCACCAAGACGCGGCTCTGCTCCTTATCCAGGTGTATACGCTCGTATTCTTCGACCACCTTTTTGGCAGCAACCTCCACGTGCGCAACAACAAAGTCCGATACCGTCCTCCCTGAATAAGCCGCAGCTCGCTCGATCAGGTCCTTTTGCTCCTGGGAAACACGTGTTTCCAACCTTGCTGACTTAGTTGATGTATTAGCAGTTGCCATATGATTGCTCCTTTTCATTACCAGCAATTGTACGGCATATGTACGTACATTGCAAGCTTCGCTTCGGAGGCTTGTACGCAGCCAGAACGACGCCGATTTGTGGGGCAAAAATGGGGCAGTATTGGCAATTCAAGCCCAATACAGGCTCAATACGACGGCCCTAGCAAAATGCTACAAATCGCATAAAATGCAAGGAAATCAACACAAAATCAGCGTTTGCCCAACGCAAGTCCAAAGTGGAATGGCTACCTTCGAGTCCTACCGGAGGAGCTTGTTTTCGCTGCGGAATAGCGACGACAACCTAGTTAACTCAAGACGCCGAGAGCATTTCGCCTCGGCGTTTTGCATTTCTATAGTGGTTTTTGCAAGGTTTTCTCACAACCTGCTATTCAGAGAACCCGTCCCTGCGGTTTTAGCGCGCTGCTCATCGGTCGAGCTGGACCCAATCTGGCCCAAAATGCTCGCGCTCTCTGCTCTCCCGGACGAATCGGGTTAACAAGCAGGTTCGCTTCGGTGTCCGGAACGAACCCTTCGTGGAAAACTGCTTGGTTTTCCCGGCGACTCTCAGTTATTGGTGTACGCACAGGGCATCGCCCGAGGCCCTATGTCGCATTAAGTTGGGTAATACTCCTTATTACTAGGCTACCGAGCGAACGGGTGTTGAGCGCATTTCCGTTTGTGTTTATCAACGCAATGTTGAGGTGCATTGCGAGTCTCCGCAAGGCTGGCTTTACTGGCAAAATCGGCCTTCCAGCAAGTTCAACTTGGATCGTGCCCGTTTCTAGTTCTCGGACCGTGTATCCTTCAAAAGAGACCTCTTTCACCGTTCCAACCTCAATAGGTCTAATAGCTGGCCTGATCAGCTTGCTCAGCGCCAAGTCGCGTTTCCCATCTCTCTCCGCAGCCATCAGTCCGATGGCTTCGCTCACTGATGCATCGAGGAGAGTTTCGATTTGCATTTCCTCGGTGTTTATTCGCAATATGATGACTCGGTCAAGATCACCAATGGTTCTGGCGTTAAACGAGATATGCCCTGATGTACCGGACATTGCCGTCGTTTTTACGGAGATTCGCTCGCCATTAGAACTGACGACATCGTAGCCCTTCTGATTGACTTCGGTAGCCATCTGGCCATTCGTGATGAGCGCTGCATAAAGTTCCCCAATCCTCCCGCACAAGTGCCGAAGTTCCGTGGCTGGCACTCCCCAATTAAGCTCCCGTTCAAACCAACCCATCGCTTCGCCAAGGGATTGAATGATTTGCATTTGTGTGAGTGCCATTAGAAACTCATTCTTAGCGTTGAGGATAGCCTGGTTTTGATCATGACCAAGGGAAGCTGGTCAAGGCTTCAGCTACTCTCGAATACGGTTCCTCGAATTTCTTCAAGAGGGAACCGACTGTACGTCGAATCTCCTCACCGCGTCACACTATAGGGTTAAGGATTAAGGGCAGCAAATGGGGGACGGTTCGGCATCGATCCAATGCAATTTAGCAGAAGTGTTGCTTGAATTCGACGGCACCGTGGCTGCCAATAGATACTGGAAGGCTAGATCAATTTCCGCGCTAGTTTTCCGGCACCCGAACTGCCGGCCGTGCTGTTATAATCGCAACCATGGTAGCTATTCGCATTCATGGCTGGCGAGACGGGGACGGTTGGACTCAGGGCACTGGTTGGGAAGTGCGCGACCTTGCCAAGCGACTCGCCCGTGTCACCGGTTTAAAGAAGCCTGAATGCGAATCACTATCAAAGCAAACCCTACGGGATCGCGACTGCTGTGAGATTCCTCTGGCAAAAGTAAAGGATCGTTACGGTGCTAGTCTGCTCAGAAGTTTTTTGGAGCCGTTCGGCGCTGACACGACTGTCGAAGAAATCTAGCCGCTGGACCCACCGTCACGGTTGAACAATACCGACGGCAACTTGCAGCCTTCGCGTATCAACATTACCTGGAACCGTCCATTCCATGCCAACGGCTCGATTACCATGAACACGAACCCCTACCACCCACCAGAGGCTGACACTATTCACGCCGTGCCGCGCTTTCAATTGCGCCGCAAGTTTGGAACAGGAGTCTTCGTCATCGGTATAGTAACGCTTGCTTATGGTGCGGTCGCATTTTGGATCATTCCATCGCTTCCACCAAACGAGTTGTCTACCGGGCGTTTCAACAGCCTCTTCGTGCTCGGTGCCGGCATGATCATTAGCTTGTGCGGGTTGGCAATTCGAGACACAAGAGTCAAATCAAAGTCTGGCGCCAATTCTCCAGGTAGCGGCATTTCCACTAGCACCGGGCTCCTGGTGTTGTTGATAGTGGTGATTGTTTTTATCGTTGGTTTTTCGATTGCAAACCGCTGATCCTGGTGAAATCGATAATACGCAGCAATTTTGCTCCAAAGTTGTGGAAGCCTCCCCAAGTTTTAGCTCAAATCCGACGTCAGCTTAGCAGTCAACAATTGTTGGCTTGAGACGTACCGCTGCCCCATAGTGTACGCAGTAGGCTTGCCAGATTTGGAACGCTGATTGTTGCGCATTTCTCTGTCGGCCAGCTGGACTAAGTTCCTAGCCATTCCCCGCAACGTAATAATTCTTGCAGGGGAAGCCGCGAAACTCCGCCGCCTGACAGAGCAAAACAAACCACACGCTACATATCGGGCGTTGTTGCCGAAACATCATTGTGGTTTTGGGGTTAGCATTGCGGGTATGCACAGAAGGGGTTTTGCCACCGGTCATGAACTTTCCAAGAGAAATTACCGCCGCAATTCGGCGAATACATATTCTGATGCTCCTGGCTGGAGCTTTGGGGGGCTTTCTGCTTTGGAAGCTTTTGTCTCTTTTTCCACAAGCCTCTGCTTGGATTTTCATCGCGGCACTTCTTGCCGTGGCCGTTACTCTATTTTCCTGGCGGTTATTCCGGTCAAGACGAATCGAATTGCGAACTCTGGTCCTAATAGTTCCCGTATGCGTAGCGGTGATATGTTTCCCTTCAACTTATGTAGTCGAGAAATGGCGGATTACTGCCAACCTCGACCGGCCGGGAGTCTCCAACTACTCCCTTGCTCCGAATGGCTGGCTGGCAGAATCGTTTGGTGCTTGTTTTGAGTTGCTGTTTGACCATCGAGTCTCCAGCTTTTTCCAATCGGGTTTGCGATTGCTTCATTTAGATTTGAACGAACTCCAAGAGGATACTTTAACAGGCATCCCGATTGACCACCTTATGTACGTTCGCGTTTCCGCATCCAAAAAGCAGATGCTAACAAAGAATGTCATCGCCTGGCTCAACGAGATACCCGAAGACTGCGTCATTGACCTCGTATTGTTCGGACTTGTGGATGAAGACGCGGGGCTGCTTGACAACTTGGAACACGATGTTCACGGGATGTACGTGTGTGACCAAGTATTGAGTGAAAAATCGCTATCTTCAATACTCAACGTTGCTCCAAACGAACTTTGGTTCAGTGGCATTGGGTTCGTCAGGAACAACAGCTTCGTTGAGGCACCAGCGATAAACGTCGACGTGCTCAGAATTAGCAAAAACAATTTCTCAGGATCAGATATTGCAGGCCTACTGAACGCAACAAACCCTAAGACTCTGGTACTAGCTCAGGATTTAGCACCAGTGACTCCGGAGGTATTTAGATTAATCTTCTCACTTGAAAGGCTCGAGGGACTAAGCACCCAGGTTCCTTGGTTGACGACGCAACATCTAGAGTCGCTAAGCCTATCTGAAACACTTCGGTGGGCTTCGATTGAGCATTCCGGAATCCCTGAAGAGAAATTCGAAGAACTTCGGACAGCGTCGCAGACCGTCAGAATAAACGGCAAGTCAGGCCGCCCAGATTAGTGTCAAAAGCCGACCTCCGTTAAATGGTACGTAGTATTCATAAATCTCGGCGTTCATCAGCGGCGTTTACAGTGCATGATATAAGGGAGTTAGTATTCATCAAATCGACCCGCTGTACCTCGCTAGGTAGCGGGTTTTTAAGTGGCCGCGTTTACTGCGGGTTATACGAAGAATACGACCTTTGTCTTGGCCTATCCGGCCAACTCCCGACTCTCGAAGAAAGACTCTGGAAAGCCGGACGACTCCGAAATCTATCCGCAGAATGCCGAAGTGTATTGCAAAGCGGGCAAGGAGCACTTCCCCGCCTCGGCCATCCAACGCTGCTTGGTCCACAAGGAACGCAACATTCGTGGCAAGCTATCGAAGCGTCATACGGGTGAACTCGCTCGACTGTTTAGACGACTCCGTAGCGTGCAGGGCTATACCGCCGCACAAGAGGTCGTCGGCGAGCTAGAGGCATTCCTTGAGCACTCAATGCCGAGGCGTTTAAGAGCCTTCATGAAGCCGGTGAGGACCTGCTAGCCCTTCACCGACTCGAAGTGCCAAACACGCTCCATCGTTCACTGCTAAGTACCAACGCAATTGAGAACTCCTTCCAGAACACGCGTCGCCGCTTGGGCCGTGTAACACGATTCCGAGCCGACACGGATCAGGCGATTCGCTGGCTGTCGTACGCACCGCTTGAGGCCGAAAAGGGGTTCCATCGAATCGGCGGCCACAAGGAACTTCCTGAGCTGATTGCCGCCCTGGCGAGAGAACACAATTCTACACCAAAAAAGCCGGCGACGGCACGGGCCCCATCACTTTAGTTCCATCACCTGTTTGATACTTAAGACCTTTTCCAGTACCCTTTAGCCAGCGAGGCCACCACCAGTTTTAACGCAGGGGACATCCCCAATTGACGTTAAACTTCTGCTTCCACCTCTACTTCGACAACAAACTGTAGGTCCAGGACCGCAGTACGGAGCGGCTCATAGATCGGAATCTCTTGGCCGACGATCTCGAAAGTTACAGCGATTGCGTAGGATGCCGTCTCGTCGGGATCATGACTCCAGCCTTGGTGTCCACGAACGGCGATGCTGAGATCTTCTGGCAGGGCATTCGATTTGACGATGGCCCAGTCTTTTTGAACGGTCCCTCGGTTGCGTCGCACGCCGGATAGTCCATGTTGCGTCATGGGGTGCAGTGTCCACGGCAGTTCACCATTGCGGTCGCCGACTGGATCATCTTCGGTTGCCAGTGCTCGATTCAAAAATGAGCCGGCGGATTCGCCGCACTGGCTGGCAATCCAATCGAGCCAAACCGCTAGGTAGCCGCGGGGCGATCGACGGGTTCGACGTGGAGTGGCCGAGTACGAAAGCGTCACATCAATTCGGATGTCGTACTCACCACCGGGCGTTCGTAGTTCTGCTGGAATCGGGATTTGAAACACGTGGCATTGCTTGGTGCCGAGAACTTGGTCGCTCGACGTGGTGAATGTTGCACGATACTGGGTGTTTTCGGTCGCACGCGACATGTTGGGAATCCCGTATCCCAAACGACGTAGTATGTTGATCTGCTCGTGCATGGGGAGGGATTCGGCCCACGCCGGCCACTGTGCCGATTGGATGATCAGGGCGCGATAGAGCAAGCACGAATTCGTTGGCATCACAGCCGCCAAACGAGCCGCGATCCGGGCGACCTTTGGCGTGGAGTAGGAGGTGCCAACATCGTCTTGGGTGACTGCAGGTTCGCCGTGGAGCGTTGACCCGATCAGAATCGGATACGCCGACGCACATGCGGCAGGATAGGTTACGCTTGGCGGTGTTGAACCGTCGATCATATAGTCGCCGCCATACTCGACGACCTCTGGTTTGATGGTGTCCCAAATGCCATGGCCGCTGCGGCTGAACGCGGAGGGTTCACCGCCCTGTTTGGCAAGGCTCTGCCATCCGCCCGCGTTGACGGTATCGTAGGCAACCGATCCGACTGTCAACGCTTGCAGGCTCTGCGCTGGATTCGCAATGCGTGATGCGGGCTCGGACAAATAGTCGGGATAGGACTTGCCAGCGGCCAGTTGTTCGGCGACGCCTGGGTTGGGTATGGGATTGGACTGACGAATGTTGCCAACGCTTTGGAGCACCAAAATGTCACGATCGTGGCATAGCTGGTCAATCTCCGCTGCCCACGACGACATATGCAGTGTGCGTGAAGCGACGGCCGAGTTGATCGAGTGATTAAAGATTCGCGTTGGATTTTTGCCGCGATTGAAATGCGAGACGACATCACGGATTACCGCAGCCGGCAGCATCGTGAGCGGCATCTTGCAGTGTGCATCAAGTACGCGAGCATTTTGAATCCAGCAGTCTAAGTCGACGATGCCGAACTTTGGGACATTCTCGCCGTACAGAACGACGCCAGCGACGCGCGTGCCGTGTCCGCTCGGTTTGACGCAGTCAGTCACATCAGTTGGCGTAGCACCTTCGAGAAAGCACTTTGATTCGAAATCGCGAATGGCGGGCTCAAGATACAGGTGGGATTCTTGGATGCCGCTGTCAATGATGCAAACAACGGGGGCATTGGTCGATGGAGCATTGAAGGTAAGGCCGGCCGACAGGTCAGCAAGGTTGCGTGCTGCTTGCTGAGGTGTCTCAATTTCATCCGGTTCAGTGACTTCCCAAACGTAAGCGTAGTTGAGGACGAAGTCGCGGAGTCCTTTACCGCTGGTTCGGATTCTTAGCGTAAAGCTATCAGGCAGTTGGACAGACTTCGCATCGGAATTGTCCCAATTGTTGAGAACTTGAACGTTGTACGGTGCGAGCATCGCCTCGACATCGTCTAGCCGCGAATCTTTGAGTGCATCCCATCGCTCGTATGCGGCTAAGCGATCGTTTGACCAGTCGTTTTCTTTTCTTGCCCATGTTTCTGGCTTCCATCGCGGATTTCGCTTGAGCCGATTGCGAATCTGCCAATCACCGGTGCAGGCGATACTGACATCAACAACGTACTCAGCGTCATCCGCGAGCGTTGGCCACTCGCTGAGCAACTGATCGGTAAGAATGCGTCGAAGTCGTTCTTCCTGTGTCTCATCGTTGACGAGTTCATGAATCTGGGCGATGCTACCCGATCCGTACACCTCTTGCTCGAATTCATCGAACTTCTGTTGGATCAGGCTCAGATCTAAATCTTTGGAGACGACAATGACGAAGCCGTCATCGTGTTCGGAGACAATTTCAAAACTGAACTGTCGTCGAAGAATGTCCAGGTCGAACGCTGTGTCAATCTGCAATAAGAGTGGGATGCCGGGTTCGGGTGACGGCAGTCCTGCCGCGACCCGCTCGGCTTGACTTTCGTTCCAACGCTCGGCGACAGCCAACGACGACGTCCGCAAGCTCGAAGCGTGTCCGCTTCGGTTTGCCTTGTTACCTTCGGTTATCGGGTTCGGATCCATCACCACCGGCTTTCGCGGGCGAGAGTCACCCGATCCGGTCAGTACCAACGGCAAATGGTCAAAGGGCTTTTCCGACGGTGGTGGCGGCATTCGTGGACCTGTAAACGCTACTCGTTGATTCGTTTGTTCTCGTCGATGGCAGCGAGCAAGATCTGGGTGTCAACAATCTTCTTGCCTCCCAGGACGGCTGCTTTGGCTGCGTCTCGGGCTGATTTCACCACCATAGCGGCGGACGATCCGACGAGTTCCTTGATCGCTTTCTTCCAAGCAAGTTTATCATCGCACTTGACGGCTGAAAGCGTAGTACGAAGAAGTTCACTGATCTCATCTTCACCTGGAGGCGGAATCTGAAACACATCGTCGAAACGACGGAACAAGGCGTCGTCGAGCGAGTTTTCAAGGTTGGTTGTGGCAACCAGTAGTCCTGGCGCGTCGTATTCTTCCATCAATTGCAGCAGGGAATTGACGATACGTGATGCCTCGCCAATGTCGTGCGTGTTCGATCTTGACTTCGCGATAAAGTCACACTCGTCGAGAAGCAAAACGCAAGGCTGTGCTTTGGCAGAGTCGAACACTGCACGCAGATTGCTGGCAGACTCACCGAAATAGGACGACAAGAGCGCGTCGAAACGGACTTTTAGTAGTGGAAGGCCAGTGTTCCATGCCAAACGTTTAGCTCCGAGAGATTTTCCGCATCCGGGAGGACCGTAAAGCAGAATCGTCTTACGGTTTTTCAGACCGTAAGCTCCGAGGCGTTCGCGGGCGGCAAATTCTTGTTCGACACGAGCGAAGCGTTTCTCGATCTCCGGCGGCAACACCATGTGGTGCTCGAGTTCTTCACGTGGCAACAAGGTCGCGAGCAACTCTTGGTGCCGGCGACTAACAGGTAGCTGGGACAGATTTCGATCAGAACTACCGCCACCTTCCGGTCGACCGACCTGGGGACGCGGCTTGCTCATAATGCCTTCGAGCTGATTTGCCAGCCGACTGTGTCCGCTTTGACGTTCGCGATCAATGACTCGCGCCGCAAGCTGTTCGAGGTCGTCTTGTGAACCATTGGCGATGGCTCGCATGATTCGTTTGAGTAGTTCCGCATTCATGACTTCCCTGCCTTTGCGAGATTGGACGAACCCTTTTGACCACTTCCTTGCAGCCGATAACACCATTGACCGTCGATCTTGACGGACTCGATGCGGTGTCCTTGTTTTCTCAAAGCGTCGATACAACGTGAAATCGTTGCCGTCGACACATCTACTTCATCGGCAATTTGTGGCGTGGAGTATTGTCCAGCCGCAACCAATTCAAGAACAGCTTCAAGTCGCTGTTGAATTTCGATAGCTCGATGGTAGTGGGGCATGTCTTTTTCCTTTGAAGCGGGAAGTCTATCAATAAATGATAGACCACGGATACAGCGATTGCGAGCAGCGAATCGCTTTTTCGTCATGCCGAAAATCGCTGCACCGCTTCCTGTTTGCCTGCTTTTCCCAGTTGTGAATACAACTCACCCGTTGAATTTCGCGTTCCGTGATCGGACCGCGACCGGATGTGAGCAGGGGGAGATGCAGGATTGGGTGTTGGATATTGGGAGCGAGGTGCAGTAAGTTCACGATTTGGGGTAGGCGGTGGCGGCTGACTTGGCCGAGGCGGGCGAGTTCGGCTTGGGATATGACTGCTCCGGCGTTAATGAGGTGGTCGAAGTGGATGGCAAGGGCGAGCAGTTTGGTGACGCGTGTCAGCCGGTCCCGACAACCTTGTACAGCCACTCCGTCTGCCAGCTCTTTCCGCGAACGCCTACCCTATTTGAAACTTATCCCGTGCTGGGACTGGAACACGCTGTCTCCTCAATTCGTACCACAGTCTGCTTGGCCGGTGAATTGATTTCGAACCAAAAGCGATGGAAAGCATGCTGTCGTCGCCGTCGTAGGTCAAGTGATGGGGTGATAATCACGGCCCCCCCCCCCCTAACGGATGGACCTTCTTAGTCTTTGAATTCTCCAGAGGGCCAAACTTACAGAGAATTGGCTAGCCTCTCGAAGCCGGCCGTGCCAAAGTTGAATGGAAAAGGCTCAATTCCACCGAGGCACATGTGATGATTGCTGCTGAAGACCTGAAGCTGATGCGCGATGCGATTGACACACTGATCCTGGAACACCGGTCGCACTCTGAGATCCTCCAGACATTGAAAGCAACTATCGAAGCAGCACTTAGGCCACCAAACCAGGAAACTACCGACACACGCCTGAGCAGTGAGCCGCGAATCGACCAGCAGATGCTCTGCGTCTACCACGACGGCAAGTGCTGTTTTCTAGGTAATACGCTGCCCTTCAAAATTTTAGCTCGACTGATGCGCACTCCAGGCATCTATGTCCCGCATAACGTCCTACTCAAAGAACTATGGGAAGGTGTGCGGTCTGATTCTGCGATTAGAAGCGTGATCAAAACGCTTCGAATCAAGCTGCGCAAAGCCGGCCTGAACGCGGTTGCGGACCGCATCGATGGCTCGGTGCGCTGCCATTATTCCTTTCGTTGCCATCGGTAGACATCGAACTTCCCACAGAAATAACACAGTAACCTACCGCATTTTGCCACAGTTAGCAGTCAGAATTGTCATTTGTTCTGCGTATAAATGTTCGGCGACTTTGTTAATGACGAGGCTCAATTGTGAATTTGCGAACTCTTGATGAGCATCCTCAAACCCTTACTCGGGCTGCACAATACGTGCGAATGTCAACCGAACACCAGCAATATTCTACGGCCAATCAGGACGATACGATTTTGGATTTCGCCCGACGCCGCGGATTCGAAATAGTAAAGACCTATGCGGACGAGGGAAAAAGTGGACTTAATGTGGCTGGGCGCGCCTCGCTCCAACAGCTAATCGACGACGTGCAGTGCGGGAAAGCTGACTTCTCAGCAATTCTGGTTTACGACATTAGCCGCTGGGGGAGGTTCCAAGACGCAGATGAAAGCGCCTACTACGAATATCTGTGCAAACGTGCCGGGATAGAAGTCCATTACTGTGCCGAGCCATTTGAGAATGACGGTGGTCCCACATCGACAATCATCAAAAGTGTGAAGCGAGCCATGGCTGGAGAGTACTCTCGTGAGCTTTCGACCAAGGTTTTCAAAGGCCAGTGCCGACTAATCGAACTTGGATACCGGCAAGGCGGACCGGCAGGCTTCGGTCTACGGCGCATGCTGATCAGTCAGGCTGGCGTCGAGAAAGGGCCGCTGGCACGCGGTGAGCGGAAAAGCCTGCAGACTGACAGAGTGATCTTGGTTCCGGGACCCGACGAGGAGGTTGAGACAGTTCGCTGGATTTATACCGCGTTCACTGTGGAAGGAAAGCGGGAAGCCGAGATCGCAAACGAGTTAAATGAAAAGGGCATTTCAACCGATCTCGGACGTTCCTGGAATCGGGGAACCGTCAATCAAGTGCTCACCAACGAAAAGTACGTTGGAAACAATGTCTACAACCGCACTTCCTTCAAACTGAAGAAGAAGCGAGTCGAGAACGCTCCGGAAATGTGGGTTCGTCACGAGCAAGCATTCGAACCGGTGGTTTCCCTCGAAGAGTTCTTTGTTGCTCGAGGAATCATTCAAGAACGAGCTCGAAAGATAACCAACGACGAGTTGATTGCGAAACTAAGTAAGTTGGCCGATCAGAACTCGCGGCTCTCTGGGCAACTCATCGACGCGTGCCACTCGATGCCATCCAGCAGCGTTTATCGATCTAGATTCGGAAGCCTACTAGCGGCGTATAAGCAGATCGGTCTCCAACCAGACCGTGACTATCGGTATGTAGAAATCAATCGTGATCTTCGGCAGATGTACCCACAACTTGTCTCAGATGTCACCTCAAAGCTCGGTGCCGCGGGCGCGACTGTAACGCAAGATTCCACGAGCGATCTTCTGTTGATCAATGGAGAGTACAGCGCATCAATGGTACTCTCTCGATGCCGACAGACCCAGGCAGGATCCCTCCGGTGGTTGATAAAACTGAATCAAGGCGTAACGCCTGATATCACTATTCTGGTCCGCATGAATATCGAGAATACTGCGCCTGCCGATTACTATCTGCTCCCAATCATCGATATCGACTCGCCAAAGCTTCTGCTTTGTGAAGTAAATGGTGTCCACCTGGACACGTATCAGTTCGACAGTCTTGAATTCTTGGCGTCCGCATCGGCCAGAGAGAAAGTAGAGGTGTAAGTTGGCAGTTACGTTTCGAAGCGATATTGTAATGATTCCAGTGGCACAAATCTCGGTTCTGAACCCACGCGAGCGAGGCCGAAAGAAGTTCGACCAGATCAAATCTAACATAGCAGCCATCGGATTAAAGAAGCCGGTAACGGTAGTCGCCGCAGGAATCAAGAATGATGCGTTCGCTTACAACCTTGTTTGCGGCCAGGGTAGGCTCGAGGCTTATATCGCTCTCGAACAGCAGGAAATTCCATGCATTATTGCTGAAGGGGCAAAAGAAGATTTAATGCTGATGAGTCTTGCTGAAAATTTGGCACGACGAAAACATTCCGGTGTGGAACTAGTGCGCGAACTCGGTGTGCTCAAGGAACGGGGATACACGGCGGGTGAAATAGCGAAAAAGACTGATCTTGACGTCACCTACATTCGTGGACTCCTGAAACTCCTGGAGAAAGGAGAAGAGCGTCTGTTGCTTGCGATCGAAAAGGGGGTTCTGGCTGTGAGTGTCGCGGTGGTGATCGCAACGTCGGACGACAAGGGGGTCCAGATTGCACTCCAGGAAGCATATGAAAATAACGTACTGCGGGGCGACGCGCTTGTGCGCGCTAAGCGCATCATTGAACAGCGCCAAAATGGCGGGAAACGCCCAAGATCGTCGGTGAGAAAGACACCGGCAGATGGAGTGACAAGCAAGTCGTTGGTGCAGACCTATCAGGATGAAACTCTCAGGCAAAAAATGCTGATCCGCAAGACGAAGGCCTGCGAAAGTCGACTGCTAATGGCGATCTCAGCATTCACCGAATTATACAAGGACGATCAGTTCCAAACGCTCTTGAAAGCGGAGCAACTCGATTCAATGCCGCAGTTGCTTGCCGAGCGCATTCGTCAGGACGGAACAGACAAATGAATCAAAAAGTCCAATTGGCTTGTAAATCAGAAGTCGTCATCGTGCCGCTTGCGAGCCTATTGCCAGTCCGCATCTTGTCGGCCGGCTTACTCAAAACACCAAAGTATTCCTGTATTGAAGCTTCCATAAGGGAACTTGGGCTTATTGAGCCACTCGTGGTTTTCCCACAGGCTCAGCTAGAGGGCCAGTTCATGATATTGGACGGGCACATACGGCACGCGATTCTTTCTGATTTAGGGGCGAAAGAGGCCAAGTGTCTCATAGCCACCGACGACGAAGGCTTCACTTTCAATCATAAAATTAATCGCCTAACGGCGATCCAAGAGCACTTCATGATACTAAAGGCGATTAAGAACGGCGTCTCGGAGGAGCGAATCGCGAGGGCGCTCAATGTTGACCCTGCTTCAATCCGTCAGAAGCGGGACCTGCTCGACGGCATCTGTAAAGAAGCTATTCATATACTGCGCGGTAAGCGCACATCTGCAGTAGCGATCAGAGAATTACGAAAGGTCCGTCCGATCAGGCAAATAGAAATTGCCCAACTAATGACAGCCTCACACAACTATTCGATTGGGTACATGAAATGCCTTGTCTTTGCAACTCCAGCTGAATTGCAAATTGATGCGGTCCGAGACAGTGGACCGGAGATTATGTCAAATGACGATTTAGCCCGAATCGAGCAGGAGTCTCGGGTACTAGTTCGCGAGCTGAAGGCAATCGAGGGATCCCATGGCAAAAATGTTCTTCACTTGGTGATTATTACAGGCTACCTTCGTAAGCTCCTCGACAACGCGAGAATTGTCCGTTTTTTATCGAAGGGCTATCCTGACGTTCTGGAGCAGCTACAGGAGATAGTCGAAGCGGGGGCATTACCAGAGAACGAGCCTGGCGATCCTTCAGCAAGATTGACCTAGCGTTGCTCCTTGGCCTAGCAACTCGACCTCCGTGGGCCCCAGCGAGACGCAAAACCGCAATCCGATTGCCGTTCAGTTTGCATCTCTTCATCATAGTTGTAGGAAGCCTGCTGTAACTCCCACCAAAAATAGCCTAAATGAGGTCACCGATCGACAGTCGGTAAGTCTGCAGATCCACAAGTGGAACTTGAAACTTTGCTACGAGTGAATCCGTTTCCACTTTAACCGCTGCTTCTTCCAACTCGCCATCCCCGCAATCGCCCTCAGGTCCCGTTCAATCATTGCATCTTGTCCGTTCACCGTGACTGGCAGGTGCAGTAGCTCCTCTTGGATGTCCGGCGCCAGATAGAGCAGATTCATAATTTGAGTGAGCCGCGCCCGCGATACATGCCCCACGCGTGCCAGCTCTGCTTGATCGGTTACTTGCCCAGTCTTGATGAGATGGTCAAGACGAATCGCCAGAGCCATCAACTTGGTAATGCGAGGCAGCCGACCCTTTGGCTGAGCTACGGCGACCCCATCCGACAGTTCCTTACGCGAGCGCCTTCCCGATTTGAAATGAATCTTGTGTTGAGTCTGAATCATGCTGCTTCCTCAATTCGATCAATACCCTTCTTGGCCAGCGACTTGATACCGGTTGGTCGATAAGTGATCGACAGCGTGCTGGTGTCGGCATCGTAGGTAACTCGTTCAATGAGCAACTCCAGTACGCGGGCCTGTTCCCGTGGTGCGAGTGCTTCCCAGGTGCTGTCGAATTCCCCCAGGGAGGCTACTACGTCCTTTTCATCAATCACCTGCGATTTCAGCGATGCCAGCTCTTCTCCGATGACGGTCATCCGACGTTCAGCATCCCGGATTCGAGTTTGAACCTCCAACAGTCTTGGATCGCCAGCCATTGCGGTACCCGCCAATCTGCCAACCTCGACGTAGTCTTGCCGCACATCGCGGCCCAGTGCCGTTTTCTCAGCCGCTAGGCGTTGGAGTTCCTCGTCCGATTGTCGTTGCACCTGCGCCAACGTGGTGCGAATCAGGGCCGGATCTCGGCCAATGCGTTTAATCTGGTCAATTACGAATCGCTCAATCTCCCCCGCCGGGAGTGATGGCGCAGGGCACTCCTCCCAGCCCCGCTTTTGCGCCCTGTGGCAGACGTAGTATCTGTAGAGCTTGCTACCCTTCTTGGAATACGAATGGCTCATGCCGCAGTCGCAGGCCCCGCAGTGCATCAAGCCCCGCAATAGAGCATTGTGCTTGTTCCGGACTTCTCGCCCACCACTTCTCCCATTCCGCTCAAGCAGCGCCTGAGCCTGGTTGAACGCATCAAGGTCCACGATGGCTTCATGCTCGCCCTCATGGACTTCAGTCTTATAAGTGAGCTTGCCGATGTAGACAACGTTGGTTAGCAGTCGATGCAGCGAACCCTTGTCGAAGAGCTTTCCACCGCGCACCTCGGACTTCTTGGTGACCCAACGCTTGGTGCGCCAGCCCCGCGCGTTGATTTCCTTGGCAACGTCCAACAGGGATTGTTGATCGAGGTACAGCCGAAAGATCTCTCGCACCCGCCCTGCTTCGCATTCGTCTACCACCAGTTTTGTATTGACCACATCGTAGCCCAGGACAGGCATGCCTCCAGACCATTTGCCCTTGCGTCGCGCGGCTGCAATTTTATCCCTGGTGCGCTCGCTAATCATTTCCCGTTCGAACTGGGCGAAGGACAGGAGCACGTTCAGGATCAGTCGCCCCATCGATGTCGAAGTGTTAAATGATTGAGTTACCGATACGAACGCCACATTGTGCCTGTCGAGTATTTCGATGATGCGTCCGAAGTCCATCAGGTTGCGAGACAGTCGATCGACCTTGTAAACGACGACGCAGTCTACCTTCCCCTCTTCGATGTTGCAGAGCAGTCGTCGCAGAGCTGGACGTTCCATATTGGCGCCGGTGAATCCACCGTCATCGTACGCATCCGGCACGCACACCCAGCCCTCATGCTGCTGGCTCTTGATGTACGCTTCCCCTGCCTCGCGCTGGGCATCGAGGGAATTGAACTCCTGCTCAAGTCCCTCCTCCGTCGACTTGCGTGTGTAAATTGCACACCGCACGACGTCTCTAGCAGGCGGCTTCTCTTTTGTTCGACCGCTCATTTGGCACTCCTTGGTTGACGCAGGCCGAAGAAGTGAAAGCCGTTCCAGTGCTTCCCGGTGACAGCCTTGGCAACCGCAGTCAGTGATTTGAAGCGTTCACCTTGGAACTCAAATCCACTTTCCAGCACCGTGACCGAGAACGTTTCTCCCTTGTAGACCCGCTGAAGTTTGGTACCGGGAAGAAGCTCGTTGGATTGAGCAATCCCGATTTTCTTCGTGACGGTCCGCTCGGAGGAGTCGGCCGATAGCTTGGGTCGTCGTGGCGGCAGCATCCGTAGGTCTGCATCGTTCGCAATTTCAATGGCCCGTTTACGAGCCCGTTCGGAAAGATCACCTTCCTCGTTGGCCTGCATTCGCCAAGCAATCCGTTTGAGCAACCAGACTTTGTTCCGACCGTTGGTCCCCTCACCAAATACGTCCGCATACTTAATGCGAAGTTGGTTGACGGTCACGCTCACCATCGCGATGGATCTGGGCAAGTACCTCAATCATTGGGTTGTGGTAGCGTGGTCGGCAGGCCCCTATGGACACGTTGTGGACTACGGACGCATTGAAGTGGCCTCGGACGACCTGGGCGTTGAGCAGGCAACGATGGTAGCCCTACGACAGTTCCGAGCCATGGTGCTCGCAGGCTGGCCCATTGGCGTCGTGGGAGGTGAGACACTAATACCCCAGTTATGCTTCATCGACGCTGGCTACATGACCGACGTGGTGTATGCATTCAATCGAGAGTCGGGCAATCGCTTTATTCCCTCGGTGGGGCGTGGCGCCTCGCAGCAACATCAGCAGTGGCAGAATCGTGAGACGCAAACTGGCTCTGTCGTTCAGCACCTGGGGGAAGGCTTCCATATCAACTGGCTGCCCAATGCAAATGTCTACCTAGCGGAGGTCGATGCGGATCACTGGAAGACCTGGGTACACCAACGTCTCAGCACGCCCACGAGCCGAGTGGGAGCCATTACACTCTTCCAAGCCAGTGCAACGGAACACCTGTCCTTCGCCAAGCACCTGACCGCTGAAGTCAAGACCGAGGAGTTCATCTCAGGCAAGGGCATGGTGACCAAGTGGGACCGCAAGCGGAAGCAAAACCACTGGTTCGATGCACTGTACAATGCCTGTGCTGCTGGGCACTACTGCGGAGTCCGGCTGGTTGAAGAAGAACGCCGCAAGGTACCGGTCAAGCCAAAACCGGCTCCCGATCCACAGCGCAAGCCGTACATCGACGTTGAACGCTGGAGGGCCAATCAGCGTAGGTTCTGGGGGCGGTAGGAATGGTGTCGTAGCTCGCGAGTTCGGTGAATGGGGTGCTTGCCGCTTTCCAACGAGCCAGTCTTACGAGATCAATATCGACCGACGGGGAGTGTGGGTGTCTGCTGCCACTGAAATCAACAATACAGTGTAACGGCACTGACCAGTTCAGCGGCAAGTACTGTAGCGCATAATGCCTACATCGCTTGTGGAGTACCGATGCATAGGGCACCCTCGCAGTAGCTCTTCGCACAGTAATCGTTACACTTACACAGACCGCGAATGGGACGACACGCCGAAGCTGTACTATTGCAGAGCTGGACTTTACGACGCCAATTTAGTGAGATTCTGCTCCAGGGATCCGATTGGGTATGCGGATGGTGAAAATCTTTATGAGTTCGAGCGAAGCCAGCCATCGAAAAGAATTGATCCAGAGGGAACAGGCAGCTATTGGCTTGGCGGTTCGAGTCCTGGTGACCATTCGAAGATTTGTGTCGATAAGCCTTGCGGCGGTTACTACTGCTGCGAAGTAGCCGGCCCCGCTAATCAAGGATCTTGTAGCAGTGGCGATGGAAGTGGCGGGGGAGTCGATCTCTGCACAGAAATTGCGGCCTGCTTAGGTGTGTGGGTCAAACCAAAGAAAATCAAGTGCCAAACTGTCAGCAGTTTGATGTTTGCAGGAAATGTCACAGAGACGTATCCGCAAACTCCGGAACAAGATAATGATATGTATGAAGATCTGTTTTACGATCACGGCTCGACTTGGTGGTGGAACGGTCTGTTTAGCAGTTGCCACGTCTACGTTGGAACGAGATAGCGGTCGGTCTGGCTTGGTCTCTCGGTTGAATGTGGAAAGACATGTATGGCTCTAATCAATCAAAAGTCGATCGTAGCTGTTGGAATAGTTAGCGGGGCCCTTACCGGGTTGATTTCCACGCGTCTCGCTCTCCCATTCGAGAGCTACGTTATGGAGGCGGATCAGAACCAAGGGATGAGTTTTCACTGGACTGTGCTGACATTTACGGGCATAGGACTCATCATCGGTACTCTCGCGGGTAACGGTGCAAACCTGCTAATTCGGTGGCAAGGTCGAAACCGTTCAGGGCGTACGGAGTTCGCTTCAGAGAAACAACCCTGCGAACCGAGGCAGGATGCCGATAAAGGCTGTTAAGGCAGGATGTCGCACTCCGCTCCAAGGATCCTATCGGGTATGAAGGGGGGGCTTGGAATCTCTTTGCATACGTTACTAACCGCCCTTTGGTAAGCTTGGATCCCGACGGCTTGCTAGAGCGAATTCCTGTCAGACCTCCTCCTGGTGTCGGAGCAGGTCCGAAGCCACCACAGGTAGCTGCGATATTGGTCTGCACTTATGTCTTCCACCAAATTGGGCAGAAATGTACCAAGCCCGTGCTCACGAAAGTGTGCTATTGGATGTGGGATTCGGATCAACCGCCAAGTAATTGTCCTCCTTGCCCGACTCCGCCGCCCCCCCGTGACCGATACTACCCACGATCATGGTGGTTGCTTGGCCAGGACGGGAAGCATGACTCATTGGCACTATTATGATTATAATCAGAACCCAGCGACATGCGTATGTTTCGGACCCTATCGTCGTTTTGGTGGTTGTGGTGCGGTCCCCGCTCCGGTCGTACCCGTAACGCCGGAACCCGAACGCCCTTCCATTCCGTTACCTCCCACAGGAAGTCCGGGGCGAATGTGGTAAAGAGCATGTTGAGATATGGTGATCGAGTAACAGTTTCGAGTTCGCATTTCCTGGTAGAGCTGCGAGGGAAATCGGGTGTTGTCTCGAATTGGCCCAGTAATTTGAGCAACCAGGAACCAAACGAATATTGGATAGAGTTCGTCCCACCTGGTGCGGACCTAGCCGTTGGCGAAATCGACGCTGCGGCTATACCGGTCGATGATCTTGTACGAACAGGTCTGGAGCACGAAGAAACCTAAAAAAATGCGGACTTCGTTGGGGCAAACCCTGTTTTCAGGAGTTGGCGGACTCTACACGACCGCGCGCTGGCTCAGTTGCGACTACGCTGATCATTTACAATTGGTGGCATGGTCGCCTTCGCTCCAACCGCTGAATTCTCTGTCAGAACCGCACCTCGCGCGCGCGGGCAGGATCGTACGCGCACCATCTGTGCTTCGCGGCGTTCCAAGTCGAGCACACGTCCCCTCTTGCGCCGTTCGAGCCCTGGCCGGAACGTTCGATTGGAGTCTTGCTCCAAAGATCCGATCCGGTTCGAAGGCGGTTTCTTGGGGCTCTACGTTTTAGTTGGCGGACGCCCGATGACATACGGCGATCCATCGGGCCTGTCCTCCACAATGCTTAGTGGAAGTTGTCTTACAGAAAGTTCAACATCGGTTACGTATAGCGTCACATGTCAGTTCGATATGCCAGGTTGGTGGTGGGGCACGTCAAGACGCAGGATTCGCGCTCCACTTACCGGTGGTAATAATCCACTTTCGACTTGTTTGGAAATGGGAATCGATGGATTTGTTGGATACCAAGTTTATCGAACAACAACAACGAGATCTTCACGATGCTCGCCGTGTCTCGGGGTAACTGCGACAACTTTTGCATGTAATCCATCGTTGCCGGGACCAGGTGGAGCCATAAAGGCATGTACTGCGGCTACGGTAATTGGCGTAGCCGTAATTGCGTCCACTTTGCCCAGAGTGGATATCGATGTAATCCCAATCGATATTGCCCCGCCAACTCCACGTCCTAAATGGCCCACATGCCCAGGTGGTCAATGTTTGTGCTGCGAAATTCAGACAGGGAATCAGCAAAACA
Source organism: Aureliella helgolandensis (assembly GCF_007752135.1). Classification (GTDB taxonomy): domain Bacteria; phylum Planctomycetota; class Planctomycetia; order Pirellulales; family Pirellulaceae; genus Aureliella; species Aureliella helgolandensis. Next base: position 5,518,799 of record NZ_CP036298.1, on the reverse strand, counting down.
TAGGGTCGATTATCGATACAAGTTGCGAGTGCAAGGATCCTGCAGAGTGCTGGGCGGACTTTCCATTCTCTGCTTGCGTCCCACCGAATCAACCTCCTGGTAAACCGCCAATGCCAGACGAAAGATTTCCACCGCCCTGATTGCAAGGTGTGAATATGTCCGCGAATCAAATCAAAGATGTTTTAAGAAAGTTAGTATCACCTGACGCTCGGGACAGGTGTTGGGCTACAACGTTCGCCGGTTCGTGTATAGATCCACGAGGAGATGTTGCATTAGCATTGATAAAATTTCTCCAACAATCTCCTCAGATTTCAGCGAACGCGGGAATTTTTGAGACGTTTGCAATAGCGCGAGCTACGACTTCACTCGCGCATGTTATTTGCCAGACTTCCAGCACGCCATACCACAAACTCTGTGGACCTGCGGCGCAAGTAATAGAGCGTCACCGCAAGTGCGAAAATTTGGAAGTTCGGCAACATGCAGAGTTTGCGTTAAGCCTGCTTGATCAAAAAGAACGTGACTTAGGCACTGGTTGATGTCGAATACAATTAAAGATGCCTTTTAGGCAAGGCAGGCAGGCGAGTTGATGATTTAGCAAATTGAATCCGCCACACCTGCCGCGCGTGCGCTGATGTTAGCGGAGTGATGCGAGAGGGAGAGTGTCGATTGCATTCTGGTCATGATGCTCCTAAGAAAGATCAAGGAAACGCGGAGCGAGACGGCGAGCATGGATGATCGCCGGATTGAGGGCCGCGGCGGCTGGATGCTAAGTTCGCTGGAACGCATGGTTGCGAAAACCTCGCCTCAGCAAGCGGCTCTGGAGTTCCGAAGAATCCGTCAGTTGAACTATAGCGAGCGGTCATGGCGAAGCCTTACAATAGCAGGCATGGTCGCCTTCGCTCACAGCACTGAAACCCACTTCAAAACCTCGCCTTACGCGCGTGGGCAGGATCGTAGTTACACTGGCCAACCATCTCTGCGAGCTAACTCAACATATTGCAGCGACTTACGCAAATCAGTCTATGCTGGTAGCGCTCGATTGGTCACTTGCTCCAAAGATCCTATCGGGTACTATCTCGAAGAAGATCTATACTATGAATACGGGAACGCTAACCCCGCAACCAATAGTGATCCTCTTGGTCTCTTGGCCTGGGCGGTTGGGACATGCGGTGGCTGTGCAGCTTGCTTAGGGCCTGCAGTTTACTACTGTGGTACGGACGCTGATTGCTGGAAGCTGACATGGCAACTGATGCCACGATGGCACAAATGGGCTTGCTCTGGCGCTTGCGGTGGGTGTGGTTTGATTCTCGGACGCAGAGTCGCTGTTGCAGTGGCTCCATGGTTCAAGCCACCAAGGATTCCCAAAAAACGACGTTGCCCCAAGCCAAAGTGCTCGGATGCCTACAAACTTGGTCAGAGTGCACTAGTACATGCAGTCTGTGACCAACCAAGGAGTTGCAAGCTGCGGGGGAGAAGCGGTCGATGTGACTGGAGTCTAACACCGGAGCAAATGCTCGCACCGTCTGCAATTTCGTAGACGTGCGTAAATCGACGAAGGAGTTTTTCCAATAAATGCTTCAATCGATCTCATTCCTCCTGGCAAACCCATAAAGATCAGGAATTTGACGCGCAAAAAGGTTCTCGAAAATGTACCGCCTGCGCGAAGGCTCATCCAAATGCTTGAACCCGACGACAGCAATTCTCATTCATTCGAGACCGAACTGCAGACATATCTTCAACTAATCGCATTTATTTATGATCGCCTTCACAGTAACTACTGCCCTTCTGAAATTACAAAGAATTTGAATGAAATTTCTTTGGAAACAGAAATACCGGAAGCTATAGAAGCGATTGCATCAGTCAAAGGCTTGCGATGGGAAGATGTGCCGGATTACCTAATCGATAGATCGCATCCAAGTTTACTCTTCATTGGAAAGGAGGCGTTGCGTTATTATCTGCCAGCATTCTTATCTGCCATCGTAAGGAACGCAGTTCATGAAATGCTGTTTTCCCAATCGATGCTTCAGAGTGACGTACAAGACAGCCTGTTCCTGACCCTATTCCCTTCAACAACGAAGACCTCATGCATGGTGTTTTGGACCGGACTCACAGGTGAACAGTTCGCACTCTACTCCCATATTTTCGAGATGCTCGATAATGTTGGCTTCTTTGATAATCCCACGAAGAGAAAGATGCGTATCGTTTTCGGACAAGCATAAAGTTGCAATTTTGCTATTCCATCCGGGGAAAGAAAAGGATTCGTCAGAAGATCTGTGGCTAAAAGCTCGACAAAGAGCTAGGTCCCCCGACACCGGTGAAGGGTCGTGGTACGGATCTTCCTCCCGAATAGGCTTCACTGACGGTTTTCCCTAAGGTGATTAGGGAAATGCCCTCACCCTGCAATAGTTCTTGTCCTTTTCAGTCTCTCCGATTGGGCTCCTTGACGCTACCGATGCAGAATTACCCACTGGCGAGAAAGTGGGGCATGTGCGAGGTTGCACTGAAGGTTTAACCTAGGTTCTGGCCGCAAACCGGCCGCGCCCAGTTTTTACAAATTGGGCGTCGTCCCCTGCGGCTAGGTCCCGCAAAATCGCGCTGTAAAGCGTAGCGTGCGGAGTTTTACCACCAGGGCTGGACCAGTAGCCTTTAGCCTGCATGGCCTCGATCATCTCTTTGGTGTTGAGTGGCTGCCCGGATTCGGCCAAGACCTTCAGCGCCGCAGCAATGCAGCTCAGCTTCTTCTCCCCAACCACCGGGGCGACCTTAGACTTGCGTGGTTTCTTGGCCGCTGCTTTTTCTGCGACTACTGCCTCCTGCTTCGCTGATTCCGAAGCCACCTTCTTCGCTTTGCCATTTGATGTGGATTGGGCCGATCTCGTTGCACCCACAACCGGCTGCAAGCGTCGACCCGACTTGATGTGGACCTTCTTGTTGGTGACCAAGTTGGTCGCCTCCCATCCGCCACGTGGCTTCTCGGCATCGATCCGGACCTCGACGCACTTGCCAGTAACCGTCGCGCTGTACACACCACCAATCTTTACATCTGCCTTCTTCATCGTCGTAGTTCCCAATTCTATTTCGTGGTTGGCTGCCATCGTCAGGCCGATCGAACCACCGACCGGCGACGCGGATTGATACCGCGTTTCGGCTTAGTGTTCCGTACCGTCTAGGAAGGCGACAACGCTTGAGAGACGCTTGTTGACCTCGTTGATCGAACCAACATGCGTCCAGTCAATCGGGTGTTCTTCCACGCCGGGCGCGGGCATGTCAAAGAGCAGCTCGCGAATCCTTTCGACGAGGTCTTGGGCGACGAGGTGCGAGTTTTCGTAAGCAGCCTCAGGTTGCAGTCGGTTCTTCTGTTGGCGGTTGTTGGGCATGCGCGTCTCCGTGTGGTGGGGGAATGGAAATTCATTCGTGCAACACACATGGAGCCATGAGGTTTGAACCGCAGCAAGCCAATTCTTGCAGATATTTAGAGGATTCCAGCAGGTTTCCGGAGGGCCGCGACGGTGCCCTAGGTTGGCCCGTGTGGCGATGCGTGGGAGCTCGCGGGGCTGGTCGCAGTTGGGCAGGGGAACTCGACGGGGGCGTGTGTCGCGATATACAACGAGGAAAACGCCACGGATGCAATCGAGGCGTCAAATGCCCGGCGTGGTTATGCTTAGAGAATCGTGCTCAGCAGGCTAGGGTTCGCGGCGTCGAACGTTCCGACTGGATCAAGAGGATATCCGGTGGAAAGTTCAAAACGCTTGTCACAGAGACCTGCGAGCGATACCATTGGGGCATCTCAATTCTCAGTGGCTGGAATTAATGGTTCGACACCTCAGAATGGCAGTCTCAGGGAGCAGCGACGTAGCAAATGGATATGAGCGAGCCTCCTCGAATCGACTCTCGTGAGATTGAATCATTCGCGATTCGCGTTGGTGAACTTCGACAATTCGTTCGTGAATTGCCTGATCGTGAGGTGGCCGTACGCTTTCCGTACACGAACTCGACGTTACCGATGCAGACCGTAATTGAGTCATTCAATCCCTACGGTGACGACGACTTTATTTTCGACCAATCGCAGTGGCACGTAATCTCGCAGGCTGAGATAAATGGAGGATGGCTGCGACTCACATTTGGTTGGCGTTATTGGCTGTACTATCATTTGAAGGGCGCGGAGCTTCGGCACTTACTTGGTCCGGAAATGTGTACAAAGCTTGACGACACAATCGGTCTCGCATACGCATCCTATGAAACTGGCCTGACACTTGAATCACTTCGTCAGGTCATGCCTGGCCTTCATTTCTGCGCTGATCGGCTCCGCCGACTGACTGGAACGGATTTTGAATCAGAACGCCTGCTCACAGATCCAATCGCGCAACTGAGTAGTGCGATTGAGATTTGGAAGAATGACCCTGGTTACGTAAATAGGAGATTTATGGGAGGAGGTTTCGGCCTGCAAGGTGCTATCGAAGGAATAGTGATTGCGAATGCCTTAAACAAATTTATCGACAAGCGGAACCGTGTGGTGGAAGCTTCTCACATGCAACGCTTGCAGCAACCACTAGAATTCGGCTTTCAACAACTGCGAGCGACGCAAGAATTAGTCAGAATGTGATCCTATTTCCTACGTCAATGCAATCATCGAGCAGTAATTCGCCCGCTGTTCACTTTTGCGGTTCCGCAGTAGGCTACCTACTAAGCACTCACACGCTGTGTTTGGGGGCATAGCACCGCTCCCAGCCGGCTATGTCTCATGGCATCGAGACCTTCGACTGCACCAATAGACGAAGTTTGTAGTACTTACAAAAATGCTTGTTACAGTGATTTTCTTGCGATACCTTTGAGCGGTCCAATTCCCGTCAGATCGTCCACAGACAATTCCCTTAAACCAGGTTTTCGTGCCAGAATGTCGGGATGGAATTAAAGGATATTTCGACACTATGGAACTGTCTCAATTCACAGAACTGCACACTCTCGCAAGCGCTGCGTACCCGCAGTTTGATTGCCACATGAACGGCAACTTATGGGAAGCGCCATCTGGTCATCAAGTTGTTGCAGTATTGCGTGGCGAAGAATTGCCATATGGGTTCGTGTCACTTCGCGATCGACAACTCTTTATCGTCTTTCGTGGAACGATGGTACGACGTTGGCGCACGATTCCTAGCCCGAAGTTCGGGCCGGAGTGGATTCGAAATGCACATTTCCAGCCAGTTGATTTTGAAACTGGTAAACCGCATGCGATCGGCATTATGGCTCGCCTATTTGCTTTCGCATTTTCGGGTCGATATCACACTATGGACGATCCAAAGTGGCCAGTCTACGGAAAAACATCATTTGGTTTTCGTAAGCACTACCAACCGCTTCGCCCAGATCTGCTCCGTGTTCTTGCTGAACATTATTCGAGCATAGACCGTATCTTTATTTGCGGGCACAGTCTAGGCGGAGCACTTGCCACGTTGGCCATTCCTGACGTCATTAGTGTCGATTCTTCGGCGAGTCAAAAACTTGCTGTTGTCACATTCGCATCACCGCGTTGCGTTGACCGGGATTTCGCTAAACGTTTAAGAGATGACAAAATAGCTATCTATCGTGTGGCGAATTCCGAGGATGTCGTCCCGTATTTCCCAACACCTGCATACACCCCCTCTGGCTTACCTGACAAGAATGATGTTGGTTTCGAACATGTAGGCGTTCCGAAATACTTCACTTTGCATACAGGGACTTTGGGAGGAAACCACGAAATGGAGACGTACGGAATAGGGGTTCAACTGGCAATGGAGACTGTTGAAGAGTTATCCCAAAAGAGGGTTGAGTCGACCGTCACAGACCGCCCTCCCCACACCAACTGACATGGCGGCCCGCATTAGGCGGTTGAGCACGAGCTTACCACTCTGTTGTTTGGCTCACAGCACAGCCCCAAGCCGACTACGCTTCATCGCATCGAGCGCTTCGATGGCATGGAAATGTTCGGTTAGCAGCGTTCCGGCCGATTCCGATTCCGGTTGCGTTGCGTCGGCGATCTCCAGTGCCTCTGCCAATGTCATCAGCCCCTCGACGGCCTTGTAGTAGGCCTCGCGGATTTCTTGAGCTTGGTTACCGTCCATCGTGCGGAAGATTTGGCGGAGGGCTGCGTCGGTTGTTTTGTTGCCGCTGGTCACGTTAACTGCTCCGATTGAAAACTTGGTTATCTAGTTGTGGCGATAACACACATGGAGCCATGCGTTTAGAACCGCAGCAAGCCAATTCTTGCGGGAATTGGCAGGATACCAGTAGGTTTTCCAGAGAGAAGCGACGGTGCCTAAGTTTGGCCTCCATGCGGGACGTGGTAGATCGGGCAGCGGACTAAACGGTGCATCCAGCGTTGGAGCTGCTGGTAAGCTGAAATCTACACGCCACCCGATGGCAGGCCACTTTCGACTTTCTGGATTCCGACAGCTTAATCTCGATGAAATCGCGTTCGAGGATATGGATAATTGAGAGCAGCTTGGGGAAATGCGGACGGTCACCCACGAAATGCCAGTGACCGAGTTAACCAACTGCTTCCCGGATTCCAAAGTATTGGCTGCTAATCAATTCGAAGCGGTTGCCAACTGGTTACCGAGGGGAACGAAGTCTAAACGTAAAACGTATTGCCAGATGGACGGTAGGTCTTTGGGCAATGGAAGCACCATTGCGAACCGCTCGAATGCACTCGCGTCGCGGAAGTCCAACCGGATGAAAACGAAGGGGAATCCAGCTCGATGCTGGGCTACTCGGTCAGGGGGGCTCGCTTGGTGGAATGCCAGGAATCGCCACACTGCCTTTCCAAGCTGTCCTCCGCGATCGCAAACCAAATTTGCTATACTGAAGACGATGCTGCCATGCTCCTGGCCCCAACAATCTAGAACTGAGAACCAACTGATGCACTCCAGTCGGCGACCTCGGTCTGCTTTTACTGCCGACTCATCCCCGCCGACGGAGTGATCGGCACCGTTACGTGTCCGAATCCGCGGGCAGCAATGAATTGAGAAACCTTTCGAACCCGTACGAACCGCCCGAAGACAACACTATCGAGCGATCGCATCGGAGGTGGCGGTATTTACGCCGTGCCACGATTCTCGGCGCGATTGTGGGTGTTGCAATACCGTTGCTGAATGTTGTTCGTGTGTTCGCATGGATCTGGTCTAGGGCTCCGGCTCCGCCTGGTACTGTCTATAGTGGAACTCCGGGGTTCGTAGCACTGCTCGCTGCTGTAATCGGCTGTTCGCTCCTTGGTGTCGCTATCGGTGGGATCGGCGCTTTGATTGGCGGAATTTTGGATGTAATCTGGCCAAGATACGATAGAATCGAGCACACTTCGAAAGACACGTAACAATGGGGTGAACGGCAGGATTGGCATTGCCTCCACTTTGCAGTTCTAACTCAAACCCCAATCCGCCGTTAACCCTGCCGTTATCAGCAAAGTAAATCCTCAATCCGATGTCTGACTTCCGAACGGATCCCTTAGTTGAAGAGTTGGTCGAGCGTCTAATGGAACGCCGTGTGATTCCGTTCGCTGGTGCCGGCGTTTCAGCCAATGCCGGTCTCCCTGGTTGGGACGAATTGGTTTCACGCGTCGCATCAGCATTGGGTATTTCCCCCGAGGCTATTCGGGAAAAACGTGATCTTCTGGTAGCAATTGAGTATCTGATGATTCAGGGCAAAGACGTAATACCGACTATCCTTGCCGACATCCTCGAGTGGTCCAAGAACATTCCAGATCCCCCTGAACCGATCAAGAACATTGCCCGGCTCGACGCTCCCGCAGTTTACACGACCAATTGGGATGACTTGCAGGAAGAGGCATACAAGCAACTTGGCAAACCGTACACGTCAGTTGCACATCCAACCGACCTTACAAAGCTATCGTCTTCCGCGACACCAATTCTGAAATATCACGGATCAATCCATCACCCCAACACAATGGTGATTTCAGAATCGCAGTACTACGAACGATTCGGGATTGATTCGCCGTTTGATTTGCGACTGCGTGCCGACATGATGGAATACCACATGTTGTTCCTCGGCTACAGCTTCCGAGATTACAACGTTAGATATATCTGGAATCGAACGCAGAAACTCTTTGGCGATATCGACTTGGCCGAACCTCGGTGCGCTTTTTTTGTCGCCACGCGAACCGATCCCATATTTCACGCAGTTTTGGAAGCAAGCAACATTCGCGTCATTCACTTAGATGGTCATGGTGAGTTCCCACTGTTCATGGAGCATCTTTCAAAATGTGTCACCTGAGCAGTGTCACCGAAGAGCTGATAACCATCGCATGCACGGGAGTGGCGGTGGCCAGTCGGTTTTGAAATCAACATCAACTTCCGCCACCCCGTGATGCGTGCCGTTCGTCCTTTGAAGATATTCACATGCCCGCAATGACGAAGAACTCTGCAATCGGTCAGTCAGTAATTTGGACTGGTTGCCTGCTTAGCGGTCTCGGACTGTATTTGGATCGTTTGGGATTATTGTTTGCATTGGGCGGTACTCTGTTTTCATTCGGTATGATTCAATCCTACTTCGGAAGTGTTTTTGAGATTCAAACCTCGAAACGGTTGCCGTACCTCTTGCTCGGCGTTCCACTAACGCTTAGCTTGTTCTATTGTGCATTCCTGAGTTTGCGCGAATTTTCAGCTGCGTACGTAATCGTTTCTATTGTGGTTTTCGCCTTAGCACTGCAAACAATCATATCCTTGCTTATGACAAAATTTTGGGACCGTCGAAATAAGCCGAAAAATCTGTCGGCCAGCGGCAGCGCGGCAACTGATCGACGCTAAGAGACGGACGAACCACGCATTGCACGCCAGTTCCGGTGGCCGCTTTACTTTGCACAAAATGTCATGTCCCGGAACGGCGTGAACACCGCCGTTCGGTCCTAGGAGTGTAATGGCAACAACTCACGAAAACTGCAGTGGAGACTCTCGTGAGTTCTGCGACTCGCTGCTCGAGGCATTGCAAACGTCAATGCCCGATGCCTTCAGGGTCACTACCTCAACTTGTGCATTTGCTGTCAAAGGGTCGAATCGCTTTGCACATCTGTATCACAAACAAGATTCGCTTCTTGCTACCGTCTATTTACGCGGGGACGAACCTGAGTGGATTCCGCAACTATCTGATTCCGCGAGGTTTCAACTGCGCGAGAAAATGGGATCGAAGTGGGCTGAAGAATTCCCGACGTTGATTCACATACCCGTCGGTGCCTCGGCGTCCGTACTTGCAGAACGACTATTAACTTATTCGCTCCCCGTCGCTGGCAAGAAATCGCGTTTGAAAACGCCGAGTCCTGCGCTCAATGATGTTATCATCGTCGATGGAAAGATTCGTACCGTCCTTTCCTCGCGTTACGAAAGAAGCAAAATTCTTCGGACTCGATGCTTGGAACATTTTGGCTACCAATGCCAAGGATGCAGAATAAAATTGGCGGACCGATACGGAAGCATTGCCGAATTGTTGATTCACGTTCATCATATCGAGAGATTGGCAGATACTGGACCACGCATCATAGACCCTATAACGGACTTGATTCCTCTATGCCCAAACTGCCATGCCGTTGTTCATTTGAAAAACCCACCGTTCACGCTCAACGGACTTCAAACCATGCTACAACGATAATGGACCGACCAATCGCGTGCACCTAAGTCGCGGGCGGTGCGTTTTGCAAATGGCACGTCTCCTTGCCGCGACTCGGTGAGGTGTGTCGTTCTTTCGCTCAAACCATGTTTTTCCGCATCAGAGACTACACAAATGCTCGCCCGATACTTCACGCTATTCGCCTTGCTGATCGCTATGGGATGCGATACGCCAACAGCTCAAAACCGTACTACCCCAGAAACAACGACGTCGCAGAATGCTCCAACAAAAATGGCTACTGTCGAATTGATTGACGCTCAACTAGCACCATTCAAGAATGCAGCCAACGGCAAGATGGGTCAGGAAGTGCTGACTACATGGAAAAACACTGGTGACATTTCCGTTCGCGTTGTCGACGCCGAGATCACCTCGCTTAACGATGATGGTTCGACTCGAGAAACGTTCAACTACACTCTGTTCGCAGAGTTCGATGATTCGCCCGGCGTGCTACCTGGAGAAACACACGAAACCGAGCCGGGCCGCGGGTTCAAGCTTCCGGGCTTCGAGGGATTTGCAGGCTATTCACCGGCGTCCTCCGTCAAAGTCCGGATCGCAAAGGTAGCCGAAAAATCAGGGATGTAAAAGCGCGAAAGCACAATGGCATGCACCCAAGCCACGGCGGCTGGGCGAAATGCCAATTTAATATCGTTATCCGCGGCTGGGTGATGCCCGTCGTTCGTCGAAGAACCCCATGAACCTAGGTGACATCTACTTCAAGACCTTTCTTGTGCTTCTTGCGGCGCCGGTGATCACAACTTTGGTTCTTCTCGGAGTACTCAGGCCGCGTCTAAAACTGACTTGGGGAAACGTGTGCTTGGTTGCTTTCTTTATCGCTCCATTTGCAGGGATATTGCTCAATGGCGCATTCCATCACCGAGTTTTCGCCGCTTGGCACCAGGCGCAGAATCGATTTGTCCCACGTAGTGGATGCGTAACCTACTCTCCAGATTTTGCACGACTCTATGCAACCTATCGAATGACACTACCGCAATTCAATGCGTGGGCAACGACCCATCCTTGGGGATTAACCCCCGGATCAAGTGACCTGCTAACGCACGATGAAGAAGCTATGGGCTTTGACTCACCAATAGCGGCGTTCGAAACTAGTATGGCTGACAATGGAAAACAGCTTCGAGTATATTTCAAATCTGGTGTGATGTACCTGTCGTACAATTCCATGTAATCCCCAGTACGACGAAATTCTGACGAACCCTGGCGGTGAATCGCAGTCGTGGTACGTCATTCACTTTGCACTTCCAACTCAAGCCCCTCGACGCGTTTACCTTATTCGTTCGCTATCAGCCGAACCGTACTTCTTATGCCAACACCAGTGATCGACACCGTAAGGCAACACATCGCGTGGGCGTATGCAAACCTCGCTCGTGCACATGCTGCGCTCGACGCAGGTGCAATCAAATATGCGCGTACGCATCACATGATCCGCGCGAAGCTCTTCAAGGGGCTCACCTCACGCACGATGCAGATGCGCACGCTTTATGACGATGAAAAAGTGAAGCTCAACTACCCCCAAGCGTGCTGTTATTGTGGAGCAACAACCTCTTTAAGCATCGATCATTTGATTCCGAGGATAAAGGGCGGTGAGGACTACTCCGACAATCTCGTCTGGGCATGCAAATCCTGTAACAGTTCCAAACGGGACCGTGATCTGCTTGAGTGGTGCCTAATCAAAAACGCCTTTCCGTCGGTTCTGCTACTGCGTCGCTACATGAAGCTTGTTGCCCGCTATTGTGAAGCGCATGAGCTGCTTGATATCCGGTTGGAAGATGCCCATAGTCATCGCCTGCCGTTCATGATCGAATTGCTTCCGTATACGTTCCCAGACTTGAGTTCGCTTGTACTGTGGGTGCCTATACAGCAACCAGAATCTCCCGTCTCAGCTGGCGATAGATGACAGCGAACCATCGCATGCAAGAATCGAACTGGAGATGTTTGAATGATTAGCGGGCGTGACCCCTCGCATGAGTAGCTGCTAGTCCCAGGCTCATTATCTAGCCTTGCAACCGAGGTATAGCACTGTGCCGAAGTCGTCGGTTGATGTGTAGCAAAGAAAGGAAGCGAGGATGAAAGGTAGGGGGTAGCTACCCTGCCCTGAACGGTATTGAGCTCCGAGATTTGGTTGCTGTCTGCTCCTGCCCAATGTGTGTGCATACTGGAAGGTAATTGTAAGTTTCGCGTCGCGGGAGCGCCGAGAACCCTTTCTCCAGGCTGGGAGATGCAACTGCATGATTCCTATTACCTATCCGCCTCACGGTGCGTTTCCTTTCTGCTCGACAAAATGCTTGCCAAGCCAACTCTGCCTAGGCTAAGCTGACTGTCATCAGACGCCAGCTCGAACTATCCGTATAGGACCCGTCGAGCGAAGCGTCTCAGCTCGACGGACAATCTATCCCTCCGTGCTCGCTGCGCTCCCAGTTGGGATAGATTGCTATTCGTTCGGCAGCAGTTCGACTTCAACGGAGATACGTATGTTGAGTTCCTGGACCACATGGTTCTTCTTGGCGCTTGTAGCGACAGTAACGCAGGTAGTCTCTGGAGGAAGCGATGAGAAGACACAAGACGGGCCTGTGAAAGGCCGGACCGCTATTCTCGGCACATCGATGTGGGATATCGAAACAAACAAACAGGGAGATGAGAAAAGCTGTGATGTCTGGTGGGAGCAAGTCAATGCTAGGGAACAGTTTCTAGCTCCACGGAATGGGGCAGCACTGTTCGTGCTCGGTAAGATAGAGTTTGACAAGATTACCCGAGAGGATTTGGAGGCGCTGAAGTACTCCGACAAGAAGGTTGCCAACGAATCATTGGTTTGCGGCGCGGTGTTGGCCCTGCGGACTAAAGAAGGGAACTTCGCCAAGTTGAAAGTCGTCAAGTACCGCGAGTTGCATGACTTCTCTTTTCCAGAGGCAAAGCTTCTGAGTGCGGATTGGAAGGCGTTTGCTCTGAAACAGCCAAACCGGAAGACTTATCACCTTGAGGTGGAGTGGGTTCTTTATCGAAAGTAGTCCTGAGTTTCCTGCAATACCGGGGAGGTATGACACCGATGAACCATCGGATGAACCGGAGGGCTCGAACATCCGTTGGGCAGTGGTTGCCGATGCACTCGCCCCCGGTTATCCACAGTCGTTGAACTAAACCGCTTCACTTTCAATTTTCTCGTAACTCTAAGCAGACTTCTTCTGCGTATCTCACGTGTGCTACTTCTCGCCTATTGCTGGTGCGGTGCTTTGCGTTGCGATGGCTCTGCACCGGCTACAGTCGCCTGCGCGCTGTACACGAATCTGACCACATGGCTCAGTCGGCAATTTTTGCACTGGGAAGGGAGTTGGTCGCATCGGACTGCGGTGCTTTGAACAGCCAGAGAGAAGCCCCGAATTTTGCTTGAGCACTGTCTCACTCGCATCCAATAGAACGAAGCAGTGTGGGCTGCACCTTCCTCCGCTACGCAGCAGAGCGATACGATTTCAGATGCCCGCCGAGCTCCTCGACACAAACGAGCTTGTGCTCCGTCAAGTCGATGGTCGCTGGTGTGTCGCTGTCGCGGATACACACCACCAATTTTCACACCTGCCTTCTTCATCGTCGTAGTTCCCAAATCTAGTTCGTGGTTGGCTGCCATCGCCAGGCCGATCGAACCACCGACCGGCGACGCGGATTGGTATCGCGTTTTGGCTTAGTGTTCCGTACCGTCTAGGAAGGCGACAACGCTTGAGAGTCGCTTGTTGACCTCGTTGATCGAACCAACACGCGTCCAGTAAATCGGGTGTTCTTCCACGCCGGGCGCGGGCATGTCAAAGAGCAGCTCGCGAATCCTCTCGACGAGGTCTTGGGCGACGCGGTGCGAGTTCTCGTAGGCAGCCTCCGGTTGCAATCGGTTCTTCTTTCGCCGTTTGTTGGGCATGTGCGTCTCCGTGTGGTGGGGGGATGGAAACTAGTCCGTTCAACACACATGGAGCCATGAGGTTTGAACCGCAGCAAGCCAAGGAGTCCAGCGGGTTTCCGGAAAGCCGCGACGGTGCCCTAGGTTGGCCCGTGTGGTGATGCGTGGGAGCTGGCCAGCGACTGTGCGGAGCAAAGGGGTTGGTAAAGCAGTTGACTAAACGGTGCTTCCAGCGTCGTCCAAGTGATGTAGCTGCTGGTAAGCTGAAAACTGGACACCACCCGCTGGTGGACTACTTTGGGTTTTCAGGACTCCGACTTTCGCATCCAGATGGAATCGCGTTCGAGGATATGGATAATTGAAGACGGCTTGGGGGAAACGCGGACGGTCACTCGCGAAAAGACCAGTGACCGAGTTAAACAACTGCTACTCGGATTCCAACGTATTGCTTCAAATCGATTCGAGGCGGATGCCAACTGGCTACCGAGAGGAACGAAGACTAAACGTGAAGACGTATTACAAGGCGGATGATAGGTCTTTGGGCAATGGAAGCACCATTGTGACCCTCGCGACTGCAATTGCTTCGCGGCAAGCCAATCGGATGAAAACGATGGAGAACGCATCTCGACGCACAGTTGCTCGGTCAGGAAATTTCGATTGGTAGCACGCCACACTCGCCAGACATGGCATGCAATTCCAGGCGGTCCTCCGAGACTGCAACCACGTTTGCTATACTGACTCCGGTGGGGCCGAAACGCCTAGCTCTATCAATCCAGACCCGAGACCAATCCGATGCTCGGCAGTGGGCGATATCCAACCACATTTACAACCAAATCAATCTCGCCGACGCTGTGCTCGGTAGCGTTAGGCGGGCGAGACGGAGCGCCAAGCACAAGGGTCGCATCACTGATGAGCGTTCACAGCGGCAGTCGGCAGATTCTGATTCACGGCATGGTTCTCGTGCTGGTCGGATTGGTGTGGGGCCTTGTCATCCCTGTTACTCCACACGCAAGACTCGCCCTTGGGGCTCACATCCAGTTCGTAACAAACGGCATGCTGTTCATCGTCCTAGCAACTGCGCTGTTGTCGCTGCCGCACAGTGTCGGACTCAAGTCCATCTGGGTGATGGTGGTTGCGGCTTGGTTGACATGGGCCATGGCTATCTCCGAGGCAGCCAATTCTTGGTGGGGAACAACGCAGATGTTGCCTATTGCCGCAAGTCAGGCAGGCGCCGCCGGCGGAGAACCATGGCAAGAACTGGTCGTCAAGCTCACGCATATCGGCGCTGGACTAGGACTGATCATCGCGTGGTTTTTGCTCGTCGTCGGTTTCTGGAAACACGGCGCCAGCAAAGGAACAGCCGATGGGTAAGGCCACCCAGCTAGCGACGTAGCATAATAAACCGTTGCAGAGGGAGCCGCGGACCGCGCGGAATTTGAAATGAACGTCGTTCGCCGCGGCCCGGTGAACGGTGAAGTTTTTTGATTGAAGATCTTGCATGGTACCTGCCCCTGAGCCTGACGTAATTCGAGCCGAGGATGACCCCGTGCGTTGGGATATGCTCTTGAGCCAGATCACGGAGGCTCACATGCACCTGGGGACGTTGATTTCCGAGATCGAAGACAGTTCAGAGATCAACGAGATTGATACGATGATCCAGCTCGGTCACATCTACGCCCACCTGAACCGATTCTGGCACGGTAGGAATATTGCTGGCGGTAATGTTGATGCCCCGTATACTGATGAAAACTCAGCCTTTCCTGACGATGTTACACTTACTTGAAAGGGATGGTGGGTTCGGAAAGGCTCATCAATCCATTTAGTAAATTATAATTGTATGAACCGAAGGTTCTTGTTCACTCGATCGGCGAGCAAGCTCGCTCGATGGCCACTCGGTTATGCCTGGCGTTCCCGGATTCAATGGGATGCTCGCACATTGAGTCTATTTCGGTTGCCCAGTAGTCACCGAGAGGAACGAAGTCTAGATGTGAAGACGTAATGTCAGGCTGACATAACAGCCAGGAAGACTTAACGAAGATCAAACAGTCTTTGGGCAATGGAAGCACGATTGCGAACCGCTCGAATGCACTCGGGTCCCGGAAGTCCATCCGGACGGAAACGATGAGGAATCCACCTCGACGCACAGTTGTTCAGTCAGGAAATTTCGATTGGTAGCACACTAGACTCGCCAAACACATGCATGCAATTCCAGGCGGTCCTGATTGATCGTAAATCACGTTCGCTATAATGACCACGGTCGGACCGAAACTCCTGGCCCTAGCGATCCAGAACCGAGAACAATCCGATGCACGTTCGTGGGCGACATTTAGCCAGATTTACCACCAAATCAATCTCGCCGACGCCATGATCGGTGACGTTACGCTTCCAATCAAAAAAGGAACTGTGACATGAAATACTCTGTTGCTGCGATTGCTCTCGTGTGCTGCTTTGGCTTCTTTGCTGCCGCGTTGGCACAGGACGCCGTCTACTTCAAGACGCAAGGCGAAGTCATGGAGTCCAGTCCGCCGAAATTCATGCTTATCTCCGATGTCGACCTGGAGGCAAAGACTCTCACCGGAATGTCAACAATCGAGCGGCACGACCCGAAGTCCGTTGTTAGCACTTTTCACATAACACTTAAATTTTCAGATATCAAAGTGACCAATGCCATGCGTGTTGCGGTGGACGATGATGACCTCTCTAAGCTCAAAGGAAAACTCGTTGTGCTATACGATGGCAAGGAACCGCTTAGCGGCGCATACATGGGGTTATTCCGCGAGGATACTTTCGTGATTTCCGTTGTGCCTGCAAAGAAATGACCGGCAGAACCAAGCGTTGGACGCAGAGCCGCCGATAGCATCATTCCTGAAGTCAATGTTGATTGGCGGCGACCCGGTCAACGCCAGACGTTATCCGAGATACAACTTTATCAGTCGAAACATGGAGATCTAAAATGACACTGAAACACTGTGCTTATTGCGCTAGCGTTGTGCTGTTGTTCGCTTCGGCGGTTCGTGCTGAGAAGATTGATATGTCGCCGTCACAATTGCAGAGTACGGCAACTGACACTGTCATCGCGGATGTTGTTGCGATCTACGACCGCGAAGAAACTGTCGGCGATTGGCGTTATACAAGGTATGTTGCTGAGATCAGCATCGATGCAGTCGACAAAGGAGAATCGCTTAGGAAGGGGCAGCTAGCCTATGTTCGCTATTGGAATCGAAAATGGATAGGAGCCGGGCAAATTCCACCATCGACTTCGGGGCATCGAGGCTTGCCATCAACTGGCGATACCGTGCGGATCTATCTCTCACGCAATTCATATGATGGTTTCACCAAAGACAATAATGACGGCGGGTACAACGTTATCGGTGCTAACGGATTCGAAATCATGAAAAAAGAATCAAAGGAGCATCGCTAAGTGTGGAGTTGTGCTGTTTAATACCGGCGGATAACCAAGCCGTGAACGTGCGTACTGGAAATGGTTTGAAAGCAAGCGGGTGTGAACCCACCTGAATACCTTGGATTGCTCGTGGCGCAACAGGCCGTTACAAGGAATCGGTAGACAAGTGATAGCTGGGAGCCGGATGCGTTAACTGCGCATGTCCGGTTCTGAGAGGGTGCGGATGAGCAATGAGGGGGCGACGCTCAATCGATCAAGCCCAAGCTTTATGCTAAACTCGAAAGAGAGAGCTCGCTCTACTCACCGGCAGTTCGCGATGCCGCTCAGCTTGTTAAATAGTTCAGCGCGCGAACGCCGTTATCGCCAACATTATCCGACTGAAGTCTTCTGACGACAATTAGCTATGCAACGATCAACTTCTTTCGGTTTAGGATTCACACTGGTCCTGATAGGCCTTGCCGTGTTCTACTGGATTCACTCAATTGACCCCGGTGACAACACTGTCTTCGCGATGCTCGTTGGATGCATTGCGATCGGTCCGGGGGCCACGCTCGTTGGTCGCGCATTTTGGCCGCCTAATGTCAATGATTGACAGCCGCTTGTCTGAACCTCGAAATGGAGATGCTGCATAGTGAATGGAACCGCATCTCAAACGGAAAACTAGACGCCGGATAACCATCGCATGAACGAATCGAACTGGAGATGTTTGAATGACTAGCGGGTGTAACTCCCGCCTGAGTAGCTGTTAGCCACAGGCTCATTCTCTAGGCTTGCAACCGAGGTATAGGGCACCGTGCCGAAGTCGTCGGTTGATGTGTAGCCAAGAAAGGAAGCGAGGATGAAAGGTATGGGGTAGCTAGCCTGCCCTGTTCGGTATTGAGCTCCGAGATTTGGTAACTGTCGGCTCCTGCCCAAGGTGTGTGCATCCTGGAAGGTAATTGCAAGTATCGCGTCGCGGGAGCGCCGAGAATCCTTTCTCTAGTCTGGGAGCTACAACCTCAAGATTTCTTATTATCTATCTGCCTCTCTACGCGACTGCCCGGCAGCTCGGCAAAATGCTTGCCAAGCCAACTCTGCCTAGGCTAAACTGACTGTCATCAGACGCCAGCTCGAACTATCCGCATAGGACCCGTCGAGCGAAGCGTCTCAGCTCAACGGACAATCTATCCCTCCGTGCTCGCTGCATTCCCAGTTGGGATAGATTGCTATTCGTTCTGCATTCTAGAGACACCCAACTACCTGATCGCCACGGTGATTCAAATGAGACGACACGAACTTTGGGCAAACCTCATTCTGCTTTCGCCAATGATCTTCGGTTTGGGAATGCTTCTCGTCGTGATTTGGCCGATCAATTACATCGTCATGGGTGCACTTTATGCAATCGGTCTTGTGGATCTTGTCTACGCAAAACTACCATTGTTTCGCCACGGTGTGCTAACGACGTTCGGGCCGTCCCACATTCCACGGAAGCGGCGGCTAGCATACTTTCGCGGATACACACGCATCGCACTTGGCACGGCTTTCAACCTGCTCGTCGTGCTATACTATTTGGTGGCTACATCGTGACCGTAACAAACTAGCGGGAAACGACTGCAGAACCAAGCGTTGGACAGAAGCCGCCGAGCCAGTCTGACTTACTTAACAATCAACCTCGGCGGCACCGTCGCCGCAGTTCCTGTCAGACTAGGTAGATGATGGACTACGTGAAGCTGATTAGAAAGTTCCACCACGGAAAGATTTCATCCGACTTCGTGCTTTTTATCGCTCCTCCAGCTTCCTTGGACGATATCGAGTCGGTGAGAAAGGAAATGCCCAGCGTCATTCCAAACGAATTCTTTGAACTTTATGCCGCTTGCGACGGCTGTAGTCTTGACGCTGGCGATGATAAGTACTGGTTCTTTGTTCCCATCAAGCAAATTGCTGACTTGACGAAAACAACTGAGAAGTGGTACTTGAAAACACACTCGCAACTCAAAGGCCGATTCCATCCATTTATAGACTGGAGTAACGGCGACGCTATGGGCTACCTCATGTCCGAATCGCAAGAGTTGTTGCCCGGACTCTACTGCTTCGAGCACGAGGAACTGCAATATGACAGCGATCAGGACTATGACGAATTCATTGTGAGATGGAATAGCGATATTCGCGGATTGCTTACAAAAGGGGCTGGCAACGACTAACAGGAACAATGAAATGCACACAAGTCGCCGAACGCGTGCTTTGGAAATGGGAAATCGCTCGCGGCGACTGCGTGATTTCTACCATTATCCGCACGGAAGTACGAAGTACACAATTCGCTCATTATTCCTTGCTGTTTTTGTGGTTGCGATCTGCTGCCCATTCGTAGTGTTGCATTTCAGCCGTCAGGCACTATCGCGCAAGTACATGCAGCAGAACGCGATCGCATACGCCATATGCCGTCACCTATCTGAGCACGACTACGAATGGCCCAAGTCCTGGGCTGAACTAGAACCAAGTTTCGATTTAGAGGTTGGACAGGAGTCACCTTGGACCTACGAGGAACTAAGGTCCACTGTTTCTGTCCGATTCGACATCGATGGGCCTGCTCTTGCCGCACAATGCCGAGGTGCCTCGCAACTCACGCTTGATGCCTTTCGGGCAGACGACCGTATCCCGGATGAGGCGAGCCCAAATCGAGTTATCGTCGACTACATCAAGTCTACAATACAACTGCCCTGATTTGACGGATAACCATGACATCCACGGGAGGACGGCTTGCGCGGTTTTTGAAGTGGGAAGTCGTTCCTCCGTCCCCCGTGATTTCTACCGTTCGCCATGAAAGAATCGCATGTACGAAGACGAATTAAAACAAGCTGAAGAGAAACTATACAAAGCAGCGATTCGGGCAATTAAAGCCTTCTGTAAAGAAGAGCCAACTACGGAGGTCCGCTGTTTTTTTCTCGATTCTGACGACGTTGCATACGGACGTGTGGGCATAAGTATCGACTCTGTTTCAAACAATTCTGATGTTTGTCTGGACTCGTTCAAATCGACAAAGAAGAGTCGCCGCGCGACTTGCAAGGGTAAGCGTGCGTGGGAGTTGGCCAAGCACGGACTTAACTGTCCGTCTTTAGAAATATATAACACTGATTCGGGCGATTTCGATTTCGGCGAATTCGCTGAGGTAGACCTTTCGGAGTGGAGAAAGATCGCGAAGAAAAATGGCGTTGAGAAGAGTGATGAAGATGGAGACGATAGCTACATCGAAGGAAACGCCAGAATTTCGATGTGGCGCACTATAGAGCGATTGGTTAAAGAGCGTGCCTTTGACTCCATGAAGACAAGCTCGCCGTTCTTCGTTGGCTTCAGCTTTCACGACGACGGACCTACTACCGTTGATATTCTTAAATGGCCCAAATAAAGGCGAACCAAGTTTTGCACGGTAGTTCCGGAGGCGGAACAACTTTGCACAACCAGTCAACTCCCGGAACACCGTGAACCCTGCCGTTCGTCGAAGAACCCCATGAACCTAGGTGACATCTACTTCAAGACCTTTCTTGTGCTCCTTGCGGCGCCGGTGATCACAACTTTAGTTCTTCTCGGAGTAGTCAGGCAGCGTCTAAAACTGACTTGGGGAAACGTATGCTTGGTTGCTTTCTTTATCGCTCCATTTGCAGGGATATTGCTCAATGTCGCATTCCATCACCGAGTTTTCGTCGCTTGGCACCAGGCGCAGAATCGATTTGTCCCACGTAGTGGATGCGTAACCTACTCTCCAGATTTTGCACGACTCTATGCAACCTATCGAATGACACTACCGCAATTCAATGCGTGGGCAACGACCCATCCTTGGGGATTAACCCCCGGATCAAGTGGCCTGCTAACGCACGATGAAGAAGCTATGGGCTTTGACTCACCAATAGCGGCGTTCGAAACTAGTATGGCTGACAATGGAAAACAGCTTCGAGTATATTTCAAATCTGGTGTGATGTACCTGTCGTACAATTCCATGTAATCCCCAGTACGACGAAATTCTGACGAGCCATGGCGGTGAATCGCAGTCGTGGTACGTCATTCACTTTGCACTTCCAACCCCAACCCCACGACGCGGATACCTCAACCGTTCTCTGCACATGAGCGCCAGATGCATGCCGACAATTTGATCGCTCGAGCGTCAACGGCCTTTGCTGGCCAGCAGCCGAGGCGTATCAACGAGTGCAACTGCCCGGAATGCCATGATTTCAGCCGCCTTCTCGCTGGGCGCGAACCGGACGATATCCCGAGTGCAGAGCTTGGCGACGGAATCATTCTACTAGGACCTGCTACACTCGCTTACTTCGTGCCAGGAATCGTCCGGTTCTGCTTGTCCAACGATCCGGATGAGGGGGACATTTGCAACACGTTCGTGTTCTCGATTCTCGCGCAGCCAATCTCGAAGCGATCGTCGCCAGAATGCCATCCGAAGCTCGGGGAGTTAACAGTTGCACAGACTTCTGTAATATTGGAAATCCTCCAGCACGTCACCCGGAGTTGGTACAATGATGGTGAAGAGCTCCCACGGGAAATTTCCCGGGCCACTGCAAACTGGTCTTGGTTCCTTGAACGAGCACGCATCTGCGATAGGCCGTAACCATCGCATGCACGAATCGAACTGGAGATGTTTGAATGACTAGCGGGTGCGAACCCCGCATGAGTAGCAGCACGCCATTGGCTCATTCTCTAGGCTTGCAACCGAGGTACAAGGCACAGTGCCGAAATCGTCGGTTGATGTGTAGCAAAGAAAGGAAGCGAGGATGAAAGGTAGGGGGTAGCTACCCTGCCCTGAACGAGATTGAGCTCCGAAATTTGGTTGCTGTCGGCTCCAGCCCAATGTGTGTGAATCCTGGAAGGTAATTGCAAGTATCGCGTCGCGGGAGCGACGCGAACCCGTCTCCAGTCTGGGAGCTACAACCTCAAGATTTCTTATTATCTATCTGCCTCTCTACGCGACTGCCCGGCAGCTCGACAAAATGCTTGCCAAGCCAACTCTGCCTAGGCTAAACTGACTGTCATTAGATGCCAGTTCAATACCATCCGCATAGCACCTGTGGAGCGAAGCGTCTCAGCTCAACGGACAATCTATGCCTCCGTGCTCGCCGTGCTCCCAGTTGGGATAGATTGCTATTCGTTCGCCAACCCGAGTACCGCATGATCTTCGCAAAAGAGAATGGTCGACTCCAACTCCTTGATCGGATGCATCAAATGCTTCCGATCGGACAGGAATTCACGCTCGCCCAAGCTGTCGTCGTATTTGAAGATTCATTTGCGAACGATCGGATCGAAGACATAACCGATGGTTTGATGTTTGTGGGTTGGCCTATCGGCCCTATTGGCAAACGGTACTTTGATATTGCTCTTTGCCGTCAACTTGGATGGGAGAATGAAGTATGGGAGGAACCACCGGGCCAGATCGTTGCACAATTTAAGATACCGTGCGGCCTGCCATCACTGTTCCTATCTCGACAACTGTTTCCAATTGAAGCGTCACAACGAGAGGAAACGACGCGATTCTTCACATCGATCAGAAACACGAGAATGTATCGATGGTACGGCGTTCGCAAACCAATGGAATCCAAGCTGACGCTTTGGGGTGGCGATGAGTTCTTCGATATGGCTTCCACGATACTCCCGATACTTCAAGAAGCAGGACTATTGAATTGCGATGGATGTTGCACCGTTGAACAATCAATCCACGGAGGCGAACAGAGAAATGCACCAAAGTCGCGGTGCATGGTCTTACCCAAATGGAACGTCACCTCCCGCAACTTGGTGAATCCCGACGTTCGCCCAAATGAATGGTGACTGACGCGATGGTGCAGACCAATGCTTGAATTGACACTTGTTCTCGTCGTTGCATTCCCCATTATTTGGCTGATTTCTGAGTTCTACGACAACCGCGGTGCTCGAATCACGCTGGGTGTCTGCGCAATCGCAATGTCTTTCGGCGTTGCTTGGATCGTTGGGTCGCTTGATCGGCTGCAATCCAACATCTACTTCTCGGAAGCGACCAAAGACCTAATTCAAAACACGATCATCGAACTCGAGAACGATAGATCAGATGTCGTACTCGCCGAACTACAGGCACTGCGTGATGACTTTCGGCCGACGTACGAAACACGTGATGACTATGATGTCCTTGTCGACCGATTCATCCACTCAATTTCGGAATCCCCTGTCGAACATTCAGACGGTGCTCCGCGCTGGACGCACGAAATGGTAGACTACATTCCGCTCGACACAGATAGTGGTGGAGAATAAGCTGATGCCACCGAGGCGCGGTAGCCGGGCGTTTTTAGATGGAAGACCAATCGTCGCGACCGGATGATCGGTACCCTCCGCTGGACAAGAAACTCGTAACTTTGATGCCACTCACACGACGCATACGAATGATCCGCCATGCTATGATGGTCACGTCGTGCTTCATCGTCGTCGGATTAATCGCGTCCTGGTTTGTTGCTGGCGCACTCATCGCGCCGAACCCTCGCGCAATCGGTGAGCCGCCACTCGAACTGAACGCAACCGCGTTCAGCGTGAACAGCCAATCTGGTTCTGTGATTTCGGGTTGGCATACCCAACCAGATTTCAGCAACGGCGTGATTGTATTGCTCCACGGTATACGTGGTTCGCGTCTCTCGATGTTAGATCGCGCTCGGATGCTTCATGACGCGGGATATGCAACGGTGATGATCGACCTCCAGGCACACGGCGAGAGCCCTGGAGGTGCAATCACGGCTGGATACCTCGAACGACATGACGTTCGTGCAGCAGTTGAATTTGCACGACGCGAACACCCGGATGAACCGATCGGCGTTATTGGCGTTTCGCTTGGTGGCGCGGCCGCTCTACTGGCCTCGCCCTTGGAAATCGACGCTCTCGTTCTCGAGTCGGTTTATCCGAACATTCACGATGCCATCCACAATCGTGTTGCCGCTAAACTTGGTCCGCTTTCGTCGATCCCCACATGGCTGCTACTCATCCAACTCAAACCTCGTCTTGGCATTTCGCCAAATGAGCTTCGCCCCATCGACCACATGCCTGACATAGAATGTCCGGTTTGCGTCGCATCCGGAACCGACGACCAACACACCACCGAATCAGAAACGCAAGCAATGTTTTCCGCTGCATCAGAACCCAAACATCTTTGGATGGTCGATGGTGCTGCACACGTGGACCTGTTACGCGATAATCCGATACAATACCGACAACACATTGTTCGTTTTCTTGACCACCACCTTCGCGATGAACACTGAGGCACCAGCGAACCAAACGATGCACGTGGTACTGGAAAAGAGTTGATGACTAGCGAGTGTAACTCTCGACTGAGTAGCTGTTAGCCACAGGCTCATTATCTAGGCTTGCAACCGAGGTATAAGGCACCGTGCCGAAATCGTCGGTTGATGTGTAGCCAAGAAAGGAAGCGAGGATGAAAGGTATGGGGTAGCTAGCCTGCCCTGTTCGGTATTGAGCTCCGAGATTTGGTAACTGTCGGCTCCTGCCCAGGGTGCGTTCCTACCGGAAGGAAATATCAGACATCGCGTCATGGGAGCGTCGAGAACCCTTCCTCCAGGCTGGGCGGTTCAACGGCAAGATTCCTATTAGCTACCTGCCTCTCGGCGCACCTCCCGACTGCTCATTAAGCTGCTTGCCAAGCCATCTCTGCCTCGGGTAAACTGACTCTCATCAGATGCCAGTTCAATACCATCCGCATTGCACCTGTGGAGCGAAGCGTCTCAGCTCAACGGACAATCTATCCCTCCGTGCTCGCTACGATCCCAGTTGGAATAGATTGCTACTGGTTGTTATCCGAATAAGCAACCGCGTGAACCACAAGCGATTGGCCGATGCAGCACCAAGTCGTATTTCAATTCCCTGGGACGTTCTTCGCAAAGCATAACGACCTTCTAGCGTTCAAGCAGAAACTGGCCGATTCCATGCCCAAGACTTGCGACGTTAATGGTTACGACGCTGGCTCGGGAACTATCAACTTCTTCGTGTACACAGATTCGCCCCTTGCCGCCCTGAAGCACTTCCGCACCTATTTGGGCACCAATATGGTAGAAAAACACTTGCGTGTATCGTACCGAAACGTTGATGGTGACACGTATACTAATCTGTGGCCATTTCGTGACCCTCGGCCGTTCGACATCGACTACCCAGAGGGAATTGACCCATTTCCGCAAAATCCAAACGCATCATTCCGAAACGCAGCCCACCCGGAGTATCCAAGTTTGAAACGCCAGCGGCGGACGAGTGGCCGAGCAAATAGGCTCAATCCTTGCTCGGCTGTCAATCGTTACTTAGACTGATACCTCACGGACATTTATCTGGCACGATTTCTTTCTGGTTCATGCCAGATGGCGGATAACCACGGCGATTCACGTGCTTACTGGAAGCAAGTTGAGGACAAGTGCGTGGAACTCCCGCCTGGGTAACCGCTAGCCTATTGACCCACTGGCAATCGCTGCAACTGAGCAATTGAGCAGACTCAGTCACCTTCCAGCTAATAGCTCGCAGTTCGTCCAGCTTGAGAGCGAGCTAACGTATCGTGGAAAGTGCGATAGGCCGTTGCATTGCTACTGCAACAGTCTTGGTACTGACAGGAAAACGTAAAATTCGTGCCAGTATTGGGCATGTTTTGCTACCATGAACAGTATCAATATTCTCAGTCCTGGTCTCCAGCGTATCGCTCCTCCTCTATGCGACACGTTGTCGTCCATAACCATGTTATCCGCTCCAATGAGAGTTCAAGACCTTCCGCCGCCATCACGTTTCATGTTCTGGTGCACCGCGCCTTTTCTGTTGGCGACGATCCTCCTTCTTCCGCTGCTCGCTCGACCGCCGGAACCAACTGGTTGGGTGATCCTTGGCGCGTTTGTCCTGCTCTGCTTGTTCGTTCTCATCGGCCTCTGGAATGCGGAACGTTTCTGGTGGTGCTGGCGCGCGGTTGGCGGCATCGTCGCCGGTGGGTACTTGGCCTACCTCATTTCAATGATCGCTGAGGGTCAATGGTTCGGTGATGGTCGCCGTTCGTCTTCAACGGCCCTCAACGCATTGATGGGCCTGATCGTGTTCGGCTACCCCGGTATCATGTGGGCCGTGTTCGGTCGGTTCACATGGAAACCTGAGCCTGAATACGACGACTACACTGACGAATCCACCGACATCGACGAAATGGAGGCCGGAGCGGGCGGATAACTAATTAGGATTTGGGGTCAGCGAGGGACGAGCCTGATTCCAAATCCCTGTTCAGGGCGAGTCGCTGCGTGGCTGGGCCGAAGTTGGTTGCTTGGCTTGCTACCCGAGGTCGGTAAGGGGCAAGGGAGCGGTACTACCATTGAGGGCGTAGGTCGACGGTTTTTCATTGGGCGGCCGCGGGTGGCCGGGGGACGCCCCTGAAGCGACTGCTCAAGCTCCATTGTGAGAACTTCTCTATCCCCAACTTCTGTGTCCGATTTTCAGTAAACGGTAGCGTCCGCTCTGGGGGACCGAACGGGACTCGGAATCGCTAACCCCTTGTGCTCATTGTGTTCGCGTCATTTCAGAAACAGAGAATGGTTATGAAGAGGGTTCGTTACGGGGAGGTATTTGGCAAGCGCATGATAGTCAAATTCCGCTTACCAATCGCAACGAGATTTGGGAAGTGGAGACCACGCTATCACGACTGTGCGATGACGACTAGCTCGTTTGAATGCGGTGCTGGAAACGTCCTGAAGGATTGTCCGCGTCTGGTGGGGCAGTTAAGCGTTTGACAGACACCTAGGCGACAGAGCTTCATTACTGCTGAATGCCGCAGATTCAAGCCTTCCTTGTGCGTTATCCAGCAAGGTCATGAGTTTTTCCCTGTTGTTAAATCGGCAACTTTTTTCAACAGTTGTTTTTCGTCGATCGGTTTGCTCAGATAGTTGTTGCATCCGACATCGAGACACCGGTTCATATCGCTCTGCATCGCGTCCGCGGTAAGTGCTAAGATCGGACCAGTGTAACCTAGCGAACGCAATCTTTGCGCGGTTGCGTATCCGTCTAGATTCGGCATCTGCATATCCAATAGGATTAAATCGGGAACCTTTCCGTCAATTAAATGAGCGGCGATACGTTCTACGGCTTCTAGCCCGTCCGCGCATTCCGACACGGTCGCGCCCGATTTTGTGAGAATATGTTTGCTCAAGAATCGAATATCACGCCGGTCGTCCACAATCAGCACGTGACATGTGAGTTTGGAGGGTTCGTTGTGGTTCGTGTCAACATGCACCCCCCTGCTGTCGAGCATACTTTCGTAGTCAACCAATTCAAGATGCGAGTTTTCGCCCGTTTGAATGCTGACCGAAAACACGCTGCCCACGTTTTCGGTACTTTCGGCAGTGATGGAGCCACCGAGCATTTCCGCCAGTCTCTGGCTGATAATCAACCCCAGTCCGGTGCCACCGAAGTTTCTGCTAACACTCGCATCACCTTGTGAGAATGGCTTAAATAGTCTTGCCATCTGCCCTTGTGAAATACCGATCCCCGTATCGATGACATCGAATTGCAATCGCCACGTCATCGCATCAAACTGAACGCGAATTTGCACTTGGCCACGGTGGGTGAACTTGATGGCGTTGCCAACGAGATTGATCAAAATTTGCTTTAATCGCTTGGCGTCCGACTGGATCACGCTGGGCAGCTTGCCATTATATTGGACTTCCAGCATTAACCCGCCTTCCTTTGCCCGAATCTCCATGATGCTACGAACATCCTCGATTAAGCGGTGTAACTCGAAGGGTTCGCACTCGACTTCCAACTTCCCTGCCTCAATCTTGGAGAGATCCAGGATGTCGTTAATGATTTCCAACAAATAATGACCGTTGTTTCGTATCGTTTTCAGATGCTGTATCGCATCGTCTTGATGGACCAAGTCTTGTAGTAAGTCGGCGTATCCCAAGATCGCGGTCATCGGTGTGCGAATTTCGTGGCTCATATTCGCCAGAAAGGCACTTTTGGATTCGTTGGCGGACTTGGCAGCCATGAGCGCCTCATTTAAAGCCATCTCAAATTCACGCCGGTCATGGACATCGGTTACGGAGCCCACAAACCCAGCGAATTGACCTGCTTCGTTGAAACGTGGCTTGCCAGCATCGATCGCCCAGCGGTAAGCACCATCGGCGGTTTGCAATCGGTAATCTAATTCGAAAGGCTCCCCCCTCTCGGCAGCGACAGTAAAAGTCATCTGTGTCGCTACTCGGTCATCGGGATGCACCGCATTGATCCAGCCGGATTTTTCACCGTCCTCGATTCGCTGGCCGGTGAAGTCATACCAGCTCTGAGAAAGGAATGTGCATTCGTGCTTCTCGTTCGTCACCCAGATCATCGCGGGAGCTGCGTTGGCCATTTCGCGGAAGCGTTGCTCGCTTTCCCTTAATCGCGCCTCGGCCCGCTTCTGATCGCTCACATCGAGCGTCACTCCGTCGAAACTGGTCGGGGTGCCGTCGGCGCTGTAGAAAGTCCGTCCAATCGCCCGTACCCACTTCACAGCCCCGGTGTCCGGGGACACTGTGCGGTAGTCTAGGTTATAGTGCGTGCGTCCTGCAATGCTCTGTTCGATAGCCCGACGCGTGCGTTCTCGGTCGTCTTCGTGGATGCGGTCGTAGAAGGTCTGGATCGTGACGGTGGCGTCGGGCGACAGGTGGAAGTGGGCTTTCACCAATTCATCCCACTGCAGCACGTCGAGCGGCAGGTCACAATACCAGAATCCAACACCACTACTGCGACGGACAAACGCCGAACGCTCCTCGCTCTGACGCAACGCCGCCTCGGCTCGCACCCGCTCCACCACCGCCCAAGTCCGTTCGGCGGTCTCTTCAATGATGGCAATTTCGTTCGGCGTCCAGTCTCGCCGGGCAGAAAATTGGACAGTCATGCCGGCCACGAAACTTCCGCTCTTGACAAGCGGCACGCCGACATGCCCCCGCACCTGGATGGCCGCGAACGCCTCCCGCTCATTGGACGGCCGGCTCGGCTCGGTGGTAGCGTCCACCTCGATCCAAGTTTGGCCACCGAGTAAGCCAGCGAGCAGGGCAGGCCCGAAAGAGGTGACTGGGTATCGGCCGGCAAGTGGCGCGACGCCTGCGGTGTAATCTCGCTCGACGACGTAATCGTCGCCATGGATCTCGAAATAGGCCACTCGGTTCGCCCCCAAATGCTCGCCAAGAACACGACTGGCTTCCGACTGCACATCCACTGGGTCGGACAACGGGCGTAAGCTGTCGGCTAGCGTGACCAGAAACCTCTGCCGCTCCTCAGTCTCGCGGCGCTCGGTGATATCACCGACGATGCTAAGCATTCGCTCGACTTGCCCCTCGGCGTTCTGCCAGACAAGCCCCTTCTTCCAAATGTGCCGCACAGCACCATCGGCCCTACGGATACGACACTCAACAGCCCATGGCGCACCTGTCGCCACGGACTGCTGGAAGGCAGCATCCACCGCCGCACGGTCCTCCGGAACCACGTGTTCGAGAAACATCTCGTAGGTCCACTCCGGGAGGAGCGCGTCATACCCAAACAGCTGATCGTGTCGGAGCGTGCGGCGAGCCGTGTGATCGGCCAGATTGAGGGACCAAAAGCCCAAGTCGGCGGCGGCAAGCGCGAAGTCCAACTGCTCCTGCCCCTCCCGCAGCTGCCGCTCAGTCTCCTTTTGCTCGGTCACGTCTCGGGTCGTTCCGGCGACTGCCTCGATTTCTCCGTCAGCACCAATGACAGGTACGAAAATGTAGTCGTACTGCCGCCGGCCGTTACTGCCGTTAAAAGGGACGTCGCCCCGGATCGGCTGTCCCGTCGATCGTACTTGGTCGATCTCCCGGTCGTGCATCTCCGCGTGCCACGGTTCGTATCCAATCTCGAGGAACGTCTTTCCGATCGCGCCCTCATAGCCACGACCCCACATTTTAATGAGAGCGTCGTTGGCGTAGAGCACCCTGTGATCAAGGCTGAACACATACACGAAATCGGGGGTATTCATTAGAACCGTTTCGTAAACCCGCCGCTGGCGTTCAGATTCGGCTGCAAGGCGGGCAATCTGTTCCTTGCCCCGCTTTTGGTCGGTAATATCGAGGAAAGTGAGGACTATGCCACCGATGTGGTCATCGATAGTGCGATAAGGCGAGGTACGGGCAAGGTACCATTGCTCCCCCAAATTAACTTCACGCTGGCCGGGCTTGAGGTGCGCCAGTGCACGTTCGGCATCGGTGACGATTTCGGAGTAGGCGAGCTGGTGGCCAAGGTCAGAGAGTGGGTGGCCAATATCGGTCGAGATGAGATTGAAGAACGCATTGCCCGAGGGAATGAGCCGCTGAATGAGCAGCTCGCGGTCGAGGACGATGATCGCAATGTCCGTGGCGGCTATCAGGTTATGCAAGTCGGTATTGGACCGTGCGAGTAGGTCGGAATTGCGCGTTAGCCTGTAGTTCACCGCTGTCAGTTCCTCATTGATCGCCTGCATATCTTCGCGGCTAACATTCGGATTTTCTGTCGCAGACTGCAGTGCCTTGTTCATCTCCAGCAACGCGTGGGTGTGCGCCTTGAGCTCTTCAGTGGACACCCGCGATTGCTCCATCGTGAACGGCCCATGCGCGGTCTTTGCTACCAGCTCTCGCTCCAAGTGGACGGCCGTATGATGAGCTTCCGAGCTTCTAGACGCAGCACTCTTGGCCGCTCCGTCCGTCGGATGCTCTTCGAACACGATGAGCAGAAAACCCGGCGCAACGTCGCCAGCGGGAATGACACGGATGTCCACCAGGCCAAGAGCCTCGATCGGTACACGGCATGCGGTCGCCTCAATTTGTGTTTGCGTAGCGGCATGGATCGCGGCTCGCAGTCTGACGCGCAGCATGGGATGCGCTATGCGCAAGAGGATGTGATTGTCCTTGCCGCCGGTAAATTGTAGAAAGCGGCCCGCCGACTCGGAGAGGTGCACGATCTCGTGCGCGGAATCTACGAGAATCGAGGGTGGGCAAAAACGCTCGATCAACCGATGGTGCAATTCGCTCGGCAGCAAAGGGAGCTTCCTTCAACGCGGGTAAAAAATAGTGAGGTTGCTTTTCGCTGACATCCGCCACAACTGTATCAGAGTATAAGCCTTCGCGAGCCTGCCAAGCCACCTCCTCATCCAGATAGGTGCAAAACCTATAGATGCGATGTCCCCCTAGCTTGGCAGCGTGTTTGCAGATCAGAATGGCAATGGGGTAAGCCAGCCCTGGTCGTCGCATGCGGAAATAAATCGCATCCTTTCAGCTACGATCCCGCAATCGTACTCGTAACTTACTCGATACACTAATGTGCTCGTTCTGCGAATTCCTTCTGAAAATCTCTGCGCCATTTCGATATGGAGGAGCCGCCGGGACCATCGATGTACTGGTTCTTGTCGCCGTCTTTTTTCATACTGGCCGCCCCAACTTGGTTGAGTTGGATCCTCGGGGTTGCTAATCCCTCGAACCGTACAGACCAGATGCAAGCATGCAGGAGAGTCACCTTCGCAGACTCCTGTGCAACCCATGCCTTCATGAGAATATATTTCGGAGAGCGGACCATGTTCCTTACGGATGTTCTCGTTAACCCAAGAGAGATCCGAAAGTTTGTCGTGTTCGCCACACATTGCCTGATACGTTTTACCCGACTCGATGATGAACATCTCAGGAAATTCCTCCAGCAGCCAACCGTGCGACGCGTCTTGATAGGCGATCAGGAAGATGCGCAGCTTGCTGAAAAACTTCTTTAACTCAGGTTCACTCCGTGTTTGCTTCACGTCCCAAATTATCTGAGCGACTTCGCGGGGGCCACCCCAGACGCTGATCCAGACCGGCCGTGGGGCAGGCTTTTCGACGATCTTAATAATTGCATTCGACGCTTCGCTGTCCAGGCCCCTTACCGATGATTTCAGTGACCGGTTGCTTGCTGTGCCCCAGATCACGTTAACTCCGTGGTTCCTCGCCTTGCCCTCGAACGTAATGGATTGTCGACCGATTGTTGTTCGCTCAAAAATGCTTCACTCAAGATTTCGCGAAAGTTCTGGCGTCGTCGGTAGTTGTGCGATGGCCGTCGATTCGAATTATCCCAGGGACGATCGCTTCGGTCCACTAGCTGTTCGCTGGTAACTGTGGCCAAGCAAAATTGAATAGTCGGCGTTGAAAGTAGTGGTTGTAGTGGGCTTTATCCCCAGCATGTTAGATGCTGGTTACATCCTGGTGTCGCGCCCATTGGAACTGACTTGCCTATAACAGATTGCACCTAGTCCGTATCACGATGGGGTGCGACTGGATTGGACGCATCCGGCGGCGGGAATTCGATGAGTGGATGTTTCGTAGGCGTAATGTCGGCAGGATGCTCGACATCGAGTTTTCGGCCACAATTTGGGCAGGCGACGGCTTGCTCGTCAACTCGCTGATCACAACCAGGGCATTCTATGCCATTGAGCGGTTCATTCATTTCTCGAACTCCGGTTTGTTTCGATTCGGCGCGACTTGGATTACCCGTTTGAGCAAAATCGGTACCGCTACACTGATGGAAATTGCCATAATCTTCACTGATGAGAACAGGTTAGCGACAATCGGACGCATTCGGTCGGATTGCGCGAACAGACCGGCATTGAGCACACTTCCGGCAATGATGAATTCAACCGCGACCACTCAGGCCAATGCCGACGGCCAGCGCGTCAATTACGGAAAGCCCCAGTAGGGAAGTCGGTAATCTGCGTTCAGTTTTTCACCTTTGAGTACCTCGTGCCGAGGTGTTCATCGCGATGTCGTAGAAGGTTCTTGGCAGAAGGTTTGCGTATCCCTCAGGGGATGACCATGATTATGCAACTTGGTAATGGGCGTCGGTCCAGCATTTTGGTAAAGGTTCCCCAGAGGGAAATTCGAGTTCGCCCTTGCTGAACTGTCTTTCATCCTGCTCCTCTTCGCCAGCTTGGCGACATCCGTCAACGTGCGTTTCATGCGGGCTGGCGAGCTGATTTACGTTGTTGACGCGAACGAGGTCACCGGAAGTTGTATCTTTCATAAACATGGTAGTTGCTCCAACGATTTCGCGGACTCAGACGGACGGGGTATCCTTCAATCAACTCGTGCAAATGCCATACCGAGCAACTGCGTAACCGAAGTCGCCAAGATCTCTAGATCCATCCGCCGTACCGAAACTATTGGCGAGTCTCGCTACAGCGGACGTCATCTGCATCGGCACGGCGCTTGCTCAGTATGGATCGCTGGTACCCCTGTGATGCAGTGTCTAAGGACTCGACCGAAACTAAAGTGACCGCCTCGTCCCGCATGCCGTTCGTCAACGTAATTGCGGAAACGGGGACCAAGTTTGCCATCGCGAAACGCGCGTTAGTCGTCGAGCATTGTTTTGGGAATGTTCATTTGAGTTTTCGCGGACACCACCCAAGACTTTTAGCGAACGACGCCAAGACTTTCGACAGTGCTTCCGATCGGTATGTGAACCAACGGTAGGGCAAATGGCGCGACCTGCTATCGAATTCGGGTTTCTGTGGTAGCGAACGTCGCCAAGACGTCCGGAATACAGCGCGTCCGAAGCTGCGTTTTTCCGCTACTTCCTCATGCGACATCCGCCAACTCAAAAGCTGGATGGGGGATTTCCCCATTGCGGAAATCGGGAATCTTCGCTGTTCCGTTGCAGGTGAGACCGTAACATACCTTGAAAGCATTCTACAAATGTCACTATTAAAAGGAGGCTTCACCGTGCTGCAAACGCTACCGGCCCCTTTCACCGGCGAAACTCGGATTCGGGGAGTTTCGCCAAACGCAATGGAGCAACGGATTCAACAACGCCTGCGACAAAGCCCCTACCGCCATTTGAAAGATGTTCAATGCCGATTGGACGGACGAACAGCCTTCTTGACCGGAATCCTCCCCTCGTACTTTATGAAGCAAATGGCTCAGGAGGTCGTTCGGCGAGTTGATGGCGTCACCGCGATCGACAATCAAGTGGAAGTTTGGACAGCAGAGGAGAGGCAGCCATGAGTCAACTTCGATTCAATCAGTCGTGTCCAGTCTGTGGCCGTAAACTATTGGCCCGCATTGAGCTATTCGGGAAGCAGGTTAGTTGTTCACATTGCCACGCTGAATTTCGAGCCAACAATAGCCAAGGCTACGGGAAGGATTTCTGAAGGCGAGAGGAATCATTGATGGATCGCGTCGAACAAGTACTGACGACAGTGCGATAATGAATGGGAACTCGACTACGTCGGTGGAGTTGCTTGGCGACCTGCCAAAGCGAAACAGATTTGCCGAGTTCGGTTTGCCACCTTGCACAATCTCCGTGACGATGTTGGTGGAGACCGGCTAACGTAATGCTGTTGCCGCCGAACCCCAATGTAGAAAGGCAGCTCGCGCACGCCGAAGTGCGACCGCCGTAGGGCAGTGCGTCTTTCGTTTTGCCGGAAATGCCTGCCCAGGCGAACTCCGGTTCCCATTGAAGATCCGGTACTAACTCGTGAACTTTTTACTCAATTGTTTTAGCTTTGGTAAGGTTACTCGCGTCGCGCCGTCTCGGGTTATGGACGCGTTTCGAAGTTGACGAAGGTAGATCGATTGAAAGCCGTGTCGTCTGTGGTCGTTGCAGACCGCTCAGAAACCAGATATGCCCTTGATCGTCCACTCGTCTCGTACTCATGGGGATTGCATGGAATGGCGTCGCCTCCAAGTCGGTACACAGCATTGCAAAATCGATCGACTCGGCAAGCTCTTTGAGCTTTGCGATAGCCTCTCAATTGCTAAGGTTCTCAGTACTCACAAAGATCTCCAGCTAAAAGTTGTCGACGTTAACAGCAATGAGCCTTTCCCGTCGAAACGACAAAGGCTCCATGAATCAATGTCTGCCATGCGAATCCGTTCTACGACGACGCTTCAGAAACACTCTTAACCGAAACGTGGTCCGCCCCAGCTTGGTTAAAAACTTCTTTCGCACGTTTGACTTCGTCGCTGTTGCAAACTCGCACGGAGATCAGCGCACGACCGTCTTTCAAGTATCCTTCGTACTCTTTCGCTTCATATTCGGAGAACCCCATCCCGATCAGCCCGCCCGTCAACCCGCCTGCTGCCGAGCCGATTGCCGCTCCGCCGAGTGCTGCCATAATGGGGCCAGCGGCAATGAACGGCCCAAGTCCAGGAATCGCTAAGGCTCCGATACCCGCGGCCCATCCAAGGGCACCGCCCAAAAGTAGCCCGCTGCCCGCACCCGTGGCCGCACCCTCAGGTGCCTTTGTGTTCCCTTCCATCACAATCTCACCTCCGCTATCGCCGTCAGCCATCACGAAAGATATTTCGGACTCTCTGAACCCCGCCGCCCGCAGTCCTTCGGCGACGTTAATGGCTTCAGCTCGATTGTCTGCGATTCCAAAGACCGCTTGATTGTGTTCGTTGTTCATTGATTAACCTATCGTTTCAAAAGTATGGATCGGGTTGAGGATGAGTGGTTGAAGAGTTAGTCCTTTTCAACTTCGAGTTCGTTCGTCACATTACCAGTGCCTGCGACCTTACCAGCAATACGGGCAATCGCGTCTCGCTCAGTGGATGATGCAACTGGTCCACGAAGTACTACCTTTCCGCCATCGGTGATGATCTTCACATTACGACCATTCACGGACAGATCTTCGGTGTCCAACACCGCTTTGCGAATCGCGGCAACCTGATCGATGTCCGCCGAAGCATTGGATTGATCCATTGGCGTAACGGTTCGATCGTCCGCATCCCGCTCATTGACGGCGGTGTTATCGCGATCTGACGGGGCGGGTTTGGTGCTGTCAAAAGTGCATCCGACAAGTAGCAGGCCGACTAAGCCCACCGTGAGAATTCTATTCACATCAACGCCTCCCGAAACAAATACTGAAGCTGCTCACGCCTTGGTCCGGCCCCTCGTTGACGCCGCACGGCCTTGGCTTGGCGTGGACGCGAGTAAAGTACGTCACGTCGGAGTCGGCTAGTCGCAAAGCGTGTGCCAAGAAATGAATGCAGAGCCAAAATATCACTGGTGGTTTCAAAGGATGCGTCGACTACCCACCATGCGCAACGATTCTGTTAAGTCAGTTCCGAGCAGACTAGCATCGCGACGGAAGTAATCGCAGGTTCACTACGGGAGATAGGCATCTCTTATGAATGTCTTGGTACGCAGAGGCACCGCCGCGAAATACGCAACGCCGATCAGAGCTGTGATGTGCAAGTCGGACACATCTATTTACGATCCTGTAAGCCATCGATTCCCATCTTTTCTGCGCAGTGATCGCAGCAGAAAAACCTTCCATCCGCTTCGAGTCCGTGACCAATGATCCGACAACCGCAACATTCGCAGATCGGAGCGAGACGGTGAATCGCGCATTCAAAGCTATCGAAAGTGTGCGACGTGCCCCCCTTCACGATATCAAACGACTTGTCGTACTCATTTCCACACGTTTCACATTTTCCCATGGGTATCTTCCTTGCTTGCTAAGAAATTTCGCGAATTGGCGTCCAACTGTTAATTTCTAATTTTTTTGGAAAGCGAGTGATCATCTGTAATCTAGCTCTATTTCTGCTTCACTTTGCCGACGAGGTGTTCCATTTTCACTGTGCTCTTGTAGGCATTGTTCTAAGCCTTTTAGTAGTGATGCGAGGCCGTAGATCGATTGTATTTTTGTATCTTCTGAGCACTTTTGGTGCCATTATTCATCCCGTGATTTCTTCGTCGAGCGTTTGTTGAAATAGGTCCGCTACGTCTTGGCGACCACATTGCTGGGCAAACGTCCGCGCTGGGTCGTAACCTGCCATCTCGTTGTGTTCGACTCGTTGAGCTTCCGAGATCGGGGCTGCGTCTTTGATTGACGTTTCGCCGGAAGCATTGATGCCCCTCTCGCCTTCCTTGGTCAGTCCCTTCATGTTTCCCACGCTCTCGCTTTGCCGTCACATCGAGCAACTCGAACTTGCGTTCCAGCCGAACAACTTGAGTTCGGGTTTCATCAAGATGATGCGAGAATGCCGCTTCAACTCAGGTGCAGCCGCAGAGTCGATCATGTTGGGTCGTGCGTCGACCAAGCGGCTTTCCGCATCGTAGAGGTCTGAAGTTGTTCGACGAGCAAGTCATCGAGGGAATTGAACTCTGTGTTAGTAACAGTCCCATCGTTATTGTCCAAAATCAAAGTAATGGAAATGAAGTGATTGAAGCTATCGTTGCAAACAGTGCGTCTCCGCTGCCACCGAGAAACCCTCCATGTGATATGGGGGAGTCCCCCAATTCGCAAAGACTAAAGGGATTTGTGTCTGCTCATCGCATCGAGGCACGTCGAATGCGGTAGTCGTCATCAACCAACTACGGCGGTGTTGCCGTAGTGAGCCTTTCACAGTCGACATTCAGGAGCATCTCATGTCGAAATTACGCTTCTCCACTGCTGCCTTAACGATTGCAGCAATCTCTGGATTTTCGATCGCTAACGCCCAAACTCCGGTTCAGCCCGGTCAGCCGATCGTCCAGCCTGGGCAACCGACGACCACTCCTGGGCAGCCGCTCGATGCACCATTGGATGCACAGAACCAACGAGGCGATCGTTACGAATCCCGACGCGCGTCGAATGATTCGCAGCAACAAGGCCCCACGGTGAAGGAAGCCTTGGTCCAGAAGTTGATTAAGTCGAACGAAGCCGAGATCGAACTGGCCAAGCTGGCTCAGCAAAAATCGGACAACCAAGAGGTGAAGCAGTTCACACAGACGTTGATCCAAGATCATCAGTCGC
Organism: Aureliella helgolandensis; assembly: GCF_007752135.1. GTDB lineage: Bacteria > Planctomycetota > Planctomycetia > Pirellulales > Pirellulaceae > Aureliella > Aureliella helgolandensis. The sequence continues at coordinate 5,481,113 of NZ_CP036298.1, read as the reverse complement.
TCAATCAAACACTGCAAAAGCATGCTGCCACCAGCCAATCTGGACAAGCTCGCTCAGTGCAAGCCGGAACTGCACGGGGCGACCAGCCTCGAACGGCAGAGAATCGAACTGCCAACAGCGGAGCCGGCAACGATCGTGCCGCCAACGATCGACGGAGCGAGAATCGAATGACCAATTCTCAATCGAACCGAGTTCCGAAGGAGCTGTGCGAAATCGGTGAGCAGGCTTGTGAAAACGCATTGAAGATGACCAAAGAAATGCTCAACGGGTACGAAGGTCAAGACTTCAATATGGCTTACCTCGGTCAGCAATGCGTCATGCACACCATGATGCTGGCCGAGTTGAAGGCCATCGAAAGCAGCGGACTTCAAGAGCTGCAGGAGATCGCTCAGCAAGCATCCGCCAAGGTTCAGCAGCATCTCGACAAGGCAAAGCAAATCGCCAAGAAATTGGAAGACGATAGCAAGGCACGCAGCTAGCTTCTCCGGACATTTCGGAAGTAACATCAGCCACATGGCGCGAGCAACGGACACTCCAACCGTGAGCGACGCTATGTGGCTGATTCTTTGCATTTTTTCCATGGGTTCAGCAATCAGAGCGAAACTGTATGCGAGTTCCGCTAATTGCTTCATCCGCAGAAACAGCTTGGGATGAGAGGGCACCTCTCGAATCAGCATGATGGAGGCAGCCGCACGATGAGTTCACTTCCGGCGCCCCGTCCTTCGCTCATCGCTTCGACGTTGCCATCATGCAGCTCGACTAGACTGCGTAACTGAGGAGAGTATTCAACTGACGATAATGCGCAATGGTGTTGGCATTAAAAATGCTGAGCTTCACAAGGCAGATTCAAACAGCTTGCGGCTTATGCTTTATCGAGCCGCATCGGTGGGTTGCAAGTTGGAAATTGAATCCACCGAAGGCCAAGGAACTCGCGTGTTGCTCACTATTCCCCAACGGAGCTGGCAATCATGACCAAAACCCTCAGCAACACCGCGAGAATCGCCGTTGTTGATGACCACGGCATCGTCCGCTTTGGCTATTCACAACTGATCAATCAGGATCCATCGCTGGAGCTTTGCGGAATGGCAAGCAATGAACGAGAGGGGCTGGAAATGCTCGGTCGGGAACAGCCTGATCTCGCCATCGCCGACCTGTCGCTCAGGGAGGGCGGCGGCATGGATTTGATTCAAGCAGCGTTGAAGAAGCGTCGGCAACTCAAGATTCTAGTCATTTCTGTTCACGATGAAAGCCTGTTTGCTCACCGCGTTCTGGCCCTCGGTGCGCGCGGCTTTATTAACAAACAAGAGGCTCCCGAGCGATTGGTCGAAGGCATTCAAACGCTGCTTGAGGGCGAATTGTACTTCAGCGAAACGGTTAAGAAGCATTGGATCCGTGGTCTTTTAGGAACCAGTGTGCCCGCTTCGCTGGAAGGTGCCGATTCACTCTCGAATCGCGAGCTGCAAGTGTTCGAATTAATTGGCAATGGCTACAGCACACGACAGATAGCTGACGCGCTGTACTTGAGCGTCAAGACAATCGAGCGCCACAAAGAGAATATTAAGCAAAAAATAGGCATAAACCACGCCACGCAATTAACTCAGCACGCAACGCAATGGGTTTTGCAACGGTGGCACTGAACGGTTTGGGGAAAAGCCTCGTTTAATATTGGGAAAAGTCCCAATTTCCGATTTGCGTAACCGCTTGTATTGGTCCAGCCTAAGATGTGAAAACGCAGTTTGAGAATTGCATAGTAAGGAAATGAAATTGAGGTTCTTTGGCTGCAAAGGGGGCTAGTCTCCAAACCGCCAGGGTTTTGCGCATTGGGGCCGTTACCAAGTTCGTTAATGAGCTGAAATCTTAGCAACTAGCGAGGGCTCATATTGCCCTCCACGGATGTTTGTCAACGGCGAAGATGCGGCGCTCGAGTTGCTTCCCAGCCGTGCTCTATCCCCATCGAGAAGGATTGCACGATGTCTCGCGATCAATGTCTGAGGCGCGAGCCGGTCCCTCCCATCCTCAAGCTTTAAAGTGAGAACTTCTCTAAGCCCACTTCTGTGTCGGGCTTTCAGTAGAGCGTTGCATCCGCTCCAGGGGACCGAACAGGACTCGGAATCGCTAACCCCACTGTGCTCATTGTGTTTGCGTTATTTCCGAAACAGAGCATGGTTATGAAGAGGGTTCGTTACGGGGAGGTCATGTGGAACTCATGAATCCAAAGCAAGACGCAAATTCCGTGCTGAAATGCATTATCCCACAATGCCAAGTTTGCGCGGGTCGAGGGCTATGGGGCAATTTGCCACGTTCTGGTTCAATTTCAGCCGATTGATCTGAACTTTCAAACGCAGTAGAATTTCGCGGGCGAGGAGCGGGTTTGCGCTATGCAAGCATCGCAGGATTTAATCAGTTGGATCACGTTTTCCGTAGGTTTTCATTCATCCGATCGCGCACTCCAGTGCGCTGGGTCGCGTTATGCCTACTTGGAATCCATCTCGTTCTAATCTTGGGGATTTCGATTCCCGTCTATCCCACGAAAACGGTCACTGAAAGATTTCCTTGCGAAAACTCCCCCTGTGGCTGCTCTTCAGCGGCATTCTGTTGGGACAAATGCTGTTGCCATACGGACGTAGAGAAGCTCGCCTGGGCAGAAAGCAATAAAGTTCAGGCGCCCAAGTTTCTAGTAGCTAGGGTTAAGCCGAAATCAGAGGTCGTTTTGAGTAAGCAAGAAAAGGGTGCGAATTGCTGCTCAACTGCCAACCCAGAATCCTGTCACTGCGGTTCTTACTCGATTGCAAAATCGGATTCCCTGGCCTGTTCTCAATGTAGTGCAAAACGGCAAACACAAACGGGAACTCCCAGACAGGGGTGCTGCGCCAATCCTGGAGTAACAGCGGAGCAGAAAGAGCAGCCGGCTCCCCGCGAGTGTTGCGGAAGCAAAGCCAGCCAACCGACTCGCACTTCAACCAGCAACGGTCGCCCGCTCGTAAGAATTGTGCTACTTGATCCCGCGCTGCGTTGCTTGGGTATCCAGATGGCCGTCGCGCTATTCAGCGATTCTTGGATTCCAGAGCGCGACTCAATCGTTGAACCACCGGATCCAATTTGTCTCGGTTGGTTATGCAGGGTGGACGTAATATGTCCATCCATCTATCTACCTGTCGATGGGCCAGTTCCGCGAGCGGCTTAGGTACGCCTCCTATTTTTTTGTCGACAGTTGCTACTCGCTGCCTGAGTGCTTGATTGCGCACATCCGGAAAGTTTGCTTTAAGGCCGCGCATTCGCAGTGCTCGAAAGGTGCAACAGCGGGTCTGCAGCCGATTGTCGAGATTGAAAGACCTGAGGCGCTTCTACGCATACCGACTTCGGTAGCACTTTGGTTGTAACGCGGCATCAATCGCGCTCATGGAGCGTGATGCACAGCCTGCTCCTCGCAAAGTTGGCCCGACCGCGCCTCATGGGCGCGATTCATGCCGTGACCGTGCTTACTAAAGATTTAAGGACTTGAAGGCCAGCCTTCAAGCTCCACTGGGGATTTTACGCACACGCATTCCACGCGAATAATGAGACTTCCAATAATGACATTTCGATTTTCCATATTCCTTTCCATTGTCCGTTCAAAACGTCGGAGGCGCGCGGCCCTAAGTGGCTTTACTTTGGTAGAACTCCTCGTCGTCATAGCCATCATCGGCATCTTGGTTGGATTGCTTTTGCCAGCCGTTCAAGCGGCGCGAGAAGCAGCACGCCGCATGCAATGCAGTAACAACTTGAAGCAATTGGGGCTGGCGCTGCACAACTACGAGAGCGCTCATCAGGCGTTTCCAGGTCCGGCATACTCAACTTCAAACGCAAGCATGGTTTATGGATTTTCTGTTCAAGCGTTCTTGTTGCCTTTTATGGAACAGGGTAATTTGGAATCACTGATTGACTATCGAACACCGTTGTACACCGGAGCTTTGAATAACCAGCAGTTCAATCCTGCGCATGCGGCGGTTGCTCGCCAGCCGCTAGCAATCTTCTTGTGCCCGTCTGATGGTCAGGAACCAATTTACAGCGTCGGCAACAACACGTTCGCCGGTACTAATTATGTCGTTTGCACAGGGTCAGGAACTGACAAGAATTACGATTCGCGAGTTCGCACTGACGGTATGTTTTGGCGTGGTTCCAACACCAAGTTTCGCGATATGACCGATGGAACTTCTAATACGATGGTGTTCTCCGAAGCGCTCATGGGTGCTGGGGCGAACTATTCTCCTGGGCCCCCTTCTCCAGCCACGCCGCACGGACGCTACATGGCTGCCTATCCCGGCGGGCCCGGCAGCATGAATGGCTCGGGGCAAGGGTTTAACGGCGCACCGGGCGACAACCCAGACTTGTTGGTAGCCGCCTCCGGCGCAGCCATTTGGTCTGGCGCTAGGTGTAACGCGTGGATCCACGGCAAAGATGGCGATACCGGATACAACGCATATCCATCGCCTAACGCCGATGCACCGGATGTCGTGAAGAACAACTGGGGATTCTTGGCAGCGCGCAGCCAGCACACCGGCGGCGTAAGCACAACGCTCGGCGATGGTTCCGTTCAATTCATCAGTGACAGTATCGACATCGGCAGTTGGCGGGCGCTTTCGACGCCGGCCGGTGGAGAAGTTATCAACGACTTCTAGCAAGTCACCATGCAGCAAAACCCGACAGTTGAAACCAAAGAGATTCAGTTATCATGAAACGCCTCAGTTCAAGCATGCGATACTTTATGTGTGTTTTTTCCGCGATTGCTGTCAGCACGTGGATGCAGTCGACGACTCGTGCGCAAGAGTCATCGATCTCTCCGTTTACGCTCGTTGGTCTCGGACCGGGCGACCCAGAACTACTGACCCTACGCGCTATCAAGGTGATCGAGAGTGCCGACGTCGTCTTTTGTCGCGACCGGAACGTACCGATGCTCGGTGATCAGCTCAAGGGAAAGGAATTGCATTTCGATTACTGGCGACTGTTTCCGTTCTATGGGCAGTCAGAGGATTCAATCAAACCCGAGCAACTTAATGAGTTTCGTGAGACGCAAACCAAGCGAATAGAGTTCGTAAACTTGGTTCGAGCTGCAGTAGCAGCCGGGAAGAAGGTTGCAGTCTTGGATATGGGCGACCCAATGGTTTTCGGTCCGAGTGCATGGACATTGGAGGAATTCGCAGACCTGAATCCCAAGGTTGTTCCGGGGGTTAGCGCCTTCAATGCAGCCAATGCAGCGTTGCGGCGTAGTGTGACTAACGGCAAGCATACCAAGAGCGTTACGCTCACAGCGGGCGATAGGATTGGAGCACACGATAACATCGAACAGCTATCCGTGCATCAGAACTCCATGGTGCTCTTCACCATGCGAACCGAGTTTCGAGAATTCATCGAGAAGCTCTCGGTCAATTATCCCGCAGATACGCCGCTAGCCGTCGTACAACATGCGGGAGATTCGAATCTTGAGAAAGTGATTGAGTCTACCGTGGGGACGGCGCTCAATGACATCCGAGCGGATGAGCTCCCGTTCGACTACATGATCTACGTTGGTAGTTTTCTCGATCAGAAGTACTAGCGACTTGAAGCCATCGACGCTCTGACGCATGTTTTGCCAAAAACTCGACAATAACACCTTAACAACACATCAAAGGTCCCATCATGATGCTATTCGCACGCTCAATCCTGCTGCTAAATATTGTCACATTATGCTTCACTCCACCCTTGTTCGCAGACTTGGTGATTGGTGGCTCAGCGACTATCGAGTTCGATACGTCTTCATCGATGTTTAGCTCGCTTGCGTTGGACCGATTCTACGGAACGGGATCGGGGGTTGACTCCGCAACAGGTACAGAAATTACAGCGGGAACAGGGGGCGGCGTGGATCTGTCTTCGAGTAGCGGCCTTGTAAACCTAAACCACACCGTGAATGGAGCTTCAGTTACCAACCCAGACGCACGTCGTGGTCGGCAGGCGACCAACGCCGATATCGATACAACTAGTGCAGCGACGATTGCTGCAAGCTGGTCTTCCAACGAGCAGTTTGGTATCGACGGTGTCACTCGCTTTTCTACGGTCCAAGGCCCATTTGTTTTAGGCGACTTCGCCGTTACCTTCGATTCTCTGAATACTAGATTGACGCTTGTCAACAATTTTGACTTCCCGAATTCACCAACGTTTTATGTGGATACGCCTACGTTTGTAACAGCTGCCAATGGCTTTACAGCATCCGGCGACCTGCGAATTGGCTCTACGCTGGGATTATTTGGCTTCTCGGTGGGTGATGATGTTGGTTTTTTCAATTTGAACGCGACCACCGCTGTACCTGAGCCATCATCGGGAGTGCTGCTGTCAATGAGTTCCCTTGGTCTAGCGTTGATGCGCCGTCGCAAGTTGCTTGCTCGCTGATCGCTCTTTAGTGGCAAAACACGCGACACTGATTCGTAGCGGGTTGCTGAAATAGGAGATGAATGCGATGGCCACCAGTAGCTCCAGTCGCAGCGTGTTAACGGAGCGTAGATCTTGCAAACTTGGGGCGCGGTCCGCCATGACGCTGGTCGAGTTGCTGGTAGTCATTGCAATTATTGGCGTTTTAATCGGCCTGCTACTACCTGCGGTGCAGGCTGCTCGCGAAGCATCCAGGCGAATGCAATGCCAGAACAACTTAAAGCAGGTTGCTCTGGCGATTCATAATTTCGAATCGGCCGAACGAAAATTGCCCGGCAACGAGAATTTCAGTTTTCCCGATCCCTATCGCTATTCGAACACATTTTGGTTGATAAAGGGCCAAGTTGAAGCTCAATATGCGCAGTTGACTTCACAGCTGCAGTGTTTCATCTGCCCAACAGATGCCACTCAAGTTGGGACGAATCAACAGCGGATCACTTCCTACACGACGAACGAGGTTGTATTCGACCCCGGTCCCAATCCCAATCCGAAATCTGGCAGACTAAGTCGCTACAGTTTGATCGGCGCTTTTGGACAGAAAGGCGCGTCCAACACGGTGATGCTGGCTGAACGTGTTGTTCAATGCGATTTCCCCCAAACGGGTCCATGGTCAAACTGGGCCGGCAGCTATTTCGAAAGCTATTGGAACCTCAACTACTTGCCGCTCGAACCGCTACAGCCACTGTCAAGCAATTGCGGGGTTCGTAGTCGAGGCGATTGTAGCCTGAATTGGTTTAGCAGTAGTCATAAGGGACTCATCAATGTCTCTCTGGGGGACGGAAGTGTCCGATCTGTTGACGCCATTATTGACGCGGCCGTTTGGCAACGCGCATACGATTTAAACAACCTCGAACCACTGGGTGACTGGTAGATTCCATGAGTGAAACTTCAAAACCAAGTAGCATTTCGCGTAGGCAGTTGCTGCAGTTGTCCAGCGGACTTGCCGCAACTTGTATGCTGGGCTGTACTCATGATCAAGTGACGACGCTTGAGGCGACAGTCCAATACGCCAAGCACGAGATCTTGATGCTTGTGTACCCACGTTTCACAACACTGGACCTGATCGGACCTCAGCACGTCTTTGCCTTGCTCGGGCCGGAGTACAAGACACGCTTAGTGTGGAAGGATACGACTGAAGTCATCTCAGATACCGGAGTTCCCATTCGGCCGACAATGTCATTCGATGATTGCCGACCGGCACCAGAGATTCTCTTTATCCCGGGAGGAACCGATGGCACCTTGGCTGCGATGGAAGACAAACAAGTACGCGAATTCGTAGCCAAGATGGGAGCCGAGGCAACCTACGTGACCAGCGTCTGTACTGGATCGCTCATCTTAGGTGCTGCTGGGCTACTGAACGGTTACAAGGCAACTTCGCATTGGTTAGCTCTGAAGGTCCTAAAGGAGTTTGGAGCCGAGCCGATCGAGCAACGAGTCGTTGTTGACCGCAATCGTATCACCGGAGCCGGGGTGACGGCGGGAATTGACTTTGCGCTCACGTTGACATCGTTGATCAAAGATGACGACTATGCCAAGTCAGTGCAATTGATGATGGAGTATGATCCTCAACCGCCATTTGAATCTGGAAATCCCAATATTGCATCGGCTGAGTCGGTCAAGCTATTGGAAGCAATGGCAGATCCGTTTCTGGAAGGCGTCAAGGCCACCAAGGTAAAGATCGCCACTCAATGAACCAACGAGCAAGGCGCCGCAGAATGGCTCTTGCGGACCCGATTAGTGCCCAACAAATATAACGAACGTCTACCGCCATTCTTAACAAACAAAAAGGAAGTAATGATGCTTCGGTTCGCCAACTTAGTTCTCTTCATTTCAGTCGCCTGCCTGGGATGTGCATTCCTAACAAATGCGGCTTCCACATCCTGCTTTGCGCACGACATTTGAATCGAAACAAGTAGCAGTTTAGTTCGCATTGATGAACCAGTAGCCATTCAAATGAAACTTGCAAACTGTCGCCATGGTAAGCCAGACTGGAATGCCCCCATTTGCTGTACCAGGGGGTATGAAAGGGTCGTTTAGGAAACAAGTAACGGCACAGCGAAGTGCGAATTCCTTGGTAGTCAGGCAACCAAGCGAACTGTGCGGCCGGTGGCCGTTGTAGTCTTCGCGCCAGGCTCGTGCCTGGACCCTTGCATCCGCTACGCTGAGTAGCTCCGCCTGGTGCAAGTACTCGTCCCGTAGCTTTCCATTAAAACTCTCGCACAGGCCGTTCTGCCAGGGTGACCCCGACTCGATATAAAAGACGTCAACGCTCAATGCCTCCAGCCACGACTTGATGGCCGTCGAGATAAACTCAGGTCCATTGTCGCAACGGATTCGCTTTGGGACGCCATGTATCGAGAATAACGCCGCCAGTGCGTCGATGGCATCTTCACTTGGGATACTGCGACCAACCTTGATACTCAAGCAGAGCCGAGTGTACTCGTCGACGATATTCAGAAATCGAATCGAACGTCCATCGGTCGTCGAAGAATGCACGAAATCCCATGTCCAAACGTTGTGTTCAAAACCAGAGGGCGCGAGGTGGCAGGCGTTAGCTTTTTCTCAGAAAGATCGTCGTTTGCGCTGTTTTCTTACCACTTTTAGCCCTGCAGCTTCCATAGTCGATACACACGTCTACTGTTGATAACTTCGCCAGTTCGGCGTAGTAGCACTCCAATTTGGCGGTATCCGAATCGTGGCCGCTGTCGAACAAATTCAAGGATCTTCCTGGTTAGCCGAGCATCTTCGTCCTTCGGTTGCCCTACATATCGCTGGCTCGATCGCGGCTGATCGAGTACGTCGCATGCGCGACGCTCCGAAACGGAAAACTTCCGCTGAAGCGTCTGCACTGCATCACGACGCGACTGAGGGCTGGTCAGTTTCCCTTTGTGATTTCCTTCAGCATCTGAATGTCCAGAGCTTGATCGCCAATGATCCTATTCAAGCGACTATTTTCCTGCTCAAGCAGCTTCAAACGCTTGGCCTCCTCGCTCTTCATTCCACCATATTGACTTCGCCAGCGGCTCAGAGTCGCTTGGCTCACTTCGAGTGATTGCAACACTTCGCCGACGCTCTTGTCTGCTGCGAGCATCGCATCAGCGTCTCGCAACTTCATAAAGATCTGCTCTGGGGAGTGTCGTTTGCGGTTCTTCATAAAAAAGTCCATTCGCCATTTGGGCTAATAGACTTTCATAACTCATGGAGCAGGTTGGGGGGAGCACGCCAGTTCGTCACCGAAAACTCTTCTTGATCCAACGGCGTAGCGTGCTGCTCTTCGACGCGGGACATTCAACAATTCTCCGATTCAAATCACTGAAATCCATTGACCGGCGCACGCCCTGCCCTGTTAGTGTCGTGCCATTATTACCGAGAATCGCTCGGACTACCATTGCACGATTGCCGCAGCAATCTCGCCGAAGCGGAAACTTGTGGAGCGAGCTGCGGGATTGCATTTACCGCCGTCAGCCCCCTCTCCGCTAAAAAAGGGGCGAGCATAGAGTAAGGTGTTCGCGTTTTGGGAAACTCACCTTTGCCGCTCGCATAGAAGGATTGGGCATGAACATTGCGTAGGCTTGCGCAGAGCAAAACACCGTCAAACGGTATTTGCAACAACGGCTGCAAGTCCTGGCCCGCCGAATCCATAGCGTATCGGTGCGTACACCGGAAGGCTCGCCGGGGCCGGACTCCGTAGTCAGCCTTGGTCGTCCGACCACCCAGCGAAGTCTCTCCCTAAAGCCGAGTTGCGAAAAAAGTACTGATCGTCGTCGGCAATGCAGATTCTGACCAACGAATGACACGTGAGGTGCGGCAGGTCGCATTGCCTGCTGACGATGACCATCGACCTGAATAGCTGGTGGGAAGAGAGTTGGAATGGCTCGTCGCCTATGCGACCATATCGGGTGTCATAGACATCGCATGAACGCGACGAGATCGGACTTTTCTTGAGCATTTAGGTTTACGCCAGTGACGAGGTCGAAGAACTCCACCGTGTCCTCCAACGTCAACAACCGACCATCGTGCAAGTACGGCGGCGAGTCTTTAATACCGCGAAGAGGGAAGGTCTTGATCGGCCCATCGGCGACGGCCCTGCGGCCTAGAATCGTTTTAGGTTCGTGAAAACGTTCCACTTGCATGTTGTGCATCAGGTTATCGGTGTAGTACGGCGCGGGATGACATACGGCACACTGCGACTTGCCAAAAAACAATTCTTGACCGCGCAATTCCTGCTCGGTCGCTTTGCTCTCGTCGAGCTTGCCGAAGACGTCCAACTTGGGAGCGGGCGGGAAGTCGAGTATGGCTTCAAACTCGGCCATGGAATGGACCTGACTTCCCCGCTCCAAAACGTTTACGCCCTTCTTCGTCGCGATTACTGGATCGCCGTCGAAGTATGCGGCACGCTGTTCAAACTCGGTGAAGTCTTCAATTGTCTTCAGGGCTCGCTGGGATCCGAATAGTCGCTGGATATTCACTCCACGCAGTGTCGGAGTATCGATCCGATGGCGAAACTCTTGAGGGCGGATGTCGCCGACCAAATGCGTTGCGGCATTGGTATGACCGTTGACGTGACAATCGAAACAGGTCACACCGCGTGAGGCTTTCAGCGAACGTCGATCGTGCGTCGAATTAAACTGCTGTTGCTGCGTCGGCATGACCAGCAAACGCAGCCCTTCGAGTTGCTTGGGGTTCAGGATTCCGTTGAACAAACCGTAATAGTTGTCGATTGTGACGACTTTGCCCTGCGAAACGTCGCCCAGATCAGGTCGCGTCGTCAAATAGATTGGTGGTGGAAACTCAGGCAGAAAATGTGTCGGCAGGTCAAAATCAAGATCGAAGCGAGTGAGATCGCGGCCTTCTTGCTTCTTGATTTCGTCGATATGAAAATCCGGAAAGACCATCCCGCCTTCCGGGTGATTGGGATGCGGTAGTGGATAGAAACCGGCTGGCCACAAACCGCGACTCTTGATTTCCGCAGGACTCATTACGCCTAATTGTTCCCAAGTCACACCGCTTGGCAACTTCACTCGAACGCCGATTTGAACGGCTTTCCCTTTCGACATTTGCACTCCTTCGTCGATGCGTTCCGAAAGGTCGTATCGCTGCTCTAGGAGGGCCGAGTGCTTGGCAGCGATCTCAGCCTTGGCGGCACTCATCCGCTGGACGACGGTTTCGAATGATTCTTGTTCGACAACGGGAGCGTAGCTGGACGGCGGAGCATCTTGGGCAAGTGTCGCAGTTCCGGCAAGTAATGAAGCGGCAATAGCCCCCACATATCTGGTGTAAGCGGGGAAACGGCTGAGAACTTTCATAGCTATTCCTTTATCGAAGAGGTGGAAGGTACCGCCGATACTTAACAGTGAATGTTGGACTTCGCATTCTGTTCACTGCCCTGTTGGGGGCTGAGTTGATTCGCACATGCAATCTTCGTTCCACTTCCTGGATTGTGGGCTACGAGAATCGAAGGCAGGCGGTATTCAAAACGCAGTTTAACACACTCAGTGAATGCGACGTTCGCGAATCAATCGTCCACGAATAGCGAAAAGGCAGAAAAGATCAATCCATTTGTCCAATCTAAATGGCAACTACTGTGCGTACACTGGGGCAAGTGTGCGGCGTGGAGCGCGCGGGACGCAGATGACGAAGGCTATAGTGGACGAGGCCCGCGAGTCCCAATGAGCTGACTATCCATCGGGACGCGCGGGCCTCGTCCACTACCGACAAGTGAATGAGATGTCGTAGCCTCGCCCTACTGTTGGTTCTCTACACACTCACGACTTTTGCTGCTGAGCTACCCGCCCAGAATCCAACGCCAGCATCGATCGCGCGGCAGCGATTCAATCAGGTGTTCGTCAAGGTGATCATGCCGGTCATCACTCGCACTCCGAAGCAGGATGGACCAGCCGTCGAGTCCTGGGTTGCAGAGCAACTCAAAGAACTGGGCGAGCCCGAGTATTTCGCTGTCACAGACTGGGTGCCTGTTTGTGACGGACTGCTTGAGGACGATGAAGTCGACAATCGCGTCTGGAGTGGTAGTCTTGTCGGCAAGAACTCTAGTGGCTTTTGCCCTGTTAGCGGCGACCTTCCTGAACGCAAAGATGGCCGCGTGTTGGTTCTCGTTGGTGGCTGGGATCCAGGCGGGGGGCACGAGGCGAAGGTCACACTGGTGGATGAACCTGGCACTCGAGCCGTTGAGCCGGTGCTGCCTTGTTCTGCTCGCGGAAAAAGAAAGGCGATTCCAGGTGAAACGCCGCTGGCTTATGTGGCCGTCCTGATTGGGCCGCCACCTCGAGAACGTGTCACGTCACACAGCAATGACGAATAGGCAGAACCGAGATATGCAAGAATCGAACTGGAGATGTTTGAATGGCTAGCGGGTGTAACTCCCGCCTGAGTAGAAGCTAAGTAACTTCGCAAGATTCGGTTCTGGGCTTTAAGCTCGGTACTTGTCGAGCAAGTTCCTGTCGAGAGAGGGAGGCCTGGAGTGCAAGAAGCGGATGAATGATGGCTGCCATCTTGGTCTGCTGATCCCTTGCAAATCTTGGAATGATCGAAGTGGCGAGGTTTTTGTACCCCGCTAGTCCGAAGAGCATGCGTGGGCCATTGGGGGCGCAACGCGACTGCAATGGGACGACGAGGGTGGCGCCAGAGTAGTGCTGTGACGGACGTGAGAATCGTCGCCGCCAATCAGAGCAGTTCGTTCGAGCGGTACCAAGTGTCAGGATGCACGCGGTCAGTAGGCAGCCCATCACTAGCCTGTTCCATCGTCCGACAGAGACGCCGCCAACCGATGCTCAAGCTTCAAAGTGAGAACTTCTCAAACCCCCACTTCTGTGTCAGGTTTTCAGTAAACGGTAGCGTCCGCTCTACGGGACCGAACGGGACTCGAAATCGCTAAACCACCGTGCTCATTGTGTTCGCGTCATTTCCGAAACAGAGAATGCTTATGAAGAGGGGGCGCTACTGGGAGGCTGTAACAACTGATGTCACCGTATCCGAGATCATCAACAAAGATGACAGCGCAATTTGGCGTGCGGCCGCCGCTACTCTTTCAGTTCGGTTCGCTCACGGATACGTTTTCGGCTATTGGGACGACCGGAATGTTGAGCGCTTCGGTGGGATCCGGATTGTGGTTGGAGGTTGTATCCGCATCGCCGTACCAATAGACACCCACTCCGTATCCCATGTCGCAATCCGTCCAAGACCAAACTTCCATGTCAAGTTGAAGTGATGACGCAAATGGAATCGTATCGAGTCCGCGGGTGCGAGTCTCAGTACTAAAGCCTTGCGTATTCTTTTCGTCGATCTTGGGCTTGCGGTTCAGTTTGTTGTACTTGTGACTGAACGTTTGGGCGTGGAATGGGTGTTCGTAGAAGTCGGTACTGCGACCTCCCCATGAGTAGGCGTAGTAGTCTTCGGTGCCTGTGCCAAAGATCGACGGGAACGCTTCGCCATCGGCGTAGATTTTCTCGTCTCCCTCACCCCACCATCTCGACACGGGATTCATCACCGTCAGCGTATCGCCAACATAGACGCCGCGCCCTTTGAGTTTGACGTAGTTCCAATCGGAAAACGGCCTCGTCGGAACGGGATATCGGCCTCGCCAACCCGCGTGAAAGTACATGCTGGACGAGTCCCATTTCCAATCGTCGACCGTTGCCGATAGCTCGACATCCACCGGCTTATCGCTCAAGTTCAGGATCGAGACCATCGCGTTGTTTTGGTACGGCATTACCCAGCGACAGGTCAGCGTACCATTAGCGTTAATCGTGCGATACCAACCTTGAAACGGGTTCAAGCCGATACCGCTACCAAAGAAGTCACCGATAGGACACCATACAGTTTCCTTTTCGTCAAAACTCATTCTTAGAATGACTTGTCGAGTAATATTCGGGTCGTCATAGTTGTCCAGGTTGAGCGATAATGTTCGGACCGACGCAGTGCCGTCGGGTAGTGGTAAGGAAACGTCCAGTCCGCTTTCGACGGACTGTTTTCGTTTCACAACTTCGCCACGGACTGACTTCGCGGGGTGCAAGAGTGACTGACAGGTCGTTTCGATCAAGGACTCAACCGCCTGGAAATCGTCCATCGAGAATGTCTGCACTTCGACATTTTCGTTGTAATCACGGTATGTGAACTGGAAGAAGAATGGATGGTGCGACATCGTTATCTTGCAGCTCTTGGCATACGGAATCGGAAAGAAGGACACGGCCGAGCGAAGAGACTCGTGGGCCAAAGGAAATGGTACGAGTCCTTTTCCTTGAAACAACTCGAACATATTACCTTCGATGGTCGGCTCAGAAGCGCCATCCAAGTAAAATCGTATGACGGTATCCGTTTCGGGTTTCAGCTGGTTCGGCCACGGAACCCAAACACGGGTAATCGCTCCCGCACCCTTGTCTTCCATGACCACCCATTCTTTACGACCGTTGTTCTCTTCCGTGCGAACGAAATTCTTTTGTTTGTCGCTTGTACTGCGGTCAACATTACTAAACCAACCTTTGGGCTCGTCGGGAGTCTTTGACAAGCGATCGTAACTACTAGCCTGCTTTAGCCGGAAATCCTGTTTCGGGAAACGTGCCAGTGAATCGCGGTCAAGCATTTCGCGTAGCAGGGATTCGATTGAAACAGACTTCCCACCCGACATGATGCTGGTCGGCTGGTCGGGTGTATTGGTTCAGCCTAAGATGTGAAAACGCGGATTGAGAATAGCATAGTAAAGAAATGAATTTTCGGTTGTTTGGATGCAAAGGGGGCTAGCCCCCAAACCCCCAGGATTTTGCGCCTTGGGGGCCATTAACAAGCTCGTCAATGTGCTGGAACCCTAGTGACTAATGAGGGCTCATGTTGCCCTCCACGGATGTTTGTCAACGGCGATGATGCGGCGCTCGAGTTGCTTCCCAGCAGTGCTCTATCCTCCGCAGCATTGCTGTTAGCATAGCTTATTCCTAGCGGAGCGTCCGAACATCCCGGCGTCGCTTTCTGACGTTTGGTTGCACGCGATTGTGCTCGTAACATGCGGGCTTCCTCGACCTTTCGGTCACGCTCCTCAAGGATCGCTTGCTGCCGTCCTTCGAGCATCGCTTGCGGAGTTACATAGCCTACAGCACTATGTAGACGTACGGTGTTGTAATCTTCCACAAACTTGGCTACTCCGCGTTTAGCTTCTTCCAAGTTCAAGGGGCTCAGTGGCCGGATACACTGACTCTTGATCGTGCGATGATATCGTTCGATCTTACCATTGCTTTGCGGGTAGTACGGGCTTGTACGCACATGCTTCATGCCACACAATCGCACGAAGTGTTTGAAATCTTTGGCGATGAATTGCGGCCCGTTGTCAGAGATGATTCGTGGTCGCGCATCGGGATACTTTTCTCGTGCCTTTTGCAGCACGACCTCGATATCCATCTCTTCCATCTTCTCACGAATATCCCAGTGCACCACACTACGACTGAAGCCGTCGAGTACGGTCGCCATGAAGTAAAACGTCCCTGCGATGTTCAAGTAAGAGATGTCGATATGCCAATGTTCGTGAGCCACAAGAGGTTGCTGAAAGCCAGTCCCCTTTTTTGACTTACGACTATTTCTACGCAATAGGCCCGCGCTGCTGAGTACGCGATACACCGTCCCGGCACTGCACGCGACGATGTTTGCGTCAATCATCATGTAGGTCAGCCGCCGATAGCCCTCCAGTGGATGATCGAAATGGAACTTGAGGATGGCCTGCTTCTCCTCTTCGTTGAGCCAATGGTCACGCGGTACCCAGCCGTTGTGCTCGTAGGTCCGTCCGTAACTCCGACTCCAGTTAGAGAAAGTCGATGACCATAATCCGACCCATGTAAGCAGTTGCTTGCTGGTAACATCCGTGGCCGCCGTCCATTTGCGTACGAAGTCGACCACCGCATCACGTTGTTCGTGGGGAACCCAGGTGCGATTTAAGATTCCCCAAGCTCTTTTTTTAGCTCGACGTGCTCCTGCAGTAGTTCGGCAATGACTTCGTTTTTCTGCTGCAGCTTCGCTTCGAGCTTCTCGATCTTGGCGGCATTGGCATCCTGCTGCATACGCACGTTGGCGGCGTTCTTTTTACGCTCGAATGCGCCTGCTGCGTTTTCAAACAGCAGCTTTTGCCAATTGTAGAAATTGACGACACTGATCCCGTGCTTGTCACAGACCTCTGAAACGGGCACCTTCTCAATCAAGTGCTCGCGTACAATCGCTATCTTCTGTTCTGGCGTTAAAATCTTACGTGTTGACATTCTGCGATACCCTTTATGGAACCGCTATACTCTACCACGCGTTTCATGACACACTTGCAAAATGAGCAATACATTGCCGTCGTGGATATCACTGTTGACCGAACCCACAAAGCTGACCGCTGGCGGGCCGGCGAAAGTGTGAGTGCCAGGTTTCCGCCCTCCGAAACCACCGCTGCCGCGAGCCGGGATGTACATCCACTTTCCCTTCCGCAGCGATAGGTGTGTGTTTTTGAACGGGGCGAGAACCAGATGGTCGCGTATTGGTTGCGCCGGTTCGCCGGTGATGGCAGGCAGCATGTTGACGCTGTCCGCCTGCTGAGTCTTTTCCAACGTTTGTCCAGTGAGTGCCGCAAACGTTGCGAGCATGTCGACGTTGCCGATCAATTGGTTGGACACGGTACCGGCTTTCACTTTGCCCGGCCAGCGCACGATCAACGGAACGCGGTGACCACCTTCCCAAACGCCGAACTTGAACCCCAGCAAATCGCCGTTCTGTCGATGCCCAGACTTAAACGCAGCCTGTCCGCCGAGGTTGAACATGCCACCGTTGTCACTGGTAAAGATCACCAGCGTATTATCACTCAACCCATTGTCTTCGAGGCACGTAAGAATTTCGCCGACGATCCAATCCAGCTCATGGATCGAGTCGCCATAGAGTCCACACTGGCTGGTCCCCTGAAACTGCTTGGCGGGCGTGAAGGGATGATGAATATTCGTGGTTGCCAAATAGAGAAAGAACGGTTTGTCTTTGCGTTCTTTGATCCACGCGACCGATTTTTTTGCGAGAGTTGTTCCGACCTGATAGTCATCGAATAACTCGTGAGCCTCCTTCGCCCCGCCGAATTGGTTGGGGCTTCGCTGCGCAGCTTCCGGTGGAATGGGGGTGATCGGTGTCGCGTCGTTTGCATTCTTGCCAAGATGAACCAGAGGGTCGTTGGGGTCACTGCCGACGATGCGATCGTTTTCAACGAAAACGTACGGCGGTGCACTGTTGACCACCGGCATTCCAAAGTAGTAGTCGAAACCGAGTGATTGCGGACCTGGGTCGAGCGGTTCCTGCCAGTCGTTCTTTCCCTTGCCGAACCCCAGATGCCACTTCCCGAAAGCGGCCGTCGCGTAGCCGCTGCTCTTGAAAACATCCGCGATCGTCTGCTTGGCCGTATCGATGATCAGAGGAGAAGTGACGGGCGCCGGCCCCCAAACTCCTGCGCCTCCATTCGCACGCAAAGGGTATTCGCCCGTTAACAGCGCGTAACGCGAGGGCGTGCATACAGCTGAAACCGAATGAGCATCCGTGAACCATCGTCCTTCGGCGGCTAGACGATCAATATTGGGTGTCTGCACCTTGGACGCGCCATAGCATCCAAGATCACCGTAGCCTAAATCGTCGGCAAAGATCAGAACAACGTTGGGGCGATTCTCATCGCCACGGCAAAGCGTTGTCCAAGATATCGAAAGAAGGACAGCCGCAAGCGAGAAAATGGTTAAGTATTTCATAGTGTTTCTTGAGCGCTGAAATGGAGTAATGTTCTTGCGGACGTAGAACGAATTGCCTGCGATCCTAATCATCGCGTGTTGTTCTTCAGGAGCTTCTTGCGGGATTTCGATAGGCTGTTTGTGCTGGGCGCAGCAGGCAGAGACGCTGTCCATGTATCAAGCTTTTCCGACAAATTCCGTATAATCTCCGGATAGTCACCAGCGACATTGTGTTTTTCTGCCCAGTCGCTTTCCAGGTCGTACAGCTCCATTAGGTTGCGTTCTTCGTTTACCAGCAATTTCCACTTGCCGTCGCGAACTCCGCTGGACGGCCATGTGTAGTCTTGGTTGTCGCCACCTTTCCATTGCCAAAAAATTGGTTTCGTCCGCTGCCATGGCTCGCCCTTGAATGCGGCAAGTGCACTTTGTCCATCTGGCTTGTATCCTTCTGGAAGCGATTCTCCAGCGACATCCAAAAACGTCGGCAGTAAATCCACTGCAGTCAGCACGGATGTTGTGTCAGTCTTGCCTGCCGGAACGACACCGGGCCAGCGAACAATGAAGGGAACGCGAATGCCGCTCGCAAACAGAGAGCGTTTTCTGCCTTTCAATCCGCCCGTTTCACCGACGCTGTAGTAGCCACCCAAGCCACTGGATTCATCCTTGCCATGGTACTTGTGCGTTACGTCTTTCGTGAATTCGGGGCCGTTGTCCGTGGAGAAGGCGACAAGCGTATTGTCGTCGATCTTCAAGTCTTTGAGCAATGAAAGGATACGGCCGACGCCTTCATCTCCTTCGGCGATGACAGACGCATAAACCCTCTTCTGCTCATCGAGATCCTTGAACTGCTGAAGGTACTTTGGCTGCGGAAAGTGCGCCAAATGCGCTTCATGAAGCCACAAGTTGACGAAGAATGGCTCTCGCTTGAACTCCTTGATAAACTTGATGGCATGATCCACCGATGCGAGTCCATCCTTCTTGATTTCAATGTTTCCAGAGCCATTGAACGTGGCAAAGCGGTCGTAGCCATACGCATCTTCCGCCGGTGAATCAGCAACATTGCCAAGGTGCCACTTGCCGAAATGCCCGGTTTTGTAGCCCGAATTTTTCAGCATTCGAGGAAGCGTGGGAGCTTGCGGGTCGAGCCAATCGGGCATGCCTCGTTGGATGTGAGCCTTCACGCTTTGGAAATGCTGATGCACACAGTGCCGAGCCGGAAACTGGCCCGTCATTACGGCGACACGACTTGGCGAGCACACCGGACTATTCACGGTGAAGTTCGCGAAATCAATTCCCTCTTTTGCCATCCGGTCGAGGTGTGGAGTCTTACAGAACGAGCTGCCGTGATAACTCAGATCTCCGTATCCCCAGTCGTCGGCAAAAATGAAAATGATATTCGGCTTTGCAGTGTCTGAGGCCTGACCAGCGTCGCAACAATAGACAAGCACGCAAAGCAAAAGAGTGATTTTCTTCCAGTTCGTGTTGTTCGTCATACGTTTCTCAGTGGGATGGTGCGATATCGCAAAGCGATTGCAGCGACGAATGGGGGCAGTCTCATTCAAGACGGGTAACGACAACATAGTAGGCCCCCAGTTCGCCTTCCTGGATTTCGAAGACTGGGGCGAGACGGTATGATCCCTGCTTGAGTTCCGTAACAAAGCTGACTTCCTTGGCATCTTCCGTGATTGGCTTTCGATCAAGATCCTGATCGTTGATACGGAGGACTGCGTGCGTTGCGCCGATTGCGTTACCCGGCACACTACGAAACGCATGAGCTGGCCCTGGAACATTCTTGCCCGCAGAAAGACCCGCGTTGACCGCGGCCTCGGATTCGGCAGGCCAGCGACGGAGCGAAACCCGATATTTCCCATCCTGAATGACCTTCACAGCCCAGTAACCCAGGTGCTTGAGCTTCGCATCTCCTTTGGCCGGTTTGCGATCCGCTTCTCGGATCGATCCCTGGTGCCATGGGGGATAGATCTCCTGAATCCAATCGTGGGCAGTCAGGCTAACGACCGGATGCTCGGGATGCCCCAAGTAGATTTCAGTGGTCTGCGAGAACGTCGGTTGCAACTCGGCCCACCAGCCTTCGTAGAATTCACGCATCTCCGCGACGATTTCTGGGTGCTTATCGGCAATGTTTTTTTTCTGTCCGGGGTCGGACGCAACGTCATACAGTTCCTTGCGATTGACCAGTCGATACTTGCCCGTCATGACCGACGAGCCACGCCATTTGATGGGATCACGAACGCGTTGCGAATCACTAATCACGAAACGCTTCGGCCAATCGACCTCCTTCGTCGGGTCGAGCAAATCAGCAATTGAAACACCATCAAACTTCACGCCGTCGGGTTTCTTGACTCCCGTCATTTCAAGCAGCGTTGGGACAACATCGACCGCGTGTGTCAGCTCATTGACGTCATACTGTTTCGTAAGTCCACCGGCTGGCCAGTGCAAAAAGAAAGGAACACGGTGTCCGCCTTCGTAGGGGCTGCCCTTGCCGGCTTTCATGCCGGCGTTGTAGACTTTAGCACCGCTGGCCGTACCGTTGTCGGTGGTGAAGATAAAAATGGTGTTGTCCGCAATCCCAAGTTCTCGGATCAACCGCCGAGTCTTGCCGACATTGTCGTCGATATTGGTAATCATCCCGTAGAAGGCAGCGATGTTTTCGGACTGTCCATCGTACATTTCAAGATACTTCGGAGGGCAGTGCAGTGGCTTGTGAGGCGCATTGGTCGAGATGTATGCGAGGAACGGCTTCTCCTGTTTCGCACACTTGTTGATGAACGCGTTCGCCTGCTCAAAAAAGACATCTGTGCAGTAGCCTTCCGCGGGCACAATTTTGCCGTTGTGAAAATAGGAACCGTCAAAGTAGGCGTTGTCCCATAGGTCGGGAGTCTGACCGATTCCGCCACCGCCGTGACGGTAGACCTCCGTGAAGCCGCGATCTTCGGGACGATAGGGATAATTGTCGCCCAGGTGCCACTTCCCAAACATACCGGTTTCGTAGCCGGCGTCTGAAAACATCTGGCCGACAGTGACTTCGTTCTCGCGGAGCATCGAACGCCCCATGATCGTGTGCCAGACTCCGGTGCGGTTGGTCCAGTGCCCGGTGAGAAACGAACAACGCGTGGGCGAACAGGTTGGCGCGACATGGTAGTCGCTCAGGCCGGAACTTTCCGACGCCAGTTGGTCAATGTTTGGAGTCTTGATGATTGGGTTGCCAGTGCATCCCAGGTCGCCGTAGCCCTGATCATCGGAAATGACAATGACCACGTTGGGGAATTCTGCCGCGACGCAGTGCGCCTTCGTTGCGATCACTATCGAGAATGCGGCGAGACAAACGGAAATACATTTTTTCATGAGGTACTCGACTCAGTCTGAGGAATTTCGTGTCGGGCAAAGGGAGTGATTTTGGTTCGGGCTAATTCTTGTGGGTGCGTTCATGCACCCAGATGTTTCTGAACTTCACAGGCGATCCATGTTCCTGAAGAACGATCGGTGAGGTTGGCTGTTCCGGGAAGGCAGCATACTTGTTACGTCGTATCGACAGCCGGAAGTCATCGTGGATCAGTTTACCGTTCAGGTGCACCGTCACACGAGCGGCGCCTTTCTCTGTCATGGTTCCGTTCGCACCAAATTTTGCCGCTTGGAATTCCAAATCAATGGTCTGCCAAACGCCCGGCTCCAGGGCTGCATTTAGGTCGGGCACACGAAGTTGATAGATCGCACCGCAGTCCCCCATCCCGATGCTCTCCTTTGCTGCACTGTCAAGGATCTGCAATTCATATAGCGGGCCAAAGAAGAGACCACCGTTTCCTTTTCCGCCGTCCTCGTGCAACTGGAACTCCAAATGCAGTTGGTAATCGCCGAATTTCTCCTTGGTGCATAAGAACTGTTTGCGTTTCTTGCCTTCGAAGTCAAAGGCGATCTGCATCGACTCGTCATCAACGATCTCCCATTGAATTTCCCGTTGGTCATCTTTCGGATTGATCCATTGCCATGAGAAAGGCTTCCACGCATCAAAGTTCGAGCCGTCGAACAGCACCACCGCGCCGTTTGGCGGCGCGAGCCCCAGTGTTGGCGTCGACAAATCCTCGGCCGCGATCGGAGATACCGTTGCAACGGCTAAGACGAGCAACGCGGATAATGCACAACTTACCGGGTGCTCGATTCTCATTCGGTGAATACCTTTACTTCGTTATCAAGACGACTCATTTTGAGGACTTCAAGGCTGCGGGTCTGCGATTGTGTGGTGCCTGACGACGGTCCTTCTCAATCAGCTTGCGATCGTAGACTCCACCACCGTTCACGGGCTCGTGAGATTCTAACGCGTACGTGACCAATTGTTTGAGGATGTAGGGATGATCGGCGCCAATGTCACGTTTCTCTTCGGTGTCATGGGATACATCGTAGAGTTCCCAATCGCCGCCTCCGCGACGCATCGCTTTCCATTGATTCATGCGCACCGCGGTTTGGTTACCGTACTCCCAATAAAGGTGCGAATGCGTTTGCTGCCGCGACTTGCCCAGCAGCGTCGGCAGAAAAGAGAGCCCGTCTGATTGAGGACTCGTTGCACCGGTCAATTCTGCCAGCGTGGGCATGACGTCCTGAAAACACAGCAGGTGATCAGAAACCGCACCGGCTTCAATCTTACCTGGATATCGAACGAGATACGGAACTTTCAGACCACCCTCATAGAGTGAACCTTTCCCCGCCCGGAAACGCTTGCCGGTTATCGGGTTGAGATTGGGCCCGAAAAATCCATGTGGTCGTTCGGCGGTCTTGAAGTAGTCTTGCCCACCGTTGTCACCACAAAGAAAGACGATTGTGTTGTCGTCGATGTTCAAATCTTTTAACAACGCGAGTATCTCACCTAGTTGTCGATCGACCAGGTGCAGAAAAGCCGCGTAAACCCGCGCATCGCGATCCGTTTGCTGTCCCGCAGTCCACGGCTTGTCTTTGAACAACTGCCAGGAAGGGTCGTCGTCATCGATGGCCCACAGTCCATGCGGCGGTGTCCATGGCAGGTAGCAGAAAAACGGCTGGTCCTTGTTTTCGCGAATGAATCGCAGCGATTCCTTGAAGATTTCAATTTGAGCGTGTGTTTCGCCTTCGTAAAAGCTGTCGCCCGGGTTGCCCTTCAATGGCACTTCGCGACTGTTGCGAATGAGATACTGAGGATAAAACGTGTGGGCGTGGACCTGGTCGTAGTAGCCGAAGAATTCATCGAAGCCATGCTTTTCTGGAACGCCGGAAGTTCCGCGTCCGCCAATGCCCCATTTGCCGAAGCCACCCGTCGCATAGCCTTGCTTGCTGAGCATGCTTGCAAGTGTCGGTTCGTCCTCGCGAATTGGCGAGAACCCGTCATTGACGCGCATCGATGTGTGACCGGTGTGCAACCCCGTCAGCAACACGCAGCGGGTGGGGCCACACACGGGGGCGCCAGCGTAGGCGTTCGTAAAACGCGTGCCCTCGGTGGCAAATCGGTCGATGTTCGGCGTGAGCAGTTCCGAATGCCCCATGTGACCGGACTCGAAATAGCCCCACTCGTCCAGCATCAAGTAGATGATATTGGGACGATCAGCAGCGTCCGCAAGCCTGCCGGTCGTCAACAGGAGTGAAGCCAGACAGAGCCCGGTTCGTATCAGTCGTTTACACGTCAGGTTCATGTTCTTACCATCTTTCAATAGTTCACCGTTCCGCCTTGAACAGGTTTTTGCCGCTCACTCTTCCACCACTCATCAGGGCCTTCATCCTCGATTGCTTTCCAGACATCGAACAGCTCTTTCTTCATCGCTTCTGTCTTTTCCGGCATGGTGGCGGCGAGGTCGTATTCTTCCTTCCAGTCTTTTTGAATTTCGTACAATTGAAAATTCGTCAGCGTTTCATCGCCAACCAGTTTCCAGTCGCCGATACGAAGTGCGACGCGGTCACCCGGCGGTGAAACGTGCGTCCGCCAGAATAGCGGAACCTTTCTTTGAACGGGCTGACCCTCAAACGCGGGCAGCATGCTGACGCCGTCGATCGTGCGATCCTTCGGGAGCGGAATGCCGGTAATGTCCAGTACTGTGGCAAAGATATCCGTGCCGATGACCGGGACGTCGCTTACCGTTCCAGCTTTGATATGCCCCGGCCAACGCGCGATACCGGGTACGCGAATGCCACCCTCGTGATCGCTGCGTTTGCCGCCTCGCAGCCCGCCAGTGGTGCCTCCAAAGTTTGCGACGGGACCATTATCCGACGTGAAGATTAGTAATGTATTGTCGCTCACGCCCTCTTTGTCCAACGTCTGCATCAGCTGACCAAGCGCGTGATCGAGTTGCGTGATGTTGCCCATGTACTTGCTGTTCGCGTGTCCGCCGTACAACTCGCTGAACTTCGGATCCGTTGCGATCGGCGCGTGGGGCTCATGGAACCAAACGGAGATCGCAAATGGTTTCGACTTATCGCGTACATCGCTCAGCCATCGGGCCGCTTCGGCGGCAACCAATTGTGCTGAGAAACCGGTGAGCTCTCCAACCGACTTTCCATTACGGAAGAAGTTGCTGGGGTTTTTATGGCTCGGGTCGGCGTTGTTATGCGTTGCCATCCAATAGTCGTACCCATGATCGCCCGGCTGCGGATATTCCGACGTATTAAACTGCGGCCTTGAGTTGAGATGCCATTTGCCCACGTGGCAGGTCTCATAGCCGATCGTCTTCAACAGATTGGGATAAGTAATCTCGCTGCGCCGCAGGTGAGCTTCGTGAAGGCCGGAGAGGTGCCGGTAAACTCCGTTGCGATACGGAGTCCGCCCGGTCAGAATCGCTGATCGCGACGGCGAGCAAACACCGCAGGCCGAATAGCACTGCGTGAACTTCACACCCTGCGAGGCCAGCTTGTCGAGGTTGGGAGTCTTGATCAACGGATGTCCATAAGTCGCCGAATCACCCCAACCCATGTCGTCGGCTAAGAAGACCACAACATTTGGTTTGGATGCCTTTGTTTCGGCAAGCAGTGGCTTCGGTGCCAATAGGCTGACGAGCAGCAAGAGTGAGATTCGGGATTTGTACATTTGCATTGACTCGGTGAGTAATGAATCCTGGCGAACCAAGCTACCGATTGTTTTGCAGAAAGAATTGCACCGTACGCTCGACAATCTCTTCCCGCGAGGGATCGATTTCTGCGTTGACCTTACGCCAGTTGTGCCCAGAGTTCTTGATGATCATGATCTCAACCGGTGCATCAACTTCGTTCGCTTTCTGCTTCATATAGTACGCATGCTTGACCGGAATGGTCGTATCTTTGTCACCCTGAATCATTAGCAGTGGCGGGCTGTTTTTGCTGAGGTAGTTGATCGGGCTGACTTCGCGATAACGAGCCAATTTTTCTGTCGGCCCTGAATCTGAGCCGGAAATGCGGGCTGCAAACCGATCCTTGAAGTCCGCTTGATTATCGTAGTTGAACAGTTCCACCTTTTCAAAATCACACGGGCCATACCAAGAGACACCGGCAACCATTCGGTAGGGGACTTCGGCAAGCGCTGGATCTCCCCGCAATTGTTCAGGCGACGCCAGCAGGAGCATCTGCGCGATATGGCCGCCTGCAGAATCTCCCATCACACAAATCCGCATAGGATCAATCCCTAACCTGTCACTGTTGTTTGCCAAATAGCGGATGGCGTCTTTGCAATCGATGACGCAATCACGCATCGCCACATTGCTGTCTTTTTTTGCCAATCGGTAGGTCACGGGCGCTACCGCGAAACCTTCCTTAATCAACTGTTCAAAAACGATCGCAAAAGATCCACTGGCTGCCTTGTACCGATTACCTGCGGCCCATCCTCCACCGTGAGTAAAAACAATCACCGGCCACTTTTCGGCACGCTTGGCGAGCGGATAATACAGGTCCAGCTTGAGCTCTCTGCCGGAGATTTTTTTGTAGACAACTTCCAGCTTGCGTTCTCCGCCGGTCTCCAGGTATTTGGCTCCCTCGGCCGCTCGCGATACCCTGCTGCGGCGCTGTGTTTCTTGAGCTGTTATTCCGCTGGTTGACGCAACAGCAATCAGGATGGCAACGATCGTTTGGATTCTCATTCTCTTGCGTCCATTAGGAGCTGGTTCCAAGGAGTGGTTCATAAACTGCAATGGATCACCGTTCAACAAAACCTTCAACATCCTCTAGGCAGATTTGCTTCCTCTCATCCGGTCCCCGTGTTTCCAAGTTCACGTTCACGAACTCAATGTTCTTCGCATGCCGAATGTAGGCTCCCCAGGATGGCAACACGCCAAAGAAGTACTGCTCTGGATAGCGATCGGTATCCTCTGCGACCGGGCGCTGAGCATCTTCCGTTGTGCCGTGACCAGGGAACGAAATCGTCACGTTCTGCAAGCGGACGTTTTCGACGTAGTGACCGGGAATTCCCGTGATCATGATCGGACCGGCTTTCGACTTCTCTTTGTCGGTGATTCCCGGAGCATCTTCGGCTTTGATGTTTTTGTAAGCGGCCCGCGTCGCTTTCTCCCGGTCCTCGATCGTAACCTCCGCAACGATCTCACTGATGCGAATGTTCTTCAGTGTTCCGACGGGTGGTTTCTCTTTTTCATCCTTGCTGAAGGTACTTCCCCGATCGCCCAATCGGATGAAGATCGGACTCCCAACATCTTTCATAGTGATGCGTGAGATGGCAATATTCTCCAAACGCCCTCCGTCGACTGACTGTAGTTTGATCGCGCCCATCGGGCAGTCATAGAAATAGCAGTTGGTGACTTCCACATCGATAAAGCCGCCACGCGACGACGTGCCGAGTTTCAGGGCAGCCGTGTTGCTGGATACTTTGCATCGTCGCACCACAATATTCCGACATGGATTTTTCGAGCTTTTCAAACAGATCGCATCGTCCCCGGAATCTATATCGCAGTTTTCGATCAGTACATTTTCGCATCCGTCTAAATCGAGACCGTCATTATTGAAATTGTTGTTGCGAAACTGGATCTTCACCGAGTCAAAATGAATGTGCTTGCAGTCGACGAGGTGCAATCCCCAGAATGCTGGACGCTTCCAGGTGACTCCGGAAAAACTCAGTCCATCGCAATTGTCCATTCGCAGCAGACGTGGACGAAGCCCTCGGTTCTTACCACGCGATCTGTCTCTCGGGAAATTCTCTGCAGTCCCTCGGGCATCGATAATGCCCAGACCTTCTATGGCAACATTGGTTGCGCCATGGGCATAAATCAGACAGTGTGGCCCGCCCTCCCGCGGGTCATCCAGGCCTTCGGTTGTGTAGTCGTCCTTGTCGGCGCTGCCCAGCAGGCTGGCCCCATGGTCGAGCGATAGCGTGACGTTGCTCTTCAACACGATCGTGCCAAACTGAAAATGTCCGGCAGGCACGCGAACGACCCCGCCGCCTGCATCGTGACACGCATCGATGGAATCTTGGATTGCCTGCGTCTCCATCGCAACGCCATCACCGACGGCGCCGAAGCTCTTGATATTGAAAACCTTGGCGGATGTCGAAGCGTTATCATCCACGACTGCGTCTGCAGGATCACCTGCATGCGAGAAAGTGGTCACGAACAGGGCCATTGTCGTGAGCAGGCTGGCTGTGGTTCTTTGATTCATTTGTGTTTCCTTGATCGGCTATCGCCAGGTGATCTTGGCTTGTCTGGATTCAGTATTGACCCAAACGCTTGCGTGTTCGAAATCGCGGGTGAATTCCCAGCCATCGGGAGTAGTGCGATTGTAAGCGCCCTTGGGCGGGCCGAGTGGTTTTGCAAATTCGGGATAGTCAACAAGCGCACCGGATGACAACTTCCACCCCCAACTGTACATGAAATACGAGTAAGGCTGCGCGCCGATAAGATAGCAAGCCAGAGCGAACTCCGCCTTCTCCTGGGAAAGCTTCGGCATATTCGGCTTCAGGTTTCTTCGGCCCGTCCCTTCAACCCCAAGGCGAAAAACAGAGATTTTCCCCTCCTGAGCATTTCTCAGCATATGCGCCCACTCGGCCAGCAAGCTTTCCTTGCTGGACTTCACTGTCGCATAGTTTTCAAACATGACCGCGTCGCTGACAGGGTAAACATGTTTGGCGTCGGAACTGTAGGCGTTGTTGGCGAGCAAAATTTTGTCAGCCCCCAAACGCTGTTTGAGCGCGGCCATCATCTGGCCCATGGCCACTGCGATCTCCGGCCCTTTGTCTGGTCGAAGCTTGACATTGCCGTGCATCTGATCAATGAAAGTGCCGTCGCATCCGGATTCTTCGACGCCCTTAGCAACCGTCTCTACCCACCAATCACGGAACTCGGAATTTAATACGTCAAAGCAATACGCACCGTATTGATCGGCCAGCCGTCCGGTCTGCGGGTGGGGGATCAGAAACTTCTTAAGCTCGGGATGTGCGTCGATGCGTTGCTTGGTGAAATCTCGGTTGTACGAGGTGTATGGCCAGGCATAGGCGGCGTTGAAGTAAAACAACACCTTTACGCTGGATTTTATCTTTTTAAACGCTGCCGCTTCATGCTTGGCACCCAGTTCAGCGGCCCCCAGCTCTTCCATTCCATGTGACTTTTCAATGCACAGAAAACCCGTTCGCTCGGCAATGAAACGTACTTGTTCCGGACGAAGCACACGGTTCTTGTCTCCAAACATGTAATAGAGTGGTGTGGTTTCCCAGCTGAATTCAGGGTAAAAGTCTTTGGGCACAAAGCGACTTCCGTCACTGATCTGCAAAGAACGCTCGTCCTGACTCGCAGTTGTCGAGACGCCCTGCGGCTCAATCGCCAACGCCAAACTTGCTTGCAGCAGCGCAATGACAAAGGACAACCCAAGCCAGGGAACAACCATCCTGCTTGAACACGATGATAACCGTCGTTCGTTCATAGAGTTTCGTCCGATTGGTTAATAGTTGTTGTTCGTTATTTGGCGTCGGAAACTAAACCGACCTTAGTCGTGTCGAAGGGAGTGATGCCCAGTTTCAACGCGGGAGATCCGGGTTTGAATCGGAAGTCACCGTGCTCAGGATCAACGAACATCGGATCCACGGTTAGACTGCTCCCGTCGACGCCATCACGTTGGAGTTTTTCCAATGTCTTGTCGCCGAGGCTGGTGTCCGACTTGCAAAAGTAGATGTTGTTGTCGGAATCGATGTCCTTCATCCGTGCTGGGACGCGGCCTCGTCGATCCTCGCCGACGTTTCCTGTTCCCCCTCCCGGTTCGGAGATGAAGGTGCAATCTGCGAGTGGCGAATAATAGATGTTCCGCTTGTTGCTCGCGCCCTGCATCGGTCCTTCGACGATCTTCAGATAGATTCCGCGGGGTGCGATGACGTCGGCGACGATATTGTTTTCGAAGCGGTTGTTCAGCTTCAACGTCACGCCTTGCGACTTGCATTTGTAGATCAGGTTTTCTGCGATGAGTGTGTCCTTTTGTCCGCCGTCGGTCCGAATCGCGCTTTGCCCATTTATCACGGACACCAAGTGGTGGATGTAGTTTCGACGAATGACGTTGCCTGGTCCAGCACCGCGCACGTAGATCCCGTTGCCGTCACCCAGAATTTTCATCGCATGATGGATCTCGTTGCATTCGATCAGGTTGTTGCGCGTGTGTAGAAACGGGCGAACGTCGTCTGGCTCTGGGTTCTTCGGCAAGCCGGCGAGTTCATGCCAGCGGATGGTACGCTGCGATTCGCGTTTATTCCCTCGCGTGATAAAGCGGTGGATAATTCCCGAGACGATCAGCCCCGTATAGTTGGTGTGGTAAATCAAGTTGTTCGCCACGCGGTTTTCGCCGCTCTGACAAATGTAGATCCCGGGTGACTGCCAGTAGATCTCTCCGACGTGATGAATAGCGTTGTTGTAGACGAGATTGTTCTTGTTCACGTCCTTGGTGCCGGGGCCGTAGCCGCAAAGCAGAACGCCACCTCCGCCCATGTGTGCGATATGGTTTCCGGTGATCTTGTTGTTTTGCCCATGCA
The DNA here is from genome assembly GCF_007752135.1 of Aureliella helgolandensis. Taxonomy (GTDB): domain Bacteria; phylum Planctomycetota; class Planctomycetia; order Pirellulales; family Pirellulaceae; genus Aureliella; species Aureliella helgolandensis. Next base: position 5,450,993 of record NZ_CP036298.1, on the reverse strand, counting down.
GATCCACGCGTATCGCGCCGCTTCCGCTATGAAGAAAATGGCACTGCTCGATGGCGCAGTTCTCGGCGCCGCGAAGTCGAACGAGCGCGTTGTCTTTGTCGAACATATCCCAGTCATGCTGTAAGCCGGCATCGTCGGCAGCCAGCGTATAACGCTCCCCATGCTGGAACGTGATACCGCGAAAGCACAGGTTGCGAACGGGAATATCTTTGGGGCCCTCTTTGTCGATCGTCCCTTCGACTCGAATGTATTCGATCAATTGAGGAGCCATCACAGTCGGCTTGCCTTCGTGCCAGGAGGATCGAGGCCAAAGATAAACCTTTCCGTCTTTGGTGTTGAGCGCCCATTCGCCTGGTTCGTCGAGTTCCTCCAGGACGTTCTCAACCCAGCAACCGATTTTGTTCATTCCATACGTCGCTGGAATAGCTGTGCGAGCAACACCTGCTTCTTCATCGACCGACACTAGTGGCAAGACATTCATCGTCCAAAGCCGCGTGGGGCGGACCAGGATTTCAACATCCTCCACATTCGGCCAGTTTTTCAATTGCCCCTTAGGAAAACGGAGTTCTGTCGCGCTGCCCTTCGGAACGAAACGCTCCGACCGTGCGCGTGGCAACCTTCCGTCAGCATCATAGAGCGTTAAGAACCGAGCCGAAGTTTTCGCGACCAGCACGTTCCCTTGCGCAGACTCCGGCAAGCCCGGGAGCCCGCCTGCCACTGGTTCCCAGCCTTGGATTGCCCGTCCGGAGCTGAACATGGGTGTTTCGCCCGGGTAAGCTGCGTAGGTAATGGTCGATGTGCCGACTCCTGAATCTCCCAGGCCGAAGACAATGGTGTTGGTTAGTTGATAGGTTCCCTCACGGATCAGGACAACGAGATCCGTCGTATTCTGCTTCTTCAATTCCCGCACCGCGTCACGCGCCCGCTCGAGTGTCGCGAAGGGCCCGTCGCTTTTCTGTGCATTTGGTGCAGCCAGCATACCGGACCAACTATCGGAACCGTCCACGGAAACATAGAAATCCGCTTCCGTTTCCGCAGCGCTGCCTATGCTTGCGATTAACAGAATCAGCGAGCAGACCCATGTTCTTATCATTATTTCTTCGTTTCGTTGGTCCCAAATACTGCCGAGCAAAACCACGCAGATTGAGAGTTGAGATTTCATCGAATCGAAGTCCTGGGGACATATTGACCGCTCAGACGACTGTTCTACCAGGCAAGCTCCGTTACGGGCCGCCTTCTAGTTTAAATCTAACGACGTCGTCTGCGGGTTTTAATTCGACACGCAAACCAGTATCGCGTTTGCTTCTATGAATTGCAAATTTCAGCGTGTGGCGGCCTCGTTCCAACTTGATCGCGGCCCCGAGGTCGGTGACGGGGACGGCGTCAATCCATAGATCCAGTGCATTGAGTTGGTTGATTTCAAGTTTCATCATACCCGGCACTAATATGTTGACGAAGCCGCGTGCGAATACACGGTCCGCCAGTGGCAGGTCTTCGATGGGCAACTCACCATTAACCTTGCTGTAGGCGGGTTGCCAGCTTGAGTGCTCAGCTGGGAGCGCACCAATTGCGGGTGCTTCGACGACACGCCACTTACGAACGACGGGCGTCTCATCGTTTGCGTAAGGGCCCGGTTTTCCGAGTAGCGATACGAACTTTGCGAGGTCTAGAAACTCGCCACGACTTTGCAGTTGGTCTGCTAAGCCCGCGGGCATCAAGGACTTGGCTGGGACCTCCGCTTCAATTTCTGCGACGGCCAACCGCACTTCCTTTTCGGGATTGGCAGAATCACGCACGACGACTTCCGTTTCATTTCGAAAAACGACGATGCCCGTCTGAACGGTACTACTTTCAAGCAGGAACGTCTTTGTCTCGTAGTGCTCTGCGATTGCAGCGTTGGGCTTCAGAATTGACTGCACCATGTACTTCGTCGTGGCTGCACCGCCCACGGCGACCAGATTCGGACCGATCTCGGGGCCAGCGGACCCAACCGCGTGGCACCGCGTGCAAGCAACATCCCAGCGACGGTAAATCATCTCACCGCGGGCGGGATCGCCCAGCCTTTCCACGTCAGCCGTGAGCGCGTCGATGTTCTCTGCGAGCAGTTCAGCACTGAGAGCACTCGATGCATTCGACCGGAAGCGCTTTGCCAAGGAGTCAGGAAGCAAGCCGGTGTGGCGATGGAATTGGCTGACACTGGCAACCACCGCTGGATGTACCTTGTTATTCTGCAATGCATCGCTCAGGTGCTGGGCCCCGTCTTTTTGATTTAAGAAAGATCTGACGAGAGTGATTGGATCAGATTCGCTGGGGTCTTCGGCAAGAATTCGAGCGGCAAGCTCTGCTCCAGCTTCAAGATCAGCATGAACCAATCCAATGACAGCCGCGTAGCGAGTCGTTAGATCACCGCTTGTTGCAAGGTCTTTTAACTGAGATGCGTAGCGTTTTCCATTCGTCTGGGACAGAGCAATTGCCAAAGCTGCGCTGACTGCAGCACTGTGGTTACCGCTCCGCATGGCTGCGAGTTCTTCATCACCGGCAACCCCCCAAGCACCAAGATTGTTGGCTGCGAGCACGGCGATCGTGTCATCTTCGTTGCTGAGCAGTCGCCGTAGACCACGCGCGCTACGTTTGATTGAGCCAGGCCAACGCGATGCCGCCATCCGCTCGAGCGTCTCGAGCAAAGCGATCTTGGCCTCGGACGATTTGACTCCCCGCTCCCTGGCAAAAGCACGAAGGACCATCGTCACTTCGGGTGCTGTACCTGACTTTAACAAGAGCGACTGAAGCTCCGCGATTTCCTTGCTGACCGGGGACGTTTGCTGCAGGAAATTAGCGAGCCGGTCTTCCAAACCAATCCCCATACCACGCTGGGCAAACTCGCGGTGAGACTGTTTTGCGAACTGCAGAGCACCACTTTCCATGGCCGGTTGCCAGTAGGGTTTGAGCGCCTTGGTCGTTTGCGTTAGAGCTTGATCCACCATCGGATCAGCAGGACTGTCCAGCGCGTTCAAGGCCGCCACGAACGCTTCGGCCCGTGGGATGAAACCGGCCGAAAGCACTGCTTCCATCCGAGTCCGCGGGAAGGAATCGGCTGACGCTTTGGCAATCCACTGAATCGGCTCCGTCAGTTCCTCGTGCCAATAGCGGATCAAACGCGCTCCCGCTGAACGAGCGTGGCCATCTTCAGCCGCCATCACTCGGTTGAGGATTTTTTCACTTACGCGGCCAGCGTTCTGGCAGGCCCACATGGCTTCGACCAGATGATGGTCATGATCAGGATCATCGTCGCTGAGCGTTTCCACCCATGCTTCGAGCGTGCGCAGGACCTGCGCGGGATCTCTTTCACTGAGTTCCTTGCGTGCCTGGTGACGATTCCAATCTTGAGGGCTGGAGAGCTCGTTGACCAACGACTGAATCGAAGCACCATCAAGCTGCGGTTTTTGAACTAGGGGACGTTCTTTATGCGTGATTCGCCAAATGCGCCCGTGGTCATGATCACGCCGCGGGTCGCGGAAGTCATGTTGGGCGTGATTGATGATTGAGTTGTACCAGTCGGCCACGTACACAGCTCCATCAGGTCCGATCTTCACGTCGACTGGGCGGAAGTTCGGATGCACGGAACTGATCAACGGCGGGAGCACACTAGCATTAAAACCGGCACCGTCTTCGACGAACTCGTAGCGCACAACCGTGCGACTCTTGAACCGACAAGTCAGCAACTGACCACGGATGTCATCGCCGACGTGGGTGCCCGTGGCAAGGTCGCCTCCACACTGCTTCTCCGTACTGATCAGAGGCTGAATCCGAACGGATTCTCCACTGTTACCCGTGGCGGGAGAAAGATACATGATCCTAGGATTGTTGACCATGAAGGACTGTCCCCAGCGATCAAAGACGTGCCCCCAAGGATTTCCGCCAGTGCCCCGGCAGAACATCCGCAATTCCTGACTGCGAGGATTGAACTGGAAGACGCCACCGTTGAAGTTGCGGACGACGCCGTGCTGCGTTTCCACTTGGGCGTGCAGAAAGATCCCTTCCTGAAAGTAGAGCCACCCGCCGGGGCCACGACGCCAAGCGCTGATGGAATGATGACTGTCTTCAATTCCGAAACCCGTCAACGCCAGTTCTTTGACGTCCGCAACATCGTCGCCATCGGTGTCTTTCAAAAAGAACACATCGGGCGACTGGGCCACATAGCAGCCACCGTTGGCAAATTCGAGTCCGGTGGGCAGATAGAGACCGTCAGCAAACACAGTGGATTTATCCGCCGCACCATCACCGTTGGTATCTTCCAAAATGATGATCTTATCATTGGCGACTTCGCCCGGCTTAAGTTGGGGATACGCCCAGGAGCACGCGACCCACAGCCTGCCTTTAGAATCCCAGTGCATGTGCACGGGATTCGCCAGCATCGGATCCGACGCAAACAGATTGACCTGATAGCCAGAAAGCAATTCAAAGTTCTCAAGCTCCGACGCAGGATCATGATTGTTCATCAGATCAATGTCAGCATCTTGCAAGTTCTTGATTCCAGAAGAATCCTGCGCTGACGCTGCTCCGGCAAGGAAGGCAGCCATTGCCAATTCAAGAATCAGAAAGCGAAAGACTCGTGGTTTCATAATTTTCTACTCTAATAAATATCCGCGTATCAAGCAGCATTGGTCGGCCGCGAAAAGGTTATCGCGAAGGGAGGTTTATTTCTCGATACGCGAGATCCGCCACCGTCGTGCCTTAAGTTCGATTGCCCTGTGCAGCGTTGAATCTCGCTGGTTGGCGAGTTCACTAGATTCGATCACTTCACGCGGAAGCTCCTTGCCACTTGGCGACGTTCTGCGCTCGCCGACGATGTGAACTTGGTTGAGCGCTTTCCAGCTATACGTAAACTGAAGATTCTTATCATTGATCGCAGCGCGGAGTTTCTCGGCCGCGTGATGGGCCGGCGAAGAATCAATCGGTACTCCCGCAGCCCAGACTTCTGCTGTTGCTGAAGCGACGCGTTGATCGTCGACTGCGAGCTGATACATTCCCGGCTTGAGCCTTTCGACGCGAAGCGTATCGCGATTAAACTGCATTTGTGGCGGCAAGGGCTGGTCTGTTGGAGGCGGTAGACTGGGCGTAGATGTTTCGGTGACCATGAAGATAACAGCGGTGTCCGACGTTTCCACTTCGGAAATCTTAACGCCGCGAGCCGATGCGGTCGCCGCTTCGGCATCGATAGCCAGCCGCCATGGTTCATGGCCATGCATTTGGTTGCTTACGGTGAGCTGATCGAAGAACGACTTGCCCATCGCCCAGTAGCCATAACGATTGAGATGAATGCCATTGGTAGTTAAGTTTGGCCCAGTGGGGTCGTTCATCAAGTAAAGTGACGGCGTGTACAAATCGACAAAGGGCACGTGGGCATCGGAGGCCACTTCGCCCATCGCTCGCGTATAAGCCGCCAACTCGCGATTTCGCTTTTCTTTCGCTGGAGTGATGTCACCAAGATCCTCGTAAGCGATCGGCGAGACCAAAACCAGTCGCACTTCCGATTTTCCGTTGTACTTCTTTCCCGCATGCGAGGCGATGAAGGCCTGCAAGTCGCTCTTGAAGGCGGCGATTCGTTCTTCACCAGCAAACGATTCGCCCAGACCGAAACAGGCGATGATGACGTCAGTCCGATGCGCAGTCAGCGTTTCTTCTTCCGATGGAAAATTAGTGGGCCGATCGCGAGCGGTCAGCATGTCTCCGCCCCAACCCAAATTGCGAATCGAAACTGGCTTGTCAGCTGTGTACTGCAAAAGCAACGTTTCCAAATAGCCGTGAATCCGCAACTGATCCGCAAACGTATTGCCCACAATCGCGATTCTATCTCCAGGTTGCACTGGTGCCCCCGCAAGAACCGCGGTTGTAGTAATCCAGAAAATAAGAAACATCACGGGTAATTTGTTTTTCATCGATATTCGCATATACGTTTTTCCAGTGGCTCAAATGGAAACCCGGTGTCAATCAGTTGTTTGACTATTTATCAACTCGTCCGATCTTCCACGTCGTGATTCTGTCATCAGCGGAAGGTAGTGGATGATCGACGGCCCAACACGTTCCGTTGACCAGCATCCGTACAAACGACTCCTCAGCAAAGTCACCGGGATGTCCGAAGGTTGTCCCGAACACCTTCCCGCCCCATTCGTTTTCCCAAGCCCAAGCAACGATATCAGACTCGGACTCGTTGACCATGATTGGGCCAAACGATTTCTCCAGCAATCGTGGTTTGCCTTCGCCGGTCCCGATCACCAGTGGAACAACACCGCCTTCGAGCCGGGTTAGATAGAGCGTTCCCAGCGACTCCCAGTTCGTCTTGGTAACATTTGTCATCACTGGGTGCTTGCGATGTTTCGCCACGACACTGATTTTGGTTTCGCTCGTTTGATGTACAATGTACGGCGTTCCCAATGCACGGCGACCGAAGCCATCGTTCCATGCGGCGCGAGGGTGATCCTTGGGAAATCGAATCGCGTGATTGGCCGTGCGAAGTCCGATGACGGGTCTTCCTGATGTGAGGTAGTCTTCAATCGGCTGCCACTCTTTGTCCGGCAAGTTGAGAAATCGCATAAAGAAGATCGCAACATCCGCATCGGCGAGTGCTTCGATTCCTGGCAAGACGTTCTCGGTTTTCTTCTCCGGATTGCCCTCGCCCATGATGACGGTTGTCCGAAATCCAAAACGCTCGAGTTCCTCCGCAAAGACCGGCATCGTCAACTCAGGCGAATAGTGCAATGTGCCGACGACAATAACCGCATGCGGCTTGTTCTGATCATCTGCCCTCGCGATACCGCCCAGCGGTAGCAGTAGACTCAGTGCCAGCAGTACGGTAATTGTTCGTTCCCAAGCATGCATTGGTATTCCCTGTCGATAGTTGTTCGGACGCTGCCCCGTCGGGGACTCACATTGTCAGGGTCCTAGTCTAGTGGATATGCGTCGTCGAAACGATCGTTTCGCGAAAAGTTCCGTGCCATGCCCAAACCGCCGTCCGCCGGTCGATTACTTTGGTGTTGCTGGTGTCGTTGAGGCGTCGACCGGGTCTTACGCAGCATATGTATCTCACAGCAAACCACCGAGAAGAAGCAAGATCGCGATCCGCATCACTGGCACTTGTCTGTTCATCGGTGTTTCCACTGGATGTTGGCGGTTCGGTTCTTGATGTCCAATTCCACCGAAGGGTATTCAAACGCTCGATAATAGCGAAAACCGTTCTTCATTGCCGGGCCGAACGGCGGTCCCGGCGGGCGATCGTATTTGGGAAACCAACGCATCCAGCGATCGTTTTCGTTGGCTGAGTAACCTTCATGAATACGGAAGTTGCTATGCTTTTCGGCGCAGATGAGAAAGATCGCCAAAGGATAGATCAGCCCAGCCCTGCACTGCGCATCGGATTGAACGTGGCTGTGACCTTCGTGGATGCCCAGGGAGTTTGTGTTCTCAGCATTGTTCTCAGCAGAGATTCCGGCAGTATTTTCAGCAGTGGCGAGTCCGGTTGCAAAAAGCGATGATCTTGCTCTGGCTATTTTCCTGCCAACATTTTCCTGCCAACAACATTCTCTGCTGCACCCGACTCGCCCCCAACCAAACTCAACAGCGCGAAGTAGTACTAAGCAAGCTCACCGCTGCGAAGCATTTAGTCGGTCGTTCGCGACCTTCCTCAGCCACCAGGCAGCTTGAACCATTGCTTCAGGTTGGAGCTTAATTTGCAGACAACCGTGAACGGTTACAACCTAAGGCGCGAGACGAAACTCTGGCCTCACTTCCAGCCCCCTCCTTTCGCTTCTTTCGTGTATTTCGCGGTTGTTAATCGGCTGTCCTGTTGGCCAGTCGGTCACACTGCGCCTGACCAACACTCCCACAAGCAAGCTCAAGCAAATCAAAACTTGCACAGACCAATATCACTCGCCCCCCCTGAACCTTCCCCAGTCTCAGGAAAGATAACCGCGAAAGACGCCAAATATGCGAAAAGAAAAAGTAACCGTTCACGACCTTCCTTATCGACTTACAATTTCAACCATAGCTTCGGGTTGGAGTGTAGGTCGCTGACAACGGCGAACGGTTTCGAAGCATCCAGGCGGACGTTTTGACAGGAAGATGGGGGCAGGAAGATGAATTGCTCTGGCGATATCCCTGCCAACATTTTCCTGCCAACAACATTCTCTGCTGCACCCGACTCGCCCCCAACCAAACTCAACAGCGCGGAGTAGTACTAAGCAAGCTCACCGCTGCGAAGCATTTAGTCGATCGTTCGCGACCTTCCTCAGCCACCAGGCAGCTTGAACCATTGCTTCAGGTTGGAGCTTAATTTGCAGACAACCGTGAACGGTTACAACCTAAGGCGCGAGACCAAACTCTGGCCTCACTTCCAGCCCCCTCCTTTCGCTTCTTTCGTGTCTTTCGCGGTTGTTAATCGGCTGTCCTGCTGGCCAGCCGGTCACACTGCGCCTGACCAACACTCCCACAAGCAAGCTCAAGCAAATCAAAACTTGCGCAGACAAATGTCATTCGCCCCCCCCCCTGAACTTCCCTAGTCCCAGGATAGATAACCGCGAAAGAAGCCAAATATGCGAAAAGAAAAAGTAACTGTTCACGACCTTCCTTATCGACTTACAATTTCAACCATAGCTTCAGGTTGGAGTGTAGGTCGCTGACAACGGCGGACGGTTTCGAAGCATCCAGGCGGACGTTTTGACAGGAAGATGGGGGCAGGAAGATGAATTGCTCTGGCGATATCCCTGCCAACAACATTCTCTGCTGCACCCGACTTGCCCCCAACCAAACTCAACAGCGCGGAGTAGTACTAAGCAAGCTCACCGCTGCGAAGCATTTAGTCGGTCGTTCGCGACCTTCCTCATCCACCAGACAGCTTGAACCATTGCTTCAGGTTTGAGCTTAAGTTGCAGACAACCGTGAACGGCTACATCAGATCTATGTCTCGCCCAGCAGCACGCTTCATTTCGATGAGCCATTGAATTGGTGCAACCATGTCGATTGGCCCTGATGCTTACGATAGAATAGACTAGGTGACCGGCCGCCTGAATCTACTGTGAAAGGCGCAAAGCTTGAGCGGATCAACTGGTACGCCGGCAAGCAGTACGATGACTGCTTCAATGCGGCCCACGAGGTACTGAACAATTTCGACAAAGAGTTTCCTCAATGGAAAGGCCGCGGCTACGAAATCGCCGGTTTCGGGTGGTGGCAAGGCCACAAAGAAGGCGGCGAGCCGTACGCGAGCCGGTATGAGCAGAACCTCGTCCACCTCATCAAGACGCTGCGGAAAAAGTTTGAGGCGCAAAAGGCTCCGTTTGTCATTGCCACGATCGGCTTCGACGGATGGAAATTGTCAGGGCAGCACAAGATCGTCGCCGAGGCCCAGCTCGCCGTCAGCGGCGACAAGGGCAAGTATCTGTTGAGAACGGAGAACAAGAACGCCGCCAGCGCCGATGGTTCGATGTCGAAGGAGCAGCAGCGAGATTACCTGCGATAGTACGAGGCGGAGCTGGTGAACCCGGAAGAAGTTGCCCTCCGTGCCCGTGGTGCATCCAATGCCGGTTATCATTACCTCGGGTGCGCCAAAACCTTCGCACTCATGGGGGGCATTGGCGAAGGCCATCCTCGAAGTCAGGGAAGAACAAGCGAAGCGGTAGCCGGGCTCAAAATCAATGACAATGAATCGACCATACCATGATATTCAAATTTGACCGCCCTATTTATCGGCTCCTCGCAGCGTTCGTAATCTGCGTTATCGTACAGACCGCGGCGCTGGCTGAGGAGACTTCACTGATTCGTGTGGCCTGCCTGGGTGACAGCATCACGGCAGGAGCGCGGGTCGATGCAAAGGCCGAATCCTACCCGGCTCGCTTGCAGGAACTCCTGGGCTACAACTTTGAAGTCCGCAACTTCGGCATCGGTGGGGCGACACTGATCAAGACTGGTCGGCCGAAAATTTGGACCAATCTGGATGCCGTCAAAAAGTTTGAGCCACACATCGCGATCATTTCCCTGGGGACGAACGATACGGTTGGTGGTAGCCGGAATAACTGGGAGCAAATCGAACGCTTCGACAACGATTACTCGGAGTTGATCAAGACGCTGGCCGAGTTGCCGTCGAAGTCACGAATCGTACTTTGCACGCCAACTGCGATGGTTCTCACCACACCGGGACTGTCCGAGAAACGCGTGGCTGATCTGTCAGAACGGAAACCTCGCCTGCAAGAACTGTGCAATCGCGTTCGCAAGCTGGCCACGAAGCACGCTGATCAAGACGTTTCACTGCTGGAACTCAACGCAGTTCTTCGGGACCGCCCGGAACTGCTCAGTGAGGGTGACGGTGTGCATCCCAACGCCGAAGGTTACCTGGCAATCGCAAAGGCTGTCGCAGGTCACATTCGACCGCAAAACAAACAGCCGAACATCGTGCTGTTTCTCGTAGATGATATGGGCTGGCAAGACACCTCGGTGCCGTTCCATACGGAAGTCACTGACTTCAACCGGCGCTACCGCACGCCGCACATGGAGCAACTTGCCAAGGCTGGCATGAAGTTCACACAGGCGTATGCGTGCAGTGTCTGTTCACCGACGCGTATCAGCCTAATGACGGGACTCAATGCTGCTCGGCATCGTGTCACGAACTGGACACTTAGAAAAAACGCCAGCAACGATCGAGGACATGCGAAACTCGATTTCCCACAATGGAATGTTAATGGCCTCAGTCCCCAGCCGGGAATCGAACGTACTGTCCCTGCAAAAGCTCTCCCAGCGTTCTTGCAGGAAGTCGGTTACCGGACGATCCATGTCGGGAAGGCACACTTCGGAGCGATTGGGACGCCCGCAAGCGATCCACGTAACGTCGGCTTCAATGTCAACATCGCTGGCCACGCGGCGGGTGGACCCGGCAGCTTCCTTGGAAAGCAAAACTTTAGCGCGGCATGGAGGAACGCAGATCGCGTTTGGGACGTGCCCAACTTGGAGAGTTACCACGGCAAGGACATTTTCCTGACGGAGGCTCTCACGATTGAGGCCAACAAGGCAGTTGACGAGGCCGTCGCGGACGGTAAACCGTTCTTCCTCTACATGTCCCATTACGCCGTGCATGTCCCATTTGCCGCCGATTCCCGGTTCTACCAAAAGTATCGTGATGCTGGCCTCGATGATGCGGAAGCTATGTACGCCGCCATGGTTGAAGGGATGGATAAGTCGCTGGGCGACATCCTGGCCAACGTCGAACGGCATGGTCTGGCCGACGAGACGATCGTGTTGTTCATGTCCGACAACGGCGGGTTGAGTGCACACGGTCGCGGCGGAAAACCTCACACGCACAACAAACCACTTTCCAGTGGCAAAGGCTCAGCGCACGAAGGTGGCGTCCGTGTGCCGATGATCGTTGCCTGGCCTGGCGTCACCTCAGCCGGTTCCGTTTGCCAGCAGCCCGTGATCATTGAGGACTTCTTCACCACGGTACTGGAAATGGCCGGTATCCAGCACGCTGAGCAGGTTGGTGACGCAGTCGACGGCCGCAGCTTCGTAAACCTACTGCGAGGCGAACAGGACGAGTCTCGCGAGGACCGTCCACTGATCTGGCACTTTCCAAACAACTGGGGGCCCAAGGGACCCGGCATCGGCCCCTCCAGCGCCATCCGGCTGGGCGCCTGGAAGCTGATCTACTACCACGAATCGCAACAATACGAGTTGTTCAACTTGGCCGAGGACTTGGGAGAACGCAACAACCTGGCGGAAAAGCAAACGGATGTGCGAGAGCGACTTGCCACAGAACTCGGTAAATACATGGCCTCTGTGGAAGCTCAAATGCCGATTGTGAAAGATTCAGGGCAGGCTGTCCCGTACCCAGGCTCGACTGTGCCGGCAGGCAATGACCACTGACCTCGCAATAGTTTAAAGGATAGGCTCAGAGGCGAAGCTTAGTTGATTCGATATGCGGACGATAGCGTGTTCGCGTTTGAACGCGCCGACGATGCGAAATGCTTTCAAGAAATGTTGGTCAAGCGTTTGGCCAAGTACTCGTTAGAAGTTGCACAGGAGAAGACGAGACTGATTCGTTTCGGCCGCTTTGCTCACTGCGACTGCCAGCAGTTGGGTGAAGGGGCTCCGAGCACTTTCGACTTCCTGGTTTTGACAGACTACTGCGGCAGAAGTCGCTCAGGCAAGTTCAAGCTGAAAAGGAAAACTGCTACGAAGAAGTTCGGACAGAAGGTCGCTTCGCTGAAAGAATGGTTCCGTGAGAACCTGACGACTCCGATGGCCCCAGTCTGGCCGACGCTCAATGCGAAACTCAGTGGTCACTATCAGTACTATAATGTCAATGATCACTGGCGTTGGTTGCTGAAGTACCGTGAAGTCGCACGTCGTCTTGGCCTTCGCCGGATGCGTCGCTGGAGCCACAAGGGCTCTGTGCTCAGTTGGCCGAAGTACCGCCTGTTCTTGGATCGCAACCCGTTGCACTTCCTGGCCGGATCACGGACTTGATTGCATTGAGCCGCAGTGTGTGAGAAGCTGGTGTCAGGTGTTAGCTGGGAGCCGGATGCTTTAACGGGGCTAGTCAGGTTCTGAGAGGGGGCGCATGTACAACTGAGTATGGCCGTAATTTAGTGACACCACAAAGAGGAAACTCGTGGCAACCGATGAACACAAACCTTGACCTAAACTTGAGAGATTCCAAAGTACTCGCCGTGCGCACTGGAAATGAGTTGAGGACAAGTGGGGGGAACTACCACCTGGGGAAGCGCTAGCTCAGAACCCCAGTATCGAGTGTTGCAGGTTGTCCGGTAGCAGGCAGTTTGAACGTACACAGACAGGAAGCGAGGATGAGAGGTACCAAGTAGCTGCCCTGCCCTGATCGGTATTGAGCTCCGAAATTTGGTTACTGTCGGCTCCTGCCCAAGGTGTGTGCATACTGGAAGGCAATTGCAAGTGTCGCGTCGCGGGAGCGCCGAGGATCTTTTCTTCAAGCTGGGTAGATCAACGGCAAGATCCTGTTGTCTATCCGCCTCTCGATGCGTCTCCATTCTGCTCAACAAACTGCTTGCCAAGCCATCTCTGACTAGGCTAAACTGACTTTCCTCAGACGCCAGCTCAATATGATTCGCATAGCACCTGTCGAGCGAAGCGTCTCAGCTCAACGGACAATCTATCCCTCCGTGCTCGCTGTGCTCCCAATTGGGATAGATTGCTATTCGTTATCCGACTGAAGAAATCATGGCCGAACACGACCCGTTTAATGAACCAGAGACCGCACATCCGCGTGCTCGCGAACTGATGGCCGAACCACTGTTTTGGGATTGCGTTGACGAGTCCACTCCGTTCGGGAGCGACGAAGGTAGCGATGCCTACTACGAATGGCGTTGCTGGCGAGACGAAAACCCCAGTGCCTCACTAACGGATTGCTTCGACTGGATTTTGAACGGCCAACTCTCCGATTATTCACTCGCCTACGAATCGGAAAATTGGGATAGCTTTACGCTTGATGCCACAATCATCGCAACTGGACTCGGCCAACTCATGGACGAGGGAACGATCGACGTCAACGCAAAACCTTTACTCGAAATTGCTATCCAACGACAACGCTTTCCTGGTGCGGGGCAGTTTGACTCACTTGCACTGGACGCGATTGAACGTGTCGTTCGGGTTGCTTGATCAAGACGGCGGATAACCATACCGTGAACCGGATCGGCGGTGGTTGGTTTTTTGATTTCTTGCAAGTCTGTCACCGCCGCCCGGTTACGGTGGTCGTTCTGTTTCTTGAGTCCTTCCTCAAAGTTCGGAGTTGATCATTTATGACGCGATACCTGACAGCCCTGTTTCTTCTGCAATCGATCGCAAGTATCGGCTTAAGCGAGGAGCACCCGGAAAAACTTCTGGGATTTCTCACTGCAAATACACGCGTTGGGCTGGTTTCACACAATGAAACTAATATCTGCGATTTAACGATACTCACTAGCGATCAGTTTGAATTGGAACACGATGTCGCGACGCTTACCCAGAAGGAACTGTTCGAAAAACATCCTGATGTCGCTGCCAAGGCGAACGCCTCGCTGAAGGGATTTGCAGATCAACTTAGAACAAAGAAATCAGAGTTGCCGTCGGGCACGCGGTACGGAGATCCGAAAATTGAGGTTGGTACGACTATAGGTTCACTACACAAAATTGTGTACCTTGGTAATGACTACATCCTGCTGGAAACGGTCGGGGATCAGCCACGCCGCTTCGTTTTGAATACAGCGTTCATACATAAGATCCAGTGGTATCACGGACCAAATTTTGTTACATCGGTCAGGCATTTGCGCGGAACCGAAACAGAACCGTGAAATGCATGCAAGTCGCCGAAAGGGTGCTTTACCAATTGGAAATCATGCGCGGCGACTGCTTGATTTCTACCGTTCTGCCAAAATTCTGTCAGACTGACACATTGTGAGGTACAGAATGAGATGTCCTATCCTCGCCCTACTGTTGGTTCTCTACACACTCACGACTTTTGCTGCTGAGCTACCCGCCCAGAATCCAACGCCAGCATCGATCGCGCGGCAGCGATTCAATCAGGTGTTCGTCAAGGTGATCATGCCGGACACCACTCGCACTCCGAAGCAGGATGGACCAGTCGTCGAGTCCTGGGTTGCAGAGCAACTCAAAGAACTGGGCGAGTCCGAGTATTTCGCTGTCACAGACTGGGTGCCTGTTTGTGACGGACTGCTTGAGGACGATGAAGTCGACAATCGCGTCTGGAGTGGTAGTCTTGTCGGCAAGAACTCTAGTGGCTTTTGCCCTGTTAGCGGCGACCTTCCTGAACGCAAAGATGGCCGCGTGTTGGTTCTCGTTGGTGGCTGGGATCCAGGCGGGGGGCACGAGGCGAAGGTCACGCTGGTGGATGAACCTGGCACTCGAACCGTTGAGCCGGTGCTGCCTTATTCTGCTCGCGGAAAAAGAAAGGCGATTCCAGGTGAAACGCCGCTGGCTTATGTGGCCGTCCTGATTGGGCCGCCACCTCGAGAACGTGTCACGTCACACAGCAATGACGAATAGGCAGAACCGAGATATGCAAGAATCGAACTGGAGATGTTTGAATGGCTAGCGGGTGTAACTCCCGCCTGAGTAGAAGCTAAGTAACTTCGCAAAATTCGGTTCTGGGCTTTAAGCTCAGTATTTGTCGAGCAAGTTCCTGTCGAGAGAGGGAGGCCTGGAGTGCAAGAAGCGGATGAATGATGGCTGCCATCTTGGTCTGCTGATCCCTTGCAAATCTTGGAATGATCGAAGTGGCGAGGTTTTTGTACCCCGCTAAACCGAAGAGCATACGCGGGCCATTGGAGTTCGCAACTCGACTGCAATGGGACGACGAGGGTGGCGCCAGAGTTATGCTGCCTGGGGCATGAGAATCGTCAGCATCGTTGGCGCCCACCAGGGGGCAGTTCTCTCGAGCGGGACTGGTGTCAGCATGCATTCAGTGAGTAGCTAGCCCGTCACTATACTTGTTCCCTAGCAGGACTGCGGCGCCGTCAACCGATGCTCAGGCGTCAATGTGAGAACTTCTCAACCCCCCACTTCTTTGTCCAGTTTTCAGTAAAGCGTAGCGTCCGCTCTAGAGGACCGAACGGGACTCGGAATCGCTAAACCCTGGTGCTCATGGTGTTTTCGTAATTTGCAAAACAGAGAATGGTTATGAAGAGGGGGGCGTGGCGGGGAGGGATGTGGGGTAAACACTGCGAGGCAGTAACACCAATCAGCCAAGCCGGATCAATCCACAGCAGGCGAATGCTTAGGGATTCACCAGTGAAGTGATTCCAGCAGATTTCAAGAGGTCACCAGGTTGCCCGAGATTTGCCGCTTTGGTGATGCCCGCCTGCGGGCTATGCTGAGCAAAGTGGTCGGTAAGGCAGCGGACTAAACGGTGCTTCCAGCGTCGTCCAGGTGGTGTAGCTGCCGGTAAGCTGAAATCTAAGCGCCACCCGCGGGTGGACTTCTTGCGAATTGCTGGATGCCGACAGCTGCATCCCGATGGAATCGCGTTCGAGGGGGTGGATAATCGAGGACAGTTTGAGGGAAATGCGGACGGTCACCCACGAAAATAGCAGTGACCGAGGTAAACGACTGCTTCTCGGATTCCAACGTATTGGCTGCAAATTAATTTGAAGCGGTTGCCAACTGGTCACCGAGGGGAACGAGCCTAGGTACGAAACCAACATGCCAGAGGGGCAGATTAAGCCCTGCAGATGATCGTTGAGTATTTGTAGGTTTGTTGCAAACCGCTCGCCGGAACTAACTTCGCGAGAGTCCAACTGTAATGAAACAGCGGAGAGTCCTGATCGCCGCTGAGTTGGTCGGTCAGAGAGCCTCGTTGGTTGATCGCCATGCAATTCAAGGCAACTGTGTACGGACACAGACCTATGATGCTTTACAGTGCTCGATGCACCTAGAATCTCCAACTGTGGACGCCATGGGGCGAGATCCAAACGGTATAATCGATTTCCAATACCTGCAGACTTTGCTTTCAGCCGGACCTGGCTGATCGCAGCCGCTGAACTCAAAAGCATCAACTTGATGCTCACAGGGACTTAGACTCTCTGAGTCAGATTGCACAAACAGCCAGTTCTGCTGAGTGATATTCGACAGAATTAGCTGACAACGCGAAGCTGTCTGTAGTAACCAAGTTGTTATCCCGCTTAACACAAGCATTTAAGACCTCAACTCGATCACGAGAACTAATTCCATGTATGATATGCAACAGATGCAGCAGCTCAACAAATACGCCGAATTAGCCCCGGATGCATGGGAGGCATTTGTAGCATTCGACAAAGCCGCGCTCGCCGACGGCAAGGTTTCTGCCAAAACCAAGGAACTGATAGCTGTTGCCGTTGCGTTGACTACTCAATGCGCATACTGCATTGAGATTCACACCAAACGGGCGAAACTAGCGGGCAATACAGATGAAGAAATCGCTGAGGCCGTGATGGTCGCGGCTGCTCTGCGCGCTGGTGGTGCAGTAACGCACGGAACTCATTGTATTGCAAAATAGCTCCCGAGTTGCACAGAACACTCCAGTGTATCAACAGGGGATGTGACATAATGAGGGACTGGAGACGTGACGTATGCGAATCTGGAGAGGATTGTCTAATCCGGGACTTGGATGTCGTATGCATCACCGCATTCTAATTTCAACCAAAAGGAAATCCCAGATGAAAAATCTCCTTCTCGCGATGTGTGTCTGCAATCTCTGGATCGTCATGTGCCATGCGTAAGAACCAACGCCATCGCGGCCTCAGTGGAAACCACTGTCTTTGCTGCCGACCTCGGTGGATCTTAGAAAGACAGTTGTCGTAAAAACGACTGCTAACAACGATGGACTGATGTTATTAGTTCCAAAAATAATGGAAGAACTCAAGAGTCGAAGCATCTCAATCACATAAACACGTAGTGAGACACGGACACGGATGCTAACACACGCTCACGTACTTCAGCATCTAGCTTCAGTCGATTGTGGCCTTCCAACGAGGCAAGCAAGACCGGAATGATTGCTTTGAGGCGTTTTCCGCAGATCCGATCCGAGGCTTTCCCAAGTACAATCAAAGTCTCTTTGACGGCTTCGTCATAAACTTTTTTGTATGCAACAGACCGCGCAGGTACGATTTCGGCTGCAGGATCGAGCAGGACTCGGGTTGCGTACTTTCGGTGAAAACCTGTAACGGCTACGAATTCGTCAAGGATGCTAGATTTCTCTGCCTTCCTTGACTCTTGGTATCGCTGTCGCAACGCAATTGCAAGGCTTGTTCTTTGATTTCTGTCCATCGATCGGTCCTCATTTGGGTAACATTTCCAATGAGGCAACGATAGCAGTTCGGTAACCCAAACCGTGAGTCAATGCGCACTTGCCTGCTGCTCATTTACCACCAATCGCCAGAATTCTTCCAATTCAGACGGCCTATTCGCCTTAGTCATCTCGACTCTCCAATTCAATTCAGAGGAAACAAATCCCTCCAAACTAAACCCAACGTCAAGATGTACTTCACAGAACGCTCACAGCGGCGAAGACAACGTAGACTCATTTGCATTCACTTCATCCAACGTATTAATGACGTAGTCCAAACGCATGTAAAACTTGTTGGCGAATCAAGCATCGTTGTGGCTTTCGAGGGTCAAACAACAGCGGAACGCTCGGTGTCGTCTCGATCGCCACTAACAATTTCTTCAGTTCGTGTTCTGCCAAATGGACTTCACCGACAATTTTCTCGATGCCATAAGCGTAGCGTAGCCTGATGATGTTTGGATGGTTGGTGAACAAGTTGGACGACTTTTCGATACTCAACACTTCGGCTTCAGCGTAGAGTCCTCGCTTAAAGAGCCTTTTCGTCATGCGACTGAAGGCCATCGACAATTCCCAGCTAGTCGTCCCAACCATGAGTAAAATACTTGCGAAGAGAAAAGGTAAGAATTGCCCCCTTGCCGCGATCTCTCTAACACCTAAGTAAAGGAGTGGAACTGAGCCTAGGCAGAAGAATAGGCCAATCATAGCAGGAAAAGCTCCTGACAACCCAAGCAGAAATCGATGTCTCAACGAACAGCGCCGCGGAGGCTTTGACCGAAAGTATCGCAACAAGACATCGCCGTCGGTCGCTGACGGATTCCGACGAAGTTCGAAATTCGTGTTGTTTGCAGCCGATAGCTCGAAGGGTTCTCCGGTGATAATTTCGGGCGCAATCAATGGACCGCTAGCGGACGTTGCTTCGGTGCCAGCAGTGCACTCAAGCGTACCACGCGTGTGAAGCTCAGCTACACGATCGTCTACCATCCTGAATGGTTGAATCGATTCATTGACTGCTTCAATTACAGCATGCAGGTGTTGCCGCCACTGGCGAACGCTTATCTCGTCAAGCGACTTGCGATTAGGTTGCCACAATACGAGGCAGGCATCACCAGCTCGAAATTGCCAGTCATCGGAGGTTAGCAACAACCTTTGAAGAGATGCGCTTAGAAGAGTTTGGATCGCTTCACTACGCTGTCCCAAGACACGATAGCGGCTCGCGAATTGGGGTACGACATTGCATTCAATTTCTTTTGTACCGAACGCATTCTTTATAAGTCCGTTTTTAACCCAATCTAGCCACGATTGGGATTGCTTAGGCAAGACGATGCATCGGGGGAAATGCAGAGCCCCACACCATGCGACGCCTACAATTGCAGCTAATTGTGGCAAGTCATCTCTTTCCCTGACCCCCTCGATGACCATGAAATTAAAACCGTGATGAGAGCCGATATACGCATTCCTGAAATCCGAGACTTCATACGAATCGAAAAGTCGCGCAAGATCATCCATGATGGAACCAGGAAGACGAGCTTTGAATTGCAGGTCCAAGTTTTCGGCCAGTTCATGCCGGATCTCCAAAGCTCGTCCTTGCTTGATTGCCCGAATCAAACCCAGGATACCGAACAGTTGACTTCCGATGATGGCATATGCGAGGCGATCGGTTGGTAACCAAGGTATTTCGACGAGTCTCTCAACCCAGTACCTTACATTTTCGCCAAAAAATGCTCCCGCAAATGCACCAGCTAGTGCCCCCGCAAGCGTGTAGCCGATCGCTCGTTTCGCGACATATGGATCCTTCTGGCTCAAACGCAACTCCTATTAAAATTACTATGTCTCCAGTCAATCTCTTCGCGGAGTATCGTCGTGGCCAGCAACGCGATTGTCAGCGTCGCTGCCCGCACGGGCCGTCTGCGAATCCACTGGATCGTTCGAGTGAAGAATCCGACCGGACGGGCAGCAATAGGGCGATCTTCGAGAAAACTCGCCAGCTCGTCGGCATACTGAGGAAAGTCCTTCGTCAGAGCTTCGCAATCAATCGAGATGTCTGTTCTCGCCCAGGTGATACTTCAGAGCCATCTTCTAACGGTATCTAGCTCATTCAGAGGGTTCGCTTTCGAGTTTTTATTCATCCTAATCATGACACTTCTCGCTCATCGCCACCACCGGATGATGGCAAAGTCTTGCAACATTGAGTCGAAAAACTCTGTGATTTCTGTGCCTCAGTGTTTCCGATATCGTGGGTGGCCGCCAGTCCGTTGTTTTTTTGACCTTGTTCGGCAGGGATCTAAAAAACATTACAAGTCCGTGGGTAGCGTTGCCAACGCTGGGTGGTTTCTATCCGTGCAGTTTCCAATCTGTCGAGGTTGGTTTTTATGGAGCAGTACTGCACCTGCTGCCGGGGTACAATTTTTCCATACCGCCCGCAATTATCTAAATGCAATCGTCAATTGGACTACAACTCGAAAGCCCGTTATGGCGCCTGGAATGCCAATTGGGCTCCTTCTCTTCTTTCTTGTCGTCAACATTCTTGGCTTCATTTTCGCAGTAGTTATATTTCGATATTTTCTACGGCATTTGAAGCGATTGGCTGCCAAGCCCATATGCCAACGCCATCGCTTTGCAATCACTTTAGTCATTTGTTTTGGGGATGTCCCTTGCGTTGTTAAAACTGTTGGTGGTCTCGCTGGCTAAAGGGTACTGGAAAAGGTCTTAAGGATCAAACAGGTGATGGAACTAAAGTGATGGGGCCCGTGCCGTCGCCGGAGCCGTAGGCGACGGCACGGGCCCCGACGGCGGCTTTGTTGGTGTAGCCGCGTGTTCTCTCGCTAGGGCGGCAATCAGCTTAGGTAGTTCCTTGTGGCCGCTGATTCGATGGAACCCCTTTTCGGCCTCAAGCAGTGCGTAGGACAGCCAGCGACTCGCCTGATCCGTGTCGGCTCGGAATCGTGTTACACGCCCCAAGCGGCGACGCGTGTTCAGGAAGGAGTTCTCAATCGCGTTGGTACTTAGCAGTGAACGATGGAGCGTGTTTGGCACTTCGAGTCGGTGAAGGGCTAGCAGGTCCTCACCGGCCTCATGAAGGCTCTTAAACGCTTCGGCATTGAGAGGCTCAAGGAATGCCTCTAGCTCGCCGACGACCTCTTGTGCGGCGGTATAACCCTGCACGCTACGGAGTCGTCTAAACAGCCGAGCGAGTTCACCCGTATGACGCTTCGATAGCTTGCCACGAATGTTGCGTTCCTTGTGAACTAAGCAGCGTTGGATGACCGAGTCGGGGAAGTGCTCCTTGACCGCTTTGCGAAGCACATCGCTGCCATCCAGGACTGCCAGTAATCGCTGCGAGCAAGTAAAGCCGCGACGGGCCAAGCGAGCCAGCAATTCATTGGATACAACGGCATTTTCACTACTGCCAGCGCAAAGTCGAGCACATGCTTGCAGCCTTCAGAATCAATACCGAGAGCAACCACTGCCGTCTGGTCTGAGCTTAGCCGGATACCATCGAGCATCAGAATGCACCACGTATGCCCCGACAGATCACGGCTGCGTAGCTCGTCGATCAATCGTGTTCCCGCCTCTTGCCATAGACGCGAGACGCTCGAGCGGCTTACGCCTGGCGACTTCGGCTTCACTACAGACATCTGACGAGTGCTTACCCCAGACATCAACGCTTGAATTACAGCCTTCTCCAGCTGCTCAGGATCGTTGGCGGAGGCGTAGCTGATCAGCTCCACTTCGCGGCTTCCACCCGCCTCCTGACGCTCGCGAACTCGCGGACGCGTCACCGACTCCCGTTCCCCTTCGACCAAGATGCGGCCCGCGGCGCTACCAGCTCGATAGGTCCGACAATCGCTCGGGGCATGCTTTGGGCCGCACAGTTCAGCCACTTCGGCAGCCATTACCTCACAGGCCATCTTCACGATCGAGCCCCGTAAGAATTCGCGAAACACTTCGCCAACTTCAGCGTTCGAAACTTGCCCAAGCTCGCGCAACAAACTAGATTCAGTCATGGTGGTCTCCCCGTCGGCGGTAACCGACGTAAATTGGAAAATGCAGAAGGCAATATATTGCCTTCTGGGAGACCACCTTTCAACTTTTAACAACGATTCGGACGCTTCCACGATTTTGCCACGCCACCCATCCGTCGACTTGGACCCAATCTAGCCCAAAATGCTCACGCTCTCTGCTCTCCCGGACGAATCGGGTTAACAAGCAGGTTCGCTTCGGTGTCCGGAATCTGGTTGCGGAAAATTGCCTAGATTGCCAGCGACTCGTCAGCACCTTTTTACAATTGTTCCAAATCGTGAAGTCTAGAGTCACAGGCAATGCTACGACAGCGCAGCGATCGATGGCTATCTGACCAGCAGGCAGCAGTACCACCCATCGGCACCCTGCACCATCGCAGCCCCGCCATGAGTGCCAGGTTTGTCCAGGCAGCAAGCGAGAAATCGTCCTGCAGTGTGGGCCACGCCTTCACAACTTGCCCCACCCAGCGATCCGCCAATATGATTCTTATGGCGACGTTGGGCAGCAATGGTTGCCTTCTCCAATGCTAGCTGTTGCAGTTGAGGGTCAGGCAGCAGTGGCCCCTGTCTTTGGAGCCGTCGTTCGTAGTTTGCTTTTTGCAACGCCGTCGCACCAGGCGTATGGCTGAACGGCTGTCCAGTTTGAACCAGTTGGCCAACGATATTCGTGGCTTCGTTCTCGTGCAAGCTGCTGTCCGTCACGCCTGAGCCGCTCGTCGCAGTGGCGGCCGCTGTTACGACCCCTCCGGTGTATGGCACTCCATTGATTGCAATAATTCGTTCACCTGGATTCAGCTTGATGTCTGAGTATTGCTGCGCCATGGCCGAGGAGGCAGCCAACCAAACCAGTGTGATCGATAGTATTCGTTGCATTATTCATTCCTTGCGGGTGTGTTGAAACGACAGTTCAGGAGTCACATTGTTCAGCCCCAGTAGACAAGATCCTAGAGTTCTTGCTGGAGCACGCAACCCTGCGAACTGGTTGTAGGGCCCCAGCCGAAATTGAAGAAGGTTCACCGGATAAACGATTGGTGACGACCGTGTGACGAATATTGAAGCGTCAACTATCTAAATCTGAGATGATGTCGGAGCTTGGGGGCAGCCTCAACTACTTCAGCAACCAGAGCTCCCAGGGGGCTGCCGATCCGCTGCCGTGGCCGCTGCAATTCCAGCACCGTGTCGTAACCGTCAAGGGCCATTGAGATCGGACAGATCGCGAATGGGAATGGGGCTGATTGCGCCAATGCCGCGGCCTGCTAGGGGGCGAACCGCTGCCTGGGAGCATTGGAAATGATTGGGGAAATTTTGTTATCGAATTCATAACGCAACTGCTGCGGTCTGCGACAACGCTGGTCGATTCGGAGGAGTCTTCGAGACCGTGGATCGTCCAATGTTTGGCAAGATCGAATGGAGTTCAATAATTCTTTGTTTTCTTGAGACCCGCGGGAGAAAGGCTTACGGGATATAACTAAGGCCTCTTTTTCGTTCTTGCAAGCAGCAAACTATGGACTCGAGCGACCAGAATAACTGCGAAGATTCCGATTCCTCGTTACTAAGGCGGTATCTCGGTGGCGACGATGGTGCGCTTGCAAGTCTGTGCGTTCGCTATGCGCAGCCGCTGAACAGAATCGTTAGTTCGTACCTAGACCCACTCGTTGCTAGGCGGGTTAGCGAATCGGATCTGGTACAGGAAACCTGGATGGTCGCGGTCAAGAAGCTTAAAAATAAGTCGGAAATACCCGAGATCGCACTATTTCCTTGGTTGCGTGAGATTGCACGCGAGCGTGTTATCGACGCGCACCGAATGCATCGTGGAGCTGAGAAGCGAAACGTGTATCGCGAACAACACTTAGCAGCGACGGATGCGTCAGTGAGCCAGCTGATCCGGCTTGTGCCCGGGGGGCTAGATAGCCCCTCTCAACTTGCAATCAAAGAGGAAAGCACAACAAGGGTTCGTCAGACACTCGACCGGCTCAACTCAAAAGCTCGGGAGATCATCGTGTTAAGATTCATTGAGCGACATGAAATGCGGCGATGTGCGGAAATACTAGGCACGTCGACTGAGGCCGCGAAATCAAGACAACGTAGAGCCTTGGCCGATTTTGCTGAGCTGTATGAGCAGGTTGATAAAGGGCAAAGCCAATAGCGTTGGTCCCATAGCAAAGAAGTGCACTATGCATTCGGATGACGATCAAAAACTAGCAAATGCCAATGAAACCGCCGAGAGAATCATTGATTCGATCATTGATGATTTCGTCGAACAAGTGCTGGCGAATGGACGCCCGGATATCGAGGATGCTTGCGCGCGGTACCCCGAATACGCTGACAGGATTCGAAGCGCCGCAGCTTCACTCGAATTGCTCGCAGACAATCATGGCGGACTTGATGGTCCGAGCGCTTCTGACGGTTTGCGAAACAAGATTTCCTCTGAGCTACGCCGCCAGAATGCTCCTCAGCTCGATCCTACACTCAAGTCAGGCCAAGAGCCTTCGATTGCTTACGCTAAGGTCCGAATCCCTGGTGAGCGGTATCGCATTCGCGAAATTCTCGGCGAAGGCGGCTTTGGCGTCGTGTACGTTGCCGAACAGATCGAGCCGGTGCGTCGCAAAGTTGCCATCAAAGTTGTCAAACCTGGGATGGGGTCTAAAGAGGTGCTGGCGCGATTTGAAGCTGAACGCCAAGCGCTGGCGATGATGGATCACCCCAATGTCGCTAAAGTGCTCGATGGTGGTGCCACAGAAGACGGCCGACCCTATTTTGTGATGGAGCTGATCCGTGGCATCCCCATTACGACTTTTTGCACCAGCCAACGGATGCCAATGGCGTCACGGCTGAAAATTTTCCGCGACACGTGCATGGCGGTGCAACATGCACACATCAAGGGGATTATCCACCGGGATATTAAGCCGTCCAACGTATTGGTTACCATACGGGACGACCAGCCTATCGCGAAGGTCATTGATTTTGGAGTTGCCAAGGCGCTGCACAGCCAATTGACGGACGCGACAATCTACACCGCCTTTGGTCAGATGATTGGCACGCCACTTTATATGAGCCCTGAGCAGATCCAGCTCAGTGAACAAGACGTCGATACACGCAGTGATATCTACTCACTTGGCGTTCTGTTGTACGAGCTCCTCACTGGCGAAACACCGTTTACTCGCGAGACACTTGCTGAAAAAGGTATCCAGGAATTCCGTGCACTGGTCTGTGAATCGGAGCCTCCGCGTCCGAGCTTCCGTGTAAGCACGCTGCGCGCAAGTGACGATCCAACAGTCGTAGACCAGCGTCGATATGAAACCCGTGAGCTCAAACTCATCAGTGGAGAGCTTGATTGGGTTGTTTTGAAGGCGCTGGCGAAGGATCGTCGACGCCGATACCAATTTGCTAGTGAGTTTGCCGAGGATATCGACAGATTTCTTGCCGGTAGTTCAGTTCTGGCCTGCCCGCCGACTTTGCGTTATCGAATGTCCAAGGCGATTCGTCGCCATCGGATTGCCTTCGCTATGACAGCAGCCGCACTCATGGCTCTGCTCACGATTTCGATTGGTGCAGTTGTCTTTGCGTTTGGCCAGAAGAAGTTGGCAAGCGAACGAATGGAATTCTTGGTCGTCAAGGAACAACAACGACTCGACGCAAATCAACTAGCCGATGATGCCAAGAACCGGATGGAAAAGGCAAATGTCCGGCTTGCTCAGGCTCTGGTCGAACAGGCTAGTGCGCGACAAGAGGCGGGCGCCGTCGGCTATCGCGAAACGGTTGACCCATTGCTCAAAGAGGCAATGGCCGTCGACGGCAACGAGGAGATCCGTCTCCGAGTGCGTGGAATTCTGATGGAAGGGATGGGGGATCCGCTTGGCAACCAACTCTTATCCTTGGAGCCGGAAGAAGTTCCCGAGTATCACGCCGAAAACCCGACCTCTCCAAGGAAGGGCAAACGCTATTTTACATCAAGCGTGCATCAACCCGACAGGTTGTCATCTGACTATGATATCAACGTTTTCGAGCAAGCGGATCCGGCGCCGTCCTTGATCGGCAACCTTGACCTGAGAGTTTCCACACCAGACCAGATAGCATTCTCCACCAATCAGAAATACATCGGAGCCGCCGGATACGATGGTTTCGCCGTTTGGTCGTTGCCCGATTGTACAACACAAGTCCGCATCGGAGGCAATCGCTATTCGCATATCCACTTCCATCCCAAACTGCCGATGTTCGTAGCTACACAGTATGGAAAGGGAGTTGAGCTTTGGTCCATTGAGGATTGCAAACGCATCGCGTCGCTATCGGTTTCACAAATCAGGCACGGTTACTTCGACGAAAGTGGCAAGCGGGTAATTTGCGTCCAGTATTCTGATGCGAAAAGGAGTGGTGATCAGAAGCTGCGTAGAGAGGTATTGGCCTGGTCGTTTGGTGTGACGCCAGAAAAGTTGACGCTCGCTGGAACGGCTTCTGGGGTCGCGGACATGCGCTGGTCGCGCGATGATCAGACTCTGCAGATCGCATCAGAAGATGAGCAACTGCTGACACTCGACACCGAGAGTGGCGAACTTAAGAGTGACTCGGTCAAGACTGGGGCTGTCAAGCGTATTGCGGTCAGCGGCGACGGTCGGCTAACGGTATTGCATTCTTTGGGGGAAAGCTATGTCCTCAATCAGGACCGTGAGAAGATATCTCAGTTCTATACCAATTACTCGGCTTTTGCAGCCGCATTCACACCTGACGATAGTCAACTGGTCGCGGCGGGATGGGGCTATTCTCCAGGAGTTTGGGAAAACAGTGGGCTGCTTCAAACCTATAGCGTTAGTCGCGACGCCGAAGGTCTAAGGATTATGCCAAATGACGTATTCAGAGTTGCTGCCCGACGCGTTGCTGGATTGGTGATCCATCCCTCTGGCACTGAAGCCGCGATTCTGTGCTGGGACAAGCCGCGGCCATCAGCGACGATCTTTCGCTGGACGCTGGGGGAAAGCCGGCTCACCAAGATTAGCACCGCTCGATATGGCTATCCGAGTTTGGAGTTTATAGACGGTGGCGAAGAGCTTGTTTTCCTGGACGCGAATGCCGACTTGGCGGTGATGGATTGGCCAACCGGCAAGGTGCTTCGTCGGACTCGCCTGGATACTATTCGACGCACGAGTCCGGAGTTGACTTCGGATGGGATGCTATCCGTGTCGACGAAACGAATGCTCGCGTGCGTCCATACCGAGACGGATCGATTGAGCCTAGTCGATCTTGAGTCTGGACGGGTGCAGTACAGTCTACCTAGAGAGCAATCAACCGTAACCAGGGCGTGTTTTTCTGGTGATGGAAAGCGTTTGGCGGTGGCCTTGTCGAACGGCCAGACAAATATTTGGAATTTGGAGGCCATCGAATCCCGCTTGAAACAATTCGGCGTCTGGGGGCTGGACGAAACTTCGGGCTGGCAGGAAGCGAGCCTATTGCAGGCAGAGTCAGAAAGCAACGGAGCTCAAAACGTCGCAGGTTCGACTGTACAGATGAAGAGATTGAACGCGCAGGCCGACCTTGTTCATGCAATCCGGAACGCTTCTAAGGGAGACACTGCGAATGCCAAATCTTATTGGCAGAAATCGAGGGCTCCAGATCCCAATGGCTTGGAAGATCCCGTCCTACGAGCCAGGATGCTAATGACTCTGTGCGTCTATCTTGGCATTGCCGGCGATCCAGAAACTGCTCACGAGGTTATTCAAGAAGCGGTTCGCCTAGACACTGGCCTTCCTGGCGTCCGAGCCGCCGAAGCTCAGGTTCTACATCACCTAGGGCGACATAAAGCTGCAGTAGAAGCCTACCGGCAAGCAATCAAGTTGGATGTCCCTGGCTCAGATGTCAATCATGTGCCTGCGACTACATTTTTGGGGTTGGCAAAGATACTGTGGTACTTTCTCCCCAATGATGCGATCGATGAGGCAGAAGTGATCGACTTGCTTGAACGATCGATCGAACGGGACCCTGGCCGGTTCGAGGCACATCAACATCTTGCCCGTGTGCTTTCCAACGCGCGAAGGGAAGATCTGCGAGACCCAGAGAAAGCCCTGCAGCTTGCACGGACGGCCCTTCAGGCCTACTCAGGCAATGTCGATGCCTATTTGCTAGCTACCTTGGGCATGGCTCAGTACCGCAACGGGAACTTTGAGGATGCGATCGCTACCGTGACAAAAGCCCTCGAGGCGAAAGGCGATGCCCAGGCTCCATTAAAGCTGTTCATTGCCATGGCCCATTGGCAATTGGGCAATCGAGAAGAATCTGTGGCCAACTTAGCAGATTCCATGGAGCAAGAAAATCTGCCTAACTTCGAGCATGTTGTTTCCGAAGCTCAACAACTCATTGACGCCAATTAGACGCTTCCTGGAGTGCGGGCGTGGAACTCTGGTCTAAGATGCGGCCGGCAGCAGCGTTTTTCCCCTCGCAGGATCATATTCCCTAAATTTCTTTTCGGCTTGGCGACCCGCTCTTCAATTTAGTGCGGGACTATCTGTAGCGACCAAGCTACCCACGATTCGGGCAGAACGCGGAGGTCGCAGGTGCGGTTTATGCCTCTGCCTAGAACACTAAGAAATACTTGGAGTAAAGCATGGCGATTCTACGGCGGATTTGGGACAAGACCTCTCGCAAATTGAATTGCAAAGCGACGCTCCGAAAGGAGCTAAGGGGCCATCGACGAAAAGTGCTCTGTGAGACATTGGAAGGCAGACTCCTGCTGGCAGCGGACATGGGGTGGGGCAAGCCGTTTGGTGATTCCGGATTCGACTACGCTGCCGAAGTCGCAACCGACGAGAACAACAATGTCTATGCCGTGTCGCGATTCGAAGGTTCCATTGACCTGGATCCTGATGCAACCTATGCGGACAACCGAGATCTAGCCAGTGTGCCACTAACTGGCTATGGGCTGGCTATTACAAAGTTTGACTCGGCTGGCAACTTGTTGTGGAGTCAAGTCGCTAAGGGGCAGGATGGAAGCGAACCGGGTGCACAAAACGCGATACCGGCAGATGTGCAAGTCGCCGCTGGCGGAGTCTATGTCACAGGCAACTTCTATGATTTATGGGATTTCGACCCCGACGACGCAACCACGAACAGTACCGTCCACCAAATCGGCAGCGGGCTTGGATCATTCCTTTTGCGACTCGATGCTACATCCGGTGACTTTGAGTGGGTCAAAGGATTCGGGCTGACCGAAACCGGAAAGCTGGACGACGACTCTCTAGCAGTCGATCCGTTAGGCAACGTCTATCTTAGCCAGATCATGCGGGAAGGTGGGACAATCGGTAACCAAACCGTACCCGCACTACCTGTTGGCGATTCGCGGGCGATCGTGAAAGTTGCAAGCGATGGGCAAGTTCTCGGTTACCACCAACTGAACAGCGGTTACCTGGGAAGCCCCGTCCTAGAGCTTGTCAACCCTGGGCAAGATCCCGCAGCGTGGCGTTTATACGTTTCAGTTGGGTTCGATGGAGATCTTTCCCTGGACGGGACGGTGATCGCTTCCAACCCTCAAAGTCGGAATATTTTTCTCGCCGCGTTGACAACGACCTTTGACGTGGAGTTCGCTCGCCAGTACGAATTGCCGATGAATCAGTACGCTGGATACTTATCTCACCATGGCGACAATTTGTATCTCATTGGCGACCTGGGGATTGACCAAGCAGACGGAACCGGCAGCGCTCTTCTCGGTGACGATTTTGTTTTTTCATTGGACCTTGCCGGCAACTTACAACAATCGATTGGCATCGGTGATGACAATTCGGTAGCCATTATTTCGTCAGTGGAGGCTACTGGCGATGGCGTTTTCATTGGTGGCTATTTTTCCGACACCATTGAAATTGCTGGTGAATCCCTGACTTCTACTACCGACGGAGCGCAGGATGGTTTCGTTGCCAAGTTGGATCCGCAGCTAAATCCCACGTTCGTTCGCAAATATGGCGGGACTAGGTATGACAAGGTGAGGGGGCTTGCGCATCGCCCCGATGGGATGCTCGTGATTGCTGGCTCGTTCGAAGAATCGGCAACGATCCCGGCGGTGGGAGGCATCCACAGCGCGGGCGACGATGATGGCTATGTCGCCGTTATCGACATCTCGGAAGGTACCGGCGGCGGGAACTCCGCGCCCGTCTCCCTTGCCGACCAGTATTTGCTTCCCAATCGTACGTTACAAGTTCCTGCCGCTGAGGGGCTGTTAGCTAACGATCTTGATCCCGACGGCGACACTGTCTCGATAGAATTGCTCGCGCCGCCAAGTCATGGCACGATTCAGATTAGCTTAGACGGTTCCTTCTCCTTCACACCGAATCCGGGCTTCGTTGGCAATGACAGTTTGACCTACCGTATCAGCGATGGAGAGCTTAACAGCGAACCAACAACGGTCAGCTTCGAGGTATTTCAAGAAGTCGTGTTATTCGAAGATTCATTCGAAGTTGGGACGTGGAACGGCAAATGGGTAGAAGACTACCAGAACGACTGGTTTCGTTCGAGGCAGCGTGCCACTGACGGCAAATACTCGGCCGAGGTCGATGGGTATGCCAACGACGCTACGCTGACCGTCTCGCAACCGATCGACTTGTCCAGCGTAGCGGTGGCAACGCTCAGTTTCGATTGGTTGATCGAGAGCGGTTTTGATCGTGGCGAGTATCTTCGCGTTGATCTATTCGACGGTCAAGCCTGGGCAGCCGCTCCGGGCGGTTTCCTGTATGGAAACTCCGATCCTGAGAACACCTGGCTTACGCATGATCTCGAGTTGGCAGACAAGTATTTTGTGGAAGACTTCCGCTTTCGTTTCTCTGCAAAAGTAAGTAGCTCTAGCGAGGATGCAAACGTTGATAATGTTCGTTTAGTTGGCCTGCTGCAGAACGACTCCAATCAGCCACCGGTGGCGAACAACGACAGTGGCCTAACGAGCGAAGATCAAGCAGTCTTGATCAACGTGTTAGCCAACGACTCGGACCCTGACGGGGATGCTTTTAGCATTGCTTCGGTGACTCAGCCCACTTTCGGAGCAATCGTGATCGTTGGCGGGCAAGTGCAGTACACTCCCACAGCCAACTTCAACGGTTCCGATAGCTTCACTTACACAGTCACCGACACAGCTGGCGATTTAGCAACAGCAAGTGTTGATGTGACCATCAATTCCGTCAATGACGCGCCAGTTAGCGTCGATGACTTGGTGACAACTTCCGAAGACACGCCCGTCACATTTAGCGTGATAGAGAATGACTCTGACGTTGATGGCGATACACTAAGCGTCCGTTCAATAAGCGACGGCAGCAATGGCACGGTTACCATCCATGCGAACAACACGCTGACATACTCGCCCGCAACCGGCTTCTTCGGAAGCGATCAATTCAGCTATTCCATCACGGATGGCTATGGTGGGATTTCAACCTCGAACGTCCAAGTGACTGTCGTGGAGCAAAACGATCCACCAGCAGCGAACGACGATACTGCAGTCACTGCAGAAGATGTTTCACTTCTGCTCAGCGTCCTTTCTAATGATAGCGATCCAGACGGTGATACTCTTAGCATCCAATCCATCAACCAGCCGGCCAACGGCGTGGCAGCCATCGTGGGTGGTCAAATTCAGTACACGCCTGCGGCCAACTTCAACGGCAGCGATAGTTTTGCGTACACGATCGTGGACACCAAGGGAAATGCCTCGACAGCTACTGTTGATGTAGCGGTCACGCTCGTGAATGATGCCCCATTCGCGACTGTCGATAGTTACTCGCAGGATCAAGACACCACGCTAACGATTGATGCTCCCGGCGTACTGGCGAACGACACCGACATTGACGGAGACCCACTAACTGCTATCGTCGTAGCAGGTCCAAGCTCAGGTGCACTGACTCTCAATGCAGACGGCTCATTTGCGTATACCCCTGACGCTGGATTCGTTGGCAGCGATAGTTTTACCTATCAGGCCATTGATGCCTTCGGCGGCAGCAGTGGACTGGTTACAGTTGGCTTGGACGTTCGTATGGTTGCCCGTGGCCCAAATTTGTCGCACGGCAATATCAGCAGTGTCACCAGCGGTTGGCAAACGGTCAATTTGGCCAAGAACTACAACTCAGCCGTGATTGTTGCCACGCCTCGTTACAACACGGGCTCCGGTCCTGGCGTTGTACGGATCAGCAACGTCACAGCGTCGTCGTTCGATGTCCGCGTCGACAATGCTGGAGCAACTCCTTTTAGCGGTGGCGTGCATTTTGTCGCCATGGAAGAGGGCGTCTACGATGTGCCGGGCGAATATAAAGTAGAAGCAGTTAGGGTCGATGCCTCAACAACCAGTGGCAAAGCAGACGGCTGGAAAATTGGTTCACAAGGTTACCAGCAGAGCTACACTAGTCCCGTCGTTGTTGGTCAGGTCATGTCGACCAACGACGAAGATTGGTCCGTCTTCTGGTCCAGTAGCAACAGACGCACGAGTCCTGCGAATTCGAGCTCGCTGAATATCGGTAAGCACGTTGGCGAAGACACGGATGCAGCACGCGTCAGGGAGACGCTTGGCTACTTTGTGATCGAGTCGACAAATGGTGGCTTGATCGATGGACAGGCGTTTACTGCTGGCGTTGGCTCAGACACAATCCGTGGCGTGGGCAATGGCACGTTTCAGTACTCAGCAGCGACTCCTGCAGGTGCTTCGACAGCCGTCATGAGCACGGCTGGTATGGACGGCACCGATGGCGGCTGGGCAGCCTTAATGGGCAGCAATCCACTGTCTGCGAGCGGCGGTACCATTGCCCTGTCGATCGATGAAGATCAAATGCGCGATTCAGAGCGCAATCACACGACCGAGCAAGTTGCCTACTTTGTGATTGGTGGCCCAACCGGTGAGGGGGAAGCTAGCTTACACGCGACTCCGCAAATCACTGTTTACGATCCGCTGGACGTTAATGGGGATGGCTACATCTCACCGAGCGATGCTCTTCAAGTAATCAACCTGCTGAACTCAGAGTCGACAGAAGAAGGCGACATGGCGCGGGACACCAACGGCGATGGCCACGTCTCCCCCATCGACGCTCTGCTAGTCATCAACCGCTTGAACGCGAACGCTGCAGCTTCAGTTTCCAACTTAAGCGATGCTCAAGCAATCGACGGCTACTTCGGTGATCTGGAGGATGACGAAGAAGAGACTATCTTTGGTTTTATACAAGCGTAGCGACCATTCACCACAATGCTCCGGCCTGATGCAGGCAAAATCGAAGTCAAACCGAGTGCGTCAGTTCATTAGGTAAATATTCCGCTATATGTACAAGTATGAGCCAGCAATCTACAGGATGCGCCGATTTGTTTGGGGCAGCCTGGTGGAACGGAATCAGCGAGCTTTCCGGAGCGCGCGGAATCACAAAATTCACCGTCGGCGTGGGCGCGACTGCAGTATGCGCGTATTTCACTGTGACGCTTTTTCATAAGGCAAGAATCGCACATGCGAATTTAGCCGATGCCTCTGAGGTTGATCGTAACGTCCCGCCAGTGAGTCCATCCGATAACGATAATTCCTGACTGGCTGACGCTTAGTCCGCCAAGTCCAGTCACCACTGGGCGGTTTCTCCCCACGGAGTTTAAGGCTTGCTAAATCGATGCGCGGAAATATGTGGCTCTGAACACTGGTCGTTGCTAAGGGGCTGGTTAATGGACTCCTTGATTCCGATGAAACGATCCTTGAACGAGAACGCAGGGAACACCAAGAGCGACAATGGAAGCTATACTGGCGCGACCATCCCGATGAAAATTCTTCTATGCACGAAGCGTTCAAAGAGGACTATGAATGAAAGCCGCTGACCTGGCTGTCATACGGAAACCAAGCATTACACGCCAGTTTCGATAGCGGCTGAACTTTGCAGAACGCGTCATGTCTCGGAATGGTGTTAATTTCGCCACTCTTTCACGCTGAGGTTCCTGTCTGCAATCACCCTACAAACAGACCCTCAAGGTGGTCGATTGAAACAAGACTAGTGCTAGCATTGCGTCGTTGGCTTACAACTCAAGTGTCATTGGCCGCGAGTCGCCAAATCGTCGAGCGTGAAATTGCCGATCTTCTCGAATGGTACGTTTGCGAATGTATCATGTACGGCCCCAAAAGCCTTCACCGCTGGTGGTCCGATGGCGTAATCCATCTTGAAATCTCGCAGGCAGCGAGTGACCGCATCAAGCTCCTCGGAGTGACGTGGATAGACAGTCACGGGATTGCTCCTTTCGAAATTGACGTCGCACTTGATCCCGTGGACGGACTACAATTCGCCAAAACGATATTTCGAATCGGACTAAGAGACGATCAACAACGGCCAATAATTTGCAGCGACAATCTGGCACCGACTCGCGTACTCGAAATGCGCCCACGATATAATCGGGATTGGGCAATGGCCGTAGAACTGACGCCGCCACTAGAAATGTGACAGAACCATGCCAGGCAGGTCAGCACTTTGCTAACCAATCATTTTCCGGTGCCAAGTGATGGCGGCTGATCTGCTTTTTAAACCTCTATGTTCTTACCAGTCGTTCTACCTGTCAAAACTGTCCTTGCCGCAATCTTGGCGATTCTCGTCGTCGTTACACTTGCTGCACCGCTGGTACGTTTCCGGCACGCGGTAGCATTCTTCGCCGTATCAGGGCTTGCAATCGTCGCAATTATTCCCGCCTGGACCGCCGTGACGAGGAAGATTCAGGCAACCCGCTTCGCTGAATTTCAGTATGCTGCCTCCAGTAACATGACTCGATCAGCATGCAGCGCTATATCCCCTCTAACAGCGGCTACAATACACGCGTTGCAAAATCCGAACGGTGTTGGGGGGACATTTCAGGTTGATGAACCTAGCTTCCTTACGTGCCTGCATGAACGATGGCATGCGTGGGGCGATTCTGCTATCAACCGCGGTAACGATCGGAAAGCGGTAACGATCTGCAAATTGAATCGGACAATCTACGGGATGAAATTGTCCTCAAATTTCGAGACATCGAGTGCAATAGACGGCTCACTCTTTGCAGTACATTCCACAACATGAGTTTTACCGGAGCGACACTGAAAAGGTAGGCATTTCACTTGTATTCATCGTGATTGCGCAATTTCCAAATGAAAGAATGGATAGGAAGAGGAGGCAGTACGGGAGCCCTTGGTTTTTCTGCCGAAAGAGTACCGGAGAGTTGACGCAGGATCACGCGAGATGGACGCCCTGCGTTTTTCGTTTCTACGCAATATTGAGGAGCTTTTCTGTGTGGCACGCCGTCTCAATTATTTCGGCATGAAAAGAGATTTCGGCAAGGAAAGAGAGCTTGCGGGCCACGACAGAAACGCGAGCCGTGTTCTCCGGATCCTCAGCTCTCCGTTTCCCGAGGTGGGGTTGATTTCACACGTTGGTTGCGAATCTTAATCGCTCGATAAATTCTCCAATTTGGGGCCCGTAACGCGGACGATCCCCCATTCTGTGACGGCTCCGAGCGCGATGCCGATGGAGTAGCAGACGAGATCGGACCAGAGAAATCCGAAGCCCAGCACTAGGCCACCCAGCGTGGTCTGGCGAATCGAGTCGAGCCAAGGTGCGTGGTAGAGCTGGCTGGTTTCCACCGAGAAAGCGAGAGCCAGCGAGATCGACACCCGTATTCGAATTGGGCTTCTGGCTAACAACGTACTTATCAACAAGTACAGCATCAATGCCCACAGCGTGTCACCGGCATACTCGGCCAGGAACGGCGGCAGGTGCCCTCGATACTTGCGTGAAGCTAGGCCTGCAAGCACGACTGGCATTGCCGCAACGAAGTAAAGGAGTCGGGTACTATTCAATCGGTGGGGGCTTCCTATTTGAGTTGTCCTGAGGGGCATGCCTTCGAACGCTTGGCATTGGTTCCAATATAATGCAGCCCCGGCTCCGGCACCTTATCTTCCTAGAAAATCGCTTCGACGGGACACTCAGGAATATAAACTTCACAGTCACCACACTCATCGGGATGGATGTCAACCATTTCCGTGTCCTAACAGAAACAATCGCAGGGGAAAATATTCGGGCATGACTAGTCTTTGCAGCCTTCGCATGCTTCAGATACGACTGGCGCGCTCCCCAAACCTGCCCCATGAGTGATGAAAGGCCATTGGCCCCAAATGGCGAAAGAACTTGTCTAGCAAGAGCCGCAAACGACATTTGCTAGAGCACGTCGTTAAGAACATTCGAGACGCTGATGCAATGCTCGCAGTAAGTCGCTTACTCAGCGGGCATAGCCGACATGTCCATCCACATCATTTCCCAAACGTGTCCATCAGGATCGGCCAGGTTGCGATTGTACATGAACCCATAATCCTGCTGCGGATTGATGTCGGCGGTGCCACCACTCTTTCCCGCGACCTCATTCAAGCTTTCGACGGCCTCGCGACTATCGCACGATAGGCACAACATTACTTCACTCGATGTGATGGGTGGAATGGGGCGACCGGTGAAGGTTCGCCATTTGTCGTGAGTGAGTAACATCACATGAATCGCTTCGCTCCAAACCATACACGCCGCCGTTTCATCCGTGAACTGCGGATTGTTCTGAAAACCAAGTGCCTCATAGAAGGCCATGGAGGTTTTAAGATTAGACACTGGAAGATTGACGAAGATCATTTTGGACATTGGGCTATTCCTTCACTTGTATTGCGTAGGCTAGTGAGCTGAGACTCGGACCATTTGAACCGTAGTTGCTGGCTGTTAGTCGAGCGAGATCGTCCACTATCGACAGGCTGGACAGATATTTTGGGAATTTCCTTGTTTTGCATTTGCCAATTACCGAGCATCAGCCAGAAAAGAAGGGGACACGCAGCGCCAAGCCCGCCCAAAGGGGGACCCCCAGCATGACACTTACGATATTTGATAAAGAGCGAAAGAACGCTGCGAAATTGCATTCCGCAGAGCTTGACGCGGGGGAAACAAAGTGCCCTTGAGAATTCTTGCATTGACGATGGAACGCTGGCGCAGGAACGAGTATTGAGGGCGGGGAAGGAGTGGCTGAGTGGAAGTGATTCGGTGTATCGGCGAGCTTGAGATGAGAAACCGATCGTTCGCGGCACCATGCACCGGCAGTTTCCACCGTTTGCGATGATCGTCAATCGTGCGCATGACTGGCCTTAATAGTCGACCTGAGACTCCGTAGCCGATTCGATTCCGTACCCGCCCCAAGACGGGCTGTTGATTTAATAGCAATTTGAATTTTAACGCGGAGGTTGCGTCCCAAACTGCCTTGTAGCGGCAACGATCTTTCCTTGCTCACGTAGCGGGTTACTATTTGGACAGCCCGAAGAGCGACGGGTTGTACTTCCAGGAAGTAAAGGGTGATGGAACGAGATCGTCACGGTTGAGTAGGACAGCGCTACATAGGTTCACGAACGGGATTCCGAGATAATCAGCCACCGAACCGGCTTCGGGAGTCGCTTGGTCAACGATCAAACCATCGACGCCCGTTCGACGCAAAACCTCGGGACCATCTCGCAAAAAGACACTGGCATTTTCGTTGAACAATTGGACCGTGTAAGCCAATGCCGCACGCCCCTGAAGTTGACCGAGATTCTTCAACACAGTCGTCATACTTCCAACCGGAAATTCGATTTCCCCGATTGCGACGTACCCGAGCTCCGCATCCGCTACCGCTTTCTCGGCATCGAGTTTTCCATACAGCGTGACCTGGTGCCTACGGTTTCGAAGCTCTTTTCCTAGGGGAAGGATCGTATTGAGATGGCCTGTGGTCGCAGGGCAAACTAGTCCGAAATGTTTCAACAGCAATTTTCTTACTTGATGCGTCGGCAGTGCACTGCACTGCACGCAAGATTGCGGGCAAGCTAGATCGAATCAAGGAGCAAAGTGGCGTTTAGCCATGGTTGCATTTCGGAATACGAGCGCTCCGGGGGGAGATTTTGCGGGGGATCGAAATGGGCCCCCCTGCTCTGCCGCAACCGGCGACTTCAGTATCGTAGGTGACAAAAGCGAAACTGCTTGGGGACACCCCGCATGGCAAACCAGTAGATCGAGTACTAGTTGCCGAGTACTAGAGACTCCTATCATTTGGTAATGAATAGCCGAGCATTGCCGTGAAGGCGTTCGCTGACTTTAAGCAAGCCTGCGTCGGCACGGCTGTTCAACTTCAGGCATTCAGCCTTCAGCTGGGCAGATTCAGCTGATTTTTTGCGAAGAGGCGGAAGAGGAGATAGCCGAAGTCCAACCCATGTGAGGCATTCCTAGACGAGTCAGTCAAGGCACTGGAGCATGTCGGACGGTCGGGTACAAAGCCCGGAAGACTTCGGCACCGCTGCCTCTGGTTCATTCGGCAATCGTCCTTGGAGCTCGTCCATAAAACGCAACACTGGCTTGCCGTAAACGTCGGAAGTCAGTGATGACACAGCCATATCGTTGAACCTGATGTGATCTTTGCGATTCAGCCAACAAAGCGTCTAGAGATGATGGAGGCAATGCGGACGCTCACCATTGAAGAAGACTTCGATCAGCCAATTCGTATTGTTGGCCTCACTCCTCGGATCCGGCCCCGATTGCCAACCAGCCTCGCTTGTTTTTTGAAAATCAGGCGGCAACCCATTTCAGCAAATTGCTCGAACTCAATCTACTCGGCGCGTAAGATCTTTTCCATCTTGCGTCCTTTCGCCAGCTCATCAACTAGCTTGTCCAAATATCGGACTTGCTGCGTAAGTGGTGTCTCAATCAATTCCACTCGATAACCGCAGATTACACCCGTGATGAGATGCGCATTAGGGTTAATCGTTGCGTCCTTGAAGAACTGTTCGAAAGTAGCCGCCTCTTGAATAAGGCTTTGCATTTTTTGTTCGTCAAACCCTGTCAACCAGGTGATTACTTGATGCAGTTCCTCTGAAGTGCGGCCTTTCCTTTCAACTTTGGTAACGTAGTGTGGGTATACGGCAGCGAATGTCAATTCCGCAATTTTCTCGTCGTGACTTTTTGCGTTCTTCATGTCTGGAGTCTCACTAGTTTCCGACCGAAAGCTGGCACTAAAGGATGTTATTGTCTGGTTCCATGTCGCAAGCTTAACGAGCCATCGAAAATCCAATCCAATGCAATGCGTGGTCGGACTGTTCGGCCACCTGCGCCTAAATCCGATCGTACCTCAATTTGAGGTCTCAATACAGGACCACTGCCTCCCCAGCAACAACTCTCTTGGCAATCCAAAGCAGCTTTCGTCTGCACCGGTCGCGATATGTTGGACGTCGAGAACAGACCCCAAGATGCTGCAACTTCAGCTGTGTAACGTGTTGAAACGGTTGCTGCTCTTGAGCTTGGTGACTCCATAGTCGTAGAGAAACGGATTTCGAGCAGTTGCACCTTTACAAACCCGTGTTTTTGGGTGTACCAACGACGAATACTGATTTGCGCCAGCGAAGACCGAGCAGCGGCATTCCGATTTGCAAGGCCTTTTGCGGCTGAAGATGAGACTTGCAAGGGCGTCGTGGGGCGGAATATCAGTACGTTATCTGCCAGCTGACCTATCTTTCCGCTCTTCCCGCAACGAAATGATTGGTGATGCCAAAGTTGTTGCAGAGCTCGAAGATGAGTGCCAAGCAAGGACTTCTAGATGAGAGCGTGCGGCTCAATTACCATTCGCTGGCAGATTGATGGTTAGCGGAACGGTTTAAGTGAGTAAGGGGACGACGTCTCGGCCTATGCGGGAGTCGAAACAACTGAGCCCAGCGTAGCATCTCTTCCACTCTGTAATTCAAGTCCCTTTGAAGCGGTTGCATTTCCTCGTTGGCATCTGATAGACTGCCCCAACTTCGGAAAATTAGCAGCATAACCGGTTTGTTCTTTGCCCAAGAAACATGGTCGGAATGCGGCTTCTAGCCTTCGCAAATGAGTTCACAGGTTCGGATTATGCGTGGAATTCTTTTCTGGTCTCTCACCGTTGCGGTTCTTGCATGTTCGGGCTGTACCGAGATGCGCATAATCGAGGGCGATGCCAAAGTCTTTCAAACTTCAGCGGTTGGAACGATCATTCGCACCCTGCTGGGGCTCGGATTAATCGGTCTAGGGATTGTGGCAATTGCTGGAAGCATCCTGCCTGACCGAAAGCCCAAGAATCGGAGAGCCAAGCCGGGCGAAAAACTTTCAGTTGCTCAGCGCGTGGGATTGGGGCTGTTCGGTGGAATGATGGGTTTCATCGGATTATTTCTTGCTGCGATATCGTTACTTTTTCCCAACAAGCTGCATGTCACAGTCTGGCCGGACCGCGTTGAAATGGCATCCACCTATTCTCAAACTGGCGGCAAAGAGCTGGTGATCCCTTTCGCTGGCTTAGCTTCGGTTGAGCTACGCGAGGAAACCAACGTTGTAGGCCGGATCAAGACTTACTTGGTCTTCACGCAAAAGAATGGCGACGTGGTCAAACAGGGCGCGGGGAATAACGAACGACAAGCTTTAATCGCCATTCAGCAGACGCTCGAAGCGTATCAAGCGGAGCAGCCGACTAGCGTAGAAGAAACAGCGACCGCTGTCCCTCACTTACCTGAAACGGTAGCAAAGCCGGCCGAGCGCCCAAGCATGTCTCGGCGCGAGGCTGCGGCGAATCTTGGGCGGCCTAAGGCCGAGTCAAAACCAAAGGAGTATTCGCTCAAACGATATGCAATCAATATTCCCGTTCCAACTGACTACAGCATCGTTGGCCCTGAAACTGTGATTGAAGTTGGAACCAAGCTAAAAGCTTGCTATGCACGTAAGTGGTCGACAGTTACGGTCGTCGCAACGAATGATGATGGAACGATTACCTGCAATTGGGACAGCTTCCCAACTTACACCTACAAGATGATGCGAGAAGACTTAATCGTAGCGAACCAAAATGCGACGGAGGTCGCTGCAAAGTCGCCGTCGACCCAGTACTCACTGAAACGTTACAAGATCGATATCCCTATTCCAAATGGTCACGCCTTGGTTGCTGCCGATACTAAAGTGAGGGTGGGGATGAAGTTGCAAGCTTGCTACGCGGGGCGTTGGGAATTTGTTACCGTTGTCGCTGTTAATGACGACGAGACGATTACCTGCAATTGGGATAAGTGGCAGTCCTTTACCTACAAAATGCTGCGACAAGACTTGATAATCGCGGATGAAGATGCACAACGGAATAATTGATCAATTCTTCGATGAAATCCCGACGAGGCAATGGGATCGGTGGCTAAAAGAGTGTCGAGTTACGTTCGGTGAGTCTCCTCGATACTTCGATGCAG
Source organism: Aureliella helgolandensis (assembly GCF_007752135.1). Lineage (GTDB taxonomy): Bacteria > Planctomycetota > Planctomycetia > Pirellulales > Pirellulaceae > Aureliella > Aureliella helgolandensis. The sequence goes on along the minus strand of NZ_CP036298.1, from coordinate 5,409,928 downwards.
CCACCGAGCAGATGCTTTTAGTGAATCCGCCATGGGTAACAAAGTTACGCTGGGGGGATGCGTTAGCTAAATTGGTTCAGAATCGAACACTTCGGCGACTCTTCAGCAAAGGCAAGATTGTCTGGGGGCATGTGATACAGGCCAATGACGAACTCTACTTGCCCGCCCCATCGGTCGATTCTTATACTTACGATCGTGCAGGCGAACTTGTGTTCTCGCTCGACGATAGCGTCGAGCCCCCACCTAGCCAGTTGGAACGCGTTGCGGTCGCACTTGCCGGGCTAAGATACGCCTCTGAGCTTGATAGTGAACTGCAACCCTGGGCTGACTACTTAGACGCAGAAACAACACGAGTCGTAGGTAAGCAGGTACCGGATAGAATAGCACCTTGCGGTACATTTTTCGTGTCGACTACGCTTTTCCGACGCAGCCATTTGCCGAATGGAGTTCTATGCCAGTCGCTGCTGCCAATTGTTGTCGAAGCGCAACAGCCGCACTTCACCATGCCTCTTCCGCATGCGTACTGGCCTACGTCGTTGTTGGAATGGTGGTCCTGTGACCGCTAATCCAAAATCTAGGTGCGTAGTGGTAACGCATTGAAGTCAGCTGAGCATTTGCGCACACCTTGCTATCTGAACGGAAGTCAGTCGGGCGGCGGCATGACGCCACTGTGACTTGGTTGGCACAGGGGGGCTGAACGGCCAGCTACCCGACGGGGTATTGTAGAAGCAAGTCGGTGGCGGATGTAGGTTGACGTTACCACGACGGATAGGTTGCCATACATTTTCTACCCCTTTAGCTCAACATTGCTATTGGTCGAGTCTGTCGAAACATTTAAATCCGTGGCCACCGATGCAAGACATCTTTGACTGTCCACCGCAGCTAATACGAAAGGACTTTCAATAGATTGTAAGACCATCTAGTGCTTGCTCCCTCGCAAGCAGCATCAGACATCTCCCCAAACTCCGTTGATTTCTCGTGCGGTCCGGTTGCTGCTGAGGGTGAACTGTAAGGTGAAATTCACAGCTCTGTTCGTTTCAACGCAAGCATGCGTTCAAAAGACTCAGCACATGTTTGAGCCGGCAATTCATGGGTATGGTGTCAGTCGGTAATATCGAGCTGCGGTACATAGAAGTCAGTAGCCGGGAAAAGCTTAAAGTTACGCCTCTGGCATTCATGTAGCCGAGAGCAATGCAGCGGGAGACCGTGCGGATGGGCGTGACCAGCTAGGTAATTCGCTCAGCAAGTTCTTTGCTTGGACTATCCAGAAACGTCATCGACTACAATTCGCATCCTGACTCCGTGACCATTCTGGTGCTTGAGTTCATCGATGGGGCGATTGGAAACGTGCTTGTCAGAGAACCCGTACGCCGCTGCCTGCCATTCGGAGTCTTGTTCTAAGCCATCTATGGAAGCGGGATGTCCCCTGCGTTGTAAAAACTGGTAGTGGTCTCGCTGGCTAAAGGGTACTGGAAAAGGTCTTAAGGATCAAACAGGTGGTGGAACTAAAGTGATGGGGCCCGTTCCGTTGCCGGAGCCGTAGGCGACGGCACGGGCCCCGACGGCGGCTTTGTTGGTGTAGACTCGTGTTCTCTCGCTAGGGCGGCAATCAGCGTAGGTAGTTGCTTGTGGCCGCTGATTCGATGGAACCCCTTTTCGGCCTCAAGCAGTGCGTACGACAGCCAGCGACTCGCCTGATCCGTGTCAGCTCGGAATCGTGTTACACGCCCCAAGCGGCGACGCGTGTTCAGGAAGGAGTTCTCAATCGCGTTGGTGCTTAGCAGTGAACGATGGAGCGTGTTTGGCACTTCGAGTCGGTGTAGGGCTAGCAGGTCCTCACCGGCCTCATGAAGGCTCTTACACGCTTCGGCATTGAGTGGCTCAAGGAATGCCTCTAGCTCGTCGACGACCTCTTGTGCGGCGGTATAGCCCTGCACGCTACGGAGTCGTCTAAACAGTCGAGCGAGTTCACCCGTATGACGCTTCGATAGCTTGCCACGGATGTTGCGTTCCTTGTGAACTAAGCAGCGTTGGATGACCGAGTCGGGGAAGTGCTCCTTGACCGCTTTGCGAAGCACGTCGCTGCCATCCAGGACAGCCAGTAAGCGCAGCGAGCAAGTAAAGCCGCGACGGGCCAAGCGAGCCAGCAATTCATTGGATACAACGGCATTTTCACTACTGCCCAGCGCAAAGTCGAGCACATGCTTGCAGCCTTCAGAATCAATGCCGAGAGCAACCACTGCCGTCTGGTCTGAGCTTAGCCGGATACCGTCGAGCATCAGAATGCACCACGTATGTCCCGACAGATCACGTTAGCGAATCCTCGTCGGACAACGTAGCCATTCGCCAGCCAATTCGGTACGTCGTCTTCTTGGATGCTGACTACAGTGATCATCCTGAAATACTACCCGAACTGGTAATGCCTCTTCACCGTGGGGAAGCTGATTTCGTACTTGGTTCGCGATTGCTCGGTAAACGCGAGCCTGGCGCGATGCCGTTGCAGAGTGTGCTAGGCAATAAGCTCGCTCGTTACCTCATGCGAACTATTTGGGGCGAGCAATATACCGATCTCGGGCCCCTTCGTGCGATTCGGTTGGATAAAGTCAATCGACTGCAGATGAAAGACACCAGCTTTGGCTGGACCGTCGAGATGCAGATCAAGGCGACGCAACAGAAGATGCGGACGCTTGAGATTCCGGTGCCCTATCGCTGTCGCATTGGTAAGAGCAAAATTAGTGGTGCGATTTAAGGTGCGTTTAAGGCCGGTTACAAAATCTTGTATACAATCGCTAACTACGCCCTTGCCGCAACGGGATGTGCATTGAATAGCGATTTGAATTTTAAGGCGGAGGTAGCGTCCCAAATTGACCTGTAGCGGCAACCATCTGTCCTCGCTCAGGCAGCGCGTTACTATTTCATCAGCTCGGAGCCGCTTTAAGGGGGCAGGAGCCAATATGACCACGTGGTAGTCTGTAATTTGTGAGCGGAAGACGGTGGATTATCGAACCGCCAAATCGGTCGCGACCAAATCTTCCCAGCGGACATCGACACCAGTTTGCTTCGCGAGACAGAGTGCGTCGACCGCTCTGACAATGTCGACTCCTTGCAGATGCGCCTTCTCCAATTCGGCCACCGTTAGCTGCGTGTCGACGTAGCTCGCGCGGATTCGCTGTTCGCATATCAATTGCGCTGGTGACCGGCGCAGCCGCATCCCCACAACATCAAACGCTCTAATTGGCGCGCCGCTCAGAAAGCACTGCAGCCAAGGTCTGAAAAAAAACATGAAAAATGCTATTAAGACTACCAGCATCAAGGCAGCTACTGCGATGAACAGGAGGATGATTGGGTTCATGTTTGATTTCTGACCGAAGATTCTCGTGCGCGTAGCGGCTATGACGCATCCGTGGCCTTGCTCACCAGTTGCAGTTTACGCCGTGAACCCTATCTTTGCAACGTTTTCCTTTGTTTTGCAATTTTGCGTTGTTAATGCGTGGCGAGGTGTAATTGGGGCACGCCTGGCGTCTTCTTTCGCTTTCTGTGAGGCTACTCGCGACTGGTTCTGTCGCCGCGTTCATACTCGTTTTTGATTGCAGAGCACAGGTTCCAACGATTTTGTGCAATTCGTTCGTGCATGACGCTGACGTTCCATCGCGAAATAGTATCTACAAACAAATGACGTAACCGTTCACGACCTTCCTTATCCACTAACAATTTCAACAGATGCTTCAGATTTAAGTCGCAGACAACGGTGAACGGTTACGAAGCATCCAGGTGGACGTGTTGACATGAAGATGGGGGGCAGGAAGATGGTTGCTCTGGCTATCTTCCTGCCAACATTTTCCTGCCAACAACCTTCTCTGCTGCACCATACTCGCCCTCAGCCAAACTCAACGGCGAGGAGTAATACCAAGCAAGCTCACCACTGCGAAGCATTTCATCCGTTCGTTCACCACCTTCCTCCCCATCAGGCAGCCTCAACCGTTGCTTCAGGTTTGAGTCGCAGACAACCGCGAACGGTTACCTGAATTTTAGCTTCTTCTCATGTTCGTGGAACTCGACACGAGTTGCGTTGGGACCGTCCTCCTTCGCTTGTGGTCACACCCAACTCAGATCGAAAACATCGTCAGCCAAAAGTTGCAGGTCGGAAAATGTGTCCTTTGCGTTACGATCTGCGTCGTCGCCAAACAGGTCGTTGACAGCATCGTCCACTAAATTTCCCATGAAATTGTGACCCGAGTCGGGAGTGGTGGAGCCAAACTTGGCAACGAGCATCTCTGCCTCTGGTTCATTCAAAATTATGGTTTCTGATTCAATGGTTCCATCGACAGGACTTGACGACAAGTCCGAATGCAAGGACGCAGCAATTGCGTCTTCGCTCACTGATTCTCCTTCGGCCATACTTTCGGATTCGGCGTCCTGGCGACGATTCAATTCATTGATAACGAGCAACGCATCCATAGGGGAGATCCATCCGTCTCCGTTGACATCCAATAGTGATGCGTTCGCTACAAATTCGCCTTCTGCAACCGAATCTTGGTTGAGTTGATTAATGACAAGCAATGCATCGAGTGGTGTGGTTTGGCTGTCCCCGTTGGTGTCCGTGGGGAGCAAGAAATTCGTCGTCGCTGTCAGCCTGAAAGCGTCGGTTCCCGCAGTCGAGCGAACGGAGTAAATCCGGTCGCTGGTTTGCGCTTCAAATATGATCGCGTACGTACCTCCAGCATTCACCGTGGCTTGGGCGATACCGTCTACGTATTCGCTGATTTGTTGGACATCACCATCCACCAAGCGGATGGTTTCACTCACTGACGCAGTGCCAATGGGCGTGATCGTTATCGTACCGCTGGCGTGTGCAACAAACAGAATCGCGGTTCGCACACTACTGGCCGTAATCACGTGAGGACGAACCACAACATTGGGTGTGTAAATCCGAGCTGGAATCTCAGGCGTGGTGTCTGTGTCCTGGTTGGTAACGAGGATATCCGAATTCGCAATCGCTGCATAATCGGCGTCTTGACTCGATACCGTGAGCGTCACCTTAACTGATTGATCACCGTCGACATTTCCATCGGACACGCCTGTGACGGTGAACGTTTGAGCAACGTCCCAGTTGCCTGGAGTAAACGTCAGCGAGCTTGTACTCAAGGAAACCTCGCCGGTGTCGCTGCTGGAGACAGCAACGGTGACGTTCGCTGTCGGTTGACTGGCCAAAGACACCGTGACGAGATCGCTGGTTCCGTACTCATTGACCGAGGTCGATCCAGCAGATTGAAACACGACCAAACCCGATGTGGCCGGTGACGTCGAGACGATGATCGTTGCTGCGCTAACACCGGTCGCTCCGTCGTCGTCGGTGACTTGCACGCCAACGGTGAAAGTCCCCGCTGTGGTTGACGTGAACGAAGCCGTTACCCCAGTGGCGTCGTCGTACTGATCATCGTTATCCAGGTCCCAAGCGAACGAGGCGATCGTACCATCGCTGTCCGTTGATCCGGTTGCGGTTAGGGTGATCGTGCCATCGACCAGTCCGCTGTAGGGGCCACCTGCGTCCGCGGTTGGCGCGAGGTTCGTGATGGACGTGACGTTGGTTGCAGCTGGCGTTGGCGTCGTCATCGAAACGAACGTGTCGCTGCCGTCGGGGAAACGTCCAGACGAAATGTCGGTCACTTGGGCGTCGAAAACGACCGAGTCGATCAGGGTGGTGCCGTCGGTGTTGTACAGACCAATGGCTTCACCGCCAGTGGATAGTTTGAAGGTCGCATGATTGTCACCTTGGTCGGTGTCGCCATCGGCCCACACGATCAAGTAGCCGCCTGCGGCAATTATGGTTCCGGAAGTGAACTGCCACTGAGTCGGGTCGGCCAAATCGTCGGTCAGGTACATGCCGCCCAGGTCGATGATTTCTGTGCCAGGGTTGTAAAGTTCAATCCAGTCGTCAAACTCCCCCGCCCCATCGGGATCTTCGATCGTGGTGTCATTGTCGGCCATGAACTCATTGATGTACAGCACCACGGGGGTGACGGCAACGGATGTAACGGTCACAGTTGCACTGCTGGCGCCCGTGGCTCCGTCATCGTCGGTGACTTGCACGCCGACGGTGAAAGTCCCCGCTGTGGTTGACGTGAACGAAGCCGTTACCCCAGTGGCGTCGTCGTACTGACCATCGTTATCCAGGTCCCAAGCGAACGAGGCGATCGTACCATCGCTGTCTGTTGATCCGGTTGCGGTTAGCGTGATCGTGCCATCGACCAGTCCGCTGTAGGGACCACCTGCGTCCGCGGTTGGCGCGAGGTTCATGATGGTCGTGACGTTGGTTGCACCTGGCGTTGGCGTCGTCATCGAAACGAACGTGTCGCTGCCGTCGGGGAAACGTCCAGACGAAATGTCGGTCACTTGGGCGTCGAATACGACCGAGTCGATCAGGGTGGTGCCGTCGGTGTTGTACAGACCAATGGCTTCACCGCCAGTGGATAGTTTGAAGGTCGCATGATTGTCACCTTGGTCGGTGTCGCCATCAGCCCACACGATCAAGTAGCCGCCTGCGGCAATTATGGTTCCGGAAGTGAACTGCCACTGAGTCGGGTCGGCCAAATCGTCGGTCAGGTACATGCCGCCCAGGTCGATGACTTCTGTGCCAGGGTTGTAAAGTTCAATCCAGTCGTCAAACTCCCCCACCCCATCGGAATCTTCGATCGTGGTGTCATTGTCGGCCATGAACTCATTGATGTACAGCACCACGGGTGTGACGGCAACGGATGTAACGGTCACAGTTGCACTGCTGGCGCCCGTGGCTCCATCATCGTCGGTGACTTGCACGCCGACGGTGAATACCCCCGTGGTGGTTGAGGTGAACGAAGCGGTCACCCCGGTGGCGTCGTCGTATTGGCCGTCATTGTTCAGGTCCCAAGCGTACGAGACGATCGAACCGTCGCTGTCAGTTGATTCGGCTGCGGTTAGCGCAATCGTACCATCGATCAGCCCGCTGTAAGGTCCACCTGCGTCGGCGGTTGGCGCGACGTTCGTAATGGTCGTGACGTTGGTTGCACCTGGGGTCGGCGTCGTCATCGAAACGAACGTGTCGCTGCCGTCGGGGAAACGTCCCGACGAAATATCGGTCACTTGGGCACCGAATACGACCGAGTCGATCAGGGTGGTGCCGTCGGTGTGGTACAACCCGATTTCTTCTCCGCCGGTGGACAGTTTGAAAGTTGCATGGTTGTCCCCTTGATCGGTGTCGCCATCGGCCCACACAATCAAGTAGCCGCCGGCGGCAATGATCGTTCCGGAAGCGAACTGCCACTGAGTCGGGTCAGCCAAATCGTCGGTCATCGACATTCCACTCAAGTCGATCGCTTCAGTGCCGGGATTGTAGATTTCAACCCAGTCCTCAAACGCACCCGCTTCGTCGGGGTCTTCTACTACGGAATCGTTGTCGGCCATGAATTCATTGATGTACAGCACTACGGGTGTGACCGGATCGACAACGACAACGCTGGCCAGATTCTCAACGCCAAACGTGGGTTGGTCGGTCGTCTCAAAGTCGCCATCGCCATCGGGAACACGGGCCAACGAAGTATCACCAGCCATCGCAGCGTAGGTAACGGTGTCGATCACTGTGACACCGTCGGTCAATTGAAGCGTGCCGCCAGTTGCACTGAGCGCGAAACTTGCATGGTTGGTGCCTTCGCTGGTTTCGCCGTCGATCCACAGCGTTAGAAACTCGCCGTCATCGAGGTTTTCCGATGGAATCGACCACTTCGTCAGATCAGCAACATCGTCGGTGAGGTACAACCCCGAAACATCTACCAAACCGGGACCGAAGTTGTAGACTTCGACCCACGGATCAAAATCGCCCGATTGGTCTTGGACCGTCGCTACGTTGACCGTCATCAATTCGTTGAGGCGCAGATCGGACGCCGAAGCATACGTGTCCAACTCGGCGTCGAGGTACAGTGCACGAGTTTCAATGAACGAAGTCAAGCCGTAGATCGTTCCCATTCCACTTGTGATGTCGCTAGTCAGGTTTTGTTCAAACTGTGCCGTTGTGTACTGCTTGTTGGGATCCGCCGTCACGTCGACGCGAATCACATTGGCCAATTCGCTGATTCGAGCGGTCGCCGAAGTGATATCGAATCCATTGCGAAGCATTTCCGCCAAGTCGCGCAGGTAGTCCTTGCTATACTCGTCGACTGCCCACAGGTTTTCCATTAAGGGGCGTGACTCCTCAGTTACAGTGCCGCCCGGTCCACCACCGCCTGGTCCACCACCGCCGGGTCCACCACCGCCGGGTCCACCAGTCGTCGCAACTGGCAGCCAGAACGGATCGAGTTCCTGCAGGTCTTCGCCCGGCGTGGTGAATAGGCTAAACCGTCCGAAGGATTCATTCGCGTCCCACAGGATGTGCGTGAATTGCCCGGTGTCATCACGGTCATACAAATAGTAATTGTGAGCCGATCCGTTGTACGAATCGAGGTTCGCAAACAGATTGTTAATCGCAAGCGATGCCAACGAATCATCGACATCCAACAACGGTTCGATCGCCGCAGGCAAGTCTGCGGCGGACGTGTTATTGAGGACGTCGATGAACTCAACTAAGTCGGAATAGTCATTCACCGTCTCGTTGGTTTTGAGTTGATAATTGGTTTCGTAGGCGACTGGATCATCACCCAAGTATGTCAAGTCCGATCCAAAATCGGCATTGGGATCTCCATTTTCTTCATCCGCTGTTGCGCCTTTGAAGAGATTGCCATCTTCGTCACTGCCAAACCGCGTTTGCACATAGGTTTTGTCAACCTGCTCGACGGCGGTATAGAGGCCATACAATTCACCATTGATCGTGACGTTGGTATGGACTGCTCGGCTGGCACCTTCGACGAAGTTCGACGCAAAGTCATAGAGCAACTTTTCCCGCAGCATTGCCGGGTCGTTGTAGTTGTTGTTCAGGTTGAGTTTTTTCAAACCGAGATACGTCAGGCTATCGTTGGTTTCATCAAACTCGTCGAAGTCAATTTTTAGCGACTTTTTGATACCGGTACCGGTGAATGACGAATTACCTTTGAAGCGAACGCCTACGTTTTCCATCGTGACGCCATCGATAGTCACGTCGGCGGCGAAGTACGGATCGGCAGTGTCGTTGGCGTGCGACTCGAACAGAACGTCATACCAATCGGTGTTCTCAAAAGTGATCGAAACTTCATGAACGAAGCTGTCGTCGAAGAACGCCGCCGCGTCATCGGCGACTATGGCGTGCGTCCAAGCGGATTCGCCCTCGGCGATCGCTTCGCCTTCGGCACTCAATGCTGCGGAAGATGTGCTCGTCGAACCAGCGAACAAGTCTGCTGACATGGACAATTCATCCATGTCGGTCATCGTGTTGAGACCGACCAGTGCATCCCCGTGCAACATCATCCGCTGCTCGAACAACTCCACACGCAGAAGACGGCGGAATTTACTCGCTTGGAGGGTTTTACGTCGTTTTTCGGAGGAAAACCAGCTATCTGTCACGATGACCTCAATTTTTCATTAACAAAAGCAACTGTTGTGTGAGATCATGCGTTGCCGCTACGTGAGAAGGGCCACACAAGTGCAATAAACATACGGAAAAAAGCCCTTCAGCGATCTTTTGGCCCTGTAAGGGCTGCCACGACGCATGTAATGTCAACGGAACTCGCCCGGCTCCTACGGGCTGTTGAGTCACCCGCTGCGAGCGTAAGGGTCGATGGTTGCTGCTATAGGGCAATTCGGGACGCTACCTCCGCGTTAGAATTCAAGTCGCCATTAAATCAACAGCCCGTTTACCCATAGGAATCCTCTGATGAAGAAGAAATCGCTTGTGGCGACCTGCACTATCGCAGTGGTGTCAGGCATTTCGCTTTTCGCGATCGCACAACTGCCACCCCCGCCTCGGATGCATAGCGTCACACAGAGGGGTGTGTTGGAGCTCCTGCCGGCAACGTCCACGCCAGAGATTAAAAATGAAGTCACCATCGAAGTCATCGGAGACGATCGGGTGATTCGATCCAATGGGATCCCCAATCACAAAACGGGCACTTTCCCGAATCGCGGCAATCCCAATCGAATCTCTGCACAGAAACACGAGTACCGCGTACCGGCGAGGCCGGAGGTTGCGGATAGGATCACGCCGATGCACGGTGAGTTTGGCGTGGCGGTCAACGGAGTGCCGTTTGATCCAGGGGCTGCTGAGTTCTTTGCCGGCGAACCTGGCTGGCAGTACGAACCATTGTCCGGCGCGATTGCACTTGGCATCGACGTCTCGCACGCTCATGTTCAACCCACTGGCAAGTATCACTACCACGGGTTGCCGACAGGGTTGATCGACAGCATCCGAGTGGAATCGGGCAAGCATTCGCCATTGGTTGGTTGGGCTGCCGACGGATTTCCGATATACGCGGTTTATGGTTACAGCAAACCCGATGATGCGTCTTCGCGCGTACAGAAACTCACCTCAAGCTATCAACTCAAAGAGGGGAATCGTCCCGGCGGCGACGCGCCAGGCGGCAAGTACGACGGCACGTTCGTTCGCGATTATGAATTCGTTGCCGGCAGCGGTGACTTGGACGAATGTAATGGACGTCAATGTTTTACACCGGAGTTTCCCGAGGGCACTTACGCATACTTTATGACAGAACAATGGCCGGTCGTGCCGCGTAACTATCGCGGAACCCCGTCGAATGATTTTCGGCACGGCCCCAGACCAGGTGGCACCGGTGGTCAGATGGCGGCCGGACCACAAGGTCAAGGCGGTCCTGGTGGATGGGCCAGACCTAGCGGAAGGGGCGGACCTGGCTTGGGCCCTGGCGGACCACCAAGGCCAGGCGAAGTGCTACCTTGGTTTGTTCAGGAGTCCTTAAACTTGAGCGAGAGCCAAACCGAGCAACTGGCTGCCCTGCAAACGTTGGTTGATGAACGACTGCAAAGCATCCTGACGAAAGATCAGCTACGACAGTTGCAGCGCGGCGAACTTCCCGGAATAAGAGGCAATCGTGCTGGCGGACGTCCTCAATAAGAATGGGCTCATGGGGGTATCCGCTGTATACGACTCATTGCCCCTGCGGTAGTCGGCCTCATCTTCCAGCTAATAACATCTCCCTCTATTTAGCCCCGGAATTAGCGTGAATCGCACCATCCACCTCGTCCTACTGTTCCTTTTCGCTTCGAACTCTCTCATCACCTCCGCGATGTCACAAGAATCAGAAACCGCAAAAACGCTCTCCCAACTCCTCGCTGACAAGTCGGCCCAAAACGCCAAACTCGGTTCGGCAGATCGAGTCGCAGCATTCCAAAAAGGAATCGACTTGGTGCGTGCTACCGGCATTGAGAAGTCAGCCAAGCAAGTGGGCGACACGGCCGTTGATAACCAACTGAAGGATTGGAAAGGCAATACCATCACCCTGAGTGAACTCTGGAAGGAAGGGCCTGTTGTCTTAATGTGGTATCGCGGCGGCTGGTGTCCCTATTGCAGCATCCAGCTTCGGAAGATGCAGCAGAACCTCGACAAAATCGAGAATACAGGTGCAAGGCTTGTCGTGTTGACGCCTGAACTACCCGAGAGAGCAAAAGAGACGGCCGAGGCAAATGACCTGAGCATCGTCGCACTGCACGATGCAAACCTCGAATTGGCCAAGAAGTATGGAATTGTTTTCGAATTGCCGGCGCCAATCGCTCCGATGTATCGCGCTAGTGGCAGGCTAAAAGAATTCAACGGTAACGATCAACTCGAGTTGCCGCTCTCTGCGACCTACGTGGTCGATCAATCCGGAAAAATTGTCTACGCATTTCTGGACGCAGATTACAAAATTCGAGCGGAACCATCGAATGTAATCACTGCTGTCCAGGCAATCACCACTCGGTAGGGAACTCGATGGTTCACACAGTTGGCAATCCAGCAATCCAGCAATGCTAAACCAACACAGGAACTGATATGTCAGATCTTCAACAACCAGAACAACCCCTGAATGAACGTGCTCGAACTCGGCTGGCATGGAGTCTGCTATTGATTCGAGTGGGGATCTTCAGCGTCTTTGTGATGTGGACGATCGACAAGTTCATTAACCCTGAACACGCGGCGGCGGTTTTCAAAAAGTTTTACGGAATTTCTGAGCTGAGTGAGCTACTCGCCTATGTCGTTGGCGGCGTGCAAATGGTCATTCTGCTCGTATTTCTGGTGGGAGCATTTCGGACATGGTCGTACGGAATTATCCTCGGTCTGCACGCGATTTCCACTTTCAGTTCATGGAGTGCTTACATCGACCCGTGGACCTACCCACACTTGTTGTTCTTCGCCGCAATTCCAATGCTGTCCGCATGTATTACACTCTGGTTGTTACGAGAATTCGACACTTATACCGTTGATGGATGCCGAAGACCGCGTGTGCAGCCTAACGCGTCGCAACAGGTGGCGTAAACCGAGAGTTCTGTGAGCAGGCTATGGATGGACGGTTGATGTGATGACTGACTCGAGAACTTTTAGGGGGCAAACGACATAGCGATGAATGAAAAAAGGACGGCGATCGTGACCGGCGGTTCGGGCGGAATTGGCAATGGAATCTGCCGCAGACTTGCGGCGGACGGCTTCAATGTGGCAGTTCACTATGGCACTGATAAAGACTCTGCCGTCAGGGTGTGCGCCGAAATCCAAGCGTCGGGAGGAAGGGCAATAATCGCGAGTGCGAATGTTGCTGAAGAAGCTGACGTCGCCAGCTTGTTTGCCAAAGTTGTCTCGCGTTTCGGCGGAGTCGACATCGTAGTCGCGAATGCGGGCACATCCGGTTTTGGGCCGATTGCTGATGTCGAATTGGCAGACTTTGAAAAACTGATCGCTGTCAACGTTCGAGGAGCATTTCTGACTCTTCGTGAGGCCGCACGAACGGTCCGAGACAACGGCCGAATCATATTCACCTCATCACAACTTGCCGAGCGACCTCGCCAAGGCACTGGAATCTACTCAGCCACTAAAGCCGCCGTCGATGCTATGCTGAGCTCATTGTCAAACGAAGTGGGTAAGCGAAATATCACGGTCAATAGCGTCCGGCCAGGCGCGACCAGCCCTGGAATGTTTGACGACAGCGACGAGGCAAAAAAGCAAGAGTTCGTCGACTTATCCGCATTCGGTCGCTTGGGCACGCCGGAGGACATTGCATCCGTTGTCTCTTTTTTGGCGGGCAGCGATGGAAAGTGGATTACTGGACAACACATCCGCGCCGACGGCGGAATGTCAAACTAAGAAGCTTCAACGAATCGCTCCACAGCAGAACGGTCGTCATAAATAATCGAGTCACACGCAACTTCGTAGCATCTGTTTCAACGTTGCCACGTTCATGAAACGGCTTCTGGGGTCCTTCTCAATACACTCGAAAATAATGTCGCGAAAGGCTCTTGCGGATTCAGGCAGGCCTTCGAGTGATGGTTCCTGATGTAGATGCTGAGCAAATAAATCGTTGATCGAATCGCCAATGAAAAGACATTGGCCTGATAGGCACTCGTAGATAACACAGCCAAGAGCGTAGATGTCGCTGCGTTCGTCGAGTGTTTTCGCATTGATTTGTTCGGGGGACATATAGGAGGGGCTGCCGCTAACCATATGAAGTCGGTCGGTTTCGCTCTTCAGCGCCGCCAAGCCAAAATCCAGTATCTTTACGACGTTTGGCTGCCCCATGTTGTTGGCCAGGAATATGTTTTCAGGCTTGATATCGCGATGGACCATGCCCTTCAAGTGAGCTTCCTGCAAGCCATCACAAACCTGGCCAATGAAGTTCACGGTTTCTTCGTTCGTCAGTTTCCCAAGACGACGGATCCGTTCGAGTAAGGTTTCGCCTTCGAGATATTCCATCACATAGTAGAAATCACCATTGTCAGTTTGCCCATAGTCATAGATTTGGACGGAATTCCAGTGAGTTAACTGAGCATAGAGTTGGACTTCATGTTCAAACGAAGCAATTGCCGTTGATTCACTAGCGATTTCGCTTCGAATCAGTTTGATGGCCGCAGGTCGTTTCAGCAATCGATGTTTGGCCTTGTAAACTGTCCCCCTCCCTCCTTGGCCGATCTTTTCCAGCAATTGGTACTGCCCATACAGCTTGGCCGTTTCGACTTCCAGACGCATTTGATTCACGACGCGAGTGGCTTGAGTTGCGGCGATCGCCATCACCATCGTTAGTACCGGAGCTGTGAAACCAGGGAACCCCTCAAGGTGTTGTAAGGACGGATTGAACAGTCGTAGAACAATCACCGTGATCGCGGGAATCAATGCAAAAGAGCAGGTGATGATCGCAGTTCGACGCCAGTCGCTTGGAATGAACATGCCATAAATTGCGATGAAAATTGAGACCGCAAAACTGATCGTTATGAAGGTAGCTGGCAACGATTCCAATCCCCCTGTAGCGATTGCTCCTCGGGTCTCAGCAACCAGAACCCAAACAACATCGACGACAACGGCAAATGCGCCAACGGACTCTAGAACTCGTAATTTTCGTATTGAGGCTTGGGGAGTTTGATAGAGAACTGCTCCTACGCCAACCAGCACGACGGCTGTAGACATCCGCAGGAGAAATTCGTTAAATGTTGTGCCGGCAAAAACCATGCCAACAATCTTGAGCGTCAAAAGTACGCAAAGCATTGACGTCAGCGCTATGAGCAGACGCAGGTGAAGCAACTTGCGCGACGATTCGTTGAACTGCCACCTGAAGTTCGCCAAAAGACCTGGAGGCGGCAAATCCAGAATCGCCTGGTCCAAGGCGTGTCGCTGGGGCGAAACTACGATTGGTTGAGAGTCAAACGGCATCGAGTTTTCTAAAATTAGGTCGTCGTTCATTGCTTTGGCAACTCCAAAGTCGATCACTTTCACGGCCGCCTTGTCATCATGCAGTGTGGCTCATGCTATATCTCATGCGTCATACCGTAGGTAGTCGGGCCTTAGTTTTCACTACAAAACTAAGTAAAGCGTAAAACGCGAGTTTCTTAGGCAGGCAAGGCGAAATTACGTTTGAACAGTTCTGCCGTGGCCGCGCTGCCCCCTCGGCGATGATGGTTCTGTTCGATCAGCGGCCACAACGCCTTCCCCGACGAAGGCAGCGAGTTCTGCTTGTTCCAACGCGTCACTGGCTAGGCTCTCAACCGAGTCCGCTTCGTCGTCGGTCTCTTCGTCACTGTCAATCGCGGGGAAAGCATGGAATGAATCACTGCCTGTTTCTATAGCAGGGGGCGGTCCCATGTGCCTATCTATCTGCTTTTGACGACCAGCTTCTCCTTCGCTGAGAGCCTGCAGGTCGGGCGTCTCCAAAAGTTCGCCTTCGATCGTTCCGTCAACGGTTAGCGTGTTATCGCCGTCGCCCAGTGATACGGATACGTTTCCTGCAACAATAGCCTCGGCAAGGATGCTTACGGTGTCGTCATCGACGCCGCCTTGCAGGTTCAAGTCCCTAGCGATTTCGGCGGCGATTTCTACAGAATTCTGACCTTCACCCAGACCGATTCGAACACCCCCTGAGACGACCGATTGCTCACCAAATGCTACAGTGTCGTCGCCGTCTCCATTGATGATGGCGACGTTGTTGCCAATGTCACCGCCGACGGCGATCGTATTGTCCCCGTCTCCAAGCGACAGTTCGATGTTCTGTTCGATGGTAGCGTCGGCAGCCACGTAAACGCTGTCGTTCCCTTCCGCGGCCTTGACGACAAGGCTTCCGCTGATGGTGCCGCCGTCGAGGCTGATTGAATTGTCGCCGCCACCCAGCGCCGCGAAGATTGAATCCACGGCAACCGTATTGGCCGACAAGTCGATGGAGACGATATCATTAGCATCCGTGTCGCTGGTATCCACGTTAATGACGATGTCGTCATCCACACCTACTAAGACTTGCACCAAGTCACCGCCGTCCGCCCCGGCACCCGATTCGGTGACTTGCAAAGTTCCGTCACCTAGGTCGACGATCGCGATCTCGCCTACTGCGTCACCTTCAATAAACAGCGATCCGTCGATGACAGAGATTGCTGCCGCGAGAACTCGGCGGCTTTCCAGTTGTTCGAAACCGCGTAAGCAGCGTGTTGTGCGGCGTTTCATCTGACGGCTCCAAATTTGGAAGAATTCAAAGCGAGTTAGTATCGCCTCACTCTTTATGAGGACGATTTGTAGCAAAACCAGTCACAGTCCCAACCACGATGTGTCACATTTGGGCCAATAAACCATCCTTACAGCATTGTGGGGAAAAATAAGTGAAGTTTTGCTTCGCAATCGCTACTTTTCTTGGCCCTCTTCGCATACTCGGCACGCATGAACTAGCGGAACCATAGACAAAGGAACTACTGATGGAAGCCATCTCCGACTTATCGCAAACCGACCGCCCCATCGCGGAAGCCATTGACTCGGCGCGGGATGGGAATATGCAGACGCTGGGGAAACTTTTGCAGCTCTATCGCAATTACCTCAGCGTGCTGGCAACGACGCAACTTGGTCGCCGGTTGCGGCGGCCGATGAACACGTCCGATTTGGTGCAAGAAACGATGCTGGCGGCACACCGTGACTTTCGCGATTTTCGTGGCGGCAGCGAAGGCGAGCTGCTGGCCTGGCTCCGGCAAATTCTAAGTAACTGCCTCAGCCATGCGGTCCCAAAGAACATTCACGCCAAGAAACGGAACATTCTACGATGCTTGTTCTCAGTCGCAAAGAAAATGAAACGATCTGTATCGGCGACCAGATCACGATCCATCTCAGCGATATTGGAGGTTCAAGAGTTCGCGTTGGCATCGAAGCTCCCAACGATATCTCGATCATGCGAGGCGAATTCGTGAACTGGACTAGTGAAATCGATTTGCCAATGCTACCGTCAATCACAGAGCACGCGTAGCGATCTTCCCAATTAGCTTTCTTCAAACTACCGAAACAACGAGGACAAGGATGTATCGTAAGAGACTCTATCAATTGGCCACTCTATTGGTTGCCAACATTTCAGCCCTGGGATGCACTCCAGATTCGCTGCCGCCCGTCCCAAATACTGGTATCGGGCAGTTTGAAGGCACTGTCGTAGCACAGTGGAGCGACAACGGACGAGAAATGATTCTTCAGCAACCGATCAGCTTCGTTGATTCCGCCAACAAACGCTGGGACGCACCGGCGGGTTCCGTGGTCGACGGAGCGTCGATTCCTTCGGTGTTTTGGTCCGCGATTGGTGGACCTTTTGAAGGCAAGTATCGCAACGCTTCGGTCGTCCACGATGTGTATTGCGAGGAGATGACCGAACCTTGGGAAAATGTTCACCAGATGTTTTACGAAGCGTGTCGAAGCGGAGGTGTCGCTGAGGCTCAGTCCAAGATTATGTACTACGCGGTCTATCACTTCGGCCCACGTTGGCAAATGGTGTCCGAAGCGGATGCACCAGCCATCGACCAGCAGGCCGGAGTCAGCGTTCGCCGTGATCGACAGGGGCGCCACATGGCACGTTATCAACCCGTCCCCCCGACTGTGGAGGAAGTGGAGCAGATTGCCGAGTTTGTCTCGGATGAAGCTCCGACGGCGGATCAAATGAGACAAATGGACCGGGAACAATTGCATCGACGACCACGACGCAGCGATGTAACTAGAAGTCCAGCAGAATACGGGCAGCAGGGCCAACCACAACAATTGGAACGTCGCACCGGTCGCAATTTGCAACGGAATATGCCGCAACGTTGACCGAATTCCATGGCCTGAATTTCACGGCGTAAATCGTACCTGGTCCACTGTGGTTGTAGCCGTACTTCAGTCGCACTCTGGAACCATTATTGCCGAGCTAAAACAAGTCAGCGGATAGCCGTGACATTGCCGGATCGTTTGGCCCCTTAGAAATATCAGACAGTTCGACCGGCGGAGGTTCAGCCGACGAATTTTAGCTCGAACTTCTTGCACAGTCATCCGTTTATTCACGGCGTCTGAAATAGGGGATTCGAAACGATTTCCAACAGGCCGCGTTTACGCCGACTCAGGAATAGGCTGACCCTTAACCTCGTCAATTGTTGGAGCGAGCGATGAAGAATTCGAGAACTGGAATTGTGGGAGGCGGCCCAGGAGGGTTGATGACCGCTTATGAATTACAAAGGATCGCGGACTGTCCCGTGCAAGTCACTCTGTTCGAGGCCGGTGAACGCTTGGGCGGTAAGATTCTCACGCCTCAATTCCAACAAGCGGCTATCCCCTACGAAGCCGGCGCTGCCGATTTTTACGGGAAGCGTCCGAATCGTTGTTAAAAGTTGAAAGGTGGTCTCCCAGAGGGCAATATATTGCCTTCTGCACTTTTCAATTTACGTCGGTTACCGCCGACGGGGAGACCACCATGACTGAATCTAGTTTGTTGCGCGAGCTTGGGCAAGTTTCGAAGACTGAAGTTGGCGAAGTGTTTCGCGAATTCTTGCGGGGCTCGATCGTGAAGATGGCCTGTGAGGTAATGACTGCCGAAGTGGCCGAACTGTGCGGCCCTAAGCACTCCCCGAGCGATTGTCGGACCTATCGAGCTGGTAGCGCCGCGGGCCGCATCTTGGTCGAAGGTGAACGGGAGTCGGTGACGCGTCCGCGAGTTCGCGAGCGTCCGGGGGCCGGTGGAAGCCGCGAAGTGGAGCTGCTCAGCTACGCCGCCGCCAACGATCCTGAGCAGCTTGAGAAGGCTGTAATTCAAGCGTTGATGTCTGGGGTCAGCACTCGACAAATGTCCGTGGTGAAGCCGAAGTCGCCAGGCGTAAGCCGCTCAAGCGTCTATGGCAAGAGGCGGGAACACGATTGATCGACGAGCTACGCAGCCGTGATCTGTCGGGACATACGTGGTCCTATGCACTGCTTGAGGCCGAAAAGGGGGGCCATCGAATCAGCAGCCACAAGGAACTACCTACGCTGATTGCCGCTCTAGCGAGAGAACATGCGGATACACCAACAAAGCCACCGTCGGGGCCCGTGCCGTCGCCTACGGCTCCGGCGACGGCACGGGCCCCATCACTTTAGTTCCACCACCTGTTTGATCCTTAAGACCTGTTCCAGTACCCTTTAGCCAGAGAGACCACCAACAGTTTTAACAACGCAGGGGACACTCCCGGACTTTCGGAACGAAAGCACTATTCCGCATTCACGATACCACCGAAGTGGAGTCTGAATAGGATCGTGGTTCAGCGAGAAGAGAGGGCGGCTTGCATACTGTCTGATCACGGTTCGTGAGCGGGCGACAGGGAGGCTCTTAGGTTATTGCAACTTGATGTCCGAACTTGGAGTTGATGTGGTCGTTCAAAATCTTTGCCTGGATGCGAGTGGGAGTGCTGCGGAGAGTTGCTGGGTGAGTAAATGACTCCGAATCGCGTATGAGTGCTTTGGATGGAGTGTTCAGAATGAGTGGTCCGTCGGGCTCCCTCTACTGTGTCCAATTTGCAGCTAAACGTTGCGTCCTCTATTGGGGATCGAACGCGACTCTGAATCACTGAATCCATATTTTCAATGTGCCCATGCAGTTTGCAAAATAGAGAACGGTGATGGCGCGTGGACTTTACGAGGAGCGATGCAATCGGAGATCGGAACCCTGCGATTTTCAATTCGTGCTTACCTGTAGGCTCGCCAAAGTGCAGGAGAATGAGCAACTCTGTGGCATCTTGCGCATTTCCGAAACGCACCTTCTCGGAACGAATAGGCAGATGCACGAACGAGGAGATGGGGGAGAGCAAATTCGTTTTGGGCTTGGCGAGCAATCGGAGATCTTGACTTGTGGTCTATTGAGAATGACAATGGGATGGTCTTACCTACAGGATTTAGCCTCATACGCTTTCTCGTTCCAATTATCTTCAATGAACCGCGTAATCCCAACGACGAGCTTTCGCGTTTGCCTCCAGCTTTGGATGCTGGTGTCGTCGATGTGGGTTGGGCCGGTCCCGGTCGGGCATTCTCATACCAACGCGATGAATTCAAGGGGTGGTGGTGAAGCGCTAGCGCAGCATCTGATGCGTCATCACAGCGATGGTTCTTGCGATAATGTTGGTTGCAAGTGGCATGTGCATTGGGTAATTCGCGAGTCCGGTTACTCGGGATTGCACGGGGAAGCATCTGCCGTTCCAGCAATGGCAGTGGGTGGGGCAACGTCATCCGAACTACGCGACATCACTCTTGGAGACCAACCAGTTACACTGCTTGTCTTCACACCAAGTTTGCCTACTGAATGCATTTTGGCCGGAGCCAATTGGTTGAGCGGCCACTCCTTGTGCCGCCCTTCTTTATCGACTTTCTCGTCGGTTATGCGCTGTTAACAGCCGCAGGAAATTCGAGTCACCGTAGGTCAGCCTTGTTTGATTAGCGGTTTCTTCTGCTCGAAGCACACAGCGTATCCGGACGATCGGTCTTGACGTCCGTTTTTGCAGGCAATTGGTTCACCACCACGCCAACTGCAAGCTTACCATCCTAAGAATCAGGGTAATCGCATGAATCCAATCGCGTCTCAAAAACCGACTCCTGCCAAACTTACGAAGTCCAGTCGTCACCTTGTGCTGGGAGCGGTTGCTCTCGCTTCTATCGCAAGTATTGCTGGGGCTTTCGCCATGCGCAGCTACGATGCACGTCGTCATGAGACTGCGGCGGCAGGGGGTGATGCTGGCTCGACGCGGCTCATGAAGTTGGAGGAAAACAGTTCTGGTGCAGCTACAACGACTGAGAATCCAGATGCATCGTCAGGAGCGCTTAAGCTACCGCAAGATCGTTGGGCAGTTTCGGGAATCGAACTTCAACCAATTCGAAAGGGGCCGTTTGCGACTACGGTTCACCTGACTGGCAAGGTGTCGCTCAACCAAGATCGAGTCGCTCACATCTTTCCCATGGTTGAAGGGACGGTCGAAAGCGTTTCGGTAGGATTGGGTGAGACGGTTAAGGCCGAGCAACTGCTGGCTACCATTCATAGTCGCGTGATTGGCGAATCAAAGTTGAAGCTATTTCAAGCTCGCTTGCAACTTGAAATGGCAAAGACGAAGCATGAGTTGCAAACTGAAGTGGCCCAAAACGTAGACGATCTGCTCAAGGCACTTCGCGAGAAGATGCCGATTGAGGAAATCGAAGCAGCCTTCCGCAGGCGTCCGATGGGCGAGTATCGCGAACGACTCTTAGCCGCCTACTCCAACTACACGAAGTCGCAGGCCGATGTTTCGCGATTGGGCAATATTACCACTTCGGGAGCCGTCTCAGGGAAGACACTTCTCAGTGCAGAAGCCAATCGTAACGCGGATTTGGCGACCTTTCAATCTCGTCTCGAGGAGGTTGGATACGGGCTGCGAATGACAACGCTGCTTTCCTCTCAGTCTCTTAAAGAAGCCGAAACACAAGCTGCCGTTGCGGAAACGAGCTTACATATTCTAGGAGTAAGGGACGCGGAACTAAGCAAAATTGACCCTACCGAACAGGGCGAAGGCATTTCTCACTATTTGCTTCGAGCTCCGTTTGACGGAACCGTATTGACCAAAGACGTCGTTCTCAGCGAACAGGTGCGACCTGACGTGATGCTGTTGAGCATCGCCGATCTATCAACCGTGTGGATTTTGGCGGACTTGTATCAGGAGCATATCCCGCTTCTTAACTCGCTTGCAGATCAAACCGTGCACCTTCACAGCGAATCTTGGCCGGACCGTACTTTCGAAGCCAAAGTGTTTTTCGCTGGCGAAACGATGGATGAATCGACGCGCACGATTAGTATGCGAGCAATTGCCGATAACGCAGAACGCCTGCTGAAGCCTGGGATGTTTGTCACCGTCGATTTATCGGGAATCACACAACAAAACGTGTTGCAAGTACCACTCACCGCGATCCAAGAACATGAAGGCCAGAAGTTCGTTTTTGTCCATCGAGGGGAGGATCTGTTTGTGCGTCGTGACATCGTCGTCGGGAGTGCCAACGAATCGTTCATCATGATCAAAGATGGGCTCCAGCCTGAGGAATCCGTGGTCATTGAAGGTGGCTTCATCCTTAAGTCGCAAATGCTCGCGGAACTGATGGGAGAAGAATAAGCATGTTAAATTACATTATTGACGCTTCGCTCAACAATCGCTTCATCGTCTTGCTGCTTTCGCTCGTTATACTCGGGACGGGTACGTTTGCAGCGATGACGATTCCGCTGGACGCGGTCCCCGATTTGACGAATGTACAGGTCCAGATTCTGACCAATTCGCCCCCGCTGGGACCAGTCGAAGTCGAACAATTCATCACATTCCCCGTTGAGAATGCGATGAGCGGTATCCCGAAAATTGATGAGATTCGATCGATAAGTCGCTTCGGTTTGTCCGCCGTCACCGTGGCTTTTGAAGACGGTACCGACATCTACTGGGCGCGCAATCTCATCAACGAACGATTACTGCAGGCCCGAGAGAACATTCCGCCCGGCATGGGCACACCTTCCCTTGGTCCGATCGCAACGGGGATGAGTGAAATCTATCAGTTTGAGGTTCGTGCCGATCCAGGTAGCGACCACAGTCTTTCTGATTTACGAACCATCCTCGATTGGCAAATTGCATTTCAGCTTCGCAGCGTTCCAGGTGTTATCGAAGTGAACACCTTCGGCGGCGAGCTAAAAACGTATGAGGTTCAATTCGATCCAGACAAGCTCAAGAACTATGGCGTCTCACTGAGTGATATATTCACGGCCTTGGAGGAAAATAACGGCAATTCTGGAGGCGGTTATATTGCTCACGGTTCTGAACAACGCTTGATCCGCGGCGAAGGATTGATCCAGTCGCTGGACGATATTCGCTTGATCGTGTTGGATAGCCGAGACGGCGTGCCAATTCGTATCGCCGACGTGGCAAACGTGAGCTTTGCACCGATGCTACGGCAAGGTGCGGTTACCCGCGACGGTGATCGAGAAGCGGTGATCGGAATGGTGATGATGTTGATGGGAGGTAACTCCAGGCAGGTGGTTGCCGATGTCAAGGAAAAGATTGCCGAGATCAAAAAGACACTTCCTGAAGGGGTGACGATCGATACGTTTTACGATCGAACCGAATTGATTTCGAAGACAATTCACACCATTGCCGAGAACATTGGCGTGGGCGTGTTCTTAGTCATTTTGATGCTGTTTATTCTGCTGGGAGACGTGCGTGCCGGCCTGATCGTGGCCGCTGCCATTCCGCTGTCGGCCATGTGTGCGTTGATTGCCATGCGCTATGCAGGTGTCTCTGCGAACTTGATGAGCCTGGGAGCAGTTGACTTCGGGGTGATCGTTGATGGAGCGGTCGTGATGATTGAAAACTGCGTTCGTCGAGCAATGCAGTACCAGAAAAACCATGGCGGCGATCGCGTTCCCGAAGGAGTGTTTCGCGAGTCGGCCAAAGAGGTCGCCAAGCCCATTTTGTTTGCTGGTATCATCGTAATTATCGTCTTCATTCCCATCCTCAGTCTTCAGGGCATGGAGGGGAAAATGTTTCGCCCAATGGCTTTCACTTTTATGACAGCGCTAACATCGGCTTTAATTCTATCTGTTACTGTGATGCCTGTCCTTGCCTCGCTATTCTTGGCGCGACGTGTGAAACAGAGCGACACACTCGTAGTGCGCGGGCTCAAGCAGTTATACCAGCCGATGCTGACATTCGCGATGCGACAGCCGATACTGATGTTGGGTAGCTCAGTCGTTGCTTTTGGGATCAGCGTCTACCTAGCCTCCGGTTTTGGCGTTGAGTTTGTGCCTAAACTCGACGAAGGCGATATTGCAATCCAGGCGACGCGATTGCCTAGTGTCTCACTGGAAACATCGATTGAGATGACCAAGGCGATGGAACGCTGCCTGTTAAAGTTTCCGCAAGTCGAAACGGTTGTCTCCAAAACCGGTCGCCCTGAAATCGCCAACGATCCCATGGGGGTTTACCAAACCGACATCTTGATCCGCCTGAAAACAGAATCGCACGGTGCTGAGACACAGTCAAAGCCGGAACTGATTGAGGCCATGCAAGCGGCTCTAGAAGATGAGGTTCCTGGTAACGCGTTTAGTTTCACACAGCCGATTGAGCTTCGAGTGCAGGAATTGGTTGCTGGCGTGCGTTCTGATATTGGCTTGAGTTTGTATGGCGATGACTTGGATGTGTTGAAGATCAAGGGGGACGAAATTGTCAGAGCGCTCAATCAAGTTCCTGGATCGGCAGATGTGGCGGCACAGCAGATCGCCGGACTCTCTTACATGCGAGTGAAGCTGCGCCGCGATGCGCTCGCGCGCTATGGAATCAACGGGCGAGATGTCCTTGATGCCATCAGCACGGTGGGGGGCATGCAAGTGGGACAAGTTTTCGAGGGGCAGCGACGGTTTCCCTTGCAGGTTCGCCTACAACCCGAGTGGCGAGTTAACACCGAAAAATTGTCCGAATTACGAATTGATGATCCCAGTGGAAAACCAATTCCGCTGTCACAACTCGCCGAAATTGTGATGGAAGATGGACCGGTGGAAATTAGTCGTGATGCCATTCGTCGTCGCTTGCTCGTTCAGTGCAATGTACGCGGGCGTGACTTGGCAGGGTTTGTGGCGGAGGCTCAAGCAGTTGTCGACCGCGAAGTCCGTTTGCCAAGCGGTTACATGTTGCGGTGGGGGGGACAATTCGAGAACTTGCAGCGGGCAAGCGCGAGACTGGCTATCGCCGTACCGGTGGCTTTGTTCTTAATCTTTGCGTTGCTTTACATGACGTTCAATTCAACCAAATTAGCACTGTTGATCTACCTGAACGTGCCGATTGCTGCCACCGGTGGCATCCTAGCGCTTTGGTTACGTGATATGCCGTTCTCAATCTCTGCCGGCGTTGGTTGCATCGCGTTGTTCGGCATCGCTGTGATGAATGGCGTGGTCTTGATCGAACATATCAGGCACCTGCGTCACGGAGGCGATTCGCAGCGTGACGCTGTCGTCAACGGTGCGATGGACCGACTGCGTCCGGTGTTGATGACCGCTTCCTGTGGTGCACTCGGTTTCATCCCGATGGCAATTTCTGCGAGTTCGGGTGCCGAGGTGCAACGCCCTCTTGCAACGGTCGTTATTGGCGGACTCATTACATCCACGATGCTCACGCTATTGGTGCTTCCCACGATTTATGGGTGGTTCGAGCCGAAGGAAAACGTTGCGGAATCCTCCCCAAGGTTTGTACCTACTGGGAAGTAATCCAGGATGTTGCGTTTGGGAATGCTATGTTCGGCAAGCGACATTCCGAGCTCCGGGAGCTAGGGCCCCGGAGTGTCACCTAGGTTGTTTGCAAGGCAACCGAGGAGACCCCTTGGCTGTTGTTTGGGCGAATGTATCCTTAGGAGTGTCTACAAACACTCCTAAGGAGAGTGGCTTGGAATCGACAAGGCTGCACCGTACCGTTGAAGCCCGTTAACTCTGTTGGAGAGAAGAGGTCAAATGATGGTGGCCTCCGGCCTCCGTGGGAGAGCAGCTACTGGGCGATAAGACGGAAAGGAGTGGCTGGCAGCGGGTTGACCCCACTGTATAGCGACAACTAGATTTGCCGGCCGCGTTGCCTCAATCAAAGAAGATTCCGAAATAAGACACTCTTCAGAGTAGTTAGGAGATTGGGGAATCGCTAAGCGTTGCCTTCGTCAGAGCCGGCCGTCGGTCGTTACAGCGAGGGATCAAGCAGTGGCGTGGCAGCTCCTGTCCTGCCCAAGAAGTGTACTTTTCCCAGGTGCAACAACCAGGTGAGCTGAGTGCCTCCGGCTTCAGCGTCATGAGCGGCTTGGATGTGACGATTGCTGATCAGCACAACGCCCACATGGTCTCTCAGTTCGTGCTAACGTACTCGAATTGGGAAGCGATAACCGTATGCTACTCAGAGAGTTTTGAAAGCCAGAGGGAAGGGCTGCAGAACGCCCTGCATCGGCTTGGTGGTGTACCTCGCCGCCATCGCACCAACCGGCTCAGCGCCGCGGTTAACAACCAGTGTCATCGCCGCAAGTTCACTGGACGATATCAAAGCTTGCTGGACCACTATCGCGTGAAGATTGAGATCTGGTACGTACCGAAATGTGCTGAAAATTTTCCGCACCACGACGACGTCCGGAAAGCCGTTACAGACGTCTTTAAGGACTTGACCGCCTCTGCTTCGAACAATCCATCCAGCGTGGACAGGAACGGGGTGTCGATACCGAGGCGATAGAACCTCCGCCGCCCGCAAACGCCTGGGCTGCGTTGATTGCTGGTATCCGCAAGTTGAGACGAGGAGCGTCCGGCAAAAAGGCTCTTCAACAGTTCGCCGAACCAGGGAAGCGGCTAGATTCTTATGTCTTGGTCGAAGAGACTAAAACTCGCGGAATAAGGGCGCATTGTATTGACTGAACGGTACAGACTCCGTAGAGTGATTGCTGTAGGTGAAACTGGGGCAGCGCAGGCGTGAACTGAAGCACGAGTGGCGCAGCCAAGTGGCTCATTTTTATGCTGTGTTTAGACCGGTCGGTCAAAACTGGGCGGTCAGCATTGGCAGATTTTACGCTTCACTCTGTCGATACAGCCGGCGACCCCGAACGAGAACTAGCAAATTCCTCAGCTGCCTACGGACGCAGCGCGATTCTGCAAGCTGTTTCTACCGCCAGCACCTACCAGAACAATATGAAACCTCGGGAAAAACCGAACCTGCTCTGTTTTGCCGCGATTTCCGCTGATTGCCGACTCCTTTGGCCTGTGGATGCTGCGAAGCTGGAGCGTTTGGACCGTTGATGGACTGCGGGAGCGTTAGGAACATACCTTACCAACTGGAGAGACAAGATGAGAACGAAATCCACTTCACTTGCCCTAGCTATTTTCATGCTGGGGCTCATCGGCGGCGCCAAGGGGCAAGCGACGAAAGTAGCGCCAACAGCTCAAGCCGAGCAAAATTTGCCGACACCTCAAGTCCTGATTTTCGATGTCAACGAAACCCTGCTTGATCTGGCACCTCTGAGGGCCTCTGTCGGGAAAGCTCTCGACGGCCGAGAAGACCTCTTACCACTTTGGTTCGTGACGATGCTCCACTACTCATTGGTGGAGACTTTGAGCGGCGAGTACCACAGCTTCGGCGAGATCGGAACGGCCGCCTTGATGATGGTGGCTGAAACCAAAGGCATTGAGCTGACCTACGACGAAGCAAAAGAAGCAATCGTGACTCCGTTGCGTTCTCTACCGCCACATCCAGACGTTGTCGCTGGGCTGAAGGCACTCAAGGACGACGGATATCGGATCGTGAGTTTGACTAATTCATCGGCCATCGGAGTTGAGACTCAATTTCGAAACGCGGGGCTCATCGACTTGTTTGAAAAGCGGTACAGCGTCGACAGCGTTAAGAAGTTCAAGCCACACCCCGAGACGTACCGCTTCGTCCTAGACGATCTTGGTGTGCAACCGGAACAAGTGCTGATGGTCGCCGCGCACGCATGGGATTTAGCCGGAGCCAAAAACGTAGGGCTGCAAACCGCTTTCGTCGCTCGACCCGGAAAAACGCTCTACCCCAACGTCGCCAAGCCCGATTACGTCGTGAATGACTTGCTGGCTCTCGAGACGGTCCTAAAGAGGTCTAAAAGCCGCAATTCAGCTGGGCGTGAAAGAAAACCCATACCATCAACCCTATCAGGAGAAACTTCGATGCTTTCCCAACTGCTTGAAGAAAGAGCTGCAGCAAATGCAGCGCGATATCCGGAAAAAGTTAGTCAGGCTTATGCCCTAGGCATCGAGACGGTCCGCGCCACCGACATTGAGAAGTCTGCAAAGCAGGTCGGCGATGCGGCAATTGACGCCCACCTGACTGGCTGGGATGGCGAGCGTGTCAAACTCAGTGAGCTCTGGCGGGACGGGCCAATCGTGCTGATGTGGTATCGAGGAGGCTGGTGCCCGTATTGCAACCTTCAGCTTCGCGCAATGCAACAGAGCATGGACCAAATCGAAAATGCCGGAGCAAAGTTAGTGGTGTTGACACCGGAGCTACCCGAGAAGGCCAAGGAGACGGCCGAGGCAAATGATCTGGAAATCGTAGCATTGCATGACAAAGACAATGAAGTTGCGCGAAAGTATGGGCTCGTCTTCCAGCTTCCTGAACCGATCATTCCGGCCTACCGTGACAAGCGCAAATTGCCTGAATACAACGGCAACGATTCAATGGAATTACCTCTGTCCGCTACCTACGTCATCGACACGGCCGGTAAGATCACGTTTGCCTTTCTCGACGCGGACTACAAGAGGCGAGCCGAACCTGCCGACGTGATCGAAGCAGTTAAAGCGGCTGCACGATAGCGGGCTTCCGCAATTTGTCGCGATTCCAAGGCTAGTTGCCGCTGAATTGGCGACCACCGTTGGACGTACTGGAACCGGAACTTGAGGCGAACGGATTGAATCTGCCGTCGAGTCTGGGCCCGCGGATCTGCTACACATGGGCGCGTTGTGCATATTGCATGATTCGGCAGTTGCGAGCTAAGGTTTCACTGACAACTCAGCGCTGAAAACTCTCAAAGACTATCGAGGGCAACGCGGCAATCAACGACCCGCGACCCAAATTCCGCCCAACATGACTCGATCTACTTTGTCGATCTCACTGATGGTTTTCGTCGGGTCGCCATCGATCAGAACCAAATCGGCTTGCTTACCGATTTCGATGGTCCCAAGTCGATCTTGGGCTCCCAAGAAAATCGCGTTGTTCTTGGTCGCAGCGGTGATGATGTCGAGCGGTTGCATCCCGGCCTGGGCCATTAGTTCAACTTCGCGCAGGTAAGCTTTGCCCTGCGCCGCAAAGGGGGCTGCTGTATGGGAGCCAACGACAATCCGTGCGCCTCGTTGGTGGCACAACGCGAAGAATTGCAGCATGTTATCGAATGCGGCAACCTTTTCGGGAGTTGCGTTCTTCTCATTGGCTCGCGCTTCGAAGACGGCAAGTGTGGGGGAAATGAAAGTTTGACGCTGCACGAGTAGGTTTAGTAGCGGTTCTAGTCGCGGGTTGTTGTCCAAGTTGATGCGCTGCCATAGCCGCGGACGCCACGCCCGCCGAGCCTCAGAGTCTTTGATGATCGCTTGCTTGAATTCTCGTGCGTGGGCGGGGTCCGCTAGACTCGTTCCGAAGGAGGTGATGTGCTCAATCCCTCCCACTCCAGCGCGGATAGCGTCGTCGGCATCGATCAGCTCTAGATGTGCAGTGACGGGAACCTTTCGACCGCTGGCGGCAATGCATGCAGATTCGATGGATGATAGTGGGAGCCGCATGTAGATCTTGATGGCTGAGGCGCCCTGGTCAACATGTTGGTTCACGGCATCGGTCGCTTGCTGGGGTGTGCCAATAACGACAGCTTGATCGGGCCACGCTGGCGGTTCTGCGTCCAAGTGACCACCAGTCAAAAAGACACGCGGAATTACGGTGTCGGAGTTCTCAAGCCAGTGGTAGAACTTGAAGGGATGTCCCGGATCTCGAAAGGCAGTAACTCCGTTGTTGAGTTCATATTCGACCAGCGTTTTGGCGCTACTGCGCGAATGAAAATGCGAGTCCAAAAGTCCGGGTAACAGGCATTTGCCAGCGGCGTCGATACGTTCGGCTGTGGAGGGAATGGTGGCTTCTGATTGTGGACCCACAAACACAATCGTGTCACCTTCCACGATGACGCAAGCATCGTCCAACGGTGCGCCTCCGTTGCCATCTATTAAGCGCGCATTGACGATGGCAATGGGATGCGAATCTGTGGGGCTCGCTACTGAGTTCATCTCCCGCAACCCAGTCGGTTGGGGATCCACCGCTAATACTTCGGGCGATTGCTTCAGCAGTGCGACAGTGGCAGCCAAAGCGACCAGCATTAAGCGAGAAAGGTGGTAGTCTGACATTCGAGGGGCCTTCGTGTTTTCGACGGTCAGCGCTAAACTGCGCGGCGGTCCAGAGTACCACTAATTCAGTGAACCGACAACGATTGCCTGGCTATTACCAAAATTTCGAATTTGTGCCCCGAACTCAGTAGGCGGTCGATGGGGAAGCGTTTTGAGTTTTAACGCATTGGTAGTGCCTCAACTTGCGCTGTAGCGGCAACCAACCTCCATGCTGACGCAGCGGATTTTTCTTTCAACCAGCCGTCTAGGTGGATGAGGGGCGATTCTGCGCCGGGGGCCTTCTCGCGTAAAGAGTTACCGGCATCCATTTTTAGGCGTCCTGCATAGACCTGGTCTTAACCCTGGCGTGAGGCGATTGTGGGCAGTTGCTGCATCTTGCTTGGTCATGTCTCACACGACCCGGCAGAGACCATGTGGTGGGAATTCTTGCGATTCAGAATCGACTTCGTAGTAGCTGCTGAATGCCACGCAATTAATGACGCGAAGCTCGGGGAGAGAGTCCGCTTGTGGGTGGAGAAAGTTCAAGATTGCGTATGGGCCGGTGACAGATGGCCAACTGCATTCCGTCGACGCTGCAGCAGGAAAGCTATCCCGGTATCACGCGAAGCCGGCCACGATTCACCAAGCTCAATGCGATGGCGGGCGGGGGGGAATGCTGACGTCTTATCAAGTGAAGTCGCTTGATCGTCGCCTAGCAAGCTACTAACCTAGCAAGCTACTAGTAGACCATCCTCGACGACAAGTTCCGCTGTTGGGGTCTGGGATTGCTTCTGCTGAAGTTCCCCACGCAGAATCTTGACATCGGACGGGGCGACGAGGCCGAGGGTGATGCGATTGCCTTGGATGCGTACGACTTCGACGGTGATGTTTCCGTCGATAACCAGCTTTTCACCAACTTTACGACTGAGTACTAGCATTTGATTCTTCCTTGAGTTCGATTGCTGCGGCGAGGGTTCGTCGTTGGACCGCCGCGTCCCAACACAATTAATTATCAGCAGGGGCGTGACAACTTTGGTCACATGGAGAAGGGAATTCGCAAAAGCCCCGACTTATCGGACATAAATGCGTGTCCTTCCCGATTTCAGACTCTCGGCTAAGTCCGATCTGCTCCATTTCCGACCAGTCGCAGGCTAGGGAGTCTTTCTAGTTTAGGACGCCGTCAATCTCTGCGCTCTCAATCTGTGCGTTCAGAGGCAAATCGCGTCTTGCACCCCTTCCCCGTTATCGATGGCGGGGACATCAGCCATGCGCGTTGCCCTGAAATGAAGATGGGCGTAGGGACCTGGTCTGCAGGGTTGAGGCTGTACTCCCTCACGACGGCAGAATGGATTTGCAGCGGGATGAGCGTACCGAGCGCTGCACAGGAGATGCTGACTGGTTCCCGCGTGAGCGTTGGGAGATATCAGCGGCCGAGGCTAGTGGGTGAAACGACCGCGGATGCCACAGCGCTGCCCACTGGTTGCACTCTTCTGCCCGGCGAGGGGCATATTGTTAGGTTGTAGGCGAGACGCCAGTTGCCGTGTCTGAAGAGTTCTCGATTTGAGGCAGTGGTCGTCCGATCAGAACTCGATTCATCTCAGTAATTAACGGTGATATCTGATCCCAGCGGACGCGGTAGCCTGCCTCATGAAGGCGGTAGGTGCGGTCGACATCGATGGCAACGTCTGCGCCTAAAACGTTCTTCAAACATTCGGGAGACGGGTGCAGGCGGTGTCTTCGGCAGCACGGCAGAAGAGCAATCGTGCCGCGAAGTGAGATTGCGTGCGCGATGCATTGATCGGTCCGTGCACCACAGGCGTGAACACCTAGAATCGCAGTTCCCACCTCCACATGGCAAAGGGTTTTTTTCAACGGGGCTTCGACATATTTTATCTTTGCCTCGGTCCAGGGGGCGACCGCCTGCGCTGCGGCGAGCACGACATCGAAACTCTGAGGGCGAACTTTGTCGAGCAGGCAAACGTGTTCAACGTCTCGTTGAAACATGGCAAATAGGATCCCAACCAAGCCATGCCCACAGCATAAGTCCGCCACGGATTTGCTGCGAATCCGATTGCGCACGCAGGCGAAAAACTCGAAACTCTCCAGTACTTCTTTAAACGGTAACGCTTGACGCGCGCACAATTCGCGAGCAAATACGGAAGACAGATAGTCTCCGGGAAACCATCGTGTGTCGGATTGCCGAAGCCGATCTCGACAAGCTGCCTTTTTCGAGAACTCTTCAGAATTGAATTGTTTCAGATAACGAAAGGGTTGGTTGCCTTGAACAAGTACGTTGCTCAGTGTGTCTGACATAGGGGGCAGTCGGCAGAGGGGATATCTTAGAATTCGCCAAGAGCTGGCTTCAAGCTGATATGATACGGGAAAGAAGGCTTGGTGGCTGTTTGAGGAAGCCAGCACTTGGAAAATCCCTTGGTAGGGCGGCAGCGATGCTGCTTCGTAAAACGGCCGTGAGCATCCCCAAGTAACGGTGCGAGCCTCTCAGCGTGTTGTCACTCTCTAGCGTGCGTTTAATCAAGGTGCTCAAGAGCAGACTTGCTCAAGATTGCGCGAGAGTAGGCTGCTATTCATCGAGCACCGGGTTGGCCGACACTTCTCACCCCTCAACGCTCTCTAGCGTTAACGGTTTTGTCATGGCGTGGCTTGCATGGCCTGGGGACGATGAATGGCGAAAGGGCCCCACCAGCTCGTGTTGCTCAATAGCAATCCCTGGAAGGGAGAGTGAGTGACTCGCTGGTTATTGGCTGTCCATATTGCCGATCGAGCCACGCCACTTGTATTCGCCGCCAGAAATCGGCCGCATTGCGGCTCGATTATGGGGGATTCTCTTGCAAATGGAGCCTTTTGCCCTCAAAATCGGCCTAATGCCAGCTTTTCACTAGTTACACTAGGTGTTCCAGGTTGTCTGATGTGCGGATTTCTTTCCAAGCGCGAGCTTTGGGAGTGCCATGAGTTTGGCCTCCTTTCAGACGCCAGTGCCTGGCTCAGGATTTGCCCCTGCTTGCTAGAGTTTTACGAGATTTCCCACCATGCCAAGACTTTCTGCTTCGAGAATCTGCAAGCGTTTGACATCCCTCCGTAGGGAGGGTCTCTTTAAAAAGACCCGTAGGGCCGCTTCCCGCGTCACTCGTTTTGAGCAACTGGAGCATCGGCGAGTTCTGGCGGCAGCGATTTGGCATAACGTTTCTAATCGTTTGAACGTCAATGGAGACAGTGGCGGCTTCGTGAGCCCACTCGATGCGCTGCTGGTGATCAACGAACTCAATGGCCGCAATATCAGCGATCCACTCTCTGGAGTATTGCCCAAACAGGTCGAGAGCACCGACGGCATGGGCTACTTGGATGTTAGCTGCGACGGCTACGTGGCTCCCATCGATGCGCTGCTGGTGATTGACTACTTGAATGCCCAAGGTTCCGAGGAGCCGCGTGGGGCCCTGGAATTGGGGACGGGCCTCTACCCTGCCCTGGCCTGCTCGCCGCAATTGCAGGAACAGACTCAGTTCGCAACGGAGTTTGTCCGTGAATTCACTCTACCGAACGATTCGACGGCGCTCCGCATCAGCTTTCAAACCCCCGAGTTCGACTTGGAGAGTCGTCGGAGCATTCGCGATGCGTTTGAAATCGAGGTGACCGACTTCCAAGGTAATCCACTCTCGTTCCCCTATTCCTCCGGTCGTGACGCGGTCTACAACTGGAGCGAAGACTTAGAGCCTGTATTCGGCGCGGGCGTCTCCACGACGACTGAACCGAGTGGGGCAGATTCCACGGCCACGATCAACTTGTCGGGCTTAGCGGCAGGGACGCAAGTTCGGGTAACGACACGGTTGGTGAACAACGATGGCGATGACGATACCAGTACCCTCATTCGTGGTTTTGAATTTGTCGATGCTTTGCTGCCGGCCCCCGAAGGTGTCAGCGCTAGTTCGCAGAGCACCCGTGAGCTTGCTCCGTTAGATTTTTCGAAGTTGCAAGACTTGAGTGGTAGTTTCGCGGCCAGCTACGGCCGGACGACACTGGCTGGAGACAACAACGAATTGGTGACCGAGTTGCTGGTCACCAACCGAGGCAATCAGACGGTGACTGGACGGGTTATCGTGGCCATCGACAACATCTCCGAGTTGGAAGCCGCGGCCATGCGTCCCGATGGACTGTTGGCTGATGGCCGCCCGTACTTTGATTTGACGCAGGAGATGGACGGCGGGCAGCTCGCGCCAGAAGAAAGCCTGCGCTCGCGTGAGATCCGCTTCAAGAACGATAGCGGCAATCGTTTCACCTACAAGCTGAGTACGTACGGATCCTTGAATTCAGCGCCCAACGGTTTCGTATCTACGCCGTTGACTTTGATTGAAGCAAGCAAGGCGTACAAGTACACCGCCAACGCCACGGATCCCGACGCCCAACCGCTGGTGTATTCAATAGTTACTGGTCCCGAAGCGGCGGTGATCGACGCAGCAACGGGCCAGTTGTCTTGGCTGACCGAAGCGGCGGACATCGGCTTGCACAACCTTACGATTCGAGCCACCGATCCGCATGGCTTGTTCATCGAGCAGTCATTTACGATCCAGGTTCTGGAGTTGCTACAAAACCGTCCACCGTTGTTTGTGAGTGATCCGAACACCGAAGCGATCGCCTCGAGCGGATTTGAGATTTCCACCGTGGCCACGGGAGCCCAGCCAGCCGGAGCTGCGGTGATCAGCGGGTTCCAGGGACCACGCTTGGTATCTATCAATGCCGGGGACCAAACGGTCGGTGTCTACACTGGCGAGAGCAATGATCGTTTTGATGATACCAGCGAGTACTCGACCGGCTTTCCGACTGCGGCGGGGCAATTGTTCGATGTGGGCTATGCTGTCGATATTGGTTTGCCAGCATACCAATACAACAATGAAAGCAATGGCGTCCCTGGAATGGACCAGGGGGATCTCAATGGGGATGGGATTCTAGATTTCGTTGTCATGGTTACCTACGACGCACCGAGCGCTGGCCAAAACGATCAACTCGTCATCAGCGCCCTGTTGGGCGACGGAGACGGCGGCTTTGGCAGTCCCACAGAAATCTACCGGCACAGCATTGGAACCAACGTCTACGATGTCCGGAATCTGTTACTCAGCGACGTGAATGGAGATGGAGCGTTGGATGTATTAGCCGCGGATCGAGTACGAAACCGCAGGCTGATTTCGATTCTGGGGCACGGCGACGGAACCTTTGACGCGGCTGTCGAACAGACCTTCAGCAAAACGGTCAGCGATTTCCGCACCGCGGACATCGACGAAGACGGCAAGCTCGATCTGATTGGCCGGACGGCCGACATAGGGTTTGGAGCCAGTTTTGAACTGATGTGGATGAAGGGGGCCGGGGACGGAACCTTCGGCGAGCCAACCATCATCGCAGCAGCAGGGGGAGCGCCCGGCTGCTGCTATCAAACCAAGGTGCGTCCGCTGGATCTCGCCGACATGAATGGCGATGGGCATCTCGATATCGTGATTGCCGGCAGCTCCCAACGCATCCAAATCTACAACAATGACGGTGCTGGCAATTTCACTTTGGCGGCCGATATTGACCCACCGGGAAGCGCATTCGCCTACGATCCAGACTGGCTGCGGGTGGCCGATTTTACTGGAGATGGCCTGCTGGATATCGCCTACGTGCATGTGTGGGATTCGGGGCGTCTTGATTTGCTGATTGGCGATGGCAGCGGCGTCGAATTCACGCATCAACCCGGACCCGCCATCAACAACGACTCCGACAACTACGCCGGTAGCGACGATCCTGTCGACATCGATGGCGATGGCGATCTGGACCTGATTTTCGGGAACGCGGGCGGCGACCAGACTTCTCCGACAGTTGCTCTCAACGATGGAACGGGTAGCTTTTCGATTACCGAATACGGCATGGTCGACTTTTCCGGCGATATCCAACTTTTCAGCCATGCCGATACCGCCAAGGGAGGCATGTTCGGCGACTACAACCGGGACGGCGTCACTGATTTTTCTTTCTTCACCCAAGGCAGTGACTTCAACGGCGTTGGCATCCGGCTTGGGACGCGACCAGGGGAGTTTGGTCAGACGCGAACGATACCTTGGTTGCCAGGATCGCGGAACCAGGAAGCTCTTCCCGGAGACTTTAACGGAGATGGAATTGTTGATCTGGTCGACACGATCAATACGCGAGTCTTTCTGGGAGTTGGGGACGGAACTTTCCAACCGTCGTTTCCTGCGGTTAACGTCTCTCGCCCAAGTGGATTCGGCTCAGCCGCAGACTTCAATCTCGACGGACTCGATGATTTTGTTTCGACGCGAGCGAATACGAACGGTAGCCGGTATTACATAGCGTTGGCAAACGGTGACGGCACCTTCACGGTCAGCGATGATCAACTTGTTGAGAATAGCTTCTACGGCTACTCATCCACACTGATCACGGACTTCAACCAGGACGGCTTCCCCGACTTTGTGGCGAAGTCTGGAGTCGAAGGACAGATCGATGTCCACCTTAATGACCCGTCCAATCCTGGTGTTTTCACTCGCACATTTCGAGTCACACTGCCCAGGGGCTCCAATGGCATCAATGTTTCCAATTGGCAAGAGTCCTACGCTGCGGCGGATTTCACCGGTGACGGCATTCCCGATTTGGCCTTTGCCGAACGAGATGAAGCCACTGACAACCTGATGAAAATTGTTGTCATGGCCGGTGACGGGGATGGAGACTTTAGTCGTCACAGCGAGCTAGCGGGTTTCGATGATGCATTCATTGCAGCAACGTACGGCGAGAAATATTATTCAACAGGTGATTTTTCAGCTGGCGACGTCGATTCCGATGGCAGCGTTGATCTCATCGCAGTCACC
Source organism: Aureliella helgolandensis (assembly GCF_007752135.1). Classification (GTDB taxonomy): domain Bacteria; phylum Planctomycetota; class Planctomycetia; order Pirellulales; family Pirellulaceae; genus Aureliella; species Aureliella helgolandensis. Next base: position 5,373,294 of record NZ_CP036298.1, on the reverse strand, counting down.
AATGCGGGGGCTCGCATTTTTATCAACGATGGAACAGGTAACTTTGAGTTCCTATCGCTGCTTTCCAACCCAGGTACCCAGCAGCGCGGCCGCGATTCTTGGTTAGTCGACTTTGATGAAGACGGGCGACTGGATCTGATTCAGACTGGCACCAGCGGTTATGGTCCACTCAACGTGCGCCTCGGCAATGGCGACGGGACATTCCAGAAGGCACAGCAAGTTGGCCTTATCAGTGGCGTCCCAGGAGGCATTTCTCGGCAGCCCTTTGCGGATCTCGACGGTGACGGACATTTGGACTTTGTCTACGCGACCGCTGGCGGTTCCGATACTGCGTCGATCTTTGCTGGCCGACGTGATGACCTCGTCGATTTGCTCGCTGTCGATTTGAACGGCGACGGCAATGAAGAAATCTTGGCGATCCAGCAGCAAATGGAGCGGTTGCAAATCTTCGCCGGTGACAACCTCGGCGGTCTCACGCGACAGCCCGATTTACTGACCGGTCGTGCACCCCATGCCGTTGCCACCGTGGATCTCGATGGCGATGGGCAATTGGAGTTACTCACCGCCAACCGCACCGGTCGGTCTCTGGGGGTTTTCATAGGGAGCTTGGAAACCGACTACACATCGGCTGAGTTCCCCGTGGGGCAAGGTCCGATCGATGTTGCCACCGCCGACGTCAATGCCGATGGGGATCCAGACGTACTTGTTCTCGATGACGCCGAAAATGCGTTGTGGTTGTTCCTCGGTGACGGTTCGACGACGCTCGGAACGGCGACTGCAATCGCTTTGGGCGACAAGCCGTCTCGCTTCTCAATGGCAGATGCGACGGGCGATGGTGTTGTGGATGCGGTCGTGACCTTGCCTGATACGCAGCGCTTGATGGTTCTGCCGGGCGATGGAGTTGGCGGGTTTGGATCTCCCCTCTACGTCGACCTCGCGGCAGCTCCTAGCGACGTCGCCGTGGTGGATTTGAATGATGACGGCAACCCGGATTTGGCAACGACGCTGACGAGCCTGAATGTGCTGAGCGTGCTGTACGGCCGCGGCAACGACCAATTCTCAAAAGCGCAACATATCCAAGTGGGTGAATCGCCGAGCCGAGTGACTTTGGCGGACGCGGACGAAGATGGACGCATGGACTTCGTGGTCGCGAATAGCGGCGATGCGACGGCGAGTGTCATTTACAACCGTTTCGACCCCAACGAAGTTTACCGCTACGATGCCGATGCCATCGATCCCGACGATGACCACTTGACCTATGCGATCGTGGATGGACCCGGTGGCTTGATCATCAACAGCGAAACCGGCGCGTTGCTGTGGTCTGCTTCGCCAGACCAAGTCGGCGTGCACGACGTCACCCTTTCCGCTGACGATGGCCGCGGGGGGATTGCCACTCAGTCGTTTAAGATCGAAGTGGTGGCAGCGCGAGAGAACGCGGCGCCACTGATCGCCACTCAGCCGCAAACGACCATTGGTGCTGGCGAGGCGTTTTCTTACCAAGCGACGGCGCTAGACAATGATAGTGACGCAATGCGTTACCGACTGATCGATGCGCCGTCCGGGGCAACGATTGACCCCACCACAGGCTTGATCCAGTGGGATGGCCGCACCGATACAGCTGTGCGCATTACGCAAGGAAACATCATCGTCCCCGCAGACGAATCGCTCAAGCCTGAGAGTGTCACGGTTGAGGGTTGGTACAACTTTACCAGTCTGCCACGGTTTCAGACTCTAATGACCGATCGTTCTTACTACGTCGGAACGCATGAAACAAATCAGTCGCTGTACGTTCAATTTAATTTCGACGACGCCAACGATAAGATTAGCTTCTTCGCCCCCGTGCGACCCGTTACCGACCGCTGGTATCACCTGGCCTTGACCTACGATGCCGGCACGGGCACGGGAACGATGTACGTCGATGGAGAAGCAGTAGGCAGCGGCACAACACCGAACCCGCAGCCCTTGGCCGTTAACTTAACCGCGCCGACACAGATAGTTGAGCGTAGTAGCCGCCCTACCAAAGCAGTCATTGACAACTATCGCATTTGGAATGTGGCCCGCAGTGCAGCCGATATTCAAGAGGGCATGGCCCGGCAATACGAAAATGACCCTCGGCTAGTACTCGATCTTCGATTCGGCGACGTGCAAGAGCAAACGGTCCAGGATCATTCGATGTATGGCAACACCGGCTTTCGTGTCTCTAACGGGTTGTCGCCGCAAAGGGTCGATGGCCTCACCGATACCGGTGGTCACTCTTTCTCGGTCTCTGTCGAAGACGGTCGTGGTGGGTACGACCAGCAGACGTTTACGCTCAATGTTTTACCGGAGTTGCGTGGCAGCATCGTTGGTCACTTGTTCGATGATTTGGATAGAGATGGTGCTCAAGACGACGGCAGTGAGGAAGGTATCCTCGCCGAATCGTCGCTTGAGGGGTGGCAGTTGTATATCGATACCAATGGCAATGCGTACCCCGATCCATCCGAACCACAAGCCGTCACCGATGCAAATGGCGATTATCGCTTGGATGGTCTCTTGCCGGGGGATTATGCAGTTCGCATTTCCCCGGTGGCCGGCTACGAGGTGCCAACCGGCGCGATGCCGGTTAGCGTCACGGCCAACGACGAGACCGTCTTCGACCTCGCCATCGAGCAGCTATCGCTCAGCCATATCCGTGGGCAGTTGTTGACCGGGGATGCCGAGGCGATCGCCTACTGGAAAGTCTATGCCGACCTCGACGGTGATGGCACTCCGGATGAGAATGAACCGATGGCGGTCACGGATCGCAATGGCGACTATGCATTGACTGGACTGGACGCAGGCACGTACACCATTCGTCCAGACTTGGCGGCCGGATGGGCTGATCGGGCTGGTCGAGACGGCCTGACCGTAAACTTGGCCGCCGATGAAATCTCCACGGGGAACGATTTCACACTCGAGGCAACCAACACCTCCGTCACCGGTGGCGTGAATTTCGTTACTAGGCCGAGTACAACCATCGAAGCTAGGCAGACATTCCGCTATGCCTCAATCGCCATCGGTATTTCCGCCGACGCCATCGCCTACGACCTGTCGCTCGCACCTGAGGGAATGACGATTGATCCTCACACCGGTCTTGTCGCTTGGCGGCCCTCGATCGATCAAGTCGGTGAGCACTTAGTCATTCTCCGCGCCACGGGCGCCTCCGGCTCAATCGCCTTACACGATTTCTATCTCAACGTTACCGCACCCAACACTCGCCCCATCTTCAGTGGGACGGGCATCCTGCCTGTGGTTCCTATAGCCTACAGCACTGCCTACTCCAACGTCAGCTACACCTACGACATCATCGCCCAAGACGCTGAATCCACCGCGCTCAGCTATGCCTTCAGCTCAGCGCCAGTAGCAGCAAGCATCGATCCCGCCAGTGGACGGATTTCGTGGACGCCTGCCGCAAGCGACGTCGGATCACACAATTTTTCCGTGGACGTTACCGACGCATTTGGCGACACCGCGACCGTTGCTTGGACAGTCGATGTCAAGAACGAAACGCCAACCATCCTGCCACTCGACGTGAATCTCCCGCGAGCTTCTGCAGCGCTTACTGTCGAGTACTTCAGTCGCATCAGTGGGACTGATCAACTGGGGCGACCGGTGAATTGGTCGCTTTCCAGTGGACCAGCGGGCTTGACCGTGGAGGCTGACGGCACGATCCGCTGGACGCCCGCCAGCGATCAGCTAGGCATGCATTCGGTCGAGCTGAATGCCACGACTGCCGACGATGCCAGCCAGAGCATAACGTTCGAAATTCAGGTCGCTGGACGTCCACTCAATGCGATTCCCTCGATTGATTCTACGTCAATCACTTCAGCATCGCTGGGGCAAACGTTCGAGTACGACATGTTGGTCTCCGACGCGGATCGCGACATCTTTACCTTCACGCTGCTCGACTCGCCCGTCGGGATGAGTGTCCATCCATCGCTGGGAACAATTCGCTGGACGCCAGAGGCCGATCAATTGGGGGAACATGGCGTGCTAGTCCAAGTCAGTGATCCCTCGGGTGCGACCGACACGCAGGAGTTTACAGTCAAAGTCAGTCGTTTTGGCGGACCGCCGCGTATTAGCAGTGTGCCGCCCACCGAAGCCGGAGTCGGCAGCGCGTTTCTTTACTCGATGGAAGCCATGGACCGCGAAGGCGATCCGTTGAGTTACACACTTCTTACCGCGCCGTCTGGCATGAGCATCGTGGAAACGACGGGCGAACTCTCGTGGACGCCCACCGCAGATCAACTGGGCCAGCAAGATGTCGTCATCCAAGTCAGCGACGGCATCGGTGGCGCGGCCACGCAAGCCTTTGTTATTCGCGTCAGCGATGGTGTACCCAACCTGCCGCCGGTGATTACGTCCACGTCGCCACGTTTCGGCGCGGTTGGAACGCCATACAGTTATTCGCTGGCTGCGAACGATCCCGAGAATGCAGCGATTACCTACACGCTCGGTCGTGGTCCTGCAGGCATGAGCATCGACGCTGCAACGGGCCTCGTTAGCTGGACGCCCACGGCCGATCAAACTGGCAAGCACGTTGTAACCCTGATTGCCACCGACGCGGGGGGCGCCAGTGCCGTCGAGTCGTTTGAGTTTGACGTGTTGGCGCAGAACTCGGCACCGGTAATCAACAGTACTTCACCGGCGGATGTGTCCGCCGGTGGAGTCTTCAAGTACGACGTCTTGGTCAGCGATGCCGACCTCGATCAACTCGCGTATGAGTTAACCGACGCTCCTGTCGGCGCCCAGGTCGATTCCTTTGGACGCATCCGCTGGCAGACAGAAGTTTCACTGATTGGCTCTCACGACTTCACCGTGAAGGTCAGCGATCCGCGCGGCGGGGAAGCCCTGCAGCGCTTCACACTCGACGTCATCGAAGATGTCATTCCACCCAAACTCAGTTTGATTGAGAATCTGGGGGAAGGCAGCCGCAACATCTTGCCATGGCAAGGGCCCTTCCGCGTGTTCGCCAAAGCCATCGATAACGTGTCTGTTGCTTCTCTGACGTTGTCGGCTAACGGCCAAGACATCCCGCTCGACGCAGCTGGTACGGCGACGTTTACCTTCGAGGACTGGACATTCCAGACAATCGACGCTACTGCGACCGCCATTGATACCAATGGTAACGTGACCACCAAGACCATTACTTTCGACTACGACTTTCCCGAGGGTTGGAGTGGAGCGGGAACCGAAGATATTCCCACGGCGGAGATCATCAGCCCGTCCGATACTGCGTCTGTCACTGGTATGGTAAGCATCGTAGGCACCGCAGCTCACGACGATTTGTTCGGTTACAAGCTCTCCTACCGTCGCGCCGATGAAACCAGTTTTACGCAATTTCATGAAAGCACTGCTGCAGTTACCAATGGTGAGCTGGGTGTCTGGGACACCAGTTTGCTACTCAACGACGAGTACGTCATTCGTCTTGAGGTTGCCACCAATGCTGGCGTCGTCAACGTCGCCGAACACCATGTCGGCTTGGCAGGCGAACTGAAACTCGGAAACTTCCGCCTCAGCTTCACCGATATGGTGATCCCTGTGGCTGGTATTCCAATTGAGATCACTCGTATCTACGACACGTTGCAAGCAGATCGTGAAGGTGATTTCGGCTACGGCTGGAGACTCGAATACCGGAACACGGACTTGCGAGTCGGTCTACCCAAGAGCGGACTAGAAGACATCGGCATCTACAGCGCCCTGCGGGCTGGCGTCAAAGTCTACTTGAACGTGCCTGGCCAGGGCCGCCAAGGCTTCACGTTCAACCCGGACATCCGAGTATTGCCTGGTTTTGGTGGGCAGAATCTAGTTTTGGCTCGCCCTCGTTTTACGCCAGATCCCGGTGTCACCAGCACCCTTTCCACCGGCACTAGTAGCTATCTGCAAGTCAACGAGCAAGGCGAGTTGTATGCCCCCGGCGGCATCCCCTACAACCCCGCGAGCCCCGATTTTGGTGGCGCGTATGAGTTGACGACGCGTGACGGAATTTCGTACCGGATTGATGGAGCCAGCGGGAAGCTGGAGACTGCGACGGATCGGAACGGGAATGAGATCACGTTCTCAGATAGTGCGATCGAATCACAAGCAGGTACGGTTTCGATAAGACGAGACGCGGTGGGGCGGATCATCCAAATAATCGATCTTGAAGATAACGCCATCGAGTACCAATACAACTCGAATGGACATTTACATTCCGTGCGAGATCGCGAGGGCCAGCGTACTCAGTTCAACTACGATTCCGTCCAGCGTCTGTCTGTAGTCATTGATCCATTAGGTCGTACGGGCCAGAGGCAAGAGTACGACGAGAGTGGTCGGCTGGTACGCACCTTCGACGCTTTCGGAAACGCGACCGATCTTACTTTTGATCCGAACAACTTTCTAGTGACGACAACCGACGTGACGGGCAACTCGGTGGTTTTGGAACTGGATAATTCTGGTCGTGTCGTGGCGACCACTGACGGTTTGGGCAATCAAGCGAGAACGTTTTATAACGCGGCAGGGCGGATCAATGCAATGACTTTTCCCGATGGCACCAGTCTCTCATTCGTCTATGATGCTGGAGGGCGGTTGGTTCGGTCGACCGGACCGCTGGGGCAATCTCAGACGGCAACATACACTGCCCAGGGGTTTATTAGCACTCGTACGAATGCCATCGGCGATACTACGCATTTTGAGACCGATGCATCGGGCAATACCACGGCGATTGTGTTGCCGGACGGTTCGCGATCAGAGTTCGAATATGACACGAACGGGAATCTAGTCGTCGCAATCGATGCGGCTGGCCGTCGCTCCAACTTCGAGGTCAACGCTAATGGCTTGACGACTGAAGTCGTCGATCGACGAGGGGTAAAAGGGGGATTTGAGTTTAGCGGAAACGGCAGACAGATAGGCAGCTCGATCGAATGGATCGATGGACGCACGATTGAACAGAGCCGCCGATATGATCGAAACGGGAATGAAGTCGGAACGACAGACGCTATTGGCCAGACAACCGCCGTTCAATACGACGCTGCAGAAAACGTCATCAGTTTAACCTCGACTGGTGGCTTGCAAGTTACTCAGGATCCCCGCATAAATCAGCCATCCCATCGGATCTCACTCGCCGGTTCGGTCGTCGCCGAACAATCATTCGACGATGCCGGTCGAGTCTCAACCAATGTGTCCCCACTAGGCAGCCAACAAGAGTTTACCTACGATCCAGTAGGGCGCGTTGTCGGACGGCAAACGGAAGTTTCGAACGGCGCCGTGTCTTCACGGCAGCAAGTTGGCTTTGAGTACGACTCGCGCGGCAACTTGATCGCTGCGACCGATGAACTTGGTAGAACCACCCGGTATGAATATGACGGCGGAGGGAACGTAACCCGCGTGGTCGACCCGCTCGGTCACTCGACTCGCTACTATTACGACGCGCTCAATCGCGTGACTCGAATCGTTGACGCGCTCGATCGCGAGACGACATTTGAACATGACAGTGTCGATAACATCATCGCGATAACGCGCCATGATGGTACGAACGTTGCGTTTGAGTACGACAGCCAGGCGAACCTGGTTGCGACCGTAGACGAGAATGGCAACCGTACGCTATACAGCTATGATCCTTCGGGGCTTCTCGAGCAGGTCACGGATCCTTCTGGCGGGCAGACACACTATCAACGAGATTCAATCGGCAACGTGACGCAGGTCACCGATGCACGCGGGAATGTCACGCGACACCGATATGACGAATTGTCTCGACGTCTTTCGACAACGCGACCACTTGGCCAGAATGATGCGGTCACCTACACGACCGAAGGCGCGATCGCTACATATCAAGACTTCGGAGGGCAAGTCGACCGGTTCCAGTACGATCCTGAGACCGGACGTCTCGCCGAAGCTGCTTTTGGTGACGCGATTTGGACCTACGGATTCAATGCAGCCAGCCAACCAACATCGATTGTCAATGGGGCCAGCGAAGAGCGCTCAGTCTACGATTCGCTTGGTCGTTTGCTCGAACGCGAAACGTTCGCGGGGCAAACGATTCGATATCAATATGACGCACGAGGCAACGTCACTCAGATCGAGGTGAACGAAGGTGACTTGCTTCATCGGTCGATCCAGGAGTACGATGAGTTGGATCGTATCATTAGAATTACCGATAGCGACAATCGAGTCAGTGAATTCAGCTATGATCCGGTCGGCAATCTGATATCGAGGCGTTTTCCTAGCGGAGTAGTCGAGAAGTTCGAGTACGACGCCAAAGACTTCATGATACGTCAGACGATCGAGACCCCCGATGGCACCAGGCTGCAGGACGTGTTGCTTGAACGTGACGCGGTCGGCAACGTTCGTCGGATCGACTATGGCGATGGATCAGCGCAGATCTTCTCATACGACGAACGATTGCAACTGGTCGAAGAGACGTTCGTATCCGCAAGTGGTCAAACGACGACAACACGGTACAAGTATGACGCGGTTGGCAATCGAATCGAACTCGACCACTCGCTGCTCGGCGTATCTCGCTATGTCTACAATGCCAATGACCAGCTGATTCGCATCGAGGGCGCTGAAGAGGTTGACTATCAATACGATGCGAACGGACGACTGATCGAACGTGAAGATGCGGACGGAAGAATCATCTATGGATGGAATGATCGCGACCGTCTAGTCTCAATCGATGCCGTGAGTCAAGGCAAGAACGTTCGTTTCGCTTATAACGACGATGGTTTGCGTGTGTCACGTGACGACGGCACCGGCGAACTGCTGTTTGTTTATGACACCAATCGCGAACTGCCTCAAGAATTCTTGACAACCGATGAGGATGGCTCGTTTGTTACTGGATCGATCTACCTGCAAGACCGATTGCTTTCCAGGAAGTCAAGCGAAAGCGTTCAATTTATCCACCAAAATCACATTGGAAGTTCGATTGTGACAAGCGGCATAGACGGTGACCTAATTGAATCAAATATATTTGGAGCTTTCGGTTATAGTCAAGATTTTGTGGACGATCTAAGTCCAGGATTCGCCGGTGGAACATTTGATTCGAACCTAACCTATTTAAGGGCTCGTTATTACGACGCTACATCTGGGCGTTTCCTGTCGCCCGATCCTTTTCTCGGAACCAATGATGATCCTGTTTCGTTGCACCGATATCTTTATGCCGCCAATAGCCCTCAACTTTTCACTGATCCGACAGGTGAACAAACTTTAGCCGAGACGCTCACTACGATCGGAATTTGGGGCGGTTTGGCTGCACTGGGAATCGCGGCAGTTCAACAGATTACAGGTTTGGGCCAGACCGTCGATTGGAGTGGTCAATCAATTACCGGTACCTATGACCCACTGGCTGGCAAGAAGTCTGGTCCAAGGATTCATGGCGGACTAATAGGCAGCGGCCGAATCGGAGCACCCAAGGGTGGTCCCGGCCGGATTACAACGGGTTTGGGCATTGACTACGGTTCGAACGTCGGAGGACAGTTCAATCGATTCACTACGGCTAATGGTCTTAGCCAGGAGGGTGATCAATGGAATGGTAAGTACGTTGGCATTTCGCTGACGTTATTGGCAAACGTTTCATTTGGTTTGTCCCAAGGTGGAGCTGTCGGATTATCAATCGGAACGTTCAATGCTCACTTACCACGCTTTTTCGTGAAAGACCTCCGCAACTTCCAGTCCCTTGGGTTGTCAGGTCCTTACCTGTTGATTGATGGCTCGTTTGCTCGTGGACCGGTGGGTGGGACACCGGCTTCCTTCTTGCAAATGGGGCTTGCTCGGGGCGATGCCAACGGGCCAAGCGTTCAACTAGGGAACGAGAAGTCGGCTGGGGTTACGATTACGGGGGGCCTGACTTTGCCGCTGGGCGACAGCTCTATCTTCGGTTTGTTCGATTAGACGAAAACAAAGGGGTCAGGTCTGAATGGCACTGTCGTGATGTAAAGTAAATCAGGTGCAGTGTTTACGCAATTCGCGTCGCAGCTCGTTCCTAGGTTTCATCATTAGTTTGTATCCATGACGTCTGCGTTTCAAGACGCGTGGTTCAAGACGCGTGGTTCAAGACGGCCGGGTCGGTTGGCAACTTCACAACCTGCTATCTGTTCCAGCATGGTCAACAGATAGACTTCCATTGACGACTCTCCCATAATTCCGCTGGACAACTGCATCCAGGATGCAAGAACATACTGGCAAGTGCTCGTGAAGCTAATCTGCCGAGGTTGCTTCTTATAGAGCAGCGCTGCACCGGCTGCTGTGGTACGAATGAGATTATACGCCAGTAGGGTCGTCCATACTTCTCGATGAACCATTTCGGGAGATTTGCAACGGACGTGGCCAAGATTGAGATTCGACTTGATGCTCCGGATATCGAGTTCCGAGTTCCAGCGAAATCCATAGAGCTGAGCGATATCATCCTTGGTGTACTCCGTCGCATCCGTTAGTGTCGTGATGATGTCAAGCGACTTGGTACGGCGACCAGGTTCGACAATGTTGAAGCGCACTTCGCGCAACACAAGTGTCTCAGGAATCTGCTGGTAGGTCTCTTCGTCCATCCAGGTCGGACGCTGTGGCCGAGTCCATACAATCAGATGATCGAACTTGCCAAGTCGCTTGCCGCGCCGGAAGTCGCTGTGCCTCAGGTGATGTTTACGAGCGCAAGTATGCGTGCCTTGGCCGAGTAATAAAGCGATCATCATGAACGAACAGTAGTAGCGGTCCATGACTGCGATGTCGCCACTGGCTAGCGATCCGAGCATCGATCGCAGCAACGCCGACTCTCCAGTTTCTTTGCCTTGGTAAGGAGCGATTGCGAGATCCATAACGCACGCGGTTGCCAATGAGAGGATGGCTGCAGAGCGCGCGATGGGCAAGCCGACTCCTGGCTTCTGCGCCTTTTGTTGCGGGTACTTTGCCTGGTTCTTGACCGTATCGGGCATCGTGAAGGTGAAGCCATCAACCAGCTTAGGGTGAAGTTTGCGTTTCCACAGCCAGCTAGGTAACGACGCTTGTTCCATCTCATCCGCGACTTCACAGCTCAAGTCACGCAGCGCAGCCGAAGACAGCTTAGCGCGTGCTCGACAATAATCGCCCGTATCTTGGGTCGGAGCCTCAAGTCCTTGCAACTTGCAATAACTAACGACTCGCGCTACTGCTGCTTGGCAAGAAGCATCCTTTCCGTCGCGTAGCACTTGCGAAAGGAAAGACCAAACCATGATCGCTGTAGTGTAGACGCCGTGTAGCCCAAACAGACAACCATGCTTGCGAAAGATTCGTTCGATCCTCTCGGCCGACAGAACATCCGCAAACGGGAGACCTTCACCACTTAGAAATGCATCAGCAATTTTCTGAAAATTGTGGCTGTCACGGCGCGGAGAATTTGGTACTGAAGTAGCCATGAAAAAACCCTCCTTGGCTTTTCACTGGCGAGTGAACCAAGGAGGGCTTCCATTTTAATACCAAGGCTGGCTAAATCTCGAAAGATCACCTTGGCTGGAGCGGAGTTTACAAAATTTGTCACTTCAGTCCAAGGCCAAACTGCGCGCTGATATGATCAAGACTTGAACACGACAGTACCATTCGGGGCAGGTCTCTTTTCGGGCGATAGTCGCTGGAAATGACTCCGTAGGGTACAGATGGTGCCACCCACTAAGCGATTATTCGTTGGCTGCGGGTTTTCCCAGGACGTCGAATGGAAGAGCATTTGGCGGAACCGACCGAAAACGACGTCAAGACGTTGGCTCGTGATAAAGAACGCATGGCAATCATCCCAGAGCGATTGTCGGACATCTCGTGGTTCATGCGTGCGTTGGCTGAACCAATCGCCTGATTGGCCAATAAACAAGACGAATGCACCGGACGGTTCTGGGAAGGACGCTTTAAGGCTCAGCGGATTGTGGACGAAGCAGGACTATTGGCTTGCAGTATGTACGTGGACCTCAATCCAGTACGGGCAATGATGGCGGATAGTCCTGATGCTTCGAGCCATACGTCCGCTTATGATCGGATCGAAGCGGATAAGGGGCGGCAAATCGAATCGGCTGCCTTTGATCTGCAAGCGATTCCGACCGACAAAGCAGGTGAGATTATCCGCACGACTCCGTTGGAAGAACTTCGCACGCAACGTGGCGAAAAGCGACGAAACCCGACAGGTCGAAAGATCCGCCGCGATGAGTGGCTTGCGCCTTTGACGATGAATCCTGACAATTTGTCAGAAAATGTGGAGGTCCATACCAACGGATATCGCAGTAGTGACAAAGGGTTCTTGAATCTCGCTTGGTCTGACTACAAGCGTTTGCTTCGCTGGACGGCGAGACAAAACCTTGCGGAGATAGCCGGGAAGGTGCCAGCATCGCTTGCCAAGCGGATGGCTGAACTCGGCATCGATGTTTCGATGTGGCGAGAACTGGTTTGGAATTGGCCGAAGTATTTTGGCAAGAGCGGCTGTATCGGACACCCCGATTCCATGAAGGCTGACGCGGAGCAACATGGTCACCATCATCACCGAGGTCAAGCATCAGTTGCCTGTTGCTTCACTTAAATTGCAACCGCCTCTTGCTTTTGATGTAACGCATTACATAGTCCTGAATCGATGTTGTTGTGCCAAGAAGCACTGGCTGTTTCGCCAGAGGCGGAGCTGAGAATTCTCGCAATTAACTTCATTTGGTGTGCTCCGTATAGAAAAGTGCTTGCGACGCGACTCAATCGAAATCGCGAGCCACTAAATTATTGGCAGCCCCTGGAACATGGATGGCACCAAAGAATAGTTCCGTCAGGAGGTTGAGTCAACAGCTTCGTTTGTCTACGATGCTGCGGGAAGAGTCGTGTCGATGCTAGATGACCGCGGTGAGGTAAGTCTCGAATACGATGCTTTCAATCGAATCATCAAGAGAGTGGAACCGACAGGCGTTGCTATTAGTTACACCTATGACGACTTCGGCAATGTCGCCAGCGTCACGACCCCATCGGGTACACGGCAGTTCACGTACAACACGAATCGCCAGGTCATCACGTCCGTCGATGTCGCCGGTGGGGCCACGACTTATAGCTGCGATTCCGCTGGACGACTCGAATCCATGGAGTTGCCCAATGGCGTCCGTGAAACCTATAGTTATCGCGACGATGGCCAGCTTCTGTCTCAGAGGGTTTTGCGAGGTGAGGAGCAAGTCTTTGGCGTTACTTTTGAGTACGATCATCACGCGCGGATCATCGGTGAAACCTATCTCGATGGAAATTCGACTGTCTACGAATATTCAGAGAATGGTTATCTAATTCGGGAAACCTATCGAGATCCTGCCGGAGGACAACGCGAGATTAGCTATCAATACGATGCTGTCGGAAATCGCTTGGAGAGAGACGACTCAGTGACTGGCTTGGTTCGTTATCAATACGACTCCAACGATCAACTGGTCTCAAAAATCGAGGGAGCGGACCGCTACGATTATGAGTACGATCGCTCTGGGAACTTGCAGAGTATCTCACGGAATGGGAGTCCGTTTATCTCCTATGAGTGGTCGTCTGCGGGGCGATTGTTGGAGACGCATAAAGTCATAGAAGGCGTCGAACAGGTTGAACAGTATCTGTACGATCCGCAAGGAATTCGCGTAGGCACGATTCGAAATGGGGAGACTCAGTACTTGCTGATGGATTCCAACGGTGGCCTCTCGGAAGTGACGGACATCTATGACTCCCATGGGCATGTGGTGGAAAGTGTCTCGCAAGGAGCTGGGGTACGGTATTCGAAAACGGATGCCGATGAAATCTATTCTTTGCAAGACATTCGCGGATCGATATCCCTGCGTTTCGATGCTGCAGGAAATCTTGTCGAACACGCGAAATACGATGCATTTGGCCGAGGATTGGAGAGCAATGATAACAGCGGATTTTTGGGGGAATGGACTGACGGTCTGTCGGAACTCGTCTATCTTCGCGCTCGGTACTATGACAGTGACGATGGACGATTTGTGAGCGTGGATCCATGGATGGGAGTCGCAGACCTGCCGATCACGCAACACAACTATGCTTACGCGGGGAACGATCCAATCAATCAGGATGATCCGACGGGCATGTCCACGCTATCAGAGCAACTGGCCACCCTCACGATCAAGAATAGACTGTTCCAAGTGGGAATCCTGCAGGGGTTGGTTGGGGTGATTTCCGTGGCTCTGAACAGTTCAATCAAGTGGAGTGGACCTGTCAAGCAACTGGGCGTTGGGGACTACAACTTATCGAAGAGCAACTTCGAAAGTCAGCCCATTGGCGGACAAATTGGTTCGGTGACAGTGTTGGCGGCATACAGGGAGGTCGGGGCATCCGTTTCGCTTCTTGAGGCTCTCACCAAGCGCGCGAAGGCGGCGAAAGAAAAGCGACTCGAAGAAAATTTGCTCTTATCCAAAGCGCTGTTTGGAAAGAAGAGTAAGTCCTACAATAGTGCACGTAGCGATCTGAAAAATGCTCGGAGCGAAGGTACCTACAAAAGCCCAGAGCAGCTCTTGGGAATTTCTATTGGGGACGCCGACATCTATACCCCAGCCTGGATGGGACACACCGGCTATTCCATGACAGGCGCCTATCTAGGCGGAGGGTTAAGTGCGGGAGTAAGTCTGACGGGCGGCAATGTCGATGGCATTGGCGCCGGAGCAGGAGGAAGTGTTGCAATTGCAGCTGCGGTCTACGGTTTCGGCGTGGGTTTCAGCTACAAGGACACCAGCAAAGGGGTGAGCCTTACAGAAACGCAGAATGGCGCGTGGCTTCCAGATCTACATGCAGGATTTTCCGTTTCCGTGGGCGTTAGTATTCCCAGTTACACAGAGTATCGTGACGCCCCTAAGTAATTTTTCAGGAGTGGTAACTCAGACTGACAGCCAGCGTACTTTAGGGGCTATCTCGGGAGTCAAACGCGGACCACGCACTTAAACGCAGGTTTAAATGCGATTGATAGCTGCGTGTAGTGCAGTGTGTACATTGACGCTACTAATGGCTTATACGTGGGGCGTAGTGGGGGGCGAGCCGGGATCAAGTTGCTTCGTTACGTATCGTGGCTTTGATCGGGATTGAAGGCTTGAGTTAGGGATGCAAGCTGGTAATGAAAGGGGCCCGCGGGCTAGCCCAAGCCACCCAAGCAAATGGAGTCTCCCAAGGCGGTGAAAGGGGACGCCGGTTGAGCTTTGAAAAACCAACTGTTGAACGCGTTTGGAATGCATCTCAGGTGTTTCCAAACGCGCTCGTCAACAGTTGGCTATGGCACATACTCGATGGTACCGACTCCAAGGGTACCATTGAATTTAAACGGGCACGTGTCGAAGTCGTCTAGCGAGACGGGGGAGCCTGGAGCGCTTTCGAAGTCCAGGCAATCGTTCGCGGTGAAGGAGAGCGGTGCGGTGATGGGTACTTTGCCGGCGGCAACTTCCTTACCGTTCACTTTCAAGGCTACTGTGACGGTCTTTCAGTATCTTGGGAAGCGTGCGATACACCGTTTGATTGTAAGCCGTGCTAGGCAACAATTGACTCGATTGATCGGCGGTAATTTATTAAGCAGATAACGCTGAAAGTTGCCCATGCAACAAAAACACAATTTGCGAACTTGCCGCAATTGGGGACTTTCTTAGCCCAAACCTCCTCACCGTCTTCGAGACTGGTGTTCGCGTATTTGAACGCCTTTATCTGATTCCCCCCACTGAAATCACTGATTACGCTGCGAATCCTGTTCGTCCCTTAATGAAAGCTGGTAACACACTGCAACGCGGGCGGGCCCGCGCCACATACTTCCGACAAAGAGGTTTTAGGATTTTTCTGCGGTCGAACACTTTTATGCAAACATGCTGTCGACTCAATCGAAAGCCTGAATCCGCTGGGGGGACTGCCTCAGAGCCGTATGGGAGCTGTTGGATCATGGAGTGTTGGGCGGGTTCCTGGGTGGAGTGCACCCCTGAAACTCGAACTGCTCCAGCACGAGTCGCGGTAGGGGCGATTTCGTACCTTTTCAGGCCCTTTTCTGCCCAATTGCTTGGTACAGCGACATGACGTGCAATTGGAGACTTAGAACGGTCGTGCTCCACATCCCAATTGGGCAAATTCTCTCGAAAATGGGCCGCTTTGCTCACAAAATCGGCGTAGTCTTGAGTCACTACTAGTTAGACTAGGCATTCCAGGTTGGCTGATGTGCGGATTTCTTTCCAAGCGCGCACTCCGGGAGTGCCCTGAGTTTGGCCTCCTTGGAGACGCCAGTGCCTGGCTGAGCACTTGCTCCTGCTTGCTAGAGTTTTACGAGATTTCCCACCATGCCGAGACTTTCTGCTTCGAGAATCTGCAATCGTTTGACATCCCTCCGTAGGGAGGGTCTCTTTAAAAAGACCCGTAGGGCCGCTTCCCGCGTCGCTCGTTTTGAGCAACTGGAGCATCGGCGAGTTCTGGCGGCAGCGATTTGGCATAACGTTTCTAATCGTTTGAACGTCAATGGAGACAGTGGCGGCTTCGTGAGCCCACTCGATGCGCTGCTGGTGATCAACGAACTCAATGGCCGCAATATCAGCGATCCACTCTCTGGAGTATTGCCCAAACAGGTCGAGAGCACCGACGGCATGGGCTACTTGGATGTTAGCTGCGACGGCTACGTGGCTCCCATCGATGCGCTGCTGGTGATTGACTACTTGAATGCCCAAGGTTCCGAGGAGCCGCGTGGTGCCCTGGAATTGGGGACGGGCCTCTACCCTGCCCTGGCTTGCTCGCCGCAATTGCAGGAACAGACTCAGTTCGCGACGGAGTTTGTCCGTGAATTCACTCTACCGAACGATTCGACGGCGCTCCGCATCAGCTTTCAAGCCCCCGAGTTCGACTTGGAGAGTCGCCGCAGTATTCGCGATGCGTTTGAAATCGAGGTGACCGACTTCCAAGGTAATCCACTCTCGTTCCCCTATTCCTCCGGTCGTGACGCGGTTTACAACTGGAGCGAAGACTTAGAGCCTGTATTCGGCGCGGGCGTCTCCACGACGACTGAACCGAGTGGGGCAGATTCCACGGCCACGATCAACTTGTCGGGCTTAGCGGCAGGGACGCAAGTTCGGGTAACGACACGGTTGGTGAACAACGATGGCGATGACGATACCAGTACCCTCATTCGTGGTTTTGAATTTGTCGATGCTTTGCTGCCGGCCCCCGAAGGTGTCAGCGCTAGTTCGCAGAGCACCCGTGAGCTTGCTCCGTTAGATTTTTCGAAGTTGCAAGACTTGAGTGGTAGTTTCGCGGCCAGCTACGGCCGGACCAGCCTGGCTGGAGACAACACGGAATTGGTGACCGACTTGATGGTGACCAACCTTAGCAGTCAGGCTGTCACGGGGCGTTTGTTGGTGGCCATCGATAACGTCTCGGACCTGGACGTGCATGCCATGCATCCGGATGGCTTTTTGCAAGATGGTCGCCCCTACTTTGACTTGACGTCCGAGATGGATCGTCAGCCACTAGCTCCTGGTGCCAGCATTCGTTCTCGTGAGATCCGATTTCTGAATGAGAGTGGCGACCGTTTCAGCTACAAGCTGAGTACTCTGGGGACACTCAATGTGGCCCCGAGCGGATTTAGCTCCACCCCCGTCGATTCGATCGAAGCGGGCAACGAGTATCGCTACGCGGCGCGCGCCACCGATCCAGACGGTCAGACTCTAACCTATTCGATGCTAGTGGGGCCCGAGGGGGCTACGATCGATCCGGCAACCGGCGTATTGCAGTGGTCCACGGACCAAGCGGACATTGGTTCACATCGTATAACGCTGCGCGCCACCGATCCATTTGGACTGTACGTCGAGCAGAGCTATACCATTACCGTTCATGCGACCTTGCAAAATCGTCCACCGAATTTTGTGAGTGATCCGGTCACCGAGGCGATAGCATCGAGCGGTTTTGAAATCACGACGGTGGGTGTCGGTGATTCGCCGGTGGGGGTGGCGACGATCAGCGGATTCCAAGGTCCACGAATCGTGACAATCAATTCCGGCGAGCAGACCGTTGGTATCTACGCGGGCGAGAACAATGATCGCTTTGATGATGCGACGAGTTATTCGACAGGATTTCCCGCCGCCGATGGGCAGCTGTTTGACGTGGGGTATAAGGTTGATGTTGGCATACCCGAGTACCTTTCGGCAAGCGACAGCAATGGCGTCTTCGGCATGGATCATGGCGACCTCAATGGTGACGGCATCCTCGATATGGTCACGCTGTTTGCGTTTAGCTCCCCAGTACTGGGGCTGCGATATCAATTGCGGATTACGGCAGTGCTTGGCGATGGCGATGGCGGCTTTGGTGCACCGATCGAGATCTATGCCCATGACATCGGTAGCAACATTTATGATCCTCGGAATCTTTTGCTTCGCGACTTTACCGGCGACGGCAACTTGGACGTGGTAGCGATCGAGCGGCGGCGGGATCCGCGGCTGATCGTCATTGCAGGAAATGGCGATGGAACGTTTGGAGAGGCATTGGAGCAGACATTTACTAACACAGTCAGTGACTTTTTCGCGGCGGATGTTGACGAAGATGGCGTTTTAGATCTGGTCGGGCGGACCGCAGTGCTGGGTTTTGGTGCCAGCTATGAGGCGATGTGGATGAAGGGTGTCGGCGACGGGACTTTCGCAGAGCCGGTCGTTATTGGCCCAGCGGGCGAAGCTCCGAATTGTTGCTATTCAACGCAAACGCGGCCTTACGACGTTCTCGATGTAAACGGCGACAGCCATCAAGATCTGGTGATTGCTGTGGGTAGCAACATCCAGGTCTACCACAACGATGGGGCTGGCAACTTCACATTGGCTGCCGATTTCGATCCCGAAGGCAATTTTACGCCGTACTATTGGATCCGTGGCGGAGACTTCAACGGTGATGGGAATGTCGATCTGGCATTTCATCGCTCAGCGGCCAGTCTCGATGTCTTAGTTGGGGATGGTAGTGGGATCGATTTTACTTATCAGCCAGGGCCTGAAACAGATGCTTGGCTCAGCAACTATGCGGGCAGTGACAATCCTGTAGACGTTGATTTCGATGGCGATCTCGACTTGATTTTTGGGAATGCGAATGGCGATTGGACTTCGACGAAAGTTGCCATTAACGACGGCACAGGGCTCTTTCAGATTACGGAATATGCCATGCTAGACTTCTCGGGTGACGTCGAACCGCTCGAGGTCGGAGATATCGCCCGCGGGGCAATGTTCGGTGATTACAACCGCGACGGCGTCATGGATTATTCGTACTTCACAGAAAGCGGTGACTTTGACGGAGTCGGGATCCGGCTGGGAACCCGCCCCGGAGAGTTTGGCGGTACTCGGACCGTTCCTGCGATATCAGGTGCGAATTCGAAAGAGACACTCGCTGCCGATTTCGATGGTGATGGTGCCGTCGATCTTTTGGACGTATCGAACGACCGCATCTATCTGGGCAATGGCGACGGGACCTTTGCGGAGCCATTCCCATCGCTTGGTGTCTCTCGGCCAACAGGGGTCGGTGCGGTTGCGGACTTTAACCTGGACGGCTTGCCTGACGTCGTCGCCACTAGGGCACGCGGGAACGGGAGTCGCTATTATGTTGCACTTTCCAATGGCGATGGGACGTTTACAGTCAGTGATGATCAACCGGGTGGTGGATTCTATGGCTACAACGATTTCCAGATTGCGGATTTCAATTCGGATGGATTCCCGGATTTTGTGACGAAGGATTCAATTGCCCGATACATTGATGTCTACTTGAATGATCCGCAAGAGCCCGGCGTCTTTACGCATGCGCATCGAGAGCAGCTTCCGGATGGCTCTCAAGGCGTGAACGTCTCATTCTGGGAGCATGCCTTTGTCGTCAGCGATTTTACAGGCGACGGCCTACCCGATCTCGCGTTTGCATCGCGTGAATCTGGCCAGGAGATCATGCTGGTGGTGATGGCTGGCGATGGCGCCGGCGCTTTCACGCTTCACAGTCAGTTTGCAGCCTACCAGGAGGACACAATTACCCCGCTCGTCGGCTCTATCAACACGGCAGGCGATTATATGGCTGGTGATCTAGACGGCGATGATGACGTTGATCTTGTCATCGCCTCCATCGCTGGTCCGCTGATCTATCTAAATGACGGCACGGGCGTTTTCGAACTATTTCAACATCTTGAGGATTCAGGAAGAGCGCAGAGATCGCGTGATAGTTGGCTAGTGGATTTCAACGAAGATGGCCATTTGGATTTAGTTACGGATTCCGATCACTCGTCAACCCCTCAAGGTCGCGGTCCGCTATCGGTCCGGCTGGGGCGCGGCGATGCGACGTTCGAACCTCCCCAACGCATCGGCATGGTGGGGTCGACAGAGGAAGGTGTGTTCATCGATGTGGATCATGATGGCCATCTCGATTTCGTACACGGCTCAGACGGTGTTGGCAACTACCACCCGGATACGACGTCGATCTATGCAGGACGACGTGATGACTTGGTCGATCTTGTCGCCGTCGACCTTGACGGCGACGGCAACGAAGAAGTTCTGACAATTCAAGACCAGATGGACCGTCTGCAGATCTTCGTCGGAGACAACCTGGGGCGTCTGACGCGTCAATCTGATTTATTGACTGGCCGATCTCCCAAGGCGGTTACAGCAGCGGACATTGATGCCGATGGGCAAATGGAGTTGATCACCGCCAATCGCGCCAGTCGTAGCCTTAGTGTTTTCGCGGGCAATTTGGCTAGCGGCTATACCTCGACTGACATACCGGTTGGCAATGGACCGATTGACGTTGCGGCGGCCGATGTCAACGGCGATGGCCATATCGATATCGTGGCCCTCGATGACTCGTTGAACGCCCTGTGGGTTTTTCAGGGCGATGGCACTAGCACGCTTGGTCAGCCGACGGCAATTGCGATTGGAGACAAACCTGGGCGACTAACGCTCGCAGACGCGGACGGCGATGGTACGATCGAGGCTGTCGTTACCTTGCCCGATACGAACCGTCTGATGATCTTAAGCGATTTGGCTAGTAATCCGACCGGTTCACCCATCTATGTCGATCTCGCATCCACGCCAAGCGACGTGACGGCGGTTGACCTGAATGACGACGGCAATCCCGATTTAGCCGTAACGCTTTCCGAAGACGACGTGCTGGCAATCTTTTTTGGTCGAGGGAACAACCAGTATGCCAGGCCGCAAAATATTCGCGTTGGAGATCATCCAATGCGTGTGACGCTTGCGGATGCGGACGAAGATGGACGTACGGATTTGATCGTTGCGAACTCGGGCGATGCGACCGCCAGCGTGATCTACAACCGCTTCGATCCCAACGAAGTTTACCGCTACGACAGTGATGCGGTGGATCCCGACGACGATCCGCTCACCTACTCCATCGTCGATGGTCCAGGCGGACTCATCATCAACAGCGACTCGGGCGCTTTATTGTGGGCGGCATCCCCAGATCAAGTTGGTGTCCATGACGTTACGATCGCAGCGGATGATGGTCGGGGAGGTGTGGCCACGCAGTCGTTCAAGATCGACGTCGTGCCCGCCCGCGAGAACGCCGCACCGCTGATCGCGACGGAGCCGGTAACATCGATTGGGGCAAACGAAAGATTCAGCTACGCAGCTACCGCCGTTGACGGAGATCAGGATGCTCTTCGCTATCGACTACTGAACGCGCCAGACGGTGCCACGCTCGATCCCACCACCGGTGAGTTGGACTGGGATGGGCGAGGGCAAGCGTTTATCTACGCTCCCTATGACGCAGGGGGCGACGTGCGTGTCCCTGCGGATGCTTCCCTACAACCAAGTAACGTTACGCTCGAAGGTTGGTTCAATATTCACACATTGACCGCCAGCAACAGTGCTTCCGTTCTGTTTAGGCTGCCGGGTGCTTACGGCAATGCGTTCTACCTGCGAACTCGCTTCAACACGCAGTTGGAGCTCGTGATGAATTTTGATGGTCAGACGATCACTTTCCGACCGGAATTCGAGGCTCGCGAAGATCGCTGGGTTCACATGGCGCTGACCATCGATGATGCTACGAAAACGGCCACCATCTATGCCGACGGACGCGTTGTCGGCGCGACATCCATTCCAGATTCGATCGCCTATTCAGAGGATGGGATTCTGGAAGTTGGATACGGTGGCCTGTACAAGACGATGGCGACGCTCGATAACTTCCGCGTCTGGAACGTCGCCCGGTCAGCAGCCGAGATACAAGAAGGGATGTCGCGACAGTATGAGAACAATCCTGAATTGGTACTCGATTTCCGATTTGAGGATACTTACGCGCTGTCGGTGAAAGACTACTCCGGCAACAACAATTTCGGCTACCGAACCTCCAATGGCTTGCTGCCACAGCCAACGCCAGGGTTGGTAACCCCTGGCCAACACGATTTCACGATCGCCGTCGAAGATGGCCGCGGCGGATACGACGAGCAGTCGTTTACGGTCAATGTTCTGCCGGAACTGCGTGGTTCCATCACCGGCCACCTTTTCGATGACCTGAATCGAGATGGCGAGCAAGACGATGGCAGCGAGGAAGGTATCCCCGCCGAACTCTCGCTCGAAGGCTGGCAGCTGTACATCGATAGCAACGGCAATGCTTATCCGGACCCAAGCGAACCGACGGCCACCACGGATGCCAATGGCGATTATCGCTTCGAGGGTCTGTTGCCGGGTAATTATCCCGTTCGCATTTCACCGATGGCCGGCTACGACGTGCCTCCCGGCGCGATGCCGGTCAGCGTCACGGCCAACGACGAGACCGCTTTTGACTTGGCCATCGAGCAACTGTCGCTAAGCCACATCCGCGGGCAATTGTTGACCGAAGATGCGGAGGCGGTGGCCTACTGGAAAGTCTTTGCCGACCTCGACGACGATGGCTCGCGCGGTGAGAACGAACCGATGGCGGTCACGGATCGCAACGGCGCCTATGCACTAACGGGACTCGGCGCCGGCACCTACAAGATCCGCACTGAGCTGCCTGCTGGCTGGGCGGACACGGCGGGCCGCGATGGACTGACGGTCACGCTGGCCAACGACGAGATTTCGGCGGGCAATGATTTTATCCTTGAGCCAACCAACACCTCGGTCACCGGCGGCGTGCACTTTGTAACCACGCCGAGCACAACCATCGAAGCTAGGCAAACGTTCCACTATGCGTCGGTCGCCATGGGCATCGCCGCCGATGCGATCACCTACGATCTGTCGCTAGCACCCGCTGGCATGACCATTGATCCTCAAACCGGACTCGTTGCCTGGCGTCCCTCGATTGATCAAGTCGGCGAGCATTTGGTCATCCTGCGAGCCACTAACGTTTCCGGCTCCATCTCTTTGCACGATTTCAACCTCAACGTCACCGCACCGAACACTCCGCCGGTGATCACCAGTGGCACAGGCAGCTTGCCTGTGAATCCCACCTTCTCCACCACAGCCTATTCCAACATCTCCTACACCTACGACATCATCGCCCAGGACGCTGAATCGCCAAACCTCACTTACACCCTCACCAGTGCTCCCGCCGAAGCAACGATCGGGAGCACCACTGGCCGCTTGAACTGGACCCCCACGGCTAACGACGTTGGATCTCACGATTTCACCGTCCAAGTCAGCGACCAGTTTGGCGCAACCACAACCGCGGCGTGGACGGTCGAAGTCACGGGCGAAACCCCAACCATTCTGCCACTCGTCGTGAGCCTTCCAAAGTCTTCCGCTGCGGTCACGGCCGACTACTTCAGTCGTATCCACGCCACGGATCAGCTGAATCGTCCGGTGAGTTGGTCGCTATCGAGTGGACCGGATAGTTTAACGGTTGATGCGGATGGAACGCTTCGCTGGACACCCGGCAGCGATCAGCTGGGGACGCAGTCGGTGGAACTCAACGCCACCACTGCCGACGGAACGAGCGAGACCGTCTCATTCGACATCCAAGTCACTGGGCGATTGCTCAACGTACGTCCCGTGATTGATTCCACGCCGACCGCGTCTGTCTCGCTCGGGCAAACATTCGCGTACGACGTGGTAGTCTCCGACGCGGATCGCGACATTTTCGGCTTCACCATGCTCGAATCGCCAGTCGGGATGAGTATCCATCCATCGCTGGGAACAATTCGCTGGACGCCAGAGGCCGATCAATTGGGCGAGCACGATGTGCTCATCGAAGTCAGTGATCCCTCCGGTGTGACCGTCACGCAGGAGTTTACAGTCAAAGTCAGTCGTTTTGGCGGACCGCCGCGTATTAGCAGTGTGCCGCCCACCGAAGCCGGAGTCGGCAGCGCGTTTCTTTACTCGATGGAAGCCATGGACCGCGAAGGCGATCCGTTGAGTTACACACTTCTTACCGCGCCGTCTGGCATGAGCATCGTGGAAACGACGGGCGAACTCTCGTGGACGCCCACCGCAGATCAACTGGGCCAGCAAGATGTCGTCATCCAAGTCAGCGACGGCATCGGTGGCGCGGCCACGCAAGCCTTTGTTATTCGCGTCAGCGATGGTGTACCCAACCTGCCGCCGGTGATTACGTCCACGTCGCCACGTTTCGGCGCGGTTGGAACGCCATACAGTTATTCGCTGGCTGCGAACGATCCCGAGAATGCAGCGATTACCTACACGCTCGGTCGTGGTCCTGCAGGCATGAGCATCGACGCTGCAACGGGCCTCGTTAGCTGGACGCCCACGGCCGATCAAACTGGCAAGCACGTTGTAACCCTGATTGCCACCGACGCGGGGGGCGCCAGTGCCGTCGAGTCGTTCGAGTTTGACGTGTTGGCGCAGAACTCGGCACCGGTAATCAACAGTACTTCACCGGCGGATGTGTCCGCCGGTGGAGTCTTCAAGTACGACGTCTTGGTCAGTGATGCCGACCTCGATCAACTCGCGTATGAGTTAACCGACGCTCCTGTCGGCGCCCAGGTCGATTCCTTTGGACGCATCCGCTGGCAGACAGAAGTTTCACTGATTGGCTCTCACGACTTCACCGTGAAGGTCAGCGATCCGCGCGGCGGGGAAGCCCTGCAGCGCTTCACACTCGACGTCATCGAAGATGTCATTCCACCCAAACTCAGTTTGATTGAGAATCTGGGGGAAGGCAGCCGCAACATCTTGCCATGGCAAGGGCCCTTCCGCGTGTTCGCCAAAGCCATCGATAACGTGTCTGTTGCTTCGCTGACGTTGTCGGCTAACGGCCAAGACATCCCGCTCGACGCAGCTGGTACGGCGACGTTTACCTTCGAGGACTGGACATTCCAGACAATCGACGCTACTGCGACCGCCATTGATACCAATGGTAACGTGACCACCAAGACCATTACTTTCGACTACGACTTTCCCGAGGGTTGGAGTGGAGCGGGAACCGAAGATATTCCCACGGCGGAGATCACCAGCCCGTCCGACACTGCGTCTGTCACTGGTATGGTAAGCATCGTAGGCACCGCAGCTCACGACGATTTGTTCGGTTACAAGCTCTCCTACCGCCACGTCGACGAAACCAGTTTCACACAGTTCCATGAAAGCACTGCTGCCGTTACCAACGGTGAGCTGGGTGTCTGGGACACCAGTTTGCTACTCAACGACGAGTACGTCATTCGTCTTGAGGTTGCCACCAATGCTGGCGTCGTCAACGTCGCCGAACACCATGTCGGCTTGGCAGGCGAACTGAAACTCGGAAACTTCCGCCTCAGCTTCACCGATATGGTGATCCCTGTGGCTGGTATTCCAATTGAGATCACTCGTATCTACGACACGTTGCAAGCCGATCGTGAAGGTGATTTCGGCTACGGCTGGAGACTCGAATACCGGAACACGGACTTGCGAGTCGGTCTACCCAAGAGCGGACTAGAAGACATCGGCATCTACAGCGCATTACGCCCCGGCGTGAAGGTCTACCTCAACGTCCCCGGGGAAGGCCGTCAAGGCTTCACCTTCAACCCCGACATCCGAGGTTTACCCGGCGGGCTGTTCGTCGCACGCCCGCGATTCACGCCCGACCCTGGCGTGACCAGTTCCCTGAGCACCGGAACCAGTGGCTACCTAACGCTCAACGATCAGGGCGAACTTTACGCCCCCGGCGGTATCCCTTACAACCCAGCCAGCCCCAGCTTCGGCGGGGCGTATGTGTTGACAACAGCTCTTGGAATGACCTATCGAATCGCGGGTGAATCTGGAAACCTGATATCTGCATCAACACCAACAGGCAGAGTAATTCGATTTAGTGATTCGAGTATAACGTCTGATTCGGCGGGGCCGCTGATCGAGTTCTATCGCGATGGAAACAATCGCATTACTCGTCTGCTCGGTCCTGATGGGGGAGAGTACCAATATCGTTATAACCAGCAGGGGAGTTTAGCGGTTTCGATCGATCCGTTGAACCGAGAGACCGAGTATGTGTACCATTCGGAACTCGCGAACTACTTAGTCTCTGTGGATGATCCGTTAGATCGCACGCCAGCTAGGGTTGAATACGATGACCAGGGGCGTTTGACGCGTGCAATAACATCCAATGGCGAAGTTAGCCAGTTTTCATATCGCGTTGACGAACAGGTCGTCGCTGCGACCGACGCCCTAGGACGCGAGAGTTTCCTCGTTTACGGTGTGGGTGGGCAGGTCACCAAGAGTGTTACTGTGGCTGGCGAAGTATTCTCATTCGAATATGACGATCGAGGTCGCCTCGTCTCAGAAACGAACCCCCTCGGTGAAACGACTCGATACGGCTTGGACTCAGTGGGCCGTGAGACCTCCGTGATTCTCCCGGATGGAAGCACTCTTCGTTACACTTACGGTCCCCATGGGGCGTTGCAGTCGGCGGTTGACGCTCTCGGACGCTCGGCGAACTATGAGCTGGACGCCGCTGGAAACGTACTTTCACACACCAGCTTCGATGGCGCCGTCACGCGGTTCGAGTACAACGCGGTCGGGGATCTTATTCAAATGGTTGACCCCAGTGGCAGCTCAACAGAATATGCTCGCAACGCGATGGGCCAACCAACTACAATCTTCTACGCCGACGGAACGGCAACCGAGAATAGGTTTGATGAAAATGGTCGACTGATCGCAACCTCCAGAACCGTTTCATTGGGAGGGGAGCCCACCGAAATCAAGCACGAATTTGAGTTTGATGCGGCGGGACGTTTTGTTGAAGACAGAGGGCCATTGGGGAATTCACATCGATACGCCTACGATGCTGCGGACAGAATCGTTCGTTCAACTGACGCTCTAGGCAATTTTCGCTCCTTCGTCTATTCGAACGATAATTTCCGAGAGCAGATTAACTTTGCGGATGGAACTTCGCAAAACTACCAGATTGATCAAGTCGGACGTGTGACCGAATTCACTGGACGCGCCGGAAGCACCTCACTGCTGCAGTATGATGACGCAGATCGTCTGCAGGCCTACACCATCGTCGGTGATTCGGGAGAATCGCTGGAACGGCGATTCGAAACCGATGCGTTGGGTCGACTCACTGGGATCACGGACCATGGCGACAACTGGACGCGATGGGGCAGAAGTTCAGGAGAGAAAACTACCGTATTTGCAGATGGTAGCAGGCAAACCGAACGATACGACGCGGCAGGCAACCTGACAGAGATGATTGACGAACTGGGGCGTATCACACGTTACGAGTATGACGGTGCAGATCGGTTGATTGTCATGGTGCAACCGGACGGTTCGGCGATTCGAAGCACCTATGATGAAGCTGGGCGGCTTGTGATTCAGACCATGGCTGACGGAACAACTCATCGTTATGAGTACGACTCACGAGGCGACCTATCACGACAGATCGCTTCTGATGGAGGGGTTTACCAATATGAATACGTTCACTTAACCGACGGTGAACCATCTCTACCGATCAGATTCGTCGATCCGTCTGGCCAAACGACACAGTTTACCTACGATCAGAGCGGGAACCTCATTGCCGTCGAACGACCAGATGGAACTCGTGCGGAAGTGACGAGAAACGCACTTGGAGAAATCGTCTCGCTCGATACTTTATCAAAAAAACCGATAACAATCGAAACGGATTTGCAGGGCCGCATAACCAGCAAACAGTTCTCCGATGGCACCATTTACTCGGCTACTTACACAGCGCAAGGCTATCTGGAGAGCAATACGGACTCGCGTGGTACAACTACTTATCAATATGACGAATTTGACCGCCTGATTCGTAAGACGAATCCGGATGGCGCATTCATCGCATATCAGTATGATGCGACTGGACGTCAAGCGGTCGTCACGACGCCGTCCGGCGAAACGCGTTATACCTATGATTCTCGCGACCGATTAGATTCAGTGGCAAATGCCGATGGAATTCAGACACGCTATGTCTATGACACGGCAGGTCAAGTCAAACGGGTCGAATATTCCGATGGCACCATCGAATTGAATGAATTCAACGAAAATGGCCTCCTGATTGAACGTTCGATTAAGCGTGGAGAAGATCTAATTGAACACTACCAGTACACACGTGACGCGGCCGGTCGGATCATGGCTGTGGTTGAACTAAACCGAAGTGCGCAATACACGTATTCGCCCCGTGGATGGCTGCTCTCCGAAGTTGTCGAGGAGATGGGGGAAACACCAGAGACCATTTCCTATCGATACGACGCTACCGGTAACCGCATCTCACGGCATCGCTCATCGGGTGACACAACGTATGAATACGACGCCGCTGGACGATTGAGCCAATCGACCGAAAACGGAAGCACGAGTTTTTATGAATATGATTCGGACGGACGCTTGTTGAGCCAGACAGGTGGAGATTCGCAACGATCTTACCGCTACGACGATGAAGGACGACTTAGAGAAGTCGAAATCACGGCGGATGATTCAACGACGATCGTGCAGTACGAATATGATGCTAACGGCCGATTGGTCTCGCGTTCCGTAGACGGTGATGAGACGCGTTTTCTCGTCGACGAGACCGCTGAACACACTCGAATTCTTGAGCAGTACGATCCTGGTCGCACTGACGCGGTACGACACCATTACGTAGGGATGCAACTACAAGAAACGAACCACAACGACCAGACATTGCGGTACTGGTATGACGGTCATAGTGGACTCAGGCTAGTTGAATCCAACGGAAATATCGAACGATTCAATTACGATGCGTTTGGCAATGTTGACGTTCCGCTTGAACACGATTGGCAGATTGGTTTCCATGGAGAGTTCCAGGATTCTTTGACTGGATTGACATTCTTACGCGACCGATTTGTTTCCAACGAAACCGGTCGGTTCATTACGCCGGATGAATTTCTTCCACAGCCGGGCGATATCGAAAACAGCAATGCCTTTCTATTCGCGAACAACGATCCCATTAACAATCAGGACCCGAGTGGAAACTTCATTGCAACAATGATCGCTACGGCGGCGGGTGCTGTTGGTTTATCCTTTGCCGCGTACGTCGGGACACTGACGTTGGGCGCTGCAAGAAGTCTTCTCACGGGGTACAAAATCTACAACAATTCGCAAGACGGGCGAGAAGTTACAGGCGAGTTCAAGGCGTTTGCTGTCGACGCGGTTGTTGCGGGTATTACGATAGGAGACGTTTCTACGAATGTTCGGTTCATTCGGCGTGGTGTGCACGTAAAGGAACAAGTTGCAAATTATAATTATTGGGACCTCGGCGTTGGTGTCGGAATTTCATTTGGGGGTGGTTCAGCCAACATCCGACTGTTTCTGCCCGAGTCGGATGCCGAACCCGATCCAATGGATATGGTAGGTATAGGCGGTCACGGTGGTGTTGGTATTGGGGTTACAACCCTCGCGATTGGGGCGGGGATTTTGGAATTAGGAGACGCAGCAGGCTTCTTTTGGGGAGGGCCATCTTTCCCGAAAAAATTCACAGATCTTTTGTTCGTCGGAGCCGCTATTGATGTCGGAGCAATTGGTGTTTCCTTCTTAGATACCTCTTCGATACGTGGCGCTGGTCGGGTTTAGTAGAGTCTGCAACCAAGGGGACAGGATCGGACATAGGAAAGGGGATGGACACCGTTTTCGCTGCGTATCGACCGCAAGGTCGTTGTTTTGGGCACACGCAAGTTCCCAAAGAAGGATCGCCATGGAACATCCATCTCGCTACCTCGAGATGGAAGATCGGAAAAAAGGGCCGCCTTCATTTGGGAGGTTGGCGGAGGACTGGAGACTAGCCACTCGCAAGTCTTTGGCTGAACGATGCTTATTAGGTTGCAAGTCGCACTACGCTTGCAGGAGAAATATCACAATGCTCCATTTGGGCCGGTTGATGTGGACCCTGCCGTCGGTCTGTGTGTTGGGTTGGTGGAAGGCGTTTCCAAGCCGCTATTCGTTAGGTTAAACAACCTTTCAACAGACGCTATCCATTTACTCCCCGCATAGCGCAGAATGAACGGTGCGCCTGAGCTTAACGGAAGAAAAGTGTATTGCTCATTTTTCGCCTCGCTCACCGTTGGGATAGATTGCTGTTCGTTTTTAATCCGCGGTTAGGAACGTGGGTTACTTGGATCTGAATTTGGGGGGCATTCGCTGTTATTTCGTAGCTGTCGAGTCTGGCCTAATTGAGATCGATGCAAGCTCTGCGGAGGAATACGATCCCCCGGCGGCTCCAGTCGAGAGCGGCGTTTACGAATAATTGTTTAGGACGAGTCAATCATGCTTCGTATGCCGATGGTGCCCATTTTATGTGCGTTCATTTTTTCGATATCGCTAGCGTAAAAATTCGCTGCCACCAACTACGACGAGTCGAAAGTTCCGTCGTACGAACTACCAGGCGCTTTGATTGACAACGCGGGACAGTCCGTTGGACGCGACGAATGGGACGCGTATCGACGGGCGGAGGTACAGCGGTTGTTCGACTATTCGATCCATGGGAAATCGCCCAGTCGAAGATTGGCGGTAAGGCACAAAGTGGTTGAGACCGATCCCAAGGCTCTAGACGATCGTGCCACAAGCCGACAAATTGCCGCATTCTTTGGCGATGACGAGTATCGGTTCGACATCTTGCTGAACACTCCCAACAATTCGACGAGCCCTGTTGCCGGATTCGTCAGCTTGAATTTTAGCGTTAATCATACGGTCCATGCAGACCCGGCATCATCCAGCGAGGCACGGAAGAGGCTCGCGGCTCGTCCGTAGGTCGCTGGCAGGTGGAAATGGCTATCGAGCAACGTATGCACTTGCTACCGTATATCACGATCAGATTGATCCCGACAATTATCGCAACGACTTCACCGATGGTGTTCACCCCTTGTTCTATGGCAAGGGCCAATCGAAGCCCGAACCGACCGAGTGGGGTTCCATCGGTACCTGGGCTTGGAACTTGTCACGCGTTCTCGTCTATTTGGAAACGGACGAACAGGTTGATGCGTCGCGCATTGCAGTCATCGGGCATTCAAGACTCGGTAAAGCAGCTTTGTGGGCAAGTGCACAGGTTACTCGATTCGCGATGGTGATCAGCAATGATTCCGGTTGCGGCGGAGATGCACTCTACCGGCGTTGCTACGGTGCGCGGATTCACCACACGATCAAGCCGGTTGGCTATCGGTTCTGTACCAATCATCAACAGTACCAACACAAAGAAGACGCCCTGCCGGTGGATCAGCACATGCTGATGGCGCTCGTCGCACCTCGACCATTCTACGTTGCCAGTGCCACGAATGATCGTTGATCGGATTAGGTTGCTCGACTTTGTCGCACTGCATCTTTGACTCGCTGGGAATCCTTCGGGCCGCTATGATCCTCCCAGTGCACTGGCGACTTTCGCCAATCGAATAAATAGTTGCTGGTAGCTAGACCGAGCCTCTGGTACTTGCGTTGGTCGCGACGAGACAATCTCGTGTAGAACATTCCCCAATGCCCAGTCTTGTGCGGGGCGGGGAAAATATCCGCCGTCCACAGCATCCGCTTGTCCCAACTACCAGGATCACCAATGAATAGCGCATTGTTGACTTGCCGCCAGTTGATTGCGTTGGTCCTCACCGCGTGGGTTGCACGGGTCCAGGCAAGAGCCTGGCGCGAAGACTACACCGGCCACACAGTTCGCTTGGTTACCTGACTCCCACGGAGTTCGCACTTCGCTGTGCCGATTCCGTTCCGATCGCTGCGCTCACTCCACTCCACCAGCACAGCGAACAACCTGAACCGTAACGTTTTTCCTAAACAAACCTGTCATAACCCCTGATACAGTAAATGGGGGCATTCCATTGGGGCTCGTGCCTGCGTATTTTCTGGTCTTTGGGCACTGCATCGTGACGTGCGAGTTGAGATGCTAGTGGTCGTTCGGGGCAGCATTGTCGGCGACACGTCGAGATTGGTCGCCTGGTACGACAGCGGTGTCTATCGCGGCAGGAGGAGACGCTGAGTTAGGCGGCATTGAGTTGGCAGTACTCAGTTGCGGTACTGAGTTTGGCGGGATGGGCACTGAGAAACGCAATGAGCCTGTGACGCTGGGGGGCGCGCTGTCTCGTTGACTACCTCCTACCCCAAAGGGAAATATAGTTGAAGCACTAGTCGGAAAAGGGCCAGGGAAGCTAAGAGCCTCTGCGAGGATGCGACAAGAAACCGCCGCAATACAGTCGTCCGACTGCATCCACGGTATTCATCTAGCCTTTATGCCACTCAACATCGCAGATATGATGCAGCTTGGCGGTCCCGCATCAATCGATCTTCAGGAAAGCAAGGCATCTCGTGGACGTAGAACTACTCAGTCGCCTGCAGTTTGCTGGAACGATTATGTTCCACTATCTGTTTCCACCATTATCAATCGGATTGGGCTTGCAGCTCTTTTTGTGCGAATTGGCTTATGTGCGGACAAAGAATCTCGCATGGGAGGCTGCCGCACGATTCTGGACGCGTGTCTTTGCCGTCAACTTTGCGCTGGGCGTAGCCACGGGATTAGTGATGGAGTTTGAGTTTGGGACGAACTGGGCCGCCTATTCGCGGTTTGTCGGGGATGTGTTCGGTTCTGCACTGGCGGCAGAGGGAATCTTTGCGTTCTTTCTGGAGAGCGGGTTTCTGGCGGTGCTAGTATTTGGCTGGGACCGCGTTGGGCCTATGATGCATTTGTTTAGCACTTTGATGGTTTTCCTAGGCAGCGTCTTTAGTGCGGTTTGGATCGTCGTTGCCAACAGTTGGCAACAAACTCCGGCTGGTTACCATATCGTTTGGCATGACGTCCAAGGCGAGATGATGCCTCGCGCCGAGGTAACGGACTTTTGGGCGATGGTGTTCAACCCTTCATCGGTAGATCGGTTGACTCATACGGTAATCGGAGCGTTGGTGCTGGGCGCTTTCTTTGTCGCGTCAGTTAGCTCATTCTACTTGTTGAAGAAGCGACATGAAGACGTCGCCAAGCGTTGTTTGTCGATCGCCTTACCAACGGCATTGCTGTTTACGTTCCTCGCCGCACTGACCGGGCATGATTCCGCAAAGAAACTCGTGGAAACACAGCCTGCAAAACTCGGTGCGATCGAAGCACACTTTCACACGACCGACGAACCGACGGGGCTGTACGTTTTCGGCTGGCCCGACGCTGAAGAGGAAACCGTCCATTACGGGCTCCAGATACCTTACCTACTCAGTTTGATGGTCTATAGCGACCTTACTACACCCGTTCCAGGGCTGGACCAGATTCCCAGCTCTGAACACCCGCCCGTTTGGTTGCCATTTCAGACGTTTCACCTGATGGTTGCCATGGGGACACTGATGATTGCCGTGGCAATTTTGGGGTGCTGGTTTTGGTACCGAGGCACGTTTGAACGACAGCGCTGGTTGATGTGGATCATCGTGCTGATGCCGTTGGCCGCCATGACGGCAAATCAAGCTGGCTGGGTCACAGCGGAGGTCGGGCGGCAACCTTGGGTCGTCTACCCCTCAGTACAGGACGGTGTGGAAATGATGGGGATGCGAACTGCCGATGGGTTGAGCGAGTCGGTGACTGCAGAACAAGTTCTCAGTTCGATCATTTTGTTCGGTATCATTTACTCGCTGCTATTTGCAGTTTGGGTATTTGTACTTAACCATAAGATTCAGCATGGTCCTGAGACCGTGGAGGAATTGGAGCAGCATCACCGCCTGCATTCCAAGGAATCGTTGGCCAGGGCTATGGGCCACCGAGGAACATCCTACAGTTCGATGATGGACGAGGAAACACGATGAGCTACGACACTCTGACCCTGATCTGGTTTGTTTTGCTAGGTGTGCTGCTGTGCGGTTACGTGATCCTCGATGGCTTCGATTTGGGAGTTGGAATTCTACATCCGTTTATTGCCAAAGACGATCGAGAACGTCGTTTGGTGATGAATTCGATTGGACCGCTTTGGGACGGTAACGAAGTCTGGCTGGTAACTTTTGGAGGAGCACTGTTTGCTGCATTTCCGGTCGCCTATGCGACGGTCTTTAGCAGTTTCTACACGGCGTTCTTTCTGCTGCTCACCTGTCTGATCGGACGTGCCGTAAGTCTCGAATTCCGCTCCAAAGTGCACGCGAAAGCGTGGAGGAAACTGTGGGATGCTGGATTTTTTCTTTCCTCATTTACAGCAGCAGCCCTGCTTGGTATCGCAGCAGGAAATATTATGGCCGGAATGGAACTTGGCCCAAAGTATCACTATGAAGGTAGTTTGCTCAGCCAGATTTATTGGTATCCCTTGCTGGTTGGGGCGCTGACGACTTCCATGTTTGCGCTGCATGGTGCAATTTACCTTTACCTAAAGACGGAAGAGGAGTTGCAAGCGAGGTTGCGGAAGGCGATCACCCCACTCTTTTTAGTCTTTGCCAGCTTGTACGTCGTGGTTACCCTTGCAACGTGGTGGCACGTACCGCATGCCACCGAAAATATTGCGGCGAATCCTATCCTCTGGGTCGTTCCCGCTCTCAATGCTCTAGCTGTACTGAACATCCCCCGCGCAATGAGTTTGGGGAAGCCCCTATATGCGTTCTTCTCGTCTTCGATGGTGATTTTGGCTCTAGCGACACTTTTCAGCGTCGCCATCTTTCCAAACCTCATGCTTTCAACACTTGACCCTGCGTACAGCATTACCCTGTACAACGCTAGGAGCAGTCAGAATACCCTTCAAATAATGCTCCTAATTGCGGGATTGGGGATGCCGTGCGTTCTCAGCTACACGGTGATTGTCTATTGGATCTTCCGTGGAAAAGTGAAGCTCGACACGCACAGTTACTAAAGGTGCTCAGATACCATCGTCTGCAATTGGTCGCTAGTTTCTAGCCAGACGTTTACGCTGAGAGCCAATTGCGGCTAGGAATTGCAGGACGGTCGCTCCCCTCGGTCAGCTGCCACCACTGTCCCGGCATCCTCGGCCTGTGCGCCGCCCCGTAACTGTTGCTTCCATCTGTTGCTTGCTGGCGTTATCAATCTCTCCTTGCTTACGCGGCGGGTTGCAATGGAGGGTGTCTTCATGTGGTTGGGCTGGTGAGTACAATCGTGACACGCTGGGTGAGCAAGGACGTTAGATAAGCGGGCGATGGTTGAGGTGTGAACCCGCTCTGATGCTGCTGGCTGTTGCTTGCTGGCGTTGTCAATCTCTCCTTGCTCACGCGGCGGGTTGCAATGGAGGGTGTCTTCATGTGGTTGGGCTGGTGAGTACAATCGTGACACGCAGTGTGAGCAAGGACGTTAGATATGTGGGCGATGGTTGAGGTGTGAACCCGCTCTGATGCTGCTGGCTGTTGCTTGCTGCGATGTCAATCTCTCCTTGCTCACGCGGCGGGTTGCGATGGAGGGGGCTCCTGGTGGTTGGGCTGGCGAGAAAACTGTTTTCGAAGAATTGCCTGGATTCCAGTAGCTTAGGAGTTAAGCTGCATTCCGCATTGCGGTCAAAGAGAGCGGTGATCAGAGAGCTGCGTGATGAATTGAGGAATCCATAGATGCGAGTGCCAGCATGGAGCTAAACGGAAAGGCCGTTGTTATCGCAGGAGGGAGTGGATTTCTCGGCAGTTCGCTGGCGTCACATTTCGCGAGCTTGGGTGCGGCGGTGGCGATTCTTTCGCGTTCACGACCAAAACTGTTCGGCAATTGGAAACATACGAACTGGGACGGTCGAACGTCTGGGGACTGGATCGGTGTGCTCGAGGGTGCCGATGCCGTGATCAACTTGGCAGGGCGAACGGTCAACTGCATAAAGACCCCCGATCACCAGGATGAGATTTTGCGCTCCCGGGTCGAATCGACTCGGGTGCTGGGGATAGCTATGCGGGATCTCAGGTCTCCACCTCCGGTATGGGTGCAGATGAGTACCGCGCACATCTATGGCGACCCTGCAGCAGTCGTATGCACTGAGCAGGCTCATGAGGGGATAGGGTTTGCCCCGACCGTGGGGCGTGCCTGGGAAGCAGAGTTTGCGGAAAGCAAGTTGCCCGAGCAACGTGGCGTCATTCTTCGCACTAGCTTTGTTGTCGGCCGAGATCGAGGGGCAGGCGGCGGTGCCTTGGCAGCGTTGCGGTTGCTTGCAATGCTTGGATTCGGTGGTCGAGTCGGTCTGGGGACGCAGGGATTTTCATGGATTCACGAAGCGGACTTGAACAACTTGTTTTCCAAGGCCATTGTGGACGATTCCGTGTCGGGTGTTTACATTGCCTCCGCGCCTGCCCCTGTCTCGCAAGTTGAGTTTATGAGGACGCTTCGTCGAGTCCTGGGCGTGCCCTTCGGCCTGCCCGCGGCTGCTTGGATGGTCCGTGTCGGAGCTCCACTCCTGTTTCGCACCGACCCAGAACTGGCTCTCTACGGGCGTTACGTAAAATCGCAGCGACTGTCGGAAAATGGATTTGTGTTTCAATTTCCCGAACTGGAGGGGGCATTGAGAGAGCTTTATGGCCGCAGCAAGTGATCGAACTTGGGATTTACCCAAGCAGCCTTGGGTTTTACAGATGATGTGGTCTAAATTACTGTTCGCGCATTGGCCGGTCGAACCCTCCGTCCTTGCTTCGCTGTTACCCGACGGGCTCCAATTGGATATTCGGGATGGGCAAGCTTGGGTGGGAGTAGTTCCATTCTTGATGTCGAATGTGAGGCCGAGGTGCTGCCCGTCCATTCCGATCTTGAGTAGCTTTTTGGAGCTGAATGTTCGCACCTATGTCACGCTGGACGGAAAACCTGGAGTGTGGTTTTTCTCATTGGATGCTGCAAGTTGGTTTGCAGTTCGCGCCGCACGAGCTACGTATCATTTGCCTTACATGGATGCCAAAATGTCGTTGAGCAAGGAGGATGCATCGGCAATTCGATACCGCAGTGAGAGGACGCAGTGTGGGGAGCCACCGGCGAGCTTTGATGCAAGTTATCAATGCGTTGGCAAACCGTTCCACGCTCGACCTGGAACGTTGGAGTTTTGGCTAACCGCCCGTTACTGCCTCTACAGTATCGACCGCCACGGACGCGTTTGCAGAGGCGAGATCGATCACGCCTCTTGGACGCTATCCAGTGCGAGTTGGAGAATGCGGCAGAACACGATGGGAAATCCGTGGCAATTCGATCTAACGGGCCAGCCGCATCTACTGGTTGCACAACCGGTCAAGGTATGCGCATGGATGCCGGTGCGTTGCGGTTAAACGCTAGCTCTTTTTGCCGATCCTTAACGAACCTAGCAAAATGCGGTTCACTGTACTTTGTCTCAGCGGTCCATAGGGAGACGTCGGCGATGCAGCCTCTGTTTCTCGAATCGGCTGAGCAGGCACTCGTTTAGGCCGAGCCGTTCCGTTATAGTTCAAAGTCGCTCGGACCTCTCGCCATCCCCGAGCCCTAGGCAAGTCTACCAAGCCGAATGTCCTGCGCGAGTTAGCACAGGCTGGTACCCAACCGGGGAATATTCGGCCAGCTGAACTCGAAAAGTTCTGGAGGATGCAGGAGGATCGCAAACTGATTCTCTGGGAAGTGGTGGTGACAGTACTTCGTTGGATCGAAGTTGGAGAGTATTATGGGGGGCCTAGGCCGTATGCTCAATGTTCGAACAAATCGAGGCGGTTGGAAGGATGAGGTTGGCTAACTAGTTCCCCTTAGCCGATTGCGTGGCGATCAAGTCTGGGGGCTGTCCTCTCGCGTCGTTGTGTCAGCGGTGTGCATGTGTGATTGCCATGGGAATGCCTTGCCCGTCGGCGGCGCAATAGCCGTGGGACTTGTCGCTCATTAGCCAGAAAACTATGACAACCGATCTTGGAAGCGTCTCAATCAAACTTGGATGAACGGGTGTGAATTGATGAAGTACCATAAACCGACCAGCTTGCAAGACAAGTCGACTGTCGAGGAGATCCGCCGGCGATTCGACAGCGACGTGGAACGCTTCAGTGATTTGGAGACAGGTCAGTCGGCGACGATCGACGCACCGCTAGCCATGGAGCTGATAACCCATGCGGCGGTTGCCTCTACGACCACCATTCGCCGTGTGCTCGATGTCGGTTGTGGTGCGGGCAACAATACAATTCGACTTCGACAAGTCTATGGCAGGCATTTTGACATCGACCTAGTAGATTTGAGCCAACCGATGTTGGTGCGAGCTGAGGAGCGTGTCCGCCAAGCAGGGGTGGGAGAGCTCCGAGTTCATCATGGCGACTTTCGCGTTGCCGAATTGCCGGCAGGATCCTTTGACGTGATCTTGGCCGCGGCTGTGCTGCACCACTTGCGAGACGATGCCGACTGGTTGGCTGCTTTTGAGAAGATCTATCGTCTACTTGCACCCGGAGGATCGGTGTGGATTACGGATCTCGTTGGGCACGAGACCGACGTGATTCAGGGCATGATGTGGCTCCGGTACGGCCATTACCTCAGCGAGCTGGGGGGCGATGAGTATCGCGACCAAGTCTTCGCCTATATCGACCAAGAGGATTCGCCGCGTCCAGTGACTTATCAACTCGATCTCCTACGCCGAGTCGGTTTCTCAAGCGTCGAACTCCTGCACAAG
The DNA here is from genome assembly GCF_007752135.1 of Aureliella helgolandensis. Classification (GTDB taxonomy): domain Bacteria; phylum Planctomycetota; class Planctomycetia; order Pirellulales; family Pirellulaceae; genus Aureliella; species Aureliella helgolandensis. The sequence continues at coordinate 5,334,473 of NZ_CP036298.1, read as the reverse complement.
AATTCCTGCTTTGCTGCCTTTGGAGCGATCAAAAGAACTCGTCTGTCTAATTGATCCGAACCCTTTCTCGGCGAATGACCTCATCAGGCCATTGTCGGATCTGGCAAATAGCTAGTTTAAGCTCGCCCTCGTTGAAAACACAGTGTGTCGGATAGGCAGGCTGGAGTTTGCATTGTACGAGTCAGGGAGGAATCTCGGGCGTCTCGTTATGTGCTGGGACAGCGCGGTAGGCACGTAGGACGCCCTGCTCACGCGGCGATTGAGAATGGCTCCTGGTGGTTGGGCTGGTAATCGCAAGCGTAACCCGCTGCGTTAGCAAGGACGTGGGACATGCAGGCGATGGTTATGGTGTGAACTTGCTCTGATGCTGCTGGATGTTGCTTGCTGGCGTTGTCAGTCGCTCCTTGCTTACGCGGCGGGCGGCAATGGAGGGTGTATGATTGTTGGGCTGGTGAGTGCAATCGTGACACGCTGCATTAGCAAGGACTTGGGTTTGCAGGCGGTGGTTTTGGTGTGAACTTACTCTGACGCTGCTGGCTGTTGCTTGCTGGCGTTGTCAGTCTCTCCTTGCTTACGCGGCGGGCGGCAATGGAGGGTGTATGATTGTTGGGCTGGTGAGTGCAATCGTGACACGCTGCGTTAGCAAGGACTTGGGTTTGCAGGCGATGGTTATGGTGTGAACTTGCTCTGATGCTGTTGGCTGTTGCTTGCTGGCGTTGTCGGTCGCTCCTTGCTTACGCGGCGGGTTGCAATGGAGGGTGGATGATTGTTGGGCTGGTGAGTGCAATCGTGACACGCTGCATTAGCAAGGACTTGGGTTTGCAGGCGGTGGTTTTAGTGTGAACTTACTCTGACGCTGCTGGCTGTTGCTTGCTGGGATAGTCAGTCTCTCCTTGCTTACGCGGCGGGTTGCAATGGAGGGTGGCCGTGGAAGTTGGACTGGCGAGAAAGTCGTAACCCGCTGCGTTAGAAAGGACTTGGGTTTGCAGGCGATGGTTATGGTGTGAACTTGCTCTGATGCTGCTGGCTGTTGCTTGCTGGCGTTGTCAATCTCTCCTTGCTCACGCGGCGGGTTGCAATGGAGGGTGCTCCGCGGTTCACGGAATGGCAAGTTGAGTTTGCGTGAACATCGCCCGCTTACTGCTAGTTGGAGGTGAGCAATGTGATCTTTTGACGCAAGAAACGTTGCTCGGTTTCTTGCTGGGCCAATTTCAACGCCTGTTCAAATGCGATTTTAGCGTCAGCTGGTTGTCCGACTCGTCGTAGAAGCTCACCGCGCGCCGCATGGGCCAATGAGTACTCTCGTAGTTCCCCTCGCTTGAGGATTTTGTCAATAATTGCCAATCCTGCGGCAGGACCATCCCGCATGGCAATCGCTACAGCGCGGTTCAGTTCCACGATAGGGGACGGCTCCGCGCGGAGCAGTATGTCGTACAAGGCCACGATTTGTGGCCAGTCGGTTTCTGCGGCGACTTGGGCATCGGAATGCACGGCGGAGATGGCGGCTTGAATGGTGTAGACTCCAAAGCGTCGGGATCGGAGCGCTTGGTCGATGAGTTGCTTGCCTTCGCCAATCAACTCCTGTTTCCACAGCTGGCGATTCTGCTCTTCCAGCAAGACGATGTTGTGATCTTGATCGAGTCTCGCCTCGCGCCTCGATTCGTGCAAGAGCATCAAAGCCAACAGACCCAGCACTTCCGGATCCGGTAGCAATTCCAATAGCAAGCGATTGAGTCGAATTGCTTCGTCCGATAGATCCGTACGTATCAAGCTTGCGCCACTTGACGCCGAATAGCCTTCGTTGAAGACGAGATAGATAACGGTCAGGACGGAATCGAGTCGTGCTGGTAAGTCCGCCAGCGAGGGAATCACGAACGGAATGCGCGCATCACGAATTTTCGCCTTCCCTCGGACGATCCGCTGCGCCAACGTTGAGGGGGCCATTAGGAAGGCGCGGGCAATCTCTTCCGTCGTCATGCCGCATACTTCTCGCAGGGTAAGCGGAATCTGCACCTTGGGGGCAATAGCGGGATGGCAGCATGTAAAAATCAATCGCAAGCGATCGTCTTGGATGTCATGCTCCGCCAGTGAATGATTGGCGGCCTCGATCTCTGATAATCGTAACGCAACCTCCGGTTGCAGGTCCCTTAGCCGTGCGCGCCGACGCATTGAGTCGATGGCTTTGAACCGTCCGGTCGAGACTAACCACGACGTTGGATTTGCCGGCATTCCTTGATTGCTCCATTGCTCAAGCGCGGCAGCGAACGCCTCATGCATGGCTTCTTCTGCCATGTCAAAATCACCCAACAGGCGAACAAGTGTTGCAAACACTTTCCGCGAACTGTCACGATACAGCTTGTCGAATTCTATTGCGTTCATCTGCTCTGTTTAGTTTGCAGAGGAGGTGGAACCCGCTGTAGGATTCGTAAGCGGTGAGCCGAAGGCAAGTCGAAAAATTACCGGTTGCCGCAAGCCCAGTGCGACCCAAACGATAACTCCCAGGACGACCGGGAAGAAGGAGGGCTCTTCAATCCGCACATGGACGCCGACGGCTCCTCCCAAGTAGGCGGTGAGGAGAATGGCACCCAGGAACGAAGTACGTGGAATCAAGAATAAGATGGTAATGGCGACCTCGAGTATCCCGACATTGAACAAGACTTTTTCCGTCCAACCCATGTGGGCGAACATTTCGGTTTTGCCCTCCCATTCGGTGAATTTTCCCATGGCGCTCGCAAAAATTAAGAATACTGCGACCAGCGTGCTTAGCACCCAGCCGGCTACTCGTAACCGATTCGATGAGGACAATTTCTAATTCCAATTGCAAGTTGATTTCGTGACACGGATGCATCAAACCTTCGTTTGAAAACACCGCAGGACGCGAGGCCTAGGACGCTCTGGTAAAAGTTAATCGCTACCTGCAAACGCTTGTTGCAGCGCAGCGATGTCCAGCTTCTTCATCTGCCATAGAGACTCGAACATACGTTGGATTTTAAGCGGCTCACCACTCTCCAGCCACTGTTGTAGCTGAACTGGTACGATCTGCCAGAACATGCCGAATTTGTCTTGCAGCCATCCGCAGGAAACTTCGCGTCCACCGTCAGCGCTGAGCTGAGTCCAAAGCAAGTCGAGTTCGTGTTGGCTGTTGCAAGAGATTGACAAGGAGATTGCTTCAGTGAATTTCCAATCTTGACCTGCGTTGAGCGCAACGAACTTCATGCCAGCGAGTTCGAACTCAACGGTCAACACCGAACCATTCATCGGATTCGCAAGCGTACGAAGGATTTTTGAGTTCGGCAGAGTTGAAGTGTAGAACTTCGCGGCCTCTTCGGCACGATCGACGTAGGACAAGAAAGGTGTGATGGCTTGCTTAATTTGCATAGAAGGCTCCTAATTTATCGAATGCAGGCCGAGCATATTGCCCTCGGTATCTACTGCCAAGGCCACAAAGCCATACTGACCGATCGACATCTTCGGCTTTTGAATTTTCCCCCCTGCTACTTCGACTCTGGCAGCTTCGACGGCACAGTCAGCACAAGAGAAATAGACCAGCGTACTATTGCCGCCTGACGAAACACCGTCCATTTTCGCGAGTGCCCCAGATGCACCACCAGCCTCCATTTGCATCGGGAAAGCAAACATCTCAAATTCGGGCTGGGGGGACTCTAACCGTGTTAGCTCAATGTCCAATACTCTTTCATAAAACTCTCTCGACCGCTTCATGTCCTGTACGTAGATTTCAAACCATCCAACCGGGTTGCGGTTCAGCGTATTGCTCATAATGTTGTTCCTGGAAAAGCTGGCAATCAAAAAGGTGGGCCGCACCCCGCGTCTGAGGACGCCCCACTGCAGCTGCGTTAGGCGGGGGGGGCTGGCAATGGGAAAAGTGGGCGAATCTCGACAGTTCCCTTTTTGGCAGGAGGCAGTCTAGCTGCAATCTCGATAGCTTCATCAAGATTTCCTACGTCGATGATGTAGTAACCGCCGAGTTGTTCCGTCGTTTCTGCGAATGGTCCATCGGTGATCTGACGCTGCCCGTCCACCACTCGAACGCTAGTCGCTGTAGTCACTGAATGGAGAGGAGAGGAGGCAATCCACTTTCCCTCCCTCTCTAGCTCCTCACAGATGCCCATCGAATCGAGCATACATTCCTTGCGTTCGTCTTCCGTCCAATTACTTTCCTTACCATAGATTAGTAGCATGTATTTCATAGGTATTCCTTGTTGTGGGCGTTCGAGATACGAGGGGCGTTCACGGAACATTCGAGAAAGCGGTTATTGAACAGCGGGTTATTGAACAGCGGGTTATTGAACAGCGGGTTATTGAGGTGCACCTGGAACCATCACCATCCAACCCACGCCAAACTTGTCCGTCAGCGTGCCATACCGAGGGGACCAGAATGTCGTGGCAAGTGGCATTTCAATTTTTCCTCCATCTGCGAGGCCTTGGAACACCAGGTCAGCGTCGGCTTCGGTTGGAACCAATAGCGTCAGACGAAAACCACTAAACGCCGTTCGATCGTCGCAACCGTCGGATGCCATGATTGTCGTAGAGCCGACTTGGAAGGACGCATGCATTATCTTCTTTTCGAATCCCGCTTGTAGCATGCCTTCAGGCACGGCATCGGGACTTTCGTCGAAACGCATTGCCATGATGACTTTAGCGCCAGCTGCCTGTTGGTAGAAGGCCAGTGCCTCCTCGCAGCGACCGCCAAAGAAGAGATACGGTTGCACGACGGCATTCTGCGTCGCAAGACGCGAACGCAAGCCATCTTCTTGGTTCACGACAGCGCCCGAGGGATCGCTTCCCGCGAAGTCTGTCATCTCAAAGACTTTGCGGATCTCAATGTCGGAATCCTCCAGCATGGGGTTGGGACAACGTTTGCCCCATGCAATCGCATCCTCCATGGAATCAACTTCCCATACCCAATAGCCAGCGATGAGTTCCTTCGTTTCCGCAAACGGTCCTTCGGTGACCCTGCGAGTGCTGCCCGAAAAATGGATACGGACACCTTCCGAGCTGGGTTTCAGGCCTTCTCCAGCCCGGAGTACGCCGGCATCGACCAGTTTCTGGTTGAATTTCCCCATGTCGCTCAGCAGTTGTTCGCTAGGCATTTCGCCAGCTTCTGAACTTTGAGTCGCTTTCACTAGGACCATGACTTTCATCGGCTTGTTCTCGATTTCTAGGTTTCTACGGGAATGGTGTGACGTGGAGTTGAGCGGCGGTAGCTAACCACCGTCGGGAATCTCCGGCTCGACGAGCTGAGCGAGCATTTGCAGTGATTCCTGCCAGCCTAGGTAGCAAAATTCTGTTGGAATTGCGGCCGGAATTCCTTGTTGTATTACCTCGAGCTCGGTGCCGCAGAGGACTTTCTGCAGTGTAACTGCGATTGGCATCTCACCAGGCATGATTGGCCTTCAAACGTAGAGGGAATAGAAACTGAGAGCACTGGGCACTCGTAGTTAGCTCCGGATATGATTCCCGCTCATGAACTGCTGCCAAGTGGTATCCTCCAACTGCATTTCGCTCGTGAAAAGCCAGTGGTCGCGATCGATGATTGCAATTGTATCGCGGTAGTTGCACGTCCCGGTACCATCGAAAGCGGGACCTTGCGATTCGAGAGGGAGTCGATTGTTCTTCGCCTCGAGCACTCCTCGGTAGTGCCAAATATTGGCCATCATGGAAGCGATGAAAGTACCAACGTATTGATTGAGGGCTGGATCAAATCCGACGGTCAAGATCGACGACCAAGCTTCACTTCCTTCCGATTCACCATTGCTCTCGCAGACTAGCCACATGCCACCAAGCGATCGACACCGCATTTGGCCCAGAGTGGAAGATTTAGTTCCGTCGGGCGTTTGGCAGACGTGCTCAAAATCCCAATTGCCAACGAGCTGGTCTAGCCAACGATGTTCTGATTGTGGTTTAGCGAACATAGACACCTTTTTTCACCTTCTGCAATAGCTGTGGGGGGGAGCGGAATTTACTAGATTCTGTAGTTGTCGAACAAGACAGCACGCAATCGACACGACTCACGCCGCATTGTAAAAAGAGGTGTTGTGCGTGTACGAATAGGAAAGATGTTGGGAACAATGCAAGCGGCCTAGGCTGACTTTGCGATGCTGCGCTCCTCTACGCGCCCCTTAAGAAATACGCGCCCCTTAAGAAACTGGCTGCCCAGGCTTTGCCTCTTCAGGGGGGCTCCATGACTCCAGCAGGAGTAGGGTTCGATGCGATTTTACACGACCGTAATCATTGCCTTGATGCTTGGCTTCTTCTCGGTAGGTTGGGGCGATGGGTTGCAGTCGGTGAAGGCTCAGGAGCCAGCAAGGCCGCCTGGGGAATTCGAGGCGGCTCGCGGCGAGAACTATATCGTTTATGCCATGCGTAAAACAGAACTGCAGGACTTTCTACTAGGGGCAAGCGGCAAGCATCACCGCGAAGATTACACGGTGTATGTGATCGTTGATGGAAGTTCCTTGTTCACTCCGGAGGGGTTACTGGACTTGAGCAAACTCGAGTGGGATGAGCTGGCGAGCGAGGTGCGCAAGCTGCGAAAGGATGAGCGTAGCGTGGCTGTGTTTCATGTGTTAGCGGGTGGGCCAGGAGATCACAAAGCCCTAACATGGTTGTTCGAAGGATTCGCGCGCAGTCGATGTAGGTTTAATCATTTTTATTGGCGTGTTAGTTCCCATCGAGGTGCCTTCTGGGAGCGAATTGAACAGAGCCAAGCTGACGTTTCTAGCGAAGGGGCAGGAGAAGAGGCGGGGATTGGGAACGATCTGGTGAAAGTGTTCCCGGTACAAACATTTCTCAGCCGCTTCCACAGCGACAATGCGAATTGTGTCGTACGCATCCTCCCCCAGCTAGTGGCGCAAGAGCGTGTCGGGCTGCACGGTGTGATCCGCGCTTCGATGTTAAAGTTTGTGCCGACGGTCGACGTTTCCAGCAAGAAACGGCTGCTGGTGTTGGGCAATTACCACACCGATGCCAGCGAGACGATCGATTGGCTGCGAACAGAAGGATTCGGCAGGTTGGCTGACAAGCTTGGCTATGATGAGGTTACTGACCAGTTCGCGGAGTATTCCTTCCTACTGAAGAAGGCTGAGGAATAGCCTCGGGCTTAATGCGATTGCTGGCTAGACGACTTGTTGATTTAAGAGCCCTTGGGGGGACCTAGAGGGGCGCATCCCCTGTGGTCCTCTATTGGCAATCCATCGGCCTTTCGCTAGCGGCGGGTTGCTATTTCGACAATCCGCAGCGGGGGGATGGGGAAGGTAAGCCCTGTGGAATGTTCATGGCAGATTGCGGCAATATTCCTAGGAATTACAGGCTGTCTGGTCCGATTTTGCAATTCTCTCTGCATACCGTGCAAGAATCGGCGGCAGTCTGTGTCTTTGCAATGTACAGACTTGCAAAGTACAGAGTCCCTTTGGAAGTGAGGTTCGATGATACCCAGTCCTCCCGAAACGCGAGCAAGTCTGATTCTGCGGTTGCCGAACGCGGCGGATGTGGCGGCCTGGGATGAATTGATCGAGATCTACGGCCCTCTGGTGTTTCGGCTAGGGATTCGAAGCGGGTTGCAGGCGGCTGATGCGGACGATCTGGTGCAGGAGGTGTTTGCTGCCATTGCTCGCTCGGTGTCGGACTGGCTGGAGCGGGCGGATCGAGGCCGATTTCGGGCCTGGCTGTTTCGGATTGCACGAAACACGGCAGTCAATCAGCTGACGCGGCGCGCCACGCGGACATGGGGAACTGGAGGCAATGAAGCAACTCAGCGGCTGGCTGAGGTTCCGCAGTCGCTATCGGATTTGCCTAGTGAGTTTGATCTTGAATACCGCCGCGAGGTTTTCTCGTGGGCCGCTGCCAAAGTCCGTGATTGCGTATCCGTCACCACGTGGCAAGCATTCTGGATGACGCATGTCGAAGGAGTTTCCATTCCAGTTGCTGCTAGGCGGCTGGGAATTACGGTCGGCACGGTCTATGTCGCTCGAAGTCGCGTGATGAATCGATTGCAGGAATTGGTCAAGCAACGTGAGGTGGTAGAATGAATCAGACGAATACCCCTTGTGATGATCGCCTATTGCATTCGCTGTTGCAGGCTCAGGAGGATAGCGAACCGTATCTTCGAGCATCACGCCATGTGGACCATTGTGCCCGCTGTCAATTGCGACTGGAAGAACTCGCCGCTGCGCCAGCCTTTTGGTCGGATGCGGGCGCAATTTTGGCGTCGACCGGACATCCACTTGCTCACGAAGATGTAGCTGATGTCGAAAACCCTTGCTACCGGTCTGAGCGAAAGCGTTACCCGACGGCCTGGACTGACTCCATGGCTCAGCAACTGCTGTCGCCGCCATCGCATCCAGAGATGTTGGGCCGCATCGGCCGCTATGAAGTCGAACGGCTGATCGGCTGGGGCGGTATGGGGGTCGTTTTCAAAGCCTTTGACACAGAGCTGAACCGTCCCGTAGCCATCAAGGTTCTCGCACCGTTCCTGGCTGGCAGCGGCGCGGCGCGAAAGCGGTTCGCTCGCGAAGCTCGAGCGGCCGCTGCCGTTGTGCACGAGCATGTTGTGGCGATTCACAATGTCGAAACTGACGGAGAGTCCCCGTTTCTGGTGATGCCCTTGGTGGTGGGGGAGTCGTTGCAGCAACGCATCGACCGCGAGGGGCCACTGGAGCTCTGCGAGCTGCTGCGCATTGCCACGCAGACCGCAGCGGGACTGGCGGCGGCCCACGCTCAAGGTTTGGTCCATCGTGACGTGAAGCCCTCGAATATCTTGTTGGAACAGGGGGTGGAACGCACGCTACTGACCGATTTTGGGCTGGCTCGAGCCAGTGACGACGCCAGTTTAACTCATAGCGGCTACCATCCTGGTACTCCGCAGTACATGTCACCCGAACAGGCGCGTGGTGAATCGATTGACGCACGCAGCGATCTGTTCAGCCTGGGAAGTGTCATCTATGCCATGAGCACCGGGCATCCTCCGTTCCGCGCCGAAACTACTTACGGGATTTTGCGGCGCATTACGGACAACGAACCTCGCAGTCTCCGGGAAGTTAGCGCTGCAATTCCTACATGGCTGGAAGGCATCGTACGGAAGCTGCTTGCCAAGGATCTGTCCGACCGATTTCAAACCGCCGAAGAGGTCGCCGAACTGTTAGAGCAATGCCTTGCTCATGTTCAGCAGCCAACTGCAGTGTCACTGCCCGAACGCTGTCAAAAACTTCTAGGTCACACTGTGGAAGTGAATGAATCCAACCAAAGGAACTTTTCCACCGCCTTGCGGCCGATTCAACAGCGATGGAATGCCATTTCCAATACTTGGCGTGTGGGGGGGATCGTGGCCGGCGTTGGTGTCTTGGGCCTGGTCAGCTTGCTGAGTGTTCAAGAACGAAGTCTGGAGCAATTGCGCGGTGAACCGCCAGATAGCGGCGCAGCTCAGTTTAGCAACGCCTCTGCGGCGATTTCAAATGCCGTTGATCCCGCCGAATCTCCAGCCCTGTGGGATCAGACCAGCCATGAGCTCCGTCACTTCAGCGACGATCTAACCCTGTTCGAAGCCCGTTCACAACACCTGTGGGATGAAATGCCCACTGTAGCGAAGGAGTAACCCTATGAAGCGTTGTCATCGCAAATGGCGTATTGGCTCGGTAGGGATGTCCCTACTGTTGGCCAGTACCGCCGGACTTATGTTTGCCCAGGAATCATCCCAAAGTCCTACCGCGCCTGCTCCCGCTGCAGCCACTGATGCAGTATTGAGTAACACGGCGGGGAATTCCGATCTGATGGAGCCGGCCGAAAACTCTGTCACAGTGATTCAGAATGGAGAGATTCAGAATTTAGAGGTGATTCGCGAGGTCGCTGCGCCAGAAGAGAAGGCCTCGGAGTCGAGACCGAACGAGATCCCACGCGTTGGACAGTCGGTTACCTTCGGAGCCCGAGTGAGCTATGGGGCTGGCATTCCGCAGGAGCAGTTGGATAAGCTCATTACAATACTCAGGGTTCTCAACATCCCCAAAGCCGCCTTCCATCAGAATCAAGACGAAACGGATAGCACCGTGGTAATTCAGTGCCCGGCAGACGCGACTTGGCGCAGAGTGCGCATCATCACCCAAGCACTAGAAAAACTGGACGGCTTCAAGGTCGATGTGCGAGTCGCGGCCGACGGCGGTCTGGTCACGTCGACGCAGGTCGGTGCGGATGCAGAATACACAGCAATGCCAGCAGAGGGAAGTAAAGTCGCAGCCTCGGGATTAACGTTGCAGAGCGGTGTGGAGAGCAAATCTAAGATCACTCTTCCGGAAAGTTCACTTATGGGAGGGATGGTGCTCGCTGAAGATGAGTTGTCTGTCCGCACGTTTTCATCTTCAGACTCCGCTCCCATGGGCGCATTTTCACTCCCAATGGGGCTTCCCTCGGAAGCGATTCCTGGCAAGAAGTGGGTGACCAGTGATTCTGTAATCATCGCGATTGCCGACGATGGTTCGCGGATCTTCTGCTACTGTGAAAAGCACCCGCATTGGGTTGAACAACGCTTAGAACCGCTGGCAGATGCAGAGATAGTACCGGTCGTTGACGGACACTCGGCGGCCGTTATGTACGGAAATTACTGCTTTGCCTACAGCACCTCGCAAGGGGCATGGGATACGCTGGAATTACCCACTAACGAGGTAGCTGTTCCGAACGTTAGTGACGACAGCGTTGTTGTGCACTCAGCGGCCAAGGGCGATTTTGTATTCAAGAACTCCTGGGGCAGATGGTTCTCAGGTGAAGAAATAATGAACGGCAAGGTCGTTGATTATATTGCGACCCGGCCTGCGGTAACGAGCCAAGCGACGTCTATCGTAGAAATCAATACCAACGACTTGTCGGCGAGTTCGGGCCCCGCTGAATCCGGATTGACGAAATTCACCGACAACCTCCAATCGCGTCGTGCGATTGATTCTTCCGCAACATCCGTTGATGAATCGCAACTCTTTAGTGTGCACTTCGTGTTTAGTCGCGACGAGGAAGACGTTGATCAGCTTCGCCAAACCTATGCTCGCCTAAACGCAACGGCTCGTGATATTGCCAGCTCACTTCACGAACCGCAGACCAAGCCCAACTTAGCCCGAAAATTAAATGCGCAGCTCCGCGATGCCGTGCAGCAGGCGTTTGAAACTCGCCAAAAACTCCAGCGAGTTGAGTTAGCCGAATTTGCACGGCGGTTGAAAGGTCTGCAGGCCTCCATCGAATTGCGCGATGAAATCAGCCAGCAAATCGTCGAACGTCGCGTGGCAGAACTGCTCGACCCTAACTTGAAATGGGAAGAAACCGCAACCGTCGACAAAGATACGTCAGCCAGAGAGTTGAGCGGCAATGCCGAGAGCCAAAGCAGTATGCAACTGGAGGGAGAGTCAGCTGTGGCGGAGCGTGCTGAGACCGAAGAGGTGTCCGTTGAAGCCGCAACGCTCACTCCTGCTCCAGCCGCAGGCGGCCTAGAACAGGAGCTTGACATCCGTGGGGATTTCGTACGACCGCAGTCTCGGCTCAGGCTGGTGCTCGGAAAGTTGCCGGAAGAATTGCATGACCTCCTGGCTCAACAGGCTGAGCGTGTGCAGCAGCTTCGCGCGCATGTTCGCCGCTACGAAGCTCGCATTGCCCAAAAGGTTGATCTGGAGGAATCGCGACGCTCGTTGAGTGCGGTTCAAGACCAGCTGGAAGAGCAAACTCGGCGGCAGAAACTGGCCTGGCATGGGTTTATGGAACAGATCGAATTGCTCAGCATTGCGCTGGAGCGAGATCATGTGCGTTTGGAAAATGCGGCTGAGGAGCTTAACGAAACTAAGCAGTTGTACGACGAGGGTGTCCGAGGTCGGGACGAGTTGCGTGCTGCGGAAATCGCCTTGCTGGATGCCCGGGTCGCAATGCAAGAGTCTGAGGCATGGCTCGGACTCTACCACCATGCTGGCCAAGGATTGGATCCAGCCGAAGCCGAAGCTGACACCGAGACCGCGACCGAGACCGGAGCTGAACTTGAAACTGAAGCTGAAGTGGACGTTGTTTCAGCAGCTGACCTACAGGCTGAAGAAGAGGATTGAGCCAACGCCGCCGAAAGCAGCACCTTTTCTAGCGGTTTGCTTTCCTCAGTATGGTGAACACAACGCAGCGTTTTCGGTCAACTGCTCTGTTTCTGCTTTGCACTTTCTGCTGGTGCACCGCTAGGTGGGCGCGAGAGCCGCTGTGTCTTTGGAACGCTGCTGAGTGGGACTCTATCGCAGGTTTCGCCTTGGTGCCCCAGACGCCCAACTTGGGCACTGCAGTGGGAAGGGACGGATGGGACCTGTTGCATCAGGGAGGGTAAATCCTGGCGTTGAACAAGCCCCGAATGGTCGGATGCCGCAAGCTGCGTTAGCTAGCCGTTCGTCGACTCACCGGAGTGTGCCGCCGCTTTCGGTTACTGTCGATCTTTGGCAGGGTATGGGCATGGGAGTTACAGGTCACGACTGGCGCAAATTCTGAAATCTGAGGAAATTGGTGCGTTTTGAAGGCCTTTCGTTCCATGTTTCACCCGGAAGCTGCTAGCGTAGAGCTGAGGTATTACGTCGGCAGTTCCCTGCAGAATCCATGGTGTGCATCGATACGAAAGACTAACAATGAATTCAAGCAAGATTCTCCGATTGGCGAGCGTGGCATTGTGTGCATGTATTGCATGCTTCAGTAGTTTTGAGCGTGCCGGAGCGGCTGCGCCCGCTGATGAAACTGGTTCACAACGCCCCAATATTCTGTGGATCACCATCGAAGACTGGTCGCCAGACTTGTCCTGCTATGGCACGAAGGGGATTCACACACCGCATGTCGATCAACTGGCGGCAGATGGCATTCGCTTTGAGCACGCATTCACCACTTCTCCGGTATGTTCCACATCCCGGTCCGCGATGATGACTGGCTTTCACCAAAATTACATCCGAGCCAACCAACACCGTGAGTATCACAAGCAACCACTTCCACACGGCATCAAGCCAATACCGCACCTGCTGAAGGACGTTGGCTACTTCACGGCGTTGATGAGCTATAAGACGGACTGCAATTTCCTACCCGAGAAGAAAGAAGAACTTTTCGAAGGGACCGACTGGAATCAGCGTCAGCCCGATCAACCCTTCTTTGCGCGAATAACGTTTGGTGGCACGCACCGAGCATGGAAACGCGATCCGATGCGTCCCATCGACATTCGCGACGTTGAGTTACCTCCCTACTATGCCGATACGCCGTTTATTCGTCGCGACTGGGCGAATGGCTTGGAGCAGATGCAATTGGTGGATCGTGAAGTCGGAGCGTTGCTGCAACGACTGGACGACGAGGGATTAGCTGGCAACACCATCGTGTTTTTCATCGGCGATCACGGTCGGTGCCACATTCGCGGCAAGCAGTTTCTCTACGATGGCGGGATTCGCATTCCCATGATCATGCGTTGGCCCGGCAAGGTAGCAAAGGGGCAGGTGAGCGATGATCTTGTGATGTCGATTGATATTTGCGCAACCATTTTGGATGCGGCAGGCGCATTATCACCGATCTCATTACATGGCAAAAACTTACTAGGCGACGCGGTGAAGAGCCGACAATATGTGTTCGCCGCTCGTGATAAAATGGACGAAACGCACGACGCTATGCGGGCGATTCGTTCAAAGGATCACAAGTTGATTCTCAATCTGATGCCCGAACGGCCATGGTGTCAGTTCAATCGTTACAAAGAAGCATCCTATCCCGTACTTGCCGAGATGAATGTTTTGAATTTGCAAGGGAAATTGCCCCCTGAGCAGGCTGCGTTCTTTGCCCCTAGGAAGCCTGAAGTCGAATTGTTTGATCTAAAGAAAGACCCGTATGAGGTGAGCAACGTTGCTGACGATCCGGCCTACGCAACCGTCAAACAGCAGTTGCTTGCTGAATTGCAACGCTGGCGGACGAGCGTGATTGAGGATCAAGGAGTCTCGGAGGAGTTCCGTGCGCAAAACGTCTTTCCGGATGCCAATCCGCTCGATAGCGTTAACGAATGGGTGGAAAGGCACAAGTCGGAATTTGACTTCAAGAAACATGGCTGGCCAGCTTGGTATCCGACACGCACGCTGGAGCAATGGCAGGCAGCTCGCGCGGCGTGGGAACCGTACGTTTTCCGCACGCCCGAGGATTCTGTTAAGCGTCCCAGGTTGGTCTATCAGGACAAAAAGTAGCTGCTGAACAAAGAGCTACTCCTTCACTTTCGATTCTAAATATGCCTGGTAAGCTGCCACTGGGTCGTAATTCGGTTTGCCATAGAGTTTTTGTTGGCGCTCGTCCTTGCTGTTCGGGTAGTAGTCGAAGGTGTCGCCTTGTCCGAGAATTCTGGGATCTTGCTGCTGTACGAGCTCGGCTTGCAGCTGCTGCCAGAGCTTGGTTTTCAACTCTGCATAGGTAGGATCGTTGGCAAGGTTCTTAATGCAACCGTTGTCTGTGTTGATGTCGTAGAGCTCTTCGGCGGGCCGCTTGCCAAAGCTCAGTTCGTAAAACCTGTAGTCGTTGGAATTCGGATTGAGTGCCGTCAAGTAGCTCTTGGTCGGAGAATTGTCGCAATTGAGTAGACCATACGATGGATCGCGTCCTCATGCTTTCGTGAGCTATCCCTTTACAATACCTCGCATAGTGGGCGAGGCCACACGATATGGCCACTTCGCTGCGAGCGGGCAGGATACTTATCAACAGCAGGGAGACACCGTGCTGGTCAGCAGGCGTCACCCCTGGGCATTAACAGAATAGGCTCACTCATCGCATGGAATACGCGGAGGTGTATTGCGCGAAGTTAGACTCTTGGCAAGCCTTGGGCCGCTACGTTACATCAGCGGAAAAATTAGACTCGCGTCTGACACGGCGCCTTCGATGAGCACCACTTCGCCAATGGGACCATCGATAACTTGGACACGGACCTGCCAAGCTTCGAGCTCGGCGCGCCAAGCAGCTTGACTGAGTCGTGCGGCCTCAGGCAAGTCGCTGGCATCGTCCATCGAGTCGAGTACTGAGGCGATGGCCAATTCGACTTGTGCTTGGATTTTCGCGGCCGAATTTTCTACATTAGGAACCAGCGCCAGTCGAACTTGGCAGGGCGAGGCCGCATCTGCGAAATCCACTCCCACACCGGCAAAGCTGCAATGACTTAGGGCCTGCATGCAGACAGCCATGCTGGAGGGCACTGGCTCGTAATCGGGATCAATTTTGGCAACTTCGGCAAGCGAGAAGACTGCGGCGGTGACCCCACCGTCAATCAACGGCCAAAGCGACTTGGCAATCGTAAAATCCCCTTCATCGTAGGTGGAGCTATCGCTTAAGTTCATCCGCAGCGTTTTCGAATGCCCTTGCTTCTCCAAAAGACTTGCCAAGGCCTCGACATTCGTAAGACCGGCCAGATTTGACAAAGGGAGTTTATGAGCCACTTCAGCCCAGTCGACTTCACGATCAAAATACAAGGCTGGCTTGTATGCGTTGATGGAAAGCGTAAAGCGGTGGCCGCTGTTTCTGCTTTCCAGAGGCAGGTCAGCGATCTTGAAGTCGAGATTGGAAGTCCACGATACAAAGTCGCGGGTGAGACTCACACCACAATCCAAGTCCCCGATTCCCAGTTCGACCGTCGCCTCATTAATGGCTTGTTTGACTAGAGGTTTTTGAGCTGCGGCGGAGGGAAGCACGCGAAAGAAGCCACTTTGTACTCCAACTTCGTCCCAAGGCTGGCTTGTGTGCCGGGCGAACAGTACCGGCGGCTTGGCTAAGGGCTTGGCTGCTCTTAGTGCAACGCGGGTGGGTTCATCCGCTCCGGCGGTGCAAAAGGCGACGCTGAGTCCCATCCCAGCTACCACCACGACCACTACAAACTGCTGCCAGCGTGCAAGTTGGGGTTTCTTCACTGAACCTAACATTTTGATCCTCCTGATCACACTATGAGTCGAGAGTGAAACTCCGACCGAAAACAACGAGAGTTGAGGTTGCGAATCCATTCGCAACGCCAGTTTACAAAGACCTGTTCGATATTTTTCCGACGTCAATAGATGGCCCGCCTCTTGGTCCGCTGCCAGTTCTTGGACAAGAACCAGTTGACGTTTCAATAGCCACGCGAGCGGATGGAAATTGACCCATTGCCCCATCAGATCAAAGAAAAATCGCCATCGCGCATCTCTCCGAAAAACGTGAGCAGCTTCGTGCGCAAGAACCGCCAATTGTTCATCCTCAGGCCAGTTCTCAAAACCGCTCGGCAAGTAAATTGTCGCGCGATCGATCCAAGCGACACAAGGTGATGGGACTTGATCAGTCAGGAGCAGTCTGAAGGTTAGGTTGCGGGAATGTTGTCGAGCCCAGGCGGCTAAAGTCGACTCGAGTTGCGGGTTGTGATAGTGGCCACTCTGCTTTCTAAGCCGCCTCAATGCATTGACGGACAGGGCAAGTCGGAACCATCCCATACCAGCCAGCAAGCACCAAGCGAAAAAGCAGATCGATGCAGGTTTCGGTTGTTCCCCTAGTTCCAGGCTAGCTGTGAGTGGCAGGTTGGAGAACAGTTGCCGGAGATTGATTCCGCCGCCTGCTGCTACCGAACTGTCCATCGAGACGCTCGAATCGAGCGGCGTTGGCTGTGGAGGTATCTCGGGCGATTGAACTTCGCGGGAAGCGAAGGGTGCGATCGGCCAACTCTCGATCGTAAACTTGGGAAAGGGAATGAGAGTCACTGGAATGATGATGGACACCAAGGTGATTCCCAGCAAGCAAACCGCAGTCGCCAGTTGAGGTGACCTCGCAATGAGGCAGCGAACGAAGATGTTGGCGATCGCCAGAACGACCGTGAATTGGGCGATTGCAAAAAGAATCGTTGTCATCTCTATTGCTCCTGCTCGTTGAGTAGGCTTTCGAGATATTCGCGTTCAGGTTTGGTCAATTTCTTACGATCGAGTAATTGGACCAGCATGGCCTGACGTGAGCCAGCAAAGAGTCTGTTAACTAGATCGCCGACGATGCGTTTAGACACATCCTCAAACTTGCGCACGGCTACGTACTGATATGGACGCGTACTATTGGTCAATTTTAGGAACCCCTTGTCTGCAAGGCTCCGGACGACGTTGGCGACCGTCGTGTATGCTAGCTTCTCACCCGTCGCCTCAAGATGGGTTTGAGCCTGTTCGGCTGTGCCTTCTCCGTTGTTCCAAAACAATTGCATGACTGCTAACTCTCGGGCTGTGAGTTCGACAGCTTTGGGTCTGGCCATGAATCCTCCTCCTTGAAGTCTTAGTTCGCTTTAGAATTGATATTTGGGAAACCAAATTCGGTTTTCCAAATATAGACCAAAGTGCCCAATCGAATAAACATCAATTTCTGCTTCTGGGATGTTATCAGTTCCAGATGGGAATTCGTTTGCGGACCGGCATTGCAGCGAAGAGGAATCCAACCGCGAAATTTACGAAAGAAGCGAAAAGGGCGGATGGAACAGCCGAGGGAAAGGGGCGGAGGAAGTTGAGGCAGGGAGAGAGAGGAAACGAAAGTGAGAATCCAGCACCGCGGCTGACACACAGAAAGTCTTTCGCATCTTTCGCCTCTTTCGTTTATTTCGCGGTGTTTTCCCCCTGGGCTGGTTGGGAAGTGGGGGTAGTTTTTCTCCATCCGTAGAAGGTACAGGCCGCGGGATGTTGCCTGTTTGGTGAGTTGGATCGTAGTCGCGGACAAGTGGGATGTTTGTTGTAGTGCCTCGTGTAGCCGGCCGAGGCATCCATGCAAGGTAGACGCCCGCAGTTCAAGAGAGTTGCAACCGCGAAATATACGAAAGAAGCGAAAAAGCGGACGGAACAACCGAGGGAAAGGGGCAGCGGAAGTTGAGGCAGGGAGGAAAAGGAAACGAAAGTGAAAATCCAGCACCACGGCTGTCGCACATGGTCTTTCGCCTCTTTCGTTTATTTCGCGGTTGTTTTCCCCCGTGGGCTGGTTGAGAAGTGGAGTGAGCGCAGTGACGCTAGCTGCAATACGTTTGGCTGGAGTCCCTCCACAGCCGGCTGGAGTTGCGAGCGAAGATGGAAATTCATCAAATTCCGATGACGCGTGACCTAAGTTGTCACTGCGGTGCTGATACTTAGTGGTGTTGGGAGGCGGCATTCCAGCGACAACACTTCGCCGCAGCAATCAAACTCAAGGAAGAATTCAATGCTAGTTCTTAGTCGTAAAGTTGGTGAGAAGTTGGTTGTCGATGGAAACATTACGGTGGAAGTGGTGCGCATCCAAGGTAACCGAATCACACTCGGCGTGGTTGCTCCAGCTGACGTTAAAATCTTGCGGGGAGAGCTGACCGAGCGACCGACGAAGGCTGTGGAGTCTCCCAAAAGTGTTGAAGGCGGATTGCTCCAGGCGTGCTAAGCCAGCGGAGAGGCTTTGCAAGATTGTACAAATCATTTGCGTTTATCCCTCGTTTCCAGGCTCTACGGCTTGTTGGTTTGAGAGTGATTGCAACTTTAGCACGGAGGTAGTAGCCGAGTTACTCTGAAGCGGCAGTCACAGCTCCTTGCTGACGCTGCGGGGTACGCATTCCTCCCCCATACGCAACTGGTACGCGGACTCGAATTGCAGCAGCAACTGGTATGGAGTGCGTTCCGAATTGTTGATTGAAGAGGTTGATGATTTCGCTGTGAAGGCAGCACCCCGAATCGCGTTGCAGGGGTGACCACAGCTCCTTGCTCACCGGGCTGTTGAAATCGTAACCCGCTGCGTGAGCAAGGACGTTAGATATGCGGGCGATGGTTGAGGTGTGAATCCGCTCTAATACTGCTGGCTGTTGCTTGCTGGCGTTATCAATCTTTCCTTGCTGACGCGGCGGGTTGCAATGGGTGCGGCCCCTGGTGGTTGGGCTGGCGAGGAAATCGTAACCCGCCGCGTGATCAAGGACGCTAGATATGCGGACGATGTTTGAGGTGTGAACCCGCTCTGATGCTGCTGGCTGTTGCTTGCTAGCGTTATCAATCTCTCCTTGCTTACGCGGCGGGTTGCAATGGGTGCGGCCCCTGGTGGTTGGGCTGGCGAGGAAATCGTAACCCGCCGCGTGAGCAAGGAAAGGTGGTTGCCGCTACAGGGCAATTAGGGACGCTACCTTCGCCTTAAAATTGAAATTGCTATCAATTCGACAGCCCGTCACGTTGCGGGTTACGATTTCAAAAATGGTCAGCGTGACCTCTTTGCCCTCCCCTCCCCTTCCACAAATTGTTTCTGGCCTGCTCGGGAATGACGGGCGCGCTGGGCTTTTTGCTGTTGCTGTGCGCTTTGAGGCGTAAGGTTTGTGTTCAACAGTGAATAGGGATGATGTGAGTGCCGCTATCCCGGAGACCGGAAGACTGTTAGCCAGTCGAAGAGGATTTCAATTTCAACATTGGGGAATTTTCGACGAATCGCTTCGATCTCTTCTTCGTCCGCGGAGACACTTCGTAGCCAGATACGTTGCAAACCGGAAAGTGTGGCAACCTGCTGAATATGGTGGGCGCGGATTTGGTCGCCCTCTAACTGTAGTGTTTCCAAATGCAATCGTTCAAGCCATTTCAAATTTTCTAAATTGAGCGTTGGTGTTGATGGATTGGGAGTTGGATCTGGCCACGTCGTGCTGTGGTAGGTCAGTTGAAGGTTCTTTAAACTTTGACACTGTTCTAATTGCGTTACCGCTGATACCGGAAACTCACCAGGAAGCCGAAGCGTGTGCAAGTAGGGAAATTTCATCAACTCCTGGTAACAAGTCTCCCAGTTTGCGTTGGAACGGATCGACGCGCTGGTGACGTGATGGAAGAATTGCGGGAAGTAGTGATTCCCCGCCAGCTTGCGCAACCAGACGGGGCCGCAATAGCTCTGACCAACTGATAATTGCGAGTTGCAAAGCACAAATCCAGGTGGCTGTGCGGTGGGAGCGAGTCCTTCCAGCGTACGTATTTGCTGGTGATAGCCGTAGATCCCTAAGCCCAGCGCTGTGACGGTTACCAAACCTAAAAGGTCTCGCAGCTGACAGGTCCAACTGCGGTTGTCCCGCGCCCTGAACCACCTGTGCGTCGAAACTCCAACTGCCAATACGATCACGACAGCAACCAGCAAGTCTACTAGCAGGGCCCAGTAATCGATCGTCCAGCCGTTGGACGAAATCGGCCAGTTGTCGTAATCGCTCCACGAAACCGGGAGATATCGCGAGCCACCCCAGTTCAGAAACCAACTCTCGACGCGGAGCCATGGAGCGGAGTTGATACGCAGTTTCCCTTGATCAGGTTGGTTGAAAATCAGTACGCGTGCCAGAAACGGCTTGGGCCATCCGTGCTCAACGACAACGATCTGTGCACCGCTGGTAACGCCAATTTCCCGATAGTGTCTTTGGCGCGTCGCCTCGCGCAATGCGTTTGAACGCAGTTTCCATGCATCCAACTTTCCCGTCTCTGTGGTCCACAGGGAAACGAACTCGCCAGGGACGATGATGATGATGAGCAGCACGACCGTTAGACACGTCGCGAACCAAGCGAGCCAATGAAGGGCTGGCAGTGTCCTACCTCGATTTGGGCGTGCATTAGGTGTCATGGTAGCTCTTCCTACGCTAAGCCAGCAAATTGGGTTCACACGGTCGCAGGTGCACCGCTTAGCCACGTCCTCCTTCGCAGCATGTTTCGCAAATTGTGTGGCACTGCGAGCATTGAAGCTTGGCGCGGATCTCAATGAGCCTACCGCCGCAGACGGGACAGGCCGGACGGCAAGGTTCTTCCAAAGGTTGTTCGTCGGGGGATGGGGAGTTTCTTGGCTCAGGCATCGGTTTTTCCTCAGTGGTCGCGTACCATGTGTGGCTTGAAGAGCTCGACTTACATCATTCGAGTATATCGCAGAGCCTCAGTGGAGAGTTTGGGGAGCGGCTTTGTTGGATAACTTCAGCATGGTTTACATTAGTTTTGCGTTAACCAGTGCTTGAGTTCAAGACAACATTGCCGGACGCTGGCGATTGCTATTAAGTAGTCTCTGGGGATCGGGCATGCTGAAGCCTCAAAACGTAATCTTTACGGGCGGCCTGCTGTTGGCTGCGACTTGCGCCCTGGCTTGGGGAACGCTTGCGAGACCGATAGCAATGGTGTCGGATAAGCTTCGTGTCTACCGCATTTGCGAAGCTAACAGAGCCTCGGCATGCGCGTGGATTCCCGGTTGCGAGTGTTGCGTCCCAGACCTGATAGAGTGGACCGATCCCAACGTGTCGCTTGGGCACGTAGAACGTGTGCGTTTTCCAATTGCCAGCGAACAGAAATGCAAATCAAATGAGATATCTCGACGCCAGCCAATTCACCCCGGTGAAGTATCCGTATTGGGTGTCGATTCTAGCGATGGCATTTTCTTTCTGTTGCGCCACTCCGAGTCTATTGAGGGCGGACGACTGGCATCTAGACGCAGAATCGTCGGAGACTCTGACGGTGCCAACTCTTTCGCAGGGGGGACCGGCTGCGGGGAAACGCGTAGCAGTCACGGCTGCTGAATATGTTGGCACGGAAGTGTTTCATACACTCTATCTTCCACCGGGCTGGAAGCCGGAAGGAGCTCCCGTCCCGATCATCTTTGAATACACGGGCAACTATTATCCGCAGAGCGGATCGACTGGCAAATCGCAGGACGCTGCACTTGGATACGGTCTTTCAGGCGGAAAGTACATTTGGGTCGTGCTGCCTTATGTCAATTCCACAGGAACCGCCAACGAAGTGACTTGGTGGGGCGATGAGCAAGCAACGGTGGAGTACGCCAAACAGAATGTGCCCCTCATCATCGAGCAGTTTGGTGGCGATCCGAACGCAGTTTTCCTGTGTGGATTCTCGCGTGGCGCTATCGGAGTCAATTATCTGGGACTCCGCGACGATGAAGTTGCAAGTTTGTGGACTGCTTTCATTACGCACGATCATTTTGATGGAGTGCGGGAGTGGAACACCGCTTGGGGATCGCCACTGGAACGCTATCAGAGCGAAGCGAAGAAGCGGTTGGCAAAAGTGGAGAATCGTCCGTACTGGGTCAGCCAGAATGGTAACAATCGCAAGTCGGAAGAATTTGTTCGCTCAGTTGTTCCGATACCCAATCGTTTTAGGTTTTCCAATATCAATACCGCTGAGATTCTCGGCAGTTTTCCCAACGAATTTGCCCAGGCCGCGCACACCGATCGCTGGCTTCTCAGACCGAGTCGCGATCGTCGCCAAGTTTGGGAGTGGATGGAGAGGGTCGCTAGCGGTCACAACAAGGATGGAGAATTGAGCGTCCCAGGCCAGCTCAAGCACTAAGTTCGAAGAGATCGCCAAAACGTAGCCACCGTCGCTAGACGGTGGAGGCCGTCCCACGCTCTGGCGGGCGTAGCCACCGTCGGCAGACGGTGGAGGCCGTCCCACGCTCTGGCGAGCGTAGCTACCGTCGCTAGACGGTGGAAGCCGTCCCACGCTCTGGCGAGCGTAGCTACCGTCGCCAGACGGTGGAGGCCGTCCCACGCTCTGGCGAGCGTAGCTACCGTCGCTAGACGGTGGAAGCCTGTCCCACGCTCTGGCGAGCGTAGCTACCGTCGCCAGACGGTGGAAGTCGTCCCACGCTCTGGCGAGCGTAGCTACCGTCGCTAGACGGTGGAAGCCGTCCCACGCTCTGGCGAGCGTAGCTACCGTCGCCAGACGGTGGAGGCCGTCCCACGCTCTGGCGAGCGTAGCTACCGTCGCTAGACGGTGGAAGCCTGTCCCACGCTCTGGCGAGCGTAGCTACCGTCGCTAGACGGTGGAGGCCGTCCCACGCTCTGGCGAGCGTAGCTACCGTCGCTAGACGGTGGAAGCCGTCCCACGCTCTGGCGAGCGTAGCTACCGTCGCTAGACGGTGGAAGCCCGTCCCACGCTCTGGCTAGCGTAGCTACCGTCGCCAGACGGTGGAGGCCGTCCTCTGGCGAGCGTAGCTACGTGGGGCTTCGAATCGATTTCTGTCGGTCGCTGTCCTGGGAGTCAACTGCGGGGCGCGGCGCACAATCGGTGAAACCGGTTTTTCGCGAGGGGATTGTGGTAGGATATCTCGGAAGCTCCCGAACTTGTAGATCCGCCCTGACCACTCGGTCGTCTCACTGCAAGATGTATCGCAGGAAGAACTGGCGTCCCCTACTTTCGCACTAGCCCCGTGGTATCAACATGCAAAAATTAGTTGTCCTGGTTGTCCCTGCGCTATTGGCAATACTCGTTGGCGTATCGCAAGTGGTCGTTGCGGGTGAGCGGCGGGAGAGCGGCGAGCAACCGAATATCATCGTTATCCTGGCCGACGATTTAGGCTATGGAGATATCGGCTGTTACAACCTGCAATCGAAGATTCCGACACCGCATATCGATAAATTGGCGCGACAGGGAATGCGTTTCACCGACGCGCACAGCCCTTGCACGGTATGCACGCCAACACGCTACAGCTTGATGACCGGGCAAATGGCCTTTCGTGCTCCCAATGGTGGTCGAGTGTTTTCGGGTGCGGGCGGGCCGTCGTTGATCCAGCCTGGAAGATTGACTTTGCCTGAAATGCTAAGGCAGCAGGGCTATGCGACTGCGTGTTTTGGAAAGTGGCACATCGGATTGACTTTCTATGATACCGACGGAAATCCGATTCATGACGGTGGCCCCGATGCGGTCAAACGCATCGACTATTCTCGCCCGATCGAAGGCGGTCCGATTGACTGTGGTTTCGATCAGTTCTTTGGAACTGCCTGCTGCCCCACTACCGATTGGTTGTACGCGTTCATCGATGGGAAACGCATTCCGAATCCGCCGACTGGTTTGCTGGATAAATCGATGCTGCCCAAACACGACTATGCGAATGATAATCGGCGCGGAATGCATGCATCCGACTTTGACTTGGAAGAGGTGGACATGGTGTTTCTTGAGAAGAGTCAGCAGTTTCTACAGCAGCATGTGCTGAATAATCCCGAACAGCCGTTCTTCTTATTGCACTCAACTCAAGCCGTTCACTTGCCATCTTTTCCAGGAGACGCATTCAAGGGGAAAACGAATGCCGGCCCCCATGGAGATTTCATTTTCGAATTGGATCACATCGTTGGCGAATTGATGGAGACGCTCGAGCGTTTAGACATTGCAGAGGAGACGTTGGTGATTTTTACCAGCGACAATGGGCCTGAAGTTCCAACGGTCTATCACATGCGTCACGATCACGGACACGATGGTGCCAGACCTTGGCGCGGAGTGAAACGCGACAACTGGGAGGGGGGGCATCGAATCCCGTTCGTTGTCCGCTGGCCTGGCAAGGTTGCATCGAATCGAACCTCGCGCGAACTGACTTCGTTGACCGATGTGATGGCCACGGTGGCAGAAATTTTGGATGTGAAACTCCCTGAGCAGGCTGCTGAAGACAGCTTCAGTATGTTGCCCGCATTCCTGGAAACGCCCCATCCGGAGCCGATTCGTGCCTACTTGCTGCAACAAGGTTTCGGTGGAGCAAAATACCTTGCCATCCGCCGCGGAAAGTGGAAGTACCTGGCACACAAAGGCTCAGGCGGCAACAACTACGCACAGCACGAATTGTTGAAAGAGTACCAATTGCCTGACACTGCTCCCAATGCAGAAGGGCAGTTGTTCGACTTGGAGGCTGATCCAGGTGAAACACAGAACCTAGCTGAATCGCATCCCCTGGTGGCCGAGGAGTTGTCAAAACTGCTCGAACAATCGTTATCGGCAGGACGCAGTGCCCCAACGCGGTGAGCTTGCAGTGCAGCGTGGTGCGTCCCAGGGGGAGCAAGCATTTTACTAGCAGGTTGTCTTCGTTATTGAGTGAACCTGCAAGTGCTGCAGAGACCGGTTGCAGTGGCATCCGCAACTCCAGAGTCTTAAGACTGCTCTGTCGAATATTGCCTGATTCCTGTTGGCGTACTGGTTGGCGTTGGCTTGTCGACGGATATGTGTTTTTTCCGCAACCGTTCACGATCTTTCTTATTCGCTAGTAAATTCAACCGCCCGTTCGGGTTGGAGTTTAAGTCGCGGGCAACCGTGAACGTTTTCGAAGCATCCAGGCGGTCGTTTTGGCAGGAAGATGGAGGCAGGAAGATGAATTGCTCTGGCTATCTTCCAGCCAATATTTTGCTGCCAACAGCACTCTCTGTTGCACCAGACCGCGCCCAGCCAAACTCACCGGCGAGGAGCAATACCAAGCAAGCTCACCTCTTCAAAGCATTTAATCGGTCGTTCAGGATCTTCCTCATCCTTCAGGAATATTCAACCGCTCGTTCAGGTTTGATTTCAAGTCGCAGGCAACCGTGAACGGTAAGGGGCAACCCAACTCCTCCCAGTACATGCCGTTAGCCATAATGTTCATGGGGATTGGCTGGTGTTCTTCAGCGTTCCTCAGCTCAACGGGGCCACCCGTCGCTCTATCGTTTATGTCGCCACTTGCACTAGGCGGTGCCCTCGCATGCTCTCAGACCCTGGTCGGTTGCCCAGCGCAAAATATTTATGCAGAGGTCTATTCAGCCCTGTGTGCTGTGTTGGGCTGCATCGCTTTTCTAACCGGTACGATCTATTGTTTGAATCGCGTTGAACCCTGAGTGAACCGATCGGCTTAACCAATAACCTCTACTGGAGTGAGTTTCATGCGAAATCCATCGATTGCTCTGTTGATTGTTTGTACATCGTTCGTGTGCGCCACGAGTGTATTGGCTGACGACCAGCCCACACTCCATATTGGCGATCCGGCCCCCGTCTTAGAGATTGAGCATTGGATTCAGGATGCCGAAGGAGTCCGGAAACCGACAATCGAGTTTAAAGAGGGGATTGTCTATGTGATTGAGTTTTGGGCGACCAATTGTCCCCCATGCCTTGCCTTCATGCCAGAGCTAGCAGACATCCAAAACGACTACGGAACAGCTTCCGTGCGGGTTATCAGCATAAGTGACGAGCCTCTTGCGAAAGTGCAAGAGTTCCTTCAGAACAACAAAGCTGCTGACTTTTCGAGCAAGGTTTCACTGACTACCGATCCCGATGGTAGTACCAAGCAGCAGTACATGCTAGCTGCCGGGTTGTTTTCCATTCCAGCAACGTTCATTGTTGGTAAGACAGGGCTGGTCGAGTGGTTCGGATCAACGCTTGAATTGAAGGAGCCATTACGCAAGATCGTCGACGGAGACTGGGATCGTGAGGCTTTTGCGAAGCGCGCAGCCACAGCCCAGGAGATCGCGTTTTTGATCCAAAGGGTTGGCCAACTACGACGCGGGACTCGAGGGGATCAGCTACAGGCTCTCAAGCTCATCGAGCAGATGCTGGCGGATGCTTCCGCGCCGGACACTCCAGAATACAGCGGGGGTCGGTTCATACAGTTGGCGCTGTTAATCAGTACCAATCAGTTGGAGACCATGTACGCGATGGTCGAGTCTCGCTTGGAAAACGCTCAACACGATCCATCCATGCTCTTGGAATCTGCCAGCGCGATCGCAATGATTCCTCCCAGCGAACAGGGGAGCGACCGCGCGCAGCTCGTGAATCTCGCTCGCCGCCAAATAGTCGACGTGGCAGAATCGCCGGCCGTTCGCGAGCAGCCGGAATTGAAGTTCGCGTTATACAACCGATTGGCAATGCTCTATAGCTCCAGCGGGAAATTCGACGATGCAATTGCAGCCCTGGAGCAGGCAAGGCAAGCCACACAAGACAAGACCTCTCGGGAGTTTGTAGAGCAGATGCTCTTGCAGGCCAAGCAACAAGCCCAGCAACAAGCGAGTGCACCCGGTAAGTAGCGTCATCGTTTTGCTGCAATAAAGTCTGAGGCGCGACAGCGCCGAGTGCAATCCATAGAGCGACTGGAAGCGATAGTCCGGTGCGTGCGACGATTGCTCTCTGCTAGGAGCACTAGCCTTTGCTGTACCCAGCAGGTGTTTAACCGGAAAGATGGAGACGGAAAGATGGAATGCTGGAAGTTAGTAGCATTTCAGTCTGTTCTGTGTTGCTATATTTCTGTCTCCATTTTCCGGTCATTCTTTTCGGTTCTGGTGCACCAGGGATGATGTTGCCTTGCTCTTGGTCCGGGGGAAGGACGAATGACTTCAGTGGATGGCTTGGGCTGATGGTTCATTGGCAAGGCTGTGCTGCAGACGGTGAGGCCTGCTAGGGGAGCTAGGCCAAGGTCTTTTCGAATAGTAGCAGCATGCGTTGCCAAGCCTTGGCTGCTTGCTCCGGATCGTGGACTCTTGAATCGGGCGGACACCAACCGTGACCAGCCGGATAGACTTCGATTTCGGCCTTCAGTTGAGCATCTGCGAACGCATCTTTGAGCACAACTTTGGCCTTCGGATCGCGCTCGTCGTCGTTCTCAGCAACGGCGATGAGGAACTGGGCCTTCATTTTGGGAATCAACAGATGGGGGCTATCTGCATTTTCTGTGACCAATCCGCCACCGTGGAACGTAACGGCTGCGCCCACTCGGTCTGCGACGGTCGCGGCGGTACGCAGGACGATCGGCCCGCCCATGCAGTACCCGGTGGTGCCCATCTTCTTGTTCTTGTCGACTTGAGGCTGAGTATCGAGCCAGGCGACGAAGGCTTGTGCATCGGTCGTATGCGTGGTGGCGTTCAGCGTTTGGGCGAGTGGTCTGACCTCTGAGATTGGAGTTTTGGCACCTTCCGCTGCCGTAGGCGCCTTCTGTTTGCGGTAGAAGGGATTCACGACCAATACGCTGTATCCGGATTCGGCCAAGCGGCCAGCCATTTCACGAAACGAAGGGCGTAGGCCAAAGATATCGGGCCAAATGAGCACAGCTGCATGAACACCGGTTTTGGGGGCCACGAAGTACGCATCGCATTCACCGTCTGGAGTCTTGATGAGCACATCTTGCCCAGCTACCTCAGCAGCGTTCGCCGCCGTCGGCAGCAAGAGGGCGGCACCGACTCCGGCTGCTGCCAGCGTACCAAAATTGCGGCGTGAGTACCGTTTGAGATCGTCTTCAAAGTGATCTTGATCGCACATGGGATATCTCGTCTGAGGATGGAAGTTTTAAAATGGAAGGGATTCAACGGGATCTGCAGAATGGCTCTGCGACGTGTCTAGCAATAACATAACGGATTTACGGTCGTGAATCCAAGCGGGCAGCAAACGACATTGTTAGATTGATAGACCGTCGTTGCCAGTTTGTTTCCAGTTGCTTGGGAAAGCGTTGCAACGAGCTTCCCGATTTCATCTTCGACAGGCGTTCCCGTGACGTTTTCCACTCGGATGGCACTGGCCATTCTAATTCCTGCGTTCCTGTGTAACTCCATACCCGCTCATGATTTTAGTTTAAGCGAGTTGCCGGGGACGGAACCGTTGAGGATCAAGGGGGATATTGCTGCGCAGATGGTAGATGGCATCGACGGTTTTTTGCTGCGAAGTCTCGAAGATTCTGTTGCGAATCGCGAAAGTTTTTACCATCGCGACCTGACTTCCCCCGACGCCTACAGTCAATCGTTGTCTCCCAATCGCCAACAACTGGCGAGGATCATCGGGGCTAGTGACGTTAGACACGCGTTTACGGAGCTCGAATTCGTGGCGGATACGGCTACGTCGCAAGTCGTAGAAGAGAATGATCGCTACAAAATCTATGCAGTTCGTTGGCCTGTGGTTCGCAACGTCCACGGTGAAGGGCTGTGGCTGGTACCACACCAACCGGCAATAGCGCGAGTCATTGCAGTTCCTGACGCGGATCAAACACCGGAAATGATTGTTGGTGTTGCGGAGGGGCAGACGCCAGCCTTTCAGTATGCTCGTCAATTGGTAGAGAACGGCTGCGAAGTGCTCGTGCCGACAGTTATTAGCCGTGAGTACAAGTCACGAAACGGTCGTGCGAAAATGACCAATCGGGAGTATCTCTACCGCAGTTCGTTTGTGCTGGGGAGACACATTATCGGGCACGAAGTTCAAAAGATTTTGGCGGCCGTGGATTGGTTCAGCCTTGGGGAGGGGAAACCCATTGGTGTTGTGGGATACGGTGAAGGCGGCCTCCTGTCTATGTACAGTGCAGCTCTAGACACTCGCATCGAAGCGGCCTGCATTGGTGGTTATTTTGGATCGCGGCAGCGCATGTGGGAGCAGCCGATCAGTCGCAATGTTTTTGGCCTGTTGGAAGCGTTCGGAGACGGCGAGCTGGGAGCGATGATCATGCCTCGCTCCCTGACGATCGATGGTACCGGTGGCCCTGAGCTACAACTGCCAGGAGAAGGTGGTGCTCCAGCATTGTTAACCGCCCCCGGTGATCGGGAGGTTGCCACCGAAATCGAGCGACTCCGGGAATTGATCCAACCCTTTCCAGCTCGCGTGCAGCACGTGCGACCTGATGGTGGGAGCTTGAGCTCATCGATCGATCCGCGAGCGACGGCGCAGTTCTGGAGCGAGCTGACAGGACGACCGTTGGCAGAGTTTCAGGTTGCAGAGAGTGTGTCCCCGGTAGCGGAAGTCGATCGGTCCGCCGAGCGCCACCAGCGGCAATTTACGGAATTGGAGCAGCACAATCAGTGGCTACTCCAGCAGAGTGAGGCAGAGCGACGCGCATTCCTGAATCTGGGCAGTCATCTACCCGATACGCAGCCAGGCAGGTTTCCGGTAGACACTTCATCCCTGGAAAGCTACGAACGTTCCATGGAGCCGTACCGCGAGTACTTTCGAGAGGAAGTAATCGGCCACTTTAAGCAACCGCTGTTGGAGTTTAATGCGAGAAGTCGCAAAGTCTATGATGAGCCGAAATGGGCTGGATACGAAGTCGTACTCGATGTGTTTCCAGGAGTGTTTACCAGCGGAATTCTTTGTTTGCCGAAGGATCTTCGAGCTGGTGAGCGGAGACCGGTGGTCGTTTGTCAACATGGACTGGAGGGACGCCCCGAGGACATCGTAACTGGAGACCATCGCGCGTACCACGATTTCGCGGCCAAGCTGGCAGAACGTGGGTATGTAACATTTGCTCCTCAGAATCCGTACATTGGGCAAGATCGCTTTCGAACACTGCAACGCAAGGCGAACCCACTGAAGAAGACTCTGTTTTCTATCATCGTCCCGCAGCATCAGCAGATTGTGAATTGGCTAAAGTCCCAGCCCTTTGTGGAAGGCGAGAAAATTGCCTTCTACGGGCTGTCGTATGGCGGGAAAAGTGCGATGCGAATTCCGCCTCTCGTGCCGGACTATTGCCTGTCTATCTGCTCAGCGGATTTCAATGAATGGGTCGATAAGAATTCGACGACACAAGCAGACTACTCTTACGTATGGACGCCGGAGTACGAGATCTTTGAGTTCGATTTAGGTGGCACGTTCAACTATGCAGAAATGGCGGCGCTGATTGCTCCTCGTCCCTTCATGGTGGAACGGGGGCATTTTGATGGGGTTGGCACCGATGAGAATGTGGCACACGAGTTTGCCAAAGTCCGTTTCCTGTATGCGGCGCGATTGGGGATCGCAGATCGGTGCGCGATCGAGTGGTTCGTGGGCCCACATACGATCAACGGTAAAGGTACCTTTGAATTCCTTGATCGCCATTTGAAATCGAAGTGAGCGCGAGGATCGAACACTCCTCAAGCACAATCGTTGTCGGGCTTGCGGCACTCGAGGGCGGAATTGAACGAATGGTAGCCACCAGTTGTGCGCTCCGATCCGGGGCAAGCCCGGCGGAAGCGCAGGGCACTTCTTGGTGCTTTCGTTCGCGGCAATGCCGATGCTTCGGCTTCCGTTGGGCTTGTGCGGGCCTATACCCCGCGCACGCTTCCAGCTGAATTCCGCTTCGGGCCTGCCGCAACGGCCTCAACGGCTTTGGGCTACTGGCGTAGGAGCCCGAGCTCCCCGAGAGGTTGTGGTAAAATATGGCGAGTCAGATTTCGTGCTTGTAGACTGACTTAAAATGAGTGACAATTCGTAGTAGGTTGCGAGGAGATGGTGATGCTGCGTCTGCGGGCGGTCAAGCTTCCGAGGACTAGCTCGCGCAAGAGTTTTGTAAGTGTTATTCCGATTTAGTTCGTTGCGGCCGCTCCAGCGTTATTAAACTTTCTTCCCCACACCGTCATTGCCCACCCAGTTGTGAACACACTCCACTGCGTCCTTGTTTTCAGTGCTCTAATTGCTGGCGTGAGTCAGTGCGTGTTGGCGGATGAGTTCGAGGTGGAGATCCAGCCGGTGCTGGCAAAGTACTGCATTGATTGTCACAGTGGTGTGGACGCTCAAGGCGAAGTTGACCTCGCTGCATATCAGGCTGACGACCAAATCGAAGCTTCTTTTCGGGTTTGGGAGAGCGTCGCAGAACGATTGACCGACCGAGATATGCCGCCCGAGGGAGAGTCGCAACCAACCGACATTGAAAGGTCGCGAATCTTAGATTGGTACCAGCGGCGATTTGTGGACTCGGTCGAGGCACGACCGGGGACGTTTCGCCCCAGAAGGCTATCGGCAACCGAATATCGGAACACGCTTCGCTCGCTATTCGGCTTCGACTTGGAAGTGTCCATTATAGAAGCGGAACAAACGCAAGTTCAAAAATCGCTGGTGTTAAAGCTTTTGCCCGATGATCCACCTGGACGGAGTGGATTTCGTAATGATACCCATGGCAATCCGTTGACGACGGTCATTTGGGATCAATATTCGTTGTTGGTCGATCATGGGCTGAGCGAGTTCTTCGCTCCTCAAAACCGATTTGCGTTGGAAGCTTATGTGGGGCCGTTGGAGCCCGGCTTTACCGAACAGCAGGCTGAACGGCTACTGCGGAGTTTTGTTCCGCGAGCTCTGCGGCGGCCAGTCCCACCAATTGAACTGAATGCAATCATCCGACGAGTTCTTGACCGAGATGAAAGTGAAGAGCTAGTCGACGTGGTGAAAGCGGAGCTCAAGGCGGTATTGATGTCACCGACGTTCCTCTATCGTGGTCTGCGGATGGTACGAGTTCCAGGACAACAGCCAGTTGACGATTTCGAATTGGCGGAACGACTCTCGTACTTTTTGTGGGGAGATCTTCCAGATGCTGTGCTCGTAAAACTAGCGGAACAGAATGCATTAAGTGAATACGAAGTACTCGTGGCGCAGGTTGACCGCATGCTCGCATCGCCCAAGTCGCGGCATCTCGCGGAAGACTTTGCATATCAGTGGTTGACGATTGGCGAAATCGAGCACTCGACCGACAACTATCCGCTGCGACAGACTTGGGAAGCACAGGTCGTCGACTTCATGCACTATTTGTTCACTGAAGATCGTCCACTCATGGAATTGATCGATTCCAAAGTGTCGTTCATCAATCCCTTGATTGCCAAGCATTACGGTCGGGATCGCCAGCAATTGACCGATTATCGGAAAGCGAAAGGGATTGAGGTTGAATTTGTTGGGCTTCAAAAAATCAAGCTTGAGCATAGCCTGGGACGCGGTGGGATCTTAACCATGCCCGGCATTTTGGCAATGAACCAGGGACCAGTGCTTCGAGGAACTTGGATCTTAGAACGTATTCTGGGCGACGAGCTTCCCGACCCGCCCATGGATGTTGGCAGCGTACCACCGAATCGCGATGGCGAGGAGTTAACCTTTCGCCAACGATTTGAAGTGCATCGGAATAACCCGACTTGCGCATCATGTCATGATAAAATTGATCCACTTGGTTTTGCCCTACAGCGATACGATCAGACAGGGACGTACCTGGCTCCGAGCCAATCGGTCGTGACGAAGAAGAACAAGGTCGTTAAGCCAGTATCCGATTCTGGCGACCGCATTGATACTTCGGGGCGACTCCCGTCGGGAGAGCCGTTTGAAGACATGGAAGGCTTGAAGCGTATTTTGGCATCGAGTGAGCGGCGGGCTATCTTGCACAACATCGTGGAGCGGACGATGGCGTACGCGCTGTGTAGGGCGTTGGAAATTCATGACAAACCGGTTGTTGACCAGATTGTGTCGGATCTCGATCGCAGCAATGGATCCTATCGCGATCTATTTCAGGCGATAGTGCTTAGCTTACCGTTTCGCGAAACGATCAACCCCACCAACTAGACTCTCAATAGTCAGAGATAAGATGAGCCTAACTATCCAACGACGGACATTTCTGAGGGGTTCTGCGGGTGTCGCATTGCCATTGCCGTTCCTGAATTTGATGACATCCACATCATTCGGCCGGGAGACGCCGCAGCCACCGGTTCGATTCATGTCGCTGTTCAAGCCCAATGGGGTCCATCCACCTTCTTGGAATATCAATGGTGGCGCTGAGTATGATTTCCGCATGTCACCGTTGATGAGACCATTTGAAAAACACAAACGTGACTTGTTGATTTTGGACAACATTGGCGATTTTGGATTCGCATCTCACGCGAACTCGACACGCCGATTTCTTAGCGGTCACCATGCGAATACGAAGTCGGCGTCGATCGACCAAATGATTGCTGAAAAGATCGGAGGAGCGACTGCCCATCGTTCGCTCGAGTTAACCACGGAAGGTCTGTTCACCAATCAGATTGGTTGCAGCTATATTTCCTACGACTCCGCTGGACAAGCTATCCCACGCGAGAGTGATCCCCAGCTCATTTTCGATCGTTTGTTTCGAAGCCCGTTGGGGAATTCGCAGAAGCGGCGCGAGATGAGCAGCCTACTCGATCGCGTCGGGGAAGACGCACGGTCCTTGGAACGTAAAGCAGGCTATGAGGATCGACAAACACTCGATGAGTACTTGGGAGTGGTTCGTGAGACGGAGAAACGCCTGGAGAGATTCGGTGAGGCGAACAAGCAAACCGAGATTGACTTTTCCGACCTACAGCGACCCTTGCGGGCTGGAAACTTGAACGAGCAGGTTGAAACAATGCTCGACCTGATCGCCTTGGCAATGTGGACCGATTCGACCAGGTGTGTAACCTACATGCTGGGGAATAGCAACAGTCGGATGATTTTCGATTTCTTGGGAATCACCGAACAACACCACTATCTATCGCACTTCTTTCGCAACTTTTCGCGTCAAAATCTCGATGCCCTACTGAAAATCAGCGTTTGGCACATGGAGAAATTTGACTATTTGCTCACCAAGCTCAAGTCGTACAGGGACCACAACGGTACCTTGCTTGATCACAGTATTGTGATGTTTGGTTCGGGCATGGGGCATAGTGATAATCATACGGTAACGCGTATTCCCATGATTCTCGCGGGCCAAGGCGGTGGGCTGCTCAAGACAGGGCGTTACCTCCGCTATTCCGAGAATCAACCCGTTGGCAAGTTGCATCTGGCCCTGCTAGATGCCTTTGGGGTCGATATTGATACGTATGCAACCGCATCTGAACCGCTGGCAGGCTTAGATGGCGGCCCTATCGAATTTTTCCAAGAGCGTCCGTTTGCGAGTTGGGTAAAGCAAGAGGAGGCGGGAAGCGTTACGGTGCAAGGCCGTTTGCGAATGTCGGACGACTTGAATGAAGCCAAAATCTTTTACGTCGATGTCGAGGGCCAACCGGCTGTGCGGGTGGATGTTGAGTTCCGTGATTTCCATCAGTTCAACCTAGCCTATCACTGTGGAACCCCCATTACATTGACCGGTGATGGGGCAGAGCAAGGAGGTACGATCCGTATTACAAAAGTCAAAGACTTAAAGTCCGTGTTTGGCAAGCTGCCTGGAACTCAAGATGGGTGAGTCCCAGCATGGCTCCGGCGTGTAGCAGTATCGCGAACTCCCAAATCTAACTGACAGCCAGCTTCATGATAACTAGCAGCTCAATAGCTCGTTGATTGAGTAGGCTATTCCGTTGTACCGTACAGGTAGTCCCCAATCACTCGCATGCGCCAACGACGCTTGCTTGCTCGCCAGGCTGTCGATTCAAGTGCGATGTTTGTTCCAAGCCATAGGCTGTGCCCCGGATTGCGCTATGGCGGAACCAACCTTCCTTGCCCATGCAGCGGGTTGCTATGCCAACAAGCCGGCAAGGTGGGACGATATTGTGGACGGAGGGCCCACAGAACCTCGAACACTTAGTAAATCCGGGGCAGGCAAACTGTCTGTTGGTTCGTTGACGGTGGCAAAGTGTTACCGAATTGATACATAAAGTCGGTTCGAACCCTCCTAGAAGAGTGTATTATGACGACCGGCAACTAGTGCTTCATCTAGATTTAAGTTTCGGGTTGCAGCCTTATGTAGAATGGGCACAGCCCGTGGGGCCAAGCCATTGTAGCCTGCTTGTTGAACTACCTGCATCTTGATTAATACAATCGCTCCTTACGGTACCAGGCATCACAGCATTGCAAGGATTGTGTGCAAGAGGTCCACCCGGAAAACCGCTGGCAGCTCCAGGCCTGCACCGACTAGAGAATTTAAATCTAGATGAAGCACTAGAAGGCTGCTAACCCGTTTTAATCCTACGCAATCGATCCCCGATTCGCCAAGCGAAGTTGGGAACGATTGCCTGGTGTCGGCTGCTGTTTCGGCGACCGACATAAGAGCCCCACACCCTGGAGTCATCTATGAAGAACCTCTTACAATTCGTCATCTTGTCCAGCATTTGTTGTTTCACGTCAACGGGCCTGTTGGCGCAGGACACCAAACTAAAGAACGTTGATCCGTCCGGTACTTGGCGATGGACGTTCGACGGCAACGGCAATACGATCAAAAGTGCTCTGAGCTTGGATGCAGATCCCAAGGGGAAGGTTACCGGCATCCTGGTAGCCAATGATCGCGAAATTAAGGTCTTGGAGGGAAGTATCAAGGGGAACGAACTGCAGCTAAAAATCAAATTTGAAATGCAGGAGCGTGAAATTCATGGTGCGTTTCGCGGCGAAATCGATGGCGATCACTTAGCTGGGAATATCGAATTCAAATCGGACGAAGGTGCTCGTGAATTTCCCTGGAAAGCGGAACGCTCGGTCGAAGCTGCTGACCTGCTAGGTACTTGGGACGTCGTCGTCGAAACTCCCGATGGGGAACTGAAGTCGGAGTTGAAAGTCACCAAGAAGGGTGAACAGATTGCAATTGTGGTGAAGACTCAGGACGGTGATAAGGTGGAGGCCAAAGGCATTAAACTTGAAAAGAATCATCTCCACTATGCGCTTGATTTGCAGTATGAGGGAAGTGATTTAGCGCTATCGGTCAAGGGGCGTCCCTATGGTTCGAAATTGGCCGGTACCATGGAATACGCCATCAATGGAGACAGTGGAGAACTCGATTTTCACGGTGTCCGCCAGATGGACGCGAAGAAGTAATCCAACGTAATTGTGGATGAACTGCACCTATTAGCCGCGGTCTTTGCAGCGAGACGGAGCTTGCACGCGGCGGTATGGAAAACGGTGTTCTCGGCAACTTAGACTTCTCAACAGCGAAAAATCGCT
Source organism: Aureliella helgolandensis (assembly GCF_007752135.1). Lineage (GTDB taxonomy): Bacteria > Planctomycetota > Planctomycetia > Pirellulales > Pirellulaceae > Aureliella > Aureliella helgolandensis. Next base: position 5,298,183 of record NZ_CP036298.1, on the reverse strand, counting down.
TTGCAGGAATTAGCGCTATCGAAAAGAAGCGAGGGGATCCCCTGCAAACGATCGCTTGAGAGGGGCTCGAAAGAGGCTTGCCCAGCAGCAAGAAATGGCATGCTTGCTTGTTCACTAATGACGCAACAATTCGGAAATCGCGACCGGCCGATTACCGTGCCCGCTACCTTTTATGGGCACCTTTCGCGGTATTCGCGGCGTACTTTGAGGCCAAGTGAAGCTCAAAAATACAGCGTCCAAGTCCACCAGCTACCGCGAGATGTTTGGAAGGATCCGGAGGTTGGCGTTGAGAGCTTGATCGCAGCTATTTCTTTTTCAATTTGGCGACTCGCATTGGGCTTGATAGGCCTGCTGGTAGTCGCTGATTTTCGCAGCGTCCCAGGTGCCTCGATGAATCCCGAGTCGGTAGCGGAGTACGAGTGGTTCCGTTTGCGAGAGTTGGACCGGCGAACGGCCTGGGTAGACTGCATTTTGCATACTTCGGCTTTGCCTTAAAATCCAAGGAGTCGGAAAACCTGGGTTTTCAGGGTGGGGGAAGATGGACACTCCTCCAGTTGCATTGGACGTATCGATGGCAGCTCCAGCCTCGATGGCATTCATTGTGGGCTCGATGGGGCCCTCCGTTCCAGTGAACACTGTTTGATCGGAGAGTTTGAGGCGGGCCGAGAAACCTCCGTAGCCCTTGTCATCCTCCGATCCGCCGATTTTCACACCCTCTACTAATGCAGACAGCTCGATAGTAAAGTCGATCCAGCGAACATCTTGATGTTGCTGGTGAACAACGATAGTCGTTTGCTCTTGTACCAGTCGCCGTAGTTGTCCTGCTTGATCTTGAAGGGCTGGAGACTTCCAGAACACGCTCGCCTGAATCGTAGCTCGATCGGAGGTCGTCTCGGTCTTGACCTCGCGCACATCCCACTGGAAATCGGTGCAGGTCCAAGCATCTCCCATCGGTTGATCATCGACCAATACTTGATGCCAGGCCCAATACACTCCACGCTGATGGCCATGGTCGGTCGGGAAATCTTCGGTAAGACACTCACCATCTAAATCGTAGAGTGGGTGCACGTAATTGGCCCGAGGCCATTGCCCGCGTTGGGAAGTGACTGCGCGTTGGTAGCATAGCACTGGGTGAATTCCCTCTAAGATGGTCACTCCTTGAGCATTGGAGATAGTCGACATAGTGCCACTGGTCGAGATCTCGTCACCCCGCAGCGTACTCCGAGCGGAGGTACTGATGCAGATTGTTGCCAGGAGAATGCAACATGCCCCTAATCGCCGACAAGCTAAGGAAACAGTCTCTTGTGCGAGAGACACGATGGAATGAAGATCGAGCATCAGCAATGGAAACCTTGAGTTGGAGTATGACTCTAAGAAACAGAGAATAGCCGCCAAACATCAGCGTCCTATTGCAATCGCAACCCGCTGCGTAAGCAAGGAGGAGTGTTTGTTGCTACAGGGGGATGGTGATGTTGCCTTTGCGGTGAAACTGAAAACGTTCTTGCATCAATACGCTGGCATGCGGCGAGAGGTGCGGTAGTGTTGAGCTCGCAAGCGAGGGGGTGTCTTCTGTCCTTGCTCACCGGGCTGTTGATTTAATCGCGTCTTGAGTTTTAGCGTGACGGTAGCGTCCCTAATCGCCCTGTAGTGGCGACCACCTATCCTTGCTGACGCGGCGGGTTACTATTTTAACAGCCGTCACGCTGCGAGGGACTGTTTCAGTTGCCCGTCATGCAGCGGTTTGCGATCGTAGCGAACATGTACGCCGGTGGTCGCTTCTTTCGTTTTTCCTCACTACTTCTTTTTTGCAATCGCAACCCGCTGCGTAAGCAAGGAGGATTTGTCGTCGCTACAGGGAGGATGGGGATGTTGCCTTTGCGGTGAAATTGAAAATGTTCTTGCATCAACGCGCTGGCATGCGGCGAGAGGTGCGGTAGAGTTGAGCTCGCAAGCGAGGGGGTGTTTTTTTGTCCTTGCTCACGCGGCGGGTTACTATTTTAACAGCCGCAGGTTTATGGATTGGAGTTCGGTGCCTTGGTAGCTTTGAGATACTGATCAAACCAGGCGAGGGCTTGTGCCTGAATCTCCGCGTCGTAGCAGTGAGTTTTGGCTGGCGCGTAATTGCGAAATCGCTCTTTCGATCCGGCCCACTCGTAGGCGGCTGAAATTTGCTCCGCAGCGTCGCGCTGGCCGAGCGGCGGGAAAAGGTCATCGTTGGTTCCACTGACAACCATGACTGCTTTGGGAGCAGCCATGCACACTAGGTCAGGAATGTCTATCCGGTCCCATACACCTGGCAGCAGGCAAAATGTTCCGACGGCCCCCGAGAGGTTGTAGGCTTGTTGCGTATCTCCCGTTGTCATCCAGCCGACGGAGACGGCGGCTTTAATACGTGGATCGAGGGCGGCCAGAATGTTCGTGCGCCAGCCTCCTCCTGACAATCCGGTGCATCCAATCCGCTTGGGATCAACTTCAGGACGCGAAACCAAATAGTCGATGCAGCGGCTATCGTCTCCGTAATTGACTCCTGCCCAAGTCGTGCCTGCCCAATTTAGTTCACGAACACCGGTGTACAGCTGCTGCCGAACAATTGCGTCATAGCGATTGAGTGTTTCGGTGTCTAATTGCGAAGGATCGTAGCTTTCTGGCAGGCCACGCAACCCACGCGGAGCACGACGACCGAAGTGATAGGCGTCAATTACGATGACGGCATAGCCCTGTGCTGCGTACCAGTCCGCCAACGCGCGTCCGCTCGTATATTTTTGCCGGTGTTGTGTGATGGCTGGATGCAATGATTCACCTGAAACACGATCTGCACCGAACAGCATGGGACCACCCCATTCATGAAATACGACTAGAGCTGGTGCCGGGAGGGGGACATTCTTAGGCGTGTAAAAATATCCAGGAACGCGAAACCATGGAGCCGTATTGAATTCGATAGTTTCACGTACGAAATCATCGGTTTCCCAACGATCGGTGGTAATTGCATTGAGGTCGAGAGGGCCCGAATCGTAATGCAATCCGTTGGCTAAGACGCGGCGCGCTGCCTGTGCCCACTGGTCGTACTTGGCATGGGGATGTTGCTGCCTCCATTGTTGAACCGTCAAGTCGAGCGGACGATGAGCTCGCATGGCTTGCACGACCGACTCCAGCGAGCCGTAATTGGACAATGGGGCTCGACCGAGTTCCTCGATCGCGAGCAGCGGTCTTGGGGAGGCCAGTGCCCCGGGGGATTGGAGGGGCATATTCGTTGGCCGCTCGGCTCCAGGAGGTGGAGCATGCAGCCCCTGCCCAAGCGTCGGTATCACTGCAAATATCGCGTTCAGCAGCAAAGCCAGCAGGCTTGTGGGGTGTATCGTGAAAAATCGAGTACGCATCGTGTTTCTATCCTATTTCACGTTTCTCGAATCATGGGAGAGCACCCTATTGGAATAGAGGCGTTGGCTGGGAGAATTTAGTAGAGCCACGACCAACGTCATGGTAGCTGAATGGTAAGCCGACTAATGACAAGCCAAGTATAGTGGCTACCAATAGGCAGTGTGGGGGAGCGACAGCCATTCATGATGCGCGTCGTGGTGGCGGGACTCGCAAATCCTGGTGCTTGGTCAGAAGTTAGGTTTCGAATTGATCGAAGTTTGAATTATTGGGAACTGTATTATTGGGGCTTGGGCAGGCCTGCGTTTTTTCGTGGGCAGTCTGCGCGGCTACCAACGTCGTTTTTCACCTCTCCTAAGTCGGTTAGTGTGGAACGATTTCCAGATCTAAGCCAAGGGCCAATAGCTCAACATGCAACCTGCTAAGGCTGGGACTCAGGGCCAGGGCCCGTGTCCACGAGTTATCAAACCCCCAAGCCCGAATTGGGCTGGAGTGTTAGGCGGGTGTTCGAAGTACCCATCTTATGATAATTCTAAGGGGGGCAGCCAGCGTGGGAGGGCAGCGAATGGGAGCTTAGTACGCTCCGGCGAATCTAAGCAAGGGAAGCTTTGGAATGAAATGTTGGTTGGTCTCTGATACACACAATCGCCACTCGGAATTGCACATTCCAGAGGGGATCGACCTGGTGATTCATTGTGGAGATGAGTCGGAAAGCCGACAAGAATGGCGCAACGAACCAGAAGCTCGGGCGTTCTTCGAGTGGTATTCGGCTCTTGAGATTGCGACCAAGATCTTTGTGCCGGGAAATCACTCTACAGCAATTGAAAAGGGATTGATTCGTCCGGAGGAGTATCCCCAAGTCCATTTCTTGATTCACCAAGAAATGGAATGCAACGGGTTGAAGATTTTTGGAAGCCCGTACACTCCACAATTCTTCGACTGGGCGTACATGCGCTCGCGTGAGGCGCTGGGCTTAATTTGGCAATCCCTACCAGCCGGCGTTGATATTCTGATCACGCACGGACCACCGAAAGGGGCCCTCGATGTGACCCACGATAGAAAGTCGGCTAAGCCGATACACGTTGGCTCGCAATCTTTGATGCGGCATGTTGTGAACCGTGTGCAACCCAAAATCCATGCGTTTGGGCATATACACGATGAGCCGGGCATCGCCAATTTTGGAGTGCTGGAACGCGATGGAATCACGTTCGTCAACTGTGCTTGTTGCGATAACCGAAACCAGCTCGTCAACCATGGAATCGTCCTCCACGTTTAGGAGGCTTGGAGTAGAAGGGGCTGCGGTACGGCTTCTTCTTGCAGGGAAGACTTGGCCTGATTTTGAGTCAATTCGCCTCGCAAGATCTTCACCTCTGCCGGAGCAGCTAGGCCCAGGGTAATCCGGTTGCCTGAAATTCGCACCACTTCGACCGTAATGTTGTCACCTATCACCAACTTTTCGCCAATTTTTCGGCTTAGTACTAGCATTCTGAATCTTCCTTGAATTTGGTGTAATGCGGCAAAGTGACTGTGTTGGCTTGCCGCGTCCCAACACTACTAATTATCAGCAGGCCCGTGACAACTTTGGTCCTTGTGCTGGAAGAAGTTTTAGAAAAGATTCTTACGGCACTGGGAATCGTTAAAAATGAGATGGGATTCACTACGTGAGTGACCCCCATAGGACGCGTCGCTTCCCTGGCAGATGATCTAGCAGCAACCTGGAGCTGCGTGGGGCGACCTGCAATCTGCCAAGGCCCTGTCTCCACGGCAGACGCGTGCCGCATGCCTGCATCCGGAGTTTTAAATCAGGCTGGCTTACTAGTAGGTGCGGAGACTTTGGCTCCGTTGGAGCGGTGGGGGGGCTGTGGGCGGATAGGGACGTAAACATGTTGGTGGGGATGGTGGTGGGGCGGACACGGGTCGGGGGACCATGCTATGGACCACATGCTATGGACCACATGCTATGGACCACATGCTATGGACCACATGCTATGGACCACATGCTATGGACCATGCTACGGGGGGCTTAGCGAATAGCACTGGACGAGCGGGGAACTCGTGCTACTGCTTTTCGTCGGAGGTGGCTGGGATAATCGCTTGAGCGGTGCGATCACCGACCAGAAAGTACCCTAGCGACGCCTTGGACTCTGCGTCACGCAACATCCAAGCGGCGCCAGGTCGCGTCTGTTGGGACTTAAGCTTTCCGCTCGCAATTTCGCCGTACGATACAGGTTCTCCCGCGTCGTTCATCCATAGCAGTTCCACGGAAGTCATGCGAGAGTTATTAAAGTGCACTTGGAAGGGGGTGCCTTCGGGTTGCGACGCGGGCGGATTGGTTGCGTCCAGTGGGTGCCAAGCGAGTTTCACCAAAGACTCGATGGACGGCTCGATGCGCTTAGCAAACGACTTGGGAGAAGTGCGACGGAACTCTGTCAGTAGCAGGACGGCACTCTTTTTCGCTGCCAGATTGGTCCATTCGAATGGATCTTTCGTGATGTGGTAGAGCTCTTCGCTGCCGTCACTGTAGTGGATGTAACGATGTGTGCGGCCACTCACGCTGTAGCTTTCGGGAGTCGCCAGGTGAGTTATCGATTTGTGCGGCCAATCGGCAGTCGCATCTAGCAGCAGTGGCAGCAGGCTGGGACCATCACAATTGCTTTTGGATGGTAGACCGCATAAATCGACCAGTGTCGGGAACAAGCTTAGTAAATTCACGGGAGCATCACAGATGGTGCCAGCGGGGGTGCCTTGAGGAAGCTTACTTGCCAGGTTTTTAGGGACTTGAACAATGAGAGGGACGCGAGTTACCGCTCTCCATCCCGTGTACTTTTGCCAGTGTTCCTTTTCTCCCAGTTGCCAACCATGATCCGACCAGAGGACCACGATGGTGTTGTCCGCGTTGGGACCTGTGTCGAGTGCATCGAGCACGCGCCCTAGCATCGCATCGGCAAAATGAATTGATGCCAAGTAGCCTTGCACTCCCTGACGCCACTGCTTCCGCTCTTGGATGTGCGCAAAGTAACGATTCCTTGCCCCGCGAACTCCCGCTGCGGGCACGTCATCGAGATCGTTCACTTTGTAGCCAGGCGGCAACTGAATCGAGGAGATTGGGAACGGTTCAAAGTACTTTTTAGGTACGAACCAAGGTTCATGGGGGCGATAAATACCGCATCCCCAAAATTGTGGTTGTGCATGCCGCTGGCTTAACTGCTCACCGACCCATTGGGTGACTGCCCAATCTCCACCGTACTGCTCGTCGGTGACGTCGAGTGCAGCCCAGTCGGTTTCCACGTACTGCCAAGGTCCTCCCACAGGAAGACTGACGGGGCGTTTCGGGGGCGAGAATGTCGCTGGAAAGGGATTCTCGGTCTCGGCCGCTGGGAAGTATTCGTCCCAGGAAGCGGCATCGATGAAATAGTGGAGAAGCTTTCCCGATCCAGAAGCTCGATAGCCGTGCTCCCGAAAGTGCTGAGGTATTATCTTTTCTTGAGGCATGACTTCCCGCATTTGCTGGCGATTGTCATACATGCCTGAGCGGTTGGGCGCCCGTCCGGTAAAGACGGCTGATCGACACGGGTTGCAGGCTGGCGCGGGGCAATGTGCGTTGGTGAATAGAACTCCTCGGGCCGCCAATCGATCGATGTTGGGGGTAAGTGTTTGAGCATGTCCCCCAAGGCAGCCGATCCAGTCGTTCAAGTCGTCGATTGCAATGAACAGAACATTGGGGCGGACCTGAGGATTTTCTGCATGCACGGTGGTGGCCATGCCGAGGCAATACACGATACCGCTGAGTAGCATTCTGTGGATCATGGTTTCAGCTTTGGGGGCAGGCGAGAGGTGAGGAGCTATGGCGGAAGCTGGTACCAACGTCGACGAGTCGGACGCAGTCAAGTTTGCAGTAAAGTCTAAGGGTTGAGAGGCTGCATTGTGCTGAAAATAGTACGGTAAGCCGCCCAATGGTGCTAGCGGTCTGCGGACTCAAAAGAGTGGTGAGGAGGCAGAGCATGGACGCGGAAAGAACCTGTTGAAACGATGGAACGTGGAGGCTAGCAGGTGGCTTGGCGCTCCTGGACTGGTTAGGATATCCCCAACACTATTCTCAAAGGTGATTGCGATCTATGTTGTTAGACGATAGGTGGAATGAGCGGGGGCAGTACTGGAAACGAGTGCTGGTTTTCGGTTTTCTTGGCTGGATGTTGGGGGCGGTTGGTCAACAAACTTCCGGGGAGGAGTTGAGCGGTGCTGGCGAAGAGCATCGCGCGCGGCCGAACATTATCGTTCTGCTGGCGGATGATCTGGGCTACGGTGAACTTGGCTGCCAAGGCAATCCACAGATTCCAACACCGCGAATCGATCAGCTGGCCGAAACGGGAGTGCGCTTCACGCAAGCCTACGTTACGGCGCCCAATTGTAGTCCGTCGCGAGCTGGCTTATTGACTGGACGCACTCCGACTCGCTTTGGCTACGAATTCAATCCCATTGGTGCTCGCAACCATGATCCCGGCACAGGCTTGCCGGCAGAACAATTGACGATTGCAGAGCATCTGCAGCAAATTGGCTATACGTCAGGCTTGATCGGCAAATGGCACTTGGGAGGCTCGGCTGATTTTCACCCCTTTCGCCATGGGTTTGACGAATTCTTTGGCTTCTTGCACGAAGGCCATTTCTATGTTCCTCCCCCCTGGCACGGTACTCTGAGCATGCTGCGTCGCGCCGGCTTGGCCGACCCCACTTCAACCCTGCAACGCGTCTCGGACCAGCTGTTCTATTCGACTCACACCGGGCGCAACGAACCGGCTTACGATGCGAACAACCCTATCTTGCGTGGTGGACAACCTACGACAGAGTCACAGTATCTCACGGAGGCATTCGCAAGAGAGGCTTCCGATTTCATTGGACGTCATCGAGAGTCTCCGTTCTTCTTGTATGTTGCATTCAACGCGGTGCACAGTCCGTTGCAAGCTCGGGAAGCAGCGCTCGAAGAGTTTGAAGATATTGAAGATCCACAGAGACGCATTTTCGCCGGTATGCTGCGAGATTTGGATCGCGCCGTGGGTACGATCGTGGATGCCGTCGACCAACAGGGGCTGCGCGACAACACCTTGATTCTGTTCTTAAGCGACAACGGAGGGCCTACTCGCGAGCTAACCTCGAGCAATGCCCCACTCCGAGGCGAGAAAGGTTCGATGTACGAAGGAGGTTTGCGGGTTCCATTTATCGTCAATTGGCCTGTCCGACTTAGTGAACCGAGCGTGGAAGGCCGTGTGGTAAGCTCTTTGGACATTTTCCCAACGATCGCTGCAGCCACCAACACGCCGCTCCCTCAAGGGTTGGAAGGACAAGATCTCCTAGAGTTGCTCCAAAATCCAGATGAGCCGTCAGGACACCAGCACTTGTATTGGAGGCAAGGGAATCGAACGGCATTGCGTCATGGTGAGTGGAAAATCGTCGATAGTCGTTATGCTTCAAACGGACGCCGCGAGTGGGAGCTGTTCAATATAGCAGCGGATGCCAATGAGGTTCACGATCGCTCCGACGCAGAGCCCGCAAAAGTCCAGCAGCTCGTAAAGCTGTGGAGTGAGCTTGACCAAGAAATGTCTGCTCCCTTGTTTCCCGTTCGCTAGCAAGAGCATATTCAATCTTTGTCCTCGCATGGGGCTCTTGCCCAACACACGCAGAGCGAGGACTCGAGTACTCAAAAGCCCCAGAACCCAAATTTTAGGTGAAACAACAGATGACATGGTCTTGCTTCGCAATGCGATCCCCACGTAACAACCCGCTGGCGACTCTCTTGCTGTTAGCCATCGTAGGGCAGCCCTCCGGTGCAACGCGAGGTGCCGACTGGATGCAGCTGCGTGGCCCGAACTCCACGGGAGTTGTCCAGGATGCGACGTTTCCCGAGCATTGGAGCGAGACGGAGAACATCGTCTGGAAGCAACCGATTGCCGGTCGCGGTTGGTCCTCACCCATTGTTGCAGGAGACCGTGTATTCATTACGACAGTAGTGCGGCAGCAGGGGGAGGATGAAGCGGCTAAACCTGGTTTGTATTTTGGTGGCAACCGAGAAGAGACCGAGGACGTTGTCCTCGATTGGCAATTACTTTGTTTTCGACTTGGTGATGGCGAGCTCCTGTGGACAGAAGTGTTGCACAGCGGCAAGCCACCGACGCCAAGGCACGTGAAGAATAGTTATGCGTCCGAGACGCCAGTATCCGATGGACAGCATGTCTACGTTCTATTCGGTGATGTGGGGCTCTACAGCGTGGACTTCCAGGGGAATGTGGTTTGGACGAAGGAACTGCCACCCTGCAAAACACGCTACGATTGGGGTACTGCCGCATCTCCCGTTTTATTCGAGGATCGGTTGTACTTCGTGAGCGATAACGAAGACGCGTCCTATTTGGCTGCAATTGATACGGCAACTGGGGATGAAGTGTGGCGGACGGACCGAGATGAGAAAAGCAATTGGTCTACGCCCTATATCTGGCAAAACTCGCAGCGAACCGAGATTATCACTCCCGGGACTGGACGATCGCGCGCGTACGACCTCGCTGGCGAGCTGCTCTACGAGTGGGGAGGTGCGTCGAGCATTACGATTGCAACTCCCTATGCGGCACATGGGCTTCTGTATGTCACCTCGGGATACGTGGGGGACAAGAAACGTCCTATTTACGCGCTTCGTCCAGGCGCGAGCGGTGATGTTTCATTGGAGGATGACGCGGTATCGAATGAGCATATCGCTTGGTTCAAGCCTCAAGCAGCCCCTTACAACCCTTCGACGATCGTTTATGAGGATCAGCTCTACGTGCTGTACGATCGTGGATTGTTCGCTTCGTACCATGCTAGAACGGGCGCGCTGGTGTACGACCAGCAGAGAATTCGAAATGGCAGGTCATTTACTGCATCGCCGTGGGCGGCCAACGGAAAACTCTATTGCCTCAATGAATTTGGAGAGACATTTGTCATCAAGACCGGTTCCGAATACGAATTGTTGCATGTCAATCAATTGGAGAGCAAGCAGTTGGCCATGGCGACTCCGGCAATCGTGGGCAGTCGATTAATTCTGCGCACCGGTGACGCCTTGTATTGCATTGGTGAAAAGTAGTCGCTTGCTCTACGGAGTTGTTGTCGTTTTTTTCCTTGCTCACGCGGCTTGTCGAAAGAGTAACCCGTTGCATGCCGGGCTGTCGAAAGAGTAACCCGCTGCGTGAGCAAGGAAAGAGAGTTGCCGCTACAAGGCAGTATGGGACGCAGCCTCCGCGTTAAAATTCAAATTGCTATTAAATCAACAGCCCGATGCGCAAGGAAAGATGATTTCCGCAACCGGCCAATTGGCGAATCTACCTGCTCAGTAAAATTGAAATCGCGATTAAATCGACCAGCCGTCACGCGGCCGGTTGCTATTTCCAAAGCCCGATACGCTTGGTGGGGTAGGGCTTTGCTTGGGCAAACAAGCTTTTTCTTGCCGCAATTTACTGGCGGGAACCAGGGATGATTTCCAACTCTAGTGTTTCGTCTCCGCGCTTAATCTTGACCTTCGTGGGTTGGCCAATTTTTAGAGCTTCGATGGCATACGTGTAGTCATAGATGTTCTCAATTTGCTTGCCAGCCAATTCCACGATGATGTCTCCAGCCAGCAGACCTGCATCTGCGGCGGGGGCGCCGGCCGTTACTCCGCTCAATTTCAGTCCCTGGATGTCGGTCTGTGCGTAGTCGGGGACCGTCCCCAGGTAAGCGGCCAGATTGGCCCGCATTTCAGGTTGAGCGGGTTGCTCGTGGTAGTCCGGCGCCGCATCGGCTTGAACCAAGTCTCGCGCAATGAGTCCCATCAACTTGGCTACCTGGGCCGCTCCTTCATAGTTCAACAGTTCCGGTACATCTCGTGGTGTGTGGTACTCCGAGTGGGAGCCGGTGAAGGCCGAGAGGATTGGGACTCCCCGCATAAAGAATGAACTAGCATCCGTGGGGAGGTGGCAGTCGTTTTGGAGGGTCAGCGACAGACGCACAACCGCATTGCGCCGCTCGATGGCTCCAGCCCAGTAGTTCGAGGAGCCAATGCCTTGCAGCACCAGGGAGTCTCGCAATCGCCCGACCATGTCCAAATTGAGGCAGGCGGCGATATTGGGATAGAGAGTTGTGGGCGTAGTCTCATGGGCATGGTGAGCCAAGGCCTCGGGTGTGTGAGCGGGGATGTCGCTGTGCGGATTTGCATCCTTCAAGGTGGATGTGCTGGCGTTTGTCACCCGTTCGGGAAATAGCGACGAAAAATCGTCCACGAAAGCCTGAGAGCCCCGCAGGCCGAGTTCTTCGCCGCTCCAAGCGGCTAGCAAGATATCGCGTTTGGCATCGAGTTTTGCATCCTGTGATTGCTGGGCCAGGTACTGAGCAACTTCCAGGATTGCAGCGACGCCTGAAGCGTTGTCATCGGCACCGCGGTGGACCCCCCCCTGCTCTTCCTCTTTGGCTAGAGAACCGCTACCCTTGCCAGTACCGAGGTGATCAATGTGTGCGCCTACGACGATCATTTCTGCGGAGGCCTTCTCACCACTGGGCAGGAGGGCCAAGACATTGCGGCCGTGGCTGGTAATCGGTTCGATATCAATTTGTGCAGCCAGCGTCACGCCCGGCAAGGCAAATCCCATACTGGGGTCTCCGCTATCGAGTTCCTGTTGCAGTTCGGCAAGGCTCTCGCCGGCGCGTTGCATCCATTCTCCTGCAAGGTCATCAGCGATCGTAACGACGGACAGGCTTGAGCCGCCGAGCGTACCGTCCATTTGGAGAGGCAGCAAACGCGAGCGGACTGGACTGGTCGGTCCCGAGACAAAGATCAGACCGGCAGCTCCACGATCACGCGCCACCATGGCTTTGTAGCGTTCGCCGCTGTACCTTGCCAAATGTTGCCGGCGCTCTGGCGAGATATCTTGTGGCATTTGTCGGAAGACGAGAACCCATTTGTCCTGGACGTCCAGGTGTACATAGCTGTCGTACTCGGCTTGTCCCTGCTCTTCCGGTGCGACGATACCGTAGCCCGCGAAGACGACTTCGGTGGGAGCGACTGCTCCCTCTCGGGAAAAGAAGACGGGCCGCCAGTCTTCATCGACGGTGTATTGGTGACCGTCGGAGGTGAGTGAATTGTCATCGCCGAGGCGTACATCCGATACGAATTCGAATTCATGGAAAAAGGTGCCATCCTGGCCAGCGGGTTGCAGACCGAGGTTCTCCAAGTAAGCCGCCACGTAGGCAGTGGCCTTGCGTTCCCCTTCGGTACCGGTCAACCGGCCACCTAGTTCGGGGCGGCACAGGTAATCGACGTGACGGCCGATATCTGCAGCAGTAAAACCAGGCACCGTAGAACGCGCAGACTCCTGGGCAACTTCAGCACCGGAGGAGGACGGTTGAGCGTCCAGTTCCAGCAACTCCCGCGCAGCCGCGTCATTCCACTGAGCTTCGAAGAGCTGTGATTGGGAATTGTTGCCGTTACTCGTCCATACGAGCCCGGTACCGTTGGGGGTGAACACGGGCAGCCCATCAAAGCCATCCCGCGAGGTGACACGCACGGGGTCGTGTGCACCGGCCGTATCGACTAGGTAGAGTTCGAAATTGGAGAATCCGTGGACGTTGGTGGTGAAGATTAAGTAGTCACCGCTGGGGTGGAAGTAGGGTGCCCAGCTCATGGCTCCCAACTGCGTGATCGCACGTTGCTCCGAACCATCACGATTCATCACCATGATCTCGGCCAATGCCCCCGATTCATCAAAGCGTCGCCAGCAGATTTTCTGACCATCTGCTGAGAAGAAGGGCCCACCGTCGTAGCCGATTGCCGTCGTCAGACGCTGCAGATTGCTTCCATCCCTGTCCATGATGTAGAGATCCATGGCGGAGGCGGGATCGATGTCGAATAGGGCCTGTTCCTTGGCTGACAGTTCGCCTGTGTAAGCCCGGCGGTTGGATGCAAAGCAGATTTGGGAACCATCCGGTGAATAGGAACCCTCGGCATCGTAGCCGACGGAATCCGTCAAGCGGCGATAGTCGCCAGAGTCGACTTCAAATTCCACTAAGTCGTAGGTCGGGTCGTAGTCCCAAGTGTAACGTCGTATTTCCCCCGATGCGCGGAAGTCGATCTCTTGTTGTTGCTTGTCGATGGCTTGCGGGTCGTACTGGGTGGAGGCGAACAAGATTTGTTGCCCACTCGGGTGGATCCACGCGCAAGTCGTTTTTCCAATTCCGGGTGAGACGCGATGGGTGTCTCCGGTTTGGAGGTCCATCCAATAGATCTGATAGAACGGATTGTCATCTTGACGCTCGCTCTGGAACACCATTTGCGATCCATCCTGGGAGAAGTAGCCCTCGCCGGTGCGCTTCCCCTCGAACGTTAATTGGCGAATTTGAGACAGGAGACGCGATTGATTTTGTGACTCGGCTCCGAGCAGAACTTCGCTTGCAATGTGCGGAGAACCTTCTTGCGTTACCGCCCCCGTCTGCGAACTAGTGGATTGGGGAGTGCTTTCTGGCGGGGCGATCGCATTGGCTGGACGCGTGTCGGAGTTCTGTGCGGCAGCAGGGGGCGAAAAATTGCCGAGGACGAGGATCAAGCACCCGAGTGCAATATGGCAGCTGGAGAAGTGGCGGAGGAGCGCGGAGGAAATTGACGTGAATTCAATCTTTGGGCAAGGCCTGTGCATCATTTCGATCCGAGGTGGGAGAGGATGGTTGGGATTTAAACGGAAGAGGCCGATTCAAGATTGCGACCAATCTCGAAGATCTCTTCTGCATCTAGGACAAGGTCATTTCGAGTGAACAGGGTGTGGATGGCTTCTCGATGGATCTTCATTTTTAAACCGCCCACGCCGATGGCACCGTAGTCGACGCGTTGGCCTCGTGCGTGGGCTTTGTCGGTGGCGCTAACGCCTTCGATGCCGGCGGGAGGCACGGCGTTCAAATCGATTGCAACTCGCAGCTTACTCGCCGACTCCAACAGGTTGGCGGGGAGCAGGGTGACGCCGGCGGCACCACAGCTAAAGACGACATTCTTGTCAGCTATCACGCTCTGCATGGCCTCTAAATCTGCAAGCCCGTGGGGAGTGAGCTTGCCTCGATTGTGCTTCCCCATTTTCTGAGTGATACGATCGCAGACGTCGGACGCGCGGGCGGTATCGCGGGAGGCAAGCGCAACGTGGGCCCCTTGACCGAGTAGCAGGCGCGCGACGCGTTGCCCAACCGGTCCTGTGCCGCCCAGGACGAGTGCGTTGACTTGCTCAAGAGGGATGTGTCGCGCAGCGCACAGCACGGCCGCGGCGGCGGTTGTGTTGGCCCCATTGCCGTCGAGCATAACGGAGACACGGACTGGTCCGAAAAAGGCTTGCTTGATCTCTTCACCTATTGCTTCCCCAACCGAAACGCTAGAGCCACCCACGAAGATGGCAGTGTTTTTCAATTGTGAAGGAGCGCGGGTGAACATGGCTCCGTGCACGAGTTGACGGGCATTGGTCGCTTCGACCTCGCCGTACTGCAAGAGTTGGTCGACCTGGGAGTCGATGGCCACAACCGCATCAAAAACACTCGGATGCTGATCCGAGTCAAGTTGGATCAGAATTCGTGGGGATTCCATAGGAGGCTCTCTCAGATTCAAAAATGCGATTGATTGGACCTATAAAAAAGGCCGCAACACAATCCTGGAATTGCGGCGGCCTTTGATGGAAAGCAAAGAGATTGCTACCGATTATGCCTCAAAACCCTTGAATGGGTGAGCAGCGGTATCCTTCTTGGCAACCATCTCCTGAGCGGATGGCTTACCTTGCATGGCCGATGCAATGGCGTCCTTGGTCGCTTCGTAGTTGTATTGGTAGATCTTAGCGTTGTCTTCGGCAGCTGGGTGGATGAAGACGCCACAGACGACGACCAGGTCTTCTGCTTGGTCGGCAGGAATAACGCCAGCAGCAACTTGATCCGCAACTGCTTTGGCAACTGCGAACTGAGCTGGGCCAAACATTTGAACCGCTTGCTTCATGCCCTTGATCGTGACCTTGGTGATCATCACGGTGGAAGGCTTAACAGCCAAGTTGGGCTCAAGCACGGCGAGCAAATTGGTGTGGCCGGCGCTTTGAGTCGACAGAGCGTTGGCGAATGCAGCCCCAACGGGACCCGTTTTGCTACCGATCATCAGATCGATGTGTGCGATTTCGTTTCCTTCTCCAACCAGCGATTCACCGACGAACAACGACATGAGCGATTCCTTGAAAACAGCTATTTAAATGAGGGGGAGTATTCATTTCCGAATGGTTTAACTCACGTGAAGTTACCAAACACTCTCTTGGTTGCAAGCGGTGGCGGCCTCTTTTGGCGTCCCAATTGCCCCTCCAAGTGTGAACTACACCGCACAAACAGTAGAAACGACCAGATAGATCGCTCCAAGCAGTCGAAATTTGCTTGGATTGCGTTGCTGATTCGATTAGGATGAAGAGCGGTCTGCGTCGTAGAACTTACCATGAACTACCCAGTTTGACTAAGAATTTCTTTTCTGCACCCTAATTCTCTGCAACAGCGTTTCGATTGAGATCGTACGAGGATAAATATGAAACTCACGCTTTGGTCTGTTTTAAGAACACTCTCAATCGTAACTGTAGCCAGCTGCGCGACAGCCACTTCGTACTCTCTGGCCGCTGAGCCGGAGCCAGTGGCGTCCGTGGATAAAGCAGTAGAAATCGAGGCAATGGAGCTCTTCCAGGCCATCGATGCCGGCAAGGTTGAAGTCCAATTCATCCCCAAAGATGCTTCGCAAGCCACTGTGATTATCCGCAACAAAGGGAAGGAGCCGCTGAATGTGGAGCTTCCTAGGGCGTTCGGCGCCGTACATGTCGTTGGCCAATTCGGCGGCGGTATGGGCGGCATGGGCGGCGGCATGGGCGGTATGGGCGGCGGCATGGGTGGCATGGGCGGCGGCATGGGTGGTATGGGCGGCGGCATGGGCGGTGGTGGCGGCCAAGGTATGGGCGGCGGCATGGGCGGCATGGGCGGCGGCATGGGTGGTATGGGCGGCGGCATGGGCGGCATGGGCGGCGGCATGGGTGGTATGGGCGGCATGGGCGGCGGCGGCATGTTCCGCGTCGAGCCCGACAAGGCTGCCAAGCTCAAAGTCCCCTGCGTGTGCCTCGAGCACGGAAAAATCGATCCCAATCCACGGATGAAGTACAAGATCGTTCCCATCGAACAGATCAACAACGATCCCAAAGTCACCAAGTTGTGCGAATTGCTGGGGGCTGGCAAAGTGCCCCAAAACACCGCTCAAGCTGCTGCTTGGCACATGGCCAATGGATTGAGCTGGGACGAACTGTCCCACAAAAACCGCATCGAATCGAAGTACACCGGCAATGTTCGATTCTTCAATACCATGGAGTTGCGTTCAGCATTCCAGGTTTCCTCGATCATCAATCGCGAGTTCGAGCTGTATCAAAGCCAAACGTCGTCCTCGACCTCAGAAGACACGGTGACTAGTGAGTCGACCGGTAGCTAGACGCTAGCCAGCTCTCCAGTTGGTTGCCTGAAAATACAAATGCAAGCGGATGTCGATCGATGTCCGCTTGTTTTTTTATGCAATCTGGCAACTGATCATCGACTGTAAGGCCGACTGCTTCATGTCGACACAAGGGCAGTGCCGTAGAGCTGGTTGGGGTGTGGCCCTGCTGTCGTTGCTCGCCGAGCTTGACGAGTCGAGAGCGTGTGGGAGGGGACGCAGCGGTTGCATTCAAGATCCGTTGAGTGGCGGTAATCACTTTTCCTTGCTCACCGGGCTGTTGATTTAATCGCAATTTGCATCTTAATGCGGAGGTGGCATCCTTAATTGCCTTGTAGCGGAGGTTATCTTTCCTTGCTCACGCGGCGGGTTACTATTTTAACAGCCCGTTACGCAGCGGGTTGCGGTTTTTAGCAAGCCTTGTTGCTTAATCGTCTGTTTCAATTTACTGCTGAGGCAGTGCCGGTGAACTGGTTGGCGTGTGGTCCTGCTGTCGTTGCTCGCGGAGCGGGGGCGGTTTTAGCAGGCCGATGGCACGGTGGGGGCTGGGGCAACACGTGGCTAATAGCAGGCGCGATGAGGAGGAGTGCCACGGGGAGCAGGGAAGGTGGCAAGTCGCTAGCCGAGGTCGAAGCGTTGGACACGGTGGTTCAGCGAATCGAGGACGAAGAGCTGATGTTGGCTATTCAGTCCCAAACCCCAGGGGCTGAGCAGTTGACCGCTGCCCGAGCCGGGGGATCCCCAGACTTCAAGCGATTCACCGCTGCGACTAAAGCGTTGGATGCGATGGTTGCCGTACTCCGCGATGAGTAGGCTACCATCGGAGTCGAACGCCAATTCGTAGGGGTATTGGAGTTGCCCTGGACGATTTCCGGGCTGGCCCCAGCAGGCAACCAATTCCGGTGGTGAGCCTGAGACGTCAAAAACCTGGACGCGGTGGTTGCAGGCATCGGCGATCCAAAGCAGGCCTTGGTCATCAAGGACGAGGCACTGGGGACGCGAGAACTCACCGGGGCGGCTGCCCTGACTCCCCCAGGTGCGCACAAATTCGCCGGCCGGATCAAACTCTTGGATGCGGTCAATTTGCCCATATTGGCCGATGAAATAGTGATTGTCTGCATTTTGGACGACGTCGGTCACAAAGTGAAATTGACCGGGGCCGTCACCATGCTCCTGTCCAATGGTGCGGGAGAGATCCAGCTGTCCAGAGGGAGAGTAAGCCAGCATGCGGAAATAGTGGGTGTCGGCAACCAGCAGAGTACCGTCGGGGGCGAAGGACATGCCGGTCGGCTTACCTTGGGCAATGAGGGGGGTACGCCAGCCTCGCTGAAACTGTCCCTCGGCGTCGAACACCTGAATGCGCCCAGTCATATCGACGATATAGACTTCGTCCTCGCCGCTGATTGCCATGGCTCGAGGCTTCATCAATCTTCCATCGGTCAGGCCGCGTCGGCCCCATATGGCGGATGCCTGGCGATTAGCTGAGGGGCTGCCCACGCATCCGGAAAGAGCAGCCGAGGCTGTCAACGCGATCGGCAGGCTGGCCAGAGAATTGCTCAGAAAGCCGCGACGCGAAATGGCAGCTGACAGAGGAATTTTGAGTGGAAAAGGCAATGGCATAGGCTTGGGCCACTTAGCGGCAATTGGGCTGTGTTGGGCCAATGGGCAGACTACTGGCCAATAGACGGAGCCGTGCCCCTAAAGTGGTGGGCAATGCAGCCGATCTTGCCAAACCTAACCAGCAACAGGGGTGGGAGGGGGCAAGACGGCTTGCTCATTCTACCGGTTGCGGAGCGTTTGTGGTGATTCGAGAAGCTCCGCCAACATATCTGTGACTCTGTCGGCAAAAAGAATATATTGATGGCTTAGAGCCTTAGAGCGAACCGGCCTGCTCGCGCGGCCTGCCGCTAGTAGAGTTATTGAAAAAGTAAGCTACCGCGCTTGCATCGCGGAGTTTGGCAGTCGCTCGCTCACCGGCTTTTTGATTGAATTGCACCACAATTTCGACGCACAAACCGCACCTCGAATTCCCGCAGGAGTCGCTACCGCACGTGCCCAGCTCGGCATTGGACTTAGCCGCATTGAGCCCAGCCGCATTGAGCCCAGCCGCATTGAGCTAGCGTCCGGTTCTCCGCCGTGCGGGAACTCCCTGTGGCTGAGCGCGAGTCGTTAAACGGAGTCGTTAAACGCCGCTTGCAACGACAGCCAGCAACGGATCGGGATATGATTTCGATAGCCGTCGCGGGACGAGTTGCGATTTTAGCGTGGAAACTGGAGCGAGTGCGTAGATCAACAGACCGCTGGGGGCGATTTGCCGCGCGATGGAAGTCGCCATTATTCCCATTCCATTTCATGATGAAGAACGATGCCAAGCAATCTCGACTGGAAAAGTAGCGATGATCCGCGCGATGCGGTCCACATAATTGTTCAGTCCTTGGCGGAGGGGGGCTTGGTCGTACTGCCTTGCGAGACCTCCTACATGCTCTTTGCGAGTGGGCTCAACGCCGATGCGGTTGGGAGATTGCTGGATTGGCACGGGAGCGAGCGAGAGGAGGGCACCGCATGCCTGATGCTTCGCTCGCCTCAGGAGGCCCTCGATTATGTGCCGGACATCTCAAAGGTGGCGGCGCGGATGGTCAACCGCGGCTGGCCAGGACCGCTATGCCTGCAGTTGCCAAGTGTGGGAGCGACGAGCCTAGCCCATGCGTTGCCGGAGTCGGTCCGCGATGCGCTGCTCGTCAAACAGCGATTCCTACCCATGCGCGTGTCGGCCCACGCTGCGATCGCCCACGCGATGCGGCTCCTGCCGGGACCGTTGGTCGCCATGCCGCTGTGCAATGCCAAGGGGGAGGTGGTGTGTGATGGACAGGAGGTTGCGTCCTTGGCGGCGGATGTCAATTTGATCGTCGACGATGGACAAACCCACTTTTGTGGCCCGGCGACCACCGTCCGAGTGGAGGGGAATCGTTGCGAGCTGTTGGAAGCAGGCGTCGTTGACCTTGAGAAGCTCAACCGCTTGAGTCAGCTGGTGGTGTTGTTCATCTGCACTGGAAATTCCTGCCGCAGTCCCATGGCAGAAGTGATGTTCAAGCATCTGTTGGCGGAACGGTTTCCCGAAATTGCAGCTCGTCAGCCCATCCCTTTTGCCATTGGATCGGCCGGCCTGAGCGCTTTTCCTGGGGGACCAGCGTCTCCTGAGGCAGTGCGCGTCATGCAAAATCGTGGTCTCAGTCTCACTCGACACCAAAGCCAAACTGCCACGGAGCATGCGTTGCGGCAGGCAGATTTAGTGCTGACGATGACCAATTCCCACCGGCGCGCCATCGTGGATCGATTACCCAACTTGGCCGAAAATACTCGACTCTTAAGCGGTTCGAATCATGATGTTTCCGATCCCTTTGGCGGTCCAGAGTCCGTTTATGCGGCTTGTGCAGATCAAATGGAGGGGTTCTTGAACGACTGGGTTACGGTCTTGAAGGAATCATGGTTTCCCGAGTGGCAAGCTGGGGCGACATAGTATGGTTGGAACCGTGCCGAATCGTTAGATTCGCACTGGCCCCGCATCCACTATCGTGGTACCCAAACTGCCTAGTTTACTGTAGGTGCCTGAACCGTAGGCGTCGAAATCGAAGTAGCAACTTCCCAGGTTAGCGTTAGATACAACATGCAAATATCGATTGGCAGTGATCACCGCGGCGTCCACATCAAAGCGAAGTTGATTGCGAACTTAGAGGCCTGCGGGCATCAAGTTCGAGACTTCGGGACCGATGGGGAGACGAGTGTGGACTATCCTGATTTCGCCAGCTTGGTGTGCAAGTCGGTGGCGGAAGGTGCTAGCGAGCGTGGCATCTTGATATGCGGCACCGGGATCGGAATGGCCATTGCTGCCAACAAGTTCAGCGGAGTGCGCGCAGCGAACTGCTATGACGAGGTGATGGCGGAGCTTTGCCGGCGACACAACAACGTCAACGTCCTGTGCTTACCTGGAGACTTGATCGGTGATCGCCCCATGCATGACTTGGTGGGTATCTGGATTGGAACCGAGTTTGAAGGGGGCCGGCACCAACGCCGCCTGGAGAAAATTGAGGGAATTGAACATACCCAGCGTGGGCTCGGAGACGAGGGCTAAGCGGTCAAGCGGAATATGTGTGGGTCGTACCTTTTCTACGGCCCAAATTTGAGCGACTTTGGCTTGACTAGCTAGTTTCTTTCAAGCCAACTCTTGAGTCGTGCCGGCATCCGTATAAAGTCGAACGTGTGAATGCAAGTTGATTGTCCTGGTGGTGGGTCGGAGTTCACCGCCTCAGCTTGTAGTTTGTCGAGACTCGTACATGGAAAACCCACAATCGGTGGGGCAGCGAAACGCACATTGTGTGAATTCGGCTGAATGCAGCCATGCATCGGGGAAGCGACAAAACCTAGTACTTCCGCACTTCGAATTAGAATCCTATGCCTGAAGCCATTGACGAAGTAGATTTGCTGTTGCTGAACGCACGCTTGCGGGACGAGCTTGAGCCATATATCGATGAATCGGTATCGCTCGTGCATTTTCGGCAAATGAGCTTACGAGAAGAGAACAGTTTTCTCGAATCGATGCTGGCTTGGGAGCGTGCTCCGGCACTCCCGATCAGCTGTTGGTCATTGCCGGAATTAGTGCTGCCCAGGCCTTCGACCCTCGACGATGAGCAGTTGCGAGCATTGCTGTATGATGCGGCGGAACGACTGTACGCGGTGCGCGTGGTGCTGGAGATGACAGACCATCTCTCGGACCGCGAGTTGTACACGCTGATTTATCGCGACATCTTGCCGGCCTGCGAAAAGAAAGTTGATCTACCTGGCAACTTCCTGTGCTGGCGCTGTATTGATGAGTCGGACGACGAAACGTGGTTGCAGTTCTATGCCACCGAAAGCGAACGCTTGCAGTGGCTGGAAACCAATTATGGGCCACTGCCAGAGGCTCAAGAATTACCCTACCAACGCAAGCTCCCACGCGCGTCAGGCTGTTGATGCATACCGTCGCAGACATCGCAACGTGGATGCAGCAAATCGCGCCGCTTGAGCTGGGGGAAAGCTGGGACAACCTCGGACTCTTGCTCGGGGACCGTCGGGCTCCCGTAGAGGCGCTCATGACCTGCCTCACACTCAATTCGGCCACGGTTGGCGAAGCAATCGAGCAAGCCGTTGGGATGGTCATCGCGCACCACCCCCTGCCCTTCAAGCCACTGTCTAAGATCACTTGTGATGAGGTGACGGGAGAATTGGTGTGGAAATTGGCGGGCGCTGGCATTGCTGTCTACTCGCCTCATACGGCATGGGATTCTGCCCCAGCTGGCATCAATGCTCAATTGGCTATGCAGCTCGGAATGCGAGATGCAACACCCCTCATCCCCTCTTCGATTGAGGGGCTCACGCAGCTTGGGGCGGGCCGCATCGGCAATCTTCCCATGCCCCTCACGGGTAGTGAAGTGGCCGCCATTTTGAAAGACCTGCATCCCACCGCGCGCCCGCGTGGCGTGGGCCTGGGCCAGAGGGTTTCGCGAGTGGGGATTGCCTGCGGGAGCGGCGGCGGTCTGCTGCCTGCGGCGCTTGAGCAAGGTTGTGAACTGTTTCTCACCGGTGAAGCCACCTACCACACCTGTTTGGGGGCAGAGGAGGCTGGTGTGGCCCTGCTGATGATCGGCCACCATGCCAGTGAACGCTTCTCGCTAGAGACCTTGGCACAGCATATTTCCACGGAATTCCCTTCAATTCGCACTTGGGCCTCAAAAAATGAAAAGGATCCTGTAAGGACTTGCTCCTAATCGCGTCTCCTACACACACGCAGCTCCAATCCCTTGTCTAGAAGCGTTTCTAGCAAGTGAAATGGGGCATTCCCACGGGATGGAGACCGCTGGTGCTGAAGCGGAGTTTGCTTTGGTAGTAGCGAGTTGTCTGTGTACATTCGTTCATTGACCGACTGGCCTGACTTCCTATAGTTAGTGGTGACATTGAATTGGTGACCGGCCAGAGGGCGCGAGCAACTAAGGGATTTGAGTATGAGTAAGTGGTTAGCGGCCTTGCCGGTCTACAATGAGGAACATTACGTTGACGATGTGTTGCGTGAAGTCTCCAAGTACGCGGAAAATATTTTGGTGATCGACGATGGCTCGTCCGACGGCACCGCCGAGCGACTAGCCGCTTGGAAAGATGTGCATGTGGAGCGGCATCCGCAGAACACCGGCTACGGTTCGGCTCTCCAAACTGCGTTCCGCTATGCGATCGAGCAGGAGTACGAGTATCTGATCACGCTTGATTGCGATGGTCAGCACCAGCCCAAGCGTTTGCCGCAATTCCTAGAGGCGTGCGAAGGGGCGGATATTGTCTCTGGCAGTCGATATCTGAAGCGTTACGAGGGGGACAGCGAGCCACCGACCCAGCGTTTGAAGATCAATCGTCAAATCACCCAGCAGCTCAATGAAACGCTGCAATTGAATTTGACCGACGCGTTCTGCGGTTTTAAAGCCTATCGAGTCGAGGCGCTAAAGCGGCTCGATATCAAGGACAACGGCTATGCGATGCCGCTCGAGGTGTGGGTGCAGGCCGCGATGCGAGGATTGCGAGTGATTGAGATTCCAGTTCCGCTGATCTACCTGGATCTCAGCCGTTCGTTTGGTGGCGCGTTGGATGAGTCGGAAAAACGGTTACAGTATTACAACCAATGCATAGCGAGCAGCATAGCGGTCATGGAACAGCGTGGCTTCAGCTTGCCGACCAATCAGGCTTTTTCTCAGGGTTGAAGGCGATGACCGAGGTCATGGTGGAAGAGTACCAGCAGTATCGCGCTCCCAGCGAAGATGGCGCGAGTTTAATCGCACCGAGTCTGGAGCGCTTGGTATCCGTGTTGAATGGCACGGCAGCCTCCGGCCAGGAGGCGGCGGTCGACTTGGGAGGATTGGAATTCTGTGGCAAGCCGTGGCGGCTAGTGCGCGAGCAAGCCCGGGCCGAAGCGGTCGCTCTAGCACTCGACTACACCAGCCAGTATCTGGATGTTGCTGCGCTCCGTCAGGATGCCGAGACCCTGGCGACGCGTCCAGTCGTGATGTCGGGGCATCAACCGGAACTGTTCCATCCCGGAGTCTGGTTTAAGAACTTCCTACTGTCTTCCCTAGCAGAGAAGACCAATACGATCGCCATCAATTTCTTGGTGGACAACGATCTGTGCCGCAGTACGTCCATTCGCGTGCCAACGCACATGCACGCAGGAGCGACGCACCAGACCAATCACGTGGAGGGAGAGTCGACCGATCCGTTTGGCGTCGCCAAGGTGCCATTCGATGAACTCGGTGAACCACTCCCCTGGGAACTGCGAACTGTGCAGTCGCATGAATTGTGGGATAGTTTTCCCGATCGTGTCGAGCGGTTGCTGAACGTCTCGGATCTAGCGGCGCCCGAGTCGCCAGCGCTGCTACGCGAGTTGTGGACCGATGCCACCGAATCACTGCAGCGGACGTCCAGGCCCGGTTTGGCAATTGCCGAAGCACGCCACCGGATGGAGCACCGCCTTGGTCTGCGGACCCTGGAGGTGCCATTGAGTCAGCTCGTTGCCACCCGTGCGTTTGCGAGGTTTTCTATCCAACTGCTATCGGAGTTGCCTCGTTTTCAAGAGGTCTACAATGACCAACTGGGGCGATACCGAAGTGCGCATCGCATTCGCAACCATGCGCACCCCGTTCCCGCGCTCGAGCAGGAGCAGGACTGGTTGGAAGCGCCCTGGTGGGTCTATCGCGCCGATGCCCCCAAGCGACAGAAGCTTTGGGTGAGGATGCGGGATGCGCAGTTAATCTTGAGTGATCGGTCGGGCTGGCAAGCAGTGATCGAAGGACGATTGGATTGTGACAACGCCTCTGCCCAGTGGCTCCAGCTGCTGTCGGACGGAGTCTGTCTGCGACCTCGTGCCTTGTTGACGACGATGTACAGTCGCTTGATTGTCAGCGATATGTTCCTGCATGGAATCGGCGGGGGGAAATACGACCAACTCACCGATGCGATCGTAGGCGATTTTTTCGGGATCGCACCTCCGCCCATGGCGGTCGCATCCGCCACGTTGCACCTACCGATGGGTGGAGAAACTGGCGTTGGTCTGCGCGAGCGCACGTCGAAGTTGATTCGCCAGCAAGAACAGCGTTTATGGGAATTGAAATTCCATGCCGACCAAGTTGCGGATTTGACAGGTGAAGAAGCCGAGCGGTTGCGGGCTCATAAACAGGAACTCCTGAATCATATTCCCGAGAAGGGTGACAAGTGGGAATGGCATCGCGACATGACGCGCACCAATCAACGCTTGAGTCAATTGGCGTCCGACGCAACGAATGCTACCAAAGCTAGGATTGCTGAGTTGATTGCCATGGAAAAGCAGGTCCGCATTGCGCAGTCGCGCGAGTACAGTTTCTGCCTCTACCCGCGAAAGTATCTTGCCCAACGCCTCCGCGAAATGGCTCGATAGTCGAGCGCGAACGCCAAGTCGAGTGGTCGGTGGACGCGCTCTTGTCTGTGGTCAGTATTTTGACGCCATTTTTGAGTTCACAATCTTCAAAGTGGCGTTTGTTGATTAGCGAGGCGTTCCGTCCGCATACTGCCGTTCTTCGCGGTGGGTTCCCGTGCGCCAGTTGGATGTACTCGTCAGCCTAAGCTCTCCCCACAGTCGCAGTACGCAGGTGTCATCTCTCTCATTCAAACTGAGCTAATGAAGATGTTGGCAGGAAGATGTTGGCAGGAAGACGTTTTGCTGCTGATTTGGCTCCTCTAGGGGAGCCTGCCTGTCGCGACAGCTTGTCATGGTCAGTCGTGGACGTTGGCGAAATCGAGCACTTTCGTCAGCACGGCAACGGTGCTGAGCGCCCGCACATAGGATCGTCAGAACAATAAGTGTCGCCAGATCGCTCCGCCGATCGGCATGTTCACGAACGAACCGGCGGAGCGGTTCGGCGTCTATCCGCCAATAATTGTTCCGACGGTCCTTAGTTCGACTTTCGCACTTTTAAGCTGCGAGTGACAGCAGAACTTCCAGGGGCTTGATTAATTTCTGAGCCGCTGGCGGTAAACGACCGGCTGAGAAAATAGATTGTCGTGTTTCCTCGACTGAATCGCGACGCAGCGTCGCGAGCATATCCGCGAACGATGCATGGCGTTTGCCACGCCACATTCGTATGAATGGACCAGGCTCTGGCCGGACGTGTTCGTGCCACAACACAATCAGACCATACAGATAGAACATTGATGGCGTCGTGCGGCGAACCGCTGCGCGGACTCGGTTCTGCGGTTCGCCCAGACCGAGGTGACCCTTGGCTTCTTGGAACGTCGTCTCGACCGGCCAACGAAAAGAGAACCGCTGCAAGATTTCTTCTTCGCTCAAGTTGACATTGGTGCTGTAGAAAACTTCGATTCCCCGCCCGCCGCGAAGGTGCTCCACCGCGACCACTTTGACTTCTCGTTCAGGGGCAAGGTACAACCGGCAGACCACCGACGTGATCCGAACATGAAAGCTCGATTGGCTGTACAGGTTGATCGTGGTACGACGAAGTCCCTTGGTCGCTAACATCTCGGTCGGCTTGGGCAGCACCGGTCCACGTCGTGGTGGACGGCCTCGCCCGGGTTTCTTGGGTCGTGGACCTTCACAGAGTCTGGCGTCTTTGCCAATGCGACCGGTGACATGCATGCCGCTGGGGATTTGCTCCAGCATGCGACCACCGGTGTAAGCCGAGTCACCCAGGAAATGCAGGGATTTCTCGCCCGCATGCTGGGTCAACAGTTGGATCATCTCGAGCATTAAGTCGGTCTTCTTGCGATGCTTGCGACGTAGCTTTTTGTTGGTCTTGGTGTTCAGATAGAGCCTCATCAAAACCGGGATCGCGTACTTTCGCGTCGGATCTTTTCGTGAAGGGACTAAGACACACAGTACGACCCAGCAGTGGCCCCAGCGAAACGACGTGAAGCCACTGGAACTTTGGCTGGCATCCCGGTGCATCCCTGTGCCGTAGATTTTCAAGCCTGTCTTGTGAATCAGGGTATCGTCGCCGACAAGATAGCAATGTTGCTGATCGGTGAGCTTGACGACGAGATCGAACATTGCCAGTCCCACTTGGTCGATTGACCACCTCGCTCCGGCAAAGATACGGTGATAGGCGCTGTGATGTTTGGTGGGATCAATCGCTCGAAGCGCCCCAGTGATATTCCTGCGAGGTGCGAAGATCCATCCTGCGACGAATTGCTTGAAGGACTGTGCGGTTGGCTCAGTCATCGCGGCAGTAAAGACTTGCAGAAGTGGCATGAAAGATGTTGCAATGTCCATTGAAAGTGGCCTCCTTGTTTGGGTTAGTTAACACAGGCGAAAGCCTGCAACCCGGGGGCCAGTTTCTTCACAACCATTTGCTAGCAAAGGGCTTAAAAGTGCGAAAGTCGAACTTAGCACTTCCCCAACTTGCACTCATCAGATTGATCGCCCATCTGGGGAGAGATTTTTCCCACCCTGCCCCGCTCTGGCTAGGTCTTGGGGGATAGCAGCCGGCAGGCAGCAGCGGGGCTGTTCCAGTTCATGCTACTCGCTAGAGAGCAGAAATTCGTCGAGCGATTGGAAAACCTCGTCTGGCCAAGGCGTATTGTGCCCAAGGGAATCAAGTGCGATGAACTCCTTCCTCTGCGAAGGGCTGGCCGCGTGGAGATCGGCGGCGGAGCGAAAGGGGACCACTTGATCGGCGTGTCCGTGAACTTGGAATAGAGGGCCCGAGTAGCTTTCGATGCGTTGGTAGGATGGATAGCGGTTTCTGAGCAGTAAACTCACGGGGAGCCAGGGGAGATGCCACTGAGCTACGTCGACCATCGATTTAAAAGTGCGATCCAACACCAGGCAGTGAGCACCATTCTGGGCAGCTAGGTGCACCGCCACGGCTCCTCCCAGCGACCGCCCCCACAGGATGATTTTGTCTGGCTGCTCTCCCGTTTGCTCGACCAGCCAACGCAAAGCGGCTTCGCCATCTTCGAGCACGCCCGCTTCAAACGGCTTGCCATCACTTTTCCCATAACCTCGGTAGTCGAACGCCAGTACATTCCGCTGGAACCGAGCTTGCAGATCATGCAGCTCTTCCGACATGTAGGATACATCTTCACCGTTGCCATGGCACAGCAGAATTGCTCCTTTCGCGTTGGGGTGCTCCGCGAACAATCCATGAAGCCGCGTGCCATCAGCCGACGTGAAGGTTACCTCTTCAAAAAGAGGGATCCTCGGAAGCTGTAAATTTTTGTCCGCCTGAGGAGCCGGATAGATCATCGAGCGTTCGAAGAATGCCAGCATGAGCAGTGTTCCCAAATAACAGGTTCCAACAATGATGAGACTCTTTTTTAGGCGTTTCATGCGAATAGCTGTTTTCCAGACTGGTTGCTGCGATGCAACTCGTTGCAATCTTGCTAGCCAACCTCAATGCCGGGCGTTTCTCATCAGGACCGTCGAGGCTAAAGCACAGGCCATGCGAAATCAATGGCCCGTGACGTCTAGTTTGACGATTAGACGCTCAGCTATTCAAGAGCAATTGACGCTTGAGTTTCAGAAGATGAACGGGACGCAGCGGTGAAAGGTTGGGAAATGGAAGCGAATGTCACACCCCGCATTCCGACGTTTTTCATCTCAGGCGTCGGGGACGTTTGCTTGCTGCTGGCTCTGACTCTAGATTAGAATGCGCGGCGGGGTGGTTCGTTTGCAGTAACACGACTTGTTAAAATTTCGGTTGAGAAGGCGACAACGTGACTGATGTTTTTCCCAAACAGGGGACTGGCTATTTTCAGTGGAATGCTGGTGCCTGGTTCGGTGGGCTACTCGGCGGAACCGCCTACTTGGGTGTCGGTGGCGTAGTGTTTCTTTTACAAGATTCGTTTCTAGGAATGGCTTGGCTTTTATGCTTTGCGATCGCAAGCTCTAGCGGCGTATTTCTTTGGAGGTTTCGCCACGTCTTCGCTCCCTATCCCGCCATGCAAGCTTTGATTTTCGTCTGTGGGGTTTGCGGGGCTACTGCCATGAGCGCTGCGTATTTCTTGGCTCCGGAAAGCTCAGATGTCGTACAACTAACGCCGGCTGGAAGTTTCCTGTTCCTGATGGTATTCCCAATATTGATGGTGTGGTTTCAGCTGCTCGAAATCGGCTCGCGCCAGAGAGCCAACAAAGAATGACGACCAGCCTGCTGCAGCATGAGGTTTTTTGGGGAGGACCGGGGAGCGAACAGGAGTTCACTCTGGCAATTGGAGGGCCGCCACGCTCTATTGGAAACACTGTTTCAGGCTGTATTTAAAATCTCCCAAGCAACTAGGCTGGCTCAAATGACGAAACGCAATCCGGCACGATACGTGGTTCGCTTTCGTCTTCAAACGGTGTTGGTGCTTCTCACCGCATTGGCCATTCCTTGGGGCTTGATTTGCGTGGATCTGCATCGGGAGCAGCAGAGGAGGCGAGCTGTAGCGACTCAGAGGCATCTTGGAGGACATCTGTCAGAAGCGAGAGGCGTTTGGCCGAAGGCTACCGGGGTGACCAACGGCTAACTGCGACTGCTCTTGGGCGACGAGTACTTCTTGGGGGAGGTAAGGGATCTCCAGTTCGTCGTACGCACTGTGCGGGATCTCGAAGTGCTGCGTTTATACCCAGTAGTGGAGAGCCTAAGAATAAGTGGTGTTATGGTGACGGATGCTATGGTGGAGTCTCTGCCGAGGCTGCCTCAGCTGAATCATTCGGCTTTGGACAATGCGACTCTCAGTGAAGCAGGACTTGAACGCATAGCAGCGATCGGGAATTCTCGAGCACTCGAATTTGGCAACTGTACATTACGCATCGATTGCGCACACGCCTAGAGGTAGTCGAATAGCGACAATTGCGAGGTCTTGCCCATCAACTGCAAGGAGGCTTGGAGGGCTGCTTCCCGGGCGTTTAAGTCTGAGATGACTTTGGCTAAATCGGCATCCAGTTCATCGGATTGCATTTGCTCGAGCTGAATTGTTTGTTCCGCCGTTAGATCTTTAATGGAATCGATGGATTGTTGGCGCGTACCCACAAACCCTCTGGCCAAAGACATGCGTTGCAGGTCCTCGTCCATAGCGGAAGAGATGCGAAACATGTCTTCATTGTTGCCTGTTTCCAGTGCTTGCTGGAGACGCAGAAGCGTGTTGAACACTCCTTCCACTTGGACGCCACTGACATCGCTGCCACCAATCCGGTTGACGGTGCCAGCCACGGAACCGATGGTTTGATCTTCGTTCCGAGAGACCAGGCCGAGGCCCCAGGCCGCCTGGCTACCGCCTACATTGGCAACTTCGATGGGTTGGCTGCCTGCCAGTGAGGTCAATGTCAGTCCATTGCCGTTGGTGGCTAGAGCGGCCGTGACGCGCGTACTGGCGTTAACGTTGTCGACGTGATTGTTGATCCGAGAGAGGACGTCGCTGATTGTTTGCGTGTTGCTCAGGTCAACGTTAAAGGTGGTGCCATCATTGCGTGTGATCCTGAGGTCTTCTCCTTCGGTGTTATCGAAAATTCCTTGTTCATTATTGAGCGTGGATAATCTTGTATCGAGGTCCATCGTTCTCAGGCCAAGTCGAGACGCCAGATTGCCCCCGTTCTCACCGATGGAAAGACTGCTGCCGCTCTCGGTACTTTGCAACGAGAAGTATCTACCCGTACTGTCCAAGCCAGCCTCCACACTAGCACCGGACAACTTGATGCGATTGACGAGATCCTCCACAGTCGTGAGCCCCACGGTGGACACGATGTAGGATTCCTCCCCCTGTTCGATCGAAAAACTGCCTGAACCGAGTCCCACCCCGTCGAACAGTTGGTTCAAAGGGGTGGTTGAGGTAGCGATTGGATCGAGATCCCCACCGACCACTGGACTTAAGCCAACGGTTTGGACGTTGTTGATCTGTAGATCGTTCGCCATGTTCCCTGAACCAACTTCAGACACGCGAAGCAGGCCACCCAGACCATCGGCGTACTCAATATTGATGCCGTTGTTGTCCAAGGTCACCTGAAGTTCGCGGCCACTCAACTGCACCGAACTGAGCGCTTCGGTAACATCGGAAATGTTATAGGCCGATGTGAGATCGAGCTGGAAGACTTCGACTCCGTCGCTGAGCGAGATGGCACCATTACGTATTCCATCGCCACGATTAAGGCTTGCTAGGGGAGTGTTGCCTGCAATGCTGGGATTCAAGTCGATGGTGCTTTGAACGCGAGAGCTGCGAACGCCGAAGGCGTCATCCGCGGCCACATTCGCAGCGATGGTAGAAGCATAATCCGAGATGGTTTGCAGCGAATCTGCATTGCCGTTGAATCGGATCAACTTACCCAATGGATTGATCGGTGGATCGTTCAGTGCGGATCCGCCAAAGATGAATTGATCGCGAAACTTAGCATTTCCAAGCTCTGTGAGCTTATCAATGGCTGCAGTGACTTGAGCTTGAAACGCCTGTTTCTCATCGTCCGAAAGAGTCGTGCCGGTGGCACTGACGGTGAGCCCTTTGATTTCAGTCATGATCGACTGAGCTTGCGCGAGCGTCGACTCGGTAGCGGACAAAATTGTATCGGCACTTTGTAGATTGCTGCCGATTTGCGACTTGTATTCCAATTGCCGCTGGGCGGCCATGGCTTTTACGGCGGAAGTTGGGTCTTGGCTGGCCTTCGAGATCCGTCGGCCGGTGCTCAATTGAGTCTGGAGATCTTGTATCGCCAGTTGGTCATGATTGATTTGAAACAGCAGACGCGTTTGCGATAGCTGGTTAGTAGCGCGTCCACTGGGAGCGGGATAGAAGTTAGTCATAAGCTACTCAGCCTACTTCGATCGTGAATTAGAGATTGACGAGGACGTCCAATAATTCACTGGAGGTTTGGATCAGACGACTGCTGGCCTGGAAGGCGCGTTGGTAAAAAATCATCTTGACCGCTTCTTCATCTAGATTGACACCGGAGGTAGCCAAATGCTGCCCTTCGAGAGTGCGGTAGAAATTGCGCAGTCCGTCCGACAATCCTTGCTGCACACTAATGTCTTGGCTGGTGGTCGCGATAATATTCTCGAAGGTCTGTTTGATAGAGCGATTGTTGAGTCCAGCGATCGGTTCGTCAAACGCTTGAGCAAGTTTCAGTGCATTGTCG
Source organism: Aureliella helgolandensis (assembly GCF_007752135.1). GTDB lineage: Bacteria > Planctomycetota > Planctomycetia > Pirellulales > Pirellulaceae > Aureliella > Aureliella helgolandensis. The sequence continues at coordinate 5,266,144 of NZ_CP036298.1, read as the reverse complement.
GTAGCAGCGCCCACGCCGGTCGTGCTAGCCGCAAACATACTGGGGTTGCCAGCCACTATCGGATTGACACCAATGGAGTTCGCCGAATCGCCAACAAAAAAGGTGTTGATGCCGGAGGCAGCGAGGAATCCAGAACTGTCGTTCTGAAACGAGAATTGCAGCTTGGTGGAATCCGACTCGATGCGCAAGCCACCTTCAGTTGAGATCGAAGAGTTGAGGCCTGAAATTGCATCGAGGGCCGTCCGCACATCTTCCAAGGAGGTGTCGTCGGTACCACCCTGCAGTTTGACACGGATGGTATGCGTTTGGGAAAGGCCTGTAGCCGTATCGAGCACTTGAACTTCAAACTCGCCGTTCTTAATTTCGAGCGGGAATCCCGCCAGGTCGAGTGGTCCTTGGGAGTCGTCTGTCTTATGAGCGGCCGTGACGGAGTTGAAGCCAGCCAGCCCCTGGCCCTGCGAATGGATGCGATTGAATTGCTCGATGAGGTCTCTGGCGAACTGGTCCAAATTGGTCTTGGCATCGCCCACCGCACCATCGCGGGCTTGGTAGAGTCCGTGCAGCCTGCCACCGGAGACTTTGAGAGGTGATTGGGTATCGGCCAAACGCACTTCCGGGTAAGAATCATCGCCGTCGGTCCGCAGTGCATATTCGACGGGCCGTTGAATTCCATCCGCTACCAGGTATTCGCCGCCCACGAATACTGAAACCGCTCCACTGACCTGTTCGACGGCGCGGATGTCGACAAGTTTGGAGAGTTCTTGCAGTGCCGTGATGCGTTCGTCCCGTAGCCCCACGGCATCGCTGCCACTGCTGCGGCCACCTTCGACTTCTACAATGCGTTGATTCAAACCAGCAATTTGCTTGCTGATCGCATTGATGCTTTCGGAAATACTTCGAACCTCTGAATTGAGATTTACTGAGATATTGTCAAGCTGGTTACTCACGGAGCGAATATTAGAGGTCAGGGAGCTTCCTCGTTCGATCACTAACCTGCGGAGAGAGTCATTGCCGGGTTGATTCAACACATCATTGATACTCGCCGAGAAGTCGCTGAGCTGGGTGCTGAGATCGCTATCGGTAAGCTCTCCGAAAATGGCTTCCATTTTGTTATAGACTTCGCCAACCGCGTCGCTACTGGCCAGTTTGCTTTCGGTCTGGCGGAGGCGGTCGACGGTGTATTCGTCCACTTTCTGAACAACGCCGGTGGCGCGAACCCCGTATCCCAGGATTACGCCGCCCACCCGAATGCCCGGCCCACTGGACTGAATCAACTCCTGTCTCAAGTAGCCTGGCGTGTTGGCATTGGCGATATTATTGCCAACGACATTCAATCCAAGTTGGGAAACTTGGAGTGCATTTGAGGATTGTTGAATCGTGGAGAACAGGGACATGGCACAGCCTAGTCTTGGTACAAAACCAACGGAACGTGGTTAGAGACTTGTATCGAGCAACATGCCTCCGCCCGTATCGGATCCAGCGGATTGCAGGTAGACGTCTTTTCGCGCGCTGCCCTGCATGAGGATCTGCATCATGTCACCGTAGTACTGCGCCGATTGGCTCAGTAGCACCCAGGTAGCTGCGTGGAGACGCCGCAAATTGGAAAGTTGTTTCTTGGCCTTCCTGAGGCTCTGACGTAGGGCTGCCGACGGAGCTTGCCAGGCAGGCAAGTGTCGCGCGAGACTCGATAGATCACTGTTGGGCAAGCCGCCTTGTTGAGCTTCGTCTAACAATTGCTGCCGAACAAGGATGAGCTGCTGGAGTTCCCGCATCAGAGTTTCGGCTTCAGGTGTCAAGGTTTGCAAGCGGTCGTGATCGCTCGCCACAATGGCCTGTTCCCCCTGACTGAGCCAGGTTTCCCAACGGTGGTTGACGTCCGAAAGTCTGGCTAGGTAAGATTCGAGACGGAGCGTTACATCCCCCAAATTGGTCATCTGTCGTTCTCCCACATCCCTGTTTTATGCCATGAACGCCGCGCAGCTCCGCCATCGACACTTTGTCGCGACAGGCGCACAATTGCCCAACAGGATTAATCGGCATTGCTCCTGCAGAATGTTCAGGGCAACCGATGATTAATGTCAACCGCGTGGCGGCGCGTCCGGCTTGGGGCCTGCTGACGAAGCCAGCAAACCGAATTCGGCGAATCGAATATGAAAATTGCAGTGCTAGAATGGATGTGCGGCGGCGGTACAAGCATCCACCCCTGGGGGGAAACGCCGACTCTGCCTGCGCGCGACCAGCTACAAGCATTCTCCATGCACAGAGAGGGCATGGCGATGCTGGCCAGTTTGGTAGAGCAACTTACAGAAGCTGGCAATGAAGTATACGTTGCAATTTCTAGAGAGTTACAAGAAACGCGTTTTTTGCTCAAGCTGCGGGAGGCTGCCCACGTCGTCCTCCTGGAGCCTAGTCACCAGTCCGATTTGTTGGAGCATTGGCGAAGCATCGCTCAATCGTGCGACCAGGCAGTGGTGATTGCACCGGAGTGCGGAGGCGCACTCCAGGCCGCCGTAGAGAAACTCGGGACGCTGCCCAACGTGTTGGTGAATTGCTCTGGCCCGTTTCTAAGTACGGCTTGCAGCAAATTGAAGACTGCTCGAGCGTTGGCAGAGGCTGGCATTTCCCATCCACCAACGCTGCCGCTTCAGGCACTCACCCTTGCGTGGCTGAAGAGCACCCAAGACTTGTGCCGAACTGCCCGGGACGAGCCTCAGTGGATAGTCAAGCCCGATGACGGGGCGGGGTGCGAGGGAGTGCTGCGGCTGGGCAGAAACGAGCTGCTGCAACGCCACGCACAGCTGTTGGCTCAGCCCGAGCCGCTGCTCGTACAACCTTGCCTGGCGGGCGCCGCCTTCGGGTGTTCAGCCATCATCGATGCGCGGGGAAACGCCCATTGGCTGCCACCTGCAACGCAAAACCTGGAAGCGGTTGGAGAGTTGGAGCAGGGGTGGGAGTATCGAGGCGGCGAAATTTCGTTGGGGGGGAACCAAGTTATTCCCCCCCGCAGGTTGGTCGATGCGGCGCTCCGTGCCTGCGGAACCGGTGGGATGGGGTGGGTCGGAGTCGACATGCTCTTCGACCTCCACTCGAATTCGTGGACGGTGATTGAAATCAATCCACGATTCACCACTTCCGTGGTTGGACTGGCAAGCGCCTATACAGGAAATTTGATCAGCGAAACATTGCAGCTAGCGAACGGCCAAAGGCGAGAGTTGGCTGGCGCATTTACCCAATCGGTTTCCTTTGATGCGGTGGGAAACGTGGTTCCGCTAGCCTCCCCCGAGCGTTAGGTCAGCTCGTGAGCTAGGACGAGTGCTCGATCTCCGTTGCAAGTCAATTCCGTGCCTGGATTGAAGGAACCGCGTTTGAGTGTTGCGAGCCCCAAAGGTTGTGGGATGTTCGTCGAAGTGCCAGCCACCGAGCTCAACACGCCTACCTCTTTGTCTCCGTGTAGAATTACATCCCCTGCTTTCGCCGACGCAGGGAGTTCTATTAATGCTAACTTCTTTTGCAATTGGCCGCGCGCATCTAAGCGGGCAATCGTTTCCTGTCCCAAGTAGCACCCCTTCGTAAAGCTGATGGCCAGTCCGTCGCGATCAATCTCCTGAGGGATGGTCTTTTCTAGTAGTTCGCAGGATTCCAGCGGCCAAAAATTCTGAATTTGCAGCGCCCGACACTCCTCGTTCGAAAGCCGTTGAAGACTATGCTGAACGAGAAAGTCGTCGACCGCACAGGTGGCCGCTTGCTCGACGATCCAAGCGACAGACGTTGCGCCCCACATGCGAATCGGTATTTCGAGTATTGCTTCTCCTGTCGGGAGTTCAAAGCGATTTACGTTGCCTGGCAGCGGAAGTTCTGTTGGCGTTGATTCTCCGAGGATCGTGGAATAGGGCTGTCCGATTAGGTAGAGTGCACGATCGTTGGAATGCTCCCGAACTTCCGCATCTTCGCGAATGATATAGCGGTCGATGTGCTGGGCGACCGCCTCTGGCCGTGAGTGTTGGCCGAAGATCCAGACGCTGTTTCCCAAGATAGCGATTGCTCCGTGGGCAACGGCCCAACCACGCAGGTTGGTGACGAAGGATTCGCGACTCTCTGCGTCTCCGAGCTTTGCGATATCTTGGGTGCAGAGGTTATTGACAATTTTCGCAGCATCTTGCCCAACGACTTCCACCATTAATGGTATGGAAAGCTGAGTGAAATAGGGCTGGTTCACTTCGGAGTATCCCTTGCACGAGACCAAAAAAAAACTGCACGCCGTCAGGTAGTGGCCTGACAGCATGCAGTTTACGGGTTCTGGCGGTATTGTTGAAGTCGCCTCCGTTGCTAGGAGCGGCGGCGGTCGGTATCGCCCTGAGTTAAATGGGGTGAGCTAAATGGGATGAGCGACGCAGATTTTTCGTCAATCCGCAGGCTCAAGTGCGTCGAGCCCTAATCACCGACTTGTGAGGAAGCTAGGAACCGCCGCTTGCTGAGTGGCGACAGGAGGTCTCCGAAATCGAAGGCGACGGCGTCGGTCGTTCCCAAAGTGATGTTGGTGATCTGATTGGCGGAGGTCGTCGGCGTCGTGGTCGATCCGGTACCGGCATTGGCGGCACCATCTTGGTATCCAGCCGGCTGGGTTTGAGTGACGGTGTACGTGCCAGGCAACAGGTTGCTAAAGATGTAAGCCCCGTTCGCGTCGGTCGTCGCCGATTGATTGATCGTCGCGCTCGTAATATCCGTGCCGGTCAACACAACGGTGACACCGGGCAACATCTGGTCGCCAGCATCGTTGATTCCGTTGCGATTCATGTCAACGTAGACCACACCTGAAATACTCTTGGGCACCGCGACAGCCGTTGTTTGCGAGGCTGAATTGTTCGAAGTATTGGTGTCCGTTTCCGTGCCGGTGACCGTCGCGGTATTGGTCAGCGTTCCAGTTGCTGTGGCATTGATTGAAGCGGTGAGAGTAATCGTAGCGGAGGCTCCTGAGGCCAGAGTACCGATGGTACCAGTAACGGTATTCCCCGAGTTGGTTACGGTGCCCAGCGTTGAGGTGCCTGAAACAAAGGTCATGCCAGCAGGCAATACATCGCTCATCACCACATTCGTAGCCGAGGATGGGCCGTTGTTAGTAACGACGATTGTATACTGCACGTTGCTTCCAGCCGCTGCGGGGTCGATATTGTCTGTCTTGGTAACCGACAAATCAACACTGCCGTTGACCGTTGTGGTGGCCGTAGCGGAGTTGTTGGCCGTATTCGACTCCGTCTCTGTCGCCGTCGCTGATGCAGTATTGGTTAAGGTGCCTCGAGTATCTCCGTTGATGCCCACAATGAGTGTGATGGTGGCCGAAGCGGACGGTGCGAGAGTTCCCAACTGAGCCGTCACGGTTCCCGATGCTTGACTCGCACTTCCTTGGGTGGTTGCTACGCTCGTAAAGCTAACGCCACTCGGAAGAACGTCTGACAAATTCACGTTCGTTGCTGTGGAAGGACCAGAATTGGTTACAACAATGGTGTACGTCAGGGCATTACCAGCCAGGGCTGGATCAACGGAATCGTTTTTAGTGACTACGAGATCCACTGAGGAGTTGAGCGTTGTCGTTTCGGTAGCGACGTTATTGGCCGTGTTGGTCTCCGTCGCCGTCGTATCTGTCGTCGACACGGTTGCCACGTTGCTCAGTGTGCCGCGAGCATCTGGCAATACGGTTGCATTGACCGTGATCGTTGCCGATGCACCCGAGGCTAGACCACCAATGTTGACGGTTAAATCGTCGTTATTCGCCGCCACGGTATCCTGTGCCGAGGTCGGGACCGTTACGGTTCCAGCAGTCGACGTCGCGGAGCTAATTTGAATTCCGTCCGGCAAGTTGTCGGCTAAATTCACTCCAATCGCGTCCGACGGACCATTGTTCGTCACGACGATCGTATAGACCAAGGCTTGGCCGGCGATGGCCGGGTCGGCTGAGTCGCTCTTGGTGACCGCCAGGTCGATAGTGCGTTGCGTCGAAGTTGTTTCCGTGGCTGTATTGTTCGCGGTGTTCGCGTCAAATCCAGCGGTGGTTTCGGTCGAGCGTACCACGGCACTATTGGTGAATGTGTCTGCCGCAGCTTGCTCAACATCCACAGTTACCGTGACGGTGGTTGAGTCGCCCGATGCTAGGCTGCCTACGTTGATGATTGCATCGGAGCTACCACCAGTTGGCGCGGTAACGGTGCCACCGGTAGCCGAAACGAAGGTGACTCCTGCCGGAAGCGTATCGACGACTTCGACATTCGTGGCATCGCTGGGGCCGTTGTTGGTCACTACCATCGTGTAGACGACCTGCCCCCCCCGGTCGACCGGGTCGACATCATCGGCTTTGGTGATGGCGAGATCGACGGACGGATTCACGTCCGTCGTTGCCGTGGAAGTAACTTGAACCGCTTCGTCTGCTTGAGCGGTGGCACTATTGGAAATCGTCGAACCGGTGAAGCCAGCCGCAACGGTGGTCACAACGGTGACGGTAGCTGTGCCCGCAACATCTAAACTTGGAATGTCGACAGTGATAACGCCAGACGCTTCGGAAGCCGTACCGGCGGTGCTGGTAACGGAAGAGAAGGTTAAGCCGGCGGGAAGTGTGTCAGAGATCTCGACATTCGTCGCGGTCGACGAGCCCGTATTGGTAACTAGAATCGTGTAGGTCAAGGTGCTGCCCACGCCTACCGGATCGGGTGTATCCGACTTCGCAATGGTCAGTACCGCTAGCCGAGCGATATCGATGTCTGCGAAGGCCGTATCGTTGTTTGAATCGGTATCATTGCCGGTTCCCGATACACTCACGTTGTTGCGCTGAGCGGTCGCAGCAGCTGCGGCTGCAGGGACGCGCACCACGACCGTGATCGTTTCGGTCTGGCCTGACGCGAGTGTGGCGTAGGCGATCTCGAGTTCACCAGCCGAGTTGCCCGTTTGCGTCACAGTGCCGCCCCCTGTGGCAGTGGCGGACTCGATGGTCAGGGCGTTTGGGGTGAGGTCCGGTAGGTCATCAACAATCACGACGTTATTCGATGCCGCTGGTCCGTTATTCGTCACGGTAATCGTGTAAGTGACGGTAGCACCGGCGGTGGCATTTACCGTGCCATCACTTGGCGTGGGATCATCCTCGGCCACGGCAACTTTAGTGACTGCAAGGTCGACGGCGGGCACAAAGCCAAAGTCGACAAAACTGTTGGTATTGGCGTCGTCGCCATCGGCAGTTGGCTCACCGCCAGCAACCAACGTGATGATCCCAGAGGCTACACCGCTAGCTCCAAATATCGCTCCGACATTGGTCCCATCGGCTAACACGGAATTGGGCAACGTAGCAGTGCTGCTGCTGAGGAAATTGAATAGAGGATCGCCATTGGCAGCAAACTCTGTCGCTGGAACGACTACGAAATAGTCACCAGGCAGCAAATCGCTGAAGAGATAGTTCCCACTGGCGTCTGTGGTTTGCGTCGTGCCTACGACGGTATCTCCCGCGCCGATATCAAGCGTTCCGTTGCTGTTGGTGTCTTCGTACAGAACGAGGTCGACACCAGCGATTCCATTCTCGCCTACATCTAGGGTGCCGTTATTGTTGTCGTCACCGAAGACTTGGTTTCCGATCGCCATTGGATTTAGGTTGGCGAAATTCTCAGTAGCGACGAAGGGGGCGACGATTCCTGAGAAGTCAAATTGTGCGTCCGCTGCAGCAGCTAGATTGATTTGGATGCGTATGGCGGTGACATTGGTGAAATCGGCGCCAGTACCAGCTCCCACGGTGAACGAGCTGAAGTCGAGGATGACATCCTCCGTAGCAGCGGCTCCGACGGTGATGGGGAGTGACTCAGAGGAGATCTGCGAGAAGTTTCCAGCACCGGAGTAAACTTCAATATCAAACGTGTTGCCCGCTTCGGAGCCTACCAGGAAATGGAAGGCCGATCCGCCCCCGGTTGTTAGGTCCAAAATATCGCCGCCGGTGAGGTGCGATAGCGTGGTCGCGTCGCCATCGGCGCCATCATAGGAAAGGATGACCGTGCCTGTCGTTCCCACGCCTGTATCCACCGTCAATAGTGTGGAATTTAAGGAGGCTGCAATCGTGCTTCCACCACTGAGGTGGTTCACCACCAAATCGCGTTCACCCGTAATCGCTTCCGCGCTGGCGCTAGAGTTGGACAGTGTGGGGGTGCCGCTATTGACCACCAAGGCGGCCAGGGTGTCATTGAACGAATCTACGGTCTGCGTGGAGACACCAATCGCGTCCGTCGACGTGATGTCTACGACTTTGACGGTTTCTGCAGTCCGTTGGAGCTTGCCAGCGACGGGCGCTTGTTCCACGAAGTAACGGCCAGCGGCCAAGCCGGTGAAGGCATAGTTACCATTGACGTCGGTGGCGAGGGTTTCGAGTAGTATGTCGTCTCCGGCTGCGGTGCCACCTGAGCTCTCAAAGGTCCCCACGCCTGCCCCCGCTCCACCATCTCGATAGAGATATACCGTGGCCGCTTCGATGGGAGGATTGGTACCGGTCGCAAAACCGTCATCTGTGTTGTCGGTGAAAACATTACCGCCGATGGTGGCGATATCACCAGCCAGCAAGCGGCGCATTTCCATCGGCTCTACTCGCAAGGTGCGATTTCGCGATCGACGCCGTTGCGAACCTGTGGGTCGGTGTTTCTTCAATCGGGCGAGTAGACGACCAAGTAGATTCGTCATGGAGAAAGGCTCCCTTCCGTGGAACGTCATTGAATGCAAAAAGCCCGACCTAACCGTAGCCGGAAGGTCGAGCTCTGACGTCCTGTTCAGACGGAATGTTCTGCGTTTCTTCCCCATCTTACCAGCGGAAGTCGGCACCGAAGCTCAGACCTTGTACCCAATAATCGGTTTCTACGAATTGAAACTGAGGTCGGAGTGCACCATTTGCTACCACAGGAGTGGCTTGTTCGGGCGGAAGTAGTAAAGGGTTGACGTCTAGGTCAACTTGATCGCCTGGTCGCACGACACTTCCCCAATAGATGGCCGAGTAGCCTGCGGTGACGCGGAGGCGGCGGGTCATCTGGTATCCCAAGGTCGCACCCAGCTCGGGCACCATCGTAAAGTTTTCCTGGGAGTAGCCTGCAATGTTGCTGCGTTGTGCCAGAAAACCACTGTTGTAAGCTGTGCTGACTCCGCCTTCATTGATGAGTGAAGATCCGGTGATGTTGACCGTCTGCTTGACGTTACCAATTCCCAACCGCATCAGTCCATCCAACGACCACATGCCGCGGCGGCCTTGCCATAGTACTCCGAGCTCAACTCCATTGAACTGATTCAAGGTCTCGAAACGGTCGGTGATGGCGAACGTGTCGGTGGTACCGGTGCCGGTAGTCCTTAGATTCTCTGTAGCTGTGAGCGATTCATCGAGTTGCCAGAAGCGATAGCCCAAGGTTGCATCCCAGCGAGAGGAGGTTGGCACGGTCTGACAAACGAGTGGGGAGTACGCACAACCATTGGAACAGCACAGTTGGCGACGGAATCGAAAGGCGGCTCCGTTGAATTCGCTAGTCGTTGTAATCCCAATGTTGCCATTCAATACGCCGGGGAAAGCAACCAATTCGGAGTCGTTCTGACCGTCTTGGACGTTGAAGAACGGACGGGCCAGGATCGGGCTGCCAGCGGAATTGCGGTAGTAACTTTCCGTTTCTTCGCCAAGTCCTACGTATTCTCCCTCTACGCCCAGACCAGGGAAGGATGACAACCAAAATCCGAAGCGGATGCGGAAGCCAGAGCGGTCGTCGTCTTGGTAATTGTTGCTGCCACCGTAAAGAATCGACCCCGTGTTGCCCAACACGCCAGCATTGGCTCGCGCTGTTCCATCAGGGCTGGTGGAAACCAGGGCGGGAAGATTCATGCCGTCTTGTGACCAGTTGAGGTATTCAGCCTGAACCCAACCGTGAGCTGGGAAACAGATGCAGAAGCGGTTGGGGACATTGCACGAGTCGCAATATCCCTCGCCGAGTTGGCCGCCGCCGGAGGTGCAAGTACTGCAACCTCCCCCGCCACAACTGCTGCAGCCACTGTCGTAGTAGTCGCCGCCGTCAGCGATGATGTCGCCTTCCACCACGTAGTCGGCAGATACATGGCTGGCCGTGGTCACGGGACGTCGACTGGGACGCGATTCGCTCGGTTTTCCCTGCCACCGGCTTGGAACTCCCGTTCGTGGAGCAGCTTGAGGTCGACGAGCAGAGCTCGCACCTTGATAGCTCTGGCCCATGACGGGCATCGAAGCCATCAGACTGAAAATCATTACAACTGAGGCAATAAGTCGCTGTAACACTGCCGCGCCTTCCCTAGCAAAACTGGCGTTTGAGCTGAACGCCCGAAATGGAAGGGCGCCAGCATATCTCCCCAGCATTCCAAACTTGGGGATGTTTAGAGTTATCGTCAGCACTTGCCCGGATAATTAGCGCAATCCGTAAATTTTGCGAATTCCGCAAACTCTGCCTAATCGGAATAGTTTGACATTGGAGGGGCGAGGGGGTGGGCGAGCCAGTCGGGACGACCTGCACATGGTGAGAGTCGTGTTGCGAGATAGCTAGCAAAAGTTGGGTGAAGCCCAGGTCGCAGATTTTTTGGGCACCGCTCATCCAAGGGTTGCAGCAGTGCTGCTCTAAATGAATGCGAGCTATTCACGCAGTATTCAGAATTCGGTGCGCCTGCTTCTCTGCTCAACCGGGCCAGAGTAAGAGGGCCATTGAGGTGGTGCGTGCATCGTCATGGAGCCTAGGTTGCTGCAGCGGCTGGACAGTAGTCCTAGGGGAGCGGTCGCTCTCGGGACGCACCCAATGCATTCAAGCACAGCTGGTGCCCTGCCCTGCTGAGAGCACCGATAGAAGTCGAGTTGCAGACCCCCATTCCGAGGATTTGTAATTACCCGTTAGGAACTCAAGGAGAGTTAAATGCACCAAGAAAAGAAGTTTCGCCCGATGGCGGGTTGGATCCCATTGTTTCTTTGTCTGATGTCGAAGCTGTTTGCGGTTGGGCTGTTTTTCTGGACGGTCTCGCTTGCGGATAGTCGTCCGACTGGAATCACGACGCTCTGCCTGCTGCTCGCTGCTGTCTGCATGCTCGGAGGCTTCATTGGCTTGTTCGGTTTGATTGCCGTCGCTCCTAACCAAGGCCGCGTTCTCCTACTGTTCGGAAATTACAAAGGCAGCGTTGTCGAATCGGGGTTCTATTGGGTAAACCCGTTTTACACCAAGTCCAAAATATCGTTGCGAATTCGCAATTTCGAAACGGGGGCCACTACGACTCCTGAAACGAAGGATGCCGCTGGTAAAGTCCTCACTGAGAAGCGGAGATCGCATGGGCGTCCTTCTAAGGTGAACGACCGAGATGGGAACCCTGTGGAGATTTCTGCAGTGGTGGTTTGGAAAGTGGTCAACACCGCAGAGGCGCTGTTCGAGGTCGACGACTATGAGGATTACGTGGGCGTTCAGAGTGAAGCGGCGCTACGCAGCTTGGCCTCGCGGTATCCTTATGACAGTGAAGACCACGAGGTTTCCTTGCGGGGGAGTACCCAGGAAATTTCCGATCAGCTCGGCAAGGATATCCAGGAGCGACTCGACCGAGCGGGGATTGAAATCGTCGAATCACGCATTAGTCATCTAGCGTATGCTCAAGAAATTGCGGCAGCCATGTTGCAGCGTCAGCAGGCACAGGCGGTGGTTGCAGCTCGTACTAAAATTGTCGAAGGCGCGGTGGGAATGGTGCAAATGGCACTCGAACACCTCGCCAAAGACAATATTGTCGAGCTGGACAATGAACGAAGGGCTGCGATGGTTCAGAACCTGCTCGTCGTACTCTGCTCCGATCGACATACGCAGCCAGTGATCAATACTGGCGCGTCCTAAGCGTGTTCTCGCTTTTCCGCTCACCGACCAACTCCGCTGGCGCCCTTCAGCACTGCTCCGGCGGACGGTTGTCGAATAGGAGAGTGGATTGAGTAATGCTGCCTAACGGCTTATAGCTACCGGGCGGCCATCCGCAATAAAGGAAACGATGCCAGAATTGATATGCACTTCTACATCGGTGACCTTGCCGTCAATTTCAGCTACCGAAATTCCATCCACGACCAGCGCTGTGGGGCTAACGATGATTTGTTTTCCGGCCGTTTCGATCGTCGCGGTATCCGCCGAGAATGCAGATTTCAAGGTGATTGCATCAGAGTAGGTAATGACGCTGCGTCCTGACGCCAGGGTGCCTCCAGCGGAACTTCCGGCAAGCAAGAGCATTGCGAAGCACGCCGTGACGGCAAAAATTGGAATCGCAGCCAGAGCAATGAATAGTGGGCGCGTGCGAAGACGCATTTTCATCGGATAGCTCCAGGGATTGTGAGTAGCAATTTCGTCACGATTCCCACTTTTCACATGACCTGTCAAGATCTGTCGTTGCTGGAAGTACGCAGTCCTGCTTGGTGCCGCATGCCCCTGTTCATTGCGAGCTTGAGGTGGCTTGCGGACGGTGGCTTGGGGACAGAGCTCGAGAACGGGTGGCTTGGGGACAGAGCGCAACAGAGGGAGAGCTTGGGGATAGAGCACGCGGACGAGTGTGCCGAGCAGGGCTGATTTGGAGGGGGAGGGTACCGGTGATAGATTTAGGCCTGTACGCAGGCAGACCAACCGCACGTTCAATTCCGTTAGTTCCTAGAGCAGAGCCGTCAGTCTCTTGGCGGTTCGCCCCGACCGATCCAGTCGCCACTCAGCAACCTACAGAAACCCCGCCGGCCTGAACGTGCGGCAACAACTGGGGGAAGGCGGGCCGCTCCATCGTATTGTCATTGAAACGGCCCCGATATCAGCGAGCCTCCCACTCCCGCTGGGCCTCCCATTGCCGAAGTTCCGGCTCTTGACTGGCTACATCCTCCGACTTGCTGGACACCCGCAGATCGATGGCGATGGGCAGGTTCATTCGTGGCCTGGGCGCTGATCTCATTGATTCTTTCAAACACGGCGAGAAAACAGCGAAGGTAGGCGAGTGTGTCAAGATTGGATTAGACAAGACAATTAGTGCAACATTGCTCGCCAGAAGGCCGAAAACTTAGGCGTTTCGCCGTTTCGTCTCGCATCTAATCGAAATTCAATACTTTCCGGCCCTGGTGGAGCGGTTTGACGAGGCGGAGAAATCTTTCGGATGGCTAAGTTTTGGCTATTGACACCCTCCTCGCAGGACTAAACTACTGATCGTAGGACTAAACACTGAGCCGCTCAGTAGTGACGGTTGCCGACCCCAATTCGGAGCGGGCCACATTCCTAGACCTAGACCAAGGTGAAGCAAGATGATGCGGGTGATTCAACGAGTGGCGTGCGTGGCGGTGCTGGTCGCTGCTGCGGGGCATGTGCAGGCGGGAATTATTGTCGTTGATCCAGATGGGTTTGCATCTGGGACGAGTCTGACATACGCTTTCACCGGTGTAACGATTACTAGGGGCAGTGGAGCCACTGACATTACGTCAGCCTTGGGTTCGACAGGGACTCAGCAGTTCTCACTCAACGGACGTACTGGATTTTTCAACAGCCTTCCGAACCCACCGTCGGCGACATTGGTTGATACTCTAGCTGCTTCAAGGAGCTCCTCATCAATTCTTCGTTTCGATTTTAGTACTCCGACCGATTTCGTATCCATTGACTTAATTCCTAACGATAGTTTGGATCCCGGTTCAATTGCTGCATTCGATAGCGCTGGAAACCAGATTGGCTTTGACTCGTTCGGTGGACAGAATCTGCGTGCGACGAGGAATACCCTCAGCGTATCAGGCGGAGGCATCACGACCCTGCTTGCAGCCGGCGACAATCTTGGAAACACCCTTGAGATAGACACACTCACGTACAGCTCTACGGCCGCTGTCCCCGAACCCTCCACCCTCGCCTTGTTCGGCATTGGTGCAGGTGTAGCTGGAATCGGTGCCACTCGTCGCCGTCGGCGTGAATGGGTGAATGGGTGAATGGGTGAATGGGGACAGGCCACCTTGTTAGCACGCGCTCGGGAAGCGTCCTGCCTAGATCGAGTGGAATCGTGTTAATGCTAGCTGAGTCAGCTGTAGCTCACCTTCCTTGAAAATGCTCTGTCCCCCCGGCACTGTCCCTGTGTAATTGACAGTGATCCTCCGCGAGCACTGCCAGGTGCGATGAACCTTCCAGCTCAACTCTAGCACCGTTATCAAACCGGATGGTGGCGATCCCCTCGGCGAGGCGGAAATGCCCAATCTCGATCCGTCCGCCGTCGCGAGCCTGTGCCGTTTCCGCTCGCCACAAGCAATTCGACAACGAATCAAGCCGTCCCAAAGACGGCCTCTGCTCCGTCGACAACCAGGCCCCTACCACGACCGCCAATAGCAGACCTGCCGCCAGTGAGACCCATCGGCCAAATCGAAACGAAGCACGATTCGCAGCTGCTCTAACCAGTCGAGTATGATTGCCACTACTTGCAGGACCGACGTTTGGTGTGTGCGTTAGATCGGCAATCAGCATCCCGATCTCGACGAATGCATCCCGTGCGGCGGCAGGTGAATCCGACAGCATCATGTCGCGTTCCGCCACATCGGGGAGAGCTTGGGGACGGGGAGAGCTTGGGGACAGAGCACGCGGACGAGTGTACCGGCCAGGGCTGATTTGGAGGGGGAGGGACCGGTGAGTGGCAAACGGGCCGGGGGCCCATTCTACTCGAAGGGCGAGGGCGGGAGCTTGGGGACAGTGCACGCGGACGAGTGTGCCGGCCGAGGCTGATTTGGAGGGGGAGGGTACCGGTGAGTGGCAAACGGGCCGGGGGCCCATTCTACTCGGAGGGCTTGGGGACAGTGTGTGTCGAGGAGGGAGCGGACCGAGGGGGAAGGCAATTGTCGGTGGGGGCGGCTCGCGTCATGCGTGGTTAGTCTGCTAGCCGGGAAGATGGAGCCGGGAAGATGGAGATGTCGGTAGCATTGGAGGGGCGTCTGGCTCGACCGCTTTTCTGACTCAACGTCTCTGCAAGAAAACTTCCGATGTGGGGGGCGTGGGAGGAACAGGCCACCACCGAAGACTCGAGCCCAAGTGACTCCGGTCAGTAGTACCACGCAAGGATCGACAGGGCTTGCCGGTAGCCCTGCAGCATTTGACTTCTGGATTTAAGTGCTATGCAGGAGTGGTTGAGAGAGTTCCTGCGCAAGTGCACTTCTGAACGGTAGCAGATCCTTCGACTTGAAGGTTTGGATCTCGGCCCTGCTTGCATGCTGACGCAGGATTTCTATTCCACTGCTTCCACTGCGAGCTTCGGCAACTGCGACCGGCAAAGCCAACATGGGGCTGGACTTGGAGGAGCTGCTGCAGGACACGAAAAAAGCCGCTGACCATAACTGCTCAGCGGCTTATTCGTTTTCAAAGTGGAGGATAACGGACTTGAACCGATGACCTATTGCATGCCATGCAATCGCTCTCCCAACTGAGCTAATCCCCCGTTTGTGCCCCTTTTCAGTGGCGGTCGCTGCCTTAAAGATTGCTGGGACATTCCTTGGCTGCGAGAGCAAGAAATTATCAACCATTGAAAATCATGTCAAGGACTCTCCTGCTCTGTCGCCAAAATTCATGGCCAGTCTTGAGCATTTTCTTCAGGATCCGGCAGGATCGGTCCACGAGAGATCGTTCGAAGTGGGGTGTTAGGGGGGAGAGGTGGATTTAGGGGGACTGGCTGGGGCAAATAGCGGCAGGGGGGCAACGGACGAGTCTGACCAATCCCACACCTGATGCAGCCGCCGGTGAGCCTCTGCGGAGGAGGTGGCGTCGAGCGCGTAGACCACCGCTAGCGGTTGACCTGGTTGTACCTGGTCGCCTACGCGAGCTAGCACTTTCAAGCCAACGCTGTGCTCGATGTGGTCGCCCAACTTGCGTCGGCCCCCGCCCAATTCAATCACAATTTGCCCCAAGCCCTGACCGTCAACTCCGCGTAGCCAACCGCTGTGAGGAGCTGCGAACACTGATGACGCCGCCAGTGGGAGTCGCTCTCGGAATGCACCACGCTGGTGCTCGACCATGGCTGCGAATCTTGCTAAGGGCCGCCCGGAATCCAATTCTTGGGCTAGCTCTGCAATTGCATTCTCGAGGTGGGCGTGCAATCCGGCCGCGCACAGCAGTTCGCCACCCAACCGCAACGTCAGCGCGCGGACATCGCTAGGTCCACCGCCTTGAAGTACTTCGACCGCTTCATTGGCTTCACACGCGTTGCCTACCATTTGACCCAACGGTTGATTCATATCGCTGAGGATGGCCCGGGTGGGCAGACCGAGGCGTTCGCCAGTTTGCGTTAGGCTGGTAGCGAGCTCTTGAGCCGAGCTGAGCTGTTGCATGAAAGCAGCCGAGCCGAACTTTACGTCCAGCACCAGCGCGTCCAGCGATTCCGCCAACTTCTTGCACATGATGCTGCTGGTGATCAAGGCGATCGAAGGAACGGTGGCGGTTACATCGCGCAATTGATACAGCTGGCGATCGGCCGGGGCGATGTGCGGAGTCGTGCCCGTGATCACACACCCCAACGCCTGCAGTTGTTGGGAGATCTCCACTTCGGAAAGATCGCAGCGGTAGCCGGGGTACGATTCGAGTTTGTCGAGCGTGCCACCGGTGATTCCCAAGCCCCGGCCACTCAGCATTGGGACATCCACGTCAAAGCACGCCAATAGTGGGGCTAGAATCAGCGATACTTTGTCGCCCAAGCCACCGGTGGAGTGCTTGTCGACGCGCGGTTTGTCCGAGCATCTGGGCAAGGTTTGACCGCTCGACAACATGCAATCGGTGAGTGCGGCGGTTTCTCGGGTATTCATGCCGCGGCAGAGAATGGCCATGGCCCAAGCGGCGACTTGGTAATCGGCAATCGAGCCGTCGACTAATCCGGCGACCATGAACTGTATCTCGTCCGCGGTCAAAATTTGTCCGTCGCGTTTTTTTCCAATGATTGTGGTGGGAAGCATGCGTGCGTGCTTACGTTTGGCAGTGAGGGCGGACAGAAGGGGGGAGCGATTCGCAGCGGAACGTCCGGTACCGAAATGCGGTTAACTACGAAAGTTTCGGTAATTTGGGTGTTATCGGCAGGAAATGACGATTCCTGTATTGCAAACTAGGCGTGGCAGTGGAAACTGTTGGGGCTACGGATTTTGGCTTGTTTTGCATAGGGGCTAAGGATGTCGACCGAACGTCGCAAATTGAAGAAGTGGTTAGCTGGCTTTATTCTAACTCCCATAGTTAGCTGTTCACTCCCGCCCATTGTAGGCGGAAATCTGGGTGCTGTGATGGCAGCCGATCTGCTCACCAATGATGTGTCGATCGTCGAACCGACGGTATCGCCTCTGCCTGCTACCGCGACTGCGGCGGTGCCCGCGCTGAAAGCGGCTGCGTCGGCGGCGATTGAGTCTCAGACGCTCGAGCTGCAGAGCATTTTGGAAGAGGCCAAAGGGGCTCTCGATATGAGCCGGCTCCCTCAGGTTGAGCCAGCTAAAGCAGAGTTGCAGGAAGCGGTTGAGCAGCTGCAGGCCTACATCGTTCCCAACTCGGCTAACGGCGTCGCTTGGAGTAGCTTTCTTGGATTGGAGGCTCTCAGTAGCGAAATCGCGGCAGAGCAGCCCAGCCTGACCAAATTGGTTGAGCTGGAAACCACCATGCGCCAAAATTATGAGGGGCTAGAGTACCCGCACTTCTTGAAGTTGCGGACGTCGCTCGATCGGTACATCCGAGCTCTCAAGTATGGTGCGAATCCAGATCGCACGCTGCAAGTGCTGCAAACGCGGTTGGACGAGCTGGTCACTAAGTTGGATACACCTGCCGAAGGAAGCATGACCGACAGGGTCGCCGGAATTGGCTTGGTGCTGACCTATTTGCATGAAAGCCAGCAATCGCCGGAAGCCGTTCAGCGAATTCGCAATCAATTCAACTACCCCAACCTACAGGTCCACGCTTCGGAAACGGCGTTAAATCGCTTGGTGCACCGAGCGGTGGCTGAGCCAACGCCGGTGAACGAATGTTTGCTCGGCACACGATTGATCGGACAAGCCTGCTTGGCAGGGGACGTTTCCGTTGACCTGCGTGAAATGCTGGGAGGTGTCTCCCTCTGTTTGAATCTCAATGCATGCATGACCAGCCAGAATATTGGACACAACCGTGGCGTCAAATTGCATAGCACGGGAGTCTCCCCGGTATCAGCATCGAAGCACATTACCGTCACTCCCAACGGCATTAGCGCACGACCAGCTTCGGTTGCTACCGATCTGCAGACTCACGTGTATGCCATTGAGCACAAACTGAAGATCGTGCGCAAGATTGCAGCTAAGAAAGTCGTACAGCAGAAACCCCAAGCGGATGCGATTGCCGAATCTCGTTTGCAAAACCGGATTCGCAACAAATACGATCAGCAAGTAGACCAGCAGATTCAAGAAGCCGGAGTACGGTTGTCCAACTTTCGTCAACCTCGTGCTGAATTGGTACGACTGGGTTTGACCAAGCCAGCTCTAGCACTTTATTCAACCGATTCGTCCGTCCACGGCAATGGGGTACAGGCCGCGTCTTTCCAGCTTGCTGCCGATCGACCTTGTGGTATTCCGCAACCCGCCGACGCGGCAGTTGTGGTGGAAGCGCACCAGTCGGCCGCCGTCAACGCCCTGGATATTCTGCTCAGCAGTCGGACGATTCGCAGCAGTGATGTGGATGATTTGGCGATGCAATTCTTGGGACGTGTTCCCGAGGAAGTTCGGTTGGAAGCGGAAAACGAGGATTGGGCGATTACCTTCGCCAACTTTCGGCCTGTGGAAATTGAGCTCGACGACAACACGGTTGCCTTTAGCTTGCGTTTTTCAAGCATGTCGGGGGCGAACGGCGATATCAATGGCCCATCCAAAATCACGGCCAAGTATCAGCCCGTCTTCGAAGACGGGCATTTGGTGTTGGTACGTCAGGGAGAAGTTGCCACCGATTTCGCCAGCGGTGGAGGCGGATTGCGAAACACTTCCCTGCGTTCGGTATTGAAAAAGAAGTTTGATTCGGTTTTCAAAGAACGCATTGAAACTCAAGACGTCGACCTACTCAAGTCCTTCCCGAATGCTCCGCGCATGAACGTGCGAAGCTTAGAGATCGACGACGGCTGGGTGCAAGTTGGCGTACACTAGCCGGCAATGGGCTAACATCTAAAATGTCGTAAACGGATCGAAGAGCTTACAAAGCTTTTCGATCCGTTTCTTGTTTGCAGTCAGAGAATGATGGGTTTCCCCAATTGGCGTCTGACCACCACCCATTGCCCTGCATGCATTAACCAGTGGGCTGCCTGAACATTTAGAAGAGCTCCAACTGTCGGCGCATAGTCAACACCTGACTCTGCATTCAAATCAGTGTGCTGTTCTAGCAGCTGTAGCAATGCTTCTCGCACGATCTTAGCTCGAGAGTTGAGCTCATGCTTGGTGCAGAAGCTTTCCGCATGATCGATCTTTTGCGAATGCCGACCGTACATCGCAGAGTGCTCGGGCAGGAAATCAAAGAACTGTTGCGAGTCGAGTTTGCAAAGGGCCTCCGCTTCCGAAAGGACGAGATGACCGATTTGCCAATTGATATGATTGCAATCGGGGTGGGGACGCTGCAGCAGATCTTGGTCATCTAGGTCCTGGAGGTAGCTCATGCAAATCATGAGCGACATGTCGAGGGCTTGTCGAATCGCTTGCGGGGCTTGCATCGCTTCGTTCTTTCTGGAGAAAGTGGTTGAAAATGCCTCTGTGGATTCTGCCACGGACACCGCGAGTGATCCCCGGTTTGCCGGTGGGTTGAAGGGCGATGACGAGCTTTCTTGGTGGAGCAATCGGGGTGCTGGGACGCGGCACAGATCGACCGCTTTGGTGTGCCTGAGGCGGACGATCTTGCAGCATGGGTGGGCTTGCCAATGAGGAATTCGAAGCCCCATGCGCAATCAGAAGCCTCAAAAATAGTGAATTTTTGCGAGTGCTTCCAAATTTTTTTAGTAGTAGGCTTGATCTAGGCACGGATGATGCACTGGACAATGTCGCGACCAGTCTTAGGCATAAAGTGGAATACTCCGCCATAAGCCGACCTGCGGAAGGTATTAATGCTAGGGCTGGGGCGGAAGGTTGGAGACGCTGCGAGTTGCTAAATGCACAAACTGGCCGATAAAGGTGTTATAAGGCATAGGATCGTTGCGATGCGGTGGACCGGAATTGTTTTCGCTAGGCTAATATTTTACCGAATCGCTACCGATTACTAAATCTTACAAAGGCGTGAACACAGCCATTTCGTTGATTAGAAGTCCTTTGACTGGGGAAATATGAATCCTTCACTTGCAACTCTAGACGAACTCTCCACACTCGGCGCACTGGGAAATCTGGGGACTGAGGTTCGCCGCCATTTGAACTATACGCTGGGGCACCACGTCAAGAACGCGGATCAGCGCTATTTGTATCGCGCGTTGGCGTTAGCGGTCCGCGATCGCTTGGTTGGCCAGTGGCTGGAGACGCAAACGCGAATGGCTGATAAGGCCAGCCGCAAGGTTTTTTACCTTTCCTTGGAGTTCTTGATCGGACGCTCCTTGTGCAATTCGGTGCATAACCTTGATCTGACAGACGATGCTCGTGCGGCGATGCACGAATATGGCAAGGGGCTTGAAGAAACTGCTGAAAATGAATTGGATGCAGGTCTGGGCAACGGTGGTCTCGGGCGATTGGCCGCATGCTTCCTAGATAGCTGTGCAAATCTCCAATTGCCCGTTTTGGGCTACGGAATACGGTACGAGTATGGAATGTTCCATCAACGCCTAGAGAACGGTCGTCAAGTCGAAGATCCGGATCACTGGTTGCGTGATGGCAATCCCTGGGAAATTGAGCGTCCAGAAGATACGCGGCGCGTGCGATTCTACGGTCGATCGGAGCTGTACTACGATGCCGATGGAGTGCACCACAGCCGATGGGTTGATACTCATGACGTGGTTGCGGTCCCGTTTGACATGCCCATTCCAGGCTTCCGAAACAAGACTGTCAATACGTTGCGTCTGTGGAAGTCGACCGCCACCGATGCCTTTGATTTGGGCGAGTTCAACGCTGGTGGCTATTCAGAAGCCGTGGCTGCCAAGAATATGGCTGAGCAGATCACAATGGTGCTCTACCCCAACGATGCTAGCGAGAATGGTAAGGAACTGCGCCTCAAGCAGCAGTATTTCCTGGTCTCGGCCAGCTTGCAGGACGCCATAGCAAACTGGAAGCAAAACAATGGCAAGGATCTGACGAAGTTTGGTAAGGAAAATTGTTTCCAGCTCAATGACACGCACCCAGCTTGTGCAGTTCCTGAGCTCATGCGAATCTTAATGGATGAGCATCAGATGAGCTGGGAGGAGGCTTGGGATGTTGCCAGTTGCTCCATGGCCTACACCAACCATACCCTTCTGCCTGAGGCCCTCGAGCGTTGGTCGGTAGCGCTCTTCAGCCGTTTGCTTCCTCGATTGACTGAAATCATCTTCGAGATCAATCGTCGCTTTTTGAAGGAGGTCGAGGCGCATTGGCCAGGCGATGCCGATATGAAGCGACGCTTGTCGATCATTGAGGAAGGGGACAATCCGCACATTCGCATGGCCTACCTGTCCATTATCGGCTGCTTCTCGGTCAATGGTGTGGCCGCCCTGCACACTGAACTTCTAAAGAGTGGCCTATTTGCCGATTTCTATGAGCTGT
The DNA here is from genome assembly GCF_007752135.1 of Aureliella helgolandensis. GTDB lineage: Bacteria > Planctomycetota > Planctomycetia > Pirellulales > Pirellulaceae > Aureliella > Aureliella helgolandensis. The sequence continues at coordinate 5,244,450 of NZ_CP036298.1, read as the reverse complement.
GGCCGGAGAAATTCAACAATAAGACCAACGGCGTGACGCAGCGGCGGTGGTTAGCGCACTGCAATCCTGGCCTACGCAAGCTCATCACAGAAGCGATTGGTGACAGTTGGGAGGCCGATCTGAGCTCCATTGAGCAGCTTAAGCCGCTCGCGAAGGACGCTAGCTTCCGCAAAAAGTGGGCTGCAGTGAAGGCGGAAAACAAGCGTCGTCTTGCCGATTACGTGTTTGAAAACACGGGTGTGCAGTTCTCGGCCAACGCGATTTACGATGTGCAGGTTAAGCGGATCCACGAATACAAGCGACAGTTGCTCAACTTGCTCCACGTGGTGCATCTCTACGATCGCATCTGCCGTGGAGACAGCGAGGGTATGATTCCACGCTGCGTGCTCGTCGGTGGCAAGGCGGCCCCTGGTTATTTTATCGCGAAATTGATTGTCAAGCTGATCAATAACGTCGCCAATGTCGTCAACAATGACGAGCGGGTCGGCGACTTGTTGAAAGTGGTCTTCTTCCCGAACTACCGCGTGTCGGCCATGGAAATCATTTGTCCCGGTACCGAACTCTCGGAGCAGATCTCGACCGCTGGAAAAGAAGCGTCGGGTACTGGCAACATGAAGTTCATGATGAATGGAGCTCTCACGATTGGTACCCTTGATGGAGCCAATATTGAAATTCGTGAAAAGGCAGGAGCCGAGAACTTCTTCCTCTTCGGACTCGATGCGGCGGAAGTCCCGGTAACGCGTCAAAATTACAACCCCAATGAGTTGATTGCTGCGGATTCCGACATTCGCCGTGTGATGGAAATGTTGGAAGGGGGAGTGTTCAACGTGGGTGAGCCTGGTATTTTTGATGTGCTCTTGAGTGGTCTACGGAACCCACAAGACCAGTGGCTGACGATCGCTGATTTCCGCAGTTTCATCGACGCACAGCAAGCAGTGAATGAAGCTTACAAGGACCAAGAGCACTGGAATGAAATGAGTATCCTCAATTCAGCCAGTAGCGGTTGGTTCTCCAGTGATCGAACCATTGCCCAGTACGCAGACGAAATTTGGAATGTTCAACCCGTGCCCCACGCCTAAAACGTGAAAAGGAAGCTGCATCGTGTCTCAATTTGAACGAGCCTCAGGAGTTCTCCTGCACGTCACTAGTCTCCCAAGTCCTTACGGTGTAGGTGATTTGGGGCGTGGCGCGTATCGCTTCGTCGATTTTTTAGTCCAGTCGGGACAGCGAATTTGGCAATTGCTGCCCATTGGTCCGACGATTCAATGCGAATCTCCGTACAGTTGTTATTCAGCCTTTGCAGGCAACCCGGTGCTCATCAGCCCCGAGTTGTTGGTTGCGGACGGTTTCCTGCCGAGTGGTGCTTTACAGCACATCGAGAACTCGGATGAGTCGCCACGGCAGGCTGATTTTGTACATGCACGGAATATCAAAAACGAATTGCTGAGAGAATCGTTCGAGTTCTTTCTTGGCCAAGCCGGCTGCAGTGAACTCGATGAGTTTGAAGCGTTTTGCACTACGCATAAATGGTGGCTCGACGACTTCAGCCTGTTTGCGGCGCTCATGCAGCATTTTGGCAATGACGATTGGTGCTCCTGGCCAACCGAATTGGTGACACGCGATTCCGCGGCGCTTGGACGCTGGCGTGAGCAGCTTTCCAAGGAGGTGGAATATGAGCAATATGTACAATATTTGTTCTTCCAACAGTGGAACAAGCTGAAAGCGTACGCGGCCGCCAATCGCGTGCAGCTGTTTGGGGATATGCCGATTTTTGTCGCCCACGGTAGTGCCGATGTCTGGGCCAACCAAGAGGTGTTCTGCCTAGACGAAGGTGGGAAATCGACGGTGGTCGCTGGCGTGCCTCCCGATTACTTCAGTAAGACGGGGCAATTGTGGGGAAATCCCCTCTACAACTGGAAGGCGTTGGAGCAGACCGACTACCGTTGGTGGACCAACCGCTTTCGTATGGCCTTCCAGTTATACGACATACTGCGGATTGACCACTTTCGTGGATTTGAGGCCTACTGGGAGGTTCCGGCAGATGCTAAGACGGCCGTGAATGGCAAATGGGCTCCCGGTCCTGGAAAAGCTCCCTTTGATGCGGCTCGTCGCGCCTTGGGGGAACTTCCCATCGTTGCGGAAGATCTCGGGATGATTACCGAAGCGGTGCACGAGCTCCGCGAGCAGCTTGGGTTCCCAGGCATGCGCGTCCTCCAATTCGGCTTCGATAGCGCTGACGATCTGTTCCACCGCCCGGAGAGCTATCCCGAGAATAGTGCCGCATACACCGGGACTCATGACAACAGCACGATCGTCGGTTGGTTGAAAGAACGCGAAGGTCGTGCAGCGGGCGAGGATATCCTCCAAGGGTACTTGGAAGACCCGATTCGCTCTGGGATGCCCTACCACTGGCAGCTCATCTCGATGGTGCTGCGCTCGCCGTCTGATTTGGCCATTATCCCGCTCCAAGACATTCTAGGGCTCGATGATGACTCTCGAATGAACGTGCCTGGCAAGGCGCATGGCAATTGGGGGTGGCGCTATGAAGCGTCGCAGTTGACCCAAGAGTTGATCGACCGACTGAAGATCATTACGATCGCTTCAGATCGGGAGTCAGTCCCCATGGTCGCAGAGGCCATTCATTAGGCGCAAGTGAATTCGGTAGGGGAGCTAGCACGCCAATCGCCACGCGGCGGGTTGTAAAATCAACAAGCCGCGTCGGCGTCGTGGTGCAATGAGTTGTATGGACTAGATCTGCCAAGTTGCAGAATTCGCTCCACCGCTAGCCGCACGACGTACTTCCGCTCTAGGCGGGAGCGCTGCCGCGCAAGTTAGCTCTGCTATGGCGCCGTACCGGCTAGTTGTTTTCCGGAAGCCCCTCTTGGTGTCCAACATTGCGGACCGGTGCAAAGATAGCTTGGACTTCGGCCAACAGCTCTTGATCGATTGGCTTGCGCGCCCATTCGGCCCACTTGCGAATGTTTTTGGGATTGGCGCTGCCGGCGACAGTGGTTGCGATATCCTCATTCTGCAAGCAGAACTGCAGGGCGAGCTCTGCGATGTCGACACCTTTACGGGTGCAATGCTCCGCCGCTTGGCGAGCAGCGTCTTGGACTTCCTTGGGATCACGAAACCAGTCGGGTAGCTTGGCGTTCGTCAGCAGGCGAGCACTGAAGGGCCCCGCGTTCATCACCCCCACTCCCTTCTCCTTGAGCAGGGGAATGGTTTCGTCCGCGAATCGCGTGTTCTGCAGCGTGTACTGGTTGTAGCTCATCACGCAATCGAGCTCGGTTTGCTCGAGGATTTTGTGGAAAATCTTTTGCGGATAGCCGCTGACACCAATGTATTTGACTTTACCGGCAGCTTGCTGCTTGCGCAACGCGGGCAAGGTCTCGTCAATGATTTGCTGCAGGGGGACAAATTCGATGTCGTGGCAAAGCACGATGTCTAAGTACTCGCAACCCAAGCGATGCAGCGAAACATCGACGCTTTCCGCAACCCGCCGCGCCGAAAAATCAAAATGTTCGAGGTCGAATCGACCAAGCTTGGTGCATATATTGTAGCTGTCGCGCGGTACCTCTTTAAGCGCAACGCCGAGCAGCACTTCGCTCATGCCACGCCCGTAGAAAGCTGAAGTGTCGATGAAGTTGATCCCCAACTCCAACGCAACTTTCACCGACGCAAACACATCGTCTAGTGAAACTCCCCGAAACTCGGCCCCCAGCGATGAAGCGCCAAAGCCAAGAATTGGCAAGTCTAAATCTGTTTTTCCTAGTCGTCTGCGTTGCATAGATTGCTCGATTTTCGTGATTGCTCGATGGATGTATTACGGGGCGGTTCTAAGCTGGCGTGCGGACACCAACACTCAGCAGTAGATTGGCCCACAATGCTTGATCGGCTGTCTGGATGGTCAAGACGTGATCGCCCGATTCAACCGCGTCATAAAAATCCCACTTAACGATCGGCTCTAGCTGGCGCGTCGAACCGGCATCCTTCAGTATTTGTCGGAACTCGTTCCACACAGGAGGATCCCCCGCCGACGCATACTCGTCCGTTGGCTCGATTCCCATAGTGTTAATCACGTCAATCGGCACTTCGCTCAAGATCGCTTTTAAGACCTGCGCGACCGTGGGAATTCCGGGCATCAGCTGTAAGGAGACCAACTGAGCTCGAGGACCGATTTTGGATGCAGCGGGGTAATTACCGTCGGCAATCAAAATCTTGGAATGATGCCCCGCTTGGGCGCAGCACTTGAGGATTTCCGGATGGAGTAGAGTTGTATGTAGCATGGTGAGCTTGATTCGCCGGAAGATAAAAATTGAGTCGAACGACTGGAGGGACATCACAAACCAAAGGATGCAGCTGGTTTATTGTGGCGGATGCGCTCTCATTCAACAACGCCCGGTACATTTTCTTCACTCAGCGAGCGGGCGGGTGATGGCTGCGGTTTCGCCGCCTTTTAATACAGTCGTCGTGCCCGTGCTCGGGGTAGTCTGGTAGTCGTGCTCACGGAACAGAGTTTGGCATCAGAATTTTCCCGAGTGTGAGTGCCTGCCAGCACGCGGAGTCTCCAAGGCAACTTTGGATTTCCCTGGGGGATGCAATGGGCTGGTGAGGAAATCAAGGGCATGCTTGACCGGCCGTCGTTGGCAACATCCTCGCACCGGCCAGCGCCCCGCTAGGATCCACTGGAGGATTCGTCAAGCGAGTCGAGCCCCAGTTCCTCTGCCGGTCGGTCTAGCAGACTCTCCGGGGATGGTGCGGGTTGGGCTAGAGGCCTAGCGTTGTGGGTCGGTGTTAAACCCGTCAACTCCGCAGGTAGTTCGGCAACTGGGGTGACAGGCTCGCTGGTGAGCCGAGCAATCAAGTTGCGTTCGCGGTACGCAATGATTTTGAAATGCTGCCCAGTCTCGATAATGCCACTTTCAGCGATCGCATTGTAGTGTCGATGGCCGACGCGCACTTGGCCGCTTGGGAGTAGCTCGCTCTCCGCCACAAACACACAGCCCACCAAAGCTTCTTGCGGAGCAGGTGCCCAATACCCAACTTTCTTGTTTGCCAACTCGGGTAGCTTTAGGATTACGCGGCGGCCAATGGGAGTATGGGGCCAGATACGAATCGCCAAGACAACGAACAGGGGCACTGCCGTAGCTACCAGAGTCAGCATAAGCATGCCACCGTACATGCCCGCTTGAAAGCCAAAGAGGATGGATGCCAGGGCGGCGAGCCCAGCAAGCACCAATAGCAACCCTCCGCTGGGGACGAAGATATCGAGCAGAGCTAAGGCAAAAGCTCCGAAGCAAAGGAAGATCGCTAAATACAAGGGAGGCATAGATAGCAAGGCAATGTTTGGAGAGGAGGATAGAATAGGGACTATACACAAATCCTCAGGGATCGAATAGTTGTTCACACAACACTACGACCGTTTTGCAGCCCAGGATTGGTGGGATTCCATTTTTGAATGAATGGTTTTGAATGAATGGCATCGACTGCGGCTCATGCACACCAACCGACCGGATTCAGCCCCCAGTGGTGGCGGACTGGACTGCACGGTGATAATTGCTGTTGGAGAGACCGGCTGCGAGCGGCTGTTGATTTCGTATTGGCGAGGCCGCAAAACTCGCTGACGCCAGGAGGATTAAACACGTTGGCTAAGCAAGTTCGCTGCCAGCTGTGCGCCCCTAGACAGAGAGCGATGCGGCGTTCGATTGGCTCGTGGGCCGCGGAGACACCACTTCGCAGCTGGTCGGCTTGGGCGTCGGCTGCCGCGGGACGTTACGGGGAGACTCGGCGTGAGATGAAACTGCCGTTGTCTGCAACATCAAACATGGGACGGTAGTAGTCTCGGCTGGTTCCAAAAGCTCTGCCGGGCGTCCACACGAGAGCCATGGATAGATTCCAGCTTTCTTCGGAATAGGGAACTAACGAATCGTTGGGCGGAAACACGTAAGTTGCTCCCAGGTCGAGTCCCAACTCGCTTTGCAATGGCATCTTCAAATGCATTCCCAAGATCGCTCCAGCGGAGTCGGTCCAGCCTGCGGCCAATTCCGCCATGCTTCTCCCGCCTTGCCCGAATCGGTATCGATAGAAGAAGCGGTAGGTATTCATCGCGGTCAATTCGATGTCGATCGGGGACGGCGTTCCCAGCAGTGTAGCACTTGTCTGCTCCGTTTTTTGACTGTCCGAGAAGCGGAAACCAAGGTCATGATACGGCGACAGCAGGAAGCTTAGCTCGCCTCGAATCTGCAGCAAGTCAGCGCGATAGACCCAATCGTCACGGAGGAAGTCAACGACGATCCCTCCCTGGAATCCGTAGTCCACGCGGCGATACAGTCCACCCGTTAGGAACAACTGAGTGCGGTTGTCTGGACCAGCAGTGGTGCCGTCAAGTTGCGATTGCGTAAATCGCATGCCGAGTTGGGAGCCGAGCTGCCCACGCAATAGGCTAGGCAAGCGCGTGCCGAAATTGAATCCTTCTTGGAAACCGAAAGCGCCACCAGGCTGTCCGGCAGTACCCGCTGCAGTGGCAGGGAACGCGCCACCTCCGGTGAAACTCGTGACACCAGCCCAGACCTCAGATCGATTCCAGTCCATCAACCAGCCAGCGGGATTGCAGCAGCAGCCAACATTCATTCCGCAGCTGTCACATCCCGTGGTGCTGTGCGCGCCGTGCATCGCAGTCTGATGCGGTACGGGCTCCAGCTGGACCTCCATCCCGTTAAAGCTGCTAGCGCTCGGCGCGATACTGGTAGCTGCCGTATCGGAACTATCAAGGACGATCGACTGTGCGAAAGCGGCTTGGCTGACAGCATTCGCCTCCACTGGAGTGTTGGCGCGAGGCATTGCAGCCGGACGTAAAGCACGTGGTTGGACTCCACGGAGATGCCGCGTCTCTGCCAAGCCCGTTTGGCACAGCATGACTGCCGCGCATACCACCCCCAGACCAAGTCGATATCGAGCTTGCCAGCAGCTAATTCTCTGCAGTGATCGAACCATTCGAGCCTACTTATCTGCGCAAGAGATTGCGCAGTCCTCCACCCCAATCTATTCATCGACGAAACCTCTTCCGCACAATCAGCCTAACCGGCAAAGTTTGCCGAATTTCCGCGAGGAGAGGCGAGCAAGCGTAGTGGGGTGCCCCTAATATGAAATGCCAGCATTTCGAAAACGCAGTGAAAGGTGCCATCCACCGACTAGCTTTGCATGCAATGGATTTAGATCGGAATGGTGCGGTTTCGTTGGTTGCAAGCATAGGAAGTTGTGCACTGTCCCGGCCGCCGACTTGAGGAACGCTAGCATACGGCGATAGATGGGTGGCACCTATCGCGCTACCCTGTAAGTGGATGGCACCTATCGCGCTAATGTGAAATGCCAGCATTTGGAAAACGCAGTGAAAGGTGCCATCCACCGACTAGCTTTGCATGCAATGGATTTAGAACGGAATGGCGCGGTTTCGTTGGTTGCAAGCATAGGAAGTTGTGCACTGTCCCCGCCGCCGACTTGAGGAACGCTAGCATACGGCGGTAGATGGGTGGCACCTATCGCGGTGGGGAAATGCTGGCAATTGGAGTGGCGGAGGGATAAATCGTGGCATCTTCTGGGATTTAGCGTTCGTTCCGCTCCAGCGGCCCCAGTAGTTATGTTCCAATGGCATGCAACCTGTCTCGCAATATGAAAAGGGAGTTGGTGTTGGAATTACTTTTTTGCCTGACCGGGGGCGGCTTGCTGCTCGCATGTAGTTTTGGGCTGTCGCGTTTGCAGACGCCCGATTGGTCGAGTGACGGGGAACTCGCCGAAGATTCTCGGCGTTCGATCGCTCGTTGGGCCAAAGTCCAGCATTGGGTGCGTTGGTTGAACAATTGGCTCATTGCTGTGATTGGAGTATTGATTGCCACTGCCGGTTTGGTTCCTCACGGCCAAGGGTGGATGCTGCTGTGGTGCGCTATCGTTGTAATGCTGTTGGGTTGCATTCTCCTCGCCATGCTCGACGCTTGCTCTTCATGGGCCGGCTATCGAAGGGCACTACCCGAGGCGGCGCGGCGAACTCTAGGGACGGAGCAGCAAGACCCGGCCTCCTGAGACTCCCGGTTTGGAATTGAGCGATGTTGGGTAGTTGGTTAGTTGGCTAGTGACCTGCCGCCCATCAACTCACCGTACCACGCCGTGTCGTTGCCGGTAATTCTGCAGCAGGCTGTTTGTCGAACACAGAGACCGTTTGGGCTGGTAAGATTGCCCAGACTCCGAGCGTTCCCGATATTTCCTTAATTCCAGCCGGAATGGTCCGTTTTTTACAGTCGCTCTGGAGAAGATTGCCGTTTGCCTAGGCAGAAAATCTAGCTAGACTTCGCGTTGCAGGCCAGTGTGCCCTCAACGCTTCGATAGCTGGTGAAATTCGCATTTGGCGTCTCCTGCCCTATCTGAAGTAAAACTGGATTGGACGACTTCACAGCTAAGGATGGCTGAATGTACCGATGGCTCTTATGTTGGCGATATCTCCGCACGCGTTACATCGCCTTAGCTTCTGTGATCAGCGTCATGCTTGGTGTAGCGACGTTGATCGTCGTCAATAGTGTGATGGACGGCTTCACCACTGAAATGCAAGACAGGATGCATGGCATTTTGTCGGATGTGGTTGTCGAGAGCCAGAACACCAATGGAATTGGAAATCACTACGCCATTCAGCAAGAGATCCGGCAAACGGTCGGTGATGATCTGGTCGGCTTGACAGCCGTCGTCCACGTTCCTGCCATGGTCTCAATTGACCATCGTGGTGAGACGCGGACCCAGCAGATTAACCTGATTGGGATCGATACCGACACCTATTCCAAGGTCAGCGATTTCAGCAAATTTTTGATGCATCCCGACAACCGAAAGCAACTGGATTTCGTGTTGCGTGAATCGGGATATGGTGTCGACCGTCCCGATTTCCCCAAGTCGGGTTGGGAGTATCGCCGCTCAATGGCTGCACGCAAAAAGCAGTTGGCCGCACTTACTCAACAGATTGAATCCGAAAAAAAACGCAACGAAGAGCTCAGGAGCATGCTGGATGAAGTAGCGGTCGTTGATGGACGACCGTCGCGAGTACCGCCAGCTGATCTGGATGGCTTATCGAACTCAACGTCCTCGACCGTCGGTACCGATCAAGAGCCCGTCAGCGGCGAGGACAGCTCACTACTGGCGTCGACTATCGAGTTCCCGGAGATTCCTGCAGGGCTTTCCCCATCTGCGGAAACGGCGGAGCCGTTGGCGGTTGAGACTTCCTCCAGTGGCGCGCCGGCCTTGGCTCCACAGTTTGACGCAGTGGTTTCTACCGGTGGTGGTGAAGCTCGCAAGTTTGATCCCGAAGTTGATCAACACGAAGGGATCGTCCTTGGTATAAGTATTGGTTCGACCCGCTACCGCAACGCTGGTGGGGAGGTCACCGACTATTACTTTGCCCAGCCAGGCGATGATGTTCAAGTTACTTTCCCCTCGGCGGGCTCGACACCTAGAGCGATCAATTCACGGTTCACCGTCGTCGATTTTTACGAGAGCAAGATGAGCGAGTACGATGCGACCTTTGCATTCGTACCTCTGGAAACTCTTCAACGCCATCGCGGCATGCAAGGAGCGATCAGCTCGATTCAGCTCAAGTTGAGAGACGGGGCCGATCTCAATTTAGTTCGCGATAAACTTCGCGCAAAGTTCCCAATCCAGCTTGGCATTCAAGTCAACACCTGGCGGGACCTGCAAGGCGCACTTCTGGCCGCAGTCGAGATGGAAACCACCATCCTGAATATCTTGTTGTTTCTGATTATTGCCGTCGCAGGATTTGGGATTTTGGCCACCTTTTTTATGATTGTGGTGGAAAAGACCAAGGACATTGGCGTGTTGAAATCGTTGGGCGCAAGCGGCAGTGGCATCGCCACCATCTTTTTGGGCTACGGAGTCCTGCTGGGCGCCTTTGGAGCCGGCGTAGGCGCAGTGGCTGGTTTAGTTTTTGTTGCTTACATCAACAACATCGCGGATGTGTTAGAACGCATCACCGGACGAGAAGTGTTTGATCCCACCGTGTATTACTTCGATACTATCCCCACAATCGTCCATCCTGCAATGGTGGTTTGGGTCGTGATTGGGGCAGTGTTGATCGCTGTCATGGCAAGTGTTCTCCCTTCCATCCGCGCCGCGCGCATGCACCCCGTCGAGGCCCTTCGTTATGAATAGTGAACTGAAAATGGATTCCAATCCCACAGGTGCCGTACAACCACGTCGACGGGTCGATTTTAATGAAGCACCCGTGCCGGGCGAGGGTGTGGAGTCGCAGTCCAGTAGCGGCCGTACACCTTTGAAACTGGCGACTCCCTACGTCCTAGAAGCAAGGCAGCTCTACAAGACCTATCGCAAGAACAAGCATGCGGTTCCCGTACTGAAGGGCTGCGATTTTACGGCGGTGGCGGGTAGGACTACAGCTATCCTTGGGCAAAGTGGATCCGGCAAGAGTACTCTGTTGCATCTGCTCGGTACACTCGATGCGCCTGATGCTGGAGAGATCTACTTTGATGGCGAACGGATTGATCAGCTCCCGCGACGCCGCCGCGATCGATTTCGCAATAATCAATTGGGGATGATCTTCCAGTTTTATCATCTGTTGCCCGAAGTCTCGGCTTATCAGAATGTTCTGATGCCGATGATGATTCAAGAAGGCTTCTTTGGCTATCTCAAGAATCGGGCGCAGATCAAGAAACGCGCCACGGAGTTGTTGACACGTGTGGGCCTCGCGCATCGCATGCACCACAAGCCACGCGAACTCTCCGGTGGAGAGATGCAGCGGGCAGCTATCGCCAGAGCCTTGATTGCTGAACCTGATTTGCTGCTAGCCGATGAGCCTACGGGGAACCTCGATCGAGAGACCGGCGCCCAAATCCTCGACCTCTTGGCTGAACTCAACCGAGAGCGTGGCCTGACGATCGTCATGGTGACGCACGATGAATCGATCGCCGCCGCGTGCGATTCCACCATCCATCTGGAGGATGGACGCATCAAGGCTTAGTGCGCTGTTGCGGTTTAGCCACACTGGCAACGTCGATAGTCATCGTGCTACTCCTGTGCGGCAACCTGCCAGCAGGCGGCACTGCCGCCTGTCCGTTTGTGCTTTAGGCCAAGTGCCCTAGCAACACCGCCCACTTCCGTAGCTCAGCCTCCCCTGTAGATACGGAGCACGGATAGACCCCTTGAGGGCGAGATGAGTCTGTGCGATCGGTTCCTGACCAGATTGTCTGTGGTCTCTCCGGTTGTCCCCCGTCCCCCCACGGTGCCTCGCGAGATTGGTCGGCTGGGCGACTGGGACCATCTCGAGAACCGGTCTTTACGGGATACTCTGGTTTGAGGGGGCGTTCACCGACTCCATTGGCGACCGGCAGAGACGTGGTAAATGAACTGCGTCCCCCGCTTGCAACGATCGGAAGGTGCCTGCTTGCGGTTCCTGGTGGTTCGGGAGCGCGGAATGGAATTCAGCTGTGCTCTTGGGTATAATGGCTGGAGTGAAAGTCCGAATGGCAAAGTAAGGACCTTCAGCCTACCTCCCCCACTAGTATGTGGGCGATGCTGCACCTTTACCTCACCTCGTGAGAACCTACCCCAATTGCAGCGATCGCTTTTCCCTTCGAGAATTGCATAGCCCGTCGCGTTGGCTTACCTGAAGCTGACGGTTTGCATGCTCGGCGGCAAGGCGGTGCTCCTCGCGCGTTTGCTGCGATTTCGCACTTAGCTCTGGAGTTGCAGCCCTATCCTACTAACCTCAACGCTGTGTGTATGATGCGAAAAGAACGTCCTGAGTCCCTTCTGCAACTGGCTAGTCTGCTTTTGATCGTTGCGCTGCACGCTCCGCTGCTTCGAGCAGATGAGGGTGAGGCTCAAGCAACGCCCATCCCGTCGACGGTCCCCAGCGAGGTGGAAGCGGAACTCTCTCCTCAACTCCAGTTGGGAAAGTCGATTTATGGAGCCAGCTGTGCGGACTGTCATGGAGCGGTCGGCGAGGGAGTCGAAGGTGCCTACCCGAACGCTTTGGTAGGTGATGATTCGAGTGGACAGTTGGCTCAGCTAATTATCGATACCATGCCTGAGGGGGAACCCGAGGCGTGCGTCGGCGAGGAAGCGGCTGCGGTAGCCGAGTACATCCACTTCGCTTTCTACAGTGAAGCGGCTCAGCTCCGCAATCGTCCACCAAGGCAAGCGCTGGCGCGCTTAACTGCCAATCAATTGCAGCAGAGTATTGCTGACCTCTACGCGCTATTCGATGGCGTGACCCGAGCAAGCGATAAACATGGTCTGAAGGCTGAGTATTTTGCGGGGGATCGTCGCCGCGATGAAAATCGAAAAATCGAGCGCATTGATCCCTTCCTCGACTTTGATTTTGGGCATGACAGCCCCGGCGAGGGCATTGAAGCGAAATCCTTTGCGATTCAGTGGGAGGGGGGCGTCGTGGCGGATGTCACTGGACGCTATGAGCTCGTCGTCGATAGCACCTGCTCCTTTACGCTTGATTTCGGCCGCCGAGGTCGGCAGTTGATTGACAACCACGTCCAGTCGGGTGAGAAAACGGAGTTTCGTCGGGCGATGACGCTGGTGGCGGGGCGGGTCTATCCGATCTCGATCGCGTTTGTTCAACGCGACCGAAAAACCGAAATTCCACCAGCGCGATTCTCGCTGCGATGGGTGCCCCCAGATGGTATCGAACAGGTGATTCCCACGCGTAATCTCGTCCACGAGTGGGCCCCGCCAAGCTATGCGCTTCAGGCGGAATTGCCGCCGGACGACCGCAGTTACGGCTTCGAACGAGGGATTGCGGTGAACCGGGCGTGGGATGAGTCGACGACCATGGCCGCAGTGGAGTTTGCCGAAATTGCTGCCGCTGAATTATGGCCTGAGTACGAACGGCGTCATCGCAAGGAACCCAATGAGAATCGCCAGCAACTCAAGAACTTTTTAGCGGAGATTGTCCAAGCCGCCTTTCGACGAGAGCTGACGGATGACCTGCGGCAGCGGCATGTAGAGCGGCAGGTTGATGCTGAACCGGGGGATGCAGAAGCGATTAAGCGAGTGGTGTTGTTGTGTCTCAAATCACCACTGTTCTTGTATCCGACGTTGGATGGTGATTGCACTCCATCGCGACGCGCTGCCAATCGCTTGGCACTTGTGCTGTACGATTCTCTGCCCACCGACAAGACGCTACTCAAACTGGTTGCGGAACAAAAGTTTGCAACGCGGGAGCAGATTCGTAATTACGTGTGGGGGCATCTGCAAGACTATCGGGTCTATGCCAAGACTCACGAGATGATGATCGAATGGCTGAATTTGGCTCATCTTCAGGAACTGTCCAAGAGCGACGAGTTATTTCCTGGATTTGACAAGGAATTGGCGGTCGATCTGCAGCGGTCGTTGGACTTGTTTTTGGAAGAGGTTGTCTGGGGCGAGTCGGACGACTATCGGCAACTGTTCAACGCGGATTGGGCATTTACAACGCCCCGGCTAGCAAATTTCTATGGTGAGACATGGCAACCTGCGACTGCTCGCGTGGACGAGGCGCCGGCAGCTGACTTGCAGAGCCAAGCAGAGCCAGGCAGTGATTCACCGCCCGCAGCTGAGGAATCTGCAGCCGACGATTCTGAGGCAACGGGGGGGGAACAAGGGGCCAAGCATCTTGTGGGGCTAAAATGGGACTCCGTCCGCCACAGCCAACTGCAGCGTAGTGTAGCCGACGATCAGCACCGGTTTGGCCTCTTAACCCACCCCTATTTGATGAGCGGCCTGGCCTATCACGATAGTACTTCTCCCATCCACCGCGGGGTGTTTCTTATTCGCTATGTGCTGGGACGAACACTTCGCCCCCCGAATGAGGCGTTTACGCCGTTGAGCCCCGATTTGCATCCCGATTTGACGACCCGTGAACGTGTTGCATTGCAAACAAGCCCGGAAAGTTGCCAGGTTTGTCATGTGAAGATCAACGGACTTGGTTTTACGCTGGAAAATTATGACGCGGTTGGACGTTTTCGTGTCGATGAAAAACAAAAGCCGATCAATTCCCAGGGAAGCTATACAATTCGGTCTGGAAAAACGGTAGAATTCATTGACGCGGCGGGCCTCTCTGCTTTCCTCACCGAGAGCGAGGACGCCCAGCGGGCGTTTGTCAGCAAAGCCTTTCAGCACTTTGTGAAGCAACCGCCAGCGGCACTTCGGCCGACCGCCTTAGAGGAATTGACCACCACGTTTCGTGAAAGTGATTTCAGCATCCGCCAGTTGATTGTTGAAATCGCGGTCATGGCCGCAGAGGATGCGGCAAGAGAACGGGAGCCTGCCCAGCAGACCCCCGATACCGCTGAATAGCAAGCCAACCTTAGTGAACGTAGATATCCACCGGTATTGGCGAACTGCCAATAGGGCGGAGATTTTCACTTGCGGCTTCCATGGCGCGATGCGTGGGGGCGCAAGGCTGCGTTCAATAGAGTTGAATTGTCCCACCACCTACCCTCCCCATTACGCCTCGCCAGGATACGATTCGATGACGACACTCGCCAATCGACGCCGGTTTTTAAAGTCTGCAGGGATTAGTGCTGCGGCTGCAAATTTGATGCTCAATCTTCCGAGTTTGGCTACTGCGTCCGGCAAGCCAGCGCGTCGCAAGCAGCGTTTGGTGTTTATCTTCAGTCCCAACGGCGTGATTCCAGATCATTTCTGGCCCGACGAACCTGGCAAAGATTTTACGCTAAAACGGATTTTGGCTCCGCTGGAATCGGTGAAGTCGCAAGTGATGACGATGCACGGAATGTGCAATCAGATCAAGGGAGATGGCGATGGTCACATGCGCGGAATCGGTTGCTTGCTGACCGGGATCGAGTTGTTTCCTGGGGATATTCAGGGTGGGTCCGATACGCCAGCTGGTTGGTCGATGGGAATCTCGGTCGACCAGTATTTGAAGAATCAGTTGCAAGCCAATGCCGAGACGCAGACGCGATTCGGGTCGATCGAAATGGGGGTCATGGTTCCCGATCGAGCAGATACCTGGACGCGAATGTCCTATGCGGGAGCCAACCAGCCGGTGGCGCCGATCGACAATCCCTACCAAATGTTTAACAAGCTCTATGGTCAGACGAAGAACCGGGAATTGCTGGCCAGCGTCCTGGATGACTTGTCGGAAGATTTTCGTCGGGTGGAAAGATTGATTGGGGCCGAGGATCGCAGGATGCTCCAAGATCACGTGGCTATGGTGCGCGAGATTGAATTGGAACTGCAAACAGAATTGCATGCCCGCAAATCAGAACCTGGAGATTCAGCCCAGCGTGACGCAGGCCACAAGGTTCCCGAGCTGCCGCCCAACATTGAAGAGGTCAATGACAATATCCCTCTGATCACTCGCATGCAGATGGACATGCTGGTCAATAGTTTTGCGGCCGACTTTGCACGCGTTGCATCGTTCCAAATCACGAACAGCGTGGGACAACCCCGCATGCGTTGGTTGGGGATTGAAGAGGGGCATCACGGGCTATCCCACGAGCCCGATAGCAACGAAGACGCCTACGAAAAGTTGATTCGCATCAACACTTGGTACTGCGAACAAGTCGCGTACTTAGCCAAGCGTTTGGCGGCTACGCCGGAGCCTGGTGGTGAAGGATCGATGTTGGACAACACAACATTGGTTTGGACGAATGAACTAGGAAAGGGAAATTCCCACACGCGCAACAACATCCCGTTCGTACTGGTCGGAGGGGGACTCGGATTCCAGATGGGACGTGCGATGGACTTCGGGGCGGTATCTCACAACCGCCTGCTAATGACCTTCTGTCAGGCCATGGGGCACGACGTCGACTCCTTCGGGAACCCCGACTTCTGCGGCGACGGAGTTTTGACCGGCCTGGCCTAGTAGAAATACTGGGTAAATTGCGGCTTGGGGGAGGTCACGGGATGTTGCGGCTTTGGGGCTGGAGCGATACCCTTGGGATCTCTAGCTCAAGTTATTCTAGGATCGGCTTGCAGAGCCTTAATCTAGCTTTCTACGTGGCCCTGGTCAGCGTGGTTTGCTAGAGTTGGTGCATGCGAGCCGCTTATATAGATGCTAGCAAAAATACATGCGTTGCTCGTTGCCTACCAGCGAACGGCTGAAAGCACGCCATGTTTCTGTGAATTAGTTCGGTCGCTGAGAGGAGTTCAGCCGTGTATGTTGCTGTTTCAACGGATTGTTATCCCGACTTGCTGATGCCCGAAGTGGTAGAGGCCTTTGTCGATCTTGAATTTACCACAGTCGAAATCGCGTTACGCGAGGATGGGACTCCGTTGAGCCCCAGTCGGATTGACGACAATTTCGACAAAGCCGTCCATTTAGCGCGACGCAGTCACCGCCTGGAGGTGTGCAGCTATGACGTGCACATCGACGCCCAAGGCGAAGCGTTCTACGATCAGTTTGCGGCGATCTGCCGACTGGGCAAGGCGACGAAAGTTGTAACGTTGACGGTTCCCTCGGGAGAGCTGGGGACGCCCTTCAACGAAGAGGTTGAACGCTTACAGCGTCTCGTCGACCTTGCAACCGACGAAGGGGTGCGGGTCGCTATGAAGAGTCAGATTGGTCGACTCAGTGAAGATCCAGATACCGTCAAGGTCTTATGTGACAATGTGAAGGGACTTGGTCTGACCTTTGATCCCAGCCACTATCACTGCGGTCCTCATGCGGCCAAAAGTTTGGATCGCATCATGCCATACGTGTTTCACGTCCACCTGCGAGATTCCAAAGCGGATCAATTGCAAGTGAGGGTCGGGCAAGGCGAGATTGAGTACGGGAAATTTGTGCTGATGCTGCAGCGTGCGGGTTACTCGCAGGCGCTCAGTATTCAGATGGCTCCCATGAAAGAGTTCGAACAGCGGGGGGAATTGCGTAAATTGCGACTCCTGCTCGAGACGTTGCTTTAGTTTCGGGCGACGCCGAACGATACGTGCTCCGAGTATTTTAAATGCTCGGATCACGGTGGCGGGACGCTCCATGGCTGGACACTGGAGTGGTTGGTCGGCTGAAACGGAATCGTTGCCCCTGGGAAGATTCGGTGCGATAGAAGGTGGGTGCCTAGCGCATCCATTGCCGCACCCGGCGAATTTCAGGTTGCACGCCGTTCGTTTCTGCTGACCATTGCGAGTTGGCGGAACGCTACCGTTTCGGCTTGGGGCGTTTGGAGTTCGGTTGAGCAATCCGCTTGGTTGCCGCAACGCAGGGCTGAAGTGAGCTAAAGTATGCAGTCTTTCCCATACATAAGCGACTATGTGAACCGCGTGTTCGCAGAGGAGAAGCGGCGGTGGGATTTTGTCCTACTACGCCCGTTGTTGTTGGTGAACTACTTCTTTCTGCGTCTCCTGTGTTTTCCCTTCAAGTTCGTATTTCATCGTGTTCCCTATGGGTTTGAGCACTTCGTCATCGATTGGATGATGTCCTTTGGGATGAAGTATTTGGCGACGCATGACGCTGCAGAGTTGATGCTGCGGCATGTTCAAATTGAACCTCTGCTCTATCGGCACGTTCTGACCCGGCTAGATGCCGTCGATACCGCTGTTCCCCGAAAGCTGAATGGAATCGATGGGGATTTTTCAGTTGCTGATCTAGAGACCGTTGTCCGCCATAACATGACGGTGGGGCATGACTTGCTGTCCTATGAGCTGGTGGACCGTTTTGACAAGGGTGTGTTTCTCGATAATCTCGAAAACATCCGTCGACTTCGCCCTCAAGATCATGAGCAGTACAGCAAGGCGGCGCTGGAAGAAAACCGTCGCTGTTCCTTTCAGCTTTTGGGGGCCACCAATATTGTGATATTGGTGGTAACCATCATTACACTGTTTGGTGATTTGCGCACGACGGTAACTGCCCTGAATTCCTTCGGGTCCGATTCCATTCTCCTCTGGTGCTTAAAGCAGATATACGCGCACGACGTCGAAGCCCAGATTGATTTGGATTTCTTCATGCAAGAAGTCAACAATCGGGGGCATTACAATAGTAGCGCATTTTTCTCCAACCCTAATCAATACCTGTACTATCACATTGTGTTTGATGAGGTTGCCTATAATATGTTGAGGAATCGGCCTCCCCGAGCGGACACGACGTCAGGGGGCGGCCGCGAGCGATAATTTGAGGATCGAACGTCTTTCGTTCTTGTAGCAGCTGGCGGATTATGTCCTGTTTTATCACGCAAACTGGTTCTTTCCTTCCGGGACCACCGGTCGCCAATCACGAGATTGAAACCTATTTGGGGAAGCTCAGGGATGAATCCCAGGTTAAGCAGCTTGTGTTGAGAATGAATGGCATCTTAGGACGCCATTATGCGCAGACCCCTCTGCAACAGGCGACCCATGATGTCTACGACTTAGCTCAGCTCGCTGCTAGCGACTGTCTGTTGAAGTGTGGTGAGCTTCCTGATCTCTCTTTTCTTGCTGCTGGTACGACATACGCCCCGTTTACTGGTCCTGGAATTGCATCGCGTTTGCATGACCGCCTGAGTCGTGCAAAGCTAGTCAATCAAGCTATCGAGATCAGCTCGCATGCCGGTATCTGCACTTCGGCTGCAGCAGCATTGGTCGGCGCCATTCGGGCGGTTGCAAGTGGTGAACATTCGATAGCGCTCAGCGTCGGGAGTGAGCACGCCTCGGAAATTCTCAAGAGCTCGGCAATTGAACTCATCGAAGATCGCCATGAATTTAGTGATGTTCGCAAAAGTCAGTGGTTCATGTCGATATTTCTGCGATTTATGTTGTCCGATGGTAGCGGAGCCTTTTTGCTGGAGAGTCGGCCGCGTGCCAACCAGCTTTCACTCCGCGTCGACTGGACCCATTCCCGCTCCTATGCCCATCGCTTGCCGGTGTGCATGCAGCTTGAAACCCGTTCGGCGCGACTGACGCAGGATGTGGCCATTCTCGCTCGGCACCTGGCCCCGGCGGGCCGAGAATTCCTGGCAGAATCGCTGCTGGCTCACCAGGAAACTCTTGATCACTACGATGTTATTTTGCCCCACCTCTCGTCCTTCTACTTTCGACGAAAGTTTGAGCAGATCTTGCAGGAGAATACTACTCCAACGGGAAGGCCGGTGGGGTACTGGACCAACTTGGGGGCGGTTGGCAATACCGGTGCAGCTAGCATCTACATCATGTTGGATCACTACCTCAAGACTCATGAGGTTTCACCTGGAACTCGCTTTCTGTTGTTTATTCCTGAGTCAGGGCAGTTTAATTTCGTGATGCTCAGCCTCACGGCGGTAGCTTCCTGAAGCTCACCGTTGTTTGCTACATTCCAATGAGGTCTGCATGCAAGTCACCAGACGGAAACGCTTGGCCATTATTGGTGCGGGCAGCAGTGGTCTCGTCAGTCTAAAAACTGCGATCGAGGTGCTACCGAACTGGGAAATCGTGTGCTTTGAAAAATCCAGTGGAGTGACTGGCTGTTGGGGGAACCCCTACCCCAACTTTGTCTCCACATCAACGAAGTATACGACTCAGTTTGCTTGCTTTCCGGTCGTTGATGCGAGCGTCCACCGCGATGGTGGCCAAAGTCGTTCAGAGTTCTTTTGCAATGACGAGTACGGCCAGTACTTAGAAGCCTTCGCAGCGCACTTCTCGCTATATTCTCGAATCCGTCTGGGCTGGCAGGTACGCAGCGTAAAACGCGTGCCAGGCCGGCCTGGTTGGGCTCTGCAATTGCAGCCTCCAGCAGGTCACGCGAGTGAGTCTCTAATCACGGAGGAATTTGACTCGGTGATACTCTGTACTGGCTTAGTGGCACAAGCCAAGGAGGTCGACAGTCAGGTCCCTTCCCTGCCAGTTGCAGCACTCCGAGAAAATTCAGCGGTCCCCATTCAAAATCAATGCTTGGTGGTGCTGGGGGGCGGAGAGTCTGCTGTGGATCTGGCGACACGTCTATCCCGTCCGAGGCTCCAGAACGATGTTTACCTGTCGGTCAATTCGGGGATTCGCGTCAGTCCACGCTATCATCCAATTCGAGGCGTCCCTTCTGACTTTCTGCGCAACCGGCTCATGCTATCGATCCATGTTGACATTCGAAACTGGATTGGGAAGTGGTTTGTTCGAGCTCGCATTCTATTTCAGGAACGCTTTGAACGCTGGTTTCCCGCAAGGGAAAATCCAACTGCAGCGGCGGGAAAGTCGGAGGTGGTCTCGCGAGACGATGAGTGGCGCGCGCGACGCAAAGCTTGGGATTATCGCTTGACGCGCGGTGCGAAAGCAGAGTTGTTCGATATGTTCCATAATAAAAGTGATGATTTTCTGGATGCCGTCGCGGACGGACATCTGAAAATTCTGGGCGCTCCCATAAATCGTAGCCATGATGAGTTCAAGTCGCTGGAATCCGAGGGAACCGTCAGAGTGGCGCCGGATTGGATCGTTCCTGCGATTGGCTACGCCTCTCGCTTGCAAGAACTGCTGGGCGGGGACATGCGGATCGAGGATTTCTATCTCGGGTGTTGTCATCCTCTACATCGTGATCTGTTTGCGATCGGATTTGCGCGTCCGATCATTGGCAATATTCCAACGATCAGCGAGATGCAGGCGCGGTATGTCTGCGGATTGATCGCGGGAGAGTACCAGCTTCCGGAAAACCTGCCCGCGTTGCAAGTTGCTGACTTGGAACGCAATCGACGGCGGTATGCGAAGCTGAATCTGTCGGCAATTTATCCGGTGGAAATGATCCCTTATTGCGATCGACTTGCTCGAGAAATGGGAGCTTACCCGACACTCAAGCAAGTGGGGTCCTGGTGGGGCTGGTGCCGAATTCAGTGGGCTCCCTCAACCACGATGCATTACTACTGCGACGCGCCCACGGTTCGCCAGCGGGTTATTAGCGAGAAGATTTACATGCCGGCGATATTGATTTTGTTGCTACTGCTACTCAAGCCCATTGATGCAGCGTACCGTTGCTTGAGATTCATGCGAGCTGGAGGCAAACGCCAGGAGGGCCCAGTGGGCTAGATTCTTGGCAAAAATCTTTGAACAATCGTCCGGTAGCTCAATCGTCGAAGGATGCCAGTTGTGGCAATGGAGTCATGGGAGCCAGCCAGCAGCACGCCCTGCTGGAATCGAGGGAGAGCAGTCGATGGTAAATCTGCGATGGTGGGCGTTAGCCTGGATCGCTGACTGTTGGAGCAGTCGGAATCGTTTAGGCCCAGAGGCGTGGCTGGCGAAATCGGAGGCGGTTAGCTTCGTCGTCGTCAATGAACGTTTCCGATTTCGGATCGATGGTCAGTGTCCGTTGAAGAATCCAAGCCAATGCGGCTGCATGGCAAGCGATGTGCGATCGTCGCATCACGGTGGGATTGCAAATGGTCTGCTGTCGGCTTTTCACGCAATCGAAGAAATTGCGAGCGTGGGCCGACACATCCAGGCCCCGAACGCGCGGGGACTGGGCGAGCTCGCGGTTTAGGGCAGCGGAGCTGGCCACGATTTCTCCTTCATCCCCCGTTTCGACGGAGCCCTCGTCTCCCACAAAGCGAACTGGGCAGGTACCCAATCTTGTGATCCATCGAGGGCTGCGGTCTCCGAAGGGATCGGGAAGGAAGTCGATGACCAATTTGACTCCATTCTCATAAGTGCAAACGATATTTTCGTCTGACGGCTCATAGGTCACCGGCAAGGTATCGTCCGCTTGATTCGCCCACTGGCAGAGGTCGAGCGTGTGAGCGCCCCAATCGAGCAAGCGGGCGCCGCTGTCAAAATCGTATTGTCCACGCCATCCGCCGCTCACGTATTTTTGGTTGTACGGGCGCCACGGGGCTGGCCCCAACCACATGTTCCAATCGCAAATTGCTTTCGGAGGCGTGGGTTCAGCCGGCAACCACTCGTTTCCGAGAGTGGGAATGTAAACTGTGGCATACAGCGACTCGATCTTTCCGAGTCGCCCCTCTTGTGCCAGAGAGACCGCTGTCTGAAAATTGGGGACACTGCGACGTTGTGTTCCCGCCTGGAAGATTCTTCCCGTACTGGCGAAGATCTGCGAGATGTTCTGACAATCTCCGATGGTTATCCCACACGGTTTCTCGCTGTAAACGTCCTTGCCCGCCTGGGCAGCCAAAATGGAAGCAGCCGCGTGCCAGCGGTCGCCAGTGGCGATGAGCACCGCATCGATATCATCTCGCGCTAGCAGTTCTCGAAAATCGGTGTAGAGCCGACAATCTGTGGTGCCGTAAAAGTCATCAACGAGCTGTTTCCCCGCCTCCCGACGCGAGGCTTGCACGTCGGATATCGCCACACACTGCACGTCCTTCAGCTGCAAAATAGATTTCATGTCATAGGTGCATCTGGGGCCCATTCCAATCACACCCAGAGTAATTTTCTCAGAAGGAGCGACATTTTCTCCAGCTCCCATAGCCTTTGCGGAAACGAAGTAGGGAATCGCAAGACTTGTCGCAATTGCGGCGGTGGAAAGAAAGTCTCGGCGGGATGGAGTCTCTTTGCGCTGACTTCGATCAATGGTTGATTGCATCGTCCCACCTGGAAATGGAAAGGGGAATAGTTGGTATACTTTTCACAGGAAGACTATACCTCGTTTCGACTGCGAAATCTACCAAATCGTATCGCGAGAATCGCTCCCTGCGCCCGACTCTGCAAGCGACCCACTTTTTTGAATTCCGGGGCGACATGGCTCCCGCCTTGACCTGATTGGGAATCGGAAATTGAATAGAGCAACCTTAACGTAAGCACTGGACAGGCGCGCGGCGCCACAGAAGGTCCCTCCTCACATCCCCTCTTGCCCCCCCTCAAGCCCATGCAATTGCGATCTCAGTTTCCCCTCAAGCTTTTTGAGCAAATCCAAAGTTGTGGCATTATTGCGGTGCTGGTGATCGACGAAGTCCGTCACGCAGTGCCGTTAGCGAAAGCCTTGCTCGATGGTGGCATTAATGTCATGGAGTTGACGCTGCGGACTCCCGTCGCCCTTGAGGCATTGCAGGCGATTCGGCGGGAGGTGCCAGAAATGGTCGCTGGAATTGGCACGATCCTCACACCCGCTCAGGTTGACCAGGTGGCCCAAGTCGGCGCGGCCTTTGGTGTCGCTCCTGGACTGAATCGCCGAGTTATGCAGCAATCACAGGCACTCGATTTGCCTTTTGCGCCAGGTATTGCAACTCCATCGGAAGTCGAAGCTGCAGTCGAGCTCGGTTGTCGCGATTTGAAATTTTTTCCAGCCGAGCCGACCGGTGGCGTGGCTTACCTTTCTAGCTTGAATGCTCCCTACGCGCACCTCGGACTGCGCTATATTCCCTTGGGCGGCCTTAATTTCGAGAATTTCATAAGTTACTTGTCGCTTCCCTTCGTCCCAGCGGTTGGTGGTTCCTGGATCGCGCCTCGCAAGGCAATTCAAGACGAGCAGTGGGAGGTGATCACTTCGAATGCGACCGAAAGTAGGCGGCTGATCGATGCACAGAATTTTGGAGATGCAACATGAGTTCAATTGTTACTTTTGGTGAGATCATGGCTCGCTTGGCATCACCAGGCCATTTGCGACTGCGACAAGCCCGTAATTTCGAAGTGACCTATGCGGGCGCTGAGGCCAGTGTAGCAGCATCGATTTGTAATTTTGGAGGCAAGGCCCGGTATGTTACTGCTTTACCCAAGCATGCTTTAGCCGATGCAACCCTGGATACTCTGCGCGCCGTTGGTATCGATACTGAGTTTATCTTGCGAACGGATCAAGGGCGGCTGGGACTTTACTTCTTAGAAACGGGGGCAAATCAACGGCCGAGCAATGTGATTTATGATCGCGCGGATTCGGCCATTTCCTTGACCCCATCCGATCAATACGATTGGGAGGGCATTTTCGCCGATGCGCAGTGGCTGCATCTTAGCGGCATCACACCCGCCCTGTCGAAAAATGCGGCTGACGCTACCTTGACTGCCGCCCGGAAGGCCCAAGAGGCAGGATTGAAAGTATCGATCGATTTGAATTTCCGTGGGAAATTGTGGAAATGGGATACCACTCAGTCGAGCCGTGAGTTGGCCCAGAAGGTCATGCGAACCATTCTGCCCTCGATAGATGTTGTGATTGCCAATGAGGAGGATTGCCACGATGTCCTCGGAATCCAAGCTGGCAAAACTGACGTGCATGCTGGGGCACTTGATACGTCCCGTTATCCCGAGGTAGCGCGTCAGGTCGTGGCTCAGTTTCCGAACGTGAGAAAAGTCGCCATCACGCTACGTGAGAGTCACTCGGCCTCCCACAATAATTGGGGCGCGATGCTCTACGATGCCTCTGACGACAAAGCTAGTTTTGCTCCGCTGGACGCGAATGGCGACTATCGCAGTTACGAGATCAAGAACATTGTGGATCGGGTCGGCGGCGGAGATGCCTTTGCCGGTGGCCTGATCTACGCGCTCACTTCGCAGGATCTAAAAGATCCGCAAACCGCATTGGACTACGCGGTTGCCGCATCTTGTCTCAAGCATTCGATTTCTGGGGATTGCAACTACTCGACTCGGTCTGAAGTGGAAGCGTTGATGCGCGGCGCCGCTTCGGGGCGAGTTGTCCGATAGTTGTACCCCTTGAGTCGAGCCGAAAGTCTTTGTCACGGGGCGAAGACTCGACTTCATGAGATGCGTCATCCTTGGCTACTTATCGGTGCCTACTTCGATGGGGCTTTTCGACCGGATCGGAGTACCGCTTCAGGGTATTTCGCCAGCTTGGCGCGCAGTTCACGCACAACTTCGGGCAACTCATTGGCCACGTTTTGAGTTTCGATCGGGGAGTCCGAATAGTCGTAGAGTTCAATTTCTGCAGTCTCTGGCGCCGCACCTGGCCGCTTCCACTCCACCATGCGGTAGCGGTCGGTCCGTATGGCACGCCCCATTTTGCCTTTGGGATAGGCATGAAAAGCGTGGTCCCGCAGACGGATTTCGGCATTTTTAAGGACGGGAACTAGGGAAATGCCGTCGATCGGTTGGGGGCCGGCGGGGGGAGGTAGATTCGCTAGTTCTGCCAACGTCGGGAAAATATCGACACTTTCAGCCAATTGCTGGGTAGCGGTTCCGGCTTGGGTTACACCGGGCGCGACGATAAGAATTGGGATGCGATTCGCTTGTTCGTAATTGGTATGTTTCGTCCAAATGCTGAGATCGCCTAGGTGGAAGCCGTGATCTCCCCAGAGAACGATGATTGTATTCTCCGCCAGGCCCAGTGCGACGAGCTCATCGGTAACTTTGCCAATTTGGGCGTCGACGAAACTTGTGCTGGCATAGTATCCGTGAATCAACTGGCGTTTTAATTCGGGGCTAATTTCTCCCTGAGGAGGCACTGGTTTGTAGGCTAGGATTTCTCCGCCTTGCTTGTGCGCCACCTTGGGAGAATCGTGCGGGAATGCTTCGAGTAAGGGCATGGGAAGCGCATCGGCATCATAGAGATCCCAATACTTTTTGGGCGCACTGAACGGCAGGTGGGGACGCACGAAACCAGTGGCAATGAAGAAGGGAGTTCCATCTTGTTCAAGCCGCGCTTTGGCCGAGCGCAAGCGACGGATGGTCTCTTCCGCAACACGGCCATCTGCGTAGTCGGTATCTTCGGCAACCGGCGATTCAAAAGCCGCCCCGCGCGGTAGCGATGGAATTCGGTTTAAGCTTTGATTGGTGAAGAGGGCCTCTTCGCGAGTTAGCAGACCGCCATCCGTACTCTCTGGAGTCAAGTACTCAATGATTTTATCTGAGCTGTGGGGGATGCTGAACGAGCTCGGATCGCCCTCATTGCCATGTCCGATGTGAAAGACTTTGCCGAGTGATTCAGTTCGATATCCGTTCTGAGCGAAGTGCTGTGGCAAGGTGACTGCATCGGGAACTAACTCACGCAATTGGCTCCCCAGGCCATATAAACCAGTTGACGTCGAATGGGAGCCAAGCATCAAGGTAAAACGCGAGGGGGCGCAGACCGCTTGATTGCAGTAGGCCCTATCAAACCGCATGCCTCGCGCTGCCAGCGCATCGAGGTGAGGTGTCTGAGCACAAGGGTCGCCGTAGCAACCCAGCGCTGGCTTGAGATCGTCCACTAAAACTAGTAGGACATTCGGCCGTTGGGCCGCGTGGCAGATTGGCTGCCAGCCCTGGACGACACCCAGCAGACAGATTAGCGGCAGCGTCAATATTCGGCGGATGTTTAAAGCCATGCACTCTCTCCAAATTAGGATTACACGTGAGGCAGCATTATAGGCTGGTTCTCAAAATCAGGGGGTGGTGTCACGAGCTAGTGCCGCTTGTCCTAAAAAGTTTGGCCGTGCGCGCGGATACCGTGCGCGCGGATGACGAACGGAAAAATTTTAGCGGGAGGCGGCGGCTCGGACCAAGGACTTACGATCTTGCACAGTGGTGTACGTCCTCCCCTGAGTACGCCAAGGTGATTCGATTACGGCGGAATATGCGACTATGAAGCTTGTCTTCTGATACGCGGAGAGTGGCAAGTCTTTCTGGACGGGCCGAGCAAAAGCCTTTTTCATGAAAATACTTAGACAAACTGCGTCCGTTCGCGCATCTTGTAATTTGCAGTGCATAGGCTTGCCTCCGCGCACGGCAACATCTCCAAGCGTTACAATTCAAGCGTCCTAGTGTAAAGCACTCTACCCTAGCTAGTATCGCAATGGATCTGGGTAGGCCTCGTGGTATCCTCCTATGCAAATCGCTGACAATTTCGCGCAACAGCTGGAGCAATGTTTAGAGGGCATTGCCCTTGATGGGCCGGCGGCGCTGGCCGGACTGTTTGATCTAACGTCGCATCGGCTACACCGCTTTTCCGTCACGATCACCCGCAATCAACACGACGCGGAGGATGCGGTGCAAGCTGCGTTGCTACGCGTCGCCACGGCTCCACAGATCCTGCGAGCCGCGGAGCGCCCCTGGTCCTACTTGCTGCGCATGGTTCGCAACGAGTCTCTGTTGATCCTGCGTAAAAAGAAACGCCTGTTCACAATCTCTAATCTGCTCGATCTGGTGACCCGACGGATGGTGGACGAGGTGGAACTCGAAGAGACGCATCGTGCCGTCTGGACCGCGCTTCGGCAGCTTCCGCTGGAACAGAGTGAAGTGGTTGTCTTGAAAATTTGGGAGACCATGACCTTTGCTCAAATCGGAGAGGTGTTGGAAGTGAATGCATCGACCGCGGCCAGCCGGTATCGTTATGCGATGCAAAAGTTAACGTTACTGCTGAATGACAGTTGCACGGGAGTTACTCATGAATAGTGCTTCTGAAGAATATGAAGATTCGACGGTTGGCTGGGCAATGCTCGAACAGCAGATTTGGGATGCGCGCGATTTTGTAACGCCAGCGGAGGACTTGCGACCTCGAGTTTTGGAAGAAGCTCGTGAGCAGCATGCTCAGGCTCAGGGGCTGAGGCGTTTGAGTCGATTTGCAATTGCGTGCGTTATCGTTTGGTTCGCTTGTTTGCCGGTGGGGAATTTCCTAAGTGCAGTGCAGCCCTGGCTGGTAGCACCAGCTTCGGGGGAACTCGCCAAAACCGCTCTCGAGCTTGATGCCATTCATGGATATGGCCCCGATTGGGGACTCGTCGATGCGGTTCGGCAATCTCGAAGCTTTTCGCTGCCGTCTCAAGCCACGGCGAGTTTCGGACGGTAGGGGGATCTCTGCTGGACGTTCGAGAAATTTGTGCCTGCGTGCCGTGGTGGACTGAGAGCACGAGCCGACTTGGCATTGCGACCTGTTTTCGGGACAGTTGAAGTCTCCAATCGCTTTAGTTCTCTTCCCTGCGTATTAGCTTCCCAGCGAACTCGTTTTCCTGCGCTTTATTCCTCCTGGGAGAGCTTGTCGTGCATTGGACTCGCCAGTGAGGCTTCTTCCGCCTGCCTACCGACCTCATCAGGTTGGCACTCTTTAATACAAGCTGGTGTTCAGCGATCGACGTTTAGCGAGCCGTAGGGGGGCGCAGGCGTTGGTAGACGGCTTCAAAATTAAAGTGCCTAATCGATTCAATCGTTAAATTCGCGTTTGGCGCTGTCGCTTGCGAGCCGTGCGTTCAAATTGTTCGCCCTCAGTCTGCCTATCTGACACGCGTAGCATAGGGTTCAGAGTGCTCGTAAACAGCGAAGTACAACCCTCGCGTCACGCCGCCAATGCGGTCGATGCCTGTTCACCTCTCGTCGCTATCCCCGGCATATCAATCGAGGTGGACAACGACTCCGATCGCTCATCCGCCGGTCATGGTCTGGCTAGAGAAACTCTAAAACTTTGTCACTAAGCTCGGAATTGCATGAAGATTTTGCTGATTGATTCACTGGATGAATGGGAGTTGTGGCGCCGTGATTGGCAGTCGCTAACCGAGCACAATGTAATGCTGAGCTACGAATGGTTGCGCGCTTGGTGGGCACACTTCGGAGTCGGCCACGGACTCCATATCCTAGCGGTGATCGACGAAGACCGGTTAGTTGGGTTTGCACCCTGGTATCAACATGCTACGCCTCTGGGTAATCAACTTCGCTACCTTGGATCTGGTCGAGTCTGCAGCGATTATGTGACCGCCGTTGCAACGCCGCACTTGCAGGCTGAGGTCTTCGTTGCATTGCTAGCGGCGACTCGAGAAGCGATCGAGCAAGGGCAATTTGGCAAAGAGCATATGGGGTTTCAGCTGGAAGGGGCGGCTGCCGACGATGAATGGTTGCAGCAGCTGACTCTGGCTACGGAGCGTCAAAGGTATTCGCAGCAGACTCAGGAGTTGGAGAGTTCATGGAGGATTGAGTTGCCCGAGTGTTGGGAAGCGTTTTGTAAACAGAACTTAGCGAAAAGTACGTTACGTAAAGCCAAGAAGGCGAAGGCGCGCATTGCCTCCGGTGAACTTTGTTTCCGCCAACTCAATCGAGTGGGGGATCTGCAGGAGGGACTCGATGCGCTCATTCGTTTGCATCAGGCCAGACGCTCGAGTCTGGGAGATGAAGGTTGCTTTGCAGACCCACGCTTCGAGCCCTTTTTGAAGCAAGCCGTTGAGGGGCTGCTAAGCCAACAAGCAGCGCGATTCGTAGTGTGTGAAGTCGAAGATCAGATCATTGGAGTTCAATTGCAGTTCGTCAGTGGCTCGTCGATTCAGATGTACCAGAGCGGAGTAGACCCGGCCTTTATGCGTCTGGAACCAGGTCATGCGCTGGTCTACTACTCGGTAGAAAATGCAATTGAAGAGGGGCGGTCTTACTACGACTTCCTGCGCGGCGACGAGCCCTACAAAGCCCATTGGGGAGCTCAGCCCATCTCCCTTGTACGACGGAAACTCATTGCTCCCAATTGGAGGGCCCAGACCGTGGCGCTGGTCGAGCGCAAGCTGCACTGGCTAAAAGATCATTCCAAGAAACTGTTCCAACCCGCATCCTCAAACGCAGAGTAGGTAGAGCGTCATGCAATTCGCTCCCGATGGACTTTCGCACCCTTACGCAACCACTTTTGTTGCGCGGCACTTGGCAGACGCTCCGCCCAAAACGGCCAGTAAGAATTGGCATGATCTCCCTTCAGAGGAGTTGCAGTGCGAATGGGTCGACGATCTATCGCAACTGCGTCAGCTGGTTCCTCTTTGGAAACGCTTGGCGGAGTGTTGCTTGTGCCCAAATGTGTTCTACGAACCGCAGTTGCTTCTGCCTGCTTGGGAGCATCTTCGCACCGGTAAAGTGCGAATCGCAGTAGTTCGCAGTATTCAACGCGCTTCGACGACAGAGGAGCCCGTATTATGTGGGTTGTTTCCACTTGAAATTAACTCCGTTGGTCTGGGGCTGCCGTTTCGTTCGGCAAAACTGTGGCAACACGTTCACTGCTTTTTGAACACCCCCTTGGTGCGCAGTGATGTCGCGAATAGTACGATCGAAGCTTTGCTCCAATTCCTGAGCAGCGATGAGGAACGTATTCAACTCTTGCATTTGAACAATGTTTCAGCGGAAGGCCCGTTTCAAGATGCACTGATTGACCTATTGCAGTCGGAAAAATGGAAGTACCAAGTAAAGCAAGTCACCCGACGCGCACTCTTTGTTCGGCGGAGTGAAACCGACCAATTCTTCAGTGAATGGCCTCGCAAACGCCGCCACGAAATCAACCGGCTCGAACGCCGATTGGCCGAGCAGGGCAACTTGGAAGTTGAAGAGTTTCACGTCGGTGACGACCCACTAGCCTGGGCAGAGAAATTCATTGAATTCGAATCGCTCGGGTGGAAAGGGAATGTGGGGACTTCGATATCAGCTTCTCCTCAACAGTCTGCCTTTCTGCGCAGTGCTGCCAGTGAGTTAGCAAGCGAAAATCGGCTGATGGGACTTACGCTGAGTTTTAACGGTGAACCGATTGCGATGAAACTCAACTTTTTAACGCATGATGGCGGATTTGCATTCAAAATTGCATTCCATCCCGATTGGGCCAAGCATTCTCCGGGCACCATCATGGAAAAACTCAATGTCGTCAAACTGCATGAGCACCCGCGATTGAGATGGATGGATTCCTGCGCCGCCCCCAATCATCCCATGATCGATGCGCTTTGGCCCGAACGCCGAACACTGCAGTCGCTGACCATTGCGATGCATCGGCCCTTTGCACAGTCTGCGTTGGCAATGCTGCCTTTGGCCAAGTACGCGCGAGACACAATACGTGGACTCTGGCAGCGTGCCTGATGCTCAAGTGTCGGGAATTGCTGAGTGGTCTATATGGACCGCAACTGGAGTGTTCTACGCAATCTGCCGTCGCTGTGCGGCGGAGAGCGTAGCCAAACGATGGTCACGTTTTTCAAGAAACGGCTGCGCGCCAATTCGAGTTCGAAGTCGAGGCCGAGATAGCGGTTCGTCCCATTGGTTCCAACCCCAACATTACTTCAAGTCTTCCTTTTACTCGGAGCACTTCTACCATGACTCAAGTTGCTACTACCGTCGCAAAGACAGTTCAGCCAGATGCCTACCTCAAGAGTTTGGATGCGCGTGAGTTCACCGCTAAGTTCAATCGTCAACCATTCACGATTGGGCACCAATTGGTCGACCATCCCCTATTCGACTTGCAGAGGTTAGTGGAGCTGTCGCAGTTTCTTCCACCCAACAGTGTGGAATACAATTCTGGAGATCTGCCCGTCACTCAAGATCCGGATTTAACACCTCGCAATGGTCTGGCCATTGACGAAACGATCCGCCGCATTGAAGAATGCCAGTCTTGGATGGTGCTCAAGAATGTGGAACAAGATCCTGAGTTTCGCGATATCCTCTACGATTGCCTCGATGAGATTCGTGAAATTGTGGAGCCCATAGCGCCGGGCATGCGCGTCCGCGAAGGCTTCATTTTTGTTTCCTCTGCTGGCTCGGTAACTCCATTCCACATTGACCCCGAGAACAATTTTCTCCTTCAAATTCGAGGTCACAAGCAGGTCCAACTGTTCGATGTGGAAGATCGCTCGGTAATGAGCGAAGAGCAACTGGAAAAATTCTTTACAGGCGCACATCGAAACATTCCGTTCTTGCCGGAATACGAAGCCAAGGGGCACTGGTTTGAGTTGCAACCAGGTGAGGGGCTGCACTTCCCGGTCGCTGCTCCTCACTGGGTGAAAAACGGATCGCAGGTTTCGATTTCGTTTAGCATTACTTTCCAGACCGACAGCTCCCAGCGCCGGCAATCCCTCCACCGCTGGAACAACGGTATGCGGCGAATGGGAATTCCCCCCAGTCCAGTAGGTGCACGGCCTTGGAGCGATGAGGTTAAGTATGCCGGCATCCGCGGCTGTCGAGTCGCTAAACGCATTCTGGGTAAGAAGTAAGTCGCACTCTGCGCGGCGGTTCACCGGCACCGCCTCAAGCGGCCTGCGAGTTAGAGGCGGTGCCTTGCCGCAATGCCGAAAGGTGCTATCCATGCATCGTCATCCGTGAATGGCCTCTACGGTGCAGTTTCGGCCGTGAACTACTTCGTTTGGGGAGTTCTAAGTCTGAACTTGTGTTCTGCGAGTCAGTTGGGTATTGAGATGGAATACTGCATGGCGTGTTCCCCCTGAGGCCATCGCATGCAGTGTCCCCATGTCCTCCCCATGTCCTTGGCAAGCACGAACCTACCTAATAATGCAGGGTGTCTCTATGTTCAAACCAATTCTCGTCGCAGCACTTCTGACGGCTCTTTCTGGCGGTGTGGCCTTGGCCCAGTCGCCCACATCCTCTGCAATTCCCGCTGCGGAGGGGGGGAAGCATCATTTGGCGTTTCGCATGCAGAATTGGAAAACGGTGCATATGCACGATGCAGAGCAGGCAAAGCAACACGTGGAAACGCTGAAAGCGTTGGGTTGTGAAGTAAAAACCGCTCAGCATGACGGTCACATTGACGTCCAGGCACGCACGACGATCTGGAAACTACTGGCCCTCGACAGCCAGGGGCAGGTTGAGCAGTGGCAGGCTTGGTTCGCGCAGGCGGGGTTTGACTCGCTACATGGTCATCCGCCGCTAGAAAATCCGGCTCCAGTCGCTGGCCAAGCTCACGCAGAAGTCGTGCAATACCGATCAATAGACTGGAAGGTGGCCCACTTGCCCAACGTCCAAGACTCCTCGCAACGCACCATTCTGTACCGTGCGTTGGGCTGCGAGACGAAATCCGACCAGCATTCGGGGCATTTTGATGTGTCGGCCCGCTGTCCGGATTGGATGGAAATCGAGCTTCCCAACCACCAAGCGGCGCATGCTTGGCAAGATTTTCTCAACAAAGCTGGTTTTGAAACCAAGCATAATCACTAGCGCTTTGTGAGTTGAGGGCGGCAAAAGCCCTTGTTGGGATGATTTTTCGCGGATACACTACTCGATCCGAATGCGGATTAGCTGGCATTGGATCGTACTATGGAGAAATTTAGATGCCAAAAATGAAGACACACAAGGCGACGAAGAAACGCGTTCGCCTGACCGCAAGTGGAAAAGTCAAGCATCGCGGTGCTGGAACGAGCCACTTGGCGGTACGCATGAGCTCGAAGCGTCGTCGGAATTTGCGTGGGACTCGCGTCCTGGCAGAGCCACCGACACGGGCGATTCAAGATTGTCTGCGTGGAAACAGTTACTAGAGAAGTGATTGCGCACTGAGTTTGCGACCTGGCAAATAGTTCGCGGAGCGGGATTGACCCCTTCGTTTGGGTTGCGAGTTTGGTGTGCGGAAGAGGCGGGTTTTGTTCCAATTATCTGGGTTCAACTCTTGACCGCGCGGGCACCCCGCTCCGCACATACTGTGAACATTGGAGCATTCTGAGGAATGCTCTCACAGCGGCAAGGACCTGAGGTAAGTGAAGTTTTTAAGGTGTTCTGATGAGAACCAGAAAAGGTGCAGCACGGCGGCAGGCCAACAAGCGAGTGCTGAAGCGTGCGAGTGGATATGTTGGTGGACGTCGCAAGCTGTTGCGCACGGCAAAGGAAACGTTGGCTAGAGCGGGTGCGTTCGCCTATCGTGACCGTCGCGTCAAGAAGCGAGAGTTTCGACGTTTGTGGATTGTCCGTCTGAGTGCGGCCTGCGAGCAGCAGGGCCTGCGATACAGTCAGTTTATTCACGGCTTGCACAAAGCCAATATCGGCTTGGACCGCAAGCAATTGTCGGAAATGGCCATTCATGATCCTGCGGGCTTCCAGGCCGTTGTGGAACAAGTCAAAGCCGCTTTGGCTGCTTAGTACGGCGAGTGGCATAGTGCTGCGGCATGGCACGCTTGTTGAGCGATTGTCGTGGTGCAGTACGGCGAGGACATAGGAAAGCGGCGTTAGGGGATTCCCTTCGCCGCTTTTTTTGTTTGAGCCCGCAATGATATTGCTACTGGGGCCTGCTGCTGACCGACTGGCACCTCCCGCCGGCCTTGCACGGCAAGACGGTGGTATTGAGTCGTCGATTTCCCGAGTGCTTGCAGCCTCGATTTAAGTGTTCTCCTCACCCATGAGAAAGAGATTCGATGGAGCTGGATGAGTTCCTAACAACGTTAGAGACGCTGGCGAAGCAAGCGGAGCAGGCGTTCACTGACGCAGTGGAGCAAGAGTTGTTCGAGGCGGCGCGGGTGCAGTTCATGGGCGCGCGCAGCGGGCAGATGAAGACGCTGCAGAAACTCATGGGGGGACTTTCCAAAGAAGATCGGCCCGCGGGTGGAAAGAAGTTGAATGAGGTTAAAAACCGCATTCAAGCCGCCATGGAATCCGCCAGTCAGCGATTGGACGTGGCTGGCACGGGAGGCTCAAAAAGCGGCCCGATGATCGATGCAACACTGCCCGGTGAGCGTCGGCATTTGGGGCGAGTCCACCCCATCACACAAACGATTGAGCATCTAAAAGATATCATGGGGCGTTTGGGATTTGAGGTGGTAGAGGGGCCCGAAGTCGAAGACACGTGGCATAACTTCGTGGCGCTCAACATCCCCGAGGATCATCCCGCTCGCGATCCGCTCGACAATTTCTATCTCTCGGTAGCAGGACAAACCAGCGTCGATGCCAACGCCCACGCCGCGCGATTGCTGAGGAGTCAGACGAGTACGGTGCAGATTCGGGTGATGGAAAATCGTCAGCCGCCCATTCGCATTATTTCCCTCGGCCGAGTCTATCGTCCCGATGAGGCCGATGCGACTCACTTCCCGATGTTCCATCAGATGGAAGGGTTGTGGATCGATACTCACGTTACCATGGCACAGCTCAAGAGTGTCTTGCGGATGTTTGCGACCAGTTATCTCGGTGCTGATGTAACGATTCGTTTTCGCCCCAGCTTCTTCCCCTTCACCGAACCGAGTGTGGAAGCCGATTTTCTATGGAACGGAAATTGGATTGAATTTGGCGGGGCAGGAATGGTTGACCCCAACGTATTGAAATCGGTGGGGTACGATCCCGAGCAGGTTTCTGGATTTGCATTTGGTCTGGGGGTTGAGCGACTCTGCATGCGGAGGCATCACGTCGAGGATATTCGTGATTTGTATCGCAATGATCTCCGTTTTCTGCATCAGTTCTAAGCGTTAGCGGGCATCAGTCCGCGTCGCATAAGATGGCGCCCAGGCGTCGCACCATGACAAGTGTCGCGCAGTTGAAGTGCAAAGCGACCGCGCAGCCCCGCCTTCAGGTTGAGACCTGTATCGCCGGAGTTGCGAGGCATGCGTTTCACGGTTGCTGGCAAAGATTTCTACCAATGAAAAGGCCGTTTTAATATGCTCGTCTGCTGGGAATGGTTGTCGCAATACGTTGAATTGAGTGTATCGCCGGAAGATTTAGCGAACCGCTATGCCATGTCGGGCCTCAATCACGAGTCCACGGAAGCAGTTGCCGACGATATCGTCCTCGATCTGGAAGTGACCAGCAATCGCGGGGATTGTCTGGGACACATTGGGGTCGCTCGCGAAGCGTCTGTGCTGCTCGGCAAGCCGCTCCGCATTCCAGCGGCCAATGTCTCCACTGGAGGAACTCCGGTCGAGAGCTTGATCAAAATAGTGAATGAGTTTCCTGATGCCTGCCCACGCTACACGGCGCGTGTCGTGCGTGGAGTGAAGATTGGCCCAAGTCCGGATTGGCTGGTTCGCCGGCTATCGGCAATCGGGATCGCATCGGTGAACAACGTTGTCGATGCGACCAATTACGTAATGATGGAGTGTGGACAGCCTTTGCATGCGTTTGATTTGAAATGCGTCCGAGGGGGGAGGATTCATGTTCGACCAGCTAGTGAGAAAGAGTCCTTTGTCGCCATCGATCACCGAACCTATGAACTCGATTCCGCCATGGTGGTTATTGCTGATGCGGAACGAGCCCTTGCCTTGGGTGGAGTGATGGGAGGTGTGGATAGTGAGGTAAGTGCATCGACGGTCGACGTGCTCATCGAAGCTGCAACGTTCAACCCGCTTACGATTCGTCGAGCTGCTCGGTTCCTGAAACTACACAGCCCATCTTCTTTCCGGTTTGAACGCCGCCCAGATCCCGCCGGTCTCGATTGGGCAAGCCGCCGCTGCTGTGAACTGATTCTACAGATTGCAGGAGGTGAATTGCTTGACGGCTGTGCCTCGGCCGGTAGCGAGCCTCCGGCTGCGGACGTGATTCCATTCCGCTTACGACAAATTCCTCGCGTCTTGGGAATTGAGATCCCTGCGGATGAAGTGTTGTCCATTTTGGTGTCTCTGGGATGCCTAGTCACTGAGCAGTCATCGGAGACCTTGAAGGTGACTCCGCCCACTTGGCGCGGCGATTTGACGCGCGAGGTCGACTTACTGGAAGAAGTGGCAAGAATCTATGGGTACGAGAAGATTCCTGAGGACGCCGCCGTTCCGATGAGTGTCGCACCGCGCCGCCCGAAGGATATAGCGATGGGGCGAGTACGGTCGATTCTGAGTGCGTATGGAATCGACGAGGCGATGACGCCAAGTGTGGTTACCAAGAGTGCCGAGAAGCATGGCAGTGTATGGACTGAGCTGCCGCCGCTGTCTACCGAGACTCCCTTGCTGATCGGAGCCAAGCTGCTTCGGCGCTCACTTTTGCCGAGTCTCTTGACTGCTCGGCACACGAACCAAACCCAATCGATTCGCAATGCTCAGCTGTACGAGGTTGGTACGATTTATCTTCCTGGTGCGACCGCCGCAGAGTTGCCCCAGGAGCAGAGCACCTTGGGGATCGTCACCACGGGCGATTTGCGTTTTGTACGCGGTATCGTAGAGGACATTATCTGTCAGGTGGTCAGTCGCCAGAGTCAGGTTGCGTGGAAACTTGTCGAGCATCCGAGCTTTCAAGCAGCGACTCTTCTACAGGTCTCTCTCAATGAACAGGTCTTGGGGTTTGTTGGGCTGATTAGTGCGAATACACAGAATGCCTTCTCATTGGACCAGCCGGTCGCCGCAGCCGAGCTGAGCGTCGATGTGCTGTCCGCGGCCCTCGAAGAGGTGCGTCAAGCAGATCCGGTCAGCGCCTATCCTGCAGTGACCCGCGATTTGAATTTCGTCGTCGACGAAGAGTTAACCTGGGCTGCGCTATCTGCCACCTGCCACGAACATGCAGGCGATCTCCTGCAGGATATTTGCTATCAGGAAACCTATCGGGACACGAAGAAGGATGGGGCCGGTAAGAAACGACTCCTGTTAAGCCTTGTGTTCCGTAGCCTCGACCGTACGCTGACCAGCCAAGAGGTTGATGCGGCGGTACAAAAGGTCATTGCGGCGTGCTCGCAAAAGTTTTCCGCCACGCTACTCGCTTGACGGCCTGGTGAATCGCAAATGCCACGTGCCCAAGCTCGGTTTCGTGGCGGTAGCGACTTCAACTAGGCTGTAGCGGCAACTATCTTTCCTCGCGCACGCAGCGGGTTGCGATTTTGGCCGCTCGCTACGCGGCAGGGGGCGATTGAGACGGGGCGTTGACGGTTGGCTGGACGTGTTGGGGCTATTCTGACGCGGTAGCGACTTCAACTAGTCTGTCGCGGCAATTACTTTTCCTTGCTCACGCGGCTAGGCTGTGAAGTTTTTTCACCAACGGACTCTTTTGGTATTCCAACCACGAAATTTTTTCGAATTGGCGGCTGAAAGTCTTACTTGGTCGGATTGTTGGCCAGCAAGTTAGCTCGTGTCCATCATGCTCATCTCTTCGAGTTGTGTTATTTCTCAACCAAGCGGTTGCCTTGCAACTGCTTAGATTGCCAAGGCCCCCAGGTTTACCATGCGTGTGAAGTTAAAGGCCACGGCATGCCATAGCGCTACCGCTTTGACCTTCACCAGTCCTCGAACTTTGAATTGCCGAAGGTTCCGATTGCGGCAGTCCGCATTGGGAAACTCGGCAACCGACGGGCGCGTCTTGTAAAGCTCTTTGTATTCCTCTTTGGCCATTCTCGCGCGAAACGCTGTGTATTCGTCGCTTTCGCCAGGTTGCTGCGCGTGAGGATCTTTGCCTTTGCTTTCCAATACCGATCCACGGGGGATCGTGGAGACGACTTCGGTCCCTTTAGACTCCACGGTCTTAACATCGCCCTTGGTTGCGTAAGCGGAATCGACCAATTGCGTCTTGGGTGTCTTGTCGTAAGTTGAGCACACTTTCTCGTGCATTGGTGCCATTTGGCCACTGTCAGTTCCCGAGTTGATAACATCGACAGCGACTATTACTCGCGAGTCAGCATCGGTTGCGAACTGGACGTTGAAGGCCGGATCGAAGCCACCATTGGCCATCTTCATATTACGGGCGTCAGGGTCCGTAGTGCTCACGCGAGTCTTTTCGCCGTCACCTTTTCTCCGAGACTCGCGCTGCTTACTAAGCGCCTCAAACTGTCGCAAAGCCTCATCTAATCGCTCTTGACGCTCACGCGATGCTCGTTCGACTGCCGCTTGGCGACGTGCGTCTCCAGCGGAACGATCGCATTCGTTCTCGGATTCTTTCTTCAATCTATCTACGTGAGCCTGAGCCTGCTGCTGCAATGACTCAAGCGTCGGCTTGCGGCGAAACGAACTACTGCCTGCACTAGCCCGAACGCGCATTCCGTCTTGGGCAATGGTCTCCAGGGGCACCAGACCTTGGGCGACCAACGAGGCAACCGTGTCAACGAGCGTCTTCTCCAAGAATGCTCCGTTCTCCACTCGAAAGTCGCTCAACGTGTGATAATTGACCGTGACATTTCCGAGCGTCCATAAATAGGCTATGTCCGTCTCGCATCGGCGACCAAGTTCTCGGGCTGTGCCGATGCCATCCAAGGTTGCCAGAAGCCACAGTGAAACCAGTATCTCCGGCGCAATACTATTGCGGCCAACGGTGCTCTTGGTGACAACGATCTTTTCATACAGAGGTTCTAGGTCCAACGTTTTGACAAACGACCAGACAATGCGAGCACGATGGTCGCGCGGAAGCATATCTTCAAGTGAAAGCATGTGCATTTCCACTTGAATACGATGGGGGCGGGAAACACGAGCAAGCTGCGATGGTTTTTGAGTATTCATGCTATAGTTGTAGCGCCCAAAATTAATTTGCAAACCACTTGGCTAAAAATTCACAGCCTAGGCGGGTTGCAATTTTGGCCGCTCGCTACGCGGCAGTGGGCGATTGAGACAGGGCGTTGACGGTTGGCTGGACTGTTGGGGCTATTCTGACGCGGTAGCGACTTCAACTAGTCTGTCGCGGCAATTGCTTTTCCTTGCTCACGCGGCGGGTTGCAATTTTGGCCGCTCGCTACGCGGCGGGGGGCGATTCGGAGGAGTGGGGGCCATTGCACGCATTGGGTTAAGTGTCGAATCGACCTTGGCTCGACCAGCGATGCTTGGTATCTATCGGCATGGCTTTTGACGCAAATACAGCCGACAGCTTACCCATGCGCGAAAGGCGATCCCTCGGGGCCGCTTGGTGCTGCATCGTGGGGTTGCTCCTTGGAAGCTTCTCGGTGGGGTGTAAGGTCGTGAAGCCTCGCGACGATGACCGCTCTGCGCTTGCAAAATTGGCTGCCAATCCGGTCACTTACATCGTTGAAGATTTGCGGAGCCGGTTGCCTGCCAAGGAGCCCACGCATGCGCGGCTATGGCGGAGTGACTTGGCTGTTCTGCCGTACGCCGAGATCGAAAGCGACCGAGTTGTTCTGCACAATATTCGCGATTGTGAGTACCGTACAGAAGAGGATTATGATGTCCGGCATTTCGACCGGCAGGTTTTTCTCAAAGATGTGCAGTCGCTCGATTTCATCGTAGTGCCCTTCAAGAACACCCCTGCGCTCGCGCACACGATGTTGAGCTTCGGCTTGGCTGATGGACAGCATCTTGTCTTTTCAGCAGAAGCACGCTTGGAACAACACGAAACATATTCTGCGGTAGCAAGTGCCAGCAAAGAATTTGAGTTGATGTGGATCGTTGGTACGGAACGCGACCTGGTGCGTTTGCGTACCGAAGTGCGGAACGTGGATGTGTATATTTATCCACTCAAAATCAGTCCTGTGCAGGCACAAAGCGTCTTTCTGGGAGCGGTGGCACGCGTAAATGCAATTGCACGTACTCCCGAGTTCTATGATCTACTGACCAATAACTGCACCACCAACATCGTGGACATGGTGAATAGTCTCAAACCCGATGCAATTCCGTCCGATATTCGCGTTTTGTTGCCGGGGCATTCAGATCGGCTCGCGTATGACCTCGGCTTGCTCGCGATGCCAGGCACGTTTGAGCAGGTGAAAGCAGCCAGCCGGATTAACTTGGCGGCTCATCTGAACGCCCAAGACCCCAATTTCTCGCAAGCGATTCGGCAGTCTCGCCGTTAACTCACCGTTGGCTAAAATCGTTCGACAAGATTCCCTTGGGCGTCAAACTCCAGCGGGCTTGGGGTGGCCAAAATTTGCAAATCGGAGCGTTCTTGGGCTTGCTGGAAAAAGTACTCGCTGCACTCGATCTCGCCTAAGCTCAGGGTGTCTCGAATCCACATGGCCGTCACTTGTGCGGGCGGACCGAAACCTGCGAGATGGCATGCGGTGCTGAGTGCCAGTTGGTCCGACGCAAATTCAATGGGCAGCATCGCCCCGGTTAGATGTCCGGCAGTAATGCAATTCATGCGAGTGGCCTCCCGATCGAGGGCGTCGATAACTCGCTGGTGGCACAGTTCTGCTAGCCCGATACCGGAAGCGTTTCCATGGGTGGCCGGTGTTAAACTGCGAACGTAAATATTGTGGATGTCGGGTGAATCTCCGTCGATGGCGGCATGGTCATTGCGTTTGCGCCCGATAATATTCGTGTCCATACCAGTACCGGAGATGTCCTTGCCGATGCGGTCGATGACTAGCAGTTCACTGCGGTCAAAGGGCAGTTTGGGCATCCAGCTCTTCACTTGCCTCAGCAGCTCGGGTTCGCGCCGTTCAATGTCCGTTGCGGGCAGGGCCACAATGTCTGCGGTTTCCTCGTAGCCATTCTCAAGGACGGCCAGGCCACCCAGAATGCGACAGCGGCTCACTACCTCGTGTGCGACTGAGCGAACAATCTGATCAAACGAGTGGTTCACGATAACGCGATGGTAGGTTTCTGCACCGAGCTGTTTGCCAAGCCCGATAAGCATCATCTTCATCAGGCCGCTTTCGATATCCCCCGCGAAACGCGTGTGCGGCTTGATTCGATTTACGACCAGGACCCCATCCGCTTCCGAAGCTAGACGGTCGAAGTAAACCGGAAATCCCTCTTTGGCCGTGCAGACTTGTACGACTTCCATCGAGCTGCGAATGGGGCAATTCATCGTTTGGGGGTTGATTCCAAATCGATCCAGCACTGCTGCTTGACCTTCCGCGGTAGCGCCTCCATGGCTTCCCATTGCAGGCACGATAAACGGGTGCGCACCTGCATTTATAAAATAATCAACGCAAGCTTTGGTGATGTGATCGATGCCGTGAACGCCTCGGCTCCCCACGGTGATTGCGATTGATTTGCCGGTCCACTGCGCGGGATCGCCGCAGATCGCAGCCAATTGCTCGTTCACGCGTCCCGCAACATCGGCTAGTTGGGGGCGCGGAAAACTCTGCTGCACGCGAAAGAAGCGAGGAAGTGAATTATTGAGACTCATAGAACTTGGGAGGGCTATTTTGCGGACGGAACCGACGACGGTGTGGTGAGATGGTCAGTGGATGGAATCAAGGGCGGGGCGGAGAGGTTGAAGATGCAGGTTTTCCTGCCGCTTGATTTTGCTGTGATTCTAGGGCAGATTGAAATTCCTGCAGCTGTGCTTGCATTTGCAAGTCGTTGGGGGAGAAGCGTAGCGCTTTGCGTTGCGTTTGGACAGCTTCTTCATAGCGTGCGTTCGCAAAAAGGCAGCGTGCGAGCGTATCCAGATAGGTTGCTTTATCGGGCTCCAGATCCAGTGACCTCAAGCTAAGCTTCAACGCTTCTCGCGGACTTTCATTGCATTTTGCTAACAGCCATGCGAGTTGATTGCAATACTCGGAGAGGATTGATTCAATGCCCCGACGTTCTCGTAGGTTCGCTTGGATGAGCCGTCGCTCAAAATCGAGCACTTGCGTGCGATAGTCAGAGACCATCGCATCCATATAGACGCGGAATTGTGTCGCGAACGGCTCTTGGTGGGCGACCTGTTTGAGTGCGATTAGAATATCGGGATTGTCTATGTCTCCTTCAACATCCATTGCCTGTTGAAGGTGTTTACCTGCGGCTAGGGTGTCGCCTGAGTTGATGGCGGCCAAGCCAGCATAGAAGTGGTAGTTCGCCAGCAAGGTGGGGCGATCGATGTAGAGCGCCTGAGTGGCTGGTTGGTCCTGCCGGTCGGGCAATGCCAAGACCGGTTCCAAGGTTGTTGCCGCTTGTTGGTAGTCGCCAGCTTGCCACATCAGATGGGACAACTCCAGTCGGACGCTCCACTCCATTGAAACGGTAATATTCAACGACAGAATGGCAGCATACTCGCGTCTGGCCCAACGAAACATGCCCCGCTCACTGAGCCAAATTGCGGTAGTTTTGCGCCAATTGATTTCCAATTCATCAGAAGCTTCAGCGGTGAGGGCCTTGCTATGGTCTTGGCCTATACTCTCCGCCAACTGCCGAATCGACTCGCTGGCCGCAGTCGCCTGCAACTCGGCTTTCTCTGAGGCACCCAGCTCTAGGTAACTCTTGGCGAGCAGGAAACTCAGCTTGGCAGACTTAATGAAGAGTTCAGGGTATTGCTGCTGCAAATCCTCGACCAATTCTGGAAGCTGAGATTCCAACATCCATTCAGCCGCCTTCCTAGCCTGTCCTTCATCGTTGCTAACCAAGTCCAAACTGCTCCGCGTTACGTTCAGAGCTGCTTCGCGATCTGCAATGAAAGTTAGCCAACTGCCTAGCCAACGGTAGAACCGTCGTGTGGTCTCGATCGCCTCGCGTCCCTCCTCAGATGCGAGTCGATGTTCCTCTTTGGCAAAGCTGGCCCAGGCGGTCAGCGGTTCTGCACGCAATTGGACTGCTGCCGATTCCAAGGAATCTGCGGTTGAAGATGCTGTGTTTGCTAGGGAGGGGTGGTCGAGCAGGTTGGAGGACAGAGTTTTGAGCCACTGGACGGAGGTCCGTTGACTGTCGCCGAGAGTAAATAAAAGTGAACGCAGAAAGATAGAATCGACCGAGTGGGCTTCCGACTGGGAAACGGTACCCGGAGAATCGAGGGTTCCTCGTTCAATCGTAAGCTGAGTTTGGCTGGCGGACAGCGAGTTAGCGGACAGGGAGTCCGCGGCCACCTGCGCACTTGAATTCTCAAGCGAATTCTGTTCGACAACCGCCAGAGTGACGCGGGCCATTTGCTCCATCAGGCTCAACGCGGCTGCCTTGGAGAGGCCTTCGTTGATTTCGAAACGTGCCAGCCTTGCAAGTGCTAGTAGGGCGTCTGGTGTGGCAAGATTGGCAAGTTGCTGGAAGCAGGTCTGACGCTCAACATTATTCAGCCCATTGTAGTTCTTGAGGAGTGTGCGGACGGCAACGGAATCATTGTCGAGCCACCAACTTACGTTTTGGCTCTCGATTATGTATTGGGCGGCCCGTTCAATCTCTGGATTGGGATGCATGCGGGCAGCCTGGAGCTCCTCGAACGCTTCCAGTCCGATGCGTTCAAGTTCCCAGCGGGCATTGACGCGCGTGTGGTAGTTGTCATCACCTAGTTGTTCAATCAGCGACGCAACTCGAGCTTTCAACTCTTGTTGCGAAGGCGGTTGGGGGGCGTCAGACGACGAGTTCGGGCCAGGCACCGCAGGTGAACTTTTCTTTACATCGGCGGGAGTCGGTGGGGCTTCACCCGTCGCCTCCTGAGCCAGCAGGGGAGGCGTCGTCGCGCACCAAGCAAAAAACACCGCCCATAACAGCAGTGAAAGACTATCCACTCTTGGCGGAGTCCGTGGGAGGTCGTTCTGATTGGTACGCGGATTGGTCATGACGCTAGCCTAAGATTTTGCAGCTAGGAGACGTTCGATTTCGCGGATCATCTCTTCGCTATTGGGTGCCGTTTGCGGCTTGAAGCGACCAGCCACCTTTCCATCGCGACCGACCAGGAACTTCTCAAAATTCCAAGATACCTTACCGCTCCCCTTAGGCTTGGTTTCCAATGCTGTGAGGTACTTATAGAGGTCGTTGGCTCCATCGCCGTTGACTTCTACCTTTTCGAACATGTCGAAGGTTACCCCATACTCCTTGGTGCAAAATTCTGAAATTTGCTTGGAGCTGCCCGGTTCCTGCGTCCCGAATTGATTGCAAGGAAAACCAAGCACAACCAACCCCTTGTCCTGGTACTTTTCGTAAACTTGCTGCAACGCCTTGTAATTGCTGTCGGTCAGACCGCATTCGCTCGCGACGTTGACGATTAATACCACTTTGCCTTCGTACTTTTTCAG
The DNA here is from genome assembly GCF_007752135.1 of Aureliella helgolandensis. Lineage (GTDB taxonomy): Bacteria > Planctomycetota > Planctomycetia > Pirellulales > Pirellulaceae > Aureliella > Aureliella helgolandensis. The sequence continues at coordinate 5,200,199 of NZ_CP036298.1, read as the reverse complement.
CTCAACCTCTTCGCCGCCAAGATTCTTTACACTGAAATCTAGTGCTTTGGGGGGCTTCGTTGACTCCTTCTCAGCGGCAAAGGTGTTCATCGATAATATTCCAACTGCGAGTGCTGCGAGCCAGGGTTTCATGTTACTTAACTTTCCGTCGAATGGTTCGAAGAGTTTCTGGGCGAACGGTATATGGTATTAGTATAGCGATCTAGCAAGCCTCTGGCGCAGTCTGAATGGTGGATATTAAGATGGCAGGGCAACGAGGCTGTTTCCGCCCCCCCGGGAAGCGGGAAGCATTCTATGAACGAGCATTTGGGGAGTCCTCCGGTGGAAAATTTAAGTCCCGTTGATAATTATCTGCATGGCAGTTGGGAGGCTTTGGGGCAAGGCGCCCCCATGCTCGTTGCCCTGGCCCAACTGTGCAGCGAAGCTTGGGTATTGCATCGTCGTTCTAGTGGCGGGGCGCCGGACGACTCGCCTCTCGGTGCTGTGACGACAAGCGAATTGGAACCTGAATCGCTCGCCATCCTGTATGCTGCTCGAGAGCGAGGGATCATCGAAGTGCGTGCCGTCAACTCAGCGTTTGACGCAGCGGCCCGTTTGTTAGCGGTGTATGTGGAATTGGACGAAGAGCGAACCATTGCATTTCGAGACGCAAAGTCTCCTGAAGTCACGCTGCGTTTTCTGGCCGGATTCCGCAACTTGTGTGAACGTGGTCTAATACTTCATCACATTTTTCGAGATTTTTCGCTATCGCCCCATGCGTTTGAAATTGCCCGAACGATCTCCAAAACGGACGTCCAGGTCTACTTGGACATGGCCACCGAATTCGGATTGCATGACTAAATGACACGTTTTACCGTATCCTTCGCAATGGTGGGGTTGTTGATCGTTGCTATATCTCTGGTGGGATTCTGGTCGCAGTTTGCGGTCGACAGCCAGCACTCTTCCCTGGAGGGGATGATCTCCACTCAAACCCCTGTCGTCACACACCGTCCTGCGTCTGATGGGACGCAAATTAGCGATAATGCCCATCCGCTCGACCAAGTCCTTGAATTGGCTAGCGAAGTTTTGAAGAGTATGCAAGCAAATGTACAAGACTACCGGGCGACCTTGGTCAAACGCGAGAGGATCGGCGGACGACTGGGAGAGGAGGCCAAATTGCTAGTGAAGGTACGCAGCCCGCAAACCACTGGCACATCACCGCGCGGGCTAGCGGCTTATCTCAAGTTTATCGAACCCAGCTCGACGGCTGGACGCGAAGTGATTTGGGCCGCCGATCAACGCGAGGGTGAGCTGGTTTCGCACGAAGGCGGCTTTTTGAACTTGAAACGCTTGCAGCTTAAGCCTGACGGAATGTTGGCCATGCTTGGCAATAAGTACCCCATAACGGAAATCGGACTCCAACGTCTGGTCGAGAAGTTGATCGAAAAAGGCCGCGAAGATCGAACGAAGGGGCCGTGTCAGGTGGATATTATTGAAGATCAGAAAGTGGGAGATCGAGTGTGCCGGTTGATTCAGGTCGTTCACCCCACGCCCGACGCGGGCTTCGACTTTCACATCGCCCAAATCTTCATTGATATCGAACGTCAGATCCCGTTGCGATACGCTGCCTTTCTATGGCCGAAGCAAGCTGGCGGTGAGCCGCCCCTGGAGGAGGAATATACCTACCTTGATGTGGAGCTCAATATCGGACTTTCCGATGCGGACTTTGATCCAGACAATCCCCTCTATAACTTTCCCTAGGCGGTCTGAGTCTCGAATACGAATGAGCAGACGTTGTTTGGCAAGGATGCGACGATGATCGAATCAATACTTCCGCTCGCGCCAAGCCCCTGGTCGGACACCTGGGGGCTGCTCCCCGGTCAGGCAAGCCTCCCGGGCTTGGAGGATCAGACGCTTTCCAGCACTCAGGCGATCGCCCAGCAATTCGGCGGTAGCGATTGGCTGGGGCCGCTAGCACCGGTGGCGCTCTCCCCATTTTTCGGACTGACGATGTTGTCGGGAGTGGCGACCTATGGGCCCGACTGGTTGCAAGCCCACAGTTCCTTGTTCACCCACAGCAGCATGCTCAACAATCCACTGTTGTTTTGGATCATGCTCTCTTTGGCACTGATTACCAGTTTGCCCAGGCTAACCAAAGTTAGCAAACCACTGGCCTTGGCTGCCGAGAATTTTGAAACGTATTCTGCCGTGATCATCTTAATCGTGGTACGGCTGTTGAGTCACGGCAGTGAAGCGAGTGCGTCGTCGGTCGAACCGCTAGCCGGTTCCACGGTAATGGTCACCGCTGGTGTCTCGGGATTTTCTCTCGATGTGGTGGTTTCGACTTTTGCGGCGCTGAATGTGATCGTCATCAATGCGGTCAAGCTGTTTTTGGAATTCTTAGTATGGCTCATTCCGGTGCCAGCCATCGATGCAGTGGTGGAAGCGGTGAATAAACTGATGTGCGCGGCACTGATGGCATTGTATTGCTTCAGCCCGGTCTCGGCGGCCGTGGTGAATCTACTGCTGTTGCTCATTTGCGGAATCGTGTTCGGCTGGGTTTATCGTCGTCTGCGGTATTATCGCCAACTGGCGATTGGGCCCATGCTGGCCTTGTTGTTGCCCCGACTGTTTGCTCAACGCGATTCGAGCTTTACCGCTTTTTGTGCTCAGGCGACCGGCGGCCTGCCCCGACTCAATCGCGTTGGCATTCGCCGAGATGAGCAGGGGGATTATCAAGTGACGGGCCGGTGGTGGTGGCGAACGGTGCAATTGCACTGCGCCGCAGCAGCGGTGCGGCACGAGGGGGGCTTGCTGGGCAACGGGCTGGTCATGGTGGATCAAGAGGGCCGAGAATACCGCTTTTTGCATCGCCGCTGGGTGTCCACCGATGCCCTCTATCGACCGACTCACCCTACAACCGTTACGTATGCATAGCACATGTTTAGAGTGTCTAGTCGTTGCGGGGCTCTGAAATCCAACTCTTTTTTGTCCCGGATAGGCGTTAAATTCGCTACCTTTTCTCAATTCAGCAGTTCTATCGGGGGACCTGCTGCCAAATTGTCGAACCCCAGGCTTTCATTTTGCCGCGCGACGACGAATAATCAGGACGGCCTGTAGGGAGGTTGCCAGCTTCCCAACCGATCCAATCGCGACCTGCTACTGGCAGTTCTCTCGATTCCCGATACTTTCCTCAGCTTTGCTCAAGGATGCCATGACCCATTCAGCTATCAGCACATCCCGCACGGATGTCCATAACGTTTGGGCGACCACTCGCTTGAGTCTCGCATTGGTATGCCTAGCCTTGTTGGGCAGCGTTCCCTTAGAGAGCGTGCGCGGGCAGGAGGCGACCATCGCTCCTCCGGCGGTAAGTTCAGGGCTTCGCGAATCCCTCAAGCCGCTTTCGCGATCCGAGTTGTCGAGCCCCGCCGGTGAGGCAGTCCAAACGCTTTCGGCGACTGCCCGCGGCGACACCTACGTGGCGCTTGCCAGTGGACTGGACAGTGTTTTTAGAGGTGGGGAGCCGCGTTCGCTGGCAGAGCTCAAGCTACTGGAGCTTCAGCAATCGAAAGTTGCCAGTGTCATCGAGCGCGTTACGGTTAATGTTCAGCAGGGATCGGCCCAGGGCAGTGGAGTTCTCATCACCGCCGACGGCTATGTTTTGACCGCTGCCCACGTGGCGGGCAAGCCGAACATGCCGGCTCAAGTGGTCTTCAGCGATGGCACGCGATATTCGGCCACAACCTTAGGGATGAATCGTGACAAGGATGCTGGCCTGTTAAAAATCAATGATGAGCGTGGGCAACCTTGGCCCTTCGCGACCATCGGTAGTGTGGGAGACCGCGATCTTCGAGAGGGGCAATGGGTGGTAGCGGCCGGGCACCCCGGCGGCTGGAAAGCGGGACGCGGAGCGGTGATTCGTGTCGGCAGAGTTCTGGCAATCAATCGCAGCACCGCGGATCGGGGGAGAGCTCATACTCTGTTTACCGACTGTGCGTTGATTGGCGGTGATAGTGGTGGTCCGCTGTTTACACTGGAAGGCAAATTGGTCGGTATCCACTCCCGGATCGGCACCGAAATCACCGACAACATGCACGTGCCCATCGATGTGTTCCACGAGAGCTGGGAACGCATGGTACGTGGCGATGCGTGGGGATCGCTGCCAGGCTATCGCCCGGTTATTGGGGTCAATGGGCCCAAAGGGGATGATCGGCCGCTGATTGATTCGGTCGTGCCTCGCAGTCCTGCTGCTCGGGGAGGTTTGGCTGCTGGGGATTTGGTATTGAGTATCAATGGTGTCAACATCTCGACCTTCGAAGAGCTGAAATTGGGTGTCGAAGCGAGCCTACCTGGTGATGTACTGGTCTTGACCGTCCAACGCGAAGCACAGGTTTTACGTCTGTCCATCACGGTTGGCGTGGCGGACAATTGAGAAAAACGCTCGGCGGGACGCCAAGCGATCCAATCTCGGTACAGATTGATTACAATGAAGAGGTGTGCAAGGAGGCCACCCCAACGGTTCAAGTTTTTACTGAGAATGCGCTGTGAAAAAAATATACTCCGACTGTGTTTCACTGAGCGTCGTTGGGTTGTCCCTGATTGCCGGTGCGTTGTTAGCCTCTTCCGTGGGATTCCAGCGAGTAGAGACTCAGCAGCCACTCGACTTGCGAAGCTACTCGGGCGTAGAGGCGCATGAGCTTGGTGCGACCCCGGGGAAGTACGTTCAGGAGCCGGCGCGGCGTTCGAGCTTTCGGCCTCCCCTGGGCAGTAGCATCGCTTCTGCCAACGAACGCAGTAGTCTGTTCATGCTGCGTGCATTCCAAGAGGTCGTGGCGCCCGTTAGCCACTCGACGGTGCGTCTGTTTGCGAACGGTCAGCAGGTTGCTTTGGGAGCTGTGGTCGATAGTGAGGGATGGATTGCTACAAAATCGACTCAGTTGCCAATGGATATAGCGGTAACGTGCCGCACCTATGATGGAAATGAATTCGTCGGTGAAGTAGTCAATCGCGTCTCGGGAATCGATATTGCATTGGTTAAGATCGATGCCATCAACCTTCCATCCATTCAGTGGAATCGAGATTTGCCAGCTCGAGGGAAATGGCTGGCCACCGCAGATTTGTCTTCGCTGCCTATTGCTGTCGGTGTGGCAAGTGCTGGGGTGCAGCGTGTGCGTGCTTCCGCAGCAGTCCTGGGTGTCTATCTAGATGAGGCACCCAGTGGCGCATCCATCCGACAAGTGCTCCCTGGTAGTGGCGCAGCAGAAGCTGGATTGAAAGCGAATGACGTCATCTTTGCTGTCGAAGGAGAGCAAATTCGCTCCCAGAGGGAATTTCGCACGGCCGTTTCCGGTGGCTATGCGGGGCAGCCCATTCGGCTGAGTGTCAGTCGTCAAGATCGCGAATTTGATGTGACCGCCCGCCTGATGGACCTCTCCGACGAATTGTTGGATGAAACCGAGATGGAAGTTAGCGGGCAGATCAGCCCTCGGGCCACAGGTTTTGCTCGAGTACTGGTTCACGACACTGTCTTGCAACCCAATCAGTGCGGTGGTCCCTTGGTGAACCTCGACGGACAAGTCGTGGGAATCAATATTGCTCGAGCTGGGCGGGTTTCTTCCTACGCCCTCCCTTCGGATGTGGTTCAACCGGTTGTCGAAGGCTTGATCGAGCAGGCTCGCTTGGTGTCACTCTCCAACAAGCCTCAAACATCCCTTCGCCCAGTGCGATAACCTTTGTCGCACCCTGCCCGGCCGGCCTGTTGATTGGATTATCCTCTCGATTCCAACGCTGATATCGCATTGCAGCAGTCACGAATCCGACCGTGCTTACCGGCCTGGGGACTTTATGTGCAATGCCGGTTGCTGACGCGACGGTAGTGCTTCTGCTGGCTGTGAGTAGCAGCAATCAACTTTCGTTGCTCACGCGATTGTTGAAATCGTAATCCGCAGCGTGAACAAGGCCGGAGTGGTTGGCCACTACGGGGCGACTGAAAACTTCACGGTAAAGCTGAAACCGCTCTATATTTAACCCGTCCTAACACGGCCGTTGATGTAATAGCAGTTTGAATATTAGCGCGGGGGACGCGTCTGCAATTGCCCTATAGCGGCAACCAACTTTCCTTGCTCACGCAACGAGTTGCTATTTCAACAGCCAGTAACGCGACGGGGCCAATTTCGACGCCGCGTCTCTACTCAGCGTACCTTTAGGGCTGGCCGGTGTGTTTCAAGATGAATTGCACAACCTGGTCGGGTGCTGGGTGAGTGAAGTGATGGCCATTCGATTTCTCGGTTCCCTGGGGGACTGAGATTACTTCCATCGATCCACTCTGCGCCTCGAGGCGTTGCTTAACTAGATAGGTATTTTCTGCGGGCGGGACAACGCGATCGCTTTCCGAAACGATGTGCAATAGGGGGATGCGAGCTTGAGCAATCACTGCGGTTTGATGAACTGGAATCTGTGGGAACTGCACCGCTTCGTCTTCGCTAAGGCCGTATGCCTCTAAGCACTGCTGCCACTCCCGAGGTGCTCCCAAGCCGGTTCCCTTGCCCCCTGGCCAGCTGTTGAAATCAAGGACGGGCGTGTCGCAATAGATGCAAGCGACTCGCTCGGGATGTCTGGCTGCCCAGTTGTAGACAAATAAACCACCGCGACTAACACCTTCAAGCACCGGTCGATCGGAGAAGCCGAGTTTTCCGGTGAGGTGTTGGTAAAAAGCATCTCCGATTTCCATGGCTTGTGGGCCGCCAAACATGCCCGCCACGTCGACATAAGCGATGTGGTATCCACGCTTAACTAAGTCGATATCCATTTCTGCATGGAAACCAGGGAATCTCGCTCGCCAGATCCACAGCGGTTTGCCCTGCTTGTCGAGTGCGGGGGGGACTTCGGGAGCGACCAAGTAGGCGGGACGCGCAGCGATGGTCAAATGATGCTGTGGGAACCCGTTCCACTGCTCTGTCCGTTCTGCCCAAGTGGGTGTCTGGCCGCACAGGGGGGCTGCCACGCAAGCCCAGAGCAAGAGGAGTTGGCACGTAGCACGAGTTCCACAGAAACGATGGCGGTGTTGTAGCATGTGGTAGTTTCCTAGAGAGTGGAAGCCTGCTGCCTGACGATTGAGGCCGAGTCCATTGCGGTTGCGAGCTTCTTGAATTCAGTTTGATTTTCTGCAGACGGTTGCAAGGTGCCGTCTTCAATTCGGGTATTCTTATGAGTTTAAGCTGTTTCGTTGTCGAATTCGTTGCCGGGCGGCTTCGAAATCAAAATTTAGTACGCAACCATTGCGGGCTTCTTCCGACAATAGTTTTCGGTCGGCGTGATCAGAGATTCAACAGTCCGTTTAAATAATTAGTGAGTTCATGGCATGGCCAAGCGACTGCTCGAGTTGTCCCCTACTGACTTATTCGGAGAGAAGGCAATTCTCACCGACCTTTCCGGTCGAGAGGAGATTTCTCAGCCTTACGAATTTTTTCTGACGATTGCTTCCCCCAAGGATGGATTGAAGCCTGAAGAGGTGGTGGGGCGACCGCTAGGGGTGCGTATCGACCGCGAGGAAAAGGAGCCACGCTTCATTCACGGCTACATCAGCCATCTTTGGGCTGGGGACTACAGTCAGACTCTCGACGATAAATCGGCACCGTCCAGGATTTATCGCGTGCGTTTGGTGCCGTGGCTGTGGTTCCTCAAGCGTGCATCGCGCAGTTTCGTTTATCTGCCAGAGAAAAAAGAGAAGTCGATCCAAGAGATTCTTGATGCGGTCTTTGAGCGTGTTGACTCTTACGGCCATGTCGAGACGTGGCACGAGGCGGGCGCGGCATCGCACCTGAAGTCGAGGAAGGTCGAGCACTGCGTGCAGTATCGAGAATCCGATTTCCACTTTCTTACACGTACTCTCGAAAAATACGGGGTCTACTATTACTTCCGGCACGAGGAAGACAAGCACACGCTCATCCTGTCAGATAGGCCCAACTACCCAAACGCCCTGGAATCGGAAGTGGAGTACCATCCCTCCAGCAACCAACATCGTCACTTCGATACGCTGAGTGAATGGGAGCATGCTTACGAGTTCGTTTCTGGGAAGTACGAGCAGACCGAATACGATTTTGAGAATCCATCGAACAATTTGAAGGTGAATGCCGCCAAGCATAGTTCGATTTCCCTGTCGAATAACAGTGGCTACGAGCTGTTCGACTACCCTGGTGAGTACGTACAGAAAGGGGATGGCGAAGAGCTCGTGGTGCGGCGTCTGGAAGAGGAGGAAACGCGTTTCGATCGCGTCCAAGCCTCCGGCTCTTGCAAGAGCTTTTGCGCTGGTTACGTGTTCAAACTGGTAAAGCACCACAGTTGTTCTGGTGAAGAGGGGAAGTCGTATCTGATCACCTCGATCGCGCACTCCGCTTCCCAGCCGGGTAGCTTTTCTTCTCAAGGCGTCGATGCCAGCTATTCCAATCAGTTTTCTTGCATTCCGAATGAGCGTCAATTCCGTCCAGCCCGTACGACGGCCCGGCCGAATCTTTCCAGCGTGCAAACTGCGATTGTGGTGGGGCCAGCTGGCGAAGAAATCTACACCGATGAGTTTGGTCGGGTCAAAGTGCAATTCTACTGGGACCGCGAAGGCAAACGCGATGAGAACACTTCATGCTGGGTGCGAGTTTCACAGCAGTGGAGTGGAAAGGGGTGGGGAGGGATGCAAATCCCTCATATCGGCCACGAAGTCGTCGTGGCATTCTTGGAGGGGGATCCCGACCGACCCTTGATCGTTGGCAGAGTTTACAACGCCGAACAAAACGTCCCCATGCCGCTACCCGATGAGAAGACGCGTAGCGTTCTTCGTGACTATGGCGGAAACGAAACGGTCATGGAAGGGGCGGAGGGCAAGCAATTCATTCACACGCAACAAACTTGCGGCAATGAATTCCTGATGGATGGCGTGAGTGGCCAGGAAAAAATTGAGCTGCGCGACAAGTATGGCAATGAGATCGTGCTGGATGCGGTGGAAGGCATTATTCGCATCTATTCGCCGACTCACGAATCGGAGATTGTGCTAGGAAGAAGTATCAATCTTAGCACGTTGAGCAATTTAGTCACGAATATCCTGGGGGATGAATGGAACACTATCCAGGGTGGCAAACACCAGAATGTCGTTGGCATCACCTCACAGTTGGTCGGCGGCTGGAAGCAGGAGACGGTCATTGGGGCAGAAACCAAAATCAACGTGGGCGCCACGGTGAACTGGCACAAGGGGTACCACCTCCAGCTAAGGGAAGCCAAGCAGTTTACGAAAACGAAAGATGCGCTGGTTGAAGTTCGCAATGATGTTTTGGCAACCGCCTTATCAACACAGCTTGCCATTGCTGGAGTTCATGAACTGGGTGCATCCGACATCCATGATCGAGCTGATAAGATAGAGATTCACGGTGAGCAGTCCGTGGAGATGGTCGCAGCGAAAGCAGAGATCGAAGCCAAAATTGCGAAACTGATCGGTAAAAAAACGTCGATCGAAGCATCGACGTGTAATATTAAATCGACCAAGACTGACATCGGAAGCGGGGCACTTAAAGTCAAAGGCTCGAAGGGCAAGAGTCCCAAGTCGGCCAAGAAACGCAAGAAATCGAAAGGCTCGATGCCGGCCGTGAAAAAGAAGAAGGCGCAGCGTAAGGCTCAGAAGCTTGCCCGTCGTGCACAGCGAGGGAAATAACCAGCGATGAGAGTAATTTGTGAAGAAACGATTCGTGCCGGTTGGTTCGCGCATAGCTTTAACCCGCCAGATTTGGCCGGTGTGTTTGTGGCTAAACTGTCGTGCAAGTTGCAACCCAACGGCGTAGCCACACTCCTCGAGGGGGATGACGTGGTTGAGTTAAGCGGCGATCTGCCGCTTGCCGACGATCCAGCCAATCCACTTAAATACAGTTCGGATTTCGTGCCCTACAAGCCTCGATTTGATCTGCTTTTGCAGGCCACGGCGTACAGTCCAACTGGGCAGCCTGCCTCAGGGTGGCAGACGCGATGGCAAATCGGCGAATGGTCCAAGACGTTGCAGGTATTCGGCGAACGCCGCTGGATCTCGGGGCCCTTCTCCTCAAAAATCGGCCCTCCTCAGCCGATTGTCAGCTTGCCGCTCGACTACCGACTTGCGTTTGGCGGCGCCGATGCGGACTTGAACCCACTGGGGCAAGGCTACGGTTGGAAAGCGGAACTGTTGCCATGCATCGAAGATCCGACGCGTCTGGTCAAGAGTCCTGATGACAAACTGGAACCAGCTGGTATGGGGCCGATCTCAGGAGACTGGCCCGTTCGACGGGCCCACGTGGGAACCTACGATGAACAATGGCAACGCACCCGTTGGCCCTGGTTCCCAAGTGATTTCGATTACGCCTATTTCAACGCGGCTCCACGTGACCAGCAATTGGAAACGGGGTTGAATGGCCACGAGGAACTTACTTTTGAAAATCTCCATTGCGAGCATGCACACTACCGCACCCGACTTCCTCAGGTAAGGGTGCGTTGCTTTCTGAGTGCAAGCACCATGGATCACGCCGAGCTCTCCGCCAGTGATTTTCATGAGGTCCCACTTCAGTTCGATACTTTGCAGATCGATTTGGAAGCTGAAGTTGCAACCTTGCTGTTTCGTGGGCACACGGCCATCCAAAGTTTGAAGATGTCAGAGATCCAAACGGTGTTTTGGATGACCGAGTCGACCAGTGGTGCCCCGCTGACATCGAGCGACTGTATGGCGCGTTTCCGGACACTGCTGCAGGCCGACGAGGAAGCACCGCCCGATCCCGTGGAGCTGGCGGAGGAAGAAGCCGCGCAGCAAAAATTTGCAACACAAATGGAAGCGTTGGAGGCTGAGTATGCTGTTGCCATGCAGGAGGCTGAGAAGGAAATTGCTCAGGCTCGTGAACGCGCGCTAGCCGCCGGAGTGGATGCTTCCAAATTCGACTCGCCGAACTCGAGTTCACTGGCGGAGCTGAAGCAGCAGATGGCGGCGATGGCTGAGGGGATGCGCGTCCAACAGCCGGATGTCGCCATGCAGCTCGATGCACAAATTCTGGAAATCGACCAACTGGCTACGGTTGAAGCTGAAATGCAAGCTGAGTCAGGGGATCGTTTGACCCGGGCGGATGTGGAACGCATGGCTGCGGCTGGCGAAAGTTTCCGCGGACGCTCATTAGCAGACTTGGAACTCTACGATATGAAGCTATCGGGCCTCGATTTTTCTGACGTCGATTTCACCGACTGCATGCTCGATGGTGCTGACCTGTCGGGTTCGAATCTGACGAACGCCAAGTTCAGTGAAGCGGACCTTTCGCAGGCTAATCTGTCGGGAGCGTGTTTGGACTATGCCGACTTCTCAGAGGCCGTCGTGGAAGCCTGTGACTTCAGGGGGACCTCGCTCGAAGGAACGGTCTTTTCCGAATTGGATCTCACCCATGCCGACTTTAGTGGAGCGAGTGGGCGAGGTCCTGACTTTTCGAGTGCCAAGCTCAATTCCGCGAATTTCTGCGATGCCAAACTTCCTCAGGCCGATTTTAGCGAGGCGGATGTTAGCCATGCAAGGTTCGACCGAGCGGAGCTGCAGGCAGCCAGCTTCGAGGGAGTCACCGCCAAAAATGTGCGTATGCCGCATGCCGACCTAACAGGCTTGCATGCCAGTGACCAAGCCGACTTTGCAGACTCTGACTTTAGTTGCTGTATGGCCGAGGGTGCCATCTGGGAAGAGGCTACCCTGGACGGCTGTGATTTTCGTGAGTCCAAGTCGCCGAACGCCATTTTTACTCAAGCCTCGTTGGTGGGGTGCCGCTTCGATCGATCAGACCTGCGAGACAGCACTTTTGAAGATGCCATTTTGACGAATGCGATCCTCGATCAGTGCAATTTAATGCGCGCCTCCTTCGATCGAGCGCAACTAACCGATGCTTCCATGCGCGAGGCGAATATCTACCGAGCTGGCTTTTGGAATGCGGCCGTCACAGGGCTCGACCGTCGTGGAACTAGCGAGATCGGAACGGTGCTACCATCATGACCAATATTCAATTTACGCCAGCGCTGGTTCTGCAATATGTGGCTGACAAGCGGCCGTTCCAGGGGTGTGTGATCCAAAACCTCGACCTGGCTGGGATTGACCTGACGGGCGCCGATTTATCGGGGCTGTGGTTGATCAACGTCAATCTCACCAATGCACGCTTGAATGGAGCGATTCTGTCGGACTGTTGTTGGAAATTTGTCGATCTCAGCTCTGCATCCGCGCGCAGTTTAGTCACCAAGAATCTTGTGATGGAATCGTGCCGCTTGAACGCGACCAATCTCTCCGATTCGGACCTGAGCGGTGCTGCCCTGACCCAGTCCGATTTGCAGAACTCGGTCTGCGAAGGCCTGGAGGCGATTGGCATTTCTCTGACGGCGTGCAATTTGTCAGCTGCTAACCTTGCGGACGCCGATTTTTCTGAGGCGGTCATGCTGCAGTGCGAATTTGCCAATGCAGATCTGCGCTTTGCCGATTTCACCAAAGCGTCGATTTTGGAGTCCAATCTGTCGGGCTGCAATTGCAGCGAGGCGTGGTTTGAGGAATCGATGATTGTCGAAGCATGCTGTAGCGGCACCAATTTTGCGACTGCTGAGTTCGTGGGGCCGACCTTCATGGAATGCGACTTAACCTCGGTCGTCGATCTTCCGGTCGACTGTGACCATAGTTCATTCAGCAAATCGGATTTGTCTGGGCTGAATTTAAAGGGGAAGAGTTTCGAAGCGACCGACTTTGCCGAATGCAATTTGACGAAAGTCGATTTCTCCGGTTGCAAGATGCAGGCCGCCAATCTGCGAGATTGTGACCTGGTCGACTCAGTGCTATGCGACGCAGACTTGAGCGAAGCCAATTTCGGAGAGGCGTTTCTATTGGACGCCGATTTTAGCAGAGCTCAGCTGACGCACGCCGTCTTCGCGGAGGCCGATCTCGCCGACGCCCGGTTTGATGATTGCAATTGCTATCGAAGCGATTTCTCAGATGCTGAGTTTGATTTCGAGCAATTACGGACAGCGGACTTGCGGGCGGCTCGGTTTGAGAATGCAATGCTCAATGGGGCCGATTTGAGTCAGCGAGATCTAAGTGGTTGTGAATTTATTTCCTGCGATTTGCAGAATGCCAATTTTCATCAGTCGAACCTAGAGGATGCTGATTTTACCGGAAGCAATCTATCCCAGGCTAATCTTTCCGAGACTCGTCAACGGGAGACTTGCTTTGAAGCGACAAATCTCACCGGTAGCAATTGGTGCAGAGCCAAAGCGACCGCAATTGATTTAAGTGACGCAAATCTGGCGCAAGTCGATCTTAGCCAGGCTGAATTTGAGCGCACCGATTTTGACGGACTCGATCTTCAACAAATTGCCGTAGGTAAGACCATCTTTCGGAGCTGTGATCTCACGGGCGTCGATCTTTCTGGCAAAGACCTAAGCGGCTGCGATTTGACGAAAGCCGATTTGACAGACGCCAACCTGGCTGGATGTTCGCTTCGCCAGACACACGCTGCTGGCTGCGACTTTACCAAGGCGAATTTAGTCGGCGCTGATTTGAGCGAGATGCTGGGACAAGGTGCCGACTTTACCGGGGCTGATTTGTCGGATGCGGTAGCCTGCAATTCCAAGTTGAATCAAGCTGTTTTTGTAGGAGCAAAGTTGGTCAATGCAAACTTTGAAAACAGCCTCCTGAATGAATGTATTTTTGAAAACGCCCAGGCAAGCGGCGTCGTACTTTCGAAATCCTCACTCCAGTACAGCGACTTGTCGTACGCCGATATCAATCATGCAAAATTGGTGGGCGTAGATTTGCAGCACGCAAATCTACACGGGGTATTGCAGCAAGGTGCTGATTGGAAAGATGCTAAGAAACGCAAGGCGGTAGCTACGGACCATGATCGAGCTGCCGCGGAAGCCTGGAAGATCCCTACTGTTCCATTAAAAGGGCAATAATATGCAAGCAGCGCAAGTACCCATGACTGAGTTCCTTGGGGCAGCACGCGTGGTTCGTATTGATGGCGCTCGTCTGCTATTGATGATGAATGAAACCCAAGCCTGGGCAAGCAATGCGATCGCCTATCCGTACGACTTTCAAGTGGACGATATGGTCTTGGCCATCGGTCAGAAGGATGACTGGTTCGTGATCGGTGTGCTCCAGGGCTCTGGCAAGACAACGCTCCATGTACCTGGCAACTTGCAACTCATGGCGCCGAATGGCTCGATCGAAATGGTCGCTTCTCGAGGGGTTTCCATCCGCAGTCCAACGGTCAATATCGTGGCAACACAGTTAAACTTGGCAGCAAAGAAGCTCAATGAGCGATTCGAGCAGGCAAGGCTATGGGTGAAAGAGAGTTATGAAATCATGACCAAACGCATGACGACGCGGGCGGAGGGAAGCTATCGACTCAATGCGGATAAGATTGTCGAACGAGCCAAAGGCGATGTGAAGATCGATGGTAAAAAAATTCATCTTGGATAGGTAAAGGAGTTCGCAATGTTTCCAGTTTCCACGAAAGGCGGCGGGCAGTGCATCGCTTTTCCCGATGTTTGCAAGACGCCCACGCCGGGCGGCCCCATTCCAATCCCCTACCCCAATATCGCCATGCTTCCACAAGGCAAGGGTGGTACGTTTTCATCGAAGGTGAAGATTGACAATCAAAAGGTCGCTACGGTAAAGTCGGAAATTATGATGTCCACCGGTGATGAACCAGGTACTGTAGGGGGAGTGATTTCCAATCGCTTCAAAGGCCCTGCCAAATTCAAAATGGGATCGTCGAAAGTCAAGGTTGAGGGGGCCAAGGTGGTACACCTGACGTCGATGATAGGGCAGAATGGAGTCTCAAGTGCAAACCATCCAGCGGGGATTCAGGTTGCTCCCAGCCAAGTGAAAGTCATTGTAATGCCCTAGGACAGTTTCGGATCGAATTTGTGAGGTTGGGCACCCGGTACCCGGCGCGAAGGGAAGCATGGTCCCACAATTCTGAACATCTAGACGGCTTGCTGCCAACTGCAGCCAGCACCTAGCGGCTTGCTAGGCTCTCGCCGAAACGCGGTTGTTAAAACTCCCCGGAAGTGCCCAACTGGCTGGAAAGTTGGCAGCCTGCTGGTACTTCCGCAGAGTGAAATTCCGGATGAACTCGTTGGTTGGCCTGCCGCCTCGTTCGGTGAAACACTCAAGCCGATTGCTTCGGATAGAACGCGTCAGCTCGCTGGTTCCTAACGCGGCAATACCTCCCAGAGCATCGGTCTCTAGTGAGCATGACCACTGTGATCGTGGGAAAGTTCAATCTTACCGGTGAAGGGCGTCCCTTCGATAGTCACACTCAGTTTGGGCGAAGAGGCTTCGTCATCTAAGTGTTCCACCAGCTCGGCATCCGCAAGAACAAACCGAGAGGATTGCCCACTTGGATCGGTCGCTTCAGGACTTGCAATCAACTTGAATTGCTCAGGTGTACCATTGTGCACTAAGTTGATTGTTACTTCCTTGGCAGCGATTGGTACCGCTTTCTTGGCGCTATGGTCTAGGATATAGGCAGTGACCGACGTTGCGTCGTGGATGACTTCGACGTGATATTCATCACTGCCAAGTTCCACAAGTGTGCCATGGTGTGGGCCTTCCGTGGGATGGTCATGTGCGTCTGCGACTGCCGTATCATCAGTGGCCGGCGGGGCGCTGGCGGTCGTTGCCGCATCGCCTCCGCAGCCAAGCGTAAGCAGCAGCGATCCGCAAAGGGCGAGGGGGAGCAAATAATTGCGCATGGTTATCTCCAAAGTGTACTAAAGTTGATTTAAATGAGGCATGTGCGAGCCTCGCAAGGTGCGTGACGAAACGCAGGCATCGCTGTGTACAAGCCATGGGATGTCGGGTTGCACTGAACAGTCAACGCGCGGCAACGCACTGAAATACACTGGCCGTGAGCCACCGACTGGGGCGGTTAGGCGTAACGAAGAAGCTCGCTCAAATCTGCCAAGATTGAAGAAGGATGCAGCGCACGCTGGACGTGCTTGACCGCGCAGGCCAAGCGTCCGAATTCATGTAGTGCTGGCTGCGGAAGGCGTGAACCGCGTAAACCCTAATTGCAGGGCTAGCCAACGCTTGAGGCAACTTCTTCTCCCAATCGGTCGTCGCTAGGCTGCTCGGCATGTAGGCGCATCGAGCTTCGTGGCAATCATGCGGTAAGCCACTGGGGCAGGCTGAGGGATCTAGCGACGAACCACAACTGGAGAAAACATGCGAGTCTCCCCAGGGACTTGGGGGGTGGGCACCGTCGTAGGACGTGTCGGAGCCCAATTCGTCATCCGACTCAAGTGGGCAACAATGGTGGCTGGTCGCTCGCGTTGCGGAATGATGGGTTTTGCAATCATCCAGTCCTGCGTGTACATGATGACCGCAGCACCCGAAAACCACGTGTGCCGTGAATGCAACTAAGTTTAGGAACTGGAGGATGCGGAAGAGCACGGGATTTAGCTGGATAGACAATCGGACGGCCAATCGGATTATTGGCATAGCAGTGCGTTGGGTCAAGAGCAACGCCTGAGCCCCGCCAACTATGCCACTCGAATGGGCTTGACTCCGAAGGTCTCAACCAGGATCGCGTACAGCACGGGCACTACGAATAGGGTGAGCACCGTGGTTAGCAGCAGACCGACAATCATGCAGTACGCCAATCCCTCCCACAGGGGCCCACCGCTGAGTGCGAGTGGAATGAGGCCACCCACGGTGGTTGCCGTGGTTAGAAAAATGGGGAGCATGCGTTGTTTACCAGCCTCTAGCAAACACTCCTGAAACTCGGTGTGAGTAAGGCCCACAATCGGCCCTCTGGCAGTGCCGGCCTGCTTCTTACTCGCCACGCGTTGGGCGATGACGATATCGGCAAACTCGATAAAGATGATCGCAGTATTCAGCACGATTCCAAAGAGTGCGAGGATCCCTAGCTGTGGCATAAATCCTAAGGATTTATCCGATAGGTAGAGGCCCAACCAAGCTCCAACGAGTGCCAGCGGCAAGGTGGACAGGATGAGTAGCGGCTTGGACCATCCGTTGTATTGGAAGATCAGGCAGAGGACAATCAAGAGCAAAGAGATTCCAAAGGACTTCATCATTTGTCCACCGGCTTCGCGGCTCTCTTCAAAGGCACCACCTGGTTCAATCCAATATCCGTTTGGCAATTTGGATTCCAGCTCCCGTAACGCATCTGACTTTAGCACGCGAGCAACGACGTCGTTACCCGTGACACCTGGTTCCATCTGAGAACGCACTTCGATGGTGCGGTTCATGTTGCGGCGCTCGATTTTGGCGAGTACGAATTCCGGCGAGAGCTCTGCGATAGAGGCTAGCGGGATCTTGCCGTTGTCTCCCTCTACATAGGCTGATTGCAGGCCACGAATGGAGAGTCTCGCCGCGCTTTTTAAGCGGAAGTAGACAGGGACATTGTGGTCTCCCTCCCGAAAGGTTGTCAGCTGCAGGCCCGAGTAGAATGAATTAAGAGTGCTGGCGACTTGTGAATTGGTAACACCCGCCAACACCGCTCGATTTTGATCGACGTCAATCCGTACTTGGAGTCCACTCACGCCCCAAGAGTCGCTGACATCCCACGTTTCAGGCTGCTGCATCACTATCCCCTTCAAATCTTCTGCAGCTCTTTTCAAAACTTGTGGGTCGGCAAAGCCGTTTCCGGCGATACGGAACACGAGCGGATCTGCGGGGGGGCCAAGTGCGAGGCGAACTGGGACAACGCGGGCTCCGACGATGGGCTCAATACCTAGCTCCTTCGCACCGCGTTCGCAGACTTCTCGTATCCGCTGGGCATATTGTTTCGTGTTGGTGTCTGGCGTTGTACGAACTAATATCTCGGCGAAGGAACGCGTCTTGGGCTCGGGATTCCATCCCAAGTGCCAACGCGAGCCACCACCTCCAACCATGGTGCGCATGGTACGCAGGCGAGGAGTCGTTGGGGCCCCCTCATCGCTTAGCTGGCGGATAATAGCTTCGACCTGGAGAGCCACTTGATCCGTTTGCTTAATGGTGGCCGTTTCCGGCAAAATGATTTTCACGGCGAACTGCGTTCCCGCCGCATCGGGAAAAAACTCTGAACTTACTGGCAGGCACATGATCCCTACCATCAAAGCGAGCGTGGCGAAGGCGGTTGCCCATTTGGCACGAATTGCGATTCCTCCCAAAATCTCGTATAGCCAGAATGCGAGATTGGCCTGACGCGGTGGCGACTGTTGGGCGGACTTGCGGCGGAATAGGGATCGCATGCGCTTGAGCAGGGCGATGACTGGGGAGCCTGATTCGCCTGCTCGAGGAGCGCGAATGAAGATCCCAGCCAGGATGACACACAGAGTCATCGCCAACAGCCAGCTCAACGCCAGTGTCGTCGAGACGGTAACAGGTAAGCTATAGACATATTCCTTGCCACCGCCCTCCAAAGAAAACAGCATGGGAATGAAGGCTGCCATGGTTGTAAGTGTACCAACCAGCATGGGAATCGCCAGCGTATTGGCACCATCGATTGCAGCTGCGAAGGGGGCCATGCCTGCTATCTGATTGGTTCGAGTCTGATCGCAAACTTGCACCGCATTATCGACCAGTAAGCCCAATGAGATAATGAGGGCAGCCAAGGAGATTTGTTCTAGTTGCACGCCAAACAGGGAGATCAAACCGATGGCGATGACTACCACCAACGGAATATTGGCAGCCATGACAAACGATGCACGAAATCCAACGACCAAGTAGACGACGATGACAACGATCAACACCGCTTCAAAAACGTTGATTACGACGTCGTTGATTTTTTTGGCAACACTCTCCGATTGATCGGAAATCGCAGTGACTGCAACGTCGGGAGGCAGGCGTTGGTCGACGTCGATTAGCTGCTGTATACGCCGTTTTGCCGTTTCGCACACATCGACAATGTTCGACCCAGACTTCATGGTAAGTCCCAACATTACAGCCGGTTGAGACAGACTGGCGTCGCCCATGCGGCAAATGTAGCTGGGAGGATCCTCCAGATCCCGGGTGACTGTTAATCCGAGACTGGACAACGGAAGGCTATTGGTGTCGTTGGCGGTTTTAACAGTACTGGCAATATGCTTGATTTCGGTAACCGCATTGAACTCGTCTCCTGCCTCGATGGTGAAGTGTCCCGAGGGAGTGTCCAAAGCACCACCTGCCTCGATGGCATTGCGTTGGCGCGCCAAGTCATCGAGCTGCTGGGTTGTGAAATTGAGTTGAGCCCAGTTGCCGAAGTCGGTCTCAATGTAAACCGCTTCTTGCCGGGCACCAAACATATCCACCTTGGCGACACCGGGAAGCAGGCGGAGTGCATCCTGGATGTCTTCTGCGCAAATCTCTAGCTCACGCGCTGAATAGGTATCACTCGGTCTAACCGTCGTGCGTCCATGAGTTGGTATCTGGTGGATCGCTAACACGAGGACGGCCGTGTCTCCGAACTCGTCATTGACAATTGGCCGCACATCTTCGTCTGGCATGGGAACCAAGTCCACTCGAGCGCGAACTTTGTCCCAGACGTTTTGAATATCAGCGGGAGGGATGTTGTCCTCTAGCTCCACAAACACGGTCGACTGCCCCGTCAATGTCGTTGAGCGAGTCAAGTGGACTTCTTCGATGCTAGTAACGCTCTGCTCGATTTTGTCCGTGATCAGTTCTTCGACAGTCTCCGCACTGGCACCTGGCCAAGCCGTGGTGATTACGCACACGCGGATCGTGAACTCAGGGTCCTCTCGGCGAGGCATGGTGAGGTAAGTTACGGTCCCCCATGCCATCGCTAGCAATACGAGCGAAATGACAATTGGCTGGTACTTGACCGCCCAGGCAGGTAGTGACATGCGTTGCAACTGCTTAATTTGCTGAGGACGAGAGGAGAGGGAGAATACTGAAGAGATGGTGCTTAATTTGATTCGTGAACCACGCGGATCGGTTGCCCATCCTGAAGAAAGTGGACACCTCCTACAATGATCTGCATCCCACTAGACAATTCCGGTGAAACGATTTGGATCATCTCACCCGCATCGAGATTCTTTGCCGGCACCAATTCGACTTGCAACTGGCGTGCCTTGAGGTCGTCCGCTATGAAGATATAGGCACTCTCCGACTCTTCGTAAATTGCTTCGATGGGGACGTAGAATCCCAGTGGTACATCATTGGGGGAGAGATTGGCCGTGAGCAAATCTCCAGGACGCAACATCCACTGAATTCCTGATTCCAGAATGACTCGATCGCCTGTCCAGGCTTCGGGGGACGTTCCATTCGTTTCGATTTTTCCAACGTACATGGATGTCGGAGTGACCTCTGCCGGAGCTTTTGCCGCCGACGGCAGAGATTCGGAGTGAGTCGCGTGGGGCAGGGATTCGTCTTGGCTGGTGGAGCTGTTTTTCAGCGTGACCGAGCGGAAAATCCAGTTGCCGAGGAACGGAATGCGAAGATCATTTTCGAGGATGCGCACCTTGCGGACGTGGAAGACCTTAGGCAATACGTCTCGCAGTCTCGCATTTTCCGCGATGTAAAAATAAGCCCCTTGATCATCTCGCAGAATGGAGGTTTCTTCGATCAACAACAGGTCTTCATCGGCACCAATCAATTTGTTCAGTTGAATTGGCCAAATGTCCTGAGCACGCGCCACGTGACGGTCGTCTTCGATGCCGGGTAGCGCATCTCGAAACGGTTCATTCATCATCAACAGGGTCATCGTGAATGTCCGCGTAGCCGAGTCGGCACTCGATTCAATGTTGTACACCAATGCATTCTCATGCCGTTCGCAACCGTCGGGCAACGTAAACGAGACTGGTAAGGAGCGTTGTCGCCGCAAGGCTCGCGACTGATCGACGGACAATTCAATCTCAGCCTTAATGGGGTTGGTCATTTGCAGTGTTAGAACGGGTGAACCCGCGGTAACGACACTACCTGGCACCACCATGACCTTGGCCACCTGGCCGTTGTAGGAACCATACAATGTTGTGTTGGCTAAATCTCTTTGCGTATCTTTGAGAACTTGCTCGGCCCGCCCTATCTCGGAAGCAGCGGCAAGGAGTTCCGCTTTCGCTTGTTTAGAGTTGGCCAACAGTGCTTTCAAATCAGCATCGCGGATTTGCAACAAGTTCTCAGCTTGGTCAAACTCCGACCGAGAAATCGAGTTTTGTTGCACCAGCAGATCCATGCGTTCCAGCTCAGTGCGGGCTAATTCCAGATTTGCCGTGGCAGATTCGATCTCAACCGGTAGCGATTCTTCGAGCCGTATTCTGATGCTCTCTTCCTTGAGCTTGGCAACCTCTAAATCTGCCAGGGCAGAGTCGACTGCGATCAAGTAGCGAGCGGGGTCGATCTGCGCTAACGGTGTACCGAGTTGCAAAACCTCTCCCTCGGGTGTCGAAACCGTCCCCTTGATATTTTTGCTGGGCTCAATAACCCACTGCAGTCGACCACTCACTTCGAATCCCAGATTTTCGGTCTTCCAAGAACTGACATTGGCCGTCGCATAATTGCTCGATTCCGGAATGCCCTTCTCCAATCTCAGCGTGGTTACAGGCCGCGGGGCCTTCGGGGCCAATTCCCTCGCCTCAGGCTGACAGGCGGTTAAAGTGGACAACGCAACGCAGAGAGCTAGAGTCATCCCAGCGGAAGGTTGGTTCGTCATATTAGGTAGCTTCACTTGGGTGCGTAGGCTTTGAGGAATCGCGTCACGACTTCGTTGAGGAATGCCTCCTGAGAGGTCGTGTGCATCTTCTTGGTAAAGTTCATTAAGGGGAGCCATAGTGCATAGGAAACTAAGGTTCCAATGAACTGTTCAGCGGCTAATTCCGGTTGAGGAACACTTATCTGGCCGTCGCGATGGGCCGCCCGTAACCAAGCTACTACC
The DNA here is from genome assembly GCF_007752135.1 of Aureliella helgolandensis. GTDB lineage: Bacteria > Planctomycetota > Planctomycetia > Pirellulales > Pirellulaceae > Aureliella > Aureliella helgolandensis. The sequence continues at coordinate 5,178,333 of NZ_CP036298.1, read as the reverse complement.
TTGGCATCAAGCAGGTCGGTTTGTTCCGCTAAGAGTCCGCCATACTGCGGGGCCGCTATGATTCGCGAGAAGACGATGCGAGCGAGGCTCTGAAATTCAGGAGCACTCACCGCAGAGGTGATCGTCTTGGCAATATGGCTAAGTTGCTGTTCAAGCGGAATGGACGCATCGTACGGATACTCAAGCGAAACATCCGCCTGCGTAATCATTTGTTGAATGATGGCGGTGAACAAATCGTCCTTAGTCGGAAAATGGTTGTAGACCGTCGTTTTGGAAGCGCCAGCACCCTGGGCGATCTGGTCCATGCTCGTATTGTCGAACCCGTGTTCTGCAAAAGCACCGATCGCGGCTGCGATAATGGCCGCGCGCTTGCGATCGGTGAGCCGCATACTGGTTCCTTCCGGCTTATTCAATCGAGACTCCTTAGGGCTACTCACCCAACATCCAAATTACCGCATGGGTGAACTGTACGGTACAGTACAGTTGCTGGCAAGGCGTTTCGGAGCGCTTTTTCAAGCTCGGAGGGACGCAGTGCTGGAGCACCACCCACCTGAGCGGATATTGTGCAGGGGTGTTGCAGCGGGCGAGGGGTGAGTAGTATGGGCTCGCCGACTCAGCTCCCCTTTTCACCAGCGACGAGAATTGGAATGTCCAGCACCTCTACCGCCTTGACGATTGCAGGATCCGACCCCAGTGGAGGGGCTGGCTTGCAGGCTGACCTCAAGACGTTCCAGCAGCTGGGAGTCTACGGGATGTCGGTCGTAACACTGGTGACGGTTCAGAATACGCAGGGAGTACTGCAGGTCGAAGTGCTTTCTCCGGAGCTGATGTCTGCGCAGCTGCAGTGCGTTTTGAGCGACATTCCACCGCTGGCGATCAAGACCGGTGCGCTGGGCAATGCACTCGTGGTCACAGAGCTTGCGCGGCAGCTGGAGGGCTACGCGGGACCTCTCGTCGTTGACCCGGTCATCGTCAGCAAGCATGGGCATCTCCTCGCTAGCGAAGACGTTATTGAGGCGTACAAGGAACAGTTGCTACCCAAAGCAACGTTGGTCACCCCCAACCGCTTCGAGGTGGAAAGAATCACCGGCGTTGAGTTGACCGATGAGCTATCGATTCTCCATGCCTTAAAAGAATTGCATCGCTTCTGCCCCGGATATGTGTTGATGAAGTTTGGTGAACTCGACGGACAGTCCTTGCACATCCTGAGCTCCCCACAGCGGCTCGACTCGCAGCAGGAGCTACGAAAAATTTCACAGCCAAGGTTGGCTGCACCGAATACGCATGGAACGGGGTGCATCCTCTCGGCAGCCATTTGCGCAAAATTTGCGTTGGGAGAAACGGAAGTCGAAACAGCGGTACGGTTCGGAATTGATCGCACCTATGAAGCCATCTTGGGGAATACGGCGTTGGGCCAGGGGATTCATCCAGCGGAGACTCGCGTGATGAAGGGGGCAGCCCCTTGGCTTTAATTCCATACCTGAAGGATTTTTTGCAGAGTCCCCTGCTAGCGCAGCTGCATTTGATCGAGTATTTTCCAGCAGTTCAGTTGCATGCGGGGCATGTGAAAGGGCCCTTTCCAGAGATTGCCCTTCAGTCGTGAACTCAGGCGGCCATCGCGGTGAAGATAGCCGTACCACTCTCCTTTTTCTGGATCAGGAAAGTGCTGGTAGGCCCAGTCATGCGCCAGCTGGTGCCAGTGGGCATACTTCGCCTCTCCCGTTAAGTGGTAGGCCAGCAGCGTCGCGATAATTGCTTCGTTCTGCGGCCACCAAAACTTCATGTCATGCCAATATTCTTGCACTGGCAAGCCCCGCATGTCCACAAAATAGAGGATGCCGCCATACTCCGCATCCCAGCCTCTGTGCCAGCTCCAGTCGAGCATCTGGCAGCCAAGCGACACCCAATCACGTCGGCCACGGAGGTGCCCCTCATGCATAATGAACCAAGCTCCTTCAATCGCATGGCCTGGATTCAAGAGTCGACCGTCGAAGTGATCGAGGATCTGCCCGCCCTGCCCTACCGTTTCCATCACACATTGAAGATCCGGTTTGAGAAAATCGCGTTCGATGGTCTGGATACTTCGTTCAATCCATTCGTTAGCCTGGGGGAAGTCGATGGCACCACGCAGCTCTTGAGCGGTGACAATGGTCATCATCGGGAAGCCGAGTGATTTCGTGGGACGCACATCGGTGAATTTAGGCTGGACTCCCTGAGGGGCGAGATTGTGTTGGACAAAGCGTTCAAAAGCGTTGGTGGCTTTGTCTGCGAATTCAGAATTTCCGGTGGCCTGGTAAAGTTCGCCGTAGGCGATGGCAGCGAAGCATTCGGAAAAAGCGTACCTGCGCTTTCGAATCGGCTCCCCCTGACGCGTCACATGAAACCACATCCGCCCATCGGTGGGATCAAAGCAGTGGTTGTCAAGAAAGCTGGCCCCATGCATCGCCAGCTCAAGCCACTCGCCGCGACGTTCTACGTTGTTGTAGAGTTCCCCCAAGAGCCACGTGAATCGGGCTTGCTGCCAAACTCCTTTGTCGGTGTCGATCACGCTGCCATCGCGATCGAGCGACATCATGAATCCGCCGAACTCACGGTCGACACAGTGTTCAATCCAAAACGGAAGTGTGTCCTCTAAAAGGCCATCGCGGTAGGTCCGCCGTAGGTCTGCGATACGCGCTTGATCCATGAGTCTTGAAATGTCTAGTTGTGAGGTAAGGGGCGGGCCGTAAAGGGCGTCGTTCGTCTACGTGTGGGGTTGGATCGTGTAGACCGTGAGCCCCGCTAAGTCTTTGTCCGACGCTCCCGTCAAGCAGCTGGCTATGTAACCACTTATAAAGCAAGAGGTCATGCCACAAGCGGTGTAGAGGTACCCATTTAGCGGAGTGAAATACCAGAGGCAGAACATTACCAAGGCGCCGACTCCGGCCCCGACCATCGCACCGGTCGCGTTGGCCCTCCGCGTAAGGCCTCCCAAGATGAAAAGCCCTCCAAGTACTCCCATAAACAGGCCGATTACAATCACAAAAGTATCGAACAGCGATTTGATGCTGGGGTCCACAAAGAACAATCCGAGAGTCGTTCCCAGCACTCCCATGAAGAGCGTCAAGCCACGCGCCACGCTCAAATATCGTTTCTCCGAATGGCAAAAGTTTAGAGGTCGTAGAAAGTCGGTCACTAGGGTCGTCGCGGTTGAATTCATGCTGGTCGAAACCGTCGACTGCGCTGCGGCAAAGACAGCCGCGACGATCAGGCCAGCTAATCCCGTCGGCATCTCTCGCGCAATGAATAGGGGGAAGACTTGGTCGGTGGTGATGTTGGGATCGAGTCTCTCTGGGTGCGAGTGGTAGTATGCGAAGAGAGCGGTTCCGATACCAAAAAACAGCAACGTGGCTGGAATGGTCAGCACTGCGTTGGTCCAAATTGCTCGGGCCGCAAGAGATTCGCTTGCCGTGGTCATATAACGCTGCACAACCGCTTGGTCTGCTGAGTAAGAGGATAAGTTCTGGCCAATTGCGCCCACGATAATCACCCACAGAGCAATTTGGGCGCTCGTTGGGCTGAGATGCAGATTGGCGATCGTAAACTTGTCTGCCTCGGATGCGGTGGACAAGAAACCCCCTACGCCCCCGTCCGTCCCGGCGATGAGCAAGGCGATGGCTAGTGTCGCACCTCCGAACAACACGACGGTCTGGATCGTGTCTGTCCAAATGACTGCTTCGATACCGCCCAAAGTGCAGTAGATGATACTCAACACTCCCATCAATAGGACCGATTGCGACGGCGTGAGGGGAGTTGCTACGGCCAAGGCGAGGCCAGTGAGTGACATGACTACGGCCATGCGGAAGATGTGAAACAGCGTGAAACTCGCACTGCCAAACAAACGCACCGGCATGCTAAAACGCTTCTCGAGATACTCATAGGCACTCGTCGCGTCGATTCTCCGGAAAAAGGGCATTGCCACGTAGACGGCAGCAATCGCTACGATGGGAATCGTGAAATTTCCAACGGCGTAGACCCAGTCTTGTGCAAACGCTTTCGAAGGAATGCCGGTAAAGGTTAGCGAGCTGAGCATGGTTGCAAAAATGCTGCAACCCGCAGCCCACCAGGGAATGCGTTTTCCTCCTCGAAAGAAGTCGTCGGTGCTGTTGTTGTAGCGGGAGAAATAGACGCCCACTCCAACCATCGAGAGCAAGTAGGCAAATAGGACCAAGTAGTTGACTGCTCCGAAACTTCGTTGCGGCTGGGAGGTGCTAATTTCAAACACTTCGGCAGACCGAACGCGAGGCCGCACCTCGCCGGTCGGCAGAACGATTCGATCGCCCCAACGCACCGCTTGGGTCGTCACTTGGTTTGCTGGTGTTGGTCCCGCTTCGATCCAGGTGTCGGTAATTGTATGATAGGCAAGAGACTGTTTGATAAATCCAGGATGAGAATCGCGCAGTGCATCGGTTTGCGAAAAGAGTTCCTCGGTGGCACCACTGAGCACAAAAATATGACTTTGCCCCACGTCGATTCCGGTACCTGCCATTACGCACCGCGGCACATCGCTTCTCTGCCGCCACGAGCGTGTACTTGGATTGAACTCCCACACATCTCGCAGGAATTCAAATTGTTCTGGCACGCGTTCGTTGCGTCCACTGATGACATACACGCATTCATTGAATCCGTTGTGTTGGTGGACGGTTAGATTGAGGGCCCGCGGAGGTCCTGGACACGCGGGCAACTCCTGCCAGACGAAAGCTTGTGGGGTGCCCCGCAGTGATAGATCGAGTGACCAGAAATTGCTCATTGCTGAGGTGAGTGAGGCTCCGCTTTGCCCTCCCGCAACGTAAACGACATTGCCAATGAGGGTGGCCGCACCATGTGCGCAGGGACGGGGTAGCGACGGCAATGGGGTGGTTTGAATCGAGCGTTCCTGTTGATCCCAACTCATTATGAAAACTTGGTCGAATACCTGCTCCGCATCGTTACCGCCGATACAGACAATCCCGTCGGGCGTGGAGACGGAGGTCCCGTAAGCGACGGCCCGAGACAGACGTCCAGCATCGTGCCATACATCCTCGCCTGCCTCCTGAGTCAGCACATAGATTTTATCGTGCCAGACCTTGTCGTTTTCCCAAACTGGTTTGGGGAAGTTTGCACCACCAGCAACGACCAAGGCATCACCGTGCACACCGACAAAGGGGCCGGCGACCCCCAGCGCGTCAGGCAATGGAGGGAGAGATTTCCAGGCAAGAAGGTCTTCAGCTCTAGTGGCTACGGGACAGCACAACGCGCACAGGACTACGCTTGCGAAAAGGTTCACGTTTCTCATGCGGAGCCTTGTGAAGGACTGTGTCAAAGTTCAATGCAGTGATCGATAACCAACTTGTCAGCGGAGAACAGCGGCGCAACCACGCCTCGTGCGTTGCGCCGTGTCTCGCGGACGTTGATTCGAGTCTCGACGAGTCTCCCCTGCTTGGCGGCAGGCAGCTTGAGATCCGTGGGTTGCTTAATGAGCATTACTAGGGATGCTCAATTAATAACTGCAAAATGGTCTGGGCATACAGACGGTGCCCAAAATCATTGGGATGGTTCAGACCGTTGCCTGTCAGATCGAGATCGTTCTTGCGATGTAGCAATTCTTCCCAAACTGCGGTCAAGTCCGCAAAGGCAACGCCTGGTCCAACGAAATTTGCCTGTACATCTCGGTACTTGAAGAACATTTCACGAGGTGTGTGTATCCACTCGATATTCCCTAACATGGGAGTCACCATAATAATTTCGATGGTCGGGTCTGCCGTCTTTACCCTTGATAAAAACTCTTCAGTTCGCTCACGGAACCACGCGGGATCGCGTCGCCCTACATCATTCATACCATATGCGAAGATGATCAGATCCGGCTTTTCTGCAAGCAACGCGTCGAGATCGGTAAGGCCGTTGGCGATGCTCCAGCCTCCGACGGCGCGATTCTTCATGGTGATTTCGCTGTCGTAACTCGATTCCAGTTGTCTTTGTACCAATTCGGGAAAGGCTGGCTGATGGGGAGCAACGTCGTTCAATCCCGACGCGTCACCTCCGGCGCTGATACTGTCACCACTGACTCCAATCACCAATGGCTTTCCACTCTTGAGTCGTTCGAGGGTGCGTGGTAGCAGATCACCCGATTCGGCAAAACGCTTGCTTTGCGACGAGTTGCGGAGAGGGCGATAGGTCACTTCGATTTGGTGGTCATGGAACCATCGCCCTGGCCCGTACAGCAGGGCTTGTTCTGGATGTCCCACGCGGTGTTTGTAGCTGTTGGGGGAGTTGATGGCAGGATATTTCGATTCTGTCGTGATGAATGGTACATCGAAATCCGAGGGAAACGTAATTCTCCCTGTCGCCGCGTCTACTTGGAAGTCCGTTCGCGGATTGTAAGTGTGCGTTCGATTGGATGTTCGCACTTCAATCAGTTCAGCGACGGGATAGGCGAGACGACCGACCAGCGGGCCACCAGGTGCTCCTTGAAGCAGCGTTACACTTTCGCCGTGGATGACTTCGCTGTCCCAAGCTGGATCGAGCAGATGCCATTGCTCAACGGAGTCGGCCCGATCATTGGCTGCTTCGCTTTCTGCGGCGGGTTGCGTTCCAACTGGCGATTGTAAATACGCGATCAAATCACGCCGCTCTTGCTCCGGGAGATACTCTAGTATCCGTTCGGGCATCATCGATAATTGGGATGCTCGACGCTCCTCTAGATTTTTGTGTGGGACCAAGATCGTTTCGGTAGCTGTTTGCAATGTAATTTGCAGCTGGTCCTCCTCCGTGATGACTCCTTGCAGGATACGGCCGTCGTTGAGCAGCAGCATGGTGACGCGATAGTTGGTCGGAACTATGGCGCTGGGATCGAGGATGTTGTCTAGCAAGTAGTCCAAGTTGGCGCGTTGGGAGCCTGTTAAGTCAGGACCAATGGTTCCCCCTTCGTCAAACAGCCGATGGCAGGCCGCGCACGACTTGAGGAACACTTCGCGTCCGACGGCCAAGTCCGCTTGGGCCAACGCTGCGGTAGTAAATTCTTGACGGTAGGCTTCGATTACTGCGAGCTTCGATTCGGAAACCGGTCGCACCTCTCCCCAGACCTCGCTCAACCTGTGTGTGATCTGCGAATCCTTGAGTGCTTGTAGCTGCCGGATGATCAGCGCGGATACGTCATGTCGCGGAACGACGCTTTGTTCGATTGCAGCTAATAAATGTTCGGCAAAACTTAGACGAGTTGTCAGGCCTTGAATGATTTCCTGCTGTTCGGATGGACTGACGCTCGCATAATGCTTCAACAGCAACGGAGGGACGGTATCACCACCGACCGACAGCAGGCCGCGGATAACTGCAGGCCTAAGCTTAGGGTCGTCCAGGAGGCCGCGAAGCGTAGACTCCATCTGCGGGGCTTTGCGGGTCAACAGAACGTCTAGAGCGGTCAGACGCTGCGCGGTTTCTTGAGTGGGATCGGAGAGCGTGGCGCGAAAGCCTTCCAAAATCGAGCTGTCCCCAAACAGGGTTCCCAGCATCTTTCCCGCGTGCTGTACTTCCGGATTGGTATGGGCCTGCAATCGAGCGTAGGTATCCCCCCACTCCTCGGGCATCGGAAGCGACTCTACGCCGGCGAATGCCGTTAGGACTCCCTGCAAGGTGTCGTAATACCAGTCTGCGTCGTCCTCGCTTCGCCAGAGCGCTGAGAGCCGATCGAATCCTTGATCGGTTCCCACCATTCGCCGTGCGATTAGAGTCCGCACTAGCGGCATTGTGACATCGGGAAGCCACTCAAGGACTAAGTCGGGATGCTCCGCTACCAAGGGTTCCAGTGCATACCAGTTCAGGGCTTGGAGCAACGGGTCTTGCGCGTCTTCGGTATTGGTGACTAACCGCTGAAGGATTCCTCGAGCTTCTTCAAAATTCCCACTGCGAATTCGATATTGGCAGGTGGAAGCCAGCCCTCGCCGAATGAGCGATGTCGAATGGTCGTATTGAGACTCCAGTGCAAGGAGAAGTTCTGGAGTCCAACTGCCTGGTACATCTGCAGCGAGTTGGATCGCCCAGAATCGAACCCATTCGGGGGCGGATGGCTCAAAAGCACCCGCAGATTGGATAGCCGCGATACCGCCGACCGCATAGCGTGCCCACAGTTGGCGGAGTGCTTCACGGTCATTTTGCGGAGCCATTGCGTCGAGCAGTTTTAGAATCGCCATGGACTTTTCGGGGGTGGAGGCGCGCTCGCTGAGCAGGCGGCGGGCTTGGCGGACCTGCCACTCATTGAGGGATGCCTGAAGGTCCACCAACTCCGAGTCAGAGGCGCGATTCAAGTCTGACGGTAGGCGAACGTCGGCGCCATGCGTGATGCGGTAGATGCGGCCATTGGTTTTGTCCGCTACTTCGTAGTTGTGGCACTCTCCGGTATCTGTCCAATCGGTAACGTAAAGTGCGCCATCTGGCCCACACTTTACGGCAATCCCGCGAAACCAAGGGTCGTTGGCATGCAGGAAGTCCGTCTCATGTTGCGCCACGTAGCCGGCGCCGGAGCGTGTAAGCGAGTCGCGGTTCAGGCGGCTGCCGTGAATATTGGCCATGAAGACGTTGTTGCGATACTCGGCGGGAAAGTTGTCGCCAAGGTAAATAGCGCATCCTGAGTGTGCATGCCCACCACCGGCATCATCGTGTGCAGCCCCAGATCGCGACTCGGTCCAGTGTCCGCCTCCCCAATGGATATGATCCGCGCAACTAGGAAGGAGGGTGTAGGCATAGGGGTTCAAGTCTTGTCCAAACATTCGCTCATAATGAGCTCCTGGGACAACATGAAAAATGTGTTTGATCACGCAGTTGGTAATGAATGCTTGACCATAATCATCGAAATCCAGGCCCCAGGGATTGGTGGAACCACTAGCCACCACGTCAAAGACTTTGCGAGTCGGGTGATAACGCCACACGCCGCAGTTCAACAGCGTGCGTTGATCGTCAGGAGTGCCGGGCGGTCCAACGCGCGAATTGGAAAGGATGCCGTTGCAACCGTACAGCCAACCATCGGGGCCCCATATTAGGCCGTTGGATACATTATGCCGCGCGGTTAAATCCCATCCGTCCAGCAAAACTTCTGGAGGGCCGTCGGGGCGGTCGTCGCCGTCGTGGTCGGGAACGAAAATCAGATTGGGAGTTGAGGTTAGCCAAACTCCGCCATGGCCCAGCTCGATACCGGTAAGATTTGCGCCATCGTCTAGAAACACGGTTCGTTTATCGTGGCGACCATCGCCATCGGTGTCCTCAAGAATTGTCACACGATCATGGCCAGTGCCATCGTCGGTCCACTGGGGATACGACAGGCACTCAACCACCCACATTCGACCTCGACGATCGAAAGTCATGGCAATGGGCTGCACGACATCCGGCTCACCCGCAAACAGCGAGACCTGAAACCCATCGGGAGGTGACATGCTCTCCGCAGCTACGGTTACCGGCAAGGGTTCGTCCCGCTTATCCAATTCAGCAGCGCTGAGCCGAATGGGCGCGAATAGTGCCAAGAACACTAGTAAAAAGGTCGAGGACCGCCACTTCATCTAGAAACTCACATTACTTAAGAAATCAATCGTTCAACATCTGAAAACGTATACGCACCGTAAGTCTAGTCGATCACAAACTGCAATTCTACTTGGCACACTATTGGGGAGCCGCGCGGTCCATGTGTTAGTGAGCTGTGAGTGTTGATGGGGTGGCATGTAGTAAATCTCCGCACAGGGTATCGGGCGAGTTTTTTCAAGGGCTCCATTCTCCAAGGGCTCCATGAAGATTGGGGCTGCCTGAGCCCACGGGCGGTTGCTTGCGCGCAGCGGCACTTGCGCGCTGTGGAAAAAGACTGGAGTGGAAGACTGCAGTGCTTGCAACGTACGACTCGTGATAGGCTACAATCCTTTTTCAGATTGTCTTTCCTTTAGGCCTTATCCTTGGGCTCACCACTTTTAAGCTGTTGAATTGCGATGCGGATTTTTTGCTCACTCGATGTTGGCTTCCTGCGGTTGTTTCACTTCGGTCTTGGCACCGTGCTCATCGCATGTAGTTTGAACTGCGTAAACGCGGAGACTGCAGCAGCGCAATCCAACCAGCCTGCTGCCGCCGCCGCAACGCTTCCACGATGCGAAGTCGTTCCCATGGATTCCCATCAAGTCAGCTTCCAGATCGAAGGGGTAGAACGTTTTCGTTGGAATTACGGTGAAGATTATCCGCGTCCCTACTTCTTTCCGTTTCGCGGGCCATCCGGTGGGCTGTTGACGCGTATGGGACACCCGGGGGCTCCCGATCACGATCATCACCAATCGATTTGGTTTGCTAATCACAAAGTGAATGGGCTCAACTTTTGGGGCAATGCAACGGGGACCACGATTCGGCGGAAGCAGTGGTACGCGTACACCGATGGGGAGCAAGAAGCCAGCATGGCTTCCGCACTGGGATGGTACGCAGCCGACGGAAGCGAAGTGATGCATCAAGATTTGATTGCAGCCATTATTCCGTTGGAAAATGATGAATACGCGCTCGAAATTCAAACCACTTTCAAAACGCCAGCCAGCGGAACGCCGATCGAATTGGAACAGAATAACTTTGGATTTTTGGCAATTCGCGTTGCCAAAGGGGTCTCCAGCTTGTTCGGTGAAGGCACGCTATCCAACAGTGAGGGGCAAGTCGGTGAACCTGAGATCTTTGGCAAGTCCGCCCGTTGGATGGACTACAGCGGCTCGGTGGCTTCCAGTGAAGGCGAATCACGCACAGTGGTAACCGAGGGGATCACCTGTTTCGATCATCCGAGCAACCTTCATTTCCCGACTCCCTGGCATGTTCGCAAAGATGGCTGGATGGGGGCTGCGGTTAGTCTTGAATCGGGTACTACGATTCTTCCCGATGCGCCACTAAGGTTGCGATATCTGGTTTACGCCCATCGAGGTGGCTACGATCACGCGCAAGCCGAAGCGGTCTACCAGGCATTTGCCCATCGACCCGCTTGGGTGCTAAGTAAGGCGACGAAGCCTCACTATCAATACGAAGTTCGCCGCGAAGCTCAGTAGGCTAGTCGGACGAGAGGTTGTTCGGCGGGCCTCACCCCGTTTAGCGTGGCAGCGCGGCCGCCCACTGGAATCAGAGAACTCTTCGCCAAGTCGATGAGCTTGTCAGGCACACGCTACTGAAAAACGTTCTCCAGGAATCGCATGAAATTCCCTGAAGCAATTCGCTGGAGAGCGTCAGCGTTGTAGCCGCGGCGCTCCAGGACGTCGATTAGCTTGCGTACATCCGCGATGCGCTTGACGTCGGCCGGCGTCTGTTCGTTGCCATAGGCACCATCTAAATCGGTGCCGATGCCACAATGAATGTCGCTGCCCGACAGTTGGCAAAGATGGTCGATATGGTCGGCAACGGATTCTAGCGTGACCCCGTGCTGTTCAGGCGTCGAGGTGCCACGTACCCAATCGGGGGTCAGCATCCAGGCGTCCATTGCGGCGCCAATCACAGCGCCGCGAGCAAACAGTGCTTGAAATTGCTCATCGCTAAACTGCCGGTTGTGTGGCACCAGTGCTCGACAATTCTGATGGCTGGCCCAAATGGGACCCTCGTATATTTCCAGGGCTTCCCAGAAGCATGTGTCACAGAGATGGGTGACATCCAGAATCATGTTTAGGCTGTCCATTTCCCGCAACAGGCTGCGCCCCATGTCTCCTAGAGAACCGTCCGAGTTGGTGCCGAAAGCGTAGCGTCCTGGACCGTAATGGGCTGGTCCGACGGCACGTAAACCGTCTGCATGGAGGCGATGGAGGTAATCGAGGTTCACGAGAGCGTCGGCACCTTCGAGGCTCAACAGGAAGCCGATCGGGGCAGCTTCACGCTGGGATTCGGAGGTGGCGTTTTCGGCACAGTCGCGGTGCGCTTGTAGGCTGGCGGCATCGCAGATCAGTCGCATCTCGCCAGACTCTTCCATACAGCGGTACCAAGCTCGCTGGGCTTGGGTCATACCCCATGCTTGGGCTGCCGAACGCCAGCCTTGTACGGGGCTGAAGGCGTCGTGTTCGACGCGGGCGATGAGTGTAGCCACGCATCCGAGGATCCCGCCAGAACGCATTTCAGGCAAGCTGGTTGTTCCACGCCCGCGATCCATCTTGTCGCTCAGGTGCTGTTCTGTTGCGCGGATCGCGTCGAGGGGTTGAGTCAGGTCGCGATTCCATTCAATCGCGTTCATGGCTAAATCAAGGTGAGCATCAAATATCCACATAGGAACCTAAACCAAGTAATTGAGTAGCAAGACAATAAGCAACGCAACGAGTGACAGCACGGTTTCGAGCACTGTCCACGTTTTCAAAGTTTGAGGGACGGTCAGAGCAAAGAGCTCTTTGACGAACCAGAATCCACCATCGTTCACATGGGAGAGTGTCAGGGAGCCCGCGCCAAGTGCGAGGACAAGGAGTTCGCGGTTGATCGAAGCGTCTCCCGCAACCATGACGCTGACAATTCCCCCAGCGGCCGTAATGGCGGTGGTCGCCGATCCGGTTGTGACGCGAAAGGCAGCTGCGATCAACCATCCTAAAATCATCGTATCAACAGGGATTTGCTGTGCCATGGATGCCAGCGTGTCGCCCACTCCGCAGGCAATGAGCACCTTGCTGTATCCAGCTCCAGCTCCCACAACTAGCAATACGTTGGCTACCGGGAAGAGGCTCTCTTCGGTCATTTGAGAGATCGCCTTCCGCGAAAATCCACTGCGGACGCCTAACTGAAAATATGCCAGCAGAAGACCGATCAACATGGCGATAGTGGGAGTCCCCAGTGCGCGTAGCGCCATGGCTATTCGACTCCACCCAAAGCCAGAAGAGGCGAGTGGTTCCTCGACAAAACTCCCGATCAACATGAGCAAAATGGGCAATGCAATCACCAACAAGGAAGCCCCTAAGCCAACTTGCTTTGGGACCTCTTCGGCGCGGGATTGAGGAGTTGCATCGCTGTTCTCAGCCGGAACTGCTGGGGCTTTACTGAATTCCGGCATGGAGATTTTGCCTTCGAACAGACGCCAGAACAGAGGACCTGCAATTGCTGCAGATAGTGAGCCAACCAGTAGACTCCACAGGATGGTGCGGCCGGTATCGGCTTCGAGCAAATTGATTGCAACGAGCGGACCTGGATGCGGGGGAGCCAAGCCGTGCATGGCCGATAGACCTGCCAACATGGACATCGCGGGTATGAGTAAGCTGACCCTCGCAACTTTTGCCAAGGAGATCGCGATGGGGACGAGCAAGACGAGGCCCACGGTGAACCAGACTCCCACGCCGACTAGCAGGCCGACGGCCAGCATTGACCACCCCAGTCGATCGACCCCTAGGAGCCCCACCATTCGGTTGGCGATGACTTCGGCTCCTCCGGAGCGTTGCAGCAAAATTCCGGTCATCGCCCCCAGTCCTATGACCATGGCGGTTGAGCTGAGTACGCCGCCCACGCCTCCCGAAAAGTGCTGCCAAGCTTCGCCTAAATCAAGCCCTGCAGAGCAGGAAAGCACGATTGTCGCCACAATGAGTGATACGAAAGGCGATAGGGAAAATCGTGAGATCAAGACAATAAGGATGGTGACCGAAAACAAGAATGCAAAAATCAATTGGACATCATCGATACTCACGGGGATTTTCCAAGGTTGGAGAGGGACTGTGATCGATCGCGTCTAGTTTCACGCCGTGCGTCGTTAGAAACTAGTCGGCCATCTGCGAGGAACTAGATGGTACTCTATTGGGTACGCCTCGCACGACCGGGGGAAGAAATCGCTTCACTTGAAATTTGATATAAGGCGAGAATCACGTGATCCCTAAGAACAAGCCTGAACTTCATCGTCGAGACGTCCTCAAGGATGTTGCTGCCGCGTCATTGGCCAGTGCTATGGTGCCCTTCGGCTTCCATGCGCAAGCGCAGGATCTGGGACCAGCCAGTCAAACGCCTGCTCCTACAGCCAATCCATTGATCCAAGAGGAGAATGCTAAGGTTGGAGCCAAGGATTGGCAATTGACGCGTGTCCGACTCGACAAGACCGGCGGTCTCAGGAGTCCTCCGATCGAAGGCTATTGTTCCAAGCAAAGTGTGCAGGCAGGAGAACAATTAGAGTTCTTCGTTTCGACAGATCCAATTCAACGCTTCAAAATTGAAATATTTCGAACGGGCTATTACTCGGGGCGAGGCGCGCGATTAATGACTACGCTGGGCCCCTTCGAAGGTCGTCCGCAGAAATTGCCTGAAGTTGGAGACAAGCGGATTCGAGAATGTGAGTGGGCAGCCAGTGCGTCGCTAACGATACCTGACGATTGGCCGAGCGGTGTCTACCTTGGAAGATTGACGACGGAATCCGACAGCACGGGAGCAGGCTACTGGCAGAACTACACGGTCTTCATTGTTCGCGATGAACGCCCTGCCGATATTCTGTTGCAGTGTTCTGACAATACGTGGCAAGCCTACAACCAGTGGCCTGATGGCGATTCGCTGTATACCCATCCCAAAGGTGGCCAAGGTCCTTGGGGAGACGTGAGTTTTGATCGCCCTTACGGGAAATACCCACAGATTTTTGAGAACCCGCAGACATTCGGATCAGGGGAATGGCTCTGCTTCGAGTTCCCCCTCGCCTATTGGCTTGAGAAACATGGCTATGATGTAACGTATTGCTCCAATAGCGATATGGTAACTCCCGAACGGGGTTTGAAGTGCAAGGCGTTTATTAGCAATGGGCATGATGAATACTGGGATATTCGGCAGTATGAAAGCGTCGTGAAGTTGCGTGACGCGGGTGTTAACCTTTTGTTCTTGACTGGAAACGCAGTGTGTTGGGTCAGCCCCTATCGAAACAGTCAGAAAGATATTCCCAAACGTATCCTCTTTCGAGGAGGACCCTACGGCGGTGAGCATCGTTGGGCCGAATTGCGAGAGCAGGAACACGGCCCCTTTCCCCACCGCGGGCCCGACGAGGGGTATTTGATTGGCGCGAGGAATGTCGAACCGGTTAATGGCGGGGGAGATTGGGTATGCACCAATCCTGATCACTGGATTTTCGAGGGTACCGGAATGCAACGCGGCGAAGTGATTCCTGGCCTCATCGGATGGGAGTATCACGGCGATCCACCTGTAGACATTGAAGGCCTTGAAATTGTGGCCGAAGGGACCGCTCTGCAAGGAGGTATCAATCCTCAGCGCTGGGCCTCCACGATCTATCCAGGGCCTAAAGGGAATTTCGTTTTCAATGCGTCTACCATTTGGTGGTGCCAAGACTTGGCCAGCCCTCCAGGGCATTGGTTGCCTTGGTCCCATTGGTCTCGACCGCACGGCCCTGACGATCGGGTGCAGCGCATCACGCACAACTTGCTCCGCCGAGCACTAGCCTAAAAGTGTGTGTTGCCCCACCGTTTGTGATCTCTCTCGGCCTGCAAAACTATCGAACGGCTGGATGCTGGAATTTTTCTTTCACCATGCTAACGCGGTATTTCACTGCAAACGGTTCAGCGCAACCTGGCGTATTTCGATTGCATGCACGCTCACTGTGGAAAGAAATTACAACCGCGAAAGAAGCCAAAGAGACGAAATGGGAGGAGTGGAATAGTGCTGCAGGCAGCAGGGACTCGGCATCTCTACTTTCGCATATTTCGAATTTTTCGCGGTTACCTCTTCTCGGGGCCAGAGCAAGTTGGCTGCCTCAATCGATGTCGTCGCGTGGATGGAAATTGCATCGCCAGGATGGAAATTCCGCCAATTACAGCAGTAATGCGAACGCGACCGGTGAGTAAGAAGCATTGGTTCGAGCTTTGCGAGAGACCTCCTTTCGAACGGATTTCTGCACTGCAGCGGATTGGGCTCCTGCAATACGCTCCTGCGCGCAAAGTCGTGCGTATAATTATGCTTGCACTGGTATCAAATTTGCGAAGGTGAGGGGCATCGGCGGTAGATTTACTGTGCATTGTTGTTGGATCAAATGACTCTCCAAGAGGGCGTGAGAATGAAAAGCGGTCTGGGTCGCGCGTGCGTGGCAATCATGGTCTTGTTCGGTTCTTTGAACTCGGGAGCACTGGGGCAGGTGGATCAGGCACAGCTCCAGCGCACCGTCGATCGGGGGCTGGAGTATTTGAGGACGCGAGGGCAAGCGGACGATGGAGCGGTGAGTCCTAAGATTGGAATCGGCGTGACAGCATTGGCGGCGACCGCCATGCTCCAGAATGGTGCCACGATTGCCGATCCGCATGTGGCTAAAGCGGTCAAAATTGTTGCTAGTGCGACACAGCCCGACGGCGGGCTCTATGCAGATGATTCCAGGCTACGGATGTACGAAACCTGCGTCGCCATGCTGTGCTTGAAAATGGCGAATCAATCCGGTACCTACGATGGGCAACTCGCGAAGGCTTCGGCATTCCTAAGAGGAGAGCAATTCAATGAGGCTGATGGGAAAACCCCTGCGGACGAAGAGTATGGAGGAGCCGGCTATGGTGGCAAGTCGCGACCGGATCTCTCGAATACTGCCTTCTTCATCGAGGCTCTCAAGTCGATGGGGAATCCCGAGAACGATGCGGCAATCGCCAAGGCATTAACGTTTGTATCTCGCTGTCAGAATCTAGAAAGCCAATATAACACACATCCCGATGCGTCCAAGGTTGATGATGGTGGATTTTACTACACGGTGATCGGTGAAGGCGTTTCTGCGGCCGGAGAAACGGCAGATGGTGGGTTGAGAAGCTACGGGTCGATGACGTACTCGGGTTTCAAGAGCATGCTCTACGCAGGTCTGACGCCCGAAGATCCTCGGGTAAAAGCGGCCCGCACTTGGATTGAGAAAAACTACTCTCTATCTAAGAATCCGGGGCTGGGAGATGCTGGCTTATACTATTACTACCATCTTTTTGCCAAAGCCCTGAGCGTTGCCGGAATTGACACGCTGGTCGATTCGCAGGGAGTGGAGCATGATTGGAGAGCGGAATTGGTCGATCACCTAGCGAGCCTGCAACGAGGGGATGGATCTTGGGTGAATAGCAACACTCAGTGGATGGAAGGAGATCCCAATCTGGCGACCACTTTCAGCCTACTGGCGCTCAGTCATTGTCGGACTCAATAGCATTCCTAGGTACCGGCCAAGGCTACAAGGATCTTACCTCCCAGCAGTTGAAGGTTGCAATGCGTTTGCTCGGGTTACAGGCCAATCGGTCATAATTCGACTGCAAGATATGACGCGAGCACTGAGACATTAGCAAATGCAAGATGATGTTTGAATACGAAGGCTCTCGAAGCGAATTCCTAAAAATTCTGGCCGAATTCGGGGAGGAGCCGGCCTTCATTTCTCGCGGTCTTGCACCTCAAACTGCTTGGGAGCAATTTGTGAGTTCTTGCCGAACTCAACGTGAAGAATTCTTGAAGTGGCCGAAACGCCACTACGCAGTTCTGGCTAGCCAGATTGCGGGTGATTGGAAAAAACTAGAACGAAACGTGGCTTCGCCAGAAGATGTCGAAAAGCTCATGAATCTTCACGAGGAGCTTTCGTCCAATTGCACAGTGCCGTTTGATTTTTTTCGAACAACTGGCTCGGCACTACGTCAATTTCTCCGATCAGGACACCAGTTCAATAGGAACTGGACTGGTTTTGTTCACAGCGTTTCACTTGATTGTGTCAACAATCCACGCAGGGACTACAATCAATTTTATGAAGT
Source organism: Aureliella helgolandensis (assembly GCF_007752135.1). Lineage (GTDB taxonomy): Bacteria > Planctomycetota > Planctomycetia > Pirellulales > Pirellulaceae > Aureliella > Aureliella helgolandensis. Next base: position 5,160,640 of record NZ_CP036298.1, on the reverse strand, counting down.
CGAGAAGGGGTGTGCGTTTGGTCGGGTGACGCCAGAAGCGGATTTCGTAGCTCTTCCCATGGTCAATCGAAACGAGTTGTGGGAAAAATTTCCGTGTCTAGATCTACCGAAGTTGGCGTGACCCAGCAGCCTTCGCGGAACAGTGTGTCCCTACTAAGTGTGTTGCAAAAATGGCGGATTCTATTCGCGATCGGGTTTGCTGTATGCGTCGGAGGTGTTCGCTGGATTTTTGAATGCCTGTTGGTCGTCCCCTTGGTTCCCGATCCACAGAGTGCGATCTGGATCATGTTCTCCTCGGTTACGAGCGTGATCCTGGCGGTCACCATAGCTCCACTCGCTTGGTGTGCCTTTCGCGGACTGTCGGCAAGATCGATGGTGGTTCGGTGGGTGAGTGTTGCACCCGTCGTCTTGCTTCTAGCTTGGTATTCGACAGGCTTCTTCCAGCTTGCGCGAATGAGAATTGCCCTGCTCGATTCGGCAAATCCCCAAACGCATTCCGAGCGTCTGCGTCAACTGGCCGATTTTGCAGGAGGGCCGGGGTACGAAATCGACAATCGAGTGGCCAAGCACCACAATACGCCTCCAGATGTTCTGCGGTCGCTCCACGGTAGGCCTGGACAGATCGGTACTGAGATTTGTCTCGCTCAAAATCCCAATACGCCCGACGATGTGCTAATCGCAATTGCGGGCCGGAAAGATAAGTGGTCCAAGTACACCCAGGACGCACTAAACCGCAATCCACGATACACAGCGGTCTTGGGTGTACGGGATTGGGGAACTCCTGAACCGTCCGAATCCAGTACTGAGGCAATTTCTCGATAGCTCGATAAATTCGGATTGGGGAGTTCTTTCAGCAGGGCCGTATTGTCTCCGGTGAAGTGTTGCGAGGAGAAAGTATCGAATCCTCAAGGCAAATCTCGCAGAGGTAAATCGACAATTGCCGAATTGTGATGCAACGTTGAGTAAGCAATTTCGCGATCCGACGACGATCTGACTTAGGAACGCTGGCGCGATCGTCGGATTGATGAGCGTCTCAATGGTGGTGGCACTCTCGGGTGGAGGTCGTCGATGGGGGCCGTATGTGCGTTAGAACTTGGTGAGGACCTGCGATTTCACAGCGAAACCGCGCCGATGGAAGGACTTGGTGCTAAGCAGGAAATGTTTCGAGAGTGTGTAAGTATGCAAGTAAGTGCACCCTGAGGGTTGCGTTTTTCGAAGGTTTTTTCACAGGGTAGCTGTATTGCTATCGGTTCTTTATGTCCAGTATCATGGTCTGCGTTACATCGCACTAGGTCTCTTTCATCCCACCAAGCATCTTAAGAGTCGTCTTATGTCGAAGCAGTATTATCAACTCTGGATCCTCAGGATTGCCATTTTTCTACTAGCGATCCCATCTGGTCTAGTGTATTCCGCAGAAGGGCAACGCCATGTCGTGGTGGTCAGCTTAGACGGCTTGGCTGCTTTTTTGGTAGACGATCCCAATGTCCCGCTGCCAACGATTCGCCGACTGGCGCGACAGGGAGCCATTGTTGATGGTGGAATGATCGTGTCGAATCCTTCCGTTACCTGGCCTAATCATACGACGCTCATTACGGGGGTACGGCCCGAAAAACATGGTGTACTTGCCAACGGTGTCATCGTTCGCGGGGCGAGTGGGGTTCCGACAGTCATCGATCCACGACGCGACCAAAGTGATCTGGTTCGATTTCCGACACTGGTGGACGCCGCCCATGCAGCGGGACTTTCAACTGCTGAGATCAACTGGCCATGCACGCGCGGTTCTACAACCCTAGGTGATCAATTTCCGGACGTGCCTGAGGCACTACAACACACCACGCCTCGGCTGCGTTCGGAGCTCGTAGAATTGGGATTGTTGGAGGATGAGACCGATGCATCGTTTCGAAAGTTGAGCAGCGTCGGAAAGGATTATGTTTGGACCGAAGCGGCCTGCCACCTGATACGAGAGCGTAAGCCCAACTTACTGCTTGTGCACCTACTGAATGTCGATAGCACGCATCATGCGGTTGGGCCGCAAACCGCAGCTGGATATACAGCCAACGCGTATGCAGATATGTGCCTCGCGCGCATCGTGGATGCCATCGATGAGGCGGGGATTCGAGAGCAAACCACGTTGATCGTTGTTTCGGATCATGGATTCGCGCGGACCCCTCAGGCCTTGCGACCCAATGTCATCTTGCGACAGGCTGAGTTGCTGAAAGTCGATGCCGGGAAAATTAGCGAAGCCCGTGTGCATGTGGTTCCGGAAGGAGGGATTGGTTTAGTCTACTGTACGCATCCAGGTGAGGCTCAGCGTGACGCAGAGGCTTTCAAGGACAGATTTGAGGGCATGGAGGGTGTGGCTGAAGTGATTCTGCCTCAACGATATGCCGAAGTTGGCTTGCAACATCCCCGGGAGTATCCTCAATCTCCCGACGCCATTCTGGTAGCCAAGGATGGTTACGCCGTTTCGGCTTCTGCCGATGGAGACACCTTTATTGCGTCTAACACAGAAGCCAAGACGTCTCTGGGAACTCACGGCTTCCTTTCCACCTTGCCCAAGATGAAGGCCATGTGCATTCTTTCCGGAGCCAATGTCCGCCCTGGAACCAAGCTCGAGACCATTGAAAATATTGACGTTGCTCCCACGATTGCGCACCTGTTAGCGGTGGATTATCCATTGGCGGATGGCCACGCCTTGAAGACAGCATTGACGCGATGACCTGGGGGAAATGGAGTTCGATCGTTTCGTGACGCAAGTTTCGTAGCTTGTAGAGCCGAAAGAATAGGAGCAAATCTTGTCAGGATTGAAGTGACTCGGTATTGTTAAAATTCTGGAGCGTGTCAGAATTTGCTAGCGGAGGTGTGCCTCCCTCAAACCGTCAGAGCTACCCACCCGGCATTTCGTTTTAATCGCCGTTGTGAACGGAAGGAAACGCATTGTGGGACCAGACGGTTGTGATCGATGTGCTGCGTTTGTTCTTCTTTGGTTTGCTAAAGTCAGATCTCCATGTTTCTGATCGGTTGCCGTTTCAGATTTCTCGCGCGTTTGCTGGCTGTCTGGTGCCTTGTGCTCAGCTTGCTAGGTAGCTCCGTGCACTCGCAATCGCTCGAGGACCCAGCGTGCGCAACTCATCTGACGGCATTCGTGACCCCAGTCGTTGAGTTTTCGGATACTGCGGTACAACCGAGCACCCATCTCCTGGCGCGGGAGCATTGGCAAGGTAGGGCCTTGGCTTTTTCTCCGAGTGTCCTTGTCATCCAGTCAGCGTTCTGCCAAGGACGCGTCTTACCGGCTGAACGGCATTTGCCGCCACCGGTTTCGCTGCTGTCACTCGGAGTCGCGCTTCGGCTGTGATGCTTTCTTGGCGTTGCGCTCTGCACGCCCCAAGCCCGAGTTGAGCCTGGTAGGAATCCGACGCTGGATTTCTTCGTGCGCTGAACCTTCTTCCATTTGAGACTTTCACTTTCGACGTCGAATCGCGTCCATGTCTCACGCTGCGCGGTACCGACTCACTCCAGGTTTGCTTCAATTATTGATAACATGCACAAGCGTATCGAAAATGCTAAAACACCCAACGACTGTAGAAGCCACCAGTTCCTTTCCAACGAAAGCAACAGTTCATGCCGCTGACACCGGAGTGCCCTTCCCCTGGGACCCCAAACTGCGAAGTATCAAACAACTAACGGATCGAGGCGAATACAAACTGGCACTCGAACGATTATCGAAGTCGACCTCAGATCATGAATCGATGAATTGCCGGGGCGTTTGTCTGCTGCGGATGCGCGAGTTTTCCAAAGCGATCGGTCCACTCCGACTCATTGCGTTGAACGCCAGCACGTTTCGTGTGCACGATGAAGTCGCCAAGCATATTAAACTCAATTTTGCATTGGCGCTATTCTTTGGGGGAGAGGCGGCAGGTGGACTCGAAACGCTCTCACAAATTGATGGTACTGAATCGGATCCTTCGGCAATGATGATGCGCCAACAAGCCCGGCAGTGGTCCTCCAGCATGAGCTGGTTTCGCCGGCTTGACTGGTACTTAAACCGGATCGCGCCTAAGCAGGGGCCAATCGCGCCGGATGAACCGGTCGGTCGCTTCGTCTGGGATCTCGACCGCACTGAGTGACTCGTACAGAACATGTCGTGGTTTTAGTTTCGACAAGTTGGACTTTGGCGCGGAGTGCACTCGGATCATGAAGCTCAAGCAAACTCAAGCAAAGTTGCCGCAAACTTTTTACCAGAGGTGGAGTCTGGCGATTGTCGTTGCGACACTCGTCTTTCTACCCTGGGTCATGTACTCAGCCGGTAAAGCGGTGCAGAGCAACGTGAATCGAGTGGAGGATTGGCTTCCGAAGTCTTTCGAAGAAACTCAGAATTTAGCTTGGTTTCGCCAGCACTTCGCGTCGGACCAGTTCGTTATTGTCAGCTGGGAGGGCTGTCGCCTGGGCGACCTGGATGCAGCCACCCCCGATGATCCACGACTGGAAATTTTAGCAGAACTGCTCGTGCCCTCCGATTCTCAAAATATGGCAGGGGAGAGGAGAGCTACGGGGGGGGAGGCGGAATTGTCGGCTGCCGATCAAGAAGCGCGAAAGCGCTATTTTAAGTCGGTCGTGACCGGCAGACGCATTCTCGATCGACTGACCAACCCACCGCTGAATCTATCTGTGCAAGTTGCCAACCATCGACTTCAGGGATCCATGATTGGGCCTGACGGGAGCCAAACTTGCTTGATCGTGACACTGCATGACGCGGCTGTTGCTGAATTGAAGCAAGTCCTTGGGACGGGACAGAAACGGATTTTTCGCGAGAATGTACCGCCAGGCCTGCTGCGTCGGTTGATCGCTCAAGCGGGAATCGCCAAGGTTGATGTCCATCTGGGAGGCCCGCCTGTCGACAACCATGCCATTGATGAAGAGGGGGAGCGTACGCTCATCCGACTGGCTGGTCTGTCGGGACTGCTGGGGCTCGGATTGGCATGGTGGTCGCTACGTAGCATTCCATTGACCCTGATTGTTTTTTTCTGTGGAGTCATGAGTACGGCTACTTCCCTAGCAATCGTGGGGTGGACCGGCCAGAATTTCGACGCGATTCTGATGTCCATGCCCTCGCTTGTGTATGTGCTAGCGATCTCAGGTGCAGTGCATCTGGTCAACTACTATCGAGAGGCGGTTCAAACTCAAGGTCTCTATGCGGCGGCCGAACGAGCGGTCCAGCACGCTTGGAAGCCGGCTTTGCTCTGCTCGGTGACTACGGCAGTTGGCTTGCTGTCGCTATCGGTCAGCGAATTGGTTCCCATTCGTAAGTTCGGCATCTATTCAGCAGCCGGTGTCATGAGCCTGGTGCTGATCGTCTATTTTTTCCTGCCTGCCGCACTACAGCTTTCCAGAATAGGACGGTATTGGCTTCTACGCCCTGAGCATTTAGCTTTGGGCACCGGCGCGGAGAACAAGACCGCGTCCTACTCGGAGCGTATATGGGAGGTGGTGGCAAGGTTTATCGTGGGACATTACCGCAGCGTTGCCGCGTTGGGCATCTTGGTCACCCTGGGGGTTGGCTTTGGCTTGCGGTATACCGATTCCAATATCGACCTGCTGAAACTTTTTGATTCGCGCGCGAAGATCTTGCAAGACTATCGGTGGCTGGAAGCGAACCTTGGCAAACTAGTGCCACTGGAAATCGTAGTGCGATTTCCAACCAACCTACAACTCGAAAATGAGCAACAGGCTGGAGATGAATACGACTGGAGTGCGTTGAGCTTCGTGCAACGATTGGAGACGGTGACTCGCCTGCAACATCTGATCGAGCAAAAATTTGGCCCAGGGGGGCAGGACTTGGTAGGTCCCTCGCTCTCGGCCGCCTCGTTTGCACCGAGTCTACCCGCCGCCAACACTGGCAATTTCGGTTTTATCCAGCGCAAGGCGCTGAATGCCCGACTGCGGAGGAGTCGAGGCGAGTTGGCAGAGGCCGGATTCCTTAAAATTGATGCGCAGGATGGTAGCGAACTGTGGCGAATCAGCCTCCGTGTCGCGGCATTCCGCGATGTTGATTACGGGCAATTCGTACGTGAGCTGCAGGGGATCACGCAACCATTATTGGAGGCTTACCATATGCGGGCTGAAGTTCTCTCAGAGCTTGCGCGACTGGCTCCAGACAACTCTCCCGTGGGAAAGCAAGTTATGCTTTGGAGCCATTGCGGCGGTGAGTACTCCCAACAGCAGACTCACGAGACGTTCCAGATGCTCCTGATCAGCCTCCTGGAGGAATACCGGTGTGAAGTACAACTCCTTACCGAAGACCCGCGCACCAAGCCGCTCAATGATCTCGAGCTGTTGAGCAAGCTCGACGCGGTTGTCTTGTTTGGCGACTTCACCAATGCCGATGTGGGGCTGGTAAGAGCAGGCGTGCCAGATACCATCGATGCGCGGTTCAACGTCGATTTCGGTGGATCCCCCAAACGACCAGACACCGGTGCGAAAGACTTAGGAGATTTAAGCGCCATCTACACAGGTGTGGTGCCGATTGTTTACCAAGCCCAGCGCGCACTGCTCAACAGCTTAGTGGAGAGTACGTGGTGGTCGTTCTTGACCATTACTCCTATCATGATGCTGGTTTCGCGTAGTTTTCTAGCGGGCGCCGTGGCCATGCTGCCCAATGCCGTGCCCGTGTTGTGGATTTTCGGCGGAATGGGATGGCTGGGCATTGAAATTGATATCGGCTCGATGATGACGGCCAGTATAGCACTCGGTGTAGCGGTGGATGATACCATTCACTTCTTAGCACGCTATCGTGAGGAACTCACTCACAGCTCGAATCGGCAAGAGGCGATTGTCTCCACCTATAGGCATTGTGCAGTGCCAACGCTTCAAGCAACACTCATCAGCGGACTTGGGTTGTCGGTGTTCGCGTTCAGCACCTTCACGCCAACGCAGCGTTTCGGCTGGCTGATGCTGTGCATTTTGGTAGCGGGGGGCATCGCCGAACTGGTGCTTCTACCGGCTCTACTCGCGAGTCCTTTGGGCCGACTCTTCTCGGTCCATAGGCATCCCTCAAAGACCTCGCTTCTGCTCGATCGCCTGTACCGCAAGTGGCGATGCGATGCGGCGATGGATGCATTGCAAGGTCCCTCGCAGCCTCATTGCGAGAACGCGAGTCAACGAACACTGTGAGCAACGAACATCCTACGTGAGGGATGCGGTAAAACAACGTGTCCTATTTCTCGCTCAACGGTATGTCGCGGAATGCCTCATGGCATGCCTTACAGTTGCGCCCAATGGCTTCTGTCTTTGACTGTAGGGCTTGGAGTAAATCGGGAGACGGCTTGGCCACCGCCCCTTCCCTCAATAGTTCTTCGAGTTCCAGAGTGGCCGTTTCCGATTCTCTCAGCATCGTTTGGAATGACTCCGGTTGCGTTTGCGTTTCTTCCGTGCGAAGCAGTTCGGTGAACTGTTCGCGCAGCATCAACGCGACATGAGCCGGCTCCAGGTCGGGATGATCCGAGGGACTGCTCCAGTGAGCTGCAGCGACCGCGTGCAGTTGCTCGTACAGATGGTCGATTTCAATCATCGCATCGGCCATGGGAGGTATCGCGACCGCTTCAGGAAACTCCGATGGTAGGGCATCGAGCACTGTGGGGGCAATCGGCAACGCTCGTTCAGCCGCTTGGAATAGTCCTCGATAGCTGGGACTTGTTCCCGCTAGAGTTAGTACCTGCAATGCAAGTTCGCGAGGCATTAACCCTGCGGACACGCAAGCGACGCTGGCGGCCGCAGGACTTCGATGTTTACCATGATGGCAGTGAATGTAGATCGGTCCATCAGCATCGCGAACGACCTTGGCCAATTCTTCGATTCGCTTTGCCGGGATTCCATCGTAGCCATGTGGCAAATGAACGTATTTGAATCCAAACTGCCGAGCCGACTCAAGATCCGGCCTTGCGCCATCGACACAGATGATCGTTTTGATACCGAGGTCGGCTAATTCCTGGAAAGCGGCTGTGCCAGCGGGTTGTCCGCCGGAGAAAACTTTCTCATGAACTTGAATCGCATTGGGCAGTAAATCGTTGGGAATGGTTCGTGGGTACTGAGCTGGCTCCTCAATGTCAGAAGTGGTTTGCAGAGCTTCAGCAGTTGGCGGGTGGCTAGAAGTCGCGGGTGTGCATCCCATGCTCCCGGCCAAAACGAATGCCCAGCAGAGAAGCAATGCGCGATGCGACGCAAGCGGGCGAACCATATCCTTTTTAAAGTCCATGCTGGATGATCCAAGAAAACAAGAAAACAAGAAAAAGTTGGAAGATGCTCGCGGTGGTGCAGCTTATCCTACCAGAAAAATGGCGAGGATTTGAAGGTTCACGCGGTGGAACTCCAGCAGCTGTGCGTCAAGGGCTGCCCAAAATGATGGTTGCGGCACTCTAGGTTTTCTGCGGCAATACGCGGCGAGTTTGGGGGGGCAGTTGGCAATGGTTACTAAGAAACTGAATTGAGATTCATTCTTTTCGAAGGCCAGCGAGGGCGACGCGTTGATGATGTAAACTGAGGGGAGGAAAGGTTTTCCGAACGTTGCGTTTCCGGGCTACTCATCGGCCAGGGAACGCTGTAGAAACGGGAGAATCCGTCCGCCCCAGTCTTTTTCATACTAGTTGAATCGAACCTCTTGAAATCACCTACCATGACGAAACAACTCTCGGTGCTTTGGATCGCCTGCCTACTTCTGCCCGGCCTGAGATTGCACGCAGATGACTCCGTCGGTCCCTATATCGGCACGGTAAAGACTACGGAAGCGTACCTGTTGTACCGGCCGGGAAACGAGCCGTCCCAGCTGCGATTGACCGTCATGGATGAACAGGGAGCAAAAGTCTCAGCGGTTGATGTACAAAGCAAAGCCGAGCATGATTTTGTTGCAAAATTTCACGTGGTGGGACTCACACCAGATACCACGTATCAATACCAGGTCGAGAAGCTGGAGTCCGGCGGCGCCAGTCTGGTTGCCGGTGGTGATTCCAGTTTCCATTTCACAACCGTGCCTACCGAACGTGGAGGGCAAGTATTTAAGGTCGCGTTCCTGTCTTGTGTCAACGACTCCACCGATCCGGTTTGGCAGGAGATGTCCAAGCACAATCTTGACCTCTTGTGCTTTGGCGGTGACACCCCGTACGCCGACACTGGCAATCTTGCCGATCTCAGAAACAAGCATCGACATCTGCTCCAGCGTCCCGAGCTGGCGACGCTATGCAAGAGCGTACCGCTTGTCGGTACCTGGGACGACCACGACTTTGGTAAGAACAACGGCAACGGGAAGAGTGCGGCCGGATTGAAAGAAAACACGCGGCGCGCGTTTGTCGAATACCGCGCGCAAGCGCAGTACGGTCACGGAGACGAAGGCATCTACCAGAAGGCTGATGGGGGCGCGCTGGAAGTGTTCTTACTCGATGCACGGTGGTTTTCTCAAACGGAACCCTCCCCCGCTGATCCGAACCAATCTACCTGTTTTGGCAAAGAGCAGTGGCAGTGGTTGTTGAATAGCCTCCGGCGGAGTGAAGCTCCTTTCAAAGTTCTGCTGCAGGGACAAATTTGGCAAGACAAAAAGAATAGCGAAACCGATGACATGCACACATACTACGCGGAGCGTGATGCGTTGCTGGATTTTATCAAGCACGAGGGAATCTCCGGTGTCGTATTGGTCGGTGGCGATATTCATGTCTCGCGTTATTTGGTACATCCTCAGCGTGTTGGCTATGATTTGCACGACTTCATCATCTCGCCAGGCCATACCAGCGTCATTCCTACGCTCAATGTCTACCATCAAGATCTCGAATGGTCGCGCGTCAAGCCAAACCAGTTCCTGACCATGACCGCTGATACCACGCGCGCCGTCCCGGTTCTAACCGTGAAGTATCTGGACAAAGATGGGCAAGAAAATTTCACCAAGACGATAACCTACGACCAGCTCACAGCCACACCTGACACGGGCATTCTCCAGGACTTGCGTGCCTACTGGAGTTTTGATGGCGATACCAAGAATCGTTCCAAGCTAGGCAGCCGCCTTGACGGGGAACTGATTGGCGGTGCCACGGTGAACAGCAATGAGGGAGTGCGTGGTGGTGCGTTACACCTGTCTCGTTCGCTAGGGCAGCATCTGAGCGTGTCACGTTCGATGCTCGATGACAACGCCCCAAGCTATACGGTTTCGAGCTGGATTCGGCCAGCCTCACTCCCCGATCATGGCAGCCAGGACCGCTGCTTCATTCTGGAAAGCAATGTCACGAATCACTGCAATTTGCCGAAAGCATCTAACAGCGGGTATGCAATCTCTGTTGGACTTAGGGCATGTACCGATGCCGACAAGATTAACCTACAGCTGTATACCGAGACGCTTGTCCCTCAGCCAGCCGGTTCGCAGCGTTCTCCGAGCAGTAAGCCTCAGGGGGGATTCGACTGTTTGCTGGAACGCTCTCTATTCTCCGATTGGACGCATGTTGCCGTTACGTTTGATTCAGAGCACTTGCAGCTGTACATCAACGGAGAGCTGGGCAATGTCTATGCCTTGCCCATTACCGGGCCAATCGCAGAATTGGGTGGTTTGGTCATCGGTGGCCACCGCGCCGGAGAGGGGCGAAATTTCGACGGCTTGATCGATGAAGTCGCAATCTGGAACCGCGTCCTCTCGGCATCGGAGATCGCCGCGATCTACGACCGGGGCACCGCACAGGACCTGCTCGACAACTGAATCGATGTTTGACAGAGGCGATAAAGGACGTGTCAGAGGATTCGCGTCGCTACTCCAGCGTCAGCCGGTACCCGAAGTTTTACTCCAACTCCAACTCCAACTCGTGCTCGTGCTCCTACGAACCAGAACCAGAACCAGAACCAGAACCAGAACCAGAACCAGAACCAGAACCAGAACCAGAACCAGAACCAGAACCAGAACTGCCCTTCACCTTCCGCCGCGAGTCTCTTGTCGTGGACGCGGTTGCGAGTCCTACGAGCAAGCTGGAGCCGAGTGCGGTTCGTTAAAGTTTAGGCGAAGCGATGCGCGGGAGTTCTTTGTGTGATGAGCAGACTATTACGGGGACTGCAGGGCGACATCGAGGGCGGCTATCGTCTCCGGTGATGGCTTGACACTTCCTGGACGCTTGCCGCTGGCGATTAAGTGTGGCGTCCAGCCGTACTTGTTCTTGTGATTCCAGTGCGTGGGCGAAGCGCCCAGCTCGGTCAGTACTGCAACCGTACTCGGAAAATTACGGTATGCGGCGCCGTGCATGGCGGATTCTTGGTTGCGATCCACGACGTTAGGATCGATTCCCAGCTTGGCCAACATGCGGATCACCGAGTTGACTTCCTCAGGCGTACCTGGTTCTTCTCCGACAGAAACGACTCCGACCCCTGCGGCTGCCATAAGAGCGGTGGTACCATCGGCATTCGTTAGGGTTGGATCGGCGCCCAGCTCAAGCAGAAGGTTTAGAAGCGGAACATCTGCGGTTTTGGCAGCCAACAGAAACGGTGTAGCACCCTTGGGATTGAGTTTTGCTTTGCCGGCTGCACCGCGTGAAAGTTGGAGATTAACCTCTGCGCCAGCTGCTACCATCTTTCGCACAAAGCTAAGGCTGTCGACGGCGCCGGTGATTCGGGGCGGTGGATCACCCGCGGGATTGTCTCCCAACTCGGTCTTGCGGACCCAGGTGATTGCATGGAGTGGCGAAAATCCGCTGCGTTGGTCGTTGGGGTCTGCGCCTCGCGCGACCAATTGCAAAGCGAGCTCGAGGTGTCCGCTTTCAATCGCTAGCATCAATGCCGACATTCCGCGTCGCGGATTACGCCCCCCCTTGCGGTTGGGATTGACCATCGCATTGACGCCCATCCCGGCGTCGAGAAAACGCAGGGTTGCATCGGCGTGCCCGTTGCGCGCTGCAAACATAAATGCAGAGTATCCGGAGCCGCGTAGTCGATAGTCGAAATCCGCGTCTGCATGGAGCAGCGCATCGACTGCGTCTACATTGCCACGTTCTGCTGCCCACATCAGTGCCGTCTGTCCATCAACTTCTCGCGCATCGACCTTCGCTCCGGCTAGGAGCAAGGACGCTAGGATCTCGGCATTCCCATTTCTGGCTGCCAGCATCAGGGGAGTTACTTCACCGAGCCGTGCGCGTTCCACGTCGGCACCTGCTTGGACCAAAAGCTCTGCGCAACGCGGATAACCAAACTCACATGCGAGGCTTAGCGGAGTGACTTGATAGTGTGTTTCTGCATTGACATCGGCCGAGGTTGCCAGCAAGAGTTGGATCGCCTCGGGATGGTTATGGAACACCGCCCAATGCAGCGCGGTGGTACCATCGGGTTGCGTTGCAGTGGGAGGTTCGCCTTGGGCCAGTTGGCTTGCAACGTCGGTCCAACGCTGGTGTTCTGCCAAATCTGGAAGCGTGGCTGGAGAAACACTCGAGCCGGATTCCTGCTGAAACGCAGGTGCGCTGGCGGGGCGGATCGAGCACCAAACGAGCAGGTAGCCGCAGAGGCAAATAACGGTTCTGTTTCTATTCATGAGCTATAGGTTCACTGGATCAAACAGGGAATCGATCTTTCCAGTACTGTCGGCAAATGTTTCGAGCGGAACCCCCACTTTGTTTAGCAGAGTTAGGTGGAGATTCGAGAGGGGCGTTGGTTGATCGAAACGCAGATGCCGTCCGCCGCTTAATCCTCCGCTAGCGCCACCGGCTACAACGATCGGCAGATTCGAGTGATCATGCTTGTCTGGATCTCCCATCCCGCTACCGTACATGTACACCGAGTGGTCGAGTAACGAACCGCCGGCTTCAGGGATTTCATGCATCTGCTGCAGGAAGTCGGCGAAGAGTGAAACGTGAAAGCGATTGATCTTAGCGATCTTTTCTAGCTTTTCGGGGTTGTTTCCGTGGTGCGTTACCGGGTGATGGGGATCGGACACACCAATCTCTGGATACGTCCGTGTACTCGCTTCGCGGGCGAGCTGGAATGAAACCACGCGGGTAATATCGCCTTGGAAAGCAAGCAGCTGCAGATCAAACATTAGTTTGGCGTGATCCGCATAAGCCGTTGGGACGCCCACTGGACGGTCGAGGTCCGGTAGCGGATTGTCCAAGACATTGTCTTCGGCGCGCTGAATTCTCCGCTCTACTTCACGAATGCTTTCCAGGTAGCCATCGATCTTATTGCGGTCCGCTGATCCCACGCGGTTCTTGATACGCTTAATTTCTGACGTCACTGAATCGAGCAGGCTGGCCCGCTTCTTGAGTGCGGCTTGCCGTTGGGCTGGTGTGCCACCCTCTCCGAACAAGCTTTCGAACACGATTCTGGGGTGGGCTTCCGAGGGCAGCGGCTGTGTGGGAGAGGACCACGACAGGCTGTTCTGGTACACACAGGCGTAGCCATTGTCACATTGCCCCACTGTTGACAGCAGGTCCATGGACAGCTCCAGAGATGGAAGTTGCGTTGCTCCGCCAATGTGCTTCGCTGCCACTTGGTCCACCGTAATACCGTTGTAGTAGTCACTACTCTCGGTTCGTTTGGCCCGCGCGGCGCTCAAGAACGCGGAATTGGAAGTTGCATGAGAGCCGGGGTAGGCGTTTTGCAAATCCATGTTGGTTAAAACGGTGACGTGCTCCTTCAGGGCTGAGAGCGGCTGGAGGCTGGAAGGAAGTTGGTCAAGCGTTTCGCCCTGGGGGGTCCATTCGGCGGGATTGTAACCCATCGGGATGTAAACGTAGCCGATCCGCTTAAGCTGCTCGGGAGCTGCTACGGTGGCTGCCGTGGCGGTGAGCGCCGGTAGCATGGCGTCGAGCAGAGGGAGTGCCACGGCGGCACCGGTTCCTCGCAATAAAGTTCGGCGTGAAATCGAGAGGCGTTTCATGGCTCTTTCCTACTCCGCTTGCGAAAGGGATCGCTCAGTGCAATTCCTGTGATGATCGATGATAGCGTGAAATTCTCTGCTTGAGATGCCTTAACGATTCGCCGGACTGCGGGACCGTCATGATGATCCAGGGCTCTGCCCAAAGCGAAGGTCATCAGTTTTTCAGTCAGCGTACGCGCGAATATCTCAGGGCGTTCGAGAATGCCTGCCTCCAGTTCCTCCATGGAGCTGACTACGGTACCATCGGGCAAACTCCCCGTGGAATCGACATGCAGTGTACCTTCAAACTCACGCCAGCGGCCGACGGCGTCAAAGTTTTCGAGCGCAAAACCCACGGGATCAATCAGATCATGGCAACTAGCACAAGCTGGGTTCGCGCGATGCATCGCCAATCGTTCGCGGACAGAACTGGCGGCCAGCGTATTGTTCTCTTGAAGATTGGGGATGTTGGGAGGCGGGGGAGGCGCTGGCGTTCCAAAAATGTTTTCCAGCACCCAGTTCCCGCGAATGGTAGGGGATGTACGCGTCGCATAAGAAGTCACCATTAGCACACTACCGTGGCGGAGGATTCCGCCTCGATGGCTGTCTGGAGCGACCTCTACCCGTCGAAACTGGCTTCCGGTGACACCTGTGATGCCGTAGTGAGTCGCCAGGCGTTCATTCAGGAAGGTGTGTTGGGAGCCGACTAACTCCAACACGCTACGATCGTTATTCAAGACATCCTGAAACAAGAGTTCCGTTTCTTGGCGAAAGGATTCACGGAGATTGTCGTCGAAGTCTGGAAACAATCTAAGGTCTGGGGAGATTGAGTCTAGATTTCGCAAATACAACCATTGAGCTGCAAAATTATCGACCAACGACTGAGACTTGGGGGAGGCCAGCATCCGTTGGACCTGCTCACGCAGTACCGTGTCTTGGTGCAAGCGGTCGTTTTCTGCGAGGTTCAGCAGTTCGGCATCTGGCAGACTGCTCCACAGGAAGAACGAAAGGCGGGACGCTAGTTCGTAGTCGTCGATGGGGCTGGTGGAGCCTGAGGAAGACTGGGAGGGACGGTCTTGTTCGATTCGAAACAGAAAGTTCGGATTGACCAAGATCGCAGTCAGAGCCGACTCCATTCCCTGTTCAAAGCCACCGTCCGCGTAACCTTCATCGAAGAACCGCATGAGTGGTTCCATATCGTCCGAAGTTACCGGCCGGCGATAAGCGCGGAGGACCAGTCGTTGGAGTTGAGAATGCGCATCGGCGCGGGACGCCGAAGGCCTGTTGACGAACTCGCCGAGAACCAAATCGCGGCTAGGAGTTCGTCCAGGGCCTTGAGGGGCAAACGGGCCTACGATGGAAATTTGGTAGATGGCCGGTGTGCGACGTGGATGTCGATGTCGATTGAAGCTTGCATCAAACGGTTGCCGCTTGATTTCCACGATCGAGGAAAAGGTTTTGGGGAAGGTCACACCCACTGTGTGCTGCCCCGCCTCCACTCGAATTTTAGCTTTTAGATGGGAATCCGAATGGGTGTAATCCCGCCGTGTCCAATCGCCGCTACCGTCGGGCGGCGCAACGGTAAATTGGTGGACTGGGGCGCGGTCTACCAGGATATCGATTTGGTGGGATTGATCGAGTCCCTCCACCTTTTCATCGCGATCGCGGGTTAGCTTGAGCTCGATCTCGTATTCCCCTGTTTGCGGGAAGTGTTGTTCGAATACGGTTCCGCCGCGAGTTCCGAAAGGCAGGCCAGCTACATGTTCTTCTTGCGTGCGATCAGCGGGTAAGCGGATCGTGACGCCGATCGGGCCATCCCCGAGCCCCCCAAGTGCCGCGCGACTAATTTTCTGAGCAGCCGATAGATAGCGGTTCAGATGGGTGGGCGAAAGCTCCTCGACCGTGATGTTGTCAAAGCCATGGCTCGATTCATCCTTGGGCAAAAGGCTCTCTGCATCGATCTGAATTTGGAGCAAATCGCGGATTGCATACTGATATTCGAGTCGCGTCATCCGACGCATCCCCCCCACCCTCCCCAACTCGGGAAACTCCAACGCACGACGCTCCAGAATGCTACTCAGCGATTCTGAGATGGCTCGATACTGGCTTTCTTCCGGCCGCTCGGCGTCCGGTGGTGGCATTTGCCGAGTCTCGATTCGCCGCAATATCGTTTCCCATGGGCGGCTATCAAAGTGTTGCTCAGCGAACTGTTCGGTAGAGAAGTCGAAAGTAGCCAGTTCCAAGCCCCCTTCCGCTCCGGGGGGCGAGTGGCAGTCCAAGCAATAGGCCGACACGAATTCGTTCAGTTCCGCCAGTTGCGAGGTGAGCGTTTCGGTGGCTTGGGCTGCCGGGGCGTGCAGGGCGGTTAGCATCAGGCATAGCCAAGGAGCGAGCCCCTGTTGCCGCAATACCAAGACGCCGTTGAGGAGATCCCGTGAAGTCATGGATTTCACCCATTCCGAAATTGTCGCTGCTGAGTGTGCTGCTTCGCGCGTGTGATGGGAGCAGCAGGGGATTTCCCTATAGGACAGCTTAGCAAGCCGCGTACCGCTCGACAATCTTATTCAAGAACGATTTCTGATCGGTTGCCCAATGCTCTTCAGAAAAGATTTCCACTTCGTTCCAGCCAGTGAATCCGGCAGCCTCGACAGCCAGACGAATCTGCTTGAGATGGACGCAGCCGTCCCCCATCAGGGCGCGGTCGGTTAACAGGTGTCGTGTGGGAACCCGCCAGTCACAGAGATGGAAGCCAAATATTCGCTTTGATTTGCCGAGCAGTTCGATCTCACGGTGCAAATCGGGGTCCCACCACGTGTGATAGACGTCGATCGCCACACCCAGCAATGGATGGTTGAGTTGGTCGCAGAGTAGGCGCGCCTCACGCAGTCGGTTGATGCAACTCTTATCTGCTGCGTACATGGGATGCAGCGGTTCGACAGCGAGCTTCAAGCCCGCTTGTGCGGCATCAGCGAGAATAGTTTGGACGCCTTCCTCGACCCAGCCACGCTGCCGTCGCAGCTCGACTCCAGGAGTCGCACCAACGACCAATACGAGACTCTCAGCGCCTACCTCGGCTGCAATTTCAATAAGTTTGCGATTCTCGTCGATGCGCGACTGTCGAACGCGCGAACTGCGGTCGCAGAAGAAGCCCCCGCGAACCAGTGCGGGAACATGCATACCGGCATCGTCGATCCATCGTCTGGCCGTTGAGGGCGGAGTGCTCTTAAGTGCTTCGACCCAGATGCTGATGCCTTGGACGTGTTGCGATCGATAGTGCTCAAGTGCTTCTCGCAAGCTCCACGGTTTGGTGGTGATCGTGTGAATTGCAAGGCGTTGCAGGCTGAGAGCTTGGACGGAGGCGGTAGCGCTGGAAGTGCTCATCAATGGGCCGTCTTGCTGAGGCTTACCCAACGTTGCTCACGGCAAGATGTTTCGCCCGCGTCGGCCAATTCGACGCCGGCAACCCCGTTGCGCAGCGACCAAGGGAAATCACCATCGCCAACCACATGCCGCAAGAACAACTCCCACTGAATCTTGAATGCATTGTCGTAGTTGGTGGAGTCGGGCAACTTCTGCCAGCCGGAGTAAAAATCGATTGGCTGTGCGATATCAGGATTCCATGTCGGCCTGGGCGTTGCTCCAAGATTTTGGATCCAACACTCACGCAGTCCCGCTACGGCAGAGCCTTCCGTTCCATCGACCTGCACCGTCAGCAGATCATCGCGCCTCAGCCGCGTGGTCCACGAACTGTTGAATTGGCAGGTGATTCCGTTATTCAGCACAAAAATTGCATAGGCCGAATCATCGGCCGTACAGGCATAGGGACGTCCCCGCTCGTCAATGCGCTCTGGCAGGTCCGTAGTCGCATGCGCCAATACCCGGTCGATGGTTCCAAAGAGGTTCTCGATCAAGTATTGCCAATGACAAAACATGTCGGTCATCATCCCGCCGCCATCCTCCTTGCGATAATTCCAAGAAGGACGCTGGGCGGTTTGATTCTCTTCGTGGCCGGTAAACACCCAATAGCCAAACTCAGCTCGAACACTGAGGATTTTCCCGAAGAACCCCTGATCGCGCAGCATGCGCAGTTTTCGAATACCGGGTAGCCAGAGTTTATCCTGCACGACCCCATTCTTAACGCCCGCTGCCTCGCATTCGTCGGCAAGTTGACGAGCTTCCACCGCGTCGGTGGCAATCGGTTTTTCGCAATAGATGGCTTTCCCTCTTTGGGCTGCTTGGCGAACGATTGATGCACGCAGTTGTGTGCTGGAGGCATCAAAGACGATGTCAATCTCGGGATCCGCCAAGACCGCTTCGGTTTGAGTGGACCATTCGAGGGGACGTCCAATCTCGCGATGCGCGACCTCCTCAGCCAAATGCCGGAGTTTTTCCGCGTTTCGACCTAGCAGGATGGGCTTAATCTGAATCGCTTCTCCCGCAGTTGTTTGCACTCCACCTTGCCGCATGATCGCCAGGATCGACCGGATCAGATGTTGGTTGGTCCCCATGCGGCCAGTGACGCCATGCATGGCGATGTTAAGAGTCTTCATGAATTTCGTTACTGAAGAAGATATGGAAACGAAGCAGAGTCGCTGAGCCTCAAGCAGGGAAAATTGCTTGAGGCCGTGGGTAGATAGGTCGGGCACGCAGCGGGGCAATCGATCGAGGCTTAGGCCTCAGTCGCCTCGAGTCGCTGTAGAATTTCCTCCAAAATCACAACGTCGGATTCAGGTCGCGTCGGGCTACCAGGAAACGTCTGAGGCGTTTTGATCCACCCACGAGCGTGCAGGAACTGAGCCGCGTTGTGCTTATAGGCCGGTACCGGAGTGCGGAACGCAAAAAAGCCCAAGTACTGCAGTAGATCATTCAACTCGTAGAAGCCCGTGTCACCCGCGGCCCACATGGCATCCCGCCGGGCAAAGGCCTCCGGTGCAAAAGTACTGAGCCCCAGCAAATAATCACTACCGTACATCACCATGTCGATGGCGAGGTCGTTGCCAGTTAGAACGCGAAAATCAGGGCGTTGCTGATCACGCAATGCTAGGCGTTGCCATTCGAGTTCTCGGCTCAATGACGAATGCTTGGCACCACGGCACTCCGGAATTGCCATCAAGCCCGCGTAGACTTCGAGGCTATAGATC
Source organism: Aureliella helgolandensis (assembly GCF_007752135.1). Lineage (GTDB taxonomy): Bacteria > Planctomycetota > Planctomycetia > Pirellulales > Pirellulaceae > Aureliella > Aureliella helgolandensis. Next base: position 5,141,641 of record NZ_CP036298.1, on the reverse strand, counting down.
TTTCCGAAGGGGGCAAACATCTTTCCTAGCTCAAACCCCAGGAAGTCGCCTGCGTGAGATCCTATCTGCTGATAGGAGGAGACAATTCCATCATCAGATTGATTCGTTAAACCAAACGATTGGAAAATGATGGGAGTGCCACCAAACTCTTGAATCTGATCGAGTCCAGTGCGGTAAGCATCGAAATTGAACTGTGAATCTGGAACGTCTTGGACAAATACGCCCGCCACAAATTCACGCCCCTCCATGAGCTGCTGAGTCTCGCGGAGCGCGCGTTGACGCACGTCTTCACCGATCAAATTTGCGTAGCCTGTGTCCATGTTCACCGCGGGAATCAATCCAGCATCGGCGGTGCGCGTCACGTGGTTGCGGAAGCCGTCCCAATCAATTTCCGACTCGCTCAGGAGTGGGAGCAGGATGGCCGACATGCCAGTGATGGAGCGGCGTGGGCGAATGGTGCGCAATTGGTCAAAGGAGCGTGTCAAGGTTCGGTGTCCTGCGGAGGCGTGAATTGAAGTTGCTGGGAACTCATGGTTGCAGAAACCCGTACACCTCGCGCGGCAATTTGCGCATCGCGGACTTGCATTTCGGGCATTTCTGGCGAAGATCGCAATTGGCGGGTTGCAGATCGCTTGCAGTGCCCCCGGGTAGTCCCACACAGAAAGCGTTTTGTATGACAACTTTTTCCAGCGCACGCCGTGGCCGTCCGGTTCCTGAAACGATGCTGGATTCAGGTATTTGGGTGTTTGAGAGCCGGCATGATGAGCATTTTATAATGGCCGAAACCCAACATCACTTTCCGAAACTGCTGTATTTCCGAGAAGGGCGAGGGGAAGTTATTGCAGACTGGCCAGGGGAGAGCCCTCAGAGTGTGAATTGCGTTTCGGGCGATTGCCTCTTGATTCCCATCCAATTGAGGCACCGGATTGTCGATCACCCCGCACATCCTGTTTCGCTTTACGGTCTGGCAGTCGATCCGCAAAGGATTGCGGGTGTCGGTGAAATCGAACCCCTACTTCCCTCCGGAAAACTCTCTGCACAGCGCGCTTGGCAATTGGGGATTGAGCAGCGTTTGCGGAAGCTGCTGTACTTAGTGGCTCAACCTAGTCCCGCCTACCGCATCGCAGCCGTAGCTGGCGCCATGGATGTATTCGCGCAGCTAGCGATGGCCGAACAGCCGTCGCACTTCGGTGATACCGCGGCCGCATCGGATCAACTCGATGACGGTCGCACGGGGGCCATCGATGAGTATCTGCGCTGGTTGCACTCGAATTTCTTCGAACCGGTTACGATCGACCATGCTGCGCAAATTTGCAGAATGTCACGACGGAAATTCACCGCAGATTTCCGCCAGAGAACAGGGGGGACGTGGTTGGCCTATGTTCACGAATTGCGAATCTCGCATGCCATTGGCCTGCTGCGAGAATCGGACAGCAAAGTTGCGTCTATCGCCTTCCAATCTGGTTTCGAAGATGTTTCGACGTTCTATCGAACACTCAGACGGTTGACCGGAAAACGCCCGCTCGATTATCGCACTGAAATGGGCAATTCTTAAAGCCGCGTACGTTTTCAATCGTGGGGTACTTGGTCTAACGTTTGTTGGTGAACTACTGGTGTGGTCGCCGCAACTTGATAGACATCCGTCTGCGGGTAGGTCGCATACCAACCGTACCATTCGGCCTGTAACCCAAAGATCGCAGGCAGTTGCTTGCCCACGTAAACCCCCTCAATGCAGATGCCGTCTTGCGAAAAGATCGAGCTGGTGTGATGATCGACCAATTTGCCTGAAGCCGTCGCCGAAAATGCTAAGACTCTGTCCTCAAGAATTCGTAAGTATCCAAAGGCACTTCGATTCGCTCTATCGAATCCAATGACAACTGGAGATTCGCCTACATAGTCGTTGATGACTGCTGTCGAATTCTGCAATTCCTCAAAGGGGTATGCCTTGACTGCTCCCAAGCTTGCCGGCTTACCATCCCATAGGGCAACGCCGTAGACCATTGCGTTGGCGGGATATCTGCTACTCGTGACTTCAATTGTTTGTGCAAGGGCAGGAGGAAGATCATCCTGTCCTTTTTGGAATTTGGAGGAGGTTGTGAAGCGAGTGGCTGGGGTATTCAGCATCACGACGGTTGTTTCTGGATGTGCGTCCCTCCAAGACTTCCAGGTTACGTGTCGCACATTGATGGGCGATAGCTGGTTTCCTTTAAGCCTACCGTCAATACATTCACCTGTCAGATGAAGCCACACGGATTGAGTTTGGGCATCGTTGATCGTGGCCGTGGCTTGCCAAGCACCGTGCAGCGAGAAGAGTGCTCGCTTGGCATTGATCGTTGCCATGAAAGCGGTTCCCGATGAGCAGAATCCGCAGTAAGTAACGACCACTGAATGCCCTGCAATACGATCGTTAATTACGTGATGATAATAGAGAGTCGGGATACTGTACGCTCTCGCAACTTTTTCAATTAAAATTCCGAGAACTTCGCTATCTTCCTCCAGGGAAACCGTTTCTGGGGAGAATATTTCAGGATCCGTAAGTGGCGGTACTAGTCCTGGTTGCCGCATGAAACGCGACGCGCTGTAGCGAGAGCTCTCCGAATTCGAGAAAACACGCTCATCACTATTCGGCGACTGGCGTTGCGTTCGTTTCGCTGGCGTGGCTATTTCCCCTGGTTCTGGTTTGGTGGGATTGCTGGCATCTTGCGGATTGCTGCAACCCATTGCGATGAGGAAGACGCTAAGCGTGCAGCAAAGCATTCCACGGAACGCGAGTGGATGGGGCAACGGCGGGTGGAAGTCGATGTTGGCAACGGAGTGAACCATTAAATCCTCCGCATAGCATTTTCTGGACGATTGGAGTGCGAGAGTGCGAGTATATCGACGCTCAATGCCATTTGTCGGTGCGGATTCTAGAGCGGTTTGACTTGGTGTTGTTTTATGCTCGCTGAAAGAGGGAATTGCCAGGAAACTTACATCGTTGCAAGGTGTTTTGGCGATGTAGGCTTAATGTCTGACGGCCGTAATGTTTGATCGTGCAGGTGCAGTAAGATGTGCGTTTTTGCAGCTCCTGCCGTCCAAGAGAGAATGCTCTTGGTAAATCCATTGCCCCTCAGGAATTTTGCGGCTGGAGTGGGGAAGGAAAGTGGCCGTCGCGTATGCAGCTTTGCGTCGGGGCCGATCGCTGCCTGGCGAGCAACACTCCGCCGCCGCGAAGGTTGTTACATGCGCACCAGAGCATTGAGCGTAAAAGCACCGAAGGTGGACGCGATTAAGGACCCCATGCAAAAGACCAAACTGCGTTTCGGGCCAAGCTGAATCATCCACACTCCAAGCACCAGTTCTAGACTCGCAACTGTGAGGAAAAGCCAGGGTGCACTGTGGGAACTCTGATGGAATAGAGTGGCAATCCACAAGGATGGAAAGAATGCGGGAAGCGCGACTGCCATTAGGATGAATGTTGAGGAGCTGTGGCTGGCTTGGTCCGGGAATAAGATCCATGCATAGGGGAGGTACATACACGCAAGGAGTGCCGCGATTCTCCACCTGTATCCCGCAAACAAGAACCCGATGCGTCCGGCGTAGCACAATAGCAGCGCATAGATGATCCCATTGGCAACCAGCAGCGGGCTGTCGTGGAAAACTGCGAAGCAGAATGCAGCCGCGGTCGTGATCCCTAGAATCGTGCGGATCTTAAATCGAAAGCCCTGGCGTGGACGTTCCCGAAAATCGTCTTTGGATAAAGGCAGCCAAGGCAGCAGCAGGCAGAAAATACCGCCCAGAACTAGAATGGCTACGGCGGTCTGCGGGACCAGCGGCGACGGACGACTCTGATCCGCGCCCGTCCAGTCGTAGTAGGCGGGCATCGCTAGCCCCACCAGCAGGCTCACGACGATCAGGCTCAAGAAATAGGGCCAACTGGGCATAGGGTTGAGAGACCGCATGGAGTCACCTAGCCGCAACTCTCCCGGTTTTTCATCCAGAATACCGGAAGAGCTTGGAGAACATTGAGCTGCGCATTTCGACGCTTGCAAATTCGGCTAGGGAAGGACTACCGTTACCAATTTCTGAGTCGACTCTGGTTTTCCAACTAGCAAGACTGCATGCGTTGCATCCAGCTTGTCCATCTGCAAGACATCTTGGAAGGCTTCGACCGTTTCGAAGGGTTGACCGGCGGTTCCTCCTCCACCGACTGGTTCGGTGAGGCCCGGTGCCGCATTCAAATTTTCAGTGCTGATCTTCATGACTCCACGAGCCGAGTTGCTCATGAGGAGGTGCGACGCGTTGTCCTTCATGTAGACGATCAAATCGAGGGGGCGATTTCGATTGCCGAGTTCGGCGATTGTCGTACCGCGAACTTTGTCTCCGCCATTGAGTTGGTCGATGGGAAATCGCACGAGTGGTGTGCAAGTAAATCCGGCGAGCAGCGAAGGCTCACCCGCGATATTGATCGGAACGAAGGTTTGAATCGTGGGGGATTCAACACGTCCATGCGCTGCATGAAAGATCTCAACATTCGTTACATGCGTGTTTTCGGCAAAAGGGAAAGGGAACTCGCGGACGCTGGAATCCGAGTCCTCTTGAGTCAGGCCCGAAACGAGGACTTTGCCATCAAAGAAAGCTAAATCAGTAATGGACTCGAGTCGGCGATTGCGCCGGCGACGTCCCTCGCCCGTTTCCTCGTCGGCTGGAGCATTGGGGATGACCTTCTTGGCATGCAGGATCTTAGCCGTATCAATCGTCTGAGCGGAGCCGTCGGGCAAGATTCGGAAGAGTCCTACCGCCCCATCGACCTCGGCGGACAAAATCACGATCTGTCGCGTCGAGTCAGCAGCCAAGTCACCGAGTTTGACTTTGTCGGAAGTTGTATTGGCTGCTTTAGCGATGGCGGCTTGAACATCGGCGACTTCAACCTGGGAATTGCCCGAATCGGTCGCATCCAATTCAATGGCATAGACGGTGGCAGCCTTGGGGTCGCCTACAAGCAGGATGCCTGATTCGGCAAATGCCATCGGACCGATGGATTCGATCTTGATCTGTCCCGGCGCCATGCCTGGACGAGCTGCCTCGGTGGTTGCTGCGGAACAGACCACGCTTACGGCCGCGACTACCGCTAGAAAGCGACCCAGTGAGTGTTTAGTACTTTGCATCTCAACCTCTGCATTGAAAAACATTGGAATCGAAAGTGGAGCGGGCGCCGTGCCCGTCGCCCGCATTCTAGCAAATGCAATGGTCGTGGGGGCACAGCTGAGGTCATTGTCGCGAAGTTCCCGGCTGTAGGCATCGCTGTGGTTTGTTACACTAGGCCGCTCGCAGCCTAGTGTTGGAACCCCGCTAGCATTTGCCTGCCTTCATCCCACCTAATTGCCACCCTCCGGAGCCCCACCATGCATCCAATCACGCGTCGTTCCATGCTCAGTATGTCTGCCATCGGTGCGCTCGCCTTACGCACTGCGAGCGCGGCCGCACCGAGTGATGTACCTAGTTTTTCTGTCGATTCGATCCGCACCATTAGTCTGCAATCCGATCGCTATCATGGGTGGCCTACACTTTGCCGATTGCAGAATGGCGAATTGCTAGTGGTTTGCTCGGGAGGTCGCGATAGTCATATTTGTCCGATGGGACGCGTCGAATTGATACGTTCCTTCGATGACGGCGAAACTTGGACCTATGCGCGCACTCTGTTAGATGGCCCGCTCGACGATCGTGATGCTGGGATCGTCGAGACGCCGCAGGGAACACTGTTGGCTACAACGTTTACCTCTCTGGCTTACTTGCCCAACTATCAGAAAGTGGTGGCACAGGCTCAGGCCAATGAGCCGTTGTCGATGCCGAAAGCACAGTTGGAGCGTTGGTCAGCAGCCTATCGTCGGGTTCCAGCGGAGGAACAGGAGAGTCACCTCGGTTGTTGGATGCTGCGCAGTCAGGATGGCGGACTGAATTGGTCGGCTGCCTATCGCGTACCGGTAAACAGCCCCCATGGTCCCATCGTGTTGAACGACGGCACTCTGTTTTATGCTGGGGTGGCTCTATGGGAAGAGGGACGCGAAGTGGCAGCGTTTGCATCGACCGACGACGGTATGACGTGGGAAAAATTGGCCAATTTTCCCGTGCGCGCAGGCGACAACCACAAGCAGTATCACGAATTGCATGCAGTAGAAGCGGCCGATGGAAGATTGGTGGTGCACATTCGCAACCACAATAAACCCAACGCAGGTGAAACGCTGCAAACACATTCGACGGATGGTGGCAAGTCCTGGGCCACCCCGTACTCGATCGGTGTTTGGGGCTTGCCGTCTCATCTACTCCGGATGTCGGACGATCGTCTGCTCATGACCTATGGACATCGCCGAGCACCGTTGGGCAATCAGGCTCGGGTGAGTGCGGATCATGGGCAAACGTGGTCCGCTGCCATCCCCTTCCATGCCGATGCGACGAGTGGAGACTTGGGCTACCCATCTACTGTCGAGATAGCGCCTCAGTCGTTTGTGACCGTTTGGTATGAGGCGACCAAGGAAAACCCACTGGCGCAGTTGCGGATGGCCAAGTGGCGGTTGAACTAAGCTGCACTGTACAAGTTACGCTATGAAGCCTGCGCACCTTACAACTCCCGGCCCTATGGGAAACGATGGCCGAGAGTTGCCGGGCTGTTGATTTAATCGCAATTTGAATTTTAGCGCGGAGGTAGCATCCTTAATTGACTTGTAGCGGAGGTCATCTTTCCTTGCTCACGCGGCGGGTTACTATTTCAACAGCCCGTCACGCAGCGGGCTACTATTTCGACAGCCCGATGCGCGAGGGGTGCTTGTGGGCCACGGATGCTTGCGGGCCTCAGTGGCGACTGGCGAGCTTAACCACCAGCGGGATCCTTGCCATCGATCCAAGGCCCGGCCGTAGCCATGTAGTCAGGCTCGACCAGTTTGCTGCCGTAGTCACCAGCGGTCCAACCTGGAATGTGGCGAACATCTGCTCGTGCGGCAGAGAGTTCTTCCCACTGTTTCGCCCAACCAGGGTCTTGGGTTGAAATCTTGCGATGCTCCTCGTCCACAAAGAACACGTTGCCTTGACGGTAGCTTTGAGCACCGAGGATGACTACGGCGATCGCTGCCGCGCCTAAATCTGGCGGGTTGTTGCATTTCATCGGCTCATTGGCTTCGCAGGCGTCCAACCAGTTGGCAAAGTGCGCCAGCGTCGTGTTGGCAACTGGTTTGGTTTTAATTCGCTCCTCTTCCTGGCGAACGTGGGTTACGGGGCCACGTTCTGGGATGAAATCGAAACCATCGAACCCTTCGCCATTACCGAAGGCAAACGTTCCGTAGTGACCGCGAATCAACTGATTGATGCGCGATTCTTGATTGCACATGGTCGCGGTTACCAAACCTTGGACTCCCGCGTTGAAGTCGGCAACCACCGTTGCTACGTCGGGCACATCGCGGCCGTCGTACTCCATGAAAATTCCTCCGGCACCGACGACACGGCCCGGCAGTCGCAGTCCGGTGGCCTTGAGCATCGCCGTGGTGCGGTGGACAAAAAGGTCGGTGAACATGCCGGAGCCGAAGGGCCAGAATCTTCGCCACTGCTTGTACACAGCTCGATCGAACGGAACGTCGGGAGCCAAGCCTTCTTTGGTACCGAGCCAGCGCTGCCAATCGATGGTCGAAGGCTTCATGTCCTTCAGCAATTTGTAATAACGCCATTGCCCTACATCGCTGTTGCGGAAGTATTCGGTTTGGAAGCCGAGAACTTTGCCGAGCTTTCCTTCCTGGAGGAGGGCACGAACCTCATCCCACACAGGCAGGCTGGTGGATTGCACGCCAACCTGCATCACTTTTCCGCTATCCTTCCAATGTTTTTCGACGCTGAAAGCTTCTTCGACCGTCTTGGTCATTGGTTTTTCGCAGTAGACGTTCAAGCCTGCTTTGAGCGCATCGACGGTCTGATTGTGGTGCCAGTGGTCGGGGGTTCCGATACAAACTGCATCTAAGTTTTCTTTCTCAATCATTTCCTGGTAGTCGACATACCGGCCAGGCTCGGTTCCCGTTTTATCCTTGATGTAATCGGCAACCATATTTCGCTGCGTCTCGTAGACTTCGGCGACGCCGACCAAGTCAATTTTGCGGCCACTAGCGTGCAGTTCGCACAGTGATTTGACGTGTGCCCCAAAGCCTCGGCCGCCAGGCCCGATGAATCCGATGCGCATCCGCTCGTTCGCATTGGCTGCAGCATGAGTTCGGTGCGTTGCCAGTCCGAGGACGGAGAGAGCTGCGGCAGCGCTCGAGGATTCCTTGAGGAAAGAGCGGCGATTGGCGGGCGGGATTTCGTGCGTCATGAATCAAATCTCATTGAAGAGTGAACGGATTGCGATAAGAAAGTGGCGCATTGCAACTTTCCCAGGGGACGGTCCCCGACGAAATGGAACCAAGATTATAGCTGCAAAATTCCCTAGATGGACGGCTCTAAGGTGCGGTCTGGCGAAGATAGGCGTGTGGCGGATTGAGGGTGGGCATAAAAAAACAGGCGGGAGCAATGCTCTCGCCTGTGTTGGATGGAATTTCAAAGTGGTGGGTGATGGGGGATTCAGCCTATCACTGTTCAGTGCCTTAGGCCTTTTCGTCTTCTTGCACTTTCCAGCCGTATTCGACATTGCCCTTCTTCGAGCCCTTCGAGTCCATTTCGGTGTAGGTAACCTTGATCTCTTCGAAGTTCAGGCTGAAATTCTCTGCGGGCTTGTCCTGGTCGCCACCTGAAACCGAGTAAGAGCTGACCAATACGTTCTTAAGTTCGTATTTGTAGTAGGTTTCCTGTCCCGAATCGGTTGTGGAGACGGTGAGTTCGATTTCAACTTTAGGAAATACTTTTCCCAGGCAAACCGACTCAGCCAACTTGGGGCTAGATTTGTCAAGCAACTTAGCACATTGGATGTCCTCTAGGACCACGCTGCCACGACGGCGTGCAGCACCCGTTCCGCCAGCACCCGGCTTGTGAACCACTTGCGAGACACTCATTAGGTCCGACCAAGACTTGTGGCTCTTGTGCTGTGATTCACCGTCGACACCATCAAACTTAATGTAAGCAGCCATTTTCCGATTCCTCTTTACCAGTTGATCTAGGGCTCAGTGCCCGGTTGAGCTTTGCTTCGAACGGCCGAAGCAAGTTAAGGTGCCCTTTGCCTTACACTACAGTTCTCGTCGATTGGCCGCGGGAGTTGCTTAAAAGAATCTGCTTTATTGGTAATTCTCTGGAAGGGGCCAATTCTCGGTAGAAATGCGTTCCCCTGGAGCCTTGAACCGTTTGCCTCAGGGCCCGCGTTACGAAATCTGATAGCTGAAGGTTTGATCGTCGGTAATGCCGACTTGGACTTGGGTGATTTCTTTGCCCTCCGCCAAGTGAGCTAAGAATTCCACAGACAGCTCCGGTAGCAGTGTACGGGTGAGGATATGATCAATATTCCGCGCACCTGTATCGACTTCTGTACAGCGCTCCGCAATGGTCTGAATCAACTCCGGCTCATACGTGAATTTCGCTCCGTAGTTGTCCGCAACACGTCTGGCGAGTTTGTCGAGTTTCAGCCCAACAATCTTACGCAGAACTTCGTCATTGAGCGGGTAGTAAGGGATAATGGTGGTCCGTCCCAAGAAGGCCGGTTTGAAGGTCTTCAACAATTCAGGGAAGAGAGCCGTGAGGAATGCTTCCGGTTCCGGAGAAGTCTCAGGGTCGGAGCAGAGTGATTTGATGAGGTCGGTTCCAGCGTTGGTGGTCATCAGAATGACCGTGTTCTTAAAGTCGATGTCGCGTCCTTCGCCGTCCTTCATATTTCCCTTGTCGAAGACTTGATAGAAGATGTCCTGTACGCCAGGGTGTGCCTTTTCCATCTCATCTAGCAAAATCACACTGTACGGCTTGCGACGCACCGCTTCCGTCAACACACCCCCCTCGCCGTAACCGACATAGCCTGGAGGGGAGCCCATGAGCAGGGAGACCTTGTGCTCCTCCTTGAACTCCGACATGTTAATCGTCGTCATGTTTTGCTCACCGCCGTACAGCAGTTCCGCCAGCGTAATGGCTGTCTCCGTTTTCCCGACGCCGCTTGTCCCAGCCAGCAAGAAAACCCCGATGGGCGCCCGCGGGTCGGACAATTGCGCGCGAGAGGTGCGAATGGATTGAGCAATTCGGTCGAGTGCATGCGCTTGCCCGATGATCTGCTTTTCCATCAGTTCGTTGAGCTGCAGTACGGTATTGATCTCGTTGGCCATCATGCGTCCAACAGGAATCCCCGTCCATGAGGCAACGGTCTCGGCGATGGCTTGGCAGTCGACGCAGGGATGAACCAGCGGTTGCTCGCCTTGCAGAGTCTCCAACTCTTTGCTCAGCGTTTGGTACTCTGTCAGGAGCTTTTTTCGCTCGGCAGGTTGCAACGCTGGGGAGGCTGTCTCGGGTGGAGAGCCAGCGCTGGCAGGGGAAGCTGTGGCGTCTGGCGAGGATTTGCTGGCGGCCGCGTTGTCTGCACCACCGTTTTCGCATGCCGCCTGGTTGCCTTCCAGTTGCTTGGCAAGCTCTTCAATCCGTGTGACAAGTTCACGTTCTTGGTTCCAGCGAGTTTGCAGATTCTCCAACGCTTGCTCGGTGGTGGCTAGCTCCGCATCCAGCTCTTCCAACCGCGTTTGATGCTCGGCACCAGTCGCCATTTCTCGTTCGAGGATCCCATGGGTAACCTTGAGTTGTTCGATTCGACGCTGAGCATCCTCGAGGGCTGGAGGGGAAGAGGCTTGGCTAATTCCAATTCGAGCACAGGTCGTGTCAATAAGACTGACCGCTTTGTCGGGTAACTGCCGTCCGCTGATGTAGCGGCTGGAGAGCTTAACCGCATCGACGATCGCTTCGTCCAGAATGCGCACGCCATGGTGCTTTTCTAGGGTGCCCGTCAAGCCGCGAAGCATTTCGACCGCTACCGACTCGGCAGGCTCCTCGACTTTGACAACTTGAAAGCGACGGGCAAGTGCCGCATCTTTTTCAAAGTACTTTTTGTATTCGGCCCAAGTCGTGGCAGCGACGGTTCGCAGTTCTCCACGAGCCAAGGCGGGCTTAAGCAGATTGGCTGCATCCCCCTGCCCTGCGGATCCGCCAGCGCCGATTAAAGTGTGTGCCTCATCGATAAACAGGATGATAGGTTTGGCGGACGCCTTGACTTCATCGATGACAGATTTGAGTCGATTCTCAAACTCACCTTTGACCCCCGCTCCGGCTTGTAGCAGTCCCAGATCGAGCGTGTGGAGCGCCACATCCCGAAGTGCGGGAGGTACATCCCCGGCGGCAATCCGCAACGCAAATCCCTCAACGACGGCCGTCTTCCCGACACCCGCTTCACCGGTCAAGATGGGATTGTTCTGTCGGCGTCTTGTCAGGATGTCGACAATCTGTCGAATCTCGCTGTCACGTCCGAGGACTGGGTCAATCTCGTTGTTTCTCGCTCGGGCCGTGAGATCGATGGTGAATTGGTCGAGCGAGGGGGTGCGACTGGGGCCACCCGTGGTTGCGCCTTTGGTCTTACCGCCAGCGGCAGCCGCTGGGCCGGTCGCGGTGGAGGCGGCTGGCGTCTCGCGCGTTTCTTGGCTATCGACCGTTAGTTGCCAGAGGTTTTTCTTGAGAGACTCCAGAGAGACTTTTTCAAACTCCTTGGAAGCCCCGTGGGCGCTCCGCGCCAGCGGGTCGTGGCCGAGCAACGCGCACAGCAAGTGCCCCGAGGTCACGGCAGCGGACGTGTAGTCGATCGCAGCCAAGACGTACGCTTCGCGGACCCATTCCACCACATCGGGACTCAACGCGGGCGATTTTGCATTCCCCGTTTTGAAGCGGTCGATGACTTGCGTTAAATCGCGTTGCAGCTGGGAAATGTCGACATCAAAGGCCTTCAGGCAAAGCGAGAGATCGGTTTGACTGTCCTCCAACAATTTGGCGAGCCAGTGCTCCACCTCCACGTTGTAATTGGTGCGAGATAAGCAAAGTCCCGCGGCGCCCTCCAGCGACTTCTTGCAAGTTGGATTTAGACGTTCAATGAGATTCTTGAGGTTGACTTGAACCATCGGTCAGACTTTCTTAGCTGGCACGCTTCCGAGAAGGAGGTGCTGGGGACATGAATGGAAATGTAGCCGGGGAATACCCATGGGAATCGAGGCCTTGGGCATCGGCGGTGAATTTTGCGGGCGACGGTTTGCTAACCGGATGATAACGAGGCAGTGTCCTCCAATTCGAAGATGGCGTCTTGAGCGTCACGAGCGAAAGGCCAGTTTCCGAGCCAAGTGTTCCAGCCTAGGTGACTAGGGTTTGGCGAGCTGCCCAGGCGTATGGGCGGCACTGATTGACGTTGAAGCACTACTTGAATATCAAACTCCATCTGAGGACCCAAATAGGTCCTAGCCAGAGCATGCAATGCCGCTAGACGATCGCCCATCGGAGAGAAACGCCTAAATTCCTCGACGTTCAGCGGACCGATTTTTAGACGGAGGCGGTTTTCCACGTTCCACACCCGTTGTCCAGCCACCGTATCAAACCCCAGTCGGTTATTGCTATTAACACCCAATTGCCCCGCCTGCATGCGAGTTTGGTCGGGAACGGAAATGTGGATCCATTGTCCTTGAAACTGCAACACCTCAACGGAGACTTTAAACCAATCGGCAATCATGTTTGTCAGGGACGTTTGACGGGCACGCGTATCGGCGAGCAGCCCCGCATAGTACAGCAGCGATGAATCGTCGAGCTGTGTGCGATCGCGCAGACCGCTGGTGCCAAATCCAACCAGCGAGGAAAGTATTTTGGTGATGGGGTCCTCTTGCTTCAAACTGCGGGATGTTTGGAAAGCGGAGGGGAAGTCGTGTTTTTCCCAAGCTCGATAGAAAAACGAAATCCAGCGATGGTTGAATAAGTTCAGAAAGTCTCGCAGCGCGTAATCTTTCTGGCGCCCGCGATCGATGATGGTCTGGGTGTAGTGTTGAGGGAGAGTCCCGGATGGACCGAAGAGGCCTAGAAACGACACATCCAAAACGACTTGGCCACTGGCGGAAGTGGTCGCCTTGGCCAATTCGGTGGAGGGAAAGGCGACCGATGGTTCACTGCGTAGCCGCACCGGTTCGTGTGCGGGACGAGTGTCCCGACCAATCAACGCAGCTTGTTCGGACTGGATCTTGCGGAGCGCTGCGAAAAAGGAGACGGACCGCACCGGTAGTGCGGAAGGTGGATCGCTGTGCGATGCAGCGGGAGACGAAGCGTCGGGTTCGGAATCCATGGGGCAGCTAGTCTTGTATCGAGCTTGAGGGACAAACGTGGTGCTTTAGGTGTGCAAGTCCACGATTTATACTACAGCATCAGTAAGTTGAATGAAGTCGAACCGAGATTGAAAAGCATGGTTATATGAGGGTTTGACTACCTGCGCGAGCTTGGCCAACGATCAACGGCAGCTCGCTTCCCCGCACCCGCACCGTGGTGCGGGTAAAGGAATTGAGCGTGGCGAAGAGCCCCATGAAACGCTCTAGCACATTGGCGAACAAATAGACGCCCGTGCCACCAAGACGCTCCGCATCTAAGGAAATTTCTACGTCGATACCGCGGCAAAATCCGGGCGCCGGACCGCCTGGTACGCGAGCGGTGCCCCGACGGTATTGGACTTGCAACACCGATTCGATCACCTTGCGTGATTCGGGGCTATCCTCGGCATCGTAAAGACGCAGTATCTCGCGAAGTGCTTCGGCCCCATCGGTTCCGTTGGTGAGCACTAAATGATTTAAGGAGAGGTGCGAGACGAGCCGCCAGTGGAGGTCCTCTCGATCGATTGCGCGTAGAGTTGGTGTGGGGGGCGTAATGCACGAAGCTCTGATCGAAGCTCCGCCTTCGGTCAGTACGAGTCGAGGGTGTCCGCCACCGAAGGGCAAACGTGCAACGCGATCACGATTCAAGCATGTCGTCTCCACGTCGATCGACCAGCCATCATCCATGCAGGCCTCTCCGTGGAGATCCACTACCGAGAGATAGAGCTCGCTGCCGCGGTCTGTGTCGGAGGTTTTTCCAATGGACTGCACCCGCTTGGCGTACCAGTAACGCTGAGGATGCGTGCTGCTAGGCGGGTGTTGGGGTTGGAAGAAGGGGAGGAACTCGCGCTCAATCCCGTTGGCGGAAATTGCGGTCACGCGATCGATGGAGTAGATTTCGGCTGCGGCTGGGCCACGGGCATTGGGGATAACGCGGTATTCAACCTGATTTTCCGTGGTGCGAATGGGTTCCGCTCGCTTGAAAAACAGGTTCACCGCCGGTGTGCATTCGGTCCGCAAGGCATCTCGATCCAGCTCGCGTTGCAAGACCGGATGCATGCGTTTGAGAAAGAAGATCAATTCGCCTCGCTCGGCCGAAACTGCCTGTTGCCAGCGATTTTGGAAGTTGACGTTCACAAAACGGAACTTGGCGTTCATGGCGAAGAATTCCGACAAGATCCGGTAGGCGGTGAGGCTCCGCGGGGTGTGTGGCAGCAAGCTCTCATGATCGTGGTAGCCGATCGGCGCCGCACAGGCGGTGGGAAGCCATTCCCAGCGGTCTGCACCATCGGACAGGGCGACTCCCAAGACGTTGCCAAACAGAGCTTCCACCAGTGCATTGGAGCAAGCGGCCGAGCCACCGAGGAAGAGATTCAGATCGTTGATGTTGAGTTTTGTAAGGTCCGTTTTGGGAGACAACGCAGAGAATCGCACTCGAATGGCCGCCTGGACATCCCGGTTCCATGGAGAGGTGTGGAATGGGAGCGGCGGTACTAAGTAATCGACCTGCTCAACCTCCATGGGCCACAAGCGGGTATCAAAGCAGGTTTGGAAGCGGCATGGTTCGCCGTCGACCGGCTCTGTTTCCAGACGCGCACCACGCTTAACTTGATGCCCATTGAGACCCTCGTACGTCTTGTCATTGATCGCCAGCTGAACAATGCATGCGGGAGGGGTGGGACTGAGGTAGTGGGGGTAGAGCGTTTGCAGGATGGCCTGACAAATGTCAGGAAACTCATCATCAATTTTCAGTCGTGTGCGAGCCGCGAGAAGTGCTGAGGCCTCAACAAAACGCGAGACGTGCGGATCTTCAATCGAATCTGCATCGAGCCGCAGGCGTCCAGCAATCTTGGGATGTTGCTCAGCGAACTCACTTCCCAGCTCGCGAAGAAAATTGAGTTCTCTTTGGTAGTAGTCGAGTAATTTATCTATCATCCTACCGAGGCTCGCACTTCAAAATCACCAAGTTGAGGTCGTAACTGAGAGTCGAAGGATACCGGTTCTGGAGAGGGTTCGGCGTAGAGGATTCCGTCAATTCGAAACTTGATCGCTCGGTCTCGAACATTCTCGCCATCACCCGACGTGACCATTTCGACTCGCACCTCGATAAACCGAGTCTCAAAGCGACGGACGGCATCTTCGACTAGCCCCCGCAGCTTCTCGCGCTGTGCACGACTTCCCATCGATAATCCCGTGAAGTCTGGAATGCCGTAGTTGAGGACCGACGTCTTCAACTCAGGTAGATCGTCGGGAATGGCGTAGAGGCTGATGCGAGTGTTGAGCAGATTTTCCAGATCACGTCGCACTGAGGCTTTGAGCTCACGCAGCAGTTGGGCGCGGCTATGGGGAGCTTCCGTTTGACTCTCTGGAGCGTCGTCGAGGAGTCGGTCGTAGACCGATGGGAGTAGGAATTGATCAGGTCGAATCCTACTCATGCTTCAGAACTCGCGAAGCTCAGAGTTTGGATTTCCATAACCGGCAGGTCTTTGTCCCCTAGCAGCAGAGTTCGCAGGCCTCGCCCCTGAACCAATTCTCCTTCCTCTCCAATCCAATCGGTGGCTCTTCCAAGAAGCAACGCGTCTTCGAGCTGTTCGTCTGCGGCGGCTACATAGCGAGTTGGAACGTAAACTTCTCCGTTGGGGCCACCGCTGACTTCGATTTGTGTTCGTCGATAGAGTAGGTCCAGTGGTACTTTGGGAGCTTCCATCTCTAAGCTCTCAATGTTTTCCCAGGGGACCCAGTAGTATTTTCCTGTACCGGTGATGACCTCCAAGACGCCAGCGACACGATCGTCCAAGTCGCGAATGCCTACAAACTCCTCACCGTTGCAGACTCCGCGGACTTCCGGTTGGGCCTGGCTGGCCTTCTGTAGGAGGTCGCGGAGTTGCTCGGATTGTCCAAGCCGGGCAGCCATCAATGACTCGAGAGTTAGACGCGCGTGCTCAGGAAGCTCCGAGACAATTTCCGGAGGCCGTCCCTCGCGCAGTACCTGTTCGCGGGCCAATTCGCCACGCAGAATTTGGCGGTACAGGGCAAGCGTCATGGCGCCTTGCGTCGATTGGAGGCTGACTGTTTCCAGTTGCTTCTCGACGCGGTCGAGCTGTCCCGAAAACCACAGCAGCTCGGCTAACAGCAGGCGGCCAGAGACGTCTGTGGGTTTGGCTTTCAGTTCGGCAGTCGCGGCGGTAAGGGCACCTTGCAGATCGCCGGCTTGGAAGAGTTCGCTTGCATTCATAATCGCTGTTTCGTAAAGGGTTCAATTCGAGTGTACAGCTTCTAGGACTTTCGGATCAATTCGGTTCGAAGTTGAATCGAAGCTTGCATGTCTTCCAGTTCGTAGTGGGGAGCCAAGCGGAAAACGCAATCGAAGGCTCCTGGCTTACCCGGCACGGGCACGACCCGAATATCGGCTTCGCGCAGTGGATAGCGTGCCTTGGTTTGGACGTTGGCTTCGCTGTCGGCGGTGACATAGCCATGAATCCAATTTTGCAGTTGATGTTGCAGTTGACTGGCGTCTGCGAAAGACCCCATTTTATCGCGCCCAATGACCTTCACGTAATGAGCGAACCGGGAAACGCACAGCATATAATTCAGCATGGCGGACATCCGCGCATTCGCCGTTGCATCGGGATCTTGGTAGGCTTTGGGCTTCTGAGTGGAAGGGCAGGAGTAAAACGCAGCGACCGGCATATCCTTACAAGCACAGAGGGGGAGGAACCCCAGATCGACCATTTGCCGCTCAAGGCCATCGCCCACTTGGAGTTCGGTGAGCGGTTTTTGCAGGACGTCTACACTATCGGTGTCGAAGGTCGCCGGACCAATGCCTCGCACGATTCCGCCACCATTCTCTCCGCGTTGGGCGCCACGAATATCGGCCAGCCAGCGACTCTCAGCAAACGACCTCATGAGGACTTCGCCCATAGCAAAGGCTGCTCCGCCCCACAGGCAATCGTCATTGCTCGCAATCGTTTCTTGGTAGGGGAAGTCACCGTTGCGATCGCTGCGGTCTTCATAGTGCCGCCGCATTAGCATCCTGGGGAGAGCTAACCCCACGAATCTTGCGTCTTCGGTCTCTCGAAAACTACGCCACGACAAAAACGAGAGATCTTGTTGAATGCGTTCGTAGTCAGCGGCTACCTGCATCTGATCGAAGCGGTCATGCGAAAACATGCTCGGTGAGGCGTTCAGAACAATTGGGCAAAATGCGGCCGCCGCAACTTGGGAAAATGATTTCAACATGGCCATGTCGTCAAACGGATGCTTGCGACTGGGACGCGGATGGATTTCGTAGTCTGCCATCAGCAAACCGTAGGGTTCGCCGCCCGGGCTCCCCAGTTCGTCTTCGTAGATCAATCGGAAGAGTTGGCTCTGATCGAACTCAACCGCTTTGTCAAAATCGCGACAGACCTCGGCGTGCGAAACGTTCAAGATGCGGATCTTAATCGGGGCATCACCTGCGTTTTCTCGCGCCTCGACGAGGTACTCGATACCACGCCAACTAGCTTCCAGCTTCTGAAAATCGGGGTGGTGCAGGATTGCGGAGACTTGCTCGCTGAGTAACTGGTCGATGCGGGAAATGCTATGCTGGATTTGCCGCGCTATCGTCGACCATTTCTCCGCACCTTTGCGCTCAACGGCCGATTCTCCAAGCCAGAGCTTTAGTGCCTCGGCGATTGTTTCGGCGTTGAGGAACGCTTCTAGCTGACCAGCGGACGGATCTGCATTCGCCGCTGTTTTGGCGTTCCCAGGCGACGTCCGAGAGTGGGAGACAATTTGCTCTAAAAGGGATTCCTGAAACCGCGGGTCCGCCACCGCTTCCACATCGTGCGTGTGTTCGGTCGTCACTTCCGGTAGTGACGAGTCGTGGGGGAAAGCGGAATTCAACGCGACGGACTCCTAATATTGAGCAAATGGATCAGCGGGTAAGTCATCGTGTCTCATCGGCATGTCTCGCAATGGCTAAAGACGAGCTGTGCAAGTCGCTGGCGCGAGATGCACTGTTTTGAGCGGCACGTTCCAAACACTCCTCACTGAACCTGCGTTGAAAATTGGCGAGCGACTGTCTCCTGCATCGGTAGCCTGCGGGCAAGCTGCGATAGGCAATAGGATCAACCGGCTGCGGGGCGGAGCCTCCATGACTCCGCGACCGCTAGCCTGTGCCACTCATCAGGAGAGCTTTAGCTCTTACCCTTAGGGATCTCTGCAACCAAGCGCAGCGAGGTCGTCAGCTCTTCGAGTTGCAACCAAGGCCGCAGGTGGGCTACCGCGTTGTAGGAACCCGGTTTGCCTGGGATTTCGCGGACTTCAATCCGAGCATCTGCCAAGGGATAGCGAGCTTTCACCTCTTGCGAAGCCTTGTCGTCGGCGGAAACATAGTTCATGATCCAACTGTTCATCCACCGTTCCATGTCCTCGCGTTCTTGGAACGACCCCACCTTGTCGCGAGCGATGCACTTCAAAAAATGCGCGATGCGAGAAGTAGCCATGATGTAGGGCAGGCGAGCGCTAATGGCTGCGTTGGAAGTTGCCGCTGGTCCATCTTTGCCTTGGTATTCCTTCGGCTTTTGGCAGGTTTGAGCCCCAAAGAAGACCGCAAAATCTTTGTCCTTGTAGTGGCACAAAGGCAGAAAACCGAGGTCGCTAAGCTCTTTCTCGCGGCGATCGGTAATGGCAACTTCGGTAGGGCATTTGAGATCGACGTCACCGTCATCGGCGGTGAACACGTGGGCCGGAAGTCCCTCAACCTTGCCACCACCCTCGGCACCGCGGATGGCGGTACACCAGCCCGTTTGGGCGAAGGTGTCGGTGAAGCGGGCCCCCAGCACATAGGCGGTATTCATCCAGCAGTATTCTTGGTGATTTACCGACTTGGGCTTGCCATCGCTCCCCAATTCGACTTCTTCGAAACTGAATTCATCGATGGGCTTGGTGTTGGCGCCATAGGGTAGGCGCGCCAGCGTGCGCGGCATGGTGAGCGTGACGAAACGCGAATCTTCGCTTTCTCGGAAACTGCGCCAGGAGGTGTGTTCCACCGTGTCGAAGATCTTGGCCAGATCGCGCGGCTTGGTGAGTCCCTGCCAGTCTTCCATTCCGAAAAGGTTGGGGGACGCGGCGGATACAAACGGGCAAAACGCGGCAGCGGCAACGCCAGCCACATTTTTAAGCATCGCGATGTCATCGGGATGATTCTGAAATTCATAATCACCGACGATGGAGCCGTAAGGGACTCCTCCAGGAGATCCAAATTCCGATTCGTAGATTTTCTTGAACAGTTCGCTTTGGTCAAATTCAACCGCTTTCTCAAGATCTTTCTGCAGATCTTTCTTGCTGCAGTTGAGAACGCGAATCTTGAGCTGAGTGCCGGTCTCTGAGTTCATCACGAGATGGCTCAAGCCACGCCAGCTACCTTCCAGCTTTTGGAAGTCGGGGTGATGCATGATGGCAGACAACTGCTTCGAAATCTGCTGGTCAATCGTATCGATCGTCGATTTGATCGAGCGAGTTAGGTCCTTGTCGAAGGTGACTGCACCCTGAAGGGCTTGCTCGGTAAAGGTTCGCAGGAGCGTCTCTGCACGCGATCGCTCTGTTTGTTTGGTAGCTGCAATCGCAGACTCAAGTAAACTTGGAGGTGCTTCGGTCGTTTCCGCTGCCGCTTGTTGGGATTGTTTTTCTTCTTCAGCCATGGAACTTGCTCCTAAAAAAATCGTGAGGTGTTTGCCGCCGGCGTAGTGAGCTCTTGGGACGCCGCCGATTACGGGGGTAGCCGACGCGTTTTGCGTGCCAATCGATTGAACCACCTGCCAAGGCAGTTATGGCTCATCTGCTTTGCACTACTCGGGCTTATCTAGACCAAGTTCTTCAGCCAGTTTGGCGACGTTCTCAGTGTTTTTAAGGACATCTTCGAGCGTTTCTTCCAAATCGCTACTGACATCGACTTTCGCCAGTAAATCGCGCAGTTGATTGCGAGTCTCTACCAACTTCTTCAGAGGCTCAACTTGGTTCGCAACCTGGGCCGGTTCAAAGTCCTCCATCGACTCAAACTTCAATTGAACCCCCAGTTCACTTCCGTCGCCAGCCAGGGTGTTTTCCACTCGCATGTTCAGTCCGGGAGTCATCTGTTTCAGGACATCATTGATGTTGTCACGATCAATCTGAACAAATTTTCGATCGCGAAGCGGCTTGAGCTTGGTCGTTGGTTGTCCCGAGAAATCTCCCAAAACTCCCATCACGAACGGTAATTCACGCTTTTCCATTGCATCGCCAATCTCCACGTCGTAGGTGATATGAACACGTGGCTTGCGAACGCGACTTAGTTTTCCGTGGACAGAACTCATCAAATTACCTTTTGAAACCCATTGCTTGGAAATGCTCGGCGGAGAATACCGCTGAATTGAAACAAGGATGATTGTGGGCGAAACCTTGGGTGTGCTTGCGATGCCAGGATCGAAGCGGAGTAGGCTCAACTTCCCGTTCTGTCAGCACCCTCGCAGGCAGCAACGCATTACTAGGAATTCGAGCGGAGCAGTCGCCAGCTAGTTAGGATATCCGAATATTTAAGGGAATGTTGCTTGAAAAACGAAACTTTTTACCGAGTCTCTGGGGCTGGTCGGTGCTGCTCGCCAGCTTGCTAGGCTAGTCGTCAGAACTTTCGTCCGGCGTTGGTGCAATCCCCATTCGTTTGAATACTTGCGCGAGTACATCGCTATCGCTGACGAGATCTTGGAGCAAATCGGGCAGCGGCATTCGGCCCCAACGCACCGCCTGCTCAAGAGCATACGACACTGGAGAGTGTGGCTCTGATTTGCGGAAGAAGTCGGCAACCCTTAGTAAATGTTGAAGCGCTTCGTCTCGCGATGCGACCGGCCGTTGCAAGAGACTGGCGGTGCTCTGCGTGGGAGGCTGTTCGCCCGCTTCGGCTAACTCGCCAATTACCGCTTCTGCCTCACCCTCAGGTGAATCGACCAGCAGTCCACTGGTGAGCGTTTCGAAAATCTTCTGCAAACGTTCGAGGGTGCGTTCTAAATTGCCCGTGGACGGGCCTAGGGGGTAGCCCGAATCGTCATTGCCACACAGGCGGTCCATGGTTTCTGCAAACTGCTTGCATTCGTCAACCGCTTCGGCAAGCACCTCTTGGGTATCCAGAAGTACCTGTCGATCGGCCGATCGCATGGCACTTTCAAAAGTTTCCAGCGGAATGGTGCCTCGCTCGATTTTGGCGGAGCGTTCCTCGGGAGGCGCCTGCTCCAATTCAATCGCAATTTGATATCCGCCCCAAGTGAATCGATCATCTTCAGGCAGAATTCTGGTCGCTTCCAACGCGGTGGACAGCACATTGTCGAGCCCCGAGAGTTGCGCCACCGTATGCGCATAGCCGTCATCTTCGTCGGGGCGCGGGTGAATGGTATTCCAAAACTTGTCACTCATTTGCCGGCAGAGTTTGAGACCATCGCTGAATCCCATGAGTCCATCGGTTCGCGTCAACGCCTCAATGAACCAACTGACCACCCACAGGTCTTTGGAATGGTTGCTGAGGAGGTCCACTGCCATGCTGGAGACCTTGTTCCAATCCGGCAGTTGTTTTGCACCGTCGCGGCCGCTGGGGTCGTTTTCAAAATCCTCTTCCTCCATCATAGCCATGCGGCTCAGAGTTCGTTCGGCTTCCATCGCGGAGTTTCGTGCTTCGCGCAGCGCATAAAATGTGCGGCTCAGCTCCGGATGCTCGCGCAGGGATTCGCCGCTGGGCGCCTCATCGGACAAAGGGGACAAGAGCGATTCAAAGTTGGGGATCGATTCAGTGGACATGAGGATCGCGTCTTAAGTTCAAGAACTTGGGGGATCTAGGATCGTGCGGTAAGGAGGGGCCAACGTCGATGGTGTCGAACGGTCCTCCAGGGCTCTTTCAAAAAGCGGCTGTGGGCACCCGCTGCCACCGCATGTCTCACGCGCCGGTGAGCGCGCTGACGGCCTGGCGGCTGCAGAACTCCGAGCGGCGGTCGGTCGCACGGTGTGCCAGCCCCATCTGCCAGGTGGGGCTGTCACCTGTTGTGTCATCGTCCTGGGCATGATCCCTACATTAGGCATCATCGGAACTGAAGCAGCCGCACTGGAGGAAAATAGGGACAGCCAGTGTCGACGACTTATTGATTTATAGGTTACCCGTGGGTGGCTGCCCACATTCTTCACAAATCTTGGCTTAATTTCTTGAGAGTGCTGGATTTTCTGAGGGGGTGGTCTGGTTTAGTTGACGGAGGTCTTTTCGCCTCTCTGGCTCAGTCTCCCGCGTCGCGGGCCTGCAGCTGCTCTGTCTTTTACAGTTCACGGGGATCAGTGCGGGGGATCAATCGTGGAGGTCAATCGTGGAGGTCAAGGCGTTTCAATTTTTGCGCTAACTGATCCAAAATCTTGGCATGCAAGCGGCTGGCCCATGATTTGCTGATTCCCACTTGATTGGCGGCCTCTTGCAAGGTGAAGCCTTCGAAATACACCGACTGGATGACGCGACGCTCGACGGGATCGAGCTCCGCCACCAGTTGCCGTAGTCGCTCACCGGCTTCCCGATTGAGGAACGTCTGGCTGGGGGTGTCGCAGGTGTCTTCAATGCTGGAGGCCTGTTGTTGGGCTTCGTCACCGCCGCTGGCCAAATAGACAACGGCCAGTTTTTCGGTAACTCTTCCAAACCAATTTCCAGATTGCTCAAGGGTTTGATTTTCAGCAGTGTGGTCTTCCTGCTCGGCGGCCAGCGTTTCATCGGCCATCCGCTCGTAGCGCAGACGCCGGTAGCGAGCTCGGCTCGTCCAAGTCATCTTGGCGAGGCCGTCATAGATGGCGCCGCGCACCCGGTAGTAGGCGAAGGTACAGAATTGAACCCCCCTGCTTGGATCGAAATCACGAGCCGCTTCAGCTAAACCAACTTCGCCGTACGCGATTAAATCGTCGAGCTCGGCACCCATGGGAATGCTGCGAAACACTTTGAGAGCCAGCGACCGCACGAGCCCCTGCCCTTCTTCAATCAATTCATTGCGGGTTTGTATTGGTTCATTCAAGAGACGGACTCGCGTAATTGATTCCACATTGTCTTGAGCCGCTGCATCGAAACGGGGTCTCCACAAAGGCTATCAGCAATACGCTGGCACATCAGTTGATTGGTTTCGCGATTGGCCAGACCTGGAAAGCGGGTCGAAAGCAGGCCGGCGACGAGCAGCTCAGTTATCTGCAGCATATCGAGTTGGCTGTCCCCGTGCGCGCGAGCAATCTCCTGCAACGCCAATAATTCTTCGGGGGCGAGTCCACCTTCGCCACGCGTGAGGGTGGACTCGAGCACCTCTCGCAACAAATCGGGAGAAGACTTCCGGATGGAAAAAGAGCCATCATTGGCGGAAGAGTTGGGGTCGGAGGAGTTACCAGCGTTCGACATTAGCTGCTCGTAAAAAAGAAGTAGTAGACTAGCAATCCCACGATGGCCAAGAGTAGAAATGCGTTGATGACAAGCATGCTTCGCACCATGCTTTGGAAGTTGAATTCCTTCTTCCAAGCGTCTTCGCTCCATTCCAGGTCTTCGTCCAACTCGCCTAGCTTATCAAAAACGCTGCGCACGAATGCTTGTCGCATCCTGGAACCACCAGCGGCGCCGAAGTAGCAACCGCACAGCAACGGTCCCCGGCCTCCACTAGGTACGCAGGCGCCAGACAAGCTACTGACCAGTTCTACGACCTTGGGTTGGACTTCGTTGCGCATTTTGCACAGCAAGGCGTAGAGCTTGTCGTTGTTGGTTCTTCCCAGCGCATCAGGGTGGCGGAATAAGTCATAGATCCAGTCTTCGAACGCGCCACAGGAGTTTCGCGCTAGGGCTTCCAATTGGCTGGCATCCAAGGGTGCTTGATGATTAAAGCCATGTCCGAAACGATTTTCGCGAGCGCGGTTTTCGCCCACGCGACGCGTCAATTCAACAAATCCTGTCTCGTCATCCATACCCTTGATGAAGATCGCCATGGGGGCGTGCATCTGGGAGGCTTCGATCATCCGCGTCGAATCCTCACGGATAACGGTGGGGAGTTGCCCTGCCGGTGCGCTTAGCAACGTTTTCCAATCGATGATTGCAATTGACCCGTTAATGGGGCACAGCGGCTGTCGCGACTCTGCGGCTAAGCGGCAAACGCGGGCCAGTCGATCGGCTTGTTCAGCAACCATCTTGCGATCGAGATTCACCATGGCAGGGGCCGTTGTGGTTCCGACTTCGTGCGCACCTTGACCGGCCAGCATGGTGCCACGAATGCCAGTGGCGGGGGCGGTAGGCGGCCTGCTTGCAGGCGTACCGGTAGGAGCACCGGCAATAATCGTTCCGCGAATTCCTGTGGCCGGCGCTGCTGCGGGGCCAGCACCGCTGCCGCCCGGCCCCATTAGCGTGCCGCGGGCCCAGCCTGGACTGGCCACCGGAGCGGACTCACTGGCTTGTTCCACCTGGCCCTGCAACATCGAAGTCGCAGAGGCGTCCAGGAGAAAAACGATAATGTTGTCTCGGCTGGCATACCAGCGCAAGGGGGATTTGCCGTCGGGTTTTCCGTCGACGAGCAGGTCCCAGTCGGTAGCCTGCATGAGATTGTCGGCAGCCAGGGGAGATGAAACGCCGGTGGCCAAAAACAAGGGACATTGATCCAGTTCGATACCAGCTCGCCCCACAGCAGCGAGCCCCTGACGCCAAGCCTCGTCAATGTCGGGGAACTGCGTCGGTTCCGATTCAAGCCAAGAGCGAACCGCGAAGAAGGCGGCGACCGGAATGGTCACTAGCAGCACCAGCCAGCTCAGGATGAAACGCGGGTCGGTCTTCGGATCGGCAACCGCATTGTCTGCGAGCCATAGCGAAGCGACGTAGTAGCCGACTACACACAGTCCCAGGAATAGAGCCAAGAGGACGGCGACCCGCATTGGCAACGACCAACCCAAGAATCCGCGCGCACGTCCCAGCCAGCGGGCCGGGGCGGTTAGAATCCAACTGAAGGGAGCAACCAACCAATTCAAGCTTCTATCCTCGTCAAAACAGGTAGGGGGGCCATGATCGTTCCGATCCTCAAGTGGTTTGGTGAATTGCGTTGTTGAGTCTTGCGTTCAAATCAGAAGGAGCGTGAATCCTAACCAGCACCGCGCAGAATATGGTAGCCCAGCAGAGCGGCCAGTACCATTAACATTAACATCGACAGTGCAGCACCCACCACGGTAAAGCGGCTCTCCAGGGGTGGCGCGCCTCGCACCGGGTCGGTAACACCGGTCAATTTAGGACGTTCACTGCGAAATTGTAACAAACCAGCCGTCGTCTGAGTCCAAGCCTCGATGGTGTCAGGCAATCCATACTGCTGCGCCAACAGGGTCGATTCCGGAAACGCGTACAGTCCTCTGAAGCCCAGGATCACTGCGATGTAGAAGACTTCGATCGCATCGCGTTGGATCAATTGTTGAGCTTGTTGGGCCCTTTGGAAGAAACCGGTACCGGCATCGGTTGTCTTGAAGTACTGAAACTCGAGCTTGTGATTCTCCCACCACCGTTGGCCAGGCCAAGGTAGATTAATCATCAAATCGTCGATCCATGCACACAGCGCGTACCGCGCTAACTCCCAAACCTCGCGGTAGCTACCACGACTCAAACGCTCTTCCGCTTGCCGCAACTTGTCTTGGATGCCAGCGTGTACTTGCACGGGATCGATCTGCTGATTGGACGACACCTGTTCCATGGTGGACAGAACATGCAAGAAAATGGGATCCACGGCGCTCGCGAACTCGGGACTCATGGTAAACCTTTGTCTAGGAGTTGGAGGTTGGGACAGCAAAAAGTGCGAATTCAAGAACGGCCCGTTTGTCGCGATGGATTACTTCCAGCTTGCGTTGACCGGCGAGCTCTTCCAGGTTGGCAATCACATTGGTGTTAAAACGCATTGCCAATGTTTGCGTTGCCAAAACATCCTTCCAGGCTGGCCCCTCTCGGCGAACCTCAAAGTAGATCCAGCCACGTTGTGACGGCAGGGCGCGGGGGGGAGTCGTCAATTCACTATCGGCTTTGACATCTGGCATGCGGTGTTTGAAGAGCAATTCCACTTGTTGGTTGCTTCCCATTTTCCAATCCAACACGCCTGGACGAACCAGCTCTCGTCCCAATTCAATGGGGACATTCTCGGCATGCACCCCCACGTACCAGTTCCAGTTTGAGTGGAGCCATTTGGGATCGAGCGTCACTTGCATCCCGCGTTCGATTCCCACAAAGAATCGCTGCTCGAATTCAAGTTTCTGAGCGGTACCCATCAACTCGCTAATTTTTCGTTTGAGCCACCAAAACACTGAACCGAGGTCATCGTGGTCGTAGGCGGGCATTTGCCGGTCGAGACGGCGAGTGGGCTCGAAGATGCTCAAACTGCCTACGACTCGTGTCAGTTCTAAATAGACCAGATAGGGATGTAGACCGGTGGCATAGGTCAGCGAGTGCAGGGTCGCTTGGGCTTGATTGAGTTGAGAGAGCATCCACAAGTCGTCCAACTCACCAGGCTCTTGGCTATTGAACGCCAGGCCGCGGTTAGTTGCCCGTTCGGCAAGCACATCGATTTTTTGCCCCACCAAGTCGTAGACGGCGCGGACGACACCGTGGTGCAGTTCCTCCCAGCCGTCGGTTGCCAGTAGCGGCGGAAAGTAATCGACATCGATTTCGGGATTGGATTCGTCTTCGCCCGTTCGCTTGATGCGTGCGACCGGTAAAGTTTCATAGCCTTCGGTATTCTCGGTGGAGAGCATCAGGCGGACATGCAGGCGGCGAAATTCGATTTCGCTCTCGTTTCCCCCCGTATTCTCGTCGGATACAGGGATGGCATCTACCAGCAAGCGGGTCGACCGTTCGGTTGGTGAACCGGTGTTGGCTCGGCCCAACACCATTCTCGAGACTGCCAACAATACTGTGACGGAAGTCTGCTTTTCGAAGGCTTCTTTGAGGCTAATTCGCAGTTCTTCGCCGTCTAAATCGACCAGAGTGCCATCTCGCAAGACCGCTTGGCAGCCATTGAGCTGGAAGTAATTTGCACCCAGCGCTTCGCGTTGGATTCGAATGTTCCGAACGCCATAGGGGTAGCTCGATTGCCATTGGATGGCGGTGCCCACATGCCCATGCCAGTAGCGGTCCGAGGCCTGGAAGTGTTGTGGCCGCAGGAACATTCCCTCGTACCAGTGGACAGATTGAGTTCGCATGCATTCAAGCCTTACACGATTTCCTAGAGTCGATCTCTGCCGATATCTTAGGGATATTTGCCCCTGTGCTTCTAGCCCCCTCAGGACTCCTGGTCGTTTTCGAAACCATTCTTGAGGTGGGTTTCCTAGCAAAGAACGGCAGGGAGACCCCGAAAGTTGTTTTCGATGGGCGGACCGTAGCCGCCACGCAGGGGCTGGGAAGTATGCCTCTTATGTCATCTTGTCCTCAATAGGTCAACAGACGCCTCGCTGCCGCCCCCATGCACTGCAGACGCTCCAATGAAGTCAGGCCATGCAACTCAGCCCGTTGGAGTCGCTTCCGTTTCATTGGTAAGACGCATCTGCGCTCCACCCTGCGACCGAGCTGGAAGGGACCGGCGGCATGCGCGTGCGACTCGCGCTCGTCGACCATGGTTCCAGCTCCTGAACTCCAGGGAGCAACTCTGGAGGAGAAGCTCGGGATATTGGGGTTTCAGCAAACGCGATGCAATGTGCTAGAATCCAAGCTGTAGGGCTCATGGGTTGGTATTTCTAGTGATTGTCGGAGTGGTTCTGGAAAATGGGTGTCCAAGACGGCAATCGCCGGCAGAGTTGGCGACATGCATCGGGAAGTCCGGTTAAGGCCCAGGGAGGCTCTCTGGCTGGCCGACGCATGGTCTCGACGATTTGTTTGGTGGGATTGCTGCTGGCAGCAGTTTTGCTGGTCGCGTTCCTCTCCCGCCAACGAACTCAGCATACCCTAGTGGTATCGTTGTTTTCAGCTTCTTCCTCCAATACAAGTGAGCCAGAAAGATCCTATACGTGGCCGCCGCTCCGTTTTGGTTCCGAAACGCTGGCCCCATTGACGGAGGAGTCCAGCGAGAGTTTTCAGGTAACCTCCGCATCGACGGCTTTCGACAACGCCGAGAATTTGCGCGTCGCGCTCGAGGAGCAAATTTCAGAATTGGAGGGAGGTGATGCACTTGTCCTGTGGATTCGTGCCAAGGGAGCATCGCTGGAGGGACGCCCCTATTTGTTGGGCGGCGAATACCGGTTGCCTAGTGAGTCCGGCGCTCTTGCCGCGCCTCATGGCGCGATCCCTTTTTCCACCGTCCTGAATGCGGTAGGACAGTGGGCAGGTCCCGTTTTAATTCTGTTGGATTGGGGGAATCAAGTAAGCGACGTTCGTTCTGGAATGTGGAGCAATCAATTTTTACCGCTGGCGGTCGAGGAGTTGAAGCAGGCGCCCAGCCAAGTTCATTGCTTGTTTTCACATCAAACCGGCCAGCTCTCCCTGGACGCGCTCGGCAGTCGCCAGTCAATTTTTGGGCGTGCCTGCGCGGAGGCAATGGTAGGCCCCAGGCGGGCCCCTGAGGGCTATCGATCGGAAGTGAATTCGACCAAAGAATTAGTGGTGGGGGACGTGGCTGAGTATGTGATTCGGCGAGTTTGGACCGATTCTGCTGAGCGTCAAAAAGCTTGGTTGGCTAAGGGGGGAACAGGGTGGATGTCGGCGGAACGCAATGTGTGGGGGGCTCAAACCACCAGTTCATTGGCGCGTCTTGGTAAGAATGGTCGCCCCTCTGGTTGGCCGAATTTCACGACAGAGACGCCTGAAGAAGCGGCGCAGTCACAGCCCGCTGCCATTCCGCAAGCTGACGAAACGACGCTGGGCATTGCCGATTGGCCCACCGGGCCTATCTGGCGCGGCTTGGATCAATGGCAGGCTAGCTCCTCGCAGTTCGGTCGCTGGAATGCAGCCAGTCTTGCACCACTGACTGCCCGACGGATCGCCACGATGACAATGGAGGTCGAGCAACGTTGGATGAGCGGGGACGACTTTCGAGGCCTCGCATCGAATGACAATCTCCAATCGCGTGTGAATGCCGTGCTGAGATCGCTGGAGGAGGAGCAGAAGGGGATCGAAGAAAGCTTTTCTGCGACCAGCCTCGATGATATAACGCCAGTTTTGCTGCCTGGTGTTTCTCCCGCGGAAGTGACGCTCTGGTATCAACGAACCGACGCAGTGGTTGCTTACCGAAATCTGGCCCTGATCCTGAATGATGTGGTTAGACTATGCGATAGTGTGGAGCAACTTGAATATGTCCCGGTTTCGGCGGGACTTGCACGCGCTACGGATGTCGCGATTGAGACCGTCCAGGATTACTTGCGAAGCGTCCCCGCCGCGGATGCCAACGCGCTCGATCACTTGCCGGGTTCTCAAGCGGTTCGGCTGACCCAACGACTTCGCGATTGCCGTCAGAATATTGATGCAAGCGTCGCAGCGCTCCTTACGCAATTTCACAGCCAACCGGAGAGCCATCGTGCATTGGCTGAGTTGATTTCTCGCTATTGTTGGTTGTCACACGATCAGCGGATGAAGTTGTGGGTGGATCTGAGGCGATTGGACCAAGCGCCAGCCGAAGCAGGTGCCGGTTGGCCGACCATGGATCTCGCTCTGCTGCAGGCGGAAGTTCCTCAGGTGAAGCGCGCAGCCACGACGCGTTGGATGGAATTGTCCAAGGCGCAGACGGCCGACAAAATTGTGGGTAACGCGCTGCTCGTTCCCTCGCCAGCGGAATTGGTCACCCAGTTGAGCGCTCATGCGGATAAAGTCCGAGCGAGTCGCTTCTCTGCAGTTGATTGGTTATGCGTCGACGGACGAGATCTCTGCCAAATGGAAGGGAATTGGTCGATTCAGGAGCAGTTGCCGATGACTCCCACCATTCCGCAGCCGCCGGCGAGTTGGCGACTGGCGTGGGCCAACCCTGTTGGAGGGCGACTGCAGGGTGATCGGTTTGAATTGGTCAGCAGCAGTGAGCCCGCCATGATCGAGTTGTCGCTCGTCCGGGTAGGTGCGGCAGACAATATCGAATCGATTGCACTGGCTTTAGATGGCTTGCAGGCTCGAGTGGCAGGGAGCCAATCCAGCTGGCAGCGTGGTGTGCTGAATCTGACTGCCAAGGATCTACTGCGAGTGGTGAACTTGTCGTCAGACGCTCAGAAGCTGCCACTTGAGATTCGCCCAATCGGTGGTGAGCCGCAGAAGCCCATACGCTTGCAAGTGCGGGTGCAGGCCGGCGCGGCACCTGCGTTTGAAACTCGTTTGTCGTGTGTGCTGCCGGTCCCGGTTCCCGTCGCCCTAGCGGTGCAGCAACAAATGCGGCGGGATGGTCAGACACGCTGGGAAACCTGCAGCCGTCAGGGCGACATTGTCACGCTCCATCCGTTTCCGGGGCGGGTGTCCAATTTTCGATTTCTGGTCTCCAACTTGGACCAACAACCGTGTCAAGCGTCGGTTGAATTTTACCGCTTATCTTCCTCCTCCCGCGCTGGGGTAACAGCGAAGGGCATTATTAGTGAGATTGATGGCGAGGTCCCACTAGAACTCGAAGAGCAGAGCTTGAGCAAATTTCGATTCATTGGCCGCTCTCCAGCCCATCCATTGGCTCCACAGCAACGGGATGTCGTGATCGATTTTGCAGGGGCGGCGACAGCCTCCACTGATCCTCCGCCAGCAGCTGTGCCACCGGCAGCCGATGTAGCGACCGGAGAGGATGTTTCGTGGGGACTATTGGCTGTGGTGCGGTTGGAGTCCGAGCCAACGCGAAGCTGGAAGACATGGTTGCAAATTGAACCGGTTCTGGCGACCGACTATCTAACGACCCATTCAACCACGAGTGACGATCTGCAGAGCGTTGAATTAACTGTGGAGCTGAAAGATGCCAATCGTGATGGATTCCCCGATCTGGCCCCCA
This sequence comes from Aureliella helgolandensis, assembly GCF_007752135.1. Taxonomy (GTDB): domain Bacteria; phylum Planctomycetota; class Planctomycetia; order Pirellulales; family Pirellulaceae; genus Aureliella; species Aureliella helgolandensis. The sequence goes on along the minus strand of NZ_CP036298.1, from coordinate 5,110,392 downwards.
CGGACTTCAGCGAAGAGCGGCCCATTGAATTGGAGTGTGTGATTGGTGCCGGAATCGATCCGAAGCGAGCCACGGTTCCCCAGAGACGCCATGTGCTGACTAGCGATAAGCCGCGGCAAGTCTTTACGATTAGCGCAGAGTCTAAGATCGAACGCGAAGTCGAGTTGCAAGTCGCCGTGGATGGCAATCCCCGAGCGCTGTTCGAATTTGTGGGAGTCGACGGGCGGGCGGCGCGACGGGAACCTCCCGACCGAATAAGACTGCATTCGATTGGAGTCCCAGAACAACTCACCTACCTGACAGAATACAAGCCCAATTTGGGTGAATTCGAGCGCATGTTAACCAGCCATGGTGCAATGTTTCGTCGCCCGGTAGAGGCGCCCATTGAGATCAACCTGGCTATCGATTCTCAGGCCCGTGCGCGTTCCAATGCCAAGCAGGAACGGGTGGAGTTTCGACTGGTTGGCCCCACGTGGGGCTTCGATTTCGGTGCGTTTTATGGTGAACGAGATATGACGGCTGCGCTCATCGGCTCTCCTAGCAACTCGTTCAGCCTTCAGTGCCAATTGTCGGACTGGCATTTCTCCTACGACGCGAGTTCGCTGGGGGATGCTCAAGCGCAATTTCAGGGATCGATGGGCGGAGCTGAGCCACGCAGTCTCGGAAAGCTGATCCTTGACGGCCGTGGTCCTGTCTTGGCTCAGTCGGCAAAAGTTAGTGAGACCGTTGAGGGGCGGACCTCTCGTCTATCTTTTGATCTGGCAGATAGCGTGCCTATTGGCAAGGGGAAGATTTTGTACAGTCCTGCGGGACGACCCAGCCTGGCGCAGGTACTAGGGGAAGAATTGACGGGTGAGGATTTCCTGCCGATTGCAGGTGGCTGGCAATTGCGGGCCCGAACGCTGCCGGTGCAAGAACTCGCAGCAGCAAGCTATGATCTACGCGTCGAGTTGGAGGATATCTTGGGCAATGCATCGGAATTGGGACCTTGGACGCTGAAGATTAACCCCAAACCGGCAGGGCCCGGAGAAGACGGTGGCCAGCCACTGATCGGAGATGTCCGCGGGAAGCTTGTTTTCGGAAATGGGCAGAATAAGCCACCCAATCCGGTTAAGGTGAGTGTGAAAGATCGCAGCGATCTCTCAGTGACTTCCGGTAGCGGAGAGTACGTGCTCGTAGGCATTGAGGCGGGGGAATACACGCTCCAAGCCCAAATGATTTGGCAGGGAGTGGTCTACCAGGGGGAAGTTGCCGTCAAACTTCTCAAGCAGGAGGACTATCTCAAGCCCGTGAACATTCCCTTAGCTAAGGAATAGCCGGAGTAGGCGTAACTGAGTATGCCGCTTCGCTGCGTCTGAGTTCAGCCGGCGGGATGGCATCATGCGGAACTGGCGATGGTTCAGCGACCGATTCTAAAGCAACCGGATTCAATCGGTTCAATTCTGTAGGCCACCGGAGTCTGGAAATCACCGGCGGGGGGTAGCTCTTGGCTCCATACCATGCGGCTTCGACCCCGAAGGTCCCGTTCGAGGAACGCCTCGTGGCAGTGATTTTTAGTCACGCGACTGGGGGATGCACGGAAAGACTGGTGGACTAGGGGATTTGCAACGGCCTCCCATTGCAAACTCAGCTATCTAGTTCGAGCGAGGCTAAATATCGCAGCTTGAGTCCTCCGATACCCAGTGAGGGCACTGACAGCAAGATACGTTGGTGCACGGAACCTCGTGAAGAGCTCGTTCTTCACTTTGAACTGCCCAATCGAACGCAATGGAGTGCGGATTTATGGTGGGAACAAAAACGCGAATTGCAGCGGCAGTCCTAACGGTTGCTATGACTGCTTCGACCATGGCTCAGACAGTACCGGCTCCGCCATCTCCTCCCACGGTTTGGTCTTTCTTGGGGATTCCCCAAGGCATGAAAAAGGTCAAGGGAGCGCTGACCAATCGCCGCGGCAACCATCCAGCCGTCGAGCCCAAAGACGCACTCAAAGCTTTGAATGATCCAGCCAATCTTGAGTCGCCCGATCCTGCTATCAAACGGGCTGCGGAGATCAAAAAGGCGGAGGATCTCAAGCCTCAAAAAATCAAAGCAATCAAATATCTCACATCGATCGGCTGTGGCTGCTACGACAAGGATGGCAGTGTCACGGACGCACTGGTGGCCTCTGCGGAGGACTGCACTGAAGACGTTCGCCTGCTCACGATGAACGAAATCAAAGCTGCAGCCTGCGGCAAGAGTTGTTCGAATTGCGGTCAATCGTGCTGCTGCAACGACAAAATGCTAAAGAAGCTGGCGCAGATCGCTTACGAACGCGATGAATTCGGCTGCTACGGTGAGCCTTCGAAGAGAGTACGTGAGGCCGCTGCGGCAGCGCTTCAGGCCTGCTGCCCAGGCTCACCGCCGCTGGATATCCTGAAAAAGGAGCCCGAACCCGAACCAACTCCCGAAGTGGTGCCCGAGCGAGAAAAAGTCGAGGGAGACCTCATTCCAGAACGGGAACGCAATCTTCGAGATGACGGTGGGCTGGAACAGCTCGATGCCTTGGAGGCCCGCCGCCTCGCACCCGTCGTGCAGATCTCCACACTACTGGAGCAGGAAGCCGCAGAACAATCCTCTCGCAATTTCCGCGTACGTCGCTCCGCTCCAAGCCCTGTGCCGTCCGCTGTCCCCGAGGGGATTGCCAGAATGCGTTACCTGATGTCGGTCAGCCCACCACTGACGACCGCAACGCCCAATCCCGGCGGAGGTGTTGTGCTAGCCTATGATGCTGCCAGAACTGTCGCATACGTGCATTTCCAGGAAGAAGACAGCGTGATTCCGGTTGGCTCCGTCTTGCACTTGCGTCCAGATCCCAGCGTAGCGGACGGATTTAATGGAATGTGGCGAGTGATCGAATCGGCGGCCGGTTGTGCCAATCTAGAGCCCACCGGTGCCGAGGGAATCGAGAACATTAGAGTGGGCGATCATGCCGACTTTGGAAATGCTCCGGTCGTTATCTCTCCGGTTTCCTACTTTGAAGAGTAGTTCTTGGAACAGGCGTTCGATGGCTTGTGAGCGAGTGGGGGACGAGTCTCCCTTCGCTCTTCCAGGATGCTCAGCCTAGCGTCGGCTCCCCTGGGCTGGAAACGCCTCTCTGGGGTTGAGCCGCTGATGTTTGGCTGAGGGAAAGCCGCGGTTTACTGCGTATCCCACAGGGAGGTAAACGCAGGCTTGCCATAGATCTCCCAAGTGCTGCCGTCATGCGTTTCCACTAGAATCGCGTCGATTGGGCCAAACAGTGGTTCCACTTCGTCGGCTGCTTGGCTGGCCAGCAGCTCCGCTAAGCCAGCCGCCGTGAGCATTGGCAGTGATGCAGCGTTGGCGGCCTGAGCACTCTGAAGCTGAAGCAATGTGTTCTCAACTTGCTTTACATCGCCTGAGGAAAACAAGAGCCAGGCTTTGCCAGTGCCACGCAGGGCAGAAAACTGAAGGATCCAACTCGCGTCCTCCGCGCGAATCGGAGTGAGCCCTAAGTCATCGGCGGAGACAGTGTCCTGCTGGGTGGCTTCATGCCAAAATTCTATTTCGTTTCCGTTGACTACCCAGCCGTTGGTGGTTTGCAGCAACCGCAGGCCGACATCGACGGGGTCTTCGCTCTGGGCGACGCCACGGTGGAGCAGTGTAGCGGTGCCGTGTGGTAGTGGTTGTTGCGACAACGGGGCGGCAGACTGCGATGCGATTTCTACGCCGCAATTCGAGGAATCCTCGCTTTCTTCTAAGACTGTGCCCATTTCTCTGGCTTCGAACAGCGGCTCTTCGGGTTCGACCGCATGCGAGCCGCTGGTAGGGGAGACGCCCGGCGCTGGCGTAGAGGGAGTAGGCGTTGCTGTTGGGCTCGCTGCGGTTTCCGTGTGAGGCTGCGGAGTCTCCAGAGGCTCGTCTTCCTGGACGTCGGTGTCACCGCCGTCGATTACATGATCGCTTGTCTCGGAGTAAGAGGTGCTACGGGAGTCGACTGGAGCCTCAAATGCATCTCCAGTGAGCTCTGGCATTTTGGCAATTTCCACCGGCGCGGAGAGTGGAGGAGCTGCAGCTGCCGGCCTATCGGAAGTTGGACCGCCAGAAGTTGGACTGCCGTCGAAATCAGAGTGTGGGGGGGGTGGGACGACTGTGGGGGGGCGTGTTGTCGATGGAGGAGTTTGCGGTAATGCGGGCGTTGCAACTGGAAGTTGGAGGCCGACGTTGAATCGAGTTTGCCCACTCAGTATTTGATCGCCTTCGTGCAGTGCAATTTGGGTTACACGAACGCCATTCACATACGTGCCATTGCTACTCTGCAGATCCTGCACTTGCCAGTCGTCACCGGTCAGCGAGATCCGCATATGGCAACTCGACATCTGCCCATCGTCGGGGAACACCCACTGCGCTAGCTCGGTACGGCCGATGGTCGTTTCTTCTCCTGCCTGGAAGGTGCGCGAGTGACCTTCATGGCTGGTCAATACCAAGCGAGCCGCGCGCGCGGGAGCGCTGGTGGTGCGGGAGCGCGTGACTGCAATCGGCGGGGGCGTAGGGGCGTGCTCCCAAGATGACAGAGGGACAGCGCTAGTTGGAGGTGCGTAGCCCGCGTTGCCACGCACTTCGAGGCGCCATATCGAATCGCCGGCTTGAATCTCATCACCCTCGACCGCGGTGGCCGTGCTAATCCTCTGTTGATTTCTAAAGAGCCCATTGGTGCTTTGCAAATCGCGAAGCTGGCAGCCTGACGGTTCGGCGCGTATCTCGAAGTGGACGCTCGATATCCGTAGGTCTTCGGGGAACGCGAACGTACAGGTGGGGGCACGTCCAATGGTCGCTGCACGGTCGGAGGGAACCTCGACTTCCGGAAGGTTGCTGGCTGCGTCGGAAACTAGCTTCAGAAAATAGGAGGCTTGCATGGAAACAATTAGGCGAAGTTTGCGAAGATGGGTGAGTGTGCAGAACGCAGTCCATTCAGCCATGAACCGGCACCGCACCACGGCAAATGAGGGGAAGGCGCGAAGAGTCGCCAGCAATGCAATGCCCTGTGCCATTGCAGGAAGGGGGAATTGTAACCCAAACTTCTCATTCGGCGTAGGTTGTATAGGATGCCAAAAAGACCACTGGGGGAATGCAAGCGGAAGTGCAAGCCCGAATAATGGCAGATTCAGGAGCTTCCAAGCTGCGGCTAGTTGGCGTTCGCCAGTCGGTTACAATTGGTGCCGACGGACAATCCAATGGCAAGCGAACTAGGTTTGTAAGCGTATTCGAGTCGTGCGGTAGATCGTTGTCCAGTGCCTGAGGTGCAGAAGGCCTGCAGATGGGGCGTTTCAACAGCTACGAAGACTTTATATCTGCACGAAGACGAAGTGCGCGTACTCCCGGGAAAGATGAAACATGAGTGGCTGGCGCGGCGATAACTCTGCGGGGAATCCTAAGCAGTCGTGGAAGAAAACACGTTCAGTGTCACCTGCCAAAGGGGGCAAGTATTGGGCAACCGGTTCATCGAGCAAGCCGATCGTGTCACGCAAGCTGGCCAGCCTGTTTGTGGCACTAAGCGTTCTGTTGGGGGCCACCAGTGGATTGGTGCTTTACCTCTCGAACCAGAATAGTTCGACACCGTTTGTTTCGATCATTGCCTTGGACTACCAATATCCTTGGGCGCCCAACGCTTGGGCGAAAGAGGACCAAGTCCGCTTTGAAACCCTAGGGGCCAGCAGTCAGTTTGTGGTGGCCGGGCGTCGTGAAAAGCTGGAGGGAACTTGGCAGGAGTTGCTTGAGTTGGAGTTGGAGAAAGTTACTCCTGGTGGTCCCGGCGGCAGCTTGCTACCCACCCTGTTCGGTTATCAAACGATGATGGTGCACCTCTCTGCTCATGGTGTCATCAATAGTCAGGGTGAGCCATGTTTGATTTTCTCGGATGCCGCCCCGCTGGACGAACAGACGTGGGTTCCCTTGAAGTCGGTGTTGGGAGCTATTGCGGAGCATCCCGTGGTGGTGGGCAGTGATGCCCGTGTGTTGGTCTTGCTCGACACTGGCAAGCAGCCACCGGACATGCAGTTCGGTCTCCTGTGCGCTGGTTTTGCAGAGGAAGCCAAGCTGCTGATTCAGACCTTGCCCTATCAGCATTTTGCAGTGTTGATGGCCTGCGGCGAGAATCAACTAGCGTGGAGCGCACCCGAGATCGGGGGCAGCGTCTTCGGCTTTATGGTCGCCTCGGGCTTGAAGGGACTTGCCGATGAACTCTCCGGCGATGACAACTCCCGGGTGACTGTCCGTGAGCTGGAAGCGTTCGTGGCTTCAACGGTAAACGGCTATGTTCGGGAGCATCGTGGACGTGTTCAAAATCCTCATTTAGTGTGGGCTGGTGAGAATCAAGACAACGATTTTGAGTTGTGCTTCCGATCGACCTATGCCGCGTCCGACTCGGCTGGCTTCCGCGGAAATTCAAAGATTCAGAAAGTGACCGACGCATGGCTGGCACTGGAAGACTGGAGTGCCAGGACCTCCTCCGTCTATGGTTGGCAACGCGCCTCGGTCGTGGGGCGACTGGCACATGCGGAGCGTTTGCTGTGGGCCGGTGACGCCTATGAGGATCAAGTGGATGAAGAGGTGAACCGGATCCAACGCAGCTTCCTGGGCACGCCAGCCTCTCCGTGGCCAGCCGCGATTTGTGGCGCCTCGCTCACGTTTCTACGCGAGGTCAACGCATTGGGCCCGATGGATCAGGCTTGGAACCTGCAACATGCGGCGGCCACCGATACGGTAGCGCTACCGAATTCTGTCCAGGCCAATGGGAATTCTGCAATCCCACCGTCGGGAACCAGCAGTGACACGTCGACCGCATCGACCGACTCCCAGACGCCAGCTTCCGAATCCGGCACGGGATTGCCTGCCGACTCAGCAGAAGCGGCCAATGTGCCGTCAGCAATAGCCGAAACGAACGCTGTACCGCCGATTCAGCAGGCGATTGCATGGCTGCAATATGAGACGCCGCCTGCCGGCGATGGTGAGCCACCCGCCGCCCCTCCCCTCCCCTCTCGCCCCGATGCCGTCGAATTTCTCTACGAATGGTTTTCGGCGACCCCAGGTGCGATCACTCCGCGTATCGTATCGCGCGGCCTGGAGTGGATCGGACCCATTGGGGACTCGCAGAGCGTGACTCGCGAGGAAGCATTGATCCGCACCATGCATGATCATTTGCTACTTACGGAGAGTTGGGGATTGGAGGCAGCGGATCGTTTGGGCGAGCTGTGGAGCCAGTACTTAAGCATCGCTGGGCTTGTCGAACAGGGCGTTGCAACGACCGAGCCACGCGCGACGCAGTCGTTGGAAGCGGTTGCATTGGAATTGCTGACCAAATCGCAGATGGTGCGCGATCACATTCACGGTTGCCAAACCCAACGTGACGCATCGGATTGCGCGGTCGAATTGGAATTGCTGCAGCAGTCCGCGCTGTCGCTAATCGATGCCCAACAGAGACTCCAACGTGGTTGGAAAATACGCGATGAATTGATTCTTGAATTGCCGGTGTTGGCGGAATGGCTCAGCTCGCCACTATCCCGCTTACAACCGTTGTCTCCGACCGCTGCCTGGGACCGGTCTCGGCAATTGCTGGTGCAGCTGGAGGAGCTACAGAGGCAATTGAGTGTTGGTGAAGTGCCGCTGGATTCTATGTTGGACCAGCTCGACCACGACTTTGAAGAATTGGTAGCTGCCTATTCGCGTTGCATGTACGACTTGCTGGATGTCAGCGCCAAAGGACAGCGTCTGCCCCTAGGTAACTTGGTGTTGAGCTTAGGATTGCGTCCGACTCTCTTCAGAGGGATGGAGCTTGAGAGTCGCGGACGCTTGCACAACGCTTTGCAAAACCGTTTCCGGGATTTTAGCGGCACCGTCAGCGAGGATAAGTTGGAGAACTATTGTCAAAATATTTTGACAGAGGGTGTCGATGAGTCCGCACTATGGCAGGTAAATGAATTGCCCTCAAGTTGGGAGGAAGCCTATGCACCGCTGCAATTCGCAAGTCTTGCACTGGGCGGTCGACAACTACAAACTCCTGTTGCTTTGACCACGGCTCGCGGACGATTGGCAGCCTGGGGAGGTGAATTGCGGCGAGCGGAGGTTGCGTTGCCGCAACAACTGGCTGACGAATGCGTGGCGGCGATCGACAGGATGGATAGTCTCGACCCGTTGCAAATTGGCGAAGCCGAGGGAGACTTAGTTGCGGCCGAATTTCGTGCTCGGCTGATTGGTGCAGTCTTGCCCGCTGATCGATTGACGATCGTGCCCGTTCCAGAGCAATTGCATCAAGCTGTGTGCAATCAGCAGTATGCTCTCTGGCAGACTCGACGAGCCCTCACCGAGTTTTGGAAAACTCCGCGGCTGCCGCAAGCAGAGCATCAAGCGTTTCTGTTGGGAAGTTCTGCAGCGTGGCAAGCCATTGCCGCTCGCTTGCCTCCTCAGGGCCCGTTGGCGATGAGCCAGGATTTTCACCAAGCAGTAGCTCAACGCAGCCAGAGTTGGCAATCCGTGTTGGATTCCTGGAAGATTGCCGCTCCAGGGGCTAACGAGTGGCATGGGGAGTTGCAACTAGACTCGTTTCCCACAGGAAGTTCCTGGTTGCGGCTGGCGGTGGGCGGTCACTCCGCGCAATTGCAACCCATTGCGGATAACCGCGCGCAGCTAGAAATGAAGACTGGCTCCTTGGCACAGAAGCCTCAGGAAATTTCGCTCAGCACCCAAGGGTATCCCGAGGGGAGTCACGCGGTGTTGGCTTGGTTTCGTGGACACGAGGCGAGCGCGGAAGTACCGGTCTACCGGCAGGAGCCGCCCATCACCCTGGCTTGGCAGACCGAACCGGCGGCAGCTACCACTCTGCGCGTCGAAGCGGAAGCGAAGCCAGCGCGGGTGGTCTTCGTCCTGGATTGTTCTGGATCGATGCAAGCCAAACCTATGGAGAAGGCCAAGAATACTCTGTTGGAAGTAATCCGGGAGTTGGGCAAACAATTCGATGCCGAGTCGCAGATAGCGGTCGTCGCATTTGGGCACACTTCCGAATACGATACCGACGCATCCGACCTGCACTCCGACTGGCAAGGCAAAAAACGCCGGCCCTACGCCGATGTGGAAATTCTACAAGATCTCGTGCAACCCTCGCCGCAGGTTGTGAATGAATTAGAAAGCATGCTTGGGGAGCTGACCTACTTTGGAAGGACGCCCTTGTATGAGGCTATCATTCAATCGATTGACTTGTTGCTGAACCGGCGCGATGGCTTTCGAGGAGACCTGCGGGTGGTGGTGGTCACTGACGGTGAGGACAACGTCTTTCCCTTCGCCGATGGTGTGCAGGCCAATGCGAAAGCACGCGGCTATTTCGTTGTTCCCAACGAATACATCCACAATGAACAAGATGTCATAGCACGGGCTCAAGGGGTGAGCATCGATTTTGTGCCTTTCAATTTTATTGGCAAAGCAGGTGGAGTCGGCAAGCTCCGGGAGATCGCCGCAAAGACGGGGGGCAAGGTTTACGGTGCCAATAACAATAATTTGGCAGAACAGCTTCGCAATTCGATCGCTCGCGATAGCTTCACGGTCAAGAATCTTGAGTCCGGACGAACAATTGGTGCGAATATTCGCTTGGCAGACGCCCTGCATGTGGAGCAAACGCAGCTTCCGGGACGCTTCGAGGTGAGAATTGACAACACCACCGAGCACCGTGTCGTCGAACTGCTCGGAGGCGAGACGCTGGAGTTGCAATACCGAGCCCCGCGTGGACTGAGCTTCATGCCTTACGAAGGGGATGCCTACGCGCAAACGAGTCAGATCAAGGTCGGAGAGCAGATGTTTGCGGCTCAAATGCTGACCGGAGTGCCTCGGTCCGTCCCACAGGTTCGTCTCCTATGGCAGTCTCAGGACGAAACGCAGCAGTCGTTCCGACCACAACAGTTTTTGCTGGAAGTGCGCCGAGCAAGGTCGGGGCAAGCGGGCGAGGGCCCCATAGCTTGGACATCCGATGGATTGTGGGAGCAAAACCATCGCTCACCGGTACTCCGGGTCGCACTCAAGAATTTGCCAGAACTTGAGGAGAGCTGGCTAGAGGCTCGGCTGTGGGCTATGCAGCCCAGAGCTGTTCTCGAGCGGCAGGCTGTTCCACTAGCGCGGTTTCGACAAGAGCCCGTGGAAGTGGCCAAGGGGGTCACGGTCTCGGTGGAAACCCAGCGAGAACCCGGAGGTGTCCGCGTTGTGGTTTCTGAACATCGTCAGCCAGAGGCTCCGCTGGTCCATTTAGAAATCCGACCCGCTCCCGACACCTTTTCGGAACATCAGTTTCACACGAACAAAGTGGTTCATGAATTCTTCTACACCGAGGCTGCCATTGAGGGGAAGCTTGAATTGATCTTGGCTCCACTTCCCGACGCCCCCACCGAACAATGGAACGCGTCAACTTGGCTCCGCGTCCCACGCTGGGTTGGCCCTTAGAAGTAACGGTTGAGTGTTATGCGGAATTCCTTGTCAAACACGCGGTCCGTACTATTTCCGAATGGTGTGGCGTAGCCCAGTCCCAAGCGAACCCGATCTCGAATGTTGAAGATAAGTCCAACCTGGGCATTCAAGTTATCAAAGTCTGAGATGATCTGCGAGATTTGGTTATCGCCGTTCGAAACGCTGTCTCCGCTAGTGATGGCTCGGTTGTAGTGCAGTTCCGCAATTGGAGCGATCCCTGTAATGGTTTTTCCACTGCGGGCTGCCGCCTTGTAAACCCAGTAACCAACGCTCAGGTCGGTGTAGAGCAAGGTGAAGTCTTGTAGGGTACCAATCTTTTGTGAGTCGTTTTCGACATCAATGATGGGGGTACCATTTGTATCGATGTCGCATTGGACCATCCATTGGGAAAAGAATCGATCATTGGGCGTGTAAGCACCTCCCAAGAAGGGCATGATGTGTACCGATTCGTTCTCGAAACGCAGGAACTCGCTTCCGCTTATGGGATCGATAACGTGCGTATCGGCTGCGGTTGGAAGCAGGAGGGACGCGCCGCCCGTAAACACCCAATTCTCCTGTTGCAGGAGAATGCCTTTAAGCGACAGGAAGAGGTTACCAAACTGGAACTCATTATCGCTATTCACCCCATTGGCCATGACATTGTTGTCGAGGCTTGTGCCGAACGGAGTCCGCAGTTCGAAGGAAGCCAGTCCGTCTAAAAAGGTCTTTTCGAAGCCTGGCGAAAAGCGGCTGACGTCGATCGGATCGTTCGCCAGCGGAACGCCGGTGAAGAGACTGTAGTTGAAGAACACTCGGTCACGTGGAATTGGCGAGGTGTTCTCCGCAAGCTTCATCCGCCCCATTCCATAGCCAGCGCTGGGAATGGGAGTGCTGTAGGTGTAGGAGTCACGATTAAAGACCGACGGAACGCCGCCAGGACCGAAAAAGTCCCCCATCATCTCTGGCGTTGTCGCTCCGCGCAGGGACGAACCAAATGCGCCAGACGCTCCACGGGCTGTGTTGGCGGCAAAGAGATTGGCCGTGTTGGGATTGAGGGACGGGGTTGGGAGCGGAGGAATTGCGCCGACGTTTGGATCGCTCAGCGGAGAGGGACTGGTCGGGGGTGCCTCACCTGGTGAATTCAAATCGGAGGGGCTAGGGGGCACCATCACGGAGGGCAAGGGAGACTGGTAGGGAACACCAGGAATTTCCATGCTAGGAGGGCAGTTTAGCGGTTGCGATCCACTGGGAGGGCACAGCGTTCGTTGCTGGCAGGCTGGGCAAGTCCAGCGTCCACATTGACAGATTCTACTGGACGCAGTCGTCACGCCGTCTGAAAAATTTGCGGTTTGCGCGTAGGCCAGCGGAGTGCTGGTCAATGCCAGCGCAAACAATGTAGTAATACTGCGACCGAACATGCAGAATTCCTTCCTGGAATTGTATTTCGCGTCATCCTTGAAGCGAGCCCTCTTGCAGCGAGGATTCGATGTACAGCAACTCGCCCATCTGGGGTCGTTACCTTGCCCTCTGTTACGTCGTGTTTCGTGAGCATGTTCGTTCGCTCTAAAGCGTCGAATGGCTCGAACCTACTCATGCCTCGCTCGAAAGATCGGCATAAAGGTATTCTTTTACCCAAGTGCTCTGCCTTGCCTTTGTGGCAATATTTGCGAACGCTCTCTCGAATCAAAAATAGCGATTGAAAGTTACTCGTGCTTCGCTGTCGAACACGCGATCACTGCCGTTGCCCAACGGAACAGCGTAGCCGAAACCGAGTCTCGAGCGATTGCGAATGTTCAGTATTAGGCCACCCAGAATATTGAGATTGTCAAATTCTTGCACCGGATTTTGTACTAGCGTTATCCCGTCGGAGGCAGTATCAGCGTTGCTGAGAGAACGATTGAGGTGGAACTCCATGATCGGCGCGATGCCTGTCACGATGTTCGTCGTATCGCGGGGATTGTTCTTCAGCCAGTAGCCCAGGCTTGCGTCGAGGTATAGGAACGTCATGTCGTGGATTGATCCAATATTGGCGAGTCCCGTTCCATTATTGACGGAAACGGAATTGCCGTTCACGTCAATATCGTATTGCATTAACCCCTGGGCAAAGAACTTGTCGCTGGGGGTGTAGAGCATGCCGAGGAAGGGCATCACATGCACCGCCTCATTGGAAATGCGTAGCAACTCTGTACCATCACCGGCCAGGACACGCGTATCGTCTGCGGTGGGAACCGAAACGGATAGACCACTGGTTAGCAGCCAATTCTTGCGTTCCATCATCAGCCCTTTTAACGCAAAGAGCATGTTTCCGAATTCAACGTGTTGAGTGTCTGTCACTCCATCGGCCAGAATGTCGCTGCTCAGCGTTGCACCGAAGGGGCTTCGGACTTCGAGCGACAGTAGGCCGTCGTAGAAGGCTTTTTCGAAGCCTGGAGTAAAGCGATTGACGGAAGTGCCGTTGGTCGTCAGGGGAACATTGTTGAACAGGCTGTAGTTGAAGAAGACGCGGTCGCGTGGAACGGGCGAGAAGTTCTCGGCGATCTTCAAACGCCCCAAGACATAGCCGCCACTAGGGACGAGGATTGATTTTCCGTAGGAATAGCTGCCCACCCAGTTGCTGCCTGAATCCTGTTGAGTTGCATGGCCCGATTGGTAGGTGTATCCCGCTCCTGCTGGCCGTGCCACGTCGTTTGGATCATTGGGGGCATCCAGGTCGATCGTCCGCGAACCATCACCGTGGACGATGGCTGGTGCGGTGCTAAAGAAGTCATTGGCGGGCATGTCACCGTCGAGTTCGAGAATGCTGATTCCTCCCCCGCCAGGTTGCACATTGTCGGTGTCGATCGCATAGGTTTGAGCGATGATCGAAGCCATGGCACCAGGACCGAAGAAGTCTCCCATCATTTCCGGCGTGGTGGCTCCGCGGAGCGAAGAGCCGAAACCGCCTGCGGTGCCCGCTGCCAAATTGGATGCAAACAGGTTCGAGGTGTCGATGGAATCCAGTCCACCCAATCCTGATCCTGCCGCTTGGTTATCAAGGCCGCCAACCGACGGTGATCCCGGAGAAACGCCAGAGCCGGCTGGAGGAGGAACAACGGAATAGGGGGAGTTCAGTGTATTGGAGTCCTGCGAAGGAGGAGTCCCCCAACCGAATTCGTCCGGCCCTTGGGGCCGAAGGGGAGTGTACGGGAGTTGCGAGCCCTGAGGCGGGCAGAGCATACGCTGCTGGCAGGCTGGGCAGGTCCAACGCCCACAAACACAGCCCGTGGCTGACGCTCGCCACACTTCCGGCACGGGCGATTGTGCCTGAACCAGCGGGGGGGACGCTAGCCAGGCCATTCCAGCCAGCAAGATTCCAATAGCGTAGTAAATGATTTTTTGCATGTTGAAGATCCCGGCTGAGCGGTGATGAGTCGCGCAAAGAACTGGGCAAACGGCACGAAAATTCTCACGGCATAACTCTTACTATCGGCCCAATACCCAAAGGTGGTTGAGTCGATAGGGGGGACTCCACATCGAAAAATCGCCATTATTGCTGCAACCGGCGCGATCGGCGGCGGCGCCTTGGTAAGCTGCGATGGTTGTAACGATTCCTCCAAATGTTGAATCATGCCAGGCGTTGAGTCATAATCCCTGGGACTTTGTTGCCAAACGCCCCATGGAGACGCACCGTGAAACCTGCTTACGCCCCATTCCGTCCACTCGTTCGCGGGCAAAAGAGTTCTCGAGATTCTCGTTCACGGCGCCGCTTGCTGTTCCCAGAGCGTCTGGAGGCACGGCAACTGCTCGCCACTTTCGCCGTCAATACCGAGCTCGATACGATCGATGTTGATCTGGCCGATGGTCTCGCTCTGGATGCAAGTGGCAATACATCGCTCCGCGCTGCGATCATGCAAGCCAACGCCCTGCCCGATAGTGATCTGATCCTACTGCCTGCAGGAAACTACCGACTGACGGAGCAGTTCGATGACTCAACTTCCTATGATGTGAGGGATGATGCTTTCGGCGATCTCGACGTCGACTTGGGGCAAGTCGTGATCGAAGGTGCCGGTTCTGGAAGTACGGTGATCGATGCGACCGCAGTGGTGGATCGCGTGTTGGAGGTCGGCCCCGAAGCGAGTCTGCGTCTGAGTGGGGTGCGGTTGACGGGCGGCAATGCGGGGCTGCAGCAAGGTGGAGGTGCTCTGTTGAATACTGGCAATGCCACGTTGGACAGCGTGTGGATCGACGACAATCAAGCCTCGGTGGGCGGGGGGATACAGAGTTTGTCGGGGGACCTGTCGATTGCCAATTCGACGATCAGCAACAATTTTGCACATCAAGCGGGGGGCGGAATTGCCGTGGGTGGTTTCCGAACCGGCAGCTCTGGCACCGTGGTGATCCAGAACTCGACGATCTCCGCAAATGCCGCGGAAACGCTGGGAGGTGGAATCTACTATCAAACTAGCTTTCCAGCGCAATTGGTAAACTTGACCTATGTGACCCTTGTCGAAAATCAGGCGGGAACCGGGGCGGGCATTGCCGGGCCGCCGATGGCACAAGGTGGGGAGGGTGGGGGAAGCTCATCGCCATTCACGGTTCATGCGTCCATTGTCTCCAACAATCTTGCTCAAGGGGAAGCAGATGTCGTGGGGGATTTCACTAGTCTCGGCAGCAACTTAATCGGTGCTGCGACTTTGGACAGTGGTTTTGTCAATGGATTGATGAATGATCTGGTCGGTACGTCAGCCGCTCCTCTAGATGCTGGGCTAGCCCCGCTACAAGTGTTCGCGGCGAGTCCAACACCGGTGCACCCACTACTCGCAATCAGTCCCGCGCGCAATCGCGTTTCCCCGAATCCTGCGGAGCCGATTGTCGACCAACGCGGCCGCTCGCGGACAGCGGACTTGGCTCCCGATTCTGGTGCATTTGAGTTTGTAGGCGACTCGCTCCTCGTCGATATCTTCCACGATCGCAATGCGGATGGAAGCCAAGATGTTGATGAGCCGCTGACTCCATTCTCGATCACGGCTACTCTAACCCTGGACTCCGCCGCCCAAGATCCCACGCAATTGGTCTACCGTGGTCCAGCTCCTGCCCACTTTGCTGAGCTTCCGCCGGGGCCCTATACGGTCGCGGTTGAGTTTGACGATCCCCACGTGTTACCGACCCTATCCAATGCCTCCGGCGTTTTGCTCGGCGACGAATCGAGCTCTGTAGCACTCCTGGGAGGAATCCGCCTTGGAGAGATCCACGGGTACAAGTTCGATGACCTCGCGCAGGACGGAATTGACGATAGCGGTGATCCACGCCTTGTTGGAGTAGAATTCACGCTGTGGAATCTTGGCGACGATGGACTGGTCGGCACACAAGATGACTTCGTTCATGCACGGACAACGACAGGTCCGTTTGGGACCTTCTCCTTCGTAGGCTTGCCTAACGGTAGTTATCGAGTTGTCGAATCACTGCCCCTTGGTAGTTTCGCAACGACTCCACCGGTTCCGACCATGCACGTTGTGGGCGGCAGCCTGTTTGTGCCGGATGCGTTGGCGGTAGACCCGCAATTGGGGCAGAGTGTTGAAGCTTTGTCGGAATTGGCGGTTGGAAACGTGACCCCGGGTAGCGTATTAGGGAGGGTCGTTTTTGATCTGCAATCCGATGGACTTCTCACGGACGATCCCGGGATCGCGACATTCGAACTAACGCTCACCGGTGCCGGATACGACGCTGAATTTGGTACTCAGGATGATCTCCCCGCCTTGAAAACGGTTAGTGCGGCAGATGGAAGCTATGCGTTCGAAGGACTCTCTCAAGTGGGGCTCTATCGCCTCGAGCTGTCTTCCAAAACGCACTACTTCCACACTACGCAATCCAGCGTCGATTTCATTTTGCCAGCTAACGCCGTTGTGGTTCCCTCGCAGGGATTCATCGACGCGGGGGACGATTCAAGGCGGTCTCTCGTGGAACTTCCTCAGATTGCGTTCGGAGTCATGCGGTGGGGCGCCCTCATGGGAGTCACATTCGACGATCTAAATGCTGACGGGGATCAGTTTGATTCGGTGGTCGCAAGCCAACGCGATCCCGGGGAATTGAACCGAGGAGCCCAACGCATCGATCTTTACGACGCCAATGATTCCCAATTGCTGGAATCTACCGAAAGCTCCGCGAACGCTGATGCCAATCTTGGCTATTTCCTGTTCGAGGATCTTTCGTCCGGGAACTATGCGTTGGATCAATGGCTTGCACCGGATCGCGGGCTCACTTCGAGTGAAACTCCGTTCGCTGTTTCTCCGGGAGTGCTTTATCTCGCGCCGGGGGTACAGCGCGATAGCGAGCTTTTCCCGTTAGAAGAATTTGAGGTTGGACTCGTTCAAGAAGTGGTTCAAGTTCAACTGGCTGCCGGCAGCCGAGAATTGGTGGAACTGAGTGGCAATATCCTGGACGATCTCAATGCCGATGGAACGCGTGATACCAATGAGCTGGGGTTGGCCGGTTGGACCGTAGTGCTGCAACGCACCACGCGCACCTACTACCAAGACAATCTGCCAGACACGCGGGTGGCGGTGACTGATGCCTCCGGCAACTACGCGTTGCGTGTTTGGCCTGGTGAGTATGAAGTTGCCTATTTGTTGCAACCGGGGTTCGAACCCACCGGTCCGCAAGCCCGATTCTCGAATTACTTGGGATTCGAATCGGGGAGCGGTTCCTCGGTCTCCAAGGTCAGTGGAGTGACACTCGCGGATCTCAATGCCGATGCGGTCGATGATCTCCTGATTGTGAACGACTATGCGGATATTGTAGACAAAACGAGTAATATCGAGATCTTGCTCTCAAGGGACGCAGCGCAACGCGAACGTGTGGTGCTGGAATTGGGAGCGTCGGCTAGGCCTCAGCATGTGGTCGCGGTCGACATCGACAACGACCAAGATTTAGACATCGTGGTCGCGATGGTTGGGCGCCCGCAAGCGGCTCTCAATGGACAGACGGACGCGGCCTATGGCGACGTTGTGATTTTTCGAAATCAGTCGGGGCAGTTTGAACGTGTGACAGCCGCGGGAACCGCCGCGTCTGTGCCGCTGCCCAGTGGAAGTCAATCCCGCTCGGTTCACGACTCCTTGGCTGGCAACGGCCCAAGTCACATTTCGTATGGCGATCTGAACGGTGACAATCTGATGGACTTGGTCGTCACCAATGCGATTCCCTACGACGTAGAATCCAATGACCAAGTCTCGCATGCCGAAGATGTCTCGATCGTATTGCAGACGTCTCCTGGAGTGTTCGCAAAATCTCAGACGCTTGACCTGAGCACCGCAGATCTGGACGCCGGAGTCATATCGACCGCCGTTGGCGACTTTAACGGTGATCAGTGGCTGGATATCGCCGTGGGGGCTCCGGGAAGCCAACGCATTGAAATCTACTTTGGGGACTCCAGCGGAAGCTTTGATGCCACGCGGGTGCAGTACCTGACGGACGTGCAGCGTCCTACGCATCTCCTTGCACACAACTTGGATCTCGATGCTGCTGGTACTGCGGAATTGGTTGTGGCTGACTATGCGGCGAACCAGATTGCGGTCTATAGCTACGATCCCCAGGTAGGGCAGCTCGGTGATGCTCCGCACCGCATTGATACCATCGACAAGCCTCAGTGGCTGGCAATCGGAGACTTGAATGCCGATGGCACGCCGGACATCGCTGCCTCCTTTGCCAGCACCAATGTCGTACAGCCGATCTTCAACCTGGGCAATAATCGGTTTGCATTGGCTGCCACTCCGGACATTGCGCACAATTTGCAATTCACTTCAACCGCGCCCAATGGTCTGAACTCAGCGTTCGGCAAACTGGCAATTGGAAATCTAGACGGAAACGATTTCGGAGATGTGGCCGTTGCGCAGTTTACGAGTGGAGTCACGGCCTATTTGAATCTAGTGGACGACTACGTGGCTTGGCGAGCTGCCCGTCCCTCCGGCGATGCCAGCATCTTGTTGGGAGAGTCGCATTTCGTTGATTTCAATGCTGTGGGGCAACAAGATGCCACCGTTGAAGCTACTGCACAGGTTGTTTCCGCCGACCGAAGCTATCTCATTGCAGCTTTCACAGAACTAGGATTTGAGCAACATGTGGCAGTCACCCCATTCGCGAACGTCGAAATTGGCCAAGCTACGCAGTCCGGGCGTCGCCTGACTCTGGCTGAGGCACCACGCCAACTCACGCAGCATAACTATCGCGATCCATTCGATGTCAACGGCGACGGCAGCATTTCTCCCGTGGATGCATTGCTGGTTATCAATGAGCTCAATCGTGGCGCCAGCAGTGGCGCTTCGGCAGTTGGACTGTCTGCGGCGTATCAAGTGGATACCTCTGGCGATGGCGTGCTGTCACCCGTCGATGCGCTGAACGTCATCAACCATCTCAATGGAGCACATGCGGAGGAAGCGTCGCTATTGCGTCGGCACCAAATTGAGGTTCAAGATTTACAGCCCATCGCGACTGGGTTGATTGAGGCGTTGAGATCTGCGGGGCTTGCTGCGGACGCGGTGGAACGCCTGCAAAGCGTGGACTTTGTTATTGGCGATTTACCTGGAGGTACCTTGGCGGAGACGGTAGGACGGACGGTCTATGTGGATAGCAACGCGGCAGGATGGGGCTGGTTCATCGATCCGAAGCCTGCAGATTCATTGGCATTCGATAGTAGTATTCCGGCGAATCAGTCTTCGCGCGTCGATCTCTTGTCCACACTGGCTCACGAATTTGGACACGTGTTGGGGGTTGAAGACTCGGCTGCTACCGATTTGAAGTTTATGGAGCCTCGGCTCGAGGCTGGCCAGCGGACGATCTCGAACGCTCTGCTCGATCGACTGTTGGTTGAACTACTCGACGAAGATCTATTTTGAGCGATCTGCGCAGCGGAGTACCCAACTTGCGAATTGTTGGCGCCGTTTGATGGGGCAAGGCGGCGTTGTTTCCGCTCTGCGCTTGGTGGGGGCCATTTGAGCGCTGCTGATGCCAGCCGGTAGGCTGACGTTTCTCGTTTCAGCCGAATGCCATATAATGGCGGGAACGAGCAACTTTTTGCTGAGGTATCAGCGGTCTGAACTTCAGCGGATTTGCGTTTTGCAAGACTAACTGCTATGTGGCAAGCGGGCCAGACGCCAGTTCCAGGCTATAAACTGGAAAGACTGTTGGGTAAGGGGAATTTTGGCGAGGTTTGGCAATCTACCTCGCCAGGTGGAACTAAATCTGCGCTCAAGTTTCTGAATCTGCGCGAGAGGCATGGACGCAAGGAGTACCGCGCCATCCAGGGGCTTAAGCAGATTCGGCATGCCAATCTGATGCCCATGAACGCGATGTGGCTGCTGGATGAAAATCAGCAAGTCATTCCCGATGACCAATTGGATGTCGCTCAACCACTATTGGAAGACACGCACCGACAAACGCTCCTCTCCGTTTCTAGAATGGCGGAGGAGGATAAGCCCAAAACGCTGATCATCGCCATGCCTCTGGCGGAAGGCAATCTCCTCGAACTTCTGCGGCAGCGCCAGGAGCAGGGGCAGGATATTCCTGTCGAAGAGTTGCTGATCTACATGATGGACGCTGCGCGTGCGCTCGATTTCCTCAACTCCGAACGGCATGAACATGAGGGGCAACTGATCTCGGTGCAACACGGCGATGTGAAGCCCGAGAATCTGGTATTGTTGGGAGGCAGCGTGGTTCTGTGTGACTTTGGGGTCGCAAGGACGATGGCCCGAGGAGCAGATACGAAAGGCACCACGCTCGGCGGAAGTCTCGCGTACATGCCGCCAGAGTGCTTGGCTGGCCAAGTTAGCCCGCATTCCGATCAATTCTCGCTTGCCGTGAGCTATGCGGAATTGCGAACTGGGGAGTTGCCGTTCGCTGATGAATCGATGGCTCAAGTCATCGAGGATCGGAAAAAGGGGCACCTGAATCTAGAGGGGCTAACGCCCGGCGAACAAAAGGTCCTTCGCCAAGCCTGTTCAGTCAACCCGGCTAAGCGGTTTGGGTCGAATGTGGAGCTTGTGGAGGCATTGCGAAATGCGGTGCTTGAAAATCCTAGCCGCGACACGCGCGCGACGTGGTGGCTGGTGGGGGGCGTTGCTGCGTTGCTGCTGATTGCCGGTGGTGGACTGCTTTGGTGGCCAGACGATCCCGCACCAACACCCATCAAGGGGCCTGACAATACCAACACCAACACGGTTGCTCAGCCCAAGACGGGCAAAGACTTCTACGCCGAGGCTATTGACTTTATTCATCGCGGGGAGATGACTCAGCAACAACTACCTCAAGCGACAGAACTCTATCTTGCAGCCCTGTCTGCCGATTTTGTAGCAGAGGTTCCCCAGCCGAGACGGTTGGGCGTCCTCGACAACGACAGCCGCAACGTCTACCCGATCGACGATTTGTCCCGGATCAGCCAACTGGTGGCCGTTCATCCCCTGACTTCACGAATCTTGGTCGTTGGCGACAACGGACGCTCCCTGGTTGAACCGGGAAGCAACGCTGCAGACGCAGCTTTTGAACTCCAGTTGGAATCTCCGATTGCTTCCGTTCATTGGCTCGCCGAAGACCAAGTGTTAGTTCGAGATTGCGAATCCCAACTGTGGCGTTTCGAACTTGAATCGCAACGATTGGAAGCGATTGGACAGGGAATCTTGCGAGTTGCCAGCAGTCCGCAAAGCCGATTGGCTCTCGCGGTCAGCGATGGTGATGGCAGCGGCAAAAGCGAATTGTTGCAAATCAGTGCTACAGACGTGACTACCGCGCAACCTGGTGTGATTGACAGCGGAATCATGTTTCCGTTGATCGGCATGGAGGCTGCGGGGGAATGGGGCGCGATCGTGGAGGAATTTGAGCGCACTGGAACGGTCAACATCGTGTCGCTAGCCAATGCCCATGACGCGAAACGCATTGCGACCAACATTGAAGCGTACTGCATTGATTGTTTGCGGCTCGGCGAGGATAGTTTTGCCATCCTGTGTGGTGAAGCTTCGTCCGATTCTTCGAGCCTCGCGCTGATCCGCCTAAAACTGCCCGTCAATTCCGAGTCACTGATCACCCCTAGTTTTACGGACCAGCAGGGAGTCTTCCAACGCAGTGGACGCACCATTCGCTCTTTAGCCACTTGGGTGAACCCAGAGCACTCGCGTGGTCTCATTGCTACGGGGCAAGATGCGGGGAGTGGCAGTCCTGCTACCGAGCTGTGGGAATTCCTCGACGATGGAAAACTCGCTTACCTCAATGTCATCGGCCAGGAGACCCAGGCCCCTTCGACCTCTGCCCTGGCGTTTGATGACCACGGGGAGTGGTTGGTGCGTGGTACAGACTACGGCGAGGTGTTACTGACCAAGCTGAGCAACCCTCAACACGACTTTTTCTTAGTGACGGCCGATTACGCTGCCGAAGTTTTGCAGTTGAAAATAGTCGATGGTCTGTTGATTGCTTGCTTCGATGACGCGACCATCATGATCTGGGATTTCTACGAGTGTCAGATGGTATACGAAGCCTGTGAGACAACTAAAAGACCGTTTCCCCAGCCGGCAGATTTACGCCCACAGGCTGGTTAACCAGCCGTTTGCAAGCGTCTCAAAGCATGATGTTCCTACTCGAGGGGCAATGCGACGTGAGTTCGAGGGAGGCTGGCGCTCAGCGTGCTTCCACTTTGTTCATCCCACAGTAGGTGTTTTTCTAGCAAACGCGTGTGTGGGCTCTCCGCAAAGAACGCGAGGAGTTGCACAACTTGTGTCCTCGCCTTGTTGGCATCTACCAGCTCGGGTGCACTCTCGTCGATCCCCCAATCGCCAGAGTAGATGCCGGTCAGCATCCAACGCGCGCGTTCGACGTGGGACAGTGTGTCTCCCTGTTCAGCCAGTTGTTCATAGAGCTTGGCAGCCTCACCGAAATTCCCACGAATGAAACTGAAGTCGGCGTCGATCTCGATGCGATCCGCATCTAAGAGTCGGTTGGAGTTCCGCTTGGCTTCTCCAATAAATTGACTCGCTAAGCGGCGTTTGCTGGCCGCATCAGGAGATTGGGCAGCTTGCAGGATTTGGTATTGGCTGAAGTAAACATTCGATAGCAGAAGGTTCACGATTGGATCGGTGGGATCCAGTTTCAAGGCTGCCTCCAAATCCCGCTGGGCATCTTGGAACAGTTGTTGGCTGTTTCCTTCTCCCATTTGCAATTGCATAGCATCCGCGATGCTTCCGCGAGCAGCGATGGTCAAACGCTCGAGTTCTTCCGTGCTGGCGACCAGTCGAGTTTGGAACTTGCGTTGGACTCGCGCTAACTGAATTGGATTGCCTCCCTGCTTCGAAGCTTGCGCCAGGGCGTCAAGCACGGTGGAGCAGAGACTTGCGCGGGCGGGGAATTCTGTTTCCACGCCTCCTGGAATGGAAACCACGAACCTGCCCGTTTTTGTGTCCAATACGCCCGATTCAACACGATCAGGAGAGCCATCAATCAGGGCACCCCAGAATACATAATCAGCATCCACGCCTTGCCCAATGAGTTGCAGTGCAGCTTCTCGAGGCATGCCTTTCGTATTGATTTTATAGAAGGTTCGTTCGAGGACGTGATTGCTGACGACATCGACATCCAGTCCGATGGTCTCCAATTGAGAACGCATCTCGTCGGCAAAGCGGACAGCGGGGTCGCGACGCGAGAAATTCATCTCCTCCAATTTCAGGTGTGGCATGACTGCGACACGGACGCGAGTCTGCGGCGCAATTTTCGCTTTCTGCGCTCCGGCGGCAGAACGCACTTCTTCAATTTCTGCGCGGGTGATGGCATCGATCTTGATGAACTCCGAAACCGCATTGCGCGCTGCCTGTTCGACGCTACTGACCAACTGTGGATCAGAGAGGTCCAACATCCATCCACCGGTCTGGCTTGTCAGCTCTCCAAAAAAGTAGCGCGTTAAACCGACGACCTGTTCGTAGATGGCCGCATCCTTTTCGCGTGTGGGGCACAGGATCGCGTTGATTTCGATTCCCTGTTGTTGCGCCAATTGGACGAGCTGCTCCGTGGAATGCTTTCGTTCGGCCTTCGATTCTGGCTCGCTAAATCCGTTGTCGAACGGGGGAGCATCTCCGATAAGGAATACCCATCGAGCGGTTCGGTCATTGGGATTCCACTTGAGTTCGCTGAGGGCTGCATACAATCCTTGGTCGACGGCTTCATGGAAGTATGGGGCGCCACTTTCGGGCTTGAGTTTTGCGAGTCCCTTTTCGATGATTTCAGGGGCGTTCGTAAAGCTTTGAGTGCCTAGAGGCCAGCTCACGACACCACTCGCGGCATCCGTGTCTCGATAGACCACCACTTGTACATAGACTTCCTCCCCGGCGATCCGTCGGACGTCGTTGAGCATAGACAGCAACATCGAGCGGATTCCCTGCAGTTCCTTCTCCATGCTCTCCGTAGCATCGACCACGAGAGCAATCTCAATTCGGCCCGTAGCCGACGCGACTTTGTCGATGAAGTTGCTGCGTTGCAGCAGCCCCATCGTATTGGCGTCCGGGGCCGATCCAGGGTTGAATAGACCCTGCAATGCGTTGCCAACCGCCGAGGGAGGCTCCTGCCCAAGGGTTAGGTTGGATGCCGTCCCAAACAGTCCCAAGCATAGAATTGCCTGGGGGATGATGAACCGGAAACCATGGAATCCTGTGTTCTCGATTCGCATTGCAGTAGTCCTGGCTTGTGCGGGGCTGAGTGGATATAAGGCAGAATATTGCACGGCGCGATCTCTCGCAGAGGTGCGATTGCCATCACTTACACTCCAGTTGTCGTCTAAAGGCTGCCTAGGTTGCTCGATTTCTTGCCAAAATCCAACGTTGTTCTATCTTTTATTTAGCCCGATTCGCAGATGGTCACGCAACATTCTTAAGTTTCGATCGACAACTTAAGCAGGATGCCTGGGAAAATCCTTATGATGAGCCTAGGAACTTACGTCCACTATTTGAGAATTCGTTCACGATACGATTTGAGGCTCCGATGACACAACTGGCTTACAGTCAGACCGTTTACCGACGCACTGGTGCTCTCGCGTTCCGTTTTCCGGTGGCCTGGTTTCAAGTCCCCAGCATGGCAGGGTTGGTCGCATGGGGCGTCGGCGCTGCAGCACTGTTGACCCTGTTTTCGCCCGGAGGAGCCCAGGCTCAAACGCTCGCCTCAGAATCGTCATTGCCCAGCTACTACTATTCCTCTCCGTCCGACCGGGGCGGCGCGCAAGTCGAAGCGGCAGCCCCGCCCCTGCCCAGTGAGTCGACGTTGCCAGGGACCCAGCTAGTCGCGACTCCGGCGAGCATTCCGAGTGAGTCGGAGCTGCCCAAGCCGCAGAATGTTCCGAGTACCCAGGAGCAGGCATCTCCGCAGGAGGACTCTTTACAACAGATTCTTGAGAATAGCCGTGACCGTACCCCGTGGCTAAGATTGATTGAAGCGGAACATACGGGACCGATTCGTGCACTCGAATTTGATGAATCGGGGCGAAATCTCTTCACCGCGGGAGAGGATAAACTCGTACAGCACTGGCAACTGACCGAGGACGGTGCAAATTCCCAGTGGCGACATCACGCTACGTACCGCTGGCAAGTGCAGAGAGCGGAGCTGGGCGCCATTCTCAGCCTTGTGAACGACGGGGAGGAACTGTTCTTGGCGGGCGCCGGGGCAGATGGCCAACAAGGCGAGATCGTGGCCGTGAATACCCGCACCGAGGCTTGGCTGCCTCCGGTCGTCGAGGCGCAGAGTGGGCACCATTCTGCCATCCTTCGCATGCGGCTACTGACAGACACTGCTTCGCGTCGCCTATTAGCCATGGATCAACAACATGGGATTGCGGTTTGGCAGCAGTCCAATGCTGGAGATTGGGGCCATCGCTGGTTGCGAAAACCGTCGGCAACCGAAAACTTCCTCTACGGGACGTTCGATACCCTCAGCCCCAATAGCCTGGTGGTCGCAGCAGACCAACCCCAGTGGACCATTGATGTTATCGATATCGATAGCGGCGCGATCACCACCCGCCTGCAACGCAACGCGCCGCTCGTGAATCAACAGTCTGCCGCCTACGCGTTGCAGTTGGCAGCAGAACACTTTCTATCGACCGAGGGACGCACTTTCACGCCGTCTCAGTTGCTCCCCTCAATTCGGGATTCTCAGGGAACGCAAGTGACTTGCGTAGCGGCATGTAACGCCAACCGTTACGTGGCGGCAGGTGATGAACTTGGATTTTTGTATGTTTGGAATGCTCAGGGCAATTTGGCGCTGAAGGCCGTTGCCAGCTTCGGCGGCTACCGTTTTGAATCGGTAACTTTCTCGGCCGATGGACGCTATCTGGCCGCCTCGGCGGTG
Organism: Aureliella helgolandensis; assembly: GCF_007752135.1. Classification (GTDB taxonomy): domain Bacteria; phylum Planctomycetota; class Planctomycetia; order Pirellulales; family Pirellulaceae; genus Aureliella; species Aureliella helgolandensis. The sequence continues at coordinate 5,084,577 of NZ_CP036298.1, read as the reverse complement.
AGCGTACGAGGGGACGATAGCATTGTGCAGGTCTGGCGGTTGAACGGTGCGGCAACACCTGAGTTGGTTCGGGAGTTTCAACGCAGTGCGCCCATCCATGGACTTGAGTTTTCTCCCAACACGGAAGCTTTGGTCATTGGCAATGGCCGGAAGATTGAGTTGCTGGCAATCGAACGAGAGCAAGCTTTACAAGTGCTCCCGGATCGAGAGGAAATTGCCAGTCCTGCTCAAGTTGTGTTTGCACAGGAGTTGCCCTACCGCTGGCGAACGCAGTTCGAGGGACAAAACGTTGCATTCGATGGACAAAAAATGAAGTGGATCGAGGCGGAGGGAGTCCAGTGGCGTTCCACTGCAGATCGCAACCAGCGTTTCGCTGCCAACTCTTGGAGTCTGGCTGCTCAATCCAATACTCCGAATGCAGTTCCGCAAGATTGGGTGCTGCGGGGCGATCAACGCATCGGTCGTCTCGATCTTGATGCCCATTATGCCGTCAAACCCAACAGCCGGGTGGAACGGGCTGCCTGGATCCGTGATTCGGAGGGGCAGGTCAGCGGGGTTGCAGTTTCTCTGACCGGTCAAAATGATATTTGGGTCTTCTCCCTACCAGCCAAGGATCAGAATTTATGCCCTTTGACGCGCGTCTTTCGAGGTCATGAAGGAGCCGTCGAATCACTCGACAATTCTCCAGATGGGCTCTACCTCATCAGCAGTTCGGCCGATTGCACAATTCGAATTTGGCCGCTGATCGGCTGTGTGGGGCAATCCACGATGCAGCCGCCTCGCGCAACTTGGGGATTTCAGTTCGCCGAAGTCGATGGAGTGGTTGTAGCGCAGAATCCATGCTTAACTGGCCCACTGTATCTCAAAGGCTTACGTGAGGGAGATCGAATCAAGGAGATTTCATATGAGTCCCATCAGGCAGGTGGGACCCTGCAGCGAACGACTTTCAAGGACCCAGGCAAGCTGATCGAATTTCTGGAGAAGCCAAGATTTGACCTCGCCGTCCGGTTCGTATTCGAACGTGGGGGAGTGGAGGTACCTGGATTTCAGTCCTACGCTCACTGGCGTGAAATTGCAGCTCAAGTGATTGCCGCCGATCGAGAGTGGGCTGTTTGGACTCCTTCGGGGTTTTACGACGCCTCGTTCAACGGCAACAGTCTGTTCGGTTGGCAGATCAATCGTGGACTCGAGCGTAAACCTGATTTCTACCGTGCAGATCGCTTTCAAGCGGTTTTAGAGCGTCCCGATCTCTTGCGGGGATTGCTCGAGTCGGGCAGCGTCGAACAAGCGGCGGACCTAGCCGGGAAGCAAAAAATTGGTTTCGAGGCGGTGTTGCAGAATTCCATTGCGTTGCAGCCACATATCGAGATCTTGTCACCGACTGCCGACCAGGTGATCGAAGGCCGTGAAATCACCGTTCAGGCGGAGGTCGTTTTGCAACGTGGCCAGGAGTTGGCGACCGCCAAAGCCTTCGTCAGTGGCGTGGTTGCGCAGCATTACTCCGAGTCGAAAGCAGAGGTGCTGGCAGACGGGCGGCAGAAAATCCGCCTGCAATGGCAAGCCGTTTTGCCGGCTGATAAGCAGCTGCAATTCCAAGTCGTTTGTTCGACCAGAGAAAAATTGGTCGGAACCGATCTGCTGCAGCTTTCGCGACCCCATGCACTGAAACGAGTGGGTAAGCCCAAGCTCTACCTACTCTCGGCCGGAGTGAGTGAATATCGCGACAGCCGAGTGCCCAATCTTGAATTGGGAGCCGCCAATGCGAGCACATTCATGAACGCGATATTGGCCAAGGCTGCTGAGGTCTATGATGTCGTTCCACTAAGCTTGACCGACGCCAATGTGACGCCTACCGTTTGGAGGAGTACGGTGCGACAACTCAAATCCAAATTGGAGCATGTACGACCTGACGATCTCATCGTATTGTTTGCCTCCGGGCACGGCTTGGTCGATGAAGCGACTGATCAGTACTACTTCATCACCGCCAACGCACGCTATAACGATTTGATGCGACGGAATTTTCAGGATTGCCTGAGCTTCCGCGAACTAATGGGCTGGGCCGATGTTCCATGTCGCAAAATTGCGATCTTGGATACTTGCCATAGTGGTGCCATCCAGCCGCTGGAAAGCGGCAATCTTAAGAAGGCGGTGCGCTACCTGCAAGGAGATCTCGTGCTGACATTAACCGCATCCGAAGGCAATCAATTGGCTGCGGAATACCGAGGCTCTCAAGCGAGTTTGTTTACGTCCGCGATCCAGAGCTCGCTACTGCAAACTCCTGACTCCAACAGCGACGGAATGGTAGACTGGCGTGAATTCGTGCGGCAGGTTCGAACGCAGGTTACGCAACAGTCCATTTCTGGAGCGGTACCTCAGTTTCCGACGGCCGGTCCCAAGGATCTCCTAAACGTCGTAGAACTCCCCGTGGCCTTCCCTGCATCTGACAATGCAAATCGAGGACAGGACTCGGCTTTCCTTTCCGCGCAATTGCAGCCATAGCAACGCTTCCTCTCCTCTTTGAATTGTTCCATACCTATGTCGAGGCCTAGTCGCGCAGAGATGCTGGCATGCTTGGCAACCGGTATCGCACTATTGGCCTTGATTTGGTCCAGTAGTCGCGAGTCGGCGGCGCCGCTCGCATCGCAAACGAAGGATTCGCCTCCTCGAGAACTCGCCGCCACTGCCGCCAGCCTGCTTACCCTTTCCGAAGGTGCTGCGCAGCTGGTTGAAACTGCCGCTAAATCTGTCGTGAGAGTCGATGTGACGCTCGATGCTCGCCTCGTTCAGTCCAACGAGTTGGAAACCTATTTTGGCCGCCTACCGCAAGAAACCATTGGCTCGGGGATCGTGCTCGATACCGATCTGGTGTTGACGAACTACCACGTCGTGCGGTTGTCCGATTCGATTACGGTTAGCGGGCAAGGGGCTCCCAGACGGCCGGCAACACTACTGGGGTTTGACCCTCTTACCGACTTGGCTGTACTGAAAGTGGCCAATTTGACATTGCCCGCCTTGAAATGGGGCGACAGTGACGAGGTTTCCAGCGGGCATCTGGTGTGGGCAATTGGCAGCCCCTATGGGCTGGACCAAAGCGTCTCGATGGGAGTGGTCAGCTCCACCAACCGCCCCACTCTATTGGACAGCCCCTTCCAGGACTTCTTGCAATCCGATGTTTCCATTAACCCCGGAAATAGTGGCGGACCGCTTATTGATGCCCAGGGGGCTGTGATTGGGATCAACACCGCCATAGCCGGTGATTCCTTTGCGGGGATTAGTTTCGCTCTGCCGAGTAACACTGCGAAGAGCGTCTTTAAGCAATTGCAGCAGCATGGTGAGATGCCGCGAGGTTGGCTTGGTTTCCAGCTCAGCAATGTTACCCGTTCTCGAGCAGCGGTGGCGGGGCTCGATTCACTGCAGGGGGCTTACGTCGAATCGCTGGTTTCGGAGGGGGAGAGCCCGGCCAAGCAGGCTGGCATTCTGGTTGGGGATATCTGTGTCTCCTTTAATGGTTGGGAGGTAACAGGGCCCCTGGGACTAATCCGGCAAATCGCAAGCACTCCAATCGATACAACCGTCAAGCTCAGAGTGTGGAGACGTGGGCAGGAATTGGAACTCGACGTCCAAGTGCTCCCGCGTCCTTAGACGGGGATCTATCGAAAATCTCCGCCAGCTGGGCACCGCGGATATAGCGTCTACTCGCTCCTTGGGCCGCTCCGATCGATACGCTCTTGAACCTAAGGTAATCGGAATCGTGCTCCTCGCTCACAGGCGAGGACCTGAGCTTGCCCCCCCGGACTATGCTCACGATCGCCATATCTTCGCGCATTCGAAAATCTGGACTCCAAAACAGCACTTATTTCTGCACTCACTTCCCAAGTTGCATTTTGCGGACTGCCGATGATTAAGGTACTCGTTCTTAGGCAAACGAGACGCCCTCGAAAGTCAGTGTTGAACAGTTAAGCCTCAACCGAGACGCAGAAACAGGATATCGGTTATGAAACGCATGGATGCAATTTTCCGTACCCCAGTCTACCTTTTCCTCGCGGTACTCGGCACATGGTTGGTACCGACTGTCGTGCAATCGGAGGGCCTACTCCACCGATGTGGCCAGTGTGGTAAAGCGTGTCAGCAACACATGTTGGTTGAGACGACCATGATGTGCCCCGTGAAGGTCATTGAGACCCGCTTGAAACCCTGTTTGGTGGAAACTTGTGAAGAGCGGGAAGAGACTTACACTGCATTCCGACGGGTGCCTGAAAAGCGTACCATCAAGAAAGAGCTCTGCTACTTGCTGGATGAAGTCAAGTCGAAGGAGATCGTCGAGAAGAGTTGCCAGTTGGTCAACGTTGATGTGACGCGCGTCAACAACGTGCTGGTTCCACAATACGAAATGGGCCAAACCTGTGTGCAGAAGCAAGTCTGTACGGAGTGTGGTCCAGTGTGTGTTGAAGAGTGCTGCCTTGAAGAAAAGGCACGCATGATCCCCGACGTAAGAGTTGAACAGGATTGCGAAAAGCAGTTGGTCTTCCAAGAGACCAAAAAGGATTTTTTCTATTGCGTTAAGACACCTAAAAAGCACACCATCGAGTGCGCTGAAGAGACTGTCTACAAACTCGAACCGGTGGAACAGACTCGCAAAGTGAAAGTGAACGTTCCGAAGATCGAGTACCAGCCCTACGAAGTGGAAGTGGTAAAAATGCTTCCCAAGAAAGTAGTCTGCTGCGTACACTGCTCACGACGAACTCACTAGGGCTGTGGACGAAGTGGAAGTGCAGGTAATTTAGTATTTGCCATTGGTCCCAAACATCTCGATTTTCGAGTGGCGTGGTCGCACTCGTACACTGGCGTCGGGCTCACCCGTAACGCGATCGAATTCATCAGGCGTGCGGCGAGTTGGTAAATAGTCGTTGGTCTCCTGCGACCAGGTCTGGAGGGCCGCCGTCAGCTGGTCCCGAGTTGTTTGGTAAGCAGCATCCGCGATGCAATTGTGCAGCTCACCTGGGTCGCGTTGCAAATCGTAGAGTTCCCATTGAGGACGCGGTGCTACAAAGCACCCTTGTTGATGTGGCGGCAGTTGCCCCGCGGATTGCAGTTGCAGCATTTTTTGCCAGCTGAGCCCTCTCCCTGCATCGGCCGATGGCGTCGAAGGCAGGTCGAAATAATCATTGCGGATCAACTTGTAACGTTGAGTGACTACACACCGCGCATGATCCTCGTAGTCATGCCAGTGGTCTTCCGCAAAAGCATGCTTGCGATGTTCGGCTAGCGGATCGCTGAGAATGGGGGCAAAGCTCATTCCCTCGCTGTTAAAGGGGGAGGTGGAGCTGCCACGGGCGATTTCCAGAAAAGTGGATGCAATATCGACACTGCTTACGAGGGCATTGCTCACCGTAGCGGCGCGAACTCGAGCCGGCCATCGCACAATCCATGGTGTGCGAATTCCCCCGTCATAGAGTGTGGTCTTGTCGCGTGGAAATGGGCGACCGTTGTCGCTGATAAATAGGATCAAGGTATTGTCGGCCACGTTCTGTTCAGCTAGCTTTTCTAGCACGCGACCAACATAGAGATCCAATCGCCCAATTTCGTCGTAGTACAGTCGAAGATCTTCGCGAACCTCAGGCGTGTCAGGTAGATGCGCTGGTACGATCACATCTTCGGCACGGTGTGGAGGATCCAATGCGCCTCGAGTGTATTCTCGATGTGGGTCGAGTGAGGCCAACCACAGAAAAAAGGGACGATCGCGTGGGCGGTCTTCAAGGGCTTGGACCCAATCTTCGCAGCCGCTGGGTTGCGCCGCAACCATCTGGGGAGCTTCACCATTCTGGCCACTGGGGAGTACGAACCCAGCTGTTGAGGCTTCGTAGATTCGATCAAAATGAGGACGCACCGCGTCGCCCAAATGCCACTTACCTGCCGCCGCTGTGTAGTAACCCAGTTTGCGAAGCTCTGCCGCAAATGTTGGGCTTCCCTCGGGAAGCGGCCAATGGAGCTGTTCCGCTCCGGTGTTGTGCGGGTACTTGCCGGTCAAAATGCTGGAACGGGATGGGCTGCAAGAGTTCGTGGTCAGATAGGCGTGCTGAAATCGCATGCCTTGGGAGGCCAGGAGATCGATGTTTGATGTTCGGATGGCTGGGTGCCCGTATGCACCACAGTCGTCCCAATTCATGTCATCCGCGATGATCAAGACGATATTGGGTGGAGCCTCTTCAGCGAACATCGAGACACAGGGTAAGACGCACCAGGCCAGCCACGATAGGCATAGTGCGGAGAGCCATTGACGGCGATTGGAAGTTTGGTCTTGGCGTTTCATGCGCGGTGCGTTTCGATGGGTGACTGACTACTGACTACTGCGTTGGACGTGGGGCAAAGGGCGGGCCGTGCAGGCCTTTCCAGATGGAGCGTTGTTCGGAGGTTAGAACTCCAAGGATACGCTCCACGGTTCGGTCACGCGACTGTTGCCATCGCAAATCACCGTCGAGGTCTCTCTGCCCGCCATTCCTGGGATGGCCTGCCTCGCTGTAATCTTGTGCCCCCTCTTCGTCGCGGCTCCGAGGAGGACGATCGTTGGGAGGCCCCAAGGGATCGCTTAAGGAATTGCCTGGCCCGCCTCTGCCGAAATCGGGGCGGAACGGCGGCGTTCCCGGCCCTCCCGGCCCTCCCGGCCCTCCCGGGCCGCCCGGGCCGCCTGGGCCGCCTGGACCGCCTGGACCGAAGTTAGGCGGGCCTCCGTTGGATGGCGGTCCGCGACGATCTGGACGTTCCTCATGAATGATTCTGCTGATCGACTGCTGTTGTTCTGGCGTGATTTGCAAGGCATCTACGATTTCCCGAGTCAGAAAGGTAAACGGTAAGTGTTGCTGCCTGAGGATCTGCCGCAGCCGCAGCATCTGCTGAGCGCTAATCTGTTCACTGAGAGTGGCGACAAATTCACGCAACTTGAGGGCGATGTCTGTCTGAGAGCCTACCATTAGCAGGCCACTGTCGTCCCCTAGAGCCATGCGGGCTTCCTGCAGCTCTTGGACGCGCTCCAGTAATTCTTCACCCTGGGGCTTCGCGATCTGCAAGTCGTTGAGGACGCGAGGGTCGGCTAAGAGTAGCAACGGAGAGACATCGTCCCACAGTTGCAGCTCTCCGATCATGCGTTCGACCTTTTCGGAGGCGATGCTCAGCTCTCGGGAGTCTTGCGCATTCTCCGAACGCTTGGCTAAAAAATCCCGGTAAAACTCCAGCGACGTTTCGAGGATGCGGCGCCGCAGGCTTTGGAATTCAGGGCGATAGGCCAACTCGGTTTCACTCAATTCGCTAAAGGTATCCACGGCGAGGCGCGCTTGCCGAAAGTTTTCCTCAGCGATGGCCCGCTGACGCATTTCACTATCAAGGGCCGCGCGTGTTTCACGTTGTTCATGCAAAATGAGCAGCATCGCGACGAACAGGCCGACGGTGGCGACGACCAGCAAGCCGGCCGCCATATTTACCAAGTGGTTATTTCGCTTACGCCATTTCCCCAAACGGTCGAGCCAGGTTGGTGGTTGGGCTGCGATTGGCTTGTCATCCAGCCAAGCACGCAAATCGTCGCCAAACTTCTGTGCCGTCGCGTATCGCTGCGATGGTTCCTTGGCGATCGCTTTGCGAATGATGGTGTCGAGTTCCGTTGGAAGACCTGGTGTCACCAGCTTGGGAGCGGTCGGCTCTCGCTCGGCTACCTGATTCAGCATATCTCGATAGTCCTGGCCCCTAACCGCCGGCTCCAAGGTCAATGCCTCGTACAGCGTTACTCCCAAGGAGTAAATGTCGGTGCGGTGATCTAGGATGAGCCGGTTACCCGTGGCCTGTTCGGGACTCATGTAACGCACCGTCCCCAAGGCATCTCCAGAACGGGTCAGCTGTGCATCGCTATGTTCGATCTGAGCTAAGCCAAAATCAGTAACCCACAGTTTACCCGTCCCATCGATCAACAGGTTTCCCGGTTTGATGTCGCGGTGGACGACTCCGCATTCGTGGGCGTGGTCCAGCGCCATGCAGGCCTGGTAAATCAATTGCACCATCGATCGGAAATGGCGTGTTCGTTCCCCCGAATTAGTTAGGACGGTCGACAGAACCTTGCGAGTCGAATTGTTAGGCTTTGGCTCTTGAGTTGAACTGGCGTGTCCGATGGTGCTGAGTGTCGACGAGAGGTCTCGGACGGGAGACGCGTCTGTTTGTTGGAGGCTGGCAATGAGTTCCCCGAGGGTTCTACCTTCGATCAACTGCATGGCGTAGTACTGGAGACCGCGATCATTTCCAACCGCATAGACTGGCACAATATTGGTGTGGTGCAGTTGAGCTGCGGCGTGTGCCTCGTTGCGAAAGCGTTGCAGTCGCCCCGCGTCCAAGCCACTCGCAAATGGCAGAACCTTGAGCGCTACTCGACGCCCGAGAGAAAGTTGGATTGCGTCGTAGACAATTCCCATTCCTCCCCGTCCCAGTTCACCCGTGATTTGAAAGTCGCCGATGGGCTTCGCACGAAACTCTGCGTCTGGCATCAGTGGCGGCGTGGGGGGGACCGGTTTGTCCACGGCGCCGTGCACGAGCGCCAGCCCCTCAAGTGCGGGGCGCAAGACTTCTGCAATCTCGGCATGTTGCTCCAGGAACGACGCGAGCTGTGGCTTGCGTCCCGCGCTCAGCTCCTCCATGAACTGCTTGACTGCGGATACGACCCTCGCGTCATCGTCATCAATGAAGGAATCTGCTCTAGGAGAATCGTCGCGCATGGGGGGAGGCTCGTCCATTGGTAGATCGTTGGAGTCGTGGGGGAGGGGCCTGGGCAGATAATGCCGTGTTAACCGGAGGCGAGTTTTTGACGCAGTTTCCCGAGTGCTCGGACCCAGAGCTTTTCAACGCTATCGACACTTCGCCCCATCACGCGCGACACTTCAGTAAACGGCATTGCATCAACGTGTCGCAATACAATTACTTGGCGATAGTCTTCCGGAAGTTCTTCGAGCGCTTCAGCCAATTCCAAAAAGGCCTCGTTCTTCGCAAACTGTTGACTCGGCGAGGTCACATCGCCAGCCAAGCCTGATTGGAGGAAGCCCGAGGCATCGGCGAGTCGCTGGTCGAGCGCTTGCTCCAAACGCACATCTCGCTTTTGCGTCCCCAAATAGCGACGAACTTGGTTGGCTAATACGTTGGTCAGAATGCTGCGCAGCCATGCGGCAAATTCCGCCGTTGTGCTACCCTGGAATTGTTGGATGCCATCGTGGGCCGCTAAGCAAACCTCCTGGGCCAAGTCGGAGGGATCCGCCTTGGCCTGCATGTGATGATGAAGTTGTGATCGCGCCAAGAAGACCAAGTATTTGCGGTACTTGGCCAGCAGTTCTCCCATGGCTTCGGCATCGCCCTGCTGGGCACTGGCAATCATCCGCTCTATTGCATCGAATGATTTGTCGCTTTGAACCAAAATTCTCTCCAAGCTTTGCAGGGACATTGCGGCAGGTCATTCCGCGGTCAATGAACAGGGTACTTTTCCGTTGACAGTATCCGCTTCTCTTCAAGATCCTTCCCTCGTTCTACGCTGTAGGCGAATGTCTACTTCGAAAGTAGCCCTGCCGTATTCCGCGCACGAACGCGATACTGCGAGACTTCACCAGTTGCGTCCTCGCTGAGGGTGTAGGTCATCGACGCCAACGGGTTGGCGGGCGTATCGCTGTATTGCAGGCCTTGAAACAAAGGACGCCCAAACCGGTTCTCTGGTTGCGAGGGGATGCTGGCTATCGGTTTTCCATTGCATTCAATCACAAATTCAGCCAGCCCACTTTCTAGATCCGCAGTGGCGGTCCACGTTAGTTGCTGCGCTTGCAGGCGGAGGTTGCAGGCTCCGGCGGCGGCGTTACGTCGGAGACGTTGGTATCGTTCGTGTACTCGGTCCAAGCAGTAGCAATGGATTGAGAGGGAAGCCAAATGGACTCGGCAATATTACCTGAGAATTCTCGAGCAGGGACGGGATGAACCGATTCGTTTGCCGTGGGGGCAAGTGCCGGAAAGTTTGCCAGCCACCCGCTCACTGGAGACAACGCTTTCAGCGCTTGGTCAGGCGCGTCGGGCAATCGAGCCAGTAGACAAGCATCGAACCATGGTATCGCCAAGTAGCGTTGGTTGCCGCATTCATGACTGGTCAGTGGATCGATCGCTACACCGATCAGTCCTCCACCGCTACGCACGCTTCTAAAAAACTGTTGGTTGGCTGGCCAAACTCCTGAGAATCTTCCATCCGTGACAGTGACTCCCTCTTGAGTACCCAAGTTGCACATCATCGGTACTGAGAGTGCCGCCTTGGACAATTGATGCGGTTTGATGTCTCTGCCCTCTTCGGCCTTCAGTAGCGGAACTCCAGATCGCAACCAAGCTGCGGCCACGCGTTCTGGATGCAGCAGCAACATGCCACCCGCCCAATGCCCTCCGCCACTATGCCCCCACAGGGCCCATGGAACTTCAGAGAGTTCGGGGTGTCCGGAGAGTTTTCCCAGGTCGGATAGAGCGGTTTGAAAGGCTGCATCAGAACCATGGCGTGGGTCGCACCAACGCTGGCAATCCGCTCCGTCCGGCTGCTCATAGACTGGCGACAGCAGACCGCAAGCGTGTTTGCTTGCCAACGCTTGCCAATGCAAATCAAAGGCTCCCGTTTGCCCCGAAAGACAGGAGCCTTCGCCGCAGCCATGCTGATGCACGACTACTCCACGCAATCGCTCGACGTTCGCTGGGATCCAAATCGTAAAGGCCACGGGATAAACGAGCTTGCCCTCTTCCTGGGATCCTTCATACCGAACTCGATAGTAGGGTGCATCGACTTGAGGTGCGTTGTCATAGGGTGCTTGTTGTGCATGGATACGTCGTCCGAGACTCGGCGTCAGGCACAGGGACAAGGCAAATGTCCAAACGATCAAACTTTGCATGAAGACCATTACTTGAAAAAGGGGCTGAGGTGACTCGGTCGATCTATTGGGCCTGGCGATTGATCGGCTCATCAACGACCATGGCACTTGGGAAATCTGCAGCGTGAGCTCCTCCACGTTCAGCCCAACGTTTGTTCGAGGAGCGACCTGCCGGTTGGTTCATGGGAATATCCATGCCTCCAGCCTCGCCCAACATTTCGTAGAGCTTGGCCTCATACGTCTTAATCGTAGCGGCCAATGACGGATCGTAGATCAAGTTTTGCGTTTCACCGGGATCGTTCTGCAGATCGTAGAACTCATCGGTGTCCCACAGACCGTAATACGTAATGTACTTGTAACGCTCCCCTCGAAGCGCGAATTGCGTGGGCGTTTGCGGAAAGTTCTTCTCCCAATAGTAGACATACAAAAAGTAGTCGCGCCATGCCTGCGATGGGTTGTTGGGCAATTCAAGAAAGCTCTCGCCATCCATGTACTCGGGAGTTTCGAGACCGGCTGCTTGCAGAATCGTAGGGCCGATGTCAATGTTTCCGATCACTTCTTCCACGACGGTTCCGCCGGGGTAAAGATCTGGACATTGCATGACTAAGGGGACGCGAATGGAAGCTTCGTAGGCGACCCGCTTGTCAATCAAGCCATGTTCGCCCCACATGAAACCGTTGTCACCCATATAGATTACAATCGTCTCGTCATGGATTCCCATCGTTTTCAGTTGCTCTAGAACGCGTCCCACGCTGTCATCGACGGCCAGCACCGATTCGCAATAGCGGCGGTAGAGGTAATCGAGCCCCTTGTCGCTATGGTACGAGAAATCAATGCCATGCCAGCTATTCCGTTGATCTCGCACCCAACGGGGGGAATTGGCTTGGGCTGTGATTTCCTTTCCCTTGGGGAGAAAACTTAAATCGGCATCGGCATAGCGATCCGCGTGGCGCTCGGCAGGAGTGAAATTGGCGTGGACTGCTTTGTGCGACAAATACATGAAGAACGGTTTGTCCGCACTTTGCTGTTCCAACCAGTCGACTGCGTAGTCGGTCAACTCGTCGGTGATGTAGCCCCGTTGGGGCACCCGCTCGCCATTGACGTTCAATGTGTAATTGGGGCCTGGAGAGAGGTAGTTGCCTTGGCCGCGAAAGCTGACCCAATGATCAAATCCAGGCCTTGGTTCGTCGTGTGCACCCCCCATGTGCCATTTGCCAATAAAAGCAGTGGAATAACCGGCCTGTTGTAAGTACTGCGGAAAGAAAATAGTGTTTGGCGGTACCAGGCGGTTGTTGTCGATCACCCGGTGCTTGTGGGTGTACAGCCCGGTCAAGATTGAGGCTCGACTAGGGGAGCATAATGATGTCGTGACAAACGCGTTCTTGAGATGCACACCTTGGCTGGCAAGCTGGTCCATATTGGGTGTCTCAAGGAACGGGTGCCCCGCAAACCCCATGGCGTCGTAGCGGTGATCGTCGGTCAAGATGAAAATGACGTTGCGCTGCTTCGCTCCCGCACTCCGCTGGATTTCCGGCAATTCTACCGCCTGAGCCATCACCCGAGCCGTCTGGGGGGCCCCCATTACGCAGAGTGCGAACAGGGACAACAAGAAACGGAGCGTTATGCGGATCATGCGGTGGCCTCCAGCGGAAAATTAGTGGTCAAAGCGATCATTGTAAGCGATCTGCTCCAATCAGTGGCCATGCGTCGCGCGATTGACGATGCGATTCCGCCGTCCACGACTGGAGTTTCCTGGACGAGAGCCGATGGTTTCGGGCTGCCAGTGCGGTCATGGTGCTAGAAATCCGATGGCAAAGCTACCGCTCGATCTTCGCGTCTGCGTCCTCAATCGTAGCTAGACCGAGCATGGTGTACTCCTCGCTGGCAGTCGCATCGCCATGGAGTGCCTGATGCGCATGAAATCGTCCCACGGCATGTCCGGCTACGACGGCACCGTAGTAGGCTGGATTGGCGTAGCCTGGTAGGAAAGTGCCTGCCGTCGAGCCCACGTACGTCCCGTAGGCTGGGCTAAGAATGCGGTAAGCTTCCGCCTGTTGTTGGGGAGTGCCGACCGACTCGAGGTAGGCCACGGCATCGCGACTGGCGATCGATTCGTGATACAGTGGAACTATCGGCAATACGTATAGGAAGGCATAGCTGCCCTTCCATTTTCGCCGTCCGAAATCCTTCGCGTGTCCGGCCTCATGCAATGCGATTGCAGGTATATCGGAGTAGACGTGGACGGTGTTGGTAAACGGGTTGAAATGGTCTCCGCCAAACAAACGCCCCGGTAGGACGGTCTCACCGAGGACGCTCAACGTCCCAACCGTGTACCTCCAGGGTGCCCCCACAGAGCGATTTTTGACCAGTCGTCGCCAATCGTCTCCCGGGCGATACTGGTTCAAGCGAACACGAACCGTGTTCAAGCCGTTGACTGCCAAATAGTCCGAGATCGCGATTTCAGTTTCAGGCGAAATCCGATGATTGTCGACGCGACGATCCCACAGCAGTATTTTGCTGGGAATACCCCACACCCATCCCGCTGCATCGAGGACCTTGCGTGGTTCACCTCGCTGAATTTGCGGCTCCGCGTCCAAAAGCTCCGGCGAAGTGTAAAGTTGCAAAGCATCGATTTGCTGTGGAACTAGGGAGCGACAGCCTGTTCCAACCACCAGCCCCAGCATCACAAGACTAATGCACCACCACTGCTGTGCATTGGATGCCATGTAGCGATTCCATCGGCATGGGATGAGTGCGATTCTCATAGCGATTAAGCTCGTTGCTAGCAAATCGGTGTGGTGCAGAGAGTCTTCTGCGAAGAACCCAAGGGTTGCAACCCTTCATCGGCAGGTTCCATGGTGCCTAAACAATTGCGGAGTCGAAACTAATGGCCAACTCCCACCATGAGTTCTTTAGTCCATTTTGCGTTGTTCGGCGAGCCCACTTCTTGGCACCCCTCTTCTCCTCTAATGTCCTCTGTTGGCTGTTTAAAACATGCCTGGCATTGTCGCCCTATTTCTGCGATCGCCAGGACGGCTCAAGGGGAACGAAACGGCGCTTTTGCCCCGTTCTCGTATTTCTGACGCAACGAATCTCACGTTGGCTCGATAATGGTAGCGTGTTCGATTGGGATGCCCGTCCGAGTTTTTACCTTGGTTGTTTGATCTGGGAGTTAAGCATGTCCGAATTTGTATGGTTGAGGCATGGTGATCGGCTGCCGTCAGTGGTCGTCGCGCAGATGTTGCTCAATCGGACAGGCGAATCGTTAGGTGTCGATGGGATTTATGGTTCTCGCACCGCTGCCGCTGTAAAAAAATTTCAACGCGAACACCGTCCGCTAACTGTTGACGGCGTGATCGGTCAAAACACATGGCCTCGACTGATTGCCAATGAACACTTGCAAATTCTTGATTGCATCGATGTCTTTGATGAAAGCTTGTTCAAAATGGAAGTTGGTGACTTGAGGAGGTCTGGTGCCTCTCCAGTACTGATCGGCGGGATGTGCAATGGTATCGAGCAAGCAATCTGTGACATTCGTGGACGGGCTAACAATCTGTTTTTGCTGCGGTTTCATGGGCACGGAGCACCCGGTGCGGCAGGAGTTTCAGATGGCCATGGAAGTATTGAAGATCATTCGACCTTTCGCAACGATACGGCCACGCGCAACGCACTCTCGAGGTTACGCGGCTGCTTCGGATCTTATGGATGCATCCAGTTCATGCATTGCAATACGGCTCAAGGCGCACAGGGGACTAGTTTTCTGCGCATGGTTTCGTCGGTCACGGGCGTTCCGGCATCAGCGGGCGTCGACACGCAATTCGCCGGAACGCTCCGTAAGACGGTACGGTTTGAAGGCCCAACTCGCACATTTTGTCCGAGCGGCGGTGCGATGCGCTCTTGGGCCACGACCCTGCCACAATTTGCAGGAATGAGTATCGCGTAGTGGCCTGCAATGGGTGCCCGGGAGCTGCATGCTTTAACTGCCTCCCTCTCCCTCTCCCTCTCCCCCCAGGACAAAACCCGAGCAGCATGAGCTTCCCTCAATCCCCGTGATCTCCGCACTGGCGGGAACCCAGCTGTGCGTACCTCGAAAAGCAATGGGGCTGAAATCTCGGCTCGGTCGCAGGTGCCCCTAACAATGCTGTACAGGTATCCAGCTAGTATTTTGCTTCGCCCCCCACGCAGTGAAGTGCACGGGCCGGGGCCCAAGCTACGCTGATGCAGCATTTTGCCGGGTGGTTCGGTAGCATGGACCCCCGGTCCGTGTGCCTCACGGTAGGGCGTTAGCCCCCGTCTTGTGCTCATGGTCTGTAGCCAGCGTGGCCTCCCTTCCTGTTTTGCTAGCGTCTCCAATAGGTGCCATCCATCTTCCGTTATTTTGGAATGTGGGTGGCACCTATTGCGCTTTTTACGCTCTGGACAGGTATCCAGCTAGTATTTTGCTTCGCCCTCCACGCAGTGAAGTGCACGGGCCGGGGGCCCAAGCTACGCTGATGCAGCATTTTGCCGGGTGGTTCGGTAGCATGGACCCCCGGTCCGTGTGCCTCACGGTAGGGCGTTAGCCCCCATCTTTGCCTCACGTTCTATAGCCAGCATGGCCTTCCTTCCTGTTTTGCTAGCGTCTCCAGTAGGTGCCATCCATTTTCCGTCATTTCGGAATGTGGGTGGCACCTATTGCGCTCAGGGGCTGTCCCTCACCACCTTCCCAGCATCTTCCCACCATCTTCCCACCATCTTCCCACCATCTTCCCGGCTGGGGGGCGGGAAAGTGCTTGGGGGGCTTTGTGTGTGGGGGGGAATGGCTGGCAAAGGCGGATTACTGTTTCTCCTGCCCGAGGGGCTTGCACGGCCGAAGGCGGACTGTTGCTGCGGCGAGCTTTGGAGGGGAGGAGGCCATGTGGATGCCTGGCATGCGAGGGGCTGCAGACCGCTCGGATTAAGGGAAATAGGGGAAATGGCGGAAATGCGGGGTGTGCGGTGTATTGCGGTGGTTACAATAGTGGCGATGTGCGCGGCCCGCAAAGTCCTTGGATTCTTAATTCACTATGCGTTGACGCGGGCGAAACTACAGCGCAATTGCAACATTCATTTTGAGGTAGGGAGTTCTTGATGCGAAGATTTTTTCGTGGATTGCTAGTCGCAGCGGCGGTTTGCGGCGGCGCTACAGCAGCGCAGGCCGACATTACGCTCTTTTCGGAGGATTTCGATACTGACAATTCAGCCAATTGGACCACCAACGATCCTGGCGTAACAGACATCCAAGCCGACTACTTTTATGACTATTCGGCCATTGGAGTCGGGGCTGCTCCTGGCGGGGCTACAACGACCGGTCTGAAAATGACGGCTAACAACGTCAATGGAGTGTTTGGCGGTTTCAGCGTTTCGCCTACTGGCCAAAGTTTCACAGGCAGCTATCGAGTTTCCTTCAACTTGTGGCAGAACTATGTAGGTCCCGTGGGACCTGGCGGAAGTGGAACAACCCAGCTGTCGACTTTTGGTGTCGGAACGTCTGGTACTGCAGGCATCTATCCGGGGACGTGGTCCGAAAGTGCGGGTTTCGCGGTTACGCTCGATGGGGGAAGCGCCTCTGACTTTCGTGCGTATGCATCGTCAGCTCAGGCTAGTTTTGTAGAGGGAGATGCCGCTGTTTATCGAGCAGCTGGCGCGAGAAATGGTAGCGATGCCTACTATGCGGGCTTTGGCGGGGAAGCAGCTCCGGCCGCTCAAGTTGGCCTGTTCGCAGGGCAAACCGGTACAACTGATGCTGGTGAAATCGGGTTTGCTTGGCGCAACGTAACGATTGATGTGAACGACGTTGCACAAACGGCCATTTGGGCCATCGACGGTCTAGAGATTGCCGAAATTAACTTGGCCACTGAAGCCCTAGGCGGGCAGAACATCTTTTTTGGCCACAGCGATTCGAATGGTGCTATCTCTTCAGATCCTAACGCTTCCCTCCTGAACGTTACCCTGATCGACAACATTCGTGTGACCGCCGTGCCAGAGCCTTCGGCTTTGGGTCTCGGACTGATCGGTGGAGTTGTAGGCATGTTCCGTCGTCGACGTCGCTAGTCTCCGCTACTTCAGTCTCAATTGGAAACAATTCACCAAAGGCCCCGCTTTATGGCGGGGCCTTTTCGTATTTCTAGGGTGCGCGTTTTTAGGCGGCGGAACGGCAGGTATGCTCCAATCCCACGCGCTATTTCAAAGCTTGATTCTGGGATGAATTCCAACACCGCTTAAGCTCGCCTCGGCTCTGCACAATGCCCCAGATGACGCGTCGCAGGGGACCCGTCGGCATCCAAGGAGCCTGTAGTCGTTCGTGCTTCGCTGTGGGCTGCGAGAGTTTCAGCATCCATTGCGAGGGCCGGTGCTTTCGGTTGGCAAGTTCTTCGTTCGGCAGGGGCGGCCAATGTGGAGCAATGTTTGCAAGTTGCTGCAACACCCTGCATGCGATAGCGAGCTTTCGACGGCAAACGCTTCACCTGCAACTGTAACATTGGAAGATGGTTGCGTGTGCCATTGGGGAGTGGTGCGGCTATGCCATCAGCGGTCGCTGGGTAATGTGCTGGAAAAAGGCGAACGAGCATCGATTCCTGCGCCAATCTAGAACACGCGTTTGAGGGCTACTTGCCCTGTCTGGCCCACTGTTTCATCAACGCGATATTGTCTTGGACTTGTTGGAGGTGAGCGGGATCAAATTTGGGGCCACCCAGCCGATCGGTGTAGACCTTCATATCACTATCGTACATCTCCTGGGACTCCGGCTCCTGCCCAAGATCGCCAGTATCGTCCATCCAGTCGTTCAGCTTGCGGCGGAGTTCGGCTAGTGGTGCGGCGTAGGCCGGATCGCCTGCTAAGTTGCGGATCTCATGAGGATCTTGTTTCAAGTCATACAGCTCCTCGCTCGGTCGAATATCGCGGAACAACAGCTCTTGAACTGCATTGAGCTTGCCAGCCGCGTGATACTCACGCAGTGCCATTAAGATCGCTTTATCGTCTTTGTAGGCACAAGGTTGGAGGTAGGGGCGGTTGGGGAGAAAGTTGCGGATGTACTTGAACGCATCGGTGCGGACGCTGCGTAGGTGATCCACGGTCTCATCGCACCGATCGCGGGCTGCAAATGTTGCCTCTCGGGGGTCGTAGTCCACAGATAGGATATCTCGCGCCTGCATCGCCTCGGGGATGGGAATGCCAGCGGCAGCCAATGACAAGGCTGCGATGTCAATATGCTCCACCAAGTCATTGCGGATGGTTGCCGCTGGAATACCTGGTCCGGAGATGATCAGGGGAACGTGAAGTCCTTCGTCGTACAAGAACTGTTTGCCGCGCGCATGACTAATGCCGTGGTCGGTCATGAACAAAACCAACGTGTTCTCAAGATCTCCGTCGGCTTCCAATTTTTCCAGCACTTCCCCCACCATTACGTCGGTCATACGCACTGAATCGAGATAGGCAGCCCAGTCGCGAAGGATATCTGGGTGGTTGGGATAGTAGGGCGGCAGGGCCACGGCGTCATTCGTCGTGGCGTCGCCGAGCGTCCGTCGCGCATTCTGCGCCATCTTGGTCCAGCCCGATGCATCCGAGCCACGCAACTTTCCGCCTGGCGTTTGAATCTGCGCGAAAAAGGGTTGACCCGGCTCGCGTTGCGACCAATCCACGCCATCGTAGATCGACGGGTTCCATTCAAAATTGTAATCGGTCTTCCCCTGTCGCCCGGTAATTGGCCATCCGGTAATCGCGGTGTAGTAGCCTGCGTCTTGGAAAAGCTTCGGCAGCAATGCAATCTCTTGGGGGAGTTCGATTTTCAGCTCGCCGCGCCCACTGCGATGGTGATGGGCGCCGATCGATGTTTGGTACATGCCTGTAATGAATGCTGAGCGGCAGGTTGAGCAGACGGGAGCCGTTACAAAGGCGTGGTTGAATTGAACACCACTCGCCGCCAAGCGATCGACGTTCGGCGTCGCGATGGCCGTTTCCCCGTAGCAAGAGAAATGGGCTGACATGTCATCCGGAATGATCCACAAGATATTCGGCCGCTGCACAGTCGGGCCCTCAGAGGCCTCCAGCCAAGCACAGGTAGCGATCACGATGGAACTCAAGACAAATCGAAGCATGACGCGCCATTCCGGGATGAGATGGGAGTTGGGTTGGAGTTGCGGCAATGGCCAAATCTGCCAGCCTACTGCGGCAAGGTTTGTCCACTTGCGTCATGGGTGACACTGTACATAACGTCCCCACGCGACGTGTGGAACTGTATTTTCAGCACGTCGCCAGCGGTGAAGGAGAGGAATCCTCCGTAAGCATGCGGTGCCAGATACGGCTGCCGAACGAGCGAATCGGGATCGGTCCCACGCTTGGAGCCCGGTGGGACGCCCAAGCGGGAGTTCTCGTCATTCAATGCGCCGCAAGCAAATTCTTCATAGCCCGAGGGGTGAATGCTGTGATATTGCCAGTGGCGGTCTCCGCAGACGGTCATGAAATTCTGGATGTCCTGTTCCTTCAACCAGCTATAAAATGCATCCGCTTCGTGCCGAAAGCCACCCAAGTTGGCGTGGTTGTCTTTCTTATAGGCATCATCTGGCCCCACCATGGGCGTTGGCGAAATTAGGATTTTCCAGGTTGCGTCGCTAGCGGCTAGGGTCCGTTTTAACCACTCCCGTTGTTCGGTTCCCCACAGTGATTTTTCGGGACCATCCTTCATCTTATTGGGAGAGCGGTAGTCACGACCTTCGGTAAACCACAATTGGAGTTGCGAATTCACGCGGTAGGTTCGATAGGTTGGCGTATCGCGATCTTCCATGGCGACAATGGGCAACTGCTCGCGGAAGAGTTCAATGCCTGTTTCCGGCTTGGGTTCTCTCGACGAGGCGTTGTCGGAGTCGTTGAAGCGAAAGTCATGGTCATCCTTAG
Source organism: Aureliella helgolandensis (assembly GCF_007752135.1). Taxonomy (GTDB): domain Bacteria; phylum Planctomycetota; class Planctomycetia; order Pirellulales; family Pirellulaceae; genus Aureliella; species Aureliella helgolandensis. Next base: position 5,064,754 of record NZ_CP036298.1, on the reverse strand, counting down.
ACCAGTAGGTCGGCACGTCTCGAAAGAAGTCAATCATTCGCGGGAAGCGGAATTGTTCGTGCCAACATTTGCGCAGTTCCGGGAGCGTTTTCGCATTGCTGATTTTGTTGTCGTAATAAACAATGTCGCCCGTCAAAACGCAAAACTCAGGTTGCAGGCGTTGCATCGAGACAAACGCAGGAAATCCCAATTCTTTGTCTTCTTCCGTAGCCGTTACTGGTCCGCTGGCTTTTGCCAATTCTCCGTGCATGAACTTGTTGTAGTTCATGCAACTCCCCACGATGAATTGGACTGGCTCGGTGGAACTGCCACCGCGCAGGGTTTGGAAGGAACCCGTGGGGCCGGCAGTTAGTTGCTCTGCATTTTCACCGAAGAGCGGGCGAAAGTAGTATCGTGTCGCGGGCTGCAATTGTTGAAGTGCGCAGCGGACAATGAAGTCGTGATCGGCCACGGCTTCGACAAGTTCGGTACGCTGAGCGTCGGAGAATGTGGAGCTAGTACTCCATTCAAAGCAGGCCCACCCGGGAGAGCCGGCGAGGTCACCGGATTCATCGAGCGTCGAGCTGACCGTTAGACGCGTTTGGAGGAAAACACTATTCTCGGTAACTTCGCCACTGAAGATACCTTGGCCCAAGTGGATTTCTGCGGTCAGGCTGGAAGGGCTCAGCCCTAGGCCCAAGAGCACGCATGCAATTTGGAGAATTTTCATGTGCAACGACTTACAGGTTGGAGTGATGAAACCCCACCATTGTAGCCGCTGGCGATGACGTGGTGTGCTACCGCACGTCATCGCTGGAAATGGAAATTGTCTATCGATCGGAGCTAATTAGCCGACGAACAGGGGCCGCAAATGTCGCTCATAAATATTCTTGGTGACTTCTCCACCGACAATTTCTTCATTGGCCTTCAGCATGTCGGTGTAACGCGTTCCATGCTTAGCAGCTACCTTAAAAGAGACGTGCAGCAGCTGTCGCATGTGTGGGTTGAAATGCTCGTTGCCTTGAATATGTCGAATGGCGCTGGCCAATCGCGGACCGGACCAACTTGCAACCGTATCGGCTGAAGGTAGCTGGCTGGCATCGATGTCAATCACGCTGGCATAGGGTGCACAAAATTCTTCCACGTGTTCCAACGCGTAGGCGTAGATCTCCTTTGCCAAGGCGAGTCCATCTCCACCCGCTTCTGCTAGGCCAATGATTTCTTCGAGCCATGTTGTTCCAGCGGTCTTGATGTGGAGCCCTGCACCGGTGCGTTGCAAGCACTCGCGAATGATCGGATACAAGCTGAATTTATCGCTGCCGCTATGGACGCTTAGCTTGAGTGTTTCAGGCAGTCCGTAGGTTTTGACCGCATGGGCAATGACAGCCACATCATCGTTGAATTCTCGCGTGAATTGCTGCAGATCACCTACGTAGTCCACTCCCTTATTAAACCGTCCGGTGAATTTAGGAGCGATGGTTTGCACGGGGATCTTCTCGTCAGCGATGGCCACCAAAATGATGAGCAATTCCGGTGGCGTCTGAGGAGCATCGGTTTCGTCCATCGAAATCTCTGCGATGACCTTGTCCGCACCTTTGGTGGTCGCGATATGGCGATAGATCTCGCCAGCTTCTTGAACTGCCAGTAAGTACTGTTCAGCGACTCGCTGCACGTCGGCTTGGGTGACTTCGAGTGGAGCAGAGAGTCCGTCGAGCGTCAGTTTGCCCACTAATTCGGGGTGACGCTCAACAAAGGCAGCTATATCTTTAGACGCCGCCGGTTTGCCGATCGAGTCGGCGACATCAATTGTGAAGAAATCGCTGCAAGGAATAAACGCATCCACGGTTTTGAGTTGGATGTGATCGGCATCCACGTGCCAAGGCTTTTTCCAACCGCGACTTGCGACGGCAGCTTGTGCGGCATCGTAGACGCTTTGCGGTTGCGAACCGACGAAGGTGTGTTCGCGATTGGATTTGTTCCAAACTGGGGTTACATCGACCCCGTCTGCGGCAAGTTGTTCAAAGGCTCGCAATTGAGCTCCTGCTTGATGAGCAAAACGGTCCCCGACGCCAAAGGTATATTTTTCGATGAGCAGCATTCGTGATTACTTCTAGATTGTTGGAAGTGAAAAGTTAGGACCGAGCACGACGGTGTGAAAACTCGGTCACAAAATTGGTCGGAGGATGAGCGATCGAAGCTTCCTATCTGTCGTGCCATGGAGCGGCCGGATGGAAGCTGATCTATCTATGTGGTGGAATGGGAGTGATTTAAAAACTATTTATTAGGGGAAGCGGGAGGATCATCGTGCTTGCCCATCTTGGCGCGGCGGTCGCGTTCATGGCGGACGGTCGATCGGAAGACTCCTTCAGACACCGGTTGATGTGCCTCGGTGGCCAGTGCGGTTAAGCGAGCCAGGATTTCGGGCTGTCGCTCAGCCAAGTTCTCCGATTCACTTGGATCCTTACCGATATTGTACAGCTCCCAGGCCGCTTTGGCCTTGGGGCGCACCGCACGCCAATCACCTTGGAGAACGGCAATCCAGCCCCCAATTTCCCAGTAGAGATAATCGTGCTGGACTTGGGGATGTCCCGCCGCAGTCTCCCCGATCAACTGAGGTAGCAAGCTTACTCCATCAATATCACTCGGTGCCTGGGCACCGGTCATCTCGGCAACGGTTGGCAGGATATCTGGAAAGTAGCCGACAAACGGACTCTCGCTACCTGCAGTAATCTTGCCGGGCCAACGTGCGACAAAGGGAATTCTCAAGCCGCCTTCGTAGAGCGTCCCTTTCGTGCCGCGATACTCGATTCCCGTTTGCGGGTGTTTGTTGGCTAGATGCACACCACGCGGAAACTTCGGAGACTTGAAATAATCGTTGCCGCCATTGTCCCCACTGAATACGACCAGCGTATTGTCGTCGAGTCCAAGTTCGGAGAGCAGCGCCAGGACCTCACCGACTTGGCGGTCGAGCATCGATACCATGGCTGCATAGCGACGGGCTGGCTCAGGCCAATCGTGGGATTGGTAGATTGCCCAAGCTGGATCCTGATCGGGAATGTCAAAGATGCCATGTGGGGGCGTATAGGGGAGGTAGGCGAAAAAGGGCTGGTTCTGGTGGGAGCGAATGAACTCCAGGGCCGCATCGTGAATGACGTATTGCGAGTAGGTTTCGCCGCGGCTACCACCATGATTGCCCTCTAGGGGAACCTCTTCGCTATTGCGGATGAGATAGGGAGGATAATAGGAATGCGCATGGACTTGGTCGTAATAGCCCAAGAAAACGTCGAATCCGTGAGCCTCGGGAACTCCCGTGGAGTCGCGTCCTCCGCATCCCCATTTTCCGAACCCTCCAGTTGCATAGCCGAGTGGTTTCAGGATGGAAGCGATGGTCTGCTCGCCGGCGCGCAGCGGAGTCCCACCTCCATTGGAGCGAACCGAAGTATGCCCGCTGTGTTTTCCTGTCAGAAAGGTGCAGCGGGTAGGGGCACAGACGCATGAACCCGCATAGAGATTGCGAAAAACCATCCCTTCCTTGGCCATGCGGTCCATGTTGGGAGTTTGAATATTCTGCCCTCCCATGAAACTCGGTTCGTAATACCCGAGTTCATCGGCCATGATGTAGACGATGTTGGGAGGCCGTACCGTTTCGACCGCTTGCAGAACTGGGCCCCAACTGGCTGCTATCAACAAGGCAGCGAACCACACTCGGACCGGGCAGTGAAACGTGTAAGCGTACATTTGGGATTCCTTGAAGAGAGTTGTGACTAGCAACGACCAGGTTGCCTGGCGAGTGTGTTGCCTGGCGAGTGTGGCCCTCCCCCTCGCCGTGGCTCCGCCCTTCCCTTTCGCGGCCTTAACGTAGCTGCGGTCGCCAGACTGCGGGGAGTCCACGTTCTGGCGAACGTAGCTACGACGGTTAATCTACTTCGCAAAGCCTGACTCGGCCTGCCCATCCTTGGCCTTCCCTTTCGCGGCCTTAACGTAGCTGCGGTCGCCAGACCGCGGGAGTCCACGTTCTGGCGAACGTAGCTACGACGGTTAATCTACTTCGCAAACCTGGCTTGGCCTGCCCATCCTTGGCCCTTCCCTTTCGCGGCCTTAACGTAGCTGCGGTCGCCAGACTGCGGGAGTCCACGTTCTGGCGAACGTAGCTACGACGGTTAATCTACTTCGCAAAGCCTGACTCGGCCTGCCCATCCTTGGCCTTCCCTTTCGCGGCCTTAACGTAGCTGCGGTCGCCAGACTGCGGGAGTCCACGTTCTGGCGAACGTAGCTACGACGGTTAATCTACTTCGCAAACCTGGCTTGGCCTGCCCATCCTTGGCCCTTCCCTTTCGCGGCCTTAACGTAGCTGCGGTCGCCAGACTGCGGGGAGTCTACGTTCTGGCGAACGTAGCTACGACGGTTAAACTACTTCACAAAACCTGGCTTGGCCTGCCCATCCTTGGCCCTTCCCTTTCGCGGCCTTAACGTAGCTGCGGTCGCCAGACTGCGGGGAGTCCACGTTCTGGCGAACGTAGCTACGACGGTTAAACTACTTCACAAAACCTGGCTTGGCCTGCCCATCCTTGGTTAGGTTCTGGGTGGACCATAGCAGACCACGTACGACCAATTCTAAGTAGCGAGCATCGGCGACGGTGTCGTTTTGGTGGCCCAACGAAGTGCTGAAAATTCTTGTCTGGTTGGGGCCGTACAAGTTGGTCCAAGCCACAACAGCGGTCGACTCGGTCCCTTTTGCGTCAGGATTGGCCTTGAGTTGCTTCTTATTGGCGGGTTGCAGTTGTTTGCCTGATACCAACGCGGTCGTTCCCGAAAAGACGCGCACGTTGTTGTACAGCTCTTCGTCAATGGTGGTCCATTGCTTAAGACCGTGCATGATGGGGTGTTCGCTATCGGTCGTCAACAGCTCGATGGGGGTTTTCGGGCCATGGGCCGTGGACTGAACACCCAGCATTTCATACCAAGCAGCGTTCTCTGCATCAGGAGCCACTGGCTGGCGAAATTCCCCCCAACGGTAGCTGTGCATCGCGCAGTGAAGATTCACCGCTGGCGTTCCGTTTCGGTGCGCGGCCAAAATTCGATCGATGTACGGGCGCTCCGTAACGTTGGCCGAACACTCGTCATGGATGATGACATCGAAACCTTCGGCCCAATCGTCTTCTTGATAGATTTCAAAGGTCGTCTCAGTGGATGTGCTTTCACTCAACTCGACCGTCACTTCAGCTCGAATCCGCTCCTCGATGCCTTGCTTGAGCAACTTCTCCTGCGTTGCATAGTCATGACAGCAGCCCCCAATCACCAGCAAGACCTTCAGCGGTGCGGGCTGAGCCGCATTGGTTTGCGTGGTCTCTTGCGCAGAAGCAAGCGGCAGGCTCAAGGCCGAAATGCTGATTGCTAAAGTTAGCAGAGCTATCTGGCATGGATGAATTTTCATAAATGAAGGCTCGCGAAAAATAAGGCTGGGTTGCAGAAGTCCTGACGCCGCGATCTCATTGTACAAAAATTACGCTGGATGGAATGTGACTAAGACAGCCGCTACCGCTAGCCCATCGACGCGAACAACTGCGGCTTGCACTCCGCTCTCACAACGGAGGTGGTGCTTTCGGAGGTGGTGCTCTGGGAGGCTGCCATCCCCTCAATGTCCTCGTGGCCCAACTCTCGGAGCGGCATTGGGAAAACTAGCCTGCGTATTCGCTTTTTCTAAGTCTATAGATATCGTATTGACACCGAACCTCGGTGTGTTTAAGTTCTAGTGAACTAGAAATTGCATGCGGAGGGATAGTGATGGCAAGACCAAACTCGGAGTATCCAACGGAGTTGGAACTGCAGATTTTGAAAGTACTGTGGGACGAGTACCCGCTGACAGTTCGCGGAGTGCGTGAGAGGCTGGCTGGTGGCGGACGCGAGCTGGCGCACACCACCGTAATTACCATGCTGGGAACGATGGTCGATAAGCGGCAGATCGAAAAGCTGCAGCCGACGCAAGGTAAGGCCTTTCGGTTTTCACCACTGCTCCAGCGTCAAGATGTCTCGCGAGGCATGCTGGGTGATATTGTTGAACGCGTTTTCGACGGATCGGCCGAAGCAGTGATGCTAAGTCTGTTTGACGTGGCAGACTTGAATTCAGAGGAATTGGCGAATCTTCGCAAACTGCTGAACAAGAAGCTGCGGGAGTCCAAATCTTGAGCTTTTCCATGGTTGATTGGACCGAATTGTCACTGCAAGTAATGCTGACTTTGGGTCATTTCCTGTGGCAAGCCATTGTGGTGGCCATCATCCTGGCATCGCGTCTCACTTAGCCTCCCACGTAGGTATGTCGCCCCGACACATGTTCAGAGCTTAGCGTTCTCCAGCGACGGAGAGCAATTGGCAACCGTTGGTTCTCAATACGGGGCCAGCATTTGGGACGTTGCCAGTGGCAGGCTCTTGCTGAACTTTCGAAACACCAACGACAATAAGCGTCATCCTGATCCAGCAGTGAGCATCGACGCGATTCAATTGGTCTCTGGCGTCGGATTTTCGCCCAGCGGTGCGTCGTTCGCAATCTGCGACATGTTGGGCATTAAGCTGATCGAGACTCAAACCGGGCTGGTCCTGCGAGTGATCGATGCGCCCTTCCGCTACCACAGTGGCAAATCCCAATTCGTCTTCTCCGCTGACGGACAGCTTATTACTTTGCTTGGGACATATCCCGAGCAAGGTGAATCACCTACGATCTCCACTTGGTCCACCAGTTCCGGCGAACGCTTGTTAATGCTTCCTATCGAGGCAGAAGCGGCTGCATACTCTGCCGATGGAAAATGGTTTGCAGCTGGCGAGCCACGCGCTCAGGAGGCTTTGGCCGTTTGGCAAAACCTTGCGCACCATCTTCGGTGACGAGCGGCGAAGAACGCAGGGCGATAGTGAAGACCAATATTGATGGAATTCCATCGTTTTCTCTGTAAGTATCCTGCGGCTCAAGCTACCAATAGTTCTGGGAGCGACAGTATTCCTAGCAGCGTAAAGGCCGTCTGTGGTTGAGGAAGATCAAGAGTCAATATTCACAATCTGGCTTGAAAAACACAGTTCTTCAGTCATTAAGGTGGCGCGCGCTTACACGCTGACCAGTGAAGAATGCCAAGACCTTGCTCAGGAAATATTGCTCCAGGCTTGGAGATCTTTGCCGAATTTTCAGGGGCAGGCTAGTGCTCCGACTTGGTTCTACCGCGTAGCCCTGCACACCGCGATGAATTGGCACCGCAAGGATAGTCCGCGGAGAGCCAGACAACACCCCTTGTTGGAGGTGCAAGCCTTGGTAACCGGGGAGAAACAGGGAGTGGAGCAAGTTCAGCAGCGAGAGATGGTTGAACAACTGTACCACGCTATTCACCAGTTACCCAAGACCGAAGCAGCGCTGGTGCTGCTGTATCTAGATGAATTGAGTTATCGCGAGATCGCGGACGTACTTGGTATCTCGGAAAGCAACGTAGGCGTAAAGCTGAATCGGGCGAAAAAGGCACTGAGAGCATTGATGACTGGAGATGCTGATGGATCTTGATCAATATCAGAAGGCCTGGAAGGCGGATTCGGAGCAGATGCATGTTACCATCGATTCTGACCAAATAACGCAGGAGGTACAGAGCTCTCAGCAAAATTTTCAGTCGACGATTCTTTGGCGCGATGTTCGTGAAGCAGGGACATCCCTGGTGCTGATACCTATTTGGATTGTCATGGGGATCACGATGGCCTTGCCTTGGACTTGGTATCTAACCATTGCTGCATTGATTTTCATTGTCGGGTTCATCCTGGTGGACCGTCGCCGTTACCCGCAAAGGCCGAGTGAGGCGGGGGAAACTCTGCTCTACTACGTGAAGGAGTCGTTGACTCAGGTCGAGCATCAAATCTGGCTGCTGCGGAACGTGTTTTGGTGGTACCTTCTGCCATTGGGTACTTCCATCATGGTATTTTTCGCTCACGTTGCTTGGCAGAGTTCTAGTGTCTGGTGGGAGTTCGTTGTCTTTGTCGGGTTTTTGGGGCTGTTTCTGCTCGTGATCTATGCAGGAGTTTATTGGATGAATCAGCGGGCGGTTCGCGATCAACTCCAGCCACGGCGTCAGGATCTGTTGAGACTCATTGCCAACCTCGAAGCTGACGACTCTCCCGAGAGTTCTGCAGGCACTATCGACCTCGTGAGTGCACTTTCCAATCCGCTTGGCAATCCTGGCTTGAGCTACACTTGGGAAAGCTGGGCGGAGAATTGGAATCTCATCGTACCGTCCTGGCGTATCGCAGCCCTCATTATAGCGCCGACGCTGATCGGCGCTTATTGCGGACTTCGGTATCCGCTACCGGAAATGGGCCCTGTTTTCTTTCAATCGGTGGTGGCGGCTGTGATCCCCTTTGAGATCGTTTTCTTTTCCGTTTGGCTGTGGTCTAGCAGGCAGAAGGTACGCTCCGCATCGGCGAACCATGGACGAACTGCCTCTTCGAATATTGTTGCGGAAGACGCAGTAGCGGAAACACGACGACGTTTGCCAAGGGCGCCAGCGATCGTGATCCTTGTTTTAACTTTGGCATTAGGAACCTTGGCGGTACTTGCAGTGCTCTCCTTTCTATCCTTCGGCGGTGCCCTGACTCCCCTGGATACCAGTCGTGAACCGGTGGAACCAGACTTCGGGGTCGTCAGTGAGTTGGGCGAGGAGGAAATTGCGACTATTGACCACTGGTTGCAGGAGCAGTTTGAACTCGCCCAATACCCGAGTCTGACGGTGGCCATCGTACGCAATGGTGAGATCGCTCACGAGGCCGCATTCGGATTCGAGAACATCGAGTCGGGTAAAGAAGCAACGCTGCAGACGCAGTACCATGTCGCCTCCGTGACCAAGGCCTTTACCGCCTCACTGGCAGCCATGCTGCACGAACAGGGTGTCGTCGACCTAGATCAACCCGTGCTAAAATACTTGCCAAAAGCTGTTTCCATCAGCACCACTCCCGAGCTTGGCGCGGCGATTACGCTGCGGCAACTCGCTTCCCACACCTCCGGCTTGCCACGAGGCGTTCCGGGCCGCGTGCAGTCGGCGGAAGGTTGGTATGCGCTGGAACCGCAGCGTCTCTACAATCATTTGAAACGCGTAAAGCTAGAGTCCGATCCTGGAGCCGACGAACTTTATTCCAACCTCGGCTTCGGACTACTGGGGCATGCGTTGGAATGTGCCACCGAGAAATCGCTCGACGGGCTCCTCCAAGAAATGCTGGCCGGTCCGTTGTCGCTGGAACGCACTGCAATTCAGATGGATGACACGCTCCACCCTGCAACCGGCTATGACGCCAGTGGCTGGCATTGGGAAACGACGCATTCCTATCGAGAGCGTTTGGCTGGCTCCGGCGGCCTCGTTACCTCGGTTGAGGATCTCGCGAAGTTTCTGATCGCCCAAATGGAGCCCGATGTGTTGACGAGAGAAACGCTCGAACAACTTCATTCGCGAACAACTTTGTCCAGCGGAATTCTCTGCCGAACAGGCCTCGGATGGACCATCCGGTTCAATCCGTTTCTCGGCAGCATCCCAGAGAAGAATGGGGGACGCAGCAATTGCAGCGCCTGGATCGGGTGCGTGCCCGAACAGAGGGTTGGCGTGGTGGTGGTCACCAATTGTGGCGGACCGAAAGTGGAGCGGATCGGCCGTTGGCTGTTGGAGCGTTCGGTTCCCGGAGCCTATAGGCCAGTGGCGAAGTACGGGCACGCTCGCGTGGCCCCTTTTTCAGGGATCCGCTGGGAGAATGATCAGCCCATCGTCGATGTGGGAGGCCGCTGGGCTTCCCTCCATTCCATCGATGGCATACCCATCGAGCGGATCATGGAATTTGCACGTCAGGAATTTGGTGAGAAGGCCCACAAACGCTTTGCCGAGGATCTGGTCGAGTTGCTGGCCAAAATGGGGCACGACCTCGATTGGGAAGTGACCCTGGAACTCGAAACAGAACCCGGGCTGGTTGAAAAATTGCTAGTGAAGATGACCGAAGGCAATCGCAATCTCGTGCGGCAGTAAGCTTAAGCCGATTTCCCTGTCCTGCCCTGGCTGACGTGACTGGCTGACGTGACTAGCTGACGTGACTAGCTGACGTGACTAGCTGACCTGACGGCTGCTTGAGGAAATGTCTGTCCGAGCGGCGCGCGGCCTAAACGCCGGAATTCCTATGCGTTTACTTTGAAGGGCAACACTGCTTCTCAACTTGCCGTGCTCGCGCATTCCTAATCTGGCCAAGCCGCTAGGCAATTATTCTTTCCAGGACATTGCCGTGAACATTCGTGAGCCGGAAGTTAAATCCCTGGTGTCGATAGGTCAGTCGCTTGTGATTAATGCCGAGCAAATGCAAGGTGGTAGCGTGAAAATCATGGACATGGAATGGATCGATGGCAGCGGTGAACCCGAAGTCATCGGTTTCACCATAGCTAGAACCCGCTTTGACACCGCCACCAGCCATCCATATCGCGCCGCTGCGTGTGTGATGGTCACGGCCACTTCCCCCCTGGGACATCGGAGTTCGTCCGAACTCACCGCCCCAAATAACGAGCGTATCGTCCAGCATGCCACGTTGCTTCAAGTCGCGAATCAGTGCGGCGCAGCCTTGGTCGACATCCTTTGCACGTGCAGTCACCCCCTTCACCACGCCGCCATGATGATCCCAGCCTGTGTGGTAAAGCTGGATAAATCGCACGCCTCGTTCTGCCATGCGACGCGCCATTAGGCAATTGGAGCCAAAGCCTCCATCCGGTTTGTCACCTACACCGTAGAGCTCCCGCGTAGCCTGTGATTCGGAATGAAAATCGGCCAAATCGGGAACGCTAGTTTGCATTTGGAATGCAAGTTCGTATTGATTGATTCGCGTCAAGATTTCGGGATCAGGCGATTGCTCGAAACGGACACGATTGAGTGCTGCGATCGAATCAATCGTTTTGCTTTGGGATTGCCGTGTAACCCCGGGCGGTGATTCAAGGAAGTTGAGCGGTTGTTCGCTGCCGTAGAATTCCACACCTTGGTGCTTGCCAGGCAGAAAACCGTTGTGCCAAGCGGTGGTGGGAATGGGTTGCCCTAGAGGGCCGCTGCGCATCACCACGAAAGTCGGAAGATTAGCCACCTCAGACCCCAAGCCGTAGGAAAGCCACGATCCCATGCTGGGCCGACCGGCAATTCCGAATCCAGTATTCATGAACGTGTGAGCAGGATCATGGTTGACTTGATCGGTTTGCAAGGTTCGCACTACGCACAACTCGTCCGCCACCCCTTGCAGTTGCGGCAAAAGGTTGGATATCGATTGCCCCGACTCACCGCACTGCTTGAATCCCACGTCGCTGCCAAAGCACTTCAAGGCCTCGTATTGCAGGAAGGCCAATTTGACGCCTTGGGTCAGCGCTTGCGGGATTGGCTTGCCATGCAAGCGACGCAACGTTGGTTTGTCGTCAAAGGTTTCGAACTGACTCGGTCCGCCAGCCATGTACAGGTAGATGACCCGCTTCGCGCGAGCTGGAAAATTGGGAAAAGATGTTGCGCTATCGGAAGCCGTGACGGCCGATTGCCCCAGCAGGCTACCGAGTGCTGCGGTGCCAATTCCCGCGGCGGACTTCGAAAAGAAATGCCGCCGAGTCACGTTGAGTGAAGTGTTGTCGTGCATCGTCTAAGTTCGATTGAGAAATTCATGAAGGTTTAAGATGGCGCGCGCAACGGAAGTCCAGGCTGCAATTTCAGCAGACGCCTCCGCCTCCGTAGCAGGGGTTTGCCCGACGGAAAGCAATTGTTGTGCATCCGGTTGATGGTGCTGATAATAGTCTCTTTGGCTGGCTAGCAAGTCCAGCAGTATCTGGATCTCCTGTGGATGTGGCTGACGCTGGAGAGTCCGTTCGTAGGCCAAATCGATCCGCGCACGGTCTACGGATGCGGCGGGGAGATCCGCATTCAGATCTGCGTGAGTTTCACAAAGTCGTGTAGCCAGCACGCGGGCCGCTTCGACGAAAGTGGGATCGTTCAACAGGGCCAACGCTTGTCCTGGCGTATTCGTAATGTTGCGCTCCGCCGTACACTCCTGCCGCGTTGGCGCATCAAAGGCGAGCAGCGTGGGATGGATATTTTGCCGTTTCCAAAAGGTATACAAGCTCCGGCGATACTGCGTCCCGGCTGGGCTTGTCTCCCACCGCATGTGCCGACTTCCGTACATGATCTTGTCGGAGTTGGTCCAGTAGGGACTCGGTTGATAAGGGAAGAAGCTCTGCAGCGGAATCGTGGTTGTGCTCTCTAGGAGACCGGCGGCTTGGAGCGCCGAATCCCGGATGCTCTCAGCCGGAAGTCTAAAACGCCCCTGGCGGGCATATAGGCGATTGTCAGGATCGGAGGCAAGCAAGTCAGGCGTGCCCTGAGAGCTGAGCTGGTAGGCTTCGGTGGAGGTGAGCAGGCGAACCATGTGGTCGCGATCCCAACCACTGTCGCGGAATTCACATGCGAGCCAGTCAAGGAGTTCTGGGTGCGAGGGCCAAGCTCCTTGCGTGCCGGAGTCGTCGAGTGTCACACTTAAGCCCTGCCCAAAAAATTGCTGCCAAAGGCGGTTTACGTAGACGCGAGCGGTGAGCGGGTTCTGTTCATCAAATAACCACCTCGCAAGATCCAGGCGGTTGGGGGATGCTGATTCGATCGGGTTTCCCAAGAACTCGGGAACAGCGGCGGAGACGATTGGGCCGGTGGTGTCCTGATAGTCTCCCCGCAATAGCAATCGTGTAGTCTTGTGCTGCTCAGCCTGCTTCGACACCAAGACCGGAAACGCTTCGGAACGCATTAAAAAGAGCTTCGATTCAAGCTCTCGCAACGAGTGCAGCAATGCGGGCTGAGTCTGTTCGCGAAAGGCATCGGCTAAGAGTTCGTTCTGCAGAGAATCTCGCTGAGCGCCAGGTGTCTTCAAGGCGGAGACGACCAGCCCGAAACGCTTTTGATACACTTCGCGATTTTTGGGCTGCTCCCACCAGCGTCGGATCGCTGGCTCACCAAGCTGCAGTTGGGTCGCTTTATCGGTGCGCAATTCAATGCCACTGCCTCCCCATCTGACGTGGCCACCGGTTTGTAACCAAGCCATGCCGGTGGCCTCAAACGCTTGTCCGGGCACCGCAGCAATCTGCTCTCCCAAGGGAATGCGGAGTCGCACCCAGCCCGATTCTGCGGGGAGCTCTCCCATCGCTTTGACGCGTTCGGGATCGCTCCAGGGGTGGCTCTGAGAGAGATTCCCCGAGGCGTCGGCTCCCCAAACATACGTTTCAAAATTGGCGGTGTTCCAGCCTAGACGACCATAGTCGCCATGGGAGATTTGCAGGCCCAGCATCTGAGGACGCTCGGTTTCATCGATCCAGACATCGGCATACCAAGCGTCCTGTTGAGGATCTGTTTGGACCGATGCAGGGGAGAAAAAACCAGTCACAACCTCGGCAGCATGTACGCGGTGGAATTCAGCTTTGTTGGCGCGCGTTTGACGGACGGGTTGGCCATCCTGCTGCGCTGCCTGAAAGCTCCCCTCCAGCACGCGCGGAGCGGGTAGTTCTGCCGGTAGCCAAACGAAGTCCGCACGCGATTCGTTATCCTTTAACTTGGCCAAAATCGCTGCCTCCCAATCCGCGAATTCGTCGAGCGGTTTGAGGCTCAGCCTGTGTTGGATGGCTTCAATTTCTGCCTTCAGTCGGCGATCTTCTTGCGTCTTGGAGGAAGCATTGTAGACGTAGTGCAAGGGCTCACGGCGATCGCCCGGCGTGTACACACCAGCTTCCACCAGATCGTCAAAAAATGCGGCTAGGCTGTAGTAGTCTTTGGCCAGGATCGGATCAAATTTGTGATCATGACACTCCGCGCAGCCGGTAGTGAGCCCTAGCCAAACCGTTCCTAAGGCCCGCACGTGTTCGCCCTTGAGTTTATAGAGCTGTTCCTCCTCGATGGCTCCAGCTTCGCAGTTGGTGTTGACGATGCGGTTGTAGCCCGAAGCAATCAATTGGTCATCGGTCGGCGCTGGCAGCAGGTCGCCAGCAAGCTGAGCGGTCGAAAATTCGTCGAAAGGCATGTTGGCTTGGAAGGCTCGAATAATCCAGGCCCGATAGGCTCCTGAAGCAATGGGTTCATCACTGACCTGCCCACTCGTGTCGGCCCATCGGACCAAGTCCAACCATCGAATTGCCTGATGTTCTGCATAGTCGAGCTCCTGCATCCAACGCTCACGCAGTTGTTGGAAGGTTGCGGAGTCAGGGGAAGCGGTGAACTCAGCGACTTCGGCCATCGTGGGGGGGAGACCACGCAGGTCAAAGCTCAACCGCCGCAATCTTTCGCGCGGCGTGGCCATCGCGGCTGGGGTGATTCCTTGCGATCTCCAACTTGCGTGCAGAAAACGGTCGATGGCAGTAGTGCCGACCGACGGGGCCGAGCTACCGCGGACTAGGTGATCTGGCCGTTCAAGAGGACTGCTTGGACGGGCAAGTGGCTGTTTGGGAACGGGGGGACGTATCAAGCTCTGCCAAGCCCAGTGTTGTTGATACTCGGCTCCCTGCTCGATCCATTGTCGTATGAGCTCTCGCTGCTGGAGCGTCAATTGCTTTTCTGACTCCGGAGGCGGCATCAGCTCATCGTCAGCTTGGCTGGTAATGCGTCGCATCAGCTCCGACTCTCCGGGGGCATGCGGCTGAATGGCTCCACCCTCTAGGGCTCCTTCGAGCGTATCTAGACGCAAATCCCCTTGCCGGTGCGTTTCATCAAATCCGTGACAGTAGAAGCAGTTCTCGCTGAGGATCGGACGGATATCGCGGTTGAACTCGATTCGTCCCTCTGCTTGGGTAAATGTCGAGCTTAAGATCAGAACTAGGAAGCAAACGAGTTGGGGAAGTAGCCGCATAAGACAAATCGTGTCGGAAATGGAATGCTTGGGAAATTTTCATTGTAAGGAAGCTTGATCTTACACGAATAGGTCTGGAGGGAGTGCCCAAACCACGGCGCCCCTAGTGATGCGGAGGCGATTTCGAAAGCCGAGGCAGCAACTCGCTACCCTAGGAATCGTGGGCAACAGGATCGCCAGCCGAGCGGAGAGTCCTTGTTGCAGCACCTCGTGGGATGCTTTACCCTTAGCCAGACAGGCTGGCTGACATTGTAACCCGCCGCGTCTCGGCTTGTTGGATTAGAGTAACCCGCCGCGCGAGCAGGAAAGAGTGGTCGCCGCTGCAGGTTGATTGGGAGTGCTGCCTTGGCAGCAAAACGGAAAATGCTTTTGAATCCACAGGGCGGTAAGCAGGACCGAATTAGTTGCTGTGCAATTTTATTGCTGGTGCACTTTGATTCGGAGGGAGAATTGGAGCATTGGGATTGAAAATGTAACCTAATGACCAGGCCGAGACGTGACTAGTTCGGCCGAAAGCGATTTGCCGGTAGCGAATGATAAAACCGTTATGAGTCCAATAAACGTGCCAGAGTCAACTAGCAAAATCGATCCAAGCAGGTGGTTAGAGACACACGGTGATGTGATGTTTGCCTTCGCCTATTCGAGGCTGCGGGATCGTGACGCCGCCGAAGAGGTGGTGCAGGAAGCTTTTCTTGGAGCCCTACGAAACCTAGACATGTTCAGCAATCGCGGAGCTGAGGGGGCATGGCTCATGGGCATATTGAAACGGAAGGTCGTTGACTATCTTCGAGGGAAAGCCAAGAAGGAGTTGAGTCTAGATGGTGAGGATCAGGTCGTCACGCGATTGTTCGACCGACAGGGGAATTGGTCGGAGTCCGCCAAGAAAAACGGGGCGTTGAAGTTGGATGCGATCGAGCAGGGGGAATTTCGAGAGATTTTTCGAACCTGCCTCGAAGGTTTGCCAGGCAATCAAGCTGCCGTATTTGTCCGCAAGGAAGTGCAGCAAGAAAGTACGGAAGATGTTTGTAAGGAGTTGCGCATCACGTCGACAAACCTATGGGTGCTGATGCATCGCGCTCGTCTTCGTCTGGCGGAGTGCATCAAGTCCCGCTGGGATATGGGGGACGCCTAATTGTTAAACTGCAAAGACATGACCAAGCTCATTTCCGATTCGATGGATCGCAAGATTACCCTGCGCCAAAGAATGGAACTTTGGATGCACGTGATGATGTGCGGAATGTGCCGTCGATTTCGTTCGGACGTGCGCGCCCTGCGAAGGCAGCTTCAGCAAGAAGAGTTTCAGCAAGTTCTAAGCGAAGAATCTCCAACGGAACCTCTCGCGGAGGATAAGTTGTCGAGCAAAGCCAAATTATCTATTGCTGCCGCGATGAAGAAGGTGTCGTAAGAAGGAGGCTTGCCGCCGTCGCCCTCATTCGCAGTATGCGCATGGGGCCACGCGAGTGCGCACAGCCCGAAGGGCTGGCATAACCTCTGCCGAGGTCGTTGGGCCTCGGTTTCTGTTGCGAGCGTTGGCTGCAGGCCTGGAAGGCAGACACATGACGCTGCCGCTAATTACTGCAGTCTGGAATATGAAGCCGCTATATTAACTACGTACCACCACTAATCATCCTATAGTTGATGTCCACGAGAGGACTCAGTAGCACGATACCGTTATTCTCTAAGGCGGTTTAGCGGTATTCGGTGAGTGCGTATTGCTCCTGACCGTCCTAGATTTCGCATTATTATCCCGCCAATCATTCTTCCCCAGGATGTACGCGAAAGCATTGAGCGTCGATTCTTAGTTTGTAGTTGACTGCCCAAATCCACCGTAGTATCGTTGAATCTGTGCGGTATACCCAATTGGACCTTTGGGGTACACCAGCAACTAAGTGGATCAAAGGAGGCCGGTTATTAGCCGACCTCCTACATTTCTTTGATGTGTTCACCAATGACTGGTTACTCTCCGGGCGTGTGCGTGCAAGCTTAACCTCGGAAGTAGCCCGTTATTGTGATTTTTCCGAACATCGCAAAACCCAAAACCACTATCACAAACGCGAGCATTAAGTAAGAGTTCATACTTCCCCGCTTAATGATCTGGTCATGTTTCTTCTTCTTCCCTTGAGCCATTGCATTCTCCTGAGCGTGCTTGAGAATCCGATGCCCTCCTTGCACGTAGCGCGTTTGAGGCATCTGTAAAAGTACTTCAATTTGACGAAGCACTTCTTTCATAATCGATCTCCCAAAAAGTAGACGACTTTGTGTACATTGATGCACCAGTGATACGACGTAGTTTAGGTCGACCTCAAGATGCCTCCTTTAAGAACAATTCCAATTGCGAACTAGTCGTCGGTGTTGGCTGGATTACATAGCGTTCTCCTTTCTTTGGTTAGAGTTCCTACCGGATCAATCAAACGGTCGCTCCACACTTATGGTGTGTGTGCAGAATCGTTTTACAGTCAGATGTCGGATAGTCAAACCCACCCGATTTCGCATTTGACAAGGTGAGTTGAGCATTACCATTAACCTACAGATAACCTCATCTAAACGATTGCCCAAATTGCGAGATACCTCACCACTATCTCTACACGCCCCTCCGAATATGACTGCGTAAATAGTGCATCACTTCCCGTAGCTCTCGTAGTACTTTTTCTCTCATCAAGAGTTTTCAAAAATTTAGCCAAGAATGTGGCCGTTACTCGCTCCGCATCTAGTTTCGAACGTATTTGCAATAGGTTACTGGTTGATTGTGTGGATGATTATCAGGTCGCGTCCCGCAAGAGATTGGCGGAAATCAAAGTTCAAACAATGCATAAATCGGGAGGGGGGACGGTGAATTTTTCCGTTCAAATTCCATCCCATTCATCATGGGGTACCCCTTAGCATCTAACCAGCGCAGCACTCGATGAAAAGACGTTAATTTGCACCTGTGCTTCAAGCTCGTATTTTCGATCGCAATCTGAGCAACATTTGGGCATAGAAAATTTCCATTTTCTTCCCTTGGGCAGCCTCTCCCAATCCGAGTAGGCCCCGCGAATAACTCACACGTAAGCATTTAGGGCCTACTTCCATATGCCCCCCCCCTCCGCTAGGGCGGGTGGCCTCTCGGTTGGCTCAAACCACGATATGTGGCCTTTTGAGGCACTAGCTCCCGTTCGTGTGTAGGTATTCATCATTGGAGTGGGGATCGCTGTCTTGCTGCTTTCGCCCGACCAGCGCCATGATCTTCTTAATGGCGAGTGGAAGAATGCCGAGGATGGCGAAAGCAAGAATCATTTGACCACTGAGGATACTGCCGGCGCCTTGGTCAGCTAGGCTTTGAAGACTGGGGACGGTTGAACCTGCATAGACGTAGGCAGCAGTACCCGGCAACATACCCAACTGACTAACCCACCAGAATGTCGTGGCCCGGATTTTGGTGAGCCCCATGACGACGTTGATCACAAAAAACGGAACGGCTGGCACAAGTCGCAATGTAAATAAGTAGAACGCTCCCTCTCGATCGAACGCATCATTGATGCGTCCCAGTCGGTCTTGCATTTGAGATTGAATCCAGTCGCGCAGAAAATAGCGACTGATCAAGAATGCGACCATTGCTCCGCCGGTCGATCCAAAACTGACGATCAACAATCCCTGCCAGAATCCAAAATACCACCCGCACACCAAAGTCAGCACTGCAGCTCCTGGGAGTGAGAGTCCCGTCACGGTGACGTAGACGAATACTGCCACGGTTGCTGCTAGTATTGGAGCGTCGGTCTGCCAAGCTCGTAGTTGCGCTTCTTGGCTCGCCAAGTACTGGAGCGAAAGGACCCCTCGCATAAGCCAAAAAAGGACACCCGCTCCAAACAAAACTAGACCAAGCCCCAATAGTTTTCGCACTACGGAACTCTTGCTCGGTGTCGGAGCGTCAAGACTTGGACGTGTGTCAGGCATGGGAACGGCTTACCAGGGAGGCTGCGAGTTTTTTTGAAAACCCAACGGAAGAAATTCTGTAAGGATTCGAAGGCTAGCTCGACAATACTACCAGTCGATCGGCCCTGATGTGAGGGAACTTACAGAAAGCACCTTCGTCGATGGTTACAATGACCACGCGAAACCTAAGGAGAATGACATGACAGGAACACAATTGGGGCGGCAAGTGATCGCGGGGTGCCTAGTGGCGGCGTGCTTGCTAGGTATGTGTCGGACGATTCGAGCTGCGGACGCCTACCTAGGGGGCAAAGTTGCTGTAGAGCATCAGATTCCCTTAAGTCGCATTGAGCACTCGATCTGGAACGATTTGTTGCACAAATACGTGAACCAGCAAGGGATGGTGCAATACACGACTTGGAAGAGTTCCGCCGCTGACATGCAAGCCCTCGACAAATATTTAGAGTCGCTGTGCTATTCCAATGGACAGGGCACGCAGAAAGAAAAGCTCGCCTTCTGGATTAACGCGTACAACGCAGTGACCGTCAAAGGAATTCTGAAAGAGTATCCGACATCGAGTATTCGCAATCACACGGCCAAGTTGTTCGGGTACAACATTTGGAAGAATCTCAAGTTAGTAGTTGGTGGCAAGCCAATTTCGTTAGATGAAATTGAACATCAAGTCCTCCGCAAGATGAAGGAACCCAGGATTCATTTTGCGATTGTGTGCGCATCGATTGGCTGCCCTCGATTGTTGAGTGAAGCGTATGTGGCAGATCAGCTCGATGCTCAGTTGACCTTGAATGCGGAATCCTTCTTTGCCGATCCAAGTAAGTTTCGGTACGATGCTTCCCGCCAGGCTTTTTCCCTTTCACCAATCTTGGATTGGTTTGGAGAGGACTTTGGCAGTTCGGAAGCTACCCGATTGCAAACGATTGCTCCCTGGTTGCCAACTCCGGAAGCACAACAGGCAGCAGCATCCGGTAGAGGGGCCATCACGTTTCTGGATTACGACTGGGGGTTAAACGATCAGAAGTAGGTGCACCATGGGCTAACTCCCGCTTAAATCCAGGAAAGTGATCATCGAAGGATTGCCGACCGGTGTGTAGTGGCCAGTGAAGGCGAGTTGGCCAGTTTGGCGATTGACCTTAAAGACTGTGACATTGTCGGCCCGCTGGTTGCAGCAGTAGAGGAAGGCTCCCGTGGGATCAAAGCTGAAGCTGCGTGGATAATTCCCCCGTGTCCAAACATTGGATACCAGGGTCAATTCACCCTCGGGCCCCACGGAAAAGGTGCTGATGCTGTCGTGCAGACGATTGCCTGCGTAGACAAATTTTCCATCATGCGAAACAAGGATCTCGGAGCAGAAGTTGCTGCCGGCAAATCCGCTCGGAAGAGTAGAAATCGTTTGGCGTGGTGTTAGCCGGCCAGCTTGCTGGTCAAAATCGAACAGCACCAGTGTCGAGCCCTCTTCCTGGATCGAATAGAGCCAATTTCCATTGGGATGGAAGTGGAAGTGGCGGGGGCCGTCGCCCGGTGGGAGTTCCACAAAGGCGGGGGCGTTGGCGGAGAGTTGCCCTGTTTGGGCGTCAAATTTCCACAAGAAAATCTTGTCCAGCCCCAGGTCTGCGTGCAGTACGAATTGTCCCGACGGATCGGTTTGAATCATGTGTGCGTGAGTGCGGTCGTGCCCGCTGATGGCAAAGCTACCCGGAGGTGCATGAGTGGCTGTCGTGGGGCCGATGGTTCCCTCATCCTGCTTGACATCTACCGCTGGCCCTAGGCTACCATCGTCCAAGATGGGTAGTACCGCAACGGAGCCACCAAAGTAGTTGGCGACGAATAGGAATTTGCCATTGGGATGAAGGCTGACGTAAGTTGGACCGGCTCCTCCCGAGGTTTGGGTATTGAGATGTTGCAGGTTACCGTCCTGAGCATCGATACGGAACGCGCTGATCGTCCCAAACCGTTCGTCACCCACTCGGTCCGTTTCGTTGGCTGAATACAACCGGGTTCCAGATGCATCGACGGCCAGACAACTAGGACTGGTTCCAAGCTCGAATTCTCCGGTGGCGGTCAGCGCACCGGTCTCGCGGTCGACGGCAAACCGATGAATGCCCCTACCGTTGCCTGGGGGCAGGTCCACTTGAGTCGGGAGAGTGTCGCGCAGTGGCGAACTGAAGGTACCAACGTAGGCGATCAGAGGGCCGTGGGGTGGTGTGTCTTGGGCCAGCGCAGGCTTGCGGGCTGCTGAAATGGTGCCGGAAGCAGCTAGGGCGGTCGCCAGAAAATTGCGTCGAGTCGGTTGGAGTCGAGTCGGTTGGAATGGATGCATGGGGCGGGATCTATCGCAGGTGCGGAGGCTTGAGGGAGCTCTCACACAGAACAGGCGTTCAGGTAGAGCGGAATCCGAGGAGCCATCAGTGTAACGAATTTCGTCTACTCGCGGTGTTACGCAGAGCCTCGGAAACATCAAGGAATGCACCCAATCAGATCAACCAGTGTTTGAAGTGTGCGAGTCAGTGTGCGGCCTTCACGGTACGCGGCTACCACGTGTACGCGACCAATTTCCTGGGCCAAGGATTTGGTATGGATTCGCTGTTCCAAACTGCCAGACGGACGACCAGCAATAATTCCGACACCAAGCCCGGCGCGGACGCAAGCGAGGGTCACCGCGCTGTTGTCGGTTTCAGCCACAATGCGGAGCGGCCTCGTCAGACCTAGGCGAAAGTGGGCCTGCTCGAGCATACTCCTCCCAACGGTATCTGGATTACCCACGATCAGGGGCTCGTCGACGAGATCCTCCAAGCAGAGATTGTCCTTGCGGATCAATCGATGACGCTTGGGCAAGGCGGCCAAATAGTCGATTGGGTAGAGTCGCAGACAAGTGATACCCGGGGCAATTAACTCCTGCGGGGGCTCGATCAACAGTGCCAGATCGGCCTTTCCCTCTGTTACGAACTGTTGTGCGGTTCGATTATCTGCAGACAACAACTTGATACGCACGGTTGGGTACGCAGCATGGAATTGCTGGAGCGGTGCACCGAGCTCCTCCAGCATCATCCGCACACCGGTCACGAGCCTGACTTCTGTCGGGGTATCGTCGGTTTCTTCCGCCAACCGTTCAAAGGTGGACTCGACCGTGGCCAGCAAGGGCAACAGCAATTGGTAGAGTGCGTGTCCAGCATCGGTGGGCCGAATATTGCGACCGCTGCGCTCGAACAATTGCGCTTGGTAGATTTTTTCGAGTGCTTTGACATGTTCCCAAAGGGTGGGCCCCGATTGGTCGAGATACTCTGCTGCGCCGGCATATCCGCCATGCTCATAGACGCGGCAAAACGTGTTGACTTGTTGAACATTGAGTGCTTCAGCACGATCAAACCAGTTTCGGTCCACGGTACAGCCCTTAACGATCGTTCGGGAATTCCGAATGATTAATAGAAATTATGAAATTGTATCGATTGATTGCAATGATACACTCTGTGGGAGTTGGGGTTGGTAGTGCCTTGTTAAAAGTGGATAAGGAGCTGAAGGTGACCTTAATCGGTAGTTGAGAGAGACTAGAATTCGGGAGAGAACGCTCCCGCAATTGGGCAGTCATTCCTTTATTCCCAGCGAAGCAAATTGGATATGCGGATTCCTTTCCGATCACTTTTGGTAGGTGCAACTTTTTTACTATCGATTTTGTTGTACGTGGATCGCGTCTGCATTTCGGCAGCTAAGGGGAGTTTGGCGACAGATCTCTCGCTCAGCGATCAACAGATGGGCTGGGTGTTTGCCGCCTTTTCGCTCGGGTATGCACTCTTCCAGACGCCGAGCGGTTGGCTGGCAGATCGATTGGGCCCGCGACGCGTGCTGGCAGCGATCGTCGTTGTGTGGTCGGTTTTCACCGGCTTGACGGCCATGGCGACCAGCCTCGTTACCCTATTGATCGTACGGTTTCTGTTCGGCGCTGGTGAGGCTGGAGCTTTCCCGGGTATTGCTCGGGCGATGTACTCCTGGATCCCGATGCAGGAACGCGGCATGGTGCAGGGAATCAATTTCTCGGGGTCGCGCATCGGCGCGGCGCTCACCCTGCCACTGATCTCGCTACTCATCGCTGACTTGGGGTGGCGCCCTACCTTTGTGATCCTGATGTGCATCGGCATCGTTTGGGCTCTACTGTGGTTCCTCTTCTTTCGTGACGATCCTACCGATGCAAAGAATCTGAGCCCAATTGAACTCCAGTACATTTTGGCCAACCGCCAGGAAGGGCAGGAGAAGTCAGCCAACACAGACTCTTCGATGGCTAGCGCTAGTCGTGACAGCTCGTCTGCGGTGATTCATCCTGCGGCCACATCTCTGGCCAACAGCATGCGGCGGTCCACGACGGTTTGGGCTCTCTGCGGCCAGTATTTCGCCTCGAATTTCATCTTCTTCTTTGGTTTGACCTGGTTCTTCCCAGAGTTGAAGTTGCGTTTCGGACTCAGCGGATTCGAAGCCAGTCTGTTCGCGGCAGTTCCCTTGTTATGTGGTGCGTTGGGGAATTGGACTTCGGGGTGGTTGGTCGATCGGTTGTATTCGGCCAACCGTTGGCGTCTGTCCCGCAGGCTGCCCGCGATGATTGGATTTGCTTTGGCGGGATTGGGCATCATGGGATGCGCCTACGCTACCACGCCCCTGGCTTCCTCCTTTTGGTTTAGCCTATGCATTTTTGGTGCCGACATGACGCTTTCCCCGTCGTGGAGTACCTGCGTTGATATCGGCAAGTCCAATGCGGGGGTGGTGTCCGGGATGATGAACATGGCTGGGAACATTGGTGCTTTTCTAACGTCGCTGGCCTTTCCCTATCTGATGGGCTGGACCGGTTCTCCTCTTCCCTTTTTCTACGTGGCAGCCGTGCTGAACGTGGCCGCCATTGGCCTATGGCTGCTTATCGAACCGACGGTCGCTCTGAACGCCAACCGGCAGGAGGCCCACGCATGATGAATCAGTCCTCCAACTCATCTCGGGCCACTCAGGTGCGCCGCGGTCTACTCATTGGCACTGGCTATTTTAGCGATTTCCATTTGGACGCTTGGGCTCGACTTCCCCATGCCGAGATCATTGGCGTCTGTGACGTTGACGAGGAACGCGCACGCCGCGCTGCGACAAAGTTTGGCGTTACGAATGTCTTTCACGATGTTCGTCAGGCATTGGAGCTCGAGGGAATTGACTTCATCGACGTGGCAACCACGCCCAACAATCGTCTGGAGTTGATGGCGTTAGTGGCGCAGAGAAAGCTACCAGTTATCTGCCAAAAACCGCTGGCTAATGATTGGGCAACGGCCCAGAAAATCGTGGGACTTGCCGAGGAAATGTCGGCGCTGCTGATGGTCCACGAGAACTTTCGCTTTCAACCCTGGTACCGCGAAATTAAGCGATTGTTAACCGAGGGCCGGATCGGCCGCAAGCTACACACCTTGAGCATGCGGACTCGCATGGGCGACGGTTGGGGAGAGGATGCCTACCTCGCGCGGCAGCCCTATTTTCGCACCATGCCTCGCTTGCTCGTCCACGAAACCGGCGTCCATTTTGTCGATACATTTCGCTACCTTGCCGGGGAGATCGACGAATGCCAAGCGATCCTGCGCAAGCTCAATTCGGGCATCGCCGGAGAGGATGCCGGCCAGCTGAATTTTCAGTTTTCCAGCGGCGCGATGGGAGTGTGGGATGCGAATCGCTATAACGAGTCTCAAGCAGAGAATCCACGTTACACCTTCGGTGAGCTGTTGGTCGAAGGGGACGAAGGGAGCATGTGGTTGGATGGGCGTGGCGGCATTACCATCAAGCGATTGGGAGAGGCTGTTGTCGAACATCCCTACCATCGCAGCCAACTCGGTTTTGCGGGGGATTGTGTACTGGCAACTCAGCAACACTTTCTAGACTGCCTGGACGGCGGCAAGTGCGAAACTTCGGGTACTGAGTACTTGAAGTCCTTAGCAGTTGTCGAGGCGCTGTATGAGTCGTCAGAGCGACGTTGCGTGGTTTCTCTCGTCGAGCACTCGAAGTCAAGTGCTCCGCAAGCCACGCAGGGACGCCCCCCAAATTTGCCACCGGCGGGCAGCCTGCACCCTCATGCCACTGATTCTTTAACCAGGAGGATTGTGGATCTAAGTTTACCCGTCACTCCTAAGATGCCAGGCGTCGAAGTGTCGCAGTGCAAGTTCCGTGACGCGGATGGTTGGAACGCAACGATGCTCCAACTCTATTCGCACTCTGGGACCCACATGGATGCACCCTGCCATGTATTGGAGGCTGGGGCCACACTGGATCAACAAGATCTCTCTGCTTGCTGTGGCCCCGCCTGGGTCGTGCATGTTCCCGATGTCTCTCCTCAGATGTTGTTGACGGTTGCCCATGTGACCGATGTACTGGGGGACCTGGAGCCTGGAGCTCGACTGCTATTACGCACCGATTGGCACCGCCGCTTTGGAACTCCCGAATATCGCCATGCCCTGCCCCGCATATCCGAAGAGCTGGCGCATTGGTTGGTGGACCGGAAAGTCGCATTGGTGGGCGTCGAACAATTGTCGGTGGCGGATGTAAACAACCGGGAGGAACTAGCGAAGATCCATGAGATCTTGTTTCGTGGCGGTGTCGTGATCGTTGAAGCTTTGGCAAATTTGGACCAGTTGACGCAACCACAGGTGGAATTTATTGCACTTCCATTGAACATCGTGGGGGGAGATGGATGCCCGGTTAGAGCGGTGGCCATCGAGTACGGAACATCGTTGCCAGCTGGGGAGACGCCCCATGCCCCATAGCCTGCAATTGGGATGTATTGCGGACGATTACACTGGTGCAACCGATCTCGCGTCGATGCTGGTCCGGCAGGGATTGCAAGTCGTGCAACTCTTCGGGTTGGAAATCTTGCGGGCTGAGTTCTCCGCGAATCTTCGTGAGGCCCTGTCGGAGAGCGATGCAATCGTTGTGTCGCTCAAAACCCGTTCCATTCCTGCGGCAGCGGCTTGCTCGATGTCGCTTGAGGCCTTGCGGGCACTGCAGGAAATCGGATGTACGCAGTTTTTTTTCAAATACTGCTCCACCTTCGACTCGACGGCCGAGGGGAATATTGGTCCCGTCGCCGAGGCGCTGGCTAGCGAGCTAAAGCAGAACCATGTTTGGTACTGCCCGGCGTTTCCCGAGAACGGACGGACCGTCTATTGTGGACACTTGTTTGTGGGAGGCGAGTTGCTTCATGAAAGTGGAATGCAAAACCACCCTCTGAATCCAATGTCCGACAGCAATCTCGTGCGTGTATTGCAAGCACAATGCCGCGGAAGAGTTGGACGAGTGAGCGTCTCTCCAGCAGTCAATGTTTCCTACAGTGACGCTACCGAGGACATTCAGAATTGGATCGTGGATGCGGTATCGGAGGACGATTTGAAAGCCGTTGCCAGCGCCGCGCAGCAACACGTCTTGTTAACCGGCGGCTCCGCCATGGGTGCCTACTGGGCATCGGTAACTCAAGGGAATACGCGGCACCATCGCTCGCCTGCTGCCACCGCTCCACAGGACTCCAGTTTGCCGGGGGCCAGTTCGCAAGATTCTGCCACTTTCGAGCCTCCAGGAACTGTTGCTACCCATCGCTCCGATCTGTCACAGTCCCCGAGCCTGCGAGAGACCTGTACGCTCGTATTGGCCGGTAGTTGTTCCACGGCGACTCGAAAGCAGATCGCCTACTTTGAGAGACACGTGGGGCCGGTCAAGGAGTTAGAGGTGCTGCGTGCCGCTCAGGGGAAAGTGGAGTTCGACGCGGTTGTGGCAGAGGTCTTGCAGTGGTGCGGTGATTGCCAGCACTACGCCGCGCTCGTTGCATCGGGAGCCAGGATGGAGCAAGTGCGCGGGGCTGCGGACGCATTGGGGGCCCAGCGAGCAGCCGAGCTTACCGAAGCCCTATTCGCTGCAATCGCCAAGGGGTTGGCAGAACTCGGATTGCGAAGAATGATCGTGGCCGGAGGTGAGACGTCCGGGGCGGTCATTAATGCCCTTGGGATCGATGCTGTCCGCATTGGTGTTGAGATAGCGCCGGGTGTGCCTTGGGTGCACTCGCTGCGTGAGCCTTCGGTGGCGCTCGCATTGAAGTCGGGGAATTTCGGCGGTGATGCCTTTTTTGAAACAGCTATCGGCTGCGACGGTGCGGCTGTTTTTTCCCGCGAGGTCCCACGATGAGCGAGAAAGAATTGAGGGAGAGAATTGCCCAGCATGGCGAATCGCTTTACGACCGTGGCTTGACCTCTGGGAGCTCGGGGAATATCAGTGTCCGCCTACCAGACGGGATGCTCATTACTCCCACCAATGTATGCTTGGGACGGCTGGACCCGGAGGAAATCTCCCGGCTTGATTCTGCGGGAAATTTAGTAGCCGGTCGCCCACCTTCCAAAGAGGCGTTTCTGCATTTGGCCTATTACCGCTCGCGTTCCAAGGAACAGGCGGTAGTGCATTTGCATTCAACCAGTTCGGTCGCCGTCAGCTGTCTGTCGGACATCGATCCTGAGAATGTGTTGCCTGCCATCACCGCCTACTATGTGATGCGCGTTGGGGAGCTGACTCTCGTCCCCTATTTTGCACCGGGTGATCAAGAGTTGGCGGCGGCGGTTGAATTGGCCTCGAAGGCGTCACGGGGCGTCCTGTTGGCCAATCATGGACCGGTCATCGGCGGCCTCGATCTCGATGCGGCCGTCTACGCAGCCGAAGAGCTGGAGGAGACTGCCAAGCTCTACATGCTGTTGCGGAACCTGCCAGTTCGCTTCTTGGATGAAGCCCAGCAAGGTGAGCTGAGACGTCGCTTTCCATCCTAAACCTCCCATATACGCTTCCTCCATTTTGAACGCTTCGTTCGTTAGGAAATTCAAATGTCTACCTATAACATTGTCACGCTTCCAGGTGATGGAATCGGTCCAGAATGTCTCGACGCCACACTGCATGTGTTGCAAGCGGTGTTGGAACGAGTGCCAAAGTTGAAATTGAACCTCTCACGGCATGAGGCGGGAGCAGAGCATTACCGAAAACATGGCGTGGCCATTCCGCAACCGGTTTTGGATGAATGCTTGGCTGCAGATGCAGTGCTCCTGGCTGCAATCGGGTTGCCCGATGTGCGCAAGCCCGATGGTACCGAGGTGCAGCCCGAAATGATGATGGGCCTGCGCCGAGCGATGGGGCTGTATGCTGCAGTCCGGCCCGTCAAATTATATCCCGGCGTTGCTAGCCCCCTGAATACGGCTAGCCAAGGAATCGATATGATCATCTTGCGGGAGAATCTGGAAGGACTCTTTGCCTCCTTCGGTGGTGGATGTTTGCTCAATGATACCGTGGCCTCCGACACCCTGATGATTACACGCGAAGGGACCGAACGTGTGGTGGACTACGCATTCCGACTAGCGGAGAAACGAAAGGGGCGTCCCAGTGATGGCAAGCGACGAGTGACTTGCGTCGACAAGGCAAATGTTTTCCGTAGCTTCGCGTTTTTCCGCAAGATCTTTCTGGAAGTGGCCCAACGCTACCCCAACATCGAAAGCGATGCGGCCTATGTCGATGCTATGAGTCTCTACATGGTGACCGAACCAAGCCAGTGGGACGTCTTGGTCATGGAGAATCAGTTTGGCGACATCCTTTCCGACTTAGGAGCGGCCATTGTCGGTGGCTTGGGCCTGGCTCCCTCTGCCGAAATTGGCAATGCTCACGCGTTATTCCAACCCTCGCATGGAACCGCCCCGCAATTGACCGGAAAGAACGTAGCCAATCCAATTGCCACGATCCTCTCGGCAGCAATGATGCTCGACTGGCTCGCAGATCGTCACGCTGACGAACATGCACGTGAAGCCTCTCAATTGATTGAATCGACCGTTGCCGCACTGCTGTCTCAGGGAATGCTGAAGACTGCCGATCAGGGAGGCAATGTTACCACCAGCGGAGTTGCTGAAGCAATTGTTGATGCGATTGCGGCCCAGGGGGCTGCCGAATCTGCCAATTCAACGAACTGCGCAGCGTCGTAACGTCTCCCACATTTCTAGACACAGACCGTACATAATGAGTTTTGTTGCTTGCTGAGTTCTATGCACGCTCTGGCAAGCCCTCCCACGTTTCCTCTGTATAAGTGACCCACCTATGAATCGATCACTCTTTAGATGCTTTGCTACTGCCTCACTCGTGATCGTGGCACTGGTCGCCACGAGTTCTGTTCAGTCTGCATGGGCCAAAGATGCCACCGCTTCACTGCTTGCATCCGATGTGGTGTTTGCCGAAGCCGATGGATTGGTAGCTGTTGAAGCAGAGCACTTTGCTAGACAGGAGCTGAAAGAAGTCCGGGCATTTCAGATTAGTACCGCTGAACATGCTCCAAGTATCGAGCCTGACGGAGATCCTTTGCACATTGCGGGAGCCGCGGGGGGCGCGTATGTGGAGCTGTTGCCGGATAGCCGCCGCAACCACAGTGAGAAATTGATCAAAGGTGTCAACTTTTCCAACGAACCGGGCAAGGTCGCCGTGCTGACCTATCGAGTTCACTTTGCCAATCCAGGGCGCTATTACGTCTGGGTGCGAGCCTACAGCAGCGGCTCCGAAGACAATGGCATCCACGTCGGAATCGACGGAACTTGGCCAGAAAGTGGGCAGCGGATGCAGTGGTGCGAGGGCAAGCAGTCATGGCGTTGGGAGAGTAAGCAACGCACCGAGAAAACACATTGTGGCGAACCGTACAAGATTTACCTGGACGTCCCCACAGCGGGCATTCACGAAATTAGCTTCTCCATGCGTGAAGATGGCTTTGAATTCGATCGTTGGCTGATGACGCAAACTCGCGAGTTCTCTCGCCCTGATGGAATCGGACCTGATGTTCGAGTGCACTCCGGTACACTTCCTGCCAGTTATCCATTTGTGCCCGAATCAGAGACGCAAGCTGAAGCAAAGCCGGTGCCCGATGTCAACAGCGATAGACCTGTGCCAACGCTCCGCCTGCTGGCCTCTCAGTTGGATCTGAGCGGGACGGGCTACTATCTCGACAAGGGAAAATGGCTAGCGATCAATCCAGCTAAGAATAAGCAAGCCAAAGTTCTTACGGCCTTCGCTTTTCCCAGTGGACGCTACGATGTTACCTTGGTTGCCGTCGGTGAGGAGGATGGCAAGTCGACCTACCAATTCACCGTCAATGATGAAGCGGCCGGTGAGTTTACCTGCCCGCTGAGCGAGCATCCGTTCGAAGAGGGACCAAAGTTCTCCACCACCTGGAAGAACATCGCCATTGGTTCCGGAGATGTGCTCACGCTCAGTTCACAGATTGGTTCTAACGATGGGGCTGAATTCAGTCGTGCTCGCATCGCCAAGCTTGAGTTTGTGGCGGCAGACCAGGCGACGCGGCAAGCGGTTGCCAAGTTGGAAATCACCGACGCCCAAAATCGGTCGCCTGCCGTTGCCGGCCCTCCACTAGTGCTACCTCGCAACTCGGATGGCAAGGGGACAGCCCAGCTGACTGGAGAACTGAAGCAGTGGCACAAGGTGACGTTGACGCTCGACGGGCCTTACGCACACGAATTGGACAATGCCCCCAATCCGTTTACCGATCTCGCATTTCAGGTGACTTTCACGCACGAAAGCGGAAGCCCTCAATACACCGTGCCTGGCTACTTCGCGGCCGATGGTGATGCTGGCAACTCTTCGGCCGATGCCGGTACCAAGTGGCGAGCCCATCTTTCACCGGACAAAGTTGGTCGATGGAATTATGCGATTTCGTTCAAAAAGGGTGAGACAGTTGCACTCAATGGAGGTGGCCAGGCCATGGCTCCTTTCGATGGAGTTCAAGGCTCATTTGAGGTTGCGAAAACTGATAAAGAGGGCCGTGACTTCCGCGCACGTGGCCGATTGGAGTATGTCGGCAAGCACCATCTGCAGTTCGCTGGAAGCAAAGAGTACTTTTTGAAGGCTGGACCTGACGCGCCAGAAACGCTGCTAGCCTACGTCGACTTTGACAACACGATCGCGGGTAAGTCGGACAAGGTACCGTTGAAGCAGTGGCAGCCGCACGTTGCCGATTGGCAAGCAGGGGATCCAACCTGGAAAGAGGGCAAGGGCAAGGGGCTGATTGGTGCCTTGAACTACTTAGCAAGCAAGGGTGTTAACGCGTTTTCGTTCTTGACGTATAACGCGGGGGGGGACGGGGACAATATTTGGCCCTTTGTTTCTCGCGATGATAAATTGCATTGGGACTGTTCGAAACTCGACCAATGGGGCGTGGTTCTCGACCATGCGACTGCTCAAGGTTTGTACTTGCACTTCAAATTGCAAGAAAATGAGATGGATGACGATCGCCGTGGATCGAACGGAAACGCGGGCCGAGTTCCTGAGTCGCTCGATGGTGGCAAGTTGGGAGTAGAACGAAAACTCTATTGCCGCGAATTGATCGCACGCTATGGACACGAACTCGCCTTGAATTGGAACATCGGTGAAGAGAACACGCAGAGTTCCGAAGAGATCCGCGATATGGTCAAGTATCTGCATGATACGGATCCCTATCAGCACAACATTGTGATTCACACGTTCCCATCGCAGCAAGACAAGGTTTACACGCCGCTACTAGGGGACAAGTCGTTGTTGACGGGAGCTTCGCTGCAGAACTCGTGGAGCCAAGCGCACCAACGAACACTCAAGTGGTTGACTGAGTCGGCTAAGGCGGGACGCCCTTGGGTTGTCGCCAACGACGAGCAGAATCCAGCCAGTGACGGAGTGCCCGCAGATCCCGGGTACAAAGGCAATGATGGAACCGCAACTCAGAATGGCAAAAAGTATACGATGCACGATGTTCGTAAACTCTGTCTCTGGGGAACGCTGATGGCCGGTGGAGCTGGGGTCGAATATTACTTCGGCTACAAGCTGCCGGAGAATGATCTGGTGTGCCAAGACTTTCGAAGTCGTGACCGAAGTTGGGATTTCTGCCGCATTGCGTTGGAGTTCTTCGCGAACAACAGCATTCCGTTCTGGGAAATGCACAACGCGGATGAGTTGATTGGCAACCCAGACCATGGCAATGAAAAGTTCTGTCTAGCGCAAGCTGGAAAGCTCTACTTGGTCTACCTTCCCAACGGCGGAACTACCGAGTTGAACCTATCGGAGGTTTCGGGTGATTTTTCGGTAGAGTGGTTCAATCCTCGCAGCGGCGGAGAGTTGGTCGCGGGGGAAATTCAACGGGTCGCTGGGGGAGGGCCTGTCAAGCTGGGAACGCCGCCTAGCGATACTGAGGAGGATTGGTTGATCGTCGTGCGGCAGTAGTCAGTCCACGAGAATTGGGGCGTGGGACAAGCCGCTGCAGGCTTGTCTCACGCGTACCCGCCTGCTCCGTTCAATGTTGACTGCCCCTCATTTTCTTTCTTTACGAGCCCCATAACATTCGCAAGGCATCTACAGTCTGCCCCTCAATAATTCGCAGCGCACTGCGAGAGCAAGCCACGAGCAAAGGTTGCTCCCGCAATTCGTAACACGCGGTGTGAGCAAGTCTGGAGTGGTTGCTGCTTGCGTACGATTTTCTGTGCAGCTAGAACGCTTAAATTGGAAGTGCAAAAAGGACCACAGTCCGCACAGCGGCGTCGCTGAATCGCCTCTCAGTGCAACTGCCTGTCAAATTGCTCGAAGTCACTCGGCCACTGCTAGCTATCGCTCTTCCCCACAGGCGTTCAAGGCCAAAACTTGCACGGAGCGAAAGACGACACTGCATTGCCCGCCACCGGAATGAGCTAGGGCCACTAAGGTCAGTGCTCCTAGGCGAAGGACTTGCATCTCCTGCCCCATTGGTCTCCAGTGCTTGCTTGGTTGCAAGGGTTTCAATCGCAGAGTCTTCCTTGCTCAATGGCGATGATATGCTGGGTAAAACGTTCCACTAGAGGACGGTTGTGGCTAACCAGGATCGTTGGGATTTGAAATTCACCAATGACCCGATGGATGAAATCCTCAATGCGAGTGCTCAACGCATCCTCAACGGAGGTCAGTGGCTCGTCCAGCAGTAGGAGCTGGGGTGTGGCTGCGAGGACTCTCGCAAGTGCAACGCGCTGCTTTTGACCGCCACTAAGCGTGGTTGGAGAGCGTTTGAGAAAATCTTGCAATTCAAGCACTTCGACGATGTGATCGAGTGGCACGGTGCGATTTCTTTGGCGGCGGATGCCATATTGCAGGTTCGCCAGTACGCTCATGTGTGGAAACAGGCATTGATCCTGAAACAGAAAGCCGACCTGCCGTAGCTCGGGGGGCAATTGGGTGCCTTGCTGGGTATCGGTGAGCAGTCGGTCTCCCAATTGGATTCTGCCTTGCTCCGGTTTCAGCAAGCCAGCGATTAAAGACAGAATGGTGGTTTTCCCACTACCTGATGGCCCCCACAGTGCGGTTACTGGGGAGCTTGTGTCAAACGCAATGTCGAGACAGAAAGCCGAGGGGTAGGCCAGTTTCGCTTGAAACGAAAGGTGGGGCTGCGTGCGTTTTCCGCCGTTCAAAACCTGATTCACATTGGCCCTTCTAATGGAAGATCGGATGGCGAGGGAGGTGGAAACCCATCGTTGTGCTTCGCTCAGTCCGCCAATGAAAACCTAGCTGAGAGTACCGAGCGATGAATTCAGTTTTTTGTTTGTCTGAAAGTTGGCGTCGAGGGAATTCTAAGCCAGATGCCGTGCACTTCGGCGTTCCAGCCATCCGCCGACCCACAGAGCTACTGCTGAGATCAACACGGAGAAAAGAACGAGTCCGGTGCACTGCTGGATGCCACCGGGGCTTTCGAGTTGGTTGTAGATTTGCAGGGGAATGGTACGTGTCTCGCCAGGAATATTTCCGGCAATCATGATCGTTGCGCCGAACTCTCCCAAGCTTCTGGCAAATGCTAGGACGCATCCGGCCAGGATGCCATGCAGGGCCAACGGCAGGGAGATGGAGAAGAAGCAGTCCAGTGGGCTGGCGCCGAGTGTGCGAGCGGTTTGCTCCAGCCGTCGGTCGACTGTGCTGAAGCCGGTTCGAATCGCTCGCACCATCAAGGGGAAAGACACGACGGCAGCCGCCAGAGCAGCCCCTTTCCAATCGAAGACCAGCCGCATGCCCAGCCAGCGTTCGAGAAGACTCCCCACCGGGCCGTTGCGGCCAAAGCTGATGAGCAACAGGTAGCCTGTGACCACAGGGGGCAGAACCAGAGGCAAATTGACAAGGGTTTCGAGTAGATTTTTCCCAAAAAATTGCTTGCGGGCGAGGACCCATCCCAGTGCGATTCCCAGAGGTAAGCACCCGGCAACAGCGAAACTGGCTACCAGCAAGCTCAATCGAATCGCTTCCCATTGCTCGCCGGTAACGTTCACTCCAACAACTTTCAAAAAAAGGTGCCGGACACCTTTGGGGCGGATTAGGGAGGATGTGGTAATTGCTTGGAATCGAGCGAGGCAAAGCCGTGTTGGGTAAAGATGTCGATTCCTGCGGAGGAAATGAGGTAATCGAAAAACTGCCTAGCCTGCGGCGATGCATCTCCAGCTTGCAACAAGATAGCGGGATAAACGACCGTTTCATAGGTAAGTGGATCGAAGGTGGCGACCACTTCTACTAAATCCGAACGCTGGGCATCGGTGGCATAGACGATTCCCGCTTCCGCCTCAGCGACTTCAACAAAAATCAAAGTTGTTCGCACATCAGAGCCTCGCGCCAGTTTTCCCTCCGACTGCAATGGAGCGAAGAGTTGTAATGCGTTGAGAGTTTGCTCGGCGTAGATGCCCGCTGGAACGTGTTCTCCGGCGATGACCAGTTTCGTGACGGCATCGGTTAGAAGATCGCCGGGAAGTTGGACCTGGGCTGGATTGCCCCGTGGAACGATTAGAACGAGATGATTGGAAAGCAGGTCGACCGTGCGACTGGATAGCCCTTCAGCATCGAGCAGTTCGGCCCATTGTCTGTGTGCCGGTAGAAAGATATCGGCAGGCGCGCCTGCTAAAATCTGCTGCGTGAGACCGTTAGAGGGACCAGTGCTAATGATGATGGAAATGCCCGGGTGCCGCTGTTGGAACTGCTCAGCGATTTCCTCCATCGCGCTGGCGGTACTCGCTGCTGCCAAGACACGCACTTGCCTAGCTGGAGTCTGCCCTAAATTCGACTGGCATCCGCTCACCAACAGCAAACAACAACCGCAGGCCAGGGCGATGCCCGCCGGCCGATGCGAGGTAAGCACCTGCATCCAGCGCAGCGGGAGAGCGAAAGTGAAACAGTTTGTTCTTAAAATTTGGGGAAGCACCCTAGGGGGAGTAAACAGCTGCAGCGCCTTTCTTCAAATCACTTTTGACCAGAGTCGACCCAAAATCGTAACACCCCGTCTCTACAAGCAATCGCAACCCGCAGCATCACCGCTTGTTGCGATCGTAACCCGCCGCGTAACGGGCTGTTGATTTAATCGCAATTTGAATTTTAATGCGGAGGTAGCATCCTTAATTGCCTTGTAGCGAAGGTTATCTTTCCTTGCTCACCGGGCTGTTGATTTAATAGCGATTTCAGCTTTAACGTGCAGGTAGCACCCCCAATCGCCCTGCAGTGGCGACCACCTATCCTTGCTGACGCGGCGGGTTACTATTGCAACAGCCCGGTGAGCAAGGAAAGGTGGTTACCGCTACGGGTGAAAGAATGGAACTACCCCCGCGTTAGAAACACCCGCACTAATCTCGTATCTCGACTACGACCTGCACTCTGCCAGCGACTTCTTAAGCCTTGCTGACGCGGCGAGTT
Organism: Aureliella helgolandensis; assembly: GCF_007752135.1. GTDB lineage: Bacteria > Planctomycetota > Planctomycetia > Pirellulales > Pirellulaceae > Aureliella > Aureliella helgolandensis. Next base: position 5,029,240 of record NZ_CP036298.1, on the reverse strand, counting down.
GCGATTGGAGAGGACGCATTTATGTTTGCCTTGCTTACCGGAGGGACGCGATAGGAACCAACCGGTGAGCAGGGCCACGGGCGTGCTAACGGGTAGCCGTGATATGTCGTCCAGCCTCCAGTTGAATATTGATCCGTTGGCATTTCTGAGATGCAAGCCATGCCATGGCGGCCTCTACTTCGGACTTAAATCCGTTGGGCATCCAGTTCAAGTAGACGGTTGTTCCGACTTGTTGTGTCATGAGGTCTTCGACCCCAAAGTGAACTTTGAAGGGTTCATCAACTTGCCCTAGCAACCGGCGGGCATCCGCTTCCGTTGGCAACTCACATTTGAGTGTCACGCTAGGCACGCCGGCTGGATCCCGATGCGAATAGGGGAGCGTATTGGGGGTGACTTGTACGTTGGTCGTAAGCTTGATGGGAAAGGGAGACCCCGAGTCAAAGGTCAGCTCCACAAAGTAAGCTGTCCATCCCGAGGCAGGTTGCGGCAGGCTAGCCAGATAGGTTCCGTCGGGCTGCGCTTCAAGCACTTGGCTTGTGTATTCCTTACCGAGTGTTTCGAGCCGAAAATCTCGTGCGACGGGATTGTGGGCTTGCCATAGCCTCACCTCAAGCGGTTTCGTGCTGGTAGTGACCTGTGTGGTTCCATCTTCCAGATTCTTCCACGAGTACTCGGGACGTGGGCGATCGTGAACAATCATTGAGTAGAAAGCGATCAAGGACTGCATTGCATCGGAGTCATCCATACCGTGATCCGTATTGGGAACATACCGCAGATGTTTTTCGCCTTGTAGATCTCCCCAGTAAAACTGCGACGAGTCGGGAAGGAAGAACTGGTCACCGGCTGCGTTCAGGATCAACTTGGGCATCGTCAAGCGATCCCGATAATAGTAGGGGTCGATCAAACGATAGGCTTCGGCCAGGCGGGGATCACCAATGCGTTCCATGATATGGTGTTGTACGTAGTTGGCGATGGCAGGAGCCCAGTAGCCGTACGCAGCAAAGTGATGCCGCATCGATTTGTCAGTATTGAGTACATCGATGACGATGGGGACGATGGCCACAACGCGCTTGTCCATGGCGCCGGTCAGCCAAGTCGTCCAACCCCGCTTGGAGCCACCCGCCACAACGAATTGATTTAGCTCATGTCCAGCGGCAACTTCCGCTGTTACAGCAGTCATCGTATCCATGGCGCGCACGGCACTTTTGATCATGGCGTTTCGAGCGAGCCAATTGGGTTCTCCGGTCTTCAAGTATTGATCCCAAGTGTAGCCAATTAAATCATCTTCGCTGCGCGGTACGCCGTCGCCGTGGAAGATCAAAGGTTGATTGGGAACCATCTTGAGCTCAGCGACAACGGTTTGCGTGGCCTTGGCGATTTGAAGGATTTCTTGAGAAGGGGCGGTTGGTGGATCGCCACCATTTTTTCCGCCGCCAATCTTCAACAGCCCAATGTTCGAAATCGGTTTTTCGGGAATCGCCAAGGTAACCCAGTGTTGCCATTCCGTGCGATCGACTTGCTCCGCAGTCAGCCAGCGTTGAGAAACCATATCGACCACGACGATATGGATGCCATCGCGGAGTTCGGAGCTGACAATCTTCCAGCGGAACGCATCGTCAGGCTGATGGACGTAGCGATCGATGGCGGTTGGCCTAGGCTGGTGTTCCTGAGCTGAGGCGTGTTGGAAGAGTTGCAGCAGGAGTAGGGGTGCGAGGCACAGGCAGAGTCTCTGTTGACGAAGGATTTGCGGCCAAGCGGATTGAGCGGTTTTCATGTTGGAGCTTCTTGGGGCAGAGCGGTTTACTCGAGGGATCGGCCGCTGCAGCGGTGGGCTGTGAGCGTCGACTCGCGAGTGTCGGAGTGAACAGCCAAAAATGAAAGATGGACAGCCAGTATACACAGCAATCGAGCTGGTATTCTTCTTGTTTTGTATCCAACGGTGTCAAATCGACTGAGATTCAATTTTGTTGACCTGGGATTCCTGGCCCGCTATGTTGTTGCTGTTTCCACGGCGCGCCGGTGTAGGGGACGTTGAAGGTGGACGCCTCGTCCCGCACTGTTATCAATCAGAGAGTTGACAGGGAGTCAGCATGTTGTCTGCAATGAGAATTCGATTCTATCCGTTAGTGATAGTTGCGTTCTGTTGCCAATCTACCTTGTCGGCCGAGGTCAATTTTGAGACGGAAGTGGCTCCGCTCATTATCAAACGCTGTTTGGAGTGCCACCAAGATCGCAGTCGTTCTGGCGGGCTCTCCTTGAGTTCGCTCGAATCCTTTTCTGAGGGGGGCGACAGTGGGGCTGTTGTCGATGACGATTCTCCGTTGTCAAGTTACCTTTTGGAGCGAATCCAAGCTGGAGATATGCCTCCCAAACAACGCGGGATCTCGCAGCAGTTGCCGGAAGACGAGATCGCAATTTTGCAAGCCTGGGTTGCGGCGGGCGCGACCTGGCCAGCGGCGCGAGAACTGGACCTCTACGAAGCGACTTCATCAGTGCGCGCGGGCCGCGACTGGTGGTCCTTGCAAGCGGTAAAGAGGCCTACTCCTCCCGATCCATCGCAGCTAGCAGGTGGACAAAAACCAGTCCGGTTTTCCAATGCCATCGATCTGTTTATTCAACAAAAGCTTCGCAACGCTGGCCTGCAAGCGGCTCCTCGAGCCGAACCGGAAATCCTACTGCGTCGCTTGACGGCGGATACGATCGGCCTGCCACCGACGGCAGAGGAAATCGCTCAGCTCGAAACCGATTCTGGTTCGAACGCTTGGAGCACACTGGTCGACCGCTACTTGGCATCACCGCAATTCGGGGAACGCTGGGCACGGCACTGGCTGGATATCGCAAGGTTTGCAGAGTCGAGTGGGTATGAACGGGATCAGACGAAACCGTTTGCTTGGAAGTACCGCGACTGGGTCGTCGATGCGATCAATTCCGATATGCCCTACGACGAATTTGTGGTTCTGCAATTAGCTGGCGATGAGATTCCGGCTCGTGATGAGAGGAGTCTCGCGGCCACTGGATTTATGAGGCTAGGGACGTGGAACGACGAACCCAACGATCCCGAGGACTACGCCTTTGAAAGGCTGGAAGATCTCGTGCATACGACCTCCTCTGCCTTCCTGGGGATGACCGTCAAGTGTGCCCGTTGTCACGATCATAAATTCGATCCTATTCCGCAACTTGACTACTACCGCATGGCGTCGATCTTTTGGCCTGGGCCGATTCAGGCACGGGACCGCAAGTGGTTGGGGGGGCCGACGGACGAAGAGCTCGATGCGCAAGAGATTTTGGCTTGGACCGATATCACCCAATCCCCTGCCCCGCTCCATCTCTTGAAGGACGGTGATCGCCAGCGGCCACTCGAAGAAGTGGTCCCAGCCGTGTTGACTTTGGTTCCCGACCTATTTCGAGAGTTGGATGCTCCCACGCCCAAAGCCAAGGGGACCCAGCGACGTCTCCAATTTGCAAAATGGATTGCCAGCCCAGAGAATCCTCTGACGGCGCGGGTGATCGTCAATCGCATCTGGCAAAACTATATGGGCCAAGGCCTGGTGCGTTCGCCGAACAATTTTGGTTTTACGGGAGAGCAACCTACGCACCCAGACATGCTCGATTGGCTGGCGACTGAGTTGGTCGACAGTGGCTGGAGCCTCAAGCACATCCATCGCTTGATCCTCAACTCCGAAACTTACCGACAGTCGAGCAATCATCAGAATTTCGACGAGTACAGTCAGCGCGACTATGACAATCGATTGTGGTGGCGGGCCGAACGCCGACGCCGGGATGCTGAGTCGCTTCGGGATGCGCTGCTGGTCGCTACTGGAGAGCTCGATTCGCGTCGAGGTGGACCGAGTTTTATTCCGTCGGTCAGCCAGGCCGCGCTGGAGGGGCTCTCGCAACGCGAGGCAGCCTGGAATGCTTCACCGCAGGCGGAGCAGATGCGTCGCAGCTTGTACACCTTCATGCAACGGAGTCTGTTGCCGCCCCTGATGACCACTTTCGATTTGTGCGACTCAACTCTGTCCAATGCAAAACGGGATGTGACCACGGTAGCTCCACAAGCTTTGGCAATGTTGAACAACCAATTTGTTCAAGATCGATCACAAGCCTTAGCTGGACGAGTTCTGGCGGAGTATGCAGAACCAGAGAGTCGCGTGCACGCTTTGTGGGGAGCGGTGCTTCAGCGAGTTCCCGAAGAGTGGGAAGTGCGTGCGGGCACCGAGTATCTCGAGCGGCAGCGGCAACGCATTGAAGAGGCTGAAGTGCGGAACTTGGAGGTCGAAGAGTCTACAAATCACGAGATGCTTGCGTTGGCTTCGCTAAGTCTGATTTTGTTCAATTCCAATGAGTTTGCTTATGTTGACTAATTTCCCCGCACAATCCCATTTTCCGTGTGGCCACACTCGCCGTGAGTTTGTTTGGCAGATGGGAGGAGGCTTTGCGGGCTTGGCACTCAGTTCTCTGTTGGCGCGGGAGCAGTTCTTCGAGCGACATTTGCATGCCGCACAATCCGACAGGCCGAGGCTTGCGTTGCCCGCGAAAGCCAAGTCTTGTATTTTTCTGATGATGAACGGTGCACCCAGTCAGGTGGATACATTTGACTATAAGCCGGAGCTGTTGAAATATGCAGGAAAACAACTCCCGGAGGACAAGAGTTACAAAAATTCGGGAGGGCGAAAGGTGGGGTATCTGACACCAGCTTGGCGACCGTTCCGCCCCGGAGGTGAAAGCGGTTTGATGATCTCCGACTACTTTCCCAAGGTTCGTCAGCATGCAGATAAATTGGCCGTCATCAATTCGTGCCATACCGACAGCCACGCCCATGGCTCCGCCCTGGTGCAGATGAATACCGGCAAGACATTTATTGGTCGGCCTTCCCTGGGGGCTTGGTGCGTCTATGGGCTGGGGAGTGGTAATCAAGATCTGCCCGGTTACGTGGTGATTCTCGACAAACGCGGCGGTCCTATCAGTGGACAACCCAATTGGGCAAGCGGCTTTATGCCGGCCAATTACCAAGGAACACTTTTTCGGCCGGTGGGAGATCCGATCCTGGACTTGCAGGGACCGCAGCATCTGTCTCGCGAGGCCCAGCGTGATCAGCTCGATCTGTTGCAGCAGCTCAATGCCGAGCACCTGCGCAGCCGCAGTGGTGGGGATGAGTTGGCGGCGCGGATCAAGAGTTATGAATTGGCCTATCGAATGCAAGCGGAGGCCCCAGAAGCGGTTGACTTGGCTCAAGAGTCCGCTGAAACCTTGCAAATGTATGGAGTGGGGCAGCAGCCGACAGACGAATATGGGAGGAATTGCCTAGTGGCTCGCCGACTGGTGGAACGCGGTGTGCGCTTTGTCCAACTGTACTCTGGCGGAGGGCATCTTGAGGAAACGTGGGATGCACATGAAAGCATTGAGAAAAATCATGGACAACATGCTAGCGAGGTAGATCAACCAATTGCGGCCCTTTTAACGGATCTCGAGCAACGCGGCTTGCTTGATGAAACGCTCGTCGTCTGGGGAGGTGAGTTTGGGAGGATGCCATTCAGTGAAGGCAAGGATGCGCCGGGGCGGAATCACAATCCTTACGGTTTCACGATGTGGATGGCAGGAGCCGGAGTGCGTGGGGGAATCAATTATGGAGAGACGGATGAGTTTGGTTTTCAAGCGGTGAAAGATCGAGTGCATTTGCATGATTTGCACGCCACTATCTTGCATTTGATGGGGCTCGACCATGAGACGCTGCATTATTTCCATCAGGGACGCGAGGAAACTTTAACCGACGTGGGAGGAAGGGTCGTCACGGGCGTCCTCGCTTGAGGATTCGTGAATTGATGGGTACGATTGGAACTCCTGAAAGAAGTTTGGGCGAATTGCGGAGGCCGGTTAGCTTTCCGCTCTTACTTCACTTGTACCTAAGATGAGTCCTTTCCAATGCCACAGCCTGAATTTGCCATCGCCGTCACGTTTGAGATCAAACCTGAATTCGTCGAGCAGTTCCACGCCCGCATACTGCAGCAAGCCACGGATTCGCTGACCAAGGAGCCTGGGTGTTGTCAGTTCGATGTCTTGCTGGATGAAGCGGTGCCTACGACATTCTTTCTCTATGAAACCTATGTCGATGCGGCAGCCTTCGACGCGCATAAACAGACCGAACACTTTGCGGATTACGATCGTGCCGTGGCAGATTGGGTAATCGGCAAGTCGGTACGGCGTTTGAAAATGGTGTCGCGCAGCTAAGCGAGGCCAAGGGATATTGCAAACTTGACTCTATCCATCGCGGGCAAATTTGAACATGAAAATGGGGCCATGGGAATGGAGTCATGAAACGGCTTAAGCCGGGCATCACGCCCGGGCCCTACATTGAGTGTGTTGTGCTTGATCGGAGCCGGATTGTTTCGCCCGAGCATTACGAATTCCAGATTCCTGCGCTGCGCGAGTTTTCGAAACTCGATTTGCATCCGCAAGTCACCTTCTTCGTGGGTGAAAATGGATCGGGTAAGTCGACGTTATTAGAAGCGCTGGCTATCGCCTGCGGTCTAAACGCCGAGGGGGGTAGTCGGAATATGCAATTCGAAACTCATTCCGAACCCAACCGCTACTTGATGGCTAAAGCGCTGCGTGTGCGTCGCTATCATGGACTAGTGCCCGATGCGTGGTTTCTGCGCGCAGAGAGCCTGTTTAATGTTGCCACGGAGATTGAGAATCTCGCTGTCGGTGGAAGTTATGGCGAGCGGTCGCTGCATGAGCAATCGCACGGCGAGGCGTTTATGTCGCTTATTGAAAACCGATTTGGACAGGGGCTGTACTTTCTCGACGAGCCGGAAGCGGCGCTCTCACCGCAGAGGCAACTCGAATTCCTAGTACTCCTCGATCAACTGGTAGCCATGCACGCGCAATTGGTAATCGCCACCCATTCCCCAATCATCATGAGCTACCCGCAGGCTCAGATTTATCGGTTCCACGAGAGGGGCATCGAACCGGTCGCCTATCGAGACACCGAGCACTATCGCGTCACTAAACGCTTTCTAGAGTCTCCCGAGCGGATGCTACGTCATTTATTAGATGAAGAGTAGTATGTTCTATCGGTGCATAGATTGCTGATTGCAGAGGACGCATGCCGTCACAGCAACAAATGTCGCATTGGCACAGCAGTGATTTTTGAAGCATTGAAGATGATTGGGAGAGTTGCCAAACGCAATTGGTACTTCACCGTCGTCTGTTTCACTCAATCCAACGTGACCACAGCAGGATGTTGCGGAGGCAAATGGAGAAGTGGTGGTCTACGTTGGGAGGCCCAACCTCAGAGCTTCGGCCGCCAAAGAGCTACGACCAGAGAGGTTCTGCGAGCTCGGCTGGTCGGCCTTCTCGCTTCGGTTAAAACACTAGGAGCGTGCTTTTCCATCGCTATCGTTACAATGAGCAACGCGGCGTCTTCGGGCTGTTGATTTAATAGCGTCTTAAGTTTTAACGTGCAGGTAGCACCCCTAACCGCCCTGTAGTGGAGACCACCTATCCTTGCTGACCGGCCTGTTGAAATAGTAACCCGCCGCGTGAGAAAGGAAAGATGACCTCCGCTGCAAGGCAATTAAGGACGCGACCTCCGCATTAAAATTCAAATTGCGATTAAATCAACAGCCCGTGACGCGGCGGGTTAATATTTCAACAGCCCGTCTTGCGTCGGGTTATGATATTGCGGCTCCGATCCGCAAGGACTCTCCCCACTAGTACTTGGACGCATTTCAATGAAGACGCATTCACTCGCCGCATGCTTGATTTCTCTGACTTCCGGTCGCGTTGGCGTTTTGATCGCCTGCCTTACCACCGTATGGTGCGGTCACGCCGTTGATCTCCGTGCAGCCGAACTGCTTGTGGGAGCAGCTCGCACCACGATCACGCCCGACGAGCCGGTCGCCCTATCGGGACAGTTTCATACACGGATTGCCAAGACCGTGGAAAGCCCATGCACGGCAAATGTCCTGGTGTTGGAATCACGCGATGGCGACAAGTCATTGGAGACGGCCATCATGGTCTCTTGCGACCTGGTGGTCATCCGTGAAGACGTCCAATCGCGGATCCGCAGTGAGGTCGCCGCGCAGCTGCCCGAGGTTGATGTCCGAAAACTGTTCGTCAACGCGACACACACGCACACCGCCCCGGTGATGGTCGAGGGCAAATATGTCCTACCGGCGGAAGGGGTGATACAGCCCGCCGAATACGTTGAGTTCCTAGCGGAACAGGTAAGCGGCGCTGTCGTGGAGGCCTGGAACGGACGCAAACCCGCTGGTGTCAGTTGGGGGCTGGGGCAAGCCGTGGTGGCCCACAATCGCCGGGCAGTTTATGCCAACAGATCGGCTGCGATGTACGGCAAGACAGACAAGCCCGAGTTTCGTGGCATCGAGGGATGCGAGGACCATGATATCGACGTCCTCAGCTTTTGGGATGCGGAACAGAAGCCACTCGCCATGGCGGTCGACGTGGCCTGTCCCGCGCAGGAAGTCGAAGGCCGAAGCGCGGTCAACGCCGACTTCTGGCACGAAACCCGTGGCTTGTTGCGGAAGCGTTACGGTCAGCAACTCGACGTGTTGGGTTGGTGTGGGGCGGCCGGCGATCAATCGCCCCACTTGATGTACAACCGGATGGCTGAAACGCGAATGCTCAAGCTCCGCGGCCTTACGCGCCTCGAGGAAATCGCCCGACGACTCGACGTGGCGGTGAACGAAGCCAACTCGGCGGCCCGGAATGATATCCGCACCGACGTCAAGATGGTGCATCTGGTGCGAACGCTCAAACTTCCGATTTGGAGGGTCACGGAAGAGCAGAACGCGGCGGCCCAAGCTGAGATCGATCGTCTCGCTAGGGATCCAGCCAACCAGCGCAGGATGAACTGGCAAAAGGCGGTGACCGATCGGTACCAGCAGCAGAAAGAAGGTGACTTGTATGAGCGGCAATTCCACGTCATCCGACTAGGCGACATCGCCATCTGCACCAATCCGTTTGAGCTGTACACCGACTACGGCGTGCAGATTAAGGCTCGTAGCAAGGCAGTGCAGACATTCGTGATCCAGTTGACTGGCGAGCAATCGGGGACTTATCTACCGACGGTCCGAGCGGTCGAGGGGGGCAGCTATAGCGCCATTCCTCCAAGTTGTCCAGTCGGCCCCGAGGGAGGGCAGGCACTGGTCGACCAGACCGTCGAGGCAATCAACTCCCTGTGGGACGAGTGAAATCGAAAAAATTCTCAAAGTTCGTCGTGTTGTTGGCGTCCTGATAGGCCCCTAGGATCTTTCGGCGTCACCAGCGACTCCATTGTCCCCGGCCTGCACTTCACCAGCGACTCCATTGTCCCCGGCCTGCACTACGAAGAAACCGCCGTGATCACTGGTGGTACAACGAATTCACTATTTTTGAATCAACTAAGAAGCAAACCTATGGATCAAAAAATCTGTCTCGGAATACTACTCTTAGCCGCCTCACTGACACCGTGTGTGGCAGAGGATTTAGAATTCCGACGTGACGCTGTCGAATGCACGCCCCGCGCTGGACTACCAAATTTTCTGGCGAAAGTCGACGCGGGCCAGTCTGTCAACGTTGCCTACCTGGGAGGCAGTATCACCGCTGCGGGCGGTTGGCGAGTTCAGTCGCTCGCGTGGTTCCAGGAACAATACCAGCAGGCGACTTTCAAGGAAATCAACGCGGCCATTGGTGGAACTGGATCCGACCTGGGCGTGTTTCGGTTGCACAATGATGTGCTACGACACCATCCTGACTTGATGTTCGTCGAGTTTGCCGTCAACGACGGTGGTACATCGCCTGAACAAATTCACAGAGCAATGGAAGGAATCGTGCGGCAGACTTGGAAGGCGGACCCGTCGATCGACATTTGTTTTGTCTACACATTGAGCCACACAATGTTGAGCGAACTTCGTGGAGGGAAGATGCCGCGTGCAGCCAATGCGATGGAAGACCTCGCCGACCATTACCAAATTCCGTCAATCCACTTCGGAGTCAACGTGGTCGAAATGGAATCAAAGGGAGAGCTGATATTCAAAGCGCCGAAGCCAGCCAAGACCGCCGAGGCGAAACCGATGGTTTTCTCGACCGATGGCGTTCATCCTCATGTCGAAACGGGACATCGTTTGTATACCGAGTCGATCGCGCGGTCTTGGCCAGCGATCGTTGACGCCAGCAGAGAACCGCAATCACACGAACGAATTCAACCTCTGCGAGCTGATAATTGGGAGCACGCCAAACAAATTCCGATCACGGCAGACATGCTGCACGGCGATTGGAGGAAACTGTCTAGCACCGAAGGTTTGGGCAAGCAATTCAACAAATATCTGCCCGACTTGTATCAGGCGATGGAACCGGGCGCAACACTTGAATTTACAATACAGGGGACTGCCGCATCGGTGTTTGAATTGCTCGGACCCGACGGGTGTGAACTCAAACTGCAGGTCGATGATCGCCAAGCCAAGAAGCAAAATAGCATTGATGGTTACTGCACCTATCATCGACTCGCCAAGCTGGCGATCGCTTCTGAGCTAGAGCCCGGACGCCACCCAATCAAGGTGACCGTGACACACCGCAAGCTGGACAAACGAGAGATATTGTTTGAGCAGAATCGGAAGTTCTTCGACGCTCACTCGGACCGATATGAAGATCAAGCGTGGTATGTCGGATCGTTACTTGTCATCGGAGACGTCGTACCTGGAGACACGTCAAATTAAGAACATGACACGTCGCAGCCTAGTATGGATAACGGTGATCTCAAATGCTGTGAAATATTCGTGTTATAAATGCCATATTCCCTCCGCTGCTTCACAGGTACGTGCGGGAGGCAAATGCTGCAGAGCTTTAAGGAAACCAAGCTAGATGAGATCGATGCCATTCTCTGATTCCAAACAACAGCAGCAACGCCTTCTGCGTCTGTTCTTCATGTTCGCGGCGATCCTGGGTATGCCAGAGGTAGTGTGCCTTGCCGCTCAACCCCTGATTCCATTGGGCTGGAATCCGGCCATTGCTGGTGACCAAGTCCTGGGGCGTCTGGTCACGGTCACCGCGCCACAAGTCAAGGGGGCGCACGATGCCGAGATGGTGATCACCGATGGCCACGCCTACATCGTGGCCGAGGTAAATGATGTGAAACCCGGCGAGAGCGCGGGCTGGCCGGAGATTTATGCCACGATGTCGATCGTCGATCTTGAAACGCTTGAGGTGGAGGAGATCTTCAACTTCGCCAAGAGTGAGCAGGTGTTTGAAAACGTGACATTGCCGGTGGGTGCATGCTTTGTACCACGCGTTCTACGGAAGGACGAGAATTCTCTGCGTTGCTTTTTCGCCAGTGAAGATCCTGGGAAACGTCAGTCGCAGACCTGGTTCCGCGACTTCAACCTTCAGACACGGACGTTCGCCCCATCGATTCATCAAGCGAAACTCAAGACGGCCTCGGGCACCTTCGACATGGAGCCTCGGCACTTTTACGCCGACGCTGCAGCACAGGGATTTAGCAAGCCGCCGACGGACGCGGGGTTGTTCCTCTTTGATTCCTTTAAGCAGTTCGACGGTAAGACCTACGTTGCAATCAACAACTTTCCCGGCAAGCAGAATGCGATCGCCCTCGTCCACGACGATCTCGCCACCTTCGAAATCATCGGTCATTATAACGAACCGCAATCCGAGAATCTCAGCGAGTCGGCGGTGAACCGCCTAGCCGACGGCAGCTGGATGGCGATCTGCCGCAACGATGGCGGCAACTATCATTTCACCACGAGCAAGGACGGGCGGAAATGGACGGTGGGGAAGGAATTGCCCTCTGTCCCCAATGGCGACAACTCGAAGCCGACCTTCGACAAATTTGGCGACATCTACTACCTTGGCTGGCAGGAAAGTACGCGTATTCATGGCGTCCATCGAAGCGTTTTCAATGTCGATATCTCGCGCGATGGCAAAACTTGGGAGCGAAAGTATCGCTTCGAGACGGCGAAGTCGTTTCAGTATCCAACGTTTCGCGAGTATGAAGGCATCGTCTGGCTGTGCTTGACTCAAGGAGATTCGTCATCGAGCCGTAAGGAACGCATCATGTTTGGGAAGCTGGAAACGGCGGGGGAGTTCGAATCTCAAGAAGGCAAAACGCGGGAACCAATTCCTCTTCCGCCAGAACAAACCGCTGTGATGAAGTCCGGTGTTAAGCTGTTTACTGACCGCGACTACACCATCACAGAAGTTCCCGAGTCTTTGCAGGGGCTGTCCTTTTTGCGCAGTACCATAGAGCCTGTGAACGCCATCTGCACCACGAGCGGGGAACTCTTTGCGCTCACTCCAGGCGAACGTCGGGGAGCGGCAAATCGTGAGAGGGAGTTGGTTGCAGCAGGCTTCGAAAAAGTGGACCTGCCTGAGTTCCAACTGTTCCCCGGCCTGATTAATCGCGTACTTGTTTACCGGAAAAACGTCGACAAAGGAGAGCGGTTTTCCTTCCGCAAGGTCGTTCTTCTGGTGAGCGGAAAGGAGACCGAGGTCGTTGAGTATCCGCCACAGACTCGCCATTCCGAGAATTGAAGTGACCTTGACCATCCTTGAACGGCTCGTTGCTATAGTCGTCTCACTAACGCCTACCGAAAAAGCATAACGCGATGAGTTCGCGAGTGACCGAGAGCCATTCTTCGCTTACGCTTTGGGTTGCTTGTTTAGCAAAGTTGGAAGCGATCCTATCCTCTAGAGAAACACCTGGTTTCATGAAATTGTTTACAAATCGAATTATTCTCCTCGCCCTTTCTATCGTTGTCGTTGCGATGGGGAACCTCAGGGCGCAGGATTCTCTTTTTTTGGAACCGCCGCAATACATCGGTCCCCCCAAGGCTTTGCAGGCGGTGACGAATCGGGCCTTCGCGGGCATTCCCAGCCTCGCCGTTTCGAAAGGCGGTCGACTTTGGGCGACCTGGTATGCCGGCAAGACACCGGGCGAAGACCTGAATAACTACGTCGTCCTCTCCACCAGCGGCGATGGCGGGACCACCTGGAAGGAAGTGCTTGTCGTCGATCCGGACGCGGGGGGACCGGTTCGCGCCTACGATCCGGAATTATGGATTGCGCCGGATGGGAAATTGCGGCTCGTCTGGGCGCAGGCGATCGGCCACATGGGAAACATCGCCGGTGTTTGGTTTTTGGAAATCGAAGATCCCGAGGCGGAGCAGCCGCTCTACGGAAAACCGGAGCGGGTCACCGACGGAGTCATGATGTGCAAACCGCTGGTCCTATCGACCGGCGAATGGGCGTTACCGGCTTCGACCTGGCGTACGACCGACGAAAGCGCTCGCATGATTGTCTCGTCCGATCAGGGGAAAAGCTGGTCGCGACGCGGCGGTTGCAATGTCCCCGAAGAGATGCGCGCTTTCGATGAACACATGTTTATCGAGCGGCGTGACGAATCGATCTGGCTGTTAGTCCGGACGAAATACGGAATCGGCGAAAGCGTCTCTAACGATCGGGGAAAAACCTGGCCCGAACTGACCCCCTCGGCGATCGCGCATCCCAGCGCCCGCTTTTTCGTTCGACGGCTCGCGTCGGGAAATCTCCTGCTGGTCAAGCACGGTCCTATCGACGAGAGAACCGGGCGTTCGCATTTGATGGCGTTTATTTCCAAAGATGATGGTAAGAATTGGACGGGCGGACTGATGCTCGATGATCGCGCGGGCGTCTCCTACCCGGACGGTCAACAGGACACCGACGGCGTCATTCACATCATCTACGACTACAGTCGCACGGGCGACCGGCACATTCTCTTTGCCAGTTTCCGGGAAGAAGATGTCGCTGCGGGGAGAGCCGTCACGGACTCGGTGAAATTGCGGCAATTGGTCAGGGAAGCGTCTGGCGGGGTGGAACGCAAGATGGAGCCACCATCTCCGGTTAAGAAACACGAGGACGGCAAGGAACTGAAGGCTCAACAGAAGGGCGCGCTGTCAATTGACGAAATGGCTGTCGAGCCGTTCGACGTGGGCGCGACACTATTTACGGACCGAGGCTACGCTCTCGCGGAGCGTCCCAAGGCCTTCGACGGCGCGGTATTTCTTTGCGTCCCAATCGAAGGGAAAAAGGCGGCGCGTTGCACACAGAGCGGGATGGTCTATTTTCTCAGCCCCGAGCCTGATCGCAACGGAGATAGCCAAAGCCACGTCTTGCTTGAGCAGGGGTTTGAAAAAGTGGCGCTTCCAGAGGTGCGACTTTTCGATCTCAAGCGTTCGGCAAATTACTGCACCGTTTATCAAAAGCACTGTGAAAAGGCCGATACGATCGAGTTCGGCAAATGGGCAGTTCCCGTGTTTTTTAGAAATTGAGCAATGACCACGAGTGCAGGATTCGATAGATGCCTGATCGCCTCTGGCTTCAGGGTTTTCTGGATCGCGACGTTGGTCTGTTGGGTGACGGGATGCAATACCGGCTCGCAGTTTCCTGCGCGGCCGGTCACCTTGATCTGTCCCTGGTCCGCAGGTGGCGGAACCGACCGGTTGGCGCGACAGGTGGCCGTTTTGTTGGAAGCGGAACTCGGTGTACCAGTCAATGTGGTCAATGCGACCGGCGGGGGCGGCGTGACCGGCCATACGCGTGGGGCGCTGGCGCGTCCGGATGGCTACACCCTCACCATCGGCACCGTCGAACTGAATATGCTCCATCACCGCGGGCTCAGTGCGGTTGGGCCGACCGATTTCGAGCCCCTTGGATTACTGAACCAGGACAGCGCCGCAATTTTCGTACGGTCCGATTCGACTTGGACTTCCCCGGCCGATCTAGAGCAGTCGATCGCGGCGACGCAGCGTCCACTCAAGGCGTCGGGTACAGCGGCGGGAGGCATTTGGCATGTCGCCATGATTGGCTGGTTGGCGCGGCAGGAGTTGCCGACTGATAAGGTCACCTGGATCTCGATCAATGGCGCGGCACCGTCACTTCAGGAACTGATGGCGGGAGGGATCGACTTGGTATCCTGCTCGGTTCCTGAAGCGAAGGCGCTGCTGGAAGCCGGGGAAATTCGCTGCCTCGGGGTGATGTCACCGCAGCGTTTGCCAGCGTCGCCGGAGATATTAACATTCGCGGAACAGGGAATCGACTGGAGTTTGGGAAGCTGGCGCGGCTTGTTGTATCCCCATGGGGTGCCCCCTGATCGCCTGAAAACGATGCAGGCCGCTGTTAGAACAGTATCGCGCAGCGATGAGTTCGCGCGCTTCATGCAACAGTCCGGTTTTCATATGAGCCTCGCAGAGCCCCATGCCTTCACCGCATTCCTGGACACGACAGATCGTCGATTCGGTAAGACGCTCAGCACGCCCGTATTTGCCGAAGCAGGTAAGGCGGTTGTCGGAGCATGGTTTTTCCCAAGCTTGTTAGGCGGACTGGCGCTATTGGTTATCACGTTAGGATTCCAAAGTCTTGGGGAAGCGGATTCAGGTGGGACCGTGAGGAATGGTCCGATCATTGGGGTGGTGGCCGGAGTGCTGGCCTTTGTGGGGCTCAGTCCGGTGGTGGGTTACGTAATCGCCACAGGCATGCTGCTGGGCGGTTTGATGCTCGCGTTTCAGGCGTCCTGGCGGACAGCCGCCGTAGTGACGCTGGCAGCCCCGCTGTTGCTATTCCAGATTTTCTCCCGGTTCCTCGGTGTTCCTCTGCCCTGGGGATGGCTCGGCTGGTGACGCCGGGCGGGATAGAAGCCATGAACGATCGAGCGTTGGGGAGTGAATTGACGCCTTGCAACTTTTTAATCGGGGCGCTCCGCCTGGGAATGATCAGGAAATGAACGAAGAGTTTTTCCAAGCCTTGACCGAAGTTTTCGGACGCTGGGATGTCTGGCTGATCGTCATCGCGTCGGCGGTCTACGGCATCTTCGTCGGCGCGATTCCGGGCCTCACCGCAACGATGGCGGTGGCCCTGTTTGTTCCTATCGCCTATTGGATGGATCCGGTCGCGGCGTTGGCAGCCATTGTCACCATGGTGGCGTGCGCAATTTTTTCCGGCGACCTGCCCACGGTTCTTCTCCGCATCCCGGGTACGCCGGCATCGGCGGCCTATGCGGACGACGCGTATGCGTTTTCCAAGCGGGGAGAAAGCGAGCGCGTCCTCGGGCTGGCCCTCCTCTGTAGCGCATTCGGAGGTATCGTGGGGGCTGTCGTTATGATGCTGGTGGGCCAACAGCTCGCGCGGGTTGCCAGTTGGTTCTCCGTCACCGAGTATTTTTGGCTTTACCTGATCGGTCTGACCTGTGCCATTCTGGTCGCCCACGGCCCGAAAAGCAAAGCTCTGTTGAGCCTGCTGTTAGGGCTGTTTTTGTCGACCATCGGTCTCAGTGCGGCGCACATGGAGCCCCGTTTCACTTTCGGCATTCCCTCACTCTATCAGGGCATCTCTTTCATTCCCGCAATGATCGGTTTGTTTGGTCTTTCGGAAGTGTTGCTCATCTTATCCCAAGGCGACGCGCGCAGTCTGTCTTCATCCGATCAGTCGTTGCCGCCGCAGCGGCGATGGGCTGCGACGATCGCGTCCGCATTTCATGAGTTCGGCGATCGGTTCCGCCACCATAAGGCCGGCACTGCGCGGTCCAGCTTCCTCGGCATTCTCGTCGGCATGCTGCCCGGCGCTGGCGCCGATATCGCCTCGTGGGTGTCATTCGCCGCTTCGAGAAGAGCAGCGTCCAGCGAAGATTCCATGGAGACGGAGACCCTCCACAGCATCGGTGACGCGACCACGGCAAACAATGCCGCGTTGGCGGGGAGCTGGATCCCAGCGCTCGTGTTCGGCATTCCAGGGGACTCCATTACAGCCATCGTGATCGGGGTGCTGATGATGAAAAACGTGACCCCCGGTCCTCAAATCTTTAACGAGCAAAGCTCTCTAGTCTTCTCCATCTACCTGATCTTCTTGATGGCTAATCTGGTACTGATTCCCGTCGGCTTTCTCGCGATTCGGTTAAGCGGCAAGATCTTAAGCATCCCCAAAGCGATTCTCTTCCCGCTGATCATTGTCTTTTGCATCACGGGCTCGTTTGCGCTCAACGGAAGTTCTTTCGATGTCATCACGATGCTAGTGATGGGATTGATCGGCTTGCTCCTGACCCGTCGAGGTTTCCCGCTCGGTCCCGTTGTTCTCGGGATTATTCTGGGAGGTCCCCTTGAAGAGCGATTCGTACAATCGCTTACCGCGTCCGAAGGCAGCCCAATGGGACTCGTCAGTCGACCGCTTTCAATTGCGCTAGCTCTTGTTTTGGTTGGACTTGTGGTTGCGATCTGGCAATCCTCCCAGCGAGAGCGTCAACGCAACTCGGAAGCTGGCCGCCCCTCAGCCAGATGAACACCATCCGCTCGGTTCTGATCCTCGGGACATTGATTGTGTTCGGTGCCGCGAGCACTGAGGGGCTGGCAAGAGCGTTCCTGCCATGACGACGGTTTGAGCATGTTCGTTTTCACGTTCCCAATGCTGCCCCAGTGGCGGCCTGCTCTGGTGGCTGCACGGCGTGCAAGCCCATTTAGGCGAATTAGGGACGCCCCAGAGCATGTCTTCCAAGGGGAGACGCTAGACATCGTTCACAGCCTTGGTGGTTGGATCACCCCGCCGAGCGTCGGCTTTCTTTCGCCGTGTCAGCTTCCTGGCTACGACTGACCATCAATCCACCATTCAAACACAGGAACTGCGGCAAAGAAAAACCGCCGCTCAAGAGAACGAAAGTTGTAATCATTCGAAATGTTGGATTTCTGGAGACTTCTCTCTACTGCTTGAGGGTTGTTAGCGGCTCGAAATCGGCTTCCTGAAACTCGGCTACCTCAGTCAGCCATCGCTGCTGGACGAAATCCACGTGAGCAGGGTGCTCGCAGTAGGCAAGGTATTCGCGGTGCGTCTCGAATTGCATCGAAATGCCGAAGGTGTGTGGATTCTTTGAACTCGACTGCCGACGGATTTGAAAGTGCTGCACGCCGGGAATGGCGGTGAGTTCCGACGCCGCGTTCAGAAAGTCCGCTTCTTCCGGCGAGCCCTGCGAGTGAAGCAGCCGGAATGTTACCGTGTGTTCAATAGCGAACGTTTTCGCGGTCATCGCGCCACCTCAACGAGTAATCTCAGCAAAATGTCTTGTATCTGCCAGGCTGCTGGTGCCGTGATCGAATTCATGGTTACTTGCTTCCGTTTAGGGGCGGCTGCTGTTTAGAGTCTTGCGCTCGGATATAAGCAATCAGGTCGGCGAAGTCCTGATGCGTGATGTCGTTTTCGAGACCGTCGGGCATCAGCGACTTGCCGGTGCTGCGGATGTCCTCTATTTGGGTGCGGAGAATCACATGTTGTTTGTTCTCCTTTTCCACCAGCGTGATGCTGTTAGCGGTTTCCGAAGCGATCATGCCAGTGAATGTGCGACCATCGTCGGCCAGCACGATATAGGTCACAAATTTTCCATCGACGGCCGCGCTGGGATCAAGGATCGATGAAAGTAGGCTGCTTGGTTTCGAATCGGTCAGTGATCGCAGGTTAGGACCAATGTCATGGCCAACGCCATCCAGCTTGTGGCAGTTGGCGCAATGTTTATTGAACACAGGCTGCCCCCGCAGGGGTGAGCCAGCCAGCTTGAGAACTGCTTGATGTTCGAGCAATACCTTGCGGCGATCCGTGCTGCTGGCGTCAGCAAGAAGCGTAGTGATACGTGCTCGAATCGCCTTGTCTCGGTGGGCCAAAAGCGATTGACGCGTGGTAGCATCGATGTCTGCGCGTGCTACTTGACCGTTCTCGATGGAGTCCAGTAAGGCCGTCAGCCAAGCAGATCGACTGGCAAGAACGCTCAGAGTTTCCGACCGCAACGCTGGCGCGTGGCTGCGCCAGCCGGCTAACAAGATTTCGCCAATGGCTGGATCCGATTGGCTACCCAGATGGCGAACGATCGCGAGCTGTATTGCGGGAGGAGTCTGCGGCGTCAGCAGCCGTTGCAATTGGCGAAGATCTTCGGCCCGTTGGTCCGGATGACGAGCCAGCAGTCGGACCGCAGCCGCGCGGAGAGAGCTGCTCGCCTCCGCATTCAAACTCGTCGTACGGGCGAGGTCGGTGAACGCCGCAACTTGACGAAGTACTTCCTGGCCGCGATCGTCTTCCTCACGAACCAGTGCTGCTAACGAAGTGCCATGCCGCTCCATTGCATCGAGCAGTCCAGCTACGGTTTCGAATTGCCACGCCACGTCGGCGTCTTGATCGATGCGAAGTATGGCCTCCAATCCATCCAGCGTGGCCGAGCGATTGTCGAAGGCCACGGACAAAGCCAGCAACTGTCCAACCAGTTGGCCTGACTCCGGGTCTTCACGCTCGGCCAATGCGATCGTCAATACATCGCCCAGGTTGTGCTGATTGATGGAACTGGTAACGGCTGCTGCAAGGTAGGGATCAGCGGCGACAGTGCTTGACAGTTCGGCCAATGCACCGGCGGAGTCTCGCCCTGGCCACTGACCCAGTGTACACGCCAATTGAAGTCGCACCTTGGCATCAGGGTCATCGACGAGTTTTAAGGCAGCCAGTAGCAGATCGTCCTGTTGCTCCGCCAGCGGTTCCGCTAGGAGAATTGCGTGACGTCTCACACCAGCATGTTCATCGCCGAGCGCCTGCTGGACAAGTCTGGGCGAAAGCATACCGAGCCCGTCGAGAGTACCGAGTGCGTGAAGACGACCGAGCGGGTTCGAGGATTGCTGGGCCATTTGTTCGAGCAAGGGGGCAGCCGACTTGTCGCCGCGCCATTGGAGAAGCTGTCCGGCTAGATCGCGTTGTGGGCCATTGGGGCTGTCCAAAGCTGTAACTAACTCCGGGGTGTCCAACGCTGCGAGGTTTTTGATCTGGCGAGCCTTTTGCCCTGTGGGGAACACGCGATAGATTCGCCCTCGATCGGCCCCCTCACGATAGAACGGCTCGAGTTCCTTACGACCTTCCGGCGTCAGCCACTCGGGATGCTCGATCATGTACCGATACATATCAACAATCCACAAGGCGCCATCCGGACCCGTGCGAGCCATCACGGGACGGCACCAGCGATCTTTCGACGCAAAAAAGTCCGTATCGGTTTCGGCCGGATCACGATGGGAAGTGAAACTCACGCCGTCCTCGACAATCACGTTATGCTGGACCAAGTTGTGAAATGGTTCGCAGGTAAAGGCATGCTGAGTGGTCGTCTCACGCGGAAACAGCAATTCGTCACGATAGACCATTGCCGAACAGGCCGATGTGAAACGCCCAGACTGCTCGAAACTATGAAACCGCTTCTGCGGGCTTTTAGCCGGATACACCGGAGGGTTGTTCGGCCCGACCAGTTGTTTGCGAGGATCGGGCGGCGCGAAGTGCGGGTTGCGTCGCAGGTATTGATCTTGAAGCGCGAAATGCCAAAGCGGGTGACTGTTTTGCTGGCCAAACCAATTACCCCAGTCATCGCGATTGCGACCGTACTGCGAGGGGCCGCTTTGTGGATCGAGCTCGCCGCTGTCCGGCCGGAAGCGAAAGTCGCGACTGCCCAGTGTGAGGGTCTTGTTCGTTTTGACCGCCCGCAGTTGGCGATCCGCACCGTAGCCTCCATGGTGCGCGCCGCTGGCACAATAGATCCAGTTATCCAGTCCCCAACTCAAACCGTTTACACGTAGCTGTTGGTTTCCCTCCTGGAATCCTGAATAGAGAACTTCACGCTTGTCCGCTCGCCCATCGCCATTGGTATCCTCGGCATACAGGATTTCGGGCGCTGCGGTAATCAGCACGCCGTCGCGCCACGGCATGACTCCCGTGGGAAAACGAACCCCGTCCAGGAAGACGGTGGAGCGATCGTATGTACCATTGCCACTGGTATCCTCCAGAAACCGAATCCGTCCGCCCGGCTTGCCTTGACCGTCCATGCCTAACGGATAGTCGCCCATCTCCGCCACCCACAGACGTCCGTCTGTTCCCCAGGCAATTGCCACCGGATCTTTGACCAGCGGCTCAGCTGCGACCAGTTCGATCTCGTAGCCCGGCCGCACGAGGGTTGCCGCCAGCGAATCGGCAGGCGACAACGGTGGATCGTCGGGCTGAGGTGAATTCAAATTCGCAGCGTTAGCGGCACCGGTCTCAGATGAAATCTTGGACAGTGTTTCTGGAATTTCAACACCCGACATTTTGAGATGCGTGGTGATCTCGTCCTGAGAAAGAATTCGGTCATAGATCGCAACGTTGGACAGCTTTCCTTCAAACGATGCAAAGCCGTCATTGCGACCGCCGACAAACAGGTCATCCGCATTGGTCGACCGTGAGATAGTCGCCTCGCCGCGGAACTCGGGCGTCTTATTACCGTTCAGATAGGCCGCTACTCTTGGTCCGTCTCGAACCAATACTACGTGGTTCCACGTCTTAGGCTGGATCACAGTCACTCCAACTTGAAGCTCATTCTTCGCGTTGCCGTTGAAAAAGATTAACTTTCCGGCATTGGCGGATTCCATCGAAGTACCGCCGATGCCGAGATGATCGCCTGCTGCCTCTTTCGAGCCCGGCGTGCCCCGTGAAAAGAAATAGCCAGTAACGGGGCGCGCATCATGTGGCAGCCCATTCCAAAACCACAGTTCAACCGAATAGGTCTCGCCGAGATCTCTCGCTGCAGCTTGCATGCAGCCGCCAGCAAAATGGGCCGCTCGATGCGAGATTGCCGAGCCAGTATCGAAACCCGGCAAGTAAAACGCCACGCCATTTTCGTAAACGCCATGATGATTGCCAATTGTGTCGATGGCTTGCGAACCGGACATCTCGTTCATTCGCCAGTAAGCGACAGGCCGCGAGTCGAGAACGGCGGTATTATATCCGCTCGCAGGTGCCACCGGCGAGCGGCGCGGTTTGTCGGCAACTTTCTCCAACAGCTCGAGCAGCGTGGCAACGATCTTCGGTTCGGCCTGGACTTCCAATCCGGCAGTTCGTGCAGGCCAGGTCGTATAACCTCCCAACGCATGTTGCTCGGGCGGAGGAATGTAGCCCTCTGCTCCATTTGCTAACTCGATGTTGAAGGTCGGCTGCAGCGGGCTCTGCGCTTTCAGCTTAAGTCCCGTAATACCGTAGACTTCATTCGGAATTGCTGTGATCCCCAACTCGCCGATGCGAATTGCCTGCAACTTGATTTCGACCTCAGGCTCATCGTGCAGGTAGATCTGCTCGCGGGCATAGATTTCCTGTCTCGATTGAGGCAAGCGATCGCCCATCTCGGCCAATACCGATTGGGCCCACTCCAACCGCTGTGGATCCGCAGTACGGCGACGCAATTTTATGGTTGTCTCCGCCATCGCGAGCGAAACCCATCGCCCATACTCGATCGCCTGGTAAGCTTCGTGTGCGACGCCTGCGACCTCAAGCGTGTACTTCTCCAAATCACGCCGCGGCGCAGGCTCGCTGTAGTCCATCCACATGCTGTCACCGCTAGTCCCTTGCGACATGATGCCTACAAAGGTTGGTGCACCCGCTTCAATCCCAATTAAATCGGCCAACCGATCACCAAAGCGTCCGCAGAAATCAGCGGATACCGGCGACGTGCCGTAATAGTGCATTGCGTAATTGGCCAAGACAGCGATGGGGCGACCTTCTGCGGATTGTATCGACAGCAGCGACAAATCGGGGTCCGCCGGTCCAGACGGCGCGATGTGGTCGGGACTCTGGTGGCCCGGATGCATGTGGGCGCGCACATTGTGCACACCGAACGGATCGGTTGCGATTCGATCAGGGCGATAGATCCATCGGCGGCAGTGGTTGTGTTCAGCGTCATGCACCACAGTCCAACCCACCTTGGCCGCGGCTAGATTGTCCACGGCTTGTTGAATGCTCTTGGCAATCTGTCTGGTTAGGAACTGTTGGTAGTCCGGGTCTGCGCGGCTGCCCAAGCATGCCATTGCTGACGGTGCAGAATGCGAGTGGGTTGCGGAGATCAACATCCGCTCAGTCGGAATCCCAGTTGCTTTATGAGCCATCTCTTTGGCGCTGTCCAGCAACTCGCGCGGGACCATCAAACTGTCGACTACTACGATCGCTAGCCGGAATCGCCCGTCATCCAGAACCACCGCTCGAGACATCAATCGGTCATGCGCTCGCGTTGCTTCTACTTCGTTAAAGTTGCCATTGACGATCACAGGGAAATGTGTCGGCGTAACATCGACGGCAGCCGCTCCGGCGCGAAATACGCTGTTTGCCGGAGCCTGTCCTTCCGCAGAAGCGGCAGGGCGACTAACACAGAGTGCGGCTACGAAGCAAAGGCACCGAACTATCACCGGATTTGCGAGAAATGATCGCCGTGAAGCGTGATCCGGCATGACGGACTCTCCTTGTTGGGGCGGGAACCAGCGGACAAGTCAGCGACTAGGTGCGACGGTCAAACGAAGGGCAACAGCGAGAGTATAGACCATCCGTTCCGACGTTCCTACTTGGGGGCGACGCCTCCACTACAGCCCATCGTTCCTATGCGAGCATCTAGAAAAAGGTGTCCGACACCAAAAGTGCAAAACACCTGATGGGTCGTTTCGGCTTTGGGTGCCTCACACTTTTTGTCGGGCAACCCAAAGATTTTCCTTTGACGCTCCGCTAGCCCCTACTTCTTGCGCTCGACATATTCTTGCACCAGCACAGGAACGTCGCTGCAAATGGCGTCCACGCCGAGACCGAGACCTAGGAAATAGTCACCGAGGTTGTGGCCGGGCCAGCCAGTCACGATAAACCCCTGCTTCTGCGCTTCCTTGACGGCAAGGCGCGTGGTGCCCTCCATTTTAGCAGCGATCCGCCTGGAGCCGATCGCCTTGGCCGCCTCCATCAACTCGGGAGTCAGCGGTCCTCCCTTGATTAGCATAATGTCTGCTTGGGGGTCGAGTAGTTTGATGGCTTTGAGCGGGCGTTGATCAAACGAAGTGAAGATATAAGTCGAACCATCCGGAACGAAGTGGGTGACGGCCTGGTGTAGTTTCGCTACATAATCTTCGATACGTGAATCGGGATAAAGGTCTTTGTTGCTGGTCTTCATTTCGAATTCCACATACATCCCGGGTTTATCCTTCAGGTAGTCCAGCAGGGTATCCAAAAAGAGCAGCGGCTCATTCTGTTTTTTGGATCGAATCACTCTGGCTTCGTTCGCGTTCAAGTGTTCCACTGGCCCACTGCTCTGGTGAGTGCGATCAAGGGAATCATCATGCAACACTACCAGCTCACCGTCCTTGGTCATACGCACGTCCAACTCATAGCCTCGGATGCCTTTTTCATAACAGCTCTTGAAGGCGAAGAGAGTATTCTCCTCAAATTCATGTGCCCCTCCGCGGTGCGCAAAATGAAAGGGCGTCTTCTCGTCTGCCAATGCCTGCGGCACCCAGCCGAAAGATACAAGACTGAGCAGAAAGATGAATTTTAATGGCTTCATGAGATTGCTAGTGAGTTCGGTTTAGAGTGAACTTGCCAAAACTAAGTTTTAGCATAAATGGGGCGACCCAACCAAGGAAAGTAATTAGCCAAATAGTGCGGTGATGGGGTTACCGCCGTCGGTAATGGGGATGGGACGCCCCGAATCGAATAGTTCCTTGGTTGGATCGATGCCGAGAGCGGCGAACATCGTGGCGTGAAAGTCGGGAACGGAAACGGGATTCTCGGCGACTTCTTTGCCGAGATGGTCATCGCTGGCTCCGTAGGCTCCGCAGTGGTTGAGG
Source organism: Aureliella helgolandensis (assembly GCF_007752135.1). Lineage (GTDB taxonomy): Bacteria > Planctomycetota > Planctomycetia > Pirellulales > Pirellulaceae > Aureliella > Aureliella helgolandensis. The sequence continues at coordinate 5,004,575 of NZ_CP036298.1, read as the reverse complement.
CCTCCACCGGCGAGGACGAGGCTGAAGGCGGATCCCTGGTGGCCGCGACCGCCGCGGTTGTCGAACTCGGCGGGGCGCCCGAACTCGGTCCCGGTGGCGATCAGGGTCTTGTCGAGCAGGCCTTTCTTTTCCAAATCACGAATCAATGCGGCAAGGGCGGTGTCAAGTTCCTGGATGAGCACGTGCTGATTGAGCTGGCCCTCGAAATGGGTGTCCCAGCCGGTGCCGTTGATGAAATTGAGGTTGTGCGAGACTTCTACAAAACGCACACCCGACTGAGTGAGACGCCGTGCCAGCAGACAGCGCTGGCCGAACTCGCCTCCGTATTCTTCGCGCAGTGCGGCGGGTTCTTCGTCGAGCTTGAAGTTGCGCATGAAATCCGCTCCGGCCCAGCGGCGGGCTTGCTCCTGTATCTCCGCGTAGCGGGCGAGTCCCATTTCCTTGGTCGGGCCGCCTGCCATGGCGGCGAAACGCTGGCGACGCTCAATTTGCGTGGCGGAAAGGCCCTCGGGCTGAGTGAATCCAGCGGGCCCGCTCTCGGTATCGGTGAGATACACATTGGAGTAGCTGGGGCCGAGATAGCCGGGGCCACGACTTACGTTGGGATAACCGATGAGCATGTAGGCGGGCACGTCCTCCGACGCCGCGCCGCGCTGGTGTGCGACCAGCGAGCCGATCGATGGATAGGTGATCGTGCCGCTGATCATGCGGCCGGTGTGCACGATGTTGGTGGCAAAGGCGTGGTCGTCGATGACGCTGTGATTGACAGAGCGGATGGCGGTGAGGCGATCGGCGACTTTGGCGGTGCGCGAGAGGTGTTCGGTGAATTTTACTCCGGGCACCACGGTATCGATGCTGGTGTAATCGCTGCCGGCGACCTTGGGTGCGGAACGCGGGTTGCCACGGCGTTTCGGATCGAATGTGTCGAGCTGGCACATGCCGCCGCCAAGCCAGATGAAAATGCAATGCTCAGCCTTGCCCTTCGGGATATGAACGGGCGTGGGGGCAGCGAGCAGAGGCGATCCGGCACCGACTATGGGAGCGGCGGCGAGTGCAGCGCTGCGGGTGAGAAAGTTACGACGTTTCATCATGGAATGAGGTGGGGTTCGATGTTTGAATGGTTGCTGTTATTTACCGGATGTAGAGCCATTCCGGTTGGTTCAGCGTGAGCCAGAGGAAGTCCTCCAATCGCTCACGCCATTCGGAAGTGAGCTTCCAGGTGGGCGGATCTCCGCGGCGGGCCATGGTCTCCAACTCCTGGGCCAGGGCGTTGGCGGGGCCGTCGAGATGAATCGACCAGGCGGTGTATTTCGGGCGGGTGCGTTTCACTCCCGAGAGATCCGGGGGGGCAGTGACGCGTCGCTCCTCATACCCAGGGCTGAGAAGTTCACGGGCGAATTCAAGTTCCGAGTCGGTCGGTTTGCGGGTCAGCAGACGCAGGTAGAGCGAGTTGATCAGCGAATCGAGCGACTGGTTTTTCACGGCGAGTTCGGTCGTCCCGTGGTCGTCGCTGAGACGCGTCGTCCAGCCGCTCATGGTGCCGTTGGAAAGGACGGCGGGTTGCAGTACGTTGGGATCGCTCTCCCGCAGAGTGACGGGCGACTGTCGCGATCCCCGCCAGCCAAACGACTCGAGCACGGTGGTCACGGCTTGGACACGGGGCAGCGACAGGCTGGGGCGGTCTCGCTCGTTGGCAGTGGAGGTCAGCATCCAGGCCCGGCGCGCTTTGCCGAGAGAACTCTGCCCGGAGATGCCATCGGCGTCGAAAGTGAGTTCTTCCACCTTAAATGGCTTGCCGGTAGAGGCGAACAGGGAGTCGACAATCTGCTCGGCCGTCATCCGACGCGGCGCCGGCCCGACGTAAAGCGCCTCGGTCTGCAGCAAATCGGGCAGACTACCGCGCTGGTAGGCGTGGGAAGCGAGGATCAGTCGTGACACCTCCTTGAGGCTGTAGCCGGAACGGACAAATTCGCGTCCTAACCAACTTAGCAACTCGGGATGGGTGGATTCCGATTTCTCCCAATCAGCTGGATTCTCGACCAGTCCACGGCCCATGAGTCTCTGCCAGATGCGGTTCGCCATCACTTGAGCGAAGCGTTCGTTTTGCGGCGCGGTGACCAGTGCCGCCAATTGATCGCGGGAATCCTTAGGGTTCTCCGCCAACTCCTGCGACGCTTCCTCACTGCAGAACTGGTCGAACGGCCAGACGGGCTGCACCTCGGTGCCGGGTTTCAGGGTGACTTGGATCAGCGGCGTGCGTCCTCCGGCACTGAGCATCTCGGTCGAGACGCTGCTGGTGGCAGGTACCTTGACTGGTTCTCGGGTTAGCATAGCCGCCAGTTGGAAAAGTTCTTCCTGTTTGGAGACGTGGGCCGGGGCATCGTGACAGCGGGCGCATTTCATTTCCACACCGAGAAAGGCCGAAGCGATGATGGCACCCTTCTCCGCCATCGGCGCATCATTCTGTCCGGCGACGGCGAAGCCCGCCGGTCCTCCTTTGTCTGAGCTGCCCCTCATGCGGATGAGCTGGGTCACGAAAGCGTCCATGGGTAGGTCGTCACGCAGCGCGTCGTAGATCCACCAGCGGAACGCGCCGGTGTTGTTGAGACTGCCAGAAATGATGACAGGGTTTTCCGCGAGGACATCGAGCCAGTAGCCCATCCAATGATCGGCCCAGCGTGAGTCGGCCAGCAAACGGTCGATGGCCTTGAGACGCCGGTCCTTGGACGTATCGCCGAGGAACTCGAGGATCTCTGCTTCCGAAGGCGGCACGCCAACGGTATCGAGAGTGACGCGGCGGAGGAAAGTCAGCTCATCGGTCAGTGGCGGAAGCTCGAGTGTGGTGACGTCGAACTCCGGCCAGTTCGCGCCCTGTTCGATCCACTTTTTCAGCAGTGCAACTTCTTCTGGCTTCATCCGATCGCCCTCGGGAGGCATTATTTCACCCTCGTCATCGGTGCTGATGCGATAGATCAACTCGCTCTTGTCTGGGGCACCTGGGACCACGGCGGGAAGCTCCGATTCACCGCCCTGTTGCGCTCCAGCGAGCGTGTCGAGGCGAAGATCGCCCTGGCTCTTGCCGCCTTGGTGGCAGTCGTAGCAGCGGGACTCAAGCAGTGGCTCAATGTCGTCGAAATATTGTGGACCTTCGCTGTGGCCGTTCTCATAGGCGGCCGCAACTTCGGCGATGCGGGCACCGATGAAATGATCGATAGCATTGTGTGCGGGCATGTTCTCGGGCAATGCCGGGACCTCGATCTCCGGCGTCGCGGCAAGCCAGGTTTCTACCGCCTCGCGGCGTTTCTCCCAGTAGGGATCCTGTGCGGCCCGCATGGCGAGGCGTTGCTCGGTGTTAATGCGCTCGAGATTAGCCCGTCGTTCCTTTTCGTAGGCGGCCCAGCCTTCGTCGGTGTAGGGAACGTGACGGTCCGTTGGAGACAACAGTTGCCAGGTTGCTTCGCCTTCCCGTGACCAGGCGGCGACTGTTTCGCCAAGACCGGGGCGAACCGTGCCGAAAATCGTCTCCAGCACCACGAGATGCGGTTTCTCTCCTGTCGACTCGAACTCGCACCATTCCTCACGGTTGCCAGGAGGGGCAAAACGGAAATCGGGACCGAGATTGAGATAGGTATCCTGTTCGGTGGTCAGATGATGGCCATTGAGGCTGGACGGCATTAGCGGCGTGTCGAGCACGGTCTTGCCGTCAACGATGAGCCTGGAGATGCCGCGCGCCCGCAACAGAAGACGGTGTTTTCCCTTCGGCAAAGTAACCAGGCCGGAAGCACGAAGAAAGGTATTGCCCGGAGGATTGCCCAGGACTCCACCGCTTTCATATTTCTTCGGCAGTTCAAAGAATCCGAAGGCCTCCTCGGTGAGAATCTCGGAGCTGGTAGGAAGGGTGTCCGGCCATTCGCGGCGGCCGGGCACGCCGCTGGTGCAAAGTTCAACCCGCACCTCGCCAGCTTTCACATCCTCGCGGGTGACCGGCGTTGGGGGAGGCACGATGGCGTAGCGCTCTTCGATCTCCTCGTTTTTCAGCACCCCGCGATGCAGAATGAGTGAGTCGATGCGCCCGCGGTAGAAAGCTTTGGCCTCGCCGCTGACTCCACCAATCCGCAGGTCACCGGGGCGTTGGACCGGGCCACGCTCGGTCGATTTCTCCCATTTGCCTGAAAATAATTGCATCCGCCCGTTCACAAAGAGCATCACGCTGGTGGGGTCACCGAAAGTGTAGGGGATGGCGATGTGATGCCAATCGAGGCCGGTCAAGTTGATGCTGCCGCTCCACCACTGGTGACGGACGGGAATGTCGTCGTCCTTTTCCGGCTCCGCAGCGAAACAGACGCCGACCCGCATCAAACTGGAACTGACACGCTCCACCGTCAAGGCGAAGTTGAGGTTGTCGTCGACTTGGCCGGCCCGGTCGGGATCGCCCTTGGCCAGCAAAAAGACGGGTTGTTTTTCCTTCAGATCTCCGGGTGAGATCCAGAAGTCGAAGGTCAGAGCCTCACCGTGTTTGAAACTGGGTGCCTCGTTTCCGGGAATGATCAGCGGTTTTTCGGAGACGAAGTCGGCGGCCAGGTTGGTCGCATGGAACAAAGGATGAAGCGGAGGACGTGGGCCAGCAACGGTATCGTGCCAGGAGCCAAACGCATCCTTGCCATCAAAGAGCCAAGTGGCCACGGGCTTTGCGGGAGGCAGGGAATTCTCGTTGGGAGCTGCCGCGTCGACAAACTGCAAACTGCACAATAGTAGGACAAGCACTTGGCTGTAAAAATATCGCTTCATTTCTTCATCTCATTTCGGGCCACTGCGCCCGCTACATTCGCGGAGCTTGCAAGGGCCAGTTTCGAACTGGTGAGGTGCTGAGTGCATTTTGTGGAACCAATTGGTGGAAACGTGTCCTTCACTAAGCTCGAGCCCCCACCATCGCTATCCATTTTGGGAGAGGTTTGCGTCGTCAGACACCCCCTCAAAAGCGTTCAAGGCGGCGTCCCGCCGGTTCGACCGCCCCAGTATTTCCTTACTGGGGCCCTCGCATCGAGTTTTCCAGATTTTCTTTACGTCATCGCATCCATATACACTCTCAGTAAACAATGGCAGATAACGGGGAAAGGTTACCTCTCCCCGTCCCGATTTCTGCTTCGCCCACGCCTACGGCAAGGGCATTTTAAGAACCCGGTGATGGTAGCTGCCAACAACATACAACTCTTGCCCGCGACCGACACTCAGTGAAGACGCTTCAACATGAATTTTCCATGTCCCAGAGCTCGCTTTTTGCCGCATTCGCAAACAAAGAGACCAGCCCCATTTGACCTCGGTCAGAATCTGCGAAACTTGAACTTACGGCCAGCGATCTGCGTCCTGGGCAGTTTTTACTTTTTTATCGGGGCGACCGACAAGTCCCGCTCGCCTCTACATCCCGCCCACGAATGGCGTGGGCGTTAAGAAGAAAGAAAATGCATAATCGCATCTGGTCCACGACAGCGTCCCTCCTTGGCAACTGTCTCTCCGCGGGCGTCGCCCACGCCCAGGAAGCGGCGGCGGTCGTCATGACGGAGCCGGTGAACCTGGCCACGGGTTGCGGCGCGAAGTCGAGCGGCGAGGGAGTCCACGGGGGAACACCAACTCGGATCTGCCGGACGTCGCACGGGAGTTCCGCGGCGTTCATGAGGGAGGATGAGGGAGGATGAGGGAGGATGAGGGCGGGACGGTCGTCATCCACCTGATCCGAATCCGCAACGGCCTGTCCGAACGGCTCGCATCTATCCCGACGGAACGTTCGGGGAGCAACAGCGTTCAGGTCGTGTGCGACGCCGACCAGCAAGTGTGCGTCGTCGCGCCCGCGACCGAGTACACCGATGGCCAGGAGCGCGCCGTGCTCACGGCGTACTATGTCGACAGCGACACCGGCGCGACGACAGAGCACCGGGCGACGGTCCCCTTCGGACGCGGGAGCAGCGTCGGCTACGGCGTGGTTGAATGCCAAGTCGGGCCAGAAAAAGGGGCGCGAGCCTATTGGACATTTGTGGAAAAAGGTGTCGCGATTGTGCCCTCGATTGAGCACTTGATAACGATGAACGTCGACATAGGCTCGTGAAGGCCTCGGTATTTCCGGCTCATTCTTTCGATCTAGGGTATCGGAACCATCTTACCTAATTAACCTTTTTAGCTGCTGTCCCTTTTCTTGCCCCCGAGGCCGCAAAAGAGAAGACAAGAAAAGCAAAGCTGGATGAGATTATTTTTCCCAAAGGTGTAGTGCTGTAATCAATATGGATAAAACGTCATTGGATTGGCCCGGCCGGGCCGCGGTAATCCTGTATAGCATCCTCTTTGTTCTCGGACTGGCTGCCGCGATCTTTTATTTTAGTACCGGCAACAGCATCGTAGGACGAATATCAAAATCAATTCCGGTGTTGCTCATGGCCCTAGCATTGATCCCATTGATTGGTAAATCAACTTATATACGACTGGTCTTTCTCGGATTGGTTTTCGGAGCATCAGCAGATTTCCTGATAGACAGTTCTTTTCTTCTCGGACTCGTTGTCTTTCTTATTTCACACCTGGCGTATATCGCCGCGTTTTTTCAGGATACCCGGAGAGTGCAACTGTCCCGTGGCTTGCCGGCGTTTGCTTTTGGTGCATTCGTTTACATCGGAGTTATGATTGTTGGCTCTGTGGGGGCGCTGGCCGTTCCGGTGGGATTTTATTCCTTGGCAATCAGTGTGATGCTCTGGCGAGCTTCGGAGCGATTGGGGCTAACATCGATTCCACGACGGTCCGCCCTTGCCGGTTTTGTCGGCGCCATTCTCTTCATCCTCAGCGACAGCATTCTCGCTTATCGTCTCTTTGTCGGCCCGCTACCACTTGAGCAGATCAATGTAATGCTACCTTATTGGCTGGGACAACTCGGGATCGCCTTGTCGGCGATTTGGCATCTCCGCTCAGAGCCCACGGCCGACGCTCACCTTAGGCAGACGAGGTAGCGCGGTCGAGTTGTTTTTGCGATCATTTGTTTTAAGTTCGTGTTCTCGCAACGATGATGGGAGTGGGGGCCATGGCGAGAAAGAAAGCGACAGCGTTTTGTGGTTTGTTACCAAGCGATTCCCTTCCGCCGCTTTCTCGGTTGGCGCTGAACCCTACTCCGTTGTGATGATGCCAGACTGTTTTTTTGACGCACACACTGTAGGCGACCTCGCCATTGGGGCACCTCCGCATGGTGCGTGGATTGCGTATTCTGAACGAAACGAAACCATTCAGGAAAGCTGAAATGAATTCTTCAAACTCGCGAATCAACAGTGACACTGGCCAGCCATTGCTAACACCCTCTACAGCAGCGAATGCGCTCAGCACAGTTGGCCAATTACTTTCTCCTCAAGCAGACACCTCTTTCGAATATCTGACACGACGCGGATTTGTTCTGAGCACGGCTGCGCTGGGAACGACAGTGGTGTCCGAGTCTGCCACATGGGGAGCTGAGGCGAAAGAGGTGCCGATTCCTATCATCGATTCACACATCCATCTGTTCGACGGATCGCGACCGCAGGGCGCTCCGTATGTTGGTCCCGGCGGCAGCTCGCCCACCATTTCACTGCCCGATGACTATCGGAAACTGGCCGTTCCTCTGGGAATTACTGGAGCAATCAAGGTCGAAGCCAGTCCGTGGGTCGAAGACAACTTGTGGGCATTGCAGGTCATGCAGTCGGACGAAATGATGCTCGGGCTGGTCGGCAATCTGCAGCCGGAGAAACCGGACTTCCCCGAATTGCTCGTTCGCCACGCCAAGAATCCACTGTTTCGAGGCATTCGTCACGGTAACCTATGGGGCTATGATCTCACGAAGATGGTCAAGGACGATGCGTTCATGAAGGGCATGCGTTTGTTGTCCGAGCTGGATCTGTCACTGGATATTGCCAACCCGACGGTGCCGTTGCTGGAAGCCGTCGCGCAGCTCAACGACAGCGTGCCGGATTTGCGCATCATCATCGATCACCTGCCAAGTCTGGAACCGACGGTGGATACTCAGGCGGCTTACGACAACGTTCTGAAAGTTCTGCACAGTCGAAAGAACATCTTCGTCAAACTGTCAGCCGTAATCCATCGCATTGCAGGTAAGATCGTCAGAGATCTGGAGGTGCATCGTCCGCGACTGGATCGATTGATCGACGTGTTTGGAGATGACCGGATTCTCTTCGGCAGCGATTGGCCGAACAGCGACGGAGTGGCTCCGCTTGATCAGGTCGTGGGCATCGTGAAAGACTACTTTGCCGACAAGCCGCGAGAACTCCAGGAAAAGTACTTCTGGAAAAATTCCGTTACGGCTTACAAGTGGAAAGTAAAAAAGGACCGTTGACGAAGCCGCGCTGGAAGGAATCTTCCCAAGCTTCTCTGAAAGATCATCAGAGGGGGCTTTAGGGTGCAATCATTAGTGAAAATTCCCGACCAACTTCAATCGTCAAGAAAACCACGGATATTCCTCGCTAATGGGGCCTGCACAACACGCCTGAGTCACTTCTTGCGCAGCAACAGGTGCTCCTTACGGTTTGGCTGGCGGGGCGGTCTCGTTTAACTGGGACAAATCAATGGTCGCGGCATGGTTGGGCAATGGGTTGGTCTGTTCGTTCACGACCCAAAGGCGGCCGGAGTGGAGGAAGGCGCCATTATTCTCACCGCTTGTGACGATCGGTGGAATGGCCCTGTCGTCGCCGTCCTTTCCAGACACGACCATCTGAGCCCAGCCGTCTTGGGGTGAAACAAACTCGTGGACGGAGTAGTGCGTGTCGCTCGAGAAAATCACGTCCTGCCTCCCGTCGCCGTTGGTGTCGGCCAGGCGGAGACCGGCGTCGCGGCCTTGGGCATCGACAATTGTCGTACCAGCAGGCAATGCGTACGGCAGCTGCTCCCAGCGATCCATCTGCGTCGACCATGCGAACACGGCCCGCTGGGAATCGTTGCCCACCAGCAGTTCGCAGCAACCGTCGCCATCAATATCTCGCAGTCGCACGCCCCGGTCGTGGCCATCCTCGCCGGTTAGCACTGGCTGACCGTCTAAGTCGAGCCCTTTTAGGCGTTGTGGTTGTTCGACCCACCTCTCACCGTCGAATCGCCACGCGCCGGCCTGTCGGCCGTTTCGCACGATTGCGGTTGGCAACCCGTCGTCATCCAGAATGCCGAAACGCACGCCAGCGTCGCGCGCAGCATTGTCGACTAGACGCAACGGAAAGTCGATCTCGCGCCAACTGCTGGTTTCTGGAGACCAGAGACGGGTTAGCTGCGCTTGCTCGTTTCCAATCACGACGTCAAGCACTCCGTCATGGTTCACATCCAGCAGACGAACGCCATTGTCTTCACCCTTCGCCGAACGCAATGGATGACCGGCCAGCAGCGTGCGGTTGAGCCGCTCCTGTACGTCGCGCATCGTCAGAAACTTGATGCGGCGGCCATACTTGCTCGTCGCATAGTCGATCACCTCGATAATCTGCTCAGGCGTGCATTTGCCGTAAGGATGGAACAACAACGTGCACAGCCCCTGTTTCACGACGGCACCATCGACACCCTTTTTCCATTCCTCGACGATGCGGTGCCCGTAGTGCTGCGCGTAAAAGTCCGCCTGATGGTCGCCTGGCGCGTGGCAGGGGATTTCCCATATCTGGCGGCCAACGACATAGGGATAAGGGTAATTCGTAACGTAGTTGGCATACTCGTAGCCGGTCTTTCCCAGGATTTTGACGTTGCCCTTGATGAACTTGAGAAACCGGTCGCGTCCCCCTTCGTCCAGCACGATATCCCGGGGCAACGACGGATCGTCCTTAGTGAACAAGTGATGCACCGTGGAACTCATCGACAGAAAATTGCCCTCAGGCGTGGTTTTCGCCAAGATTTCGCTGTACAGCCGAGGACTATTGGAATTCAATACATCGCAGCAGGGTGAACGAAACGCCACCGGTCGATTGTGCGGTATTTTCGCAATCAGATCGGTGCAATCGTCGATCGTCGTGCGGATTTTTTCAAGATCACCAAAGCCGAACAGCGGGCAAGGATGATCCATGGTATGCACCTCCAGCGATAGCCCCTCGCTAAGCCAGCGTTCCAACTGCGGATCCCCCGGCTTCGCTGAGCAGGTGAAAATGCTGAGCGGGGCCCGGCCGTCAATCTTCTTGAGCCGGTCCAGGACGGGACGCAGGAACCGTTCATACTGCTGCGTGTCGCGGAGGTCGTCGATCGACAGAATGACGACGCACTCGACCTCTTCTTCGTCGACCCACATCGGCGTCGTCAGCTTGGGGAACTGGTGCGACACATAGTAAGGGTCGACGTCATCGAGGTAGTTCAGGCGGTTGGCGCCCGTCGACTTCAGCGTGGCGAGATATGCCACGAGATCGGCAATCTGCTCGGCCGTAAAGGCCTCGCCCATGGGCGGCATGCTGGAGATCGGCGACGCGACGCGCTCGACGATCTCGTCAACGTCGATGGCGACGGACCCGCCGCTCACCGGTGCGACGACGAGCTGGCCCTCGTCTTCGGAGACAAACGTTCCGGAGACGATCTCTCCCGACTCAGTCACAACGACGAGGGTCTCGAACCCCTTGGCGATCTCCGCGCTTGGATCGACGAGCGATTGCAACAGGTGCTCCGTCGTGGCACGCGAACCAACGACGGTCAGATCGGGGCCGACGAATCCGCCGCCGGTATCGCCGATTTTGTGACACGCGTTGCATCGCACCTTGACGTTCCGGTGGAATAGTTCGCGGCCGCGCTCCGCATCGCCTTGGTCTAGCACGGGGCGATAGCGATCGAGCGGATCGACTTCCTCCGCTGGCGTTTCGAGCGCTGCGGCTTGGGGAGCGAGCAATTCCTCCACCGTCCAGGGCGTCTTGCGGTCGCGGGTTGCCTGGCGAATCGAGGCCACCCAATCGGGCGTTACCGGGCTGCCGAAGTTATCCCAATTGCGACGCACGTAGGTCAACACGCCCGCCAACCGCTCGTCGTTCATGATGGGGCTGTGCCCGAGTCCCGGCATCGCCATATTCCAATCCTGATCGCCGACCTTCACTGGGCCGTGCAGTCCGTGCAGGACAATCCTTGCGAGGCGCTGGGGGTCGCCGCTGACCCACTCGGACTCGGCCAGCGGCGGCGCTTGGCCCGCCATGCCCCGTCCGTCGGCCTTGTGGCAAGCGTGGCAGGTGGCTTTGTAGACCGCGTCGCCCAAGTTATAGAGCGCTTCCTGCTCGGAGGTGAGCGGTTTTAGGACTGGTCGTTGGGGATGTTCATTCGTATCTCCCCGCCAGGTGACGATCCGCTGAAGCTGCTCGCCGTACTTGTTCCGCGTTGGCCGCGAGGAACCGACGAGCAAGTCGAGCAGCGCGGGCCGCTGGGCCAATGCAATCGGCACGGGCCATTTGCTGAGGCTGAGCCGCGAAGTCACCACGCCAGCCATGATGGCGTCCGTCTGCCAGGGTGTCTTGGCATCGACGCCCGCGGCCAGTTCGAGCAACCGGCCGACCCGCTCGGGCTGGCCCTCGTCGGTGGTGGCCATTGCCAAGGTGTCGATGATTTGGTGTTGCGACTCCATTGTCTCGGTCCAGCCCGGGTGTTTCATCAGACGCGCGGCAAATTCCAGTTCGTGCCCAGCCAGTCCGCTGAGCGCGGCCGTGCGAATCAAGGCCGACGGCGCGGCAACCACGTTTTCAGCCATTTGACGTTCCACCTGATCTTGCAAGGTCCCGTCTGCATCTGCGGCCGCGGATTGCATTGCTTCACCTAACGTGAAGAGCAATTGCAAACGCACTCCCTCCGGATCGTCGGAGAAAGTTGTTTGTTTGAGCCGAGCCAACGTCGCGGCAGCCTGGTGATCGTCGAGGAATCGCTCGCTCAGTCGAATCGCGGACATGCGCACCCATTGATTTTTGTCGGCCAGCGCGGCGCTGACCGTTTCCCAATCGAGTCGTCCGATACCTTCGAGCGTCCACAGCGCATGGATACGCGCCAGGTGGCTTGCCCCATTTTGCGCCAACGCGCGCAGCGCGCCTGCCGCGTCGACGGCCTGGCGCTCGACCAATAGTCGCTGTGCCGTATCACGCCACCAGCCATTGGGATGCGAAAGATGCTCGACCAACTCCAGCGATTTCTGCTGGGACATCTTCGGCGGTGGGCCGAGTGGTTTGCCCTCGTGGACGATGCGATAAATGCGCCCCCGGCCGAGTGGTTTGTCGAGGCCCCGCGAGAGGATCTGATTCCGCAGGTAGGGCATCATGAAAATCACGTGTTCAATGATGCCGCGATACAGATCGCAAACATAAATCGCCCCATCCGGTCCGGTGCGACTGCACACTGGTCGAAAGCGTTCGTCGGTCGAAGCCAACAGTTCTCGCTTGCCAAAGGCGTTCTGCGCTGTGAGATGCACGCCGTTCTCGGTGATCTTCGCCAGACGCACTAGGTTGCCGGCGGCTTCGGGGATCACGGCGCTGCCGTAATACTCGGCGGGAAATTGATCGCCGCGGTAAATGGAAGGCCCGCAGGCGATGGTAAAGGTCCGCAGGGTGCCATCGTCGCGCAGTTCGTTGGCGCCGAGGGTAATCCCTGGCGTGACGCGTATGGGAAACACCTCGCGGTCTTGAGCCGCAATGTTAACATTGAGGCCTTCGCTCAATCCGAGATGGTTGTTGCGGCTCAGATATTCCGCCGGAAACAAATCGCCGTGCAACGGACTGTTCTCATAGTTGTAAAACAGCCGGCCATAGTCGTCCTGCGTGATTCCCCATTGGCCGCGGTAACGCGTCGGTTCTTCGATTAGCTTGCCATCGGTGAACTTGTGCCGCTGCGTCGCATTGGCCGAGTACATCCAATTGTCCAGGGCGTGCATCAGGCCGTTTTCGGTGTGCTCGGGATTGCCAGGCCGACCGTACTGAGCGACCAGCGTCTTACGGTCGCACTTCAGATCGCCGTTGGTGTCCTGGCAGTACCAAAGGTTCGGTGGTTCGGCCACAAGCACGCCCCCTTGTACGAACGAAATGGCCCGCGGCATCACTAGATTGTCGAGAAATACGGTCGACTTATCCATGATCGTATCGCCATCGGTGTCTTCCAGCACGACAACTTTGCCGATCGGATCGCCTTCGCCTTTGCCGTCGATGTCCAGCATCCAACCGCGAAATTCTACTGCCCAAATCCGCCCGTCCGGGTCGAACTCAAACGTCACCGGATCGACAACCAACGGTTCGGAGGCGATGCATTGCAGGCGAAAGCCGGGCGCGACCTTGAATGACTTAAGAGCTTCCTCCGGCGAAAGGGCCGGTGCGGGCGGGATCTCAATCCGCTTCCACATTTCGTCGGCGGGGAATGGGTCGTAAGGCGTCAGCGATTGCTCGCGATAGGTAATCCGCCGCTCCTCGGGAATCGACTGAGCGAAGAGCGAACAGGATGCGATGCACCCTAACGCCAGCGACAGCATGGCAATGTGACGCTTTCGACTTCGAGCAAACGGAATGTACAAATCGATTGTCGCCATGCGTGCGTTTCTCCTGATAGGTAGACTTCTGTTTCTCCGAGTCCGCAGTAGAACAGCAAGGCAATCGGAGGCAATATTGTATCACACTGACTCCACGCTCAATTGTCCGAGGCGGCTTGTAGATCCCAGATCAGGCCATAAACAATATCTGCCTAGAGCATCTGCCTAGAGCATCTGCCTAGACCGCAGATGGCAACCCTCAACCAGGTGTGCGTCAGTCTTCGATGTATGGTGCGCATCGGCCAATCGCATCGCTCAGAGGGAATCGTTCGCCGATTGTTACGGAAATCGTAGGCCCTAAAGTTTCTAGCCCAATTTCCTCGTCGCCGGCTTGCCCTTCCCTTCAGTTTCTCCGTCGCTGTTGGGGGAGCAATTTGTGGGATCAACGCGTCAGTCCCAATTGCCGAGTATTCACCGTGGCCTGTGTGATCCTCAACGAGTTTGGCCAGGCGTGCGTGGCGAGCCTCGCTTAGGTGCGATTCATTGTAAAGGTGGAATTGCGTGCCAGCTGTGAGGAGGCGTGCCCGGCCATTTTCGAGGAGCTGTGTTTTAAGAGCTGTGTTCAAAGATCAGTGGTCGCTTTGTCGCAATTGACGCAGCGAGAACGAAGCACACGTGCCGCACCCCGGTCTTGAACTGCGTCGTGCCCAAACGCCTCCATGTCCGCTCAGGAGCAAGAGCTGCTTGGCATCAAGCGGCGTCGCAATCCTGATAAGTTCGTCTGCCCCCGATGTGAGAAAGCCGTATTGCAACGTGCTTGCTAAGCAAATCCTGGTTCATGTCTTCCGGCTGCCAGCAATCATTGCGACCCAATAATCCGCTATAGTGTTAGTTGTGATCTTTCCTCCCAAAAGAATTTGAAAATCAAATCAATTTTCGACCTGCCGCTAAAAGTCTCGAAGAACCTCAAATAAAGGCGTTGCAATGAAGTTGTTCTTAGCTGGTTTGTATGCGGTGAGCTTGTTGTGGGTACCCGTTGGAAGTGCGTTGGCTGCTGATGGAGTACGGACGTTGATTTTCGAAGATGACTTCGAACGCGCCGAATCACAAGAACTGCGAGATGAAGTTGGCCAGGGCTGGGGGACCAATAGTAAGAGCAGGGCTGCGGGGAATAAGCAGGTCGATCTCAAAGAGGGAGCCCTGCATATTTATATTCATGAGGCAGCGGACCATGCCGTTTCGGTGACCCATGCAGCTGAGTTTACCAATGGAACGGTCGAGTTGCGATTTAAACTTGAGCATCCCCAAGATAGCTTAGGCCTCAATTTTGCGGATCCCAACTTCAAGCCTGTGCACGCGGGGCATCTGTGCATGGCGAAAATTGGAACTAAGTATGTCGAGTTGTCGGACCTGAAAACTGGCGTAATGGATTTGAAAACGCGGGAATTGCGACTCGCTAAGCAGGTGCCAGCTTCCCTGGAGGACGAGCTGAAAACGAAAAAACGTCGTGTCGCGAATGAGCTGGAGCTTGGGAAGTGGTACACATTGTCGGTAACCATTTCCGGCGAGACGCTCGGCGCCTCGATTGATGGAAAAGAGGTGGCATCCTTTGCCTCGCCCGGTATCGCTCATCCTACCAAACGTATGCTACGGCTGTCGGTTCCCCAACGAGTGGTCATCGACGACTTGAAAATCTATTCCACCAAATAGCTGACGACGCGAGGTTGGATTAGGATGGGGGCTTGGTAGATATCAATTCAGCTCGCGATTGAATGAAATTCTTGAATGAAATCTGGTTTGACAGTGGGAGCAACGGGCCGGCTGACATGGTCCGTCGATGCTTCGATGGTGATCACGTTGGGCGGCGATTCTCGTGCCACCGTTTTCTCCACTCCGAATATGATCATGTTGATGGAGCGGGCGGCGCGTGAGGCCTTGCGGGATTATCTAGAGCCGGGGGAAGAGTCGGTAGGCATTGAGGTCAACATTCGGCACACGGGTGGTGCGCCCCTGGGGGCGACTGTGCAGGGAATCGCGAAAGTGACCGTGAGGGACGGTCGACGCGTGGAGTTTGATGTCGAAGCCTGGGCTGGTGATCAGCAGATCGGCCATGGAACGCATTCGCGAGCCATCGTCCAGGTAAGCCGGATTATTGAAAACCTCGAGAAGCAGGCTGGTCAGGAGCCAAGGGCCATGAATCTAACTCCCAATACTGATGCGCTGCCTGTATTGGAAACTGTGTTGGTCGAGCTTTCGGGGAAGGTCGCAACCGTCAAATTGAATCGTCCGAAGGCGCTCAATGCAGTGAATGTGCAGATGACCGATGATCTGGAACGCTTGGTTGCCTGGCTGTTGGGCCATCCGCAGCAGGTGCGAGTCGTGTTGCTGACCGGTACGGGGGAGGCGTTTTGTGCGGGAGATGACGTCAAGGAGTTGCGGGAGCTACCGCCAGACACAGCCCGTCAGCTCAGCCTGCGCCAAGCCGAGTTGTACCTCGCTTTTGAGAGAGTCCCGCAGACGATCATCGCACTAATCAACGGCGATGCGTTTGGAGGAGGCTGTGTGGCTGCGTACTCGGCTGACATGCGGATTGCAACGCATGCGGCTCGGTTCGCGATGCCCGAAATTCGCTTGGGGTGGCCGCCCGGTTATGGGGTTGCCCAGCTCACGGCCTTGGTCGGGAAATCTCGAGCCTTGGAGATGTGCTTGTTAGGCGAGCCCATCCCAGCGGCCAAAGCGCTGGAGTGGGGGCTCATCAATGAGGTTGTGCCGGGTGCGAGCTTGCACCGTCGGGGAGAGCTGCTGGCTCAGAAACTCTTGCAGATGCCAGCGGAAGCGTTGCGGGAAACCAAGCGTTTGGTCCATCTCGATGAGGGTGCGCAGCCGAAGGTAGCGCATCGCGCCGACACCGAGGCATACCTCCGCTGCTTGAAATTGCCCGATGCTCAGGAGGGGCTGTTGGCGTTTGCCGAGAAGAGGTCTCCCCGATTTGATGGTCGCTAAAAGTGAGGGGTGTTCGCTGGCTTCGTCCGACCCGGTATTCGTCGCGCCGAGTGCTGTGTTAGGATGTCGGGGGGATGGATCGAGAATCAAATCGCCCCCTGTTGGCGTCCCCTTTCCTACCAATTGCCGTCCTCCCGCCTGAACCTACTTCTCCCCCTGCTTATTGGGTACTCGAAATGAAACTGCTCCCGAGAACTGTGTTTGCCAATACTGCGACAAGTGTTGCACGCACGATTTCCCTGCTTTCCCCCGGTCGCCTACGTCCGTTCCAGCGACTCACGCGTGTTGTTTCTTGCGGGGCGCAGTCCATACTGTGTGGGCTCCTGGCGGCCCTGGTTAGCATCCCAAGCGTATTGGCTGAGGAAACCTACCAGGAATCGCCGGGGCAAGAGGGCAATGGTGATTGGGTCGTCGGTCCTGAATATGCAATCGATCCCGACTTAACTGACCTAGGAAATCCCAAGGGCAAGAGTTTTGAATTTTCTCTGCGACTTGCGGACAGCAAGATCTTTGACGGCCAGGACGCGACGCTCGATCCTAAGAAGAAGGTTCGCGATGAACGTCGAGTTTGGGTTTACGTGCCTGCCGCCTATCAAGATGGCACTCCCGCTCCACTGTTGGTGACCCTCGACGGCCCCAGCCGCTTGGACCTCGTTCGCCATGCGCTCGACAATCTGACGATATCCCAAGATCCACAGCGGAAGCTACCCGCGTTCATTGCAATCGCGGTTCAAAACGGGGGGGACGACAGCAAGGGAAGTCAGCGTGGGCTTGAATATGACACGATGTCTGATCGTTTTGCGAGATTGATCAACGAGGAAGTGCTGCCTGCGGTTTTAAGCCAGCCCGACATCAAAGCGGCGTATCCGAACATTGCGTTCACCGACAATCCCTGGGGGAAAGCGGTCATGGGGTGCAGTTCCGGAGGCGCCGCCGCACTGACGATGGGATGGTTTCGGCCCGACCTCTTTCGTCGGTTAATCACCTATTCTGGAACCTTTGTAGATCAGCAAGATGATGATGCGGCCGAAGAGGCAGAGTATCCGTTAGGTGCTTGGGAATATCATTCAAGCCTCAAGCTGATTGAGAATTCGGAAACGAAGCCGCTACGTATTTTTACCCACGTTTCGGAACATGACAATCGCGCGCGAGATCCCGAGGAAACCTACCATAACTGGGTCATGGCGAATCGGCGAACGGCCGCGGCCCTCAAATCTAAAGGCTACAATTATCGGTTCGTGTTTAGCCAATCCACCAAGCACTGCGACAAGCAGGTGTTTGAATTAACGTTAGCGGATACGCTGGTGTGGATGTGGCGCGGCTATCACGCAGACTGAAGTTTTACGGGGACTAGTCCCCGAAGCCGTTTCGAATGGATGGACTGGAGCTGATGATGCGAGTTCGCATGGGTAGACTTGGTGGGATGTTCTTGGCGTTAGCCGCGGTTGTGCTAGGGAGCGAGGCCCTGGCCGCCGATCGTCCCAATGTTTTAATGATCTACACGGATGACCAAGGAACCTTGGATGCCAATTGCTACGGTTCCACCGATCTCGTAACGCCCAATTTTGATCGTCTGGCAGATACGGGAATTCGATTCACCCAGATGTATGCCCCGTCGGCGATCTGCTCGGCTTCGCGGGCTGGATTATTGACTGGACGCTATCCAGCCCGAGCGGGAGTGCCTAGCAATGTCTCGTCGGAGAAGGGGCAAGCAGGCATGCCAGCCAGTGAGATTACCATTGCTGAGGTGATGCAGCAGAACGGTTATCGAACGGGGCATGTGGGCAAATGGCATTTGGGGTACACGCCGCCAACGATGCCCAACGCGCAGGGGTTTGCATCCTCGTTTGGGCATATGGGGGGCTGCATCGATAACTACTCCTATTTCTTCTACTGGAACGGCCCCAACCGGCATGACCTGTGGCGCGATGGCAAAGAAATCTGGTTGGATGGAACCTACTTCGGTGATGCAATGGTTGATGAATGTCGGCGGTTGATTAACGAAAGTGAGCAGGAGCCGTTTTTCATATACTGGGCGATCAACTGGCCCCATTATCCCATGCAAGGAACTGCCAAGTGGCGGGAGCATTATGCCGATTTACCGAGTCCACGCGACAAGTACGCGGCGTTTGTGAGTTCCTTGGATGAACGCATTGGTCTTATTGTGGACCATCTCGAACGAACGGGTAAACGCGACAATACGATCCTAGTGCTGCAATCCGATCACGGACATTCGGTGGAGGAACGCGCGTTTTTCGGCGGGGGCAACCCCGGTCCATACCGTGGTGCGAAAGGATGTTTGTTTGAGGGTGGAATCCGTGTGCCAGCAATCGTTTCTTGGCCCTCTAAATTGCCGCAAGGTGAGGTTCGCGACCAAATGGCAGTGGGGTGCGATTGGTTGCCAACACTAGTTGAATTGGCCGGTTTGGACATGCCCGCCCATCATTTGGATGGTAAAAGTCTTGTGCCGGTTTTAGAGGATCCCCAGGCACCAACGCAACACAAGAGCTTGTACTGGCAACTGGGCAGTGGGAAGCGACCGCAGTGGGTTGTCCGCAAGGGGCCTTGGAAGCTGCTAGGAAATCCAACGGATCGACGTGAACCGAAATCGCTGACAGATCACGATCAGTTGTTCCTAGCGAATCTCGAGATGGACGAAACCGAATCCGAAAATTTAGCGACTCAGTATCCAGACATCCTTGCCGAGTTGGTGGAATTGCAGCAGGGCTACGCGACCGGTTTGGAGCCTTAGTGGCGTGTCGAAATCACCTTGTGCGGGGGGGCGTGTCGGCTGGCTGTTTGCCGATCAGTGATCTCCGAGCGTTTTCGTCGTGGCGCGACGACAGCATGTCAGACGGGGTTGAAGCAGCAAGCGTTCGTGCTCCCGGTTACGCGACGCAGTATTCTGACAACACGCGTGCTAGCGCCACGCGACTGATTGAAACAGTAGGAACGATTAGCTAGACCATCACCGGTGCGCTAACTTAGGGTGACGAGCGACACCTCTGTCGCGACCGCCACTGGACAGGCAGGATAGGGAGATTGTGATGAAGTTCTCGATGGTTTCTTTGCGAAATTTAGAGACGAAGTGGGAGAGCCTACTGCTACTAACCGTCGCGTGCCTCACCTGCCAAGTTGGCGGCGCACCCTGCCTTGCAGATGAGGATAATGCGGCCCTGTTCGTCCGACGCATTGCGCCTCTGCTGCAGGAGAAGTGTATTGCTTGCCACGGAAGCGAAGCCGAGAACATCGAGGGAAGCTTGGATTTGCTTTCGGACGCTGGCTGGCGCTCGGGTAGTGATAGTGGAGTTTTGGCGATTGTTCCTGGGAAGGCCGATGAAAGCCCACTGTTCTTAGCAGCAACTCGTGAGGCTGACGAATGGTCTGCGATGCCTCCTAAAGATGCGGAACGCCTGACTGCCGAAGAGCTGGGGTGGCTGAAGGAATGGATCGCGGGCGGCGCCACATGGCCCGATCAAGAGGAGTCGCAACGCATTGCCCTGGAGTACGAGGATGCATGGTCCGTGGAGGATGGGGTGCGACTGGAGACCTCTGGCGGCCTATCTGCAGATTGGACAAACCGACGCTATGCTCCCGAATCGATTTGGGGGTATCAGCCGGTGCGCACGCCATCAGCCAACTTTGACGATGCTGGGATGCTGGATGAATTCATCGTCCAGCGACTACCAGCTGGCTTAGCCGTTGCGCCGCCTGCGGATCGAACCCAGCTAATTCGGCGTGCCACCTTTGATTTAACGGGCTTGCCGCCGTCCCCAGAGGATGTTCGCCGCTTTGTGGAGGATCCGCGTGCCGACGATTTGGTGTGGGCAGAATTAGTCGATCGCCTCTTGGAGAGTCCACATTATGGGGAACGCATGGCGCAGCATTGGCTCGATGTCGTCCGCTATGCGGATTCCTCTGGTTTTGCAAATGACTATGACCGGGGCAATGCGTGGCGGTATCGAGATTACGTAGTCCGTGCCTTCAATGAAGACAAGCCCTACGATCAATTTGTACGCGAGCAAATCGCAGGCGATGAAATTGCCGAGCAGATGACTCACAGCGATGCGCCCCCAACCGCCACAGGCTCCTCGGTGTCCGAATTGATCGTCGCTACGGGATTCTTGCGCATGGGGCCTTGGGAGCTGACGAGCATGGAGGTTGCCAAGGTGGCTAGGCAGCGGTTTTTAGATGATGCCACCAATAGCGTTGGTGAGACGTTTCTAGCCCACTCTTTGCAGTGCGCGCGATGCCATGATCACAAGTTCGATCCCATCCCTACGCGCGACTATTACTCAGTCCAAGCCGTATTCGCTACCACGCAATTGTGCGAACGGGTCGCGCCGTTTAGTCCTCAAGAGAATGTCGAGGGTTTTGGAGAGCGCAAGTATTTGCTGAAGCGAAAGCGAGAGTTGGAGCAGTCTCTGAAAGTGTTGAATGCTAAGCTGACCGTTTCCAGTGGCCGAGCTTGGTTGACGGAAATGGGGCGGGATACCGCCGCCTATGACAGCGCGGTGGAAAAACTGCTGGCGGCCCTCCCCTTGGATCCTGCTGAACAAGCTGGTTCCCCGACCACGCAAGAGGAACGCGAGCGAGGCCTGTCACTGGGGGAAGTGCGGAAGTTGATGCAGCAGCGGAAGGCCCCTCCTGAGTTGATTCCACCAGCCAAAGCCGGATTTACGCCGGATGATTTTGGAAATGAGCGAGTTGCGCGGAAGGGGCTCGAGCGACTGAAGTGGGAATTGGAACGCTACGAACCCTATGCCTTGGCTGTCTACAACGGCCGGACGCCGCAGGTGAAATCGGTTAGCCGTCCCGTTCGCGTGCCCGAGCAGCGAATGACGCAGGGAGAGTTGGAGCAAACTTGCATTCTGACTGGGGGCGACCCATTTGCATCGGGAATGCCGGTCTCGCCCGGAGTATTGAGCATTCTGGGAGCGGTGCAGACGTCACCGGTTCCAGACTCGGTGAAGGGCCGTCGCCTGGCATTTGCTGATTGGGTAGCGTCGCCTGACAATCCACTCACCACGCGTGCCATCGGGAACCGCATTTGGATGTGGCATTTCAACGTACCGTTGGCGGGAAATCCCAACAACTTTGGGGCGTCGGGAAAACCGCCGACGCACCCGGAATTGCTCGATTGGTTGGCGGCACGCTTTGTGGCGAAAGGGTGGTCCTTCAAATCAATGCATCGCGTGATTATGTTGAGTCAGGCTTATCAGCGGTCCGTATCCCACCCTGATCCGCAGCGTTTGAGCGAAGTTGACCCCGCAGGCGTGAGCTACGCAGTCTTCAAACCGAGGCGACTCACTGCTGAGGAGTTGCGTGACGCGATGTTGGCATCGACCGGCGAGCTGAACCCTATGTTGGGCGGAATTCCAGCGCGGCCGGAGATCAATCTGGAAGCGGCCATGCAGCCTCGGCAGGTGATGGGAACGTTTGCCGCTGCCTGGACTCCCAATCCACTGCCCAGGGAGCGGCACCGTCGGTCGCTGTATACACTGAAGCTCCGAGGGCTTGTCGATCCATTGCTGGAGGTCTTCAATTCGCCCTCGCCCGATTTTTCGTGTGAGCGTCGCGACACGTCGATGGTGACACCGCAGGTCTTTAGCTTGTTCAATAGTCAGTTCAGTCATGCACGGGCCTTGGCGCTCGCCAATCGTTGTTTGACGGAGGCGTCGAACGCGCTGGGGCTGGCGGCCTCGGGTGGGGGCGAGCTTGCAGAAGCAGCCGAGATCGCGGCGATCGAACGGTTGTATCAGTTGGCCTACTCACGAAGTCCGACTGAGCATGAGTTGCAAATCTGCCTCGAACACTGGCGGGCTGTCGACGCGTTATTACCTGACGAGGCTATGGCTGCTGAGGCTCCGGCCGTCTCCGTTCGCCGTGATGCGGTTGAAGAGAATACGGGAGAGCATTTTTCGTTTGAAGAGAGGCTCTATGCCAACGAGGACTTTGTTCCCGATTTGCAACCGGCCGACGTCAACCGCCGCACCCGATCTCTGGCGGACGTGTGCTTGGCCATTCTCAATTCGAACGAGTTCATATACCTCTACTAGGCGAAAACCAATGAGCAAGATGATTGGAAGCGGTCCTGTAGTCGGCAACCCCATAGACCCTCGACGGCAGTTTTTATATGGGCTGGGGGCCAGTGTAGGTTCGATTGCCTTGACGTCCCTGCTCGCTGCCGAAGATTCGCCCCGCGTCGCGGCTGCAGCGAGTGGTAGCCCGTTGCAAGCCAGGCCAGGCCATCTACCGGCGACAGCCAAAAACGTGATTTTCCTGATGATGGAAGGAGGGCCGTCCCACCTGGATACGTTTGATCCAAAGCCAGAGTTGGACCGCGTGCACATGCAAGAGTTTGTCCGCCAAGGGAAGCAGAAGTCGGCGATGGAGAGTGGGCAGCGGTACTACGTCAAAAGCCCCTTCAAGTTTACGAAAGCGGGGGAGTGTGGTGCCGACATGGCAGAAAACTGGCAACACCTCGCATCGGTCGCTGACGAACTCTGCTTTTTCCGAGGTTGTCAAGTTGATAGCGTCAATCACCCCACGGCCATGTACCAACTGAATTGTGGAAATCGTTTCGGCGGTGATCCGGCCATCGGAGCATGGATGACCTATGGGCTGGGTTCGGTGAACCAAGATCTCCCGGGGTTTGTTGTCTTTCCTGAGATTTCGTATCCGCAGGGTGGTGCAGCCAATTGGAGTAACGGCTATTTGCCCGCGAGTTTCCAAGGGACTCCACTCCGCCCGGTGGGGTCGCCCATCTTGGATCTCAGCCCACCGCTGGGAGTCTCACGCGAACGTCAACGCAAAAACCTCGATCTGATTGCTAAGTTGAATGCGGAGCATGCAGCTTTGCATCCCCAACATACGGAATTGCAGGCGAGAACCGATAGCTATGAACTTGCGTTCCGCATGCAAATGCAGGTTCCCGAGGTTCTCGATCTTTCTAGAGAGGATGCGCGCACCTTGGATCGCTATGGTGTCAATCAACCGGCCACCGATGCATTTGGACGCAAATGCTTGCTGGCTCGCAAGTTAGTGGAGAAAGGGGTGCGGTTTGTTCAATTGTACAATGGGACATGGGATAGCCACGACTTTATCGAACGGGCGCATGGCAACCTTGTCCGTGGCGTTGATCGTCCTATTGCCGCGTTGATCCAAGACTTGAAAGAGCGTGGTCTCCTCGACAGCACTTTGGTGGTGTGGTGTGGTGAATTTGGACGAACCCCTGATAATGGTATCCGTGGTGGAACCGCTTATGGTCGCGATCATAATCCGCATGCAATGACTATGTGGATGGCTGGAGGAGGCTGCAAAGCGGGGCACACAATCGGCGCAACGGACGAGTTGGGGATGACTGCTGTTGAGGAAGTGCGGCATATTCGGGACTTTCACGTGACCTTACTCAGGCTGCTGGGCTTGGACGACAATAAGCTGACCTATTATCACGCGGGGCGTTTCAAGCAGCTTAGTCAGTTTGGTGGCAAACCGATTGATGCGCTCCTTGCTTGAAACTTTTCTTGTTCACCTATTCACTGCGAGATTTCCATTGAAACGTGTATCTGTACTGCTGCTGGTGTGTTGCTGGGTTAGTTCGACGGCCGTTGGTGCGCAACCAAATGTGCTGTTGATCTGCATCGACGATCTCCGTCCCGAGCTCCATTGCTACGGCGTGGACTATATTCACTCGCCCCACATCGACCGTCTTGCTAGTGAAGGACGCGCGTTTCATCGGCACTACGTACAAGCACCAACGTGCGGAGCATCTCGGTTTGCGATGCTAACGGGACGATATGGCGGGGCGAGTAATGACGCTCTATTCACCCGCTCCACAACGCTTGCCGAATCTCCTGCATCAGTTTCGCCTAGCCTGCCGGCTTGGTTCCGACAGCATGGATACACCACGGTTTCCGTAGGGAAGGTTTCACATCACCCCGGCGGTCGTGGTGGGGCGGATTGGGATGACGAAGCGATGCCTGAAATGCCGAACTCTTGGGATCGCCATTTGCTAAATGCGGGGCCTTGGCAACATCCGCGCGGGTGGATGCACGGTTTGGCCAATGGGGAGATCCGTAAGAATTCGAAGGAAATGGCTCTTTTTCAATCGTCGGAAGGAAGTGATGCGATCTATCCGGATGGCTCGAACACCGACTTAGCCATTGAACAATTGGAGCAGTTGGCGGGAGCCGGGGCTGACTCTCCCTTCTTCCTGGCATTCGGAATTCTTCGCCCTCATTTGCCGTTTGGCGCGCCGGCCCAATACTACGCACCCTATGCTCAAGCCGATTTGCCTCCGATTTCGCATCCGCAAAAACCCGAAGGAAAGTCGACTTGGCACAAATCGGGCGAATTTTTCCAATACAACAATTGGGGTAAGAACCCCATTCAAGACGCTGAATTTGCGTTGGAGGTTCGGCGCCACTATGCCGCCTGCGTCTCGTTCGCCGATGCTCAAGTTGGCCGCATTCTCGAGCGATTGGAAGCACTCAAGCTGCGTGATAATACGATCGTCGTGCTTTGGGGAGATCATGGATGGCATTTAGGGGAGCACGCAATCTGGGGGAAGCACGCACTCTTTGAAGAATCGTTACGCTCACCTCTCATTGTTCGCTATCCCGGAATGACGAAGCCTGGTGTGGCGACCGATTCGATTGTTGAGTCGGTAGACATCTTTCCGACGCTGGTCGAGCTAGCCGAGTTGCCACAGCCCGAATCCCTGGATGGCCGTTCGATGGTGCCTATCCTAGAGACTCCCGAAGAGGCTGGGCATTCCGCGGTTAGCTACTTTAGAAATGCCAAGACGCTGCGCACCGAAAGCCATCGCTTGATTGAACATCAAGATGGATTCCAAGAGTTGTACGACCATCGCTCTTCCGCTGGAGAAACACTCAACGTAGCCGACCAGTATCCCGAGCTTGTCCAGCAGATGTCGGAAGAGCTCCGGGAACGCAGCTAGCTCAAATAGCCCTCGGTCGTTGCTGGTCTAAGTCCCGCGCCCGCTCTGCCGAGAGCTCTTTCCGGTTCAGAACCTTGGTCCACGGCTCGCAACCCATCCTGCAGTTCCGTTTCGTGTCCTGTCATCTTGGGCTTCCGGCTAGTTAACGGAGGCCGCTGCGGAGGCTGCCGGAACGAGCATTCTCAGTCTGAGCGTGGGAACGAGAGCGGCAAAAGGATATTTGCGATCCCCGTAAGCACGGCCTCGGCGCGCTGCAGAGTCCGCTCGCAAGCCAGACCTTACGGCTCGGTCCCCAGTTGATGGATCGTATTCTGGATAATGCCCTGAAAGAGCTCGCCTTCTGTATCCGCAAGTTCGTAGGCAATTTCCATGCACCAAGTGGGAGCGATGTTTTCAACGGTCAGCTCGACGGATCGGCCATCTTCGGAAACGCTAGCGCTGGAGACTTGTAAAGCGTGTCGATCGTACTGATCAGAACCGTAATTTTTGGTCCTCTTGAGTTTCCAAGTTTCGATCAAAAAATTGTTCGGATCGGATGCCCTGCGTCGATCGACTGGTTCGGTAAACGTTAGTGTAATTCCCGTCGCTTGCGTGGTCAGGCCAATGGGTAAATGCATTGCTTTGCCGGAGGGCCGAATGCGATACAACCCTCCGGTACTCTCCGTCTGGCTGGTTGCCCAAGCGGATAGACCACATACAAACAATTGCCCCGACTCGGGGTGGACACGGCCACGGACGAGGCCGGTTGGAAAATCGGCGATCGGCAGAGGGCTCATGCCACCTTGCCAAACGTCATCAAAGTGTTCGTGAGGAACAATATAGAGCCGTCCATAACCGTACGACATGTTGATGAGAGAGCCCTGCAACGGGCCCCATCGCGAGTGATCAAGCCACAGTAGTTCAGCAGGTGAGCGATCAAACGATTTGTTGGGCCAGCAGAGTGGCGGTTCCATGGCTTCATCGCGACTGTCGTCTGGAGCTCCGTAGCTGTACATGTTGCCATAGAAACCTCCTTCGACCACGCGATTGATGCGATTCATGGGATTCCAATGTCCTTCTTGGTCGGTCACGAAGTAGGAACCATCAGGATTCAAGCAGACGCCGTTGGCAGCGCGAAAACCATTGGCCAAGATGGTTGTGGTATGACCATCGGAGCTTACTCGGAGCAAAGTTCCATGGTGCGGGACGAGCGAATCTTTGGCATGCCGCGCACTCTTGGCGTAATACAGATTTCCTTCTTCGTCGGCTTGCAGTCCCATCGCAAACTCGTGGAAGTGTTCGGTCACTTGATGATCGCTATTAAAATTTTCGTAGTAATCTGTCTCGTCGTCACCATTCAGATCGTGCAGGATGACGATTTGATCTCGGCAGGTAACGTGAATCTTCCCATTGAGAACCTTAATTCCTAAGGGGTGGAACAGGCCGGTGGCGACGCGTTTCCAGCCAAGGGAGCCTTCTTGAGCGTGGATGTTGCTGACCATCCAGACGTCACCGTCCCAAGTGCATACCAGCATGCGATCCTCGGGCAGAAAATCGATTCCAGTAAGTCGAAGGCGATTATGCCACGGAGTGGCGGCCGGTCGCGGTAGGGTGTCCACGACGAAGGCGCCAGCTGTGGCATCTGGCTGTAGATTCACTTCTTGAACTTCCGTCCACTGAGCTGGCCCGGGGAGCGTTAAAGGCTGCAGATCTTCGGGAGTTATCACCACGGAAGGGCTGTTCGCTAGAGCGGCAGAATCGGCCGTCAGGTGCAGTTCCAAATTGACAGGTGTCTCCTCGGCAGGGATCTTCAAGAGCGTGTAGTCTGCATCGCTCGTCAAATGGTTCTGGCTCAATCCGTGGACGCGAATTTGAACACCCGCCACCGGAGCGACTCGCAAGGTTAGGTCGTGGGAGGATTGCCCGACGTTCAGGACCCGTACCCAGGTGACGGAATCTCCCTGCTCAGGGGCTGGGATGTGAATGCGGTGTGATTCTAGTACTGAAGCATCGCCAACCGTGTAGGACACCACCACCCGCTGACCATGCCGATAGAGTCCGCGATAGTGAGCCCACTCCCTCGGTAGTGGGCCGTAACGCAATCCGTCGCGCCCCAAGACGCGTGGATCCTCGAAGGATCCGGTGGCGGGATTGGCCCAGCCTGGAACGTTCGGTAGGGAAAAATGCGTTGTGCCCTCTGTCCGAGGGTGTATGTTGTGTTTGCCGTCAAACAGAACGCCTTGCCAATCGATAAAACCAGTTCCAGACCACGCGCCTGCGACTCGTAGGGTGTCATGCTCAAACGCGAGCCAATGCGAGCCTCGTGCAATGCCGCCCGCCCCTGCATCGAGTCGGACGGCGATCCCTTTGTAAGCGATCTGCGTTGGGGAATTGGCGGATCGCTGCGCCGGCTGGTCTGCGGACATTTCGTAAGTACTGATAAGAAACGGTCCGTAGTCCATGTCACTCCAGGGAGTTTCGAGCTTGGGGGTTGGGCCACGCTTGGTTCCCTTCGGTAGGCTTGCCAAATACTCCGGATTCACCTCAAAAAACTGAGAGCGGTTGTTGGTTTTGATGAACGCTTCGCGGATGTAATGAATTACATCGTATTTTTGCTGAGGGACAAGCTGACGCTGTGCTAGCATCATGCGATAGCCATGCGTGAGTGTTCGGTAGATGCTCAACGGATCCGACCCATTGCTAAATTTACCGCTGGCAAAACGGAGAGCATTCGGAAGCGACCCCGGTTGTTGCTGAGTACCATGACAATTTACGCATAGGCTGCCATAGAGTTTCTCACCGCGCTCGAAGGAGTCTTGATTCCAAGCCTGAAGCATTCCGGCATGGTCGAGATCCGATTCGTATGCGGGCAGCGGTTGTGCGACGGATTGGGTGGAGGCAACAAGTAGCTGGTGTGCGCGCTGAGGACCAACAGCGCCGAGTTCGACGATAAACCGAACCAAGTCGTAAAACTCGTTTTCATCTTGCAGTTGGTTAACCAGTCCTGCTGGCATCATCGAAGGTGCGGCTATCTGGGTATCAATTTCGGCGGTAGGAATTTCGCGGAGTTGCTCTTCACCGGGAATCGATAATGTTAAGGATTCGGGTGTGCTATTGCGAATCATTCCCGTCAGAACTTCGCCATCGACCGTCAGGATTTTCTGAGTTTGGTAACCTTCCAGCAGGACGAGGGAGGGACGCAGGATGGAGTCGATGACGTGTTCGTAGCTTCCTCGGTTTTCAAGTAGGGCCAGGTCGGGCCCGAGTTGTCGCGCCTGAGGGGTGGGGGCGTGGCATTGAACGCAGCTCAGACCTGACCGATTGAAAACCCTCGCTCCGCGAGAGGCATCGCCCAGGATCCTTGCCTTTTGCGCAAGGTTTGACAGGGGACGCGTCGACAAGGTTGCTTCCAAAGGTGTTTGCGCGAAACCGACGTTCACGCCGATAATGCAACAGGCAACTGAAACAATCAGAGAAATGAGCCACCGGATAGGTTGCTCGCAACTAATTCGGTAGTGCAGCGACGGCGATGCAATTAAAGCGGCCGCCAAATCATCGTGATTGCGTCTGACCGAGTAATCCGCGGGCAGACTCGAAATGTTGTGGATCTGAAGGTGCATCTGTACTGGTATCCCGGTGGTGAGTTGAGTGTCGATGGTACTTCAGGCGAAGGCTGACGCTGCATGCCCAGTGCGTAAGGAAATCCGGTAACCAATACGGTGGATCCGAACATGAAGCGCTGTTGAGTGCTCTACATTTAGCGTTTGAAGATTGCATTGCCATTGCGAATAATATCCCGGCACGTATCTTCTTCGATAATGGCTGCATTGCTGAGGCGGGAGAACAGGTTACCGGAAAGCACGACTTGCTGGCAAGCTTGGAGCAGGACGCCGGCCGCCTCATTGGGATTTGCTTCGGTCTTGGTGGGGGAGTCGTCGCGCCGCAGAATTGCCTTGCCCTCAGCATCGTTTCCAACCCATGTGTCACAGAAATTATTGCCCGTGATTGTGATACTGGCAGATTCGCTGCGAACGGCGATCCCTGTTTTTTTGACCAATGTGAATGTGTTGGCCGAAATGGCACATCCGTGTGCATCACGGAGGTCAATTCCTCCTGAGAAATCGTGAGCAATAACATTGGCTGAGATTGTGATGCCGTAACAATCACGGTCGAGGATGATAGCCCACCCCTGACACTCTTCGATCATATTGCCCGACAGAACGGAACCATAGGTGTCTTCGATAATGACTCCATTCCCAAGGTGATCGTCGATGTTATTTCCGTTCATCGTGAGGTTGAAAGAATCGATGCACCGCAATGCATCTTGATTCTCTTCAAATTGGTTGGCTGAAACGATGATGTCATGACAACCCTCAAGAGAGACTCCGCATTTCTTATTGTAAGTTAGAAGATTGTCATTGATGCGGGGATCCTCATAGCAAAAGTGCAGGTGAAATCCATCTCCACCGTTATAGCTGCAACTAACTGAGTGGATGTGAATTTCTTCGATGTAGCGAGCTTCGATACCCGCGCCACTCTTCGCGTTGCCGGTGATTCGCAGATTGGTCACACTAACACGCCATAGGCGTTCTTGGCTGGGAGTTGCTTTGGCTGAGAAAGCAGGGTTCTCGATCAGAATGGCTGGCAACCCTTCCGTGTTTTGGTTGATCAGGTTCGTGGATGCCCCAAAACCGATGACTTGCGTGTCCCCCGTTTTGATGCGAAGCGGAGTTTGGAGGTGGTGAGTTCCCGGGGGAATTTGCAACACGCCGCCACTGGCTGGAATAGCATCGGCTGCGTCCTGGAGCGACGGGTAATCGGCTGCATTGACGATAGTCGCGTGTGCTGAGACCGCTGGTTGTACTAGGCTGAAGAGGATTGCAGTGATGATTGCTAAGCAGCGCATGGTGGTAGAGCTTTCGAATCCTGAAGGGCAGATAGGCGGGCGGCATTTAGTTCGTCGGAAAATGCTCGAGGGCAGGATAACGCTTGCGAGCGACGAGGTGACTGCCGAGGTCGTGGATGCCAAATCGCGGAATTATTCCAGCGAATGCTCGCAGAATGCACTCGTGTTGAGTTCCCGAAGACAGGTTTACTATGATAGTGTATTCCGCTTACATTTGTTCGTGTTTTTACCGCTTTCCAGGCCTGCCCCATGATCGATTTACGACATCCACTGCGCCGCTTCCTAGGCACATTGACCATTGCCAACGCGCTCATCTTGAGCTCTGCAGCTATAGGGAATGCAAACGATTCCCCACCAGCGCAATGGCCGGATTCCATTGTTTGCGAGGGGGACTACCAGCATCACTTGCAGGGGGTTTGCGTTGATCGCCATGCTCAGGTGTACTGGTCTTTTACCACGCAATTGGTCAAAACCGATTCGCAGGGCCGAGTGCTGAAGCAATTGGCCGTGCCCAATCATCATGGCGATTTGTGCATCTTGGGAGACCAGATTTATGTGGCAGTGAATCTAGGTCTGTTCAATGATCCGGCAGGCAACGCCGATTCTTGGGTCTACGTGTACGATGCGAAGACGCTCGATTTGGTGTCTAAGCATGAAGTGCAGGAAGTATTTCATGGAGCTGGCGGCATTGGAGTCCGCGAAGGGCATTTCTTCGTGGTGGGGGGACTACCCGACGGAGTGCAGGAGAATTACGTCTACGAGTATGACGCCAGCTTTCGCTTTCTGAAAAAGCATGTCATTGACAGCAAGTGGACGCACTTGGGAATCCAGACGGCCACGTTTCACGATGGGCAATGGTGGTTTGGTTGCTATGGTACTCCCAAAATCCTGTTGACGACCGATGCCGATTTCAAATTGCGAGGGCGATTTGAATTCGATTGCTCGCTGGGAGTCGTCGGAGTGAGCCCGCGTGAAGGAGCTGCGTCAGGAAAGATCCTCTTTGCGAAGGGACCACGAACCAGCGATGGACGCCACCTGGGGTCACTCCATGCCGCCCGCCCAGATCCACAGGTCGGCTTGGTGGAGGTGGATCCGCCAACCGAAGTGGAAGAGTGATAGACGCGGATTGCAAGTTTGGCGGTCGCTGAGCTGGCAGCGGTGTATGGCGAGCGCGGTTTAGTCGGCTGACTCGGCTGCGGATTGACGCAACAGCTCCACCGCTGCTTCGACCAGCAGTTCACCACCACCCGGCTGAAGAGTTGAATTGGTAACTTCGTAGCTTCCGCCAGCATACGCGGCACGATGAGGAATGTAGATGGTTTCGTCGGTATTGGACAGCTCCACCAAGATCGTGGTGCGGTATGGTGAGGCTTGTTTAATAGCGAGTCCTAGGTCTACGAAGACTTCGCCCGGCAGGCAAACGATCGCGGTGTCGTGACCGATGGCCATGACACTTACATCAACAGGCAGCGTGTCACCAACGCCCGCCAATGAACGGCTTAGTCCCCAAGAGATATAGTCTGCGGTTTCCACAAAGGGATCGTAGTGGAGCAGGTGATCTAGCATCAGTTCCTTGTAGGCTCTGACGTGATCTAGAAAGTGGACCTTGCTACCGCCTTGAACAAGCTTAAGGATCTCCACCGAGCGCGCCACTTGCTCGCGAGTCGTCTTCTGCAGCGGGAGCTCCACGACTTGGGATTTCATGATGAATTGCGGAGTATCGATCGCACGCAAATGCGGAATCTGAGCGGAGATCGTCTCTGCCAGGGCATTGCCAATAAAGTCAACTTTGTTCCTCTCTTTTCGCGTTGGGTCTGAGTGATTGATGTCGCCACAGCAGCCTGTCGCAAACAGGGATAATAGTTGTGGATTGTTCTGCTGCCGAAGCTTGCGTTCAATGAAGAACGGGAAGTCGGCGCTCCACCGCATGCCGCTGACGGTATCTAAGTGCAACGAAAAATTGTTGATGATGCCCTGCAACTCTCCGGATTCTGGATCGCGCATTGCCAGGATGCCAATTTCAGGGTCGATGGGACCGGCCGCCTTCACCACATCGGGATTGGAATGCGATTGCCAGGTAAGCACGCTGCCATCTCGCATCACGAATCTGCGATTAAAGGATACGTTGGTCGCCTGTAGGGTGGAACCAGCGGCTAAAGCCATGGGGCGGGCCCGCTCGTGGGCTTGCGTGATAGCATCGACCACGCCGTGAATCAATTGCTCAATGTATTCCGCCCTGCCAGCTGCCTGAGGTTCTTCGCCCAAGTAGAGGTACAGTTCTTTCACGTAGTCGGGTGCTGTGTGCGAGTGCGTTGCGGCGACCACGATGTTGCAAGCGGCGATCCCCGTTTTTTCGGATGCCAACCGTCGTACCTCGCGCGACAGGTCGGTCGTGATTCCGATCAGATCGCAGATGACGAGAGCTCCCTCTTCTTGCCCACGAAATACGATGGCTTTGGCTTTGAGCGGATCGATGGTCCCTTCAGCTAGGCGTTCATGGTAGTAACCAGCGATGGGAAAGCCGATGGGAGGCGTGATGTCGGTTTCTGCCAAGCCGACTCGCAATAAGTTGTCTGAATTGGACTCTTCAGAGTCCTCGGGGCGTTGCATGGGAAAGGCTGTAAACTTCGTGCTGCCTTCCTGACTCTGGAAGCCGCTGCGAGTCGTATCGACGGCAGGCGTTTGCCGTGTCGCCGGTCTCTCGAAAGTTTGGCCGTGGAGAGTACAGGAAAACCATAGGCTTAAGCCGGATAAAGCGAGCAAGCAAAGTTTCATGGCGGGAGTGCCTAAGTGGAGTGCATGAAGGGAGGGCAATGGCTTAATCGGCAGCATTCGAATCACTGCCAAACAGCCGGGGTGTTTGATCTGTATCAGTATTCAGTCGCACGCGGTCTCGCAGCGTCTTGGACCAAGAAGCGGAGAGAGCATCGCAGTTCGCCAGCGCTAGATCGTCCGCCGGATTGCGAGGTTTGGCGTACATTACGTTGCTAGCAGCAGCGATGGTCCACTGCGGAAAAGGGCGATGGATGAGCTCGATGCTTTGGCCAGATCGAATGTTGCCAACTTGCAAGACTCGGAAGTACCAGCCCGTTCGTCCCGTCCGCTGGACTTGAATAGCCAGTCTCGGGATCCCCCACCGTCGCGTGAGCTTCCAGCAGGGTTGACGGGGCTGCGATACTTCGAGCACGCACTCTCCAATGGAATACTGGTCACCGATGCAACAGGTAGATTCCTCCAGGCCGTCGAGTGTCAAGTTTTCTCCGAAACTGCCGGGAGCAAAATTGAATTCGGGCAAATCCGCTTGCCATTGCTCATAATGCGTAGAGGCGTAGCCTAAAACGGCTTTGTCGATTCCGCCATGGTGAACCAAATCGGCCTGCTCATCCCCCACCAAGTTCTGCAATCCAACATAGATGGCACCCTCGACCGGTTCCTTGATAATTGCGGATGTCCACGGTTTGGCCCCCGTTGTTCTGGTCGGCCTGTCGGTATTTTCAATGGAGGGCTCCTGGCTTGCGCCTGGGAACTGGCGCGATTTTCCGACTTGGATGGATGCGACGCGACCGATCAGTTTCATGGCGGGAGTCTAGGAAGAGGGAAAGTTAGAGGTGTTGGTCATCCCCGATGCAGTATAGCGAATGATCGGTGCGGATGAGGATCTTATGATCGACGACTACTGGAGTGGCATTACCACCGCCATCTTCGAGCTCATTTTCGGAGACCAATTGAAAATCTTGGTCCGATTTAAATACGGTAACTTTGCCATCTCGGGTCGTGGCCATGAAGAGGTCATCCACTTGAATTGGCGAAGCATAGGCTGAGCTCCCAACCCGTGTGGTCCACAGAAACTCACCGGTCAATAAATCCAAATCAGAAAGGACACCTGAATCGGCCAGTAGCAGGAGGCGTCCATTGTGGATCAATGGCGACGGCACCCAAGCGACGTTTCGCACCGCTTCCCAAATGACTTTCCGCCCATGGACACCGTCCATTTCGTCGGTTTTGATGCAGATGACTTTCTTTTGAGGATAGCCACCACTGACGATGAGGTAAGGGTCTTCAACCGCGATGCAGTTTGCGTTCACATCGGCAGGCCCCGGGTTCTCCCAGATCAATTCTCCGGTCAGCGGGTCGTAACTGCTCACTAAATGCCAGCCGGCCAAGATCAATTGCATTCGCCCCGCCAGCTCCACTACGACAGGCGTTGCGTAGTTTGCGTGCTCGTCATCGGGCGTTCTCGGTTGTCGCCAGACTTCCTCTCCGGTGGCGCAGGAAAAAGCTCCAATGAAGCCGGTTTGCAGCGCTTCGCCAGCTACGAAGACCAAGGAATTGTGAATGCAGACGGAGGCGCAAAATCCGTGTTCTGAAGGATAGGGCCCCACGCGGTTGGACCACGCG
Organism: Aureliella helgolandensis; assembly: GCF_007752135.1. Lineage (GTDB taxonomy): Bacteria > Planctomycetota > Planctomycetia > Pirellulales > Pirellulaceae > Aureliella > Aureliella helgolandensis. The sequence continues at coordinate 4,969,880 of NZ_CP036298.1, read as the reverse complement.
ATTTTTCCATCCATGTCGACGGCCGAAAGGAATAGACCGTCGCTGTTTCCAAAGGCTGTAAAAATGTGGCGACCGTCGGAGGCGGGAGTCGCGGAGGCATGCGAATTATCGCGGTGTTTCTCCGAGAACTGCCCACGGTGCAGTGGTGTGCTCCACTGCTGTTCGCCGGTCTCAAGTTCATAACAGAGGAGCGATTGAATCTCGCCCTCCTCTTCCGCGGTGGTGAGGAAGATTTTCTTGTGGACGACGATAGGAGAAGAGTGTCCCAAGCCAGGGACAGCCGCCTTCCAGAGGATGTTTTCAGTGTTGCTCCATTGGGTCGGAATTCGTTGTGAGGTGGTCACGCCGTCCGCGCGGGGCCCGCGCCACCAGGGCCAGTCAGTGGAGCTTGGCTGGTAACCGTCCGCGATGGTTGTTGTGGTTGCCTCCGTTGTCTGGGCCCGTGCGTTGGGCATGGGAAGGAAGAGGCAAATAGCCGCGAGCAATACTGAAGTGAAACGCGGCAACCGTGCGCCCTCCAGTGAACTTCTGTAAACAAGGGACATTCCTATGACTCCGTGACAAGTTGTTGTGCGGCGCAGTCTTGCTTTGAAGCATGGCGGCGTGGGGGCGTGCGGAAAAATAAGTGCTTGGTGTCGTGGGGCTTGGTGTCGCGGTGGATCGCGCGGCTCGCCTGCAGTTGCGGTGCGGTGGGCGGTGGGCGCGCGCAATGAACGAAGCACGAAGTAAGACTTGCAATCCAAGGTGGTGAATGACGACCGGATGCTGGGCTAGTTTGGAGGCAGGTGGCAATCGGAACACGCCGGAGCCAGCTGCAGCGTTTCAATGGCCATTGTAGCAACCGCGCGGTGGTGGAGAGGCGGTAGGGAGGTGAGTTCTTGGAAATTCGATTTTTGCGGCTGTGGATTGGCATGTTGAGTCTGGCGCTGCTAAGCTGTTCGCCACCGGTTGTGGGCTGCTGCATGTCAGGGGCATTGTGACGAATATTTGGGGAGTATGGCGTTGATGGTTATTGCCCGAAGCTGCTTAATTCTTGTTTGCCTTTTGCTGCAAGCCGGGACGTGTTGCGGACAGAGCGAGTCCCCAGGATTGGTTTTCAATGGATTCGGCAAGGCCTCGCACGGACGCTTGATGCCAGGCGGCTGGTTGGTACTGAACGCCAATGTTGCAAACCGGGGTGAGGAGGCCGCTACGGCCCGCGTGGTGGTGACGATTCCCGAGGCCGTGAATGTTCAGAGTTCGCGAACCGTAACGCTATCGCCTAGAAGTAAAGAATCGCTTGAGGTTTACGTCCAGATTCCGGCGTCCTTGAAGGACGTAAGCGTGACCGAAGTTCAAGTCTCGCTCTACCAAGTAGAAAATGGTGAAGCACGCCTTCTAGACAATCAAGGGGTGCCCATGCAGACGAGCTTGCGACTGCCGGTACAACCCTCCTCGAGTTGGCTCTTCTTGGACATCGAGGCTGAGCCGCCTACTCTACTCCGCTGGCAGTGGCCGCTGCAGAAGGGCTACTACAACTACGAGGTGATTGTTGCGAGTCGCATACGAGCGGGATTTTCTCGAAATGCGAGTAGCTTTGAGCATACGCCTCTGCCACTGCGTCCCATGGATTGGAGTGGGGTTGAGGCGATGGTAATTTCGCATACCGATTTCTTTGAAGACGCCGTGGCAGTCGACACCCTTAGCAAGTTTGTGAATGGTGGTGGGACGGCTTGGATTTTGTTGGATCGCATTCCCTGCGACTTAATTCAGCCGATGCTTGCGAGTGGACAGTATTGTGAAGAGCTGGACGAAGTGGAGTTGAGTTCCTTTTCCATTTCCGCCTCGTCGATTGGGCAAGCCGTGTCGGCTGCTGAGGCGACGCTGGAGCTGGACAGTCCAGCCAAATTCAAGCGAGTTGTTCAAGTGGGTGGAGAGGTCTCGCATGCCGTAGATGGTTGGCCTGCGGTGACCTGGTTCCCCGTGGGACAAGGGAAGCTGGTCTTGACGACGCTTGCTAGCGAAGCTTGGTTGGAACCGGGGTCGGAATCCACCGAGGCAGGCATGCAGACTCAGTACAAGATGCGTGCTTGGTCGGCCCCGTTTGGTCGGAAAATTTATGACACGCCCCTGCCACTTCCTCTGTCGCAGGAGGTGAATTACCCGCTGGAGTTGATTGGCAATCCAATTCTGCCGAAGGGTACGGTGGTGTTGGTGTTGGTCGCTTTTGTAGGGCTCATCGTGTTGCTGGGCGCCAGCCTGTTGCAGATGGGCAAGGCGACTCGGTTGGGGATCTATGCACCTCTCCTCGCAATTGCTGTGAGCAGTGCCCTGTGGGCATCTTCGGCCTGGGTCCGACGCGACATTCCCGAAACGGTTTCACGCTTGCAGGTGGTTCAGATCGCAGCGGACGGAAATTCCGCATTGGTGAGAGAGCAGGCAGCGGTCCATTTGAGTTCGGAGAGTGCGATGAGTTTAGACGGGCACTCTGAAGGGTTTGCGCAGGCCAGTGCCTCAATTCAAAGCGGCATCAAACGCTTCGATGTTGGCGGTTTGACCGAATGGCACTTGGAAAATCCGGCTTGGCCACCTGGTGCGTGGCGTTACACTTCGCAGCAAGTGGTGGAAACCGAGCGACTGCTCGCCACCGCACGCCTCACCAAGTCTGGGCTACAGATCGATTTACCTGATCAGCTTGAATCGTTGGCCGATCCGCTGGTGAGCTTCGTGCCTAACCAACCGATGTTAGGGCAGCTGAGCGATCAGCAGGTATTGGCGGATGGCAGCCAAATGGCCGAGGCCGACCGTTGGGTTTCTAGCGCTCTGATTGATGCAGAGCAACTAAGGCACAGCGAAGTGTTTCAAGAGATGTTCTCTGGAACCCAACAACAACTTCCTCCTCGACGGACGCTGCTTGGTTGGACGGAGACTTGGGAAGGTTCGGAGTGGACGAACCCCAATCTGACTCGCAAGGGAGCCGCCTTGGTTCAAGTCCCCATCCGACTAGTGCGGCCAGAGGTGGGGCAGGAATTCTTGCTTCCAGCAGGCATGCTCCAGCTCCGCAAGGATCCCACTGAGATATCGCAAATCTCATCATTCAACGACTACAACGGCAAGTGGGGAAAGGATGTCTCGCTCAGTGTCTATTCCCATTTGCAGTTTCTGCTTCCTCCTGAGACTTTGCCTCTTCAGGCGAGCTCCATGGATTTGGAATTGGCCATTAAGGCCCCGCATCGCGTTGTTCGAGTGCTAAGTCGTGGCGCAGCTTTCAGTGCGGAGCCCGACGAACCGCTGGCTGAGATGTTCGAAATTGTATCGTTGGATAGTCCGTCCGTTCCGTGGCGGGCAAGCATCACTGATCCTCGCGTGCTGGAAGATGCACAGGATGGCGTGATTGACCTTTATCTGGAAGTCGGAGAGCGAACCGATGTAGAAGAAGGTGAGGATCTTGGAAGTGTGGTGACGTGGAATATTGACGCTTTTAGGGCGAGCCTGATTGGAAAGCGGATGTCGGAAGAGGCTGTACCTCTGAAACCCCGGCAGGGAATCGCTCGTAAGCTTTGAACTGAATTTTTACTTTTAAGGCAAGAACACTACCATGTCGTCCAGTTCAGAACCGGTTGTATGCACGCGGAATCTTTGCAAGAGTTATGGCAGTTTCACGGCGCTCAAGGATTTAACGATCCACGTGGATCGCGGCCAGATTCTGGGATTCATTGGTCCCAACGGTGCCGGAAAAACAACGACCATCAAGATCTTGGTGGGCTTGTCGCGTGCAACATCTGGATCAGCCACGATCGCCGGTGTGGACTGCAGCGAGAATGCCGCGCAAATCAAACATTTGGTGGGCTATATGCCCGATCGGTTTGGATCGTATGACAACATGCGGGTGCGCGAGTACCTCGACTTCTTCGGTGCAATTTACCGGATTCCAACCAGTCGTCGTCGCAAACGCATCGAAGAGGTTCTGGAGATTACCAACGCGACGTACATGCAAGACAAGTTTGTAGAAAGTCTGAGTCACGGCATGCAGCAACGCGTGGGAATCGCGCGAACGCTCTTGCATGATCCGACGGTAATGATCCTCGACGAGCCCGCGAATGGCCTCGACCCGAGTGCTAGAATCGAAATGCGAGAAATATTGCTGCGTTTAGCCGGCGAGGGAAAAACTCTGATCGTCACCAGTCATATTTTGCCTGAATTGGCTCGTATCTGTGACACGGTGGCAATCGTTACCGGCGGCAGTTTGCGAGCTTTCGGAACCTTGGACGAAGTCATGCGTACGCTTTGCCCTGTCCGTAGTTACGAGATCCAATTGCTGACCGAACAGGATTTGGACCTTGCCATCGCAGGGCTTGCTAAAGCGTTGCCTGAATGCCGCCCGAATGTTAGTCGGCCGGAGCGAATGCTACGATTTCCAATTGCTGAGACGGAGGAGAGGCTGTCACAGCTACTGAGTCAGCTGGTGAGCGAGGGAGTGAAAATGGTGCAATTCCGCGAAGTGGTAGGGGATCTCGAAGACGCTTTCCTTTCCGTGGCTGCTGGGAAATCCGAGGCGGTCGATAGTCCCCATTCACCTGCCGCAGAAAGCACCGCTGAGGTGACTTCATGAACGTCCCCGCCGTCAGCGGAAATCCCATCCTGCATCGAGAGTTGCTCGACCGACTACGCTCGTGGAAGACTGCAGCGGCAATTCTGGCCGTAGCGGTGGTGAGTAGTGGCTTGGTCATGTTGCGCTGGCCAACCGACGCCACGGTGGACATCGTTAGCCAGGGAACGCAGCTGGTCTTTCGCCCCTTAGCCTGCGCCTTGACCCTGGCCGTTATGATGTTGGTTCCCGCCTTTCCAGCAACATCCCTGGTGGCCGAACGCAGGCGAGGAACGTTGGCGCTCTTGCTCAACTCTCCCCTGTCAGCCTGGCAGATCTACTGCGGCAAATTGCTCAGCAATGTGCTGCTGTCCCTCGTCTTGATTTCGGTGAGTCTACCAGCTCTTGGCGCGTGTTTAGCAATGGGCGGAATCACCATGCAGCAACATGTTGGGCCGCTGCTACTGGTGTTGATCGCCCTGGCGGTGCAGTACTCGGCGGTAGGTTTGTGGATTAGTATCCGATCGAGTACGGCGGATGCGAGCCTACGCTGGACCTATGTCGCAATCATGGCCTTAGCTGTATTGTCCGTGGGGCCGCTGGTGCTGACCGGCACACTATCGGGCATCAAAGCGACGTTGGCTCAAATTCTAACAGCGGTCTCGCCAATCTCGGCACTACAGCAGATCACGGCGTCGCAGGCTAGCGTAGCGGAACTGGGACTCCACACGGGGTGGATGGAATTCTTGATCGCGAGTTGTCTCGTTACCGCAATTCTGGCGATACTTACGATCCGCAAGCTCGATCCCATTCTGCTCGATCGCCCCAGGCCGGCTGGCAAAATCGTCAGTGGGCCCCCAAGCCTGGCGCGACGCATGGCCTATCTGGTAGATCCGGAGCGGCGGAAATCGGGGATTGCCTGGTGGCTCAACCCGATCCTGGTGAAGGAGTTTCGGACGCGAAAATTCGGGCGTTTGCATTGGCTGATTCGCCTCGTTTCGATTTGTGCCATCGTGTCGTTAATGTTGACGGTTGTGGCTGCGACTGGGACGGTTAGCTGGGGAGTCGAGCGGATTGCGGGTCCCCTGGTACTCATGCAAATAGGCCTGCTATTGTTAGTGGGACCTAGCTTAGGTGCGAATCTCATCGCGGCTGAAGTCGAGAGTGGCGGGTGGCAGTTACTGCGGGTATCGCCCATCTCAACGATCCGCGTGCTTTCCGGAAAGTTGATGAGCGTCGTTTGGACCTTGCTACTCGTGCTACTGGCTACCTTGCCAGGCTATTTGGTCATGAGCTACATCCAGCCCTCGCTGGCGGGACAAATCTCCAATGTGGTGGTCTCCCTGCTGTTCGCTGTGGCGTTGGTGGTGTCGATTAGTGCGACCGTTAGCGCATTCTGCCGTTCGACGGCAGTTGCTACTGCGACAAGTTACGGAATTCTGCTTACCCTTTTTGCGGGCACTCTGCTGATTTGGATGGCACGTGGCAAGCCCTTCGGACCCATATTCGTCGAGCGTGTGCTGATGTTCAATCCCGCGGCACTGGCTCTCAGTGAAATGGGGGCCCCTGGTTTCCAAAATTATGATTTGACGCCAGGGGGATGGTGGGTAAGTGGAGTGCTGGCGCTCGTTTGCTTGTTGGTGCTGAGTATCAGAACTTGGCTGCTAACACGTCCCGACTAGATTTCGCCCATGACTTTTAAGAGTAGACGCACCATGTGCCTGCATATGAAATTGATATTCTCCGCTACCTGCCTCATGTCGATGCTGGCAGCCAGCATCGTGCAATCGCAAGAAGCGGTCGAGCTGCGTCATCTTTGGGAATTCGACCCCGACCTTGGTTGCTGGCGACTGGACGCTCCCGAGCCAGCTCCGCTCACGGTCGACATGGATCGGCTGTCTTCGGAGCAGGATGTATATCGAATCGCGGAGGTTCGCCGGATCGTAAAATCAGCGAGTCCGGTCCAACCGGAACAACGCGACGCAGTCGTTGGAGCTGTGCAGCAGGCTCTGCTTGCGGGAGAGGCCAATGCGCAGCTTCGCCTCGCGCTGGTGTCAGCCAGTCTTAAACTTGCGAGTGATGAACAGCTGCACGAGCTGTGGAAGATGGCAGCTAGCGATGAGATCTTGCGGAGTGTGGTAGAAGCGGGATTGATTGAACGGCGGCATTCGGCGGCCAAGTCCCAATGGCTCTCGCGACTTAGTTTGCCCCATGTCAGGGAACACGACTTGCGGCTAGCCATCCGTGGCGTGTCTGCCATTTCAGCGACGGAGGCTATCGAGGATCTAAGGGGGGTGGTGCGGAGCGATGCGTTGACCCTTCCGATCAAGCTCGTTGCTAGCCAATCGCTCGGTTACCTGTCGACCGATGGGCAAGAAACGTTGGCTCGGGAGTTGCTGGACTCGCAAGCATTTGCCAAGGAGCAGCTGGCTGCAAGCATTTTGGTTCAGCATGAGGGGGAGGCGGCTGCGCGGCTGATGCGGGACATCTTTGACAGTGAATTTGCGCCTGCGCAAATTATGGCCTTTCGCTGGTTGGACGAGCATGCGTCGGAGATAGCCCATGAACTGTCGCAGCAAGCGCTGGGGCATCAAGACCATCAAATGCGTCTGTTGGCACTCAAGCATTTGCACCAATGGCACGATGCGGAAAGCCTCAAGCTACAGGGAGGGTTGCTGAGTGATCGCAACCCCACAGTACGCCGCTCAGTACGCGATCATTTGATCGAAAAAGCAGGCGACCCCATGCTAGAGCCGATTGTGAATGAGATTCTGAACGAGCAATTGAAGGGCGAGCCGTTTCAGGGGAGCGAACAAGCGGTCTTGGTCGTAGCTGCACTGGACCAAAAGGAACGCTCCGGGCAATTGATTGCATTGCTCGATCATCCCCGCCCGGAGGTTTCGATTCGCGCGGCCTGGGCACTGCAACAGATTGTCGATGCCGAACCTGACCTGGATGCCATCTTCGAGTATTGCCAAGAGTGGACGGCGATGTTGGAGTCGGAGGATAGGGCAGGCTTGGTATCGCACGACGATGTCATTCGACTGGCTTTTCTCTTTCAGGCGTTGGGACGAAACCGTTACCAACCGGCCGACGGCATGTTGAGAAAGTATGTGCCCAAGAATGACCAACGCATGCGTTCCGATGCACGCGCCGCTGCAATATGGGCGTTGGGGGAAATTTTTCGAGGGCAAGAGGATGCTGATTTAATCCAAACATTTGCGGCGCGGATGATGGACAACCATCCCTTGTATCCCGAAGACCCAGCCGTGCGATATTCATCTGCGATTGCGATAGGCAAGATCGGTGGTGAGCAAGCGCTCAAGGTGCTCTCTCCAATTTCCGGCGAGCTCCCGCCTCAAGTCGTATGCGCGGTGGAATGGGGAATATCACAGCTGCAGTGAGCCTGGATACGCGCTGGGACAGCCGCTCCGCTCTCCAGCGGTGCTGGCAGGTCAGCGTTGGATAAAGCTCCGCATCGCTTGGAGCGTTTCTGGGCTGACGTGATGTTCAATGCCTTCACTGTCCACTTGGGCAATTTCTTGGCTGACGCCTAGCGCGAGCAGAAACTCGAGCACCACTTGATGCCGTTCGGCAGCGGTCCTTGCAACCCGTTTGCCTTTGGTGGTGAGTAGGACGGGCCCATAGGGTTCCGTTTCAACGTAGCCGTCGCGCACCAGTCGTCCGATCGTGCGATTGACGGTCACGTGGCTCACTTCAAAGCGTTCCGCCAGATCTACGGCGCGGCAAGCTTCCTGGCGTTCGAGAATGTCTGCAATGGCTTCTACGTAGTCTTCTGCGAGCTCGGTGGCGTGATCCGAACGGATTCGCGAATGCAGTCCGCGGGCGTGGCGGGAGTTCGATTTGGCCAATGTCTCTTCTCCATCGACAAGTGGGGTGCCCTGAGGGACGCGAGCCTACGTGCCCGGCCGGGGGCTCCGTTTTCAGCACTCAGAATAGTCGCTTGACGCAAATTTAGCATAGGCTACAATCCCAAAGTGTAGCCAAGGCTACACTTTGGCGTGTGTTCTCCGTTCGCAGCTTGCGAGCTACCGCCGGCTAACTACCCATCCGTTGTCGTTCTATGTCCCGGCAAACTGGATACGTGACCCTAAATTTGGGAGAGTTGTAATGTTGCATGCGTATTACTTTGATCGACAGAAGCGTCCTGGTTTTACCCTCATCGAGCTACTGGTGGTGATTTCCATCATCGGAATATTGGTGGGCCTGTTGCTGCCTGCCGTGGGGGCTGCGCGAGAAGCGGCTCGAAGAATGCAGTGCAGTAACAACCTTAAGCAAATCGGTCTCGCTGCCCACAACTATCATTCCGCATTTCGAATGCTTCCCTCGGGTTATTGTGCCTACGCCACGCGTGATGGTCGGGGCCCGGCCCAGGCGGCGATTGATCCGTTGACTTGGGATGCGGCACCTGGTTGGGGCTGGAGCGCCCTGCTCCTTCCCTTCCTGGAGCAAGCTGCATTGTCGAACTCAATCAATTTCGGCAGTCATATCACGGACCTTCGAAGCGATCCGTTGTTGGCGACTTCCCTTGCTGGTTTTAGATGTCCGTCCTCATCCGGCCCAAGTGATGCATTTTTCGCTGCAGATGAGTCGGGCGAAAAGCTTCTGCGAAATGGCGGCAACATCTTGCTAGGGCGTTCCAACTATGTGGCGAGTCATGGGCAAGAGTCGTGCTGGGGCGAGTGCGGTTCGGCATCTACCGGGATCGTATTTACGAACATCTATACCTCCCAAACCAAGACCGTCGTGATCGCTGGAAATGCTGCCAATGTGGCTGATGGTCCGTTCTATCGGAATTCTCGCGTCCGGTTGGGAGACGTGACCGATGGAACCAGTAGCACAATCTTCTTCGGAGAGCACTCCTCTAAGCTGAGTGATAAGACTTGGGTGGGGGTAGTGCCGGGAGCCTTTGTCCGCCCACGCATCAAGTCGCCACTCAATGGACCTGACGCTGCAGCCACCTTTTTGCTGGTCCATGCCGGGCCCTCTGGTGGCGAGCTCGATATCACTGGCACACCGATAATCCACCCTGTCAACTATCCAGCTCTCCATGTGGGGCAAATGTACGCAGAGCACTTCGGCGGAGGGATGATTGGATTTGGGGATGGGGCGGTACGCTTCGTATCGGAGAGTATCAATCTCATGACATGGGCTGAACTATCGAGCATGAATGAAGCCGAAGTCGTGTCGGGAGAGGACTACTAAAGATGAATCGCATTTTCCAAAAACCAATGGGTGCCCTACTGGCGGCAGTTGTGCTGATCGGCTTGGGGTATTGGTGGTTCTCGCCCGAATACGGCGAAACCAGTCAGCTTGGCTATGATTGCGCCATCGCACTCTATTCTGCCTGCAATCAGCAAGATGTGCAGAAACTCAAGCAAATTGCAGTGATCGTGGAAACTTCAGTTGACGCGAACCAATTGTCTGAAAGGGAGATGCAGTGGTTGCAGGACATCATTGCTTTGGGGCAAGCGGGGGAGTGGAAAACGGCCATTGCTAAAACTCGCCTCTTAATGGAGACGCAATTGCAGGAGGTCAGCGGCAAGGTTTCGTAAGGAAGTTACGAGCCGGCGCGTCTAAGCGACGGCCATTCCAATCCGGCCGAGAGAAACTGTTGGCGACGAAGCAAGCGATGTTGCCGCAGTGTATGATGGAGACGAATCTGGAAGCATGCCCATGCATCATGGGGCCCATGCAAGCCCTGAAATTTGCAACCCAACGCCCCCATTGCTAGAGGTTTGGAGATGAGGATCAAGCTGAATCAGATTGTCAGCCTGTTGTTATGCGGAATGACGGGCGTGTTGACCGCGAACGGTCAAAATGCCCAGCCGGCGGAAGAGAGCGTCGGTCGTCCGCCTAATGTCGTGGTGTTTTTGGTCGATGACTTGGGCTATATGGACATTGGTGCCAATAATCCAAATTGTTTCTACGAAACGCCAAACGTCGACCGCTTATCGCAAACTGGCATGCGTTTCACCGATGGCTATGCCGCCAATCCCGTCTGTTCGCCAACGCGATATAGTTTGATGACGGGTAAGTATCCCACGCGCGTTCAGGCCACCAACTTTTTTTCAGGGGTTCGCAGCGGTACCTTCAATCCCGCCCCACTGCGTGGCCACATGCCGCTGGACGAGATCACGCTTGCTCAGGCTGTGAAAGGAGCGGGCTACGCGACCTTCTTTGCAGGCAAATGGCACTTGGGAGAAGACGCTGCCTATTTTCCTCAGAATCGCGGCTTTGATGTCAACATTGGTGGTCATAAGGCAGGCGGCCCGTACACCGGAAACAAGTATTTTGCCCCGTTCAAGAATCCGGAGATCAAAGTTGAGAGTCCTGAAGGGGATCATCTTCCCGATCGTCTGGCACGCGAAACAGCACAGTTTATCCAAGACAATAAAGACCAGCCGTTCCTGGCTTATCTCTCGTTCTATTCGGTACACACACCGCTCATGGGGCGCCCAGATCTCGTGGCAAAATACCGTGAGAAAGCCAAGGCCATCACCGGGACGGAGTTCGCTAGCGAAGAGCAAGTCTTTGGGGACAAGCCACGGAACGTCCGAATTTTGCAGAATCATGCCGTGTATGGCGCCATGGTGGAAGCCATGGATCAAGCGGTGGGCAAGGTCTTGCAACAACTGGAGGACGCAGGAGTTGCGGACAACACCGTCGTGATTTTCACTGGGGATAACGGCGGACTTTCAACCTCCGAGGGATCGCCTACCAGCAACCTACCACTACGCGGCGGAAAGGGTTGGGTGTACGAAGGGGGAATACGAGAGCCGTGGCTAATTCGCTATCCAGGCGTGACAGCCCCGGGAAGTGAATCTAGTGAACCGATCTGTTCGATTGACCTGTTTCCCACCGTTGCCAAGATTGCTGGCGTAGAGATCATCCATGAAGTCGATGGGGTCAATCTTCTGCCTGCACTCCGTGGTAAAGAACTTCAGCGTCCTTCGTTGTTCTGGCACTATCCCCACTACAGCAACCAAGGCGGATTTCCTGGCGGGGCGATTCGTCAAGGAGATCTCAAGCTGGTCGAACGCTATGAAGACGGACGCGTGCACTTGTACAATTTGAAGGACGATATCGGCGAACAGCATGACTTGGCTACAGACATGCCAGATCGCGTAGAGCAAATGCGCAAGGAGCTCCACGCTTGGTACAAGACCGTGGATGCAAAATTCTTAACCGAGCGTGAAGGCCGCCAGCCCTGGCTGCCCTAGCCAGCAACATTTCATGCATTTGCTGTTTCCGGCGACTTGCGCTTCGGCAGCTCCAGCCAACTCACCTTTACCTGGGACCCTCCTAGGGATGGCAATGAGTTGCCTAATCAATATTCACTTAAGGATCGAAGAACCATGAACGAACGCACCCCAAAGCTGTTGAGCACATGTGATGTTGGGTCGGCCGAGGTTGAGGCCTGCGCACCCGCTGCCATCCCCTGCTCCGGTAGACCTCTCCTTTCCTGCTCAATGCCCACAGCGGCGCAGGCGGATGCGTGGAGAGGTCCTGCGAAACGACCGGTACCCAGTGCCTGGCGACAGCTGACGGTCTTGGCAATAGCCTTTGCTGGCTGCGTATGCTCGGCGGGCGCTGCTCACGCTAGCGATGTTACGCACCGTTTTCTGGCGTGCGGTCAAGAAACGTACATCATGGATGAGAGCGGAAATAAAGAGTGGAGTTATCCTCATTCCACACGCGACGGATTCGTGCTGGCGGATGGTACCGTCTTGTTGACTCTGAGTAAGTCGAAAAAGTATCCTGGGGGAGCCGTTGTCCGTATCCAAGCCAATGGGGAGGAATCGCTTCTCTGGCGAGGCACGCAAGCGGAGGTAAACAGCGTACACCCGACCGCTGAAGGCACTTTTGTGCTGACGGAAGCTGGCCCCAAGCCGAGACTGCTGGAGCTAGATGCGACCGGTAAAACCATCCAGGAGTTTCCATTGGCCTGCCAGCTCGAAAACCATCATATGCAAACGCGCATGGCCCGTAAGGAAGCAGATGGAACCTACTTGGTACCTCACTTGCTCGATTTCGCAGTGTTTCAATATGGTGAGGATGGGACGGTGCTATCCAAAATTGATACCACTGTGGCAGGAGACGCCCAGCATGCCATACATTCATGGCCGTTTACTGGCATTCGGCATGATGACGGACAGACTCTCGTCTGCTGTACCCATGCGAACCGAGTGGTTGACTTCGATTCGACTGGCAAGGTGCACTGGCAGCTGACGAATGAAGATTTGCCTGGAGAGTGGCTGCAAGATCCGTGTGGAGGACAGCTATTGCCGAATGGTAATATCGTGGTTACAAGCTACGCGGGTGGTCAGAAAGATCCTCAAGCACCGAAGCTCATTGAAGTGAATCGAGACAAGAAGGTCGTCTGGACTCATTCCGATGGTCAAAAACATGGGATCCACCATTTTCAAATCCTTTCGACCAACGGCACACCGCTTGAAGGCCCCGTGTTGAAGTAGAGTCTGTTCTCCTACGATGATTGGTGCCCAATGGCACAGCTGGTCGGCTCAACCGCATCGACCGGGCTGGGGTGGTCACTCCCCACTCGGTAGAGCAGCTGGAATACTGCGTTGACAATCAGGACTCCGCCGAGTGCTACCAAAAGTGTTAGCCCGGACACCTGTTCGTCGATTAGCGTCCATAGGAATTGTCCAATGCAGAGTATCGAGACCAAGATCAGCGTGGGTGCACGCGAGATCAGGTTGACCACAATCGAACCGATCGGGGCACCCAGGGCGACCACGGGAGCAGCTGCCAACCAGTTAGCGAATACTTCGGGGGCAATGCTAAAATGCGCTGGGAATGCGGTGGCTAGTAAGTAATTCGTGCTGATGCCCAGCAGGGAAGTGAAGGCCATAATCACCACGGAGGTTGGGATGGCTACTTTTAAGTCCGAGCGGTATAGCAGCACGAGCGTGGCGTAGACAATCATATCGATTCCCACTCCGGTGACTGCGGCAACCACCCCACCGAGCAGACCAATTGAGAATCCAATGCGTCTCAGGGGTTGCGGGTTGCGAACGCGGGTGCCCTGCGCTGCAATCAGTTCTTTGAGTTTGAGTAGGTGGAGCACTCCGAAGCTGCACCACACGACAGCGAACGTGAGCTTGACCCATAGGTCCGGAACGTAGGGGGCGATCCAGACAGCCCCCAGCGGCATTCCTAGGATTGCTCCCGCAATGGCTGGGCGCAAAATGTCCCAATCAACGGGACGCCGCGCCGCGAAAATATAGATGCTTGCAGACACCATTCCGATCGCTTGGACCGCTAACGCGAAATTTCTACCCAGTGAACCTGGAAGGTCGAAAAACAGGACGAGCACGGGAAAGCCCACGGTACCACCGCCCATGGGGGTCGAACCTGCGATATACGATCCAAAGCTCATCGTGAGCGCGATTGGCCAGTGCGATTGGACGACTGGCCATAAATTGCAGGAAAAGACCAGGATGCCCCAACTCCCGAAAAAAAGGGCTAGCCATGCATAGAAAATCCAAAGGCGACTGGGAGGTGAAGCTTGGGCCTTGCTCACAATTATCGAACACCTATTCTTGCAATGATTTAGAGCGAGCGGCCGAAGCGCTTTCTCGCGGTGATGGTTGAAGGCTGCATTAGAGTCTGTGGTTCGCGCGGCAGTCAAGAGCTTGGCGGAACGGGCTGCAAGGTTACGTCGTGAATTGCGAAGAACGCCGATGGTGCACCGCTTAGACTTGCGGTCCGCACCGTTGTCCACGAACGTAAACTTGCTCTACGCTTAACTGGGAGTCCAGGATGAGTAGGTCGGCTTGTTTCCCCGGCGATAGGCTGCCTAAATTTTGCTCTACCCCAGCTCGCTCAGCGGGAGTGAGACTGGCCATGCGGATAATCTCCGGTAGCGACGCGGACGTGTGGGCGTGCATGTGGCGCACCATGTGATCCAGGCCCACGATAGAACTCGCCAGACTCTGACGATCTTGCGACCAACCGACCTGGCCATCACTGTAGAGCCAACTGCCACTCTCTCGGTTTCCAAATCGATATTCACCGGCCGGCATTCCCAAGGCGCGATTCGCATCGGTTACTAAGCACAAACGGGTCGCGCCTTTCATGCGGTAAGCAAATTCCAGCAACTCGGGCGCCAAATGGAACCCATCAGCGATGACTTCGGTGCTCATGTCCTCGTGCATCAATACAAACTCAGCCATACTGGCTTGCATGGGGACGTTGAAGCGTTTTCTTAAAGAGGGAACGCTGCTCATCGCACACCAAAAATGATCTACATGTCGCATGCCATGTTCGAAGGCCGTCAGCATTTCGCCCCAGCTTGAATTGGAGTGACCGCAGGTAATTAGACAGTGCGATTGGCGCGCCATTTGGTAGAACTCAGATGCACCAGGGAGCTCCGCAGCGCAGGTCGCAATGCGGACAAATTGGGTATCGAAGTACGCTTGGTTTTCGTCTCGAGTGGGGCTGCGCCGTCCGGTGGAGGAGTGGCACCCTACTTTGTCCTCGGCAAAGTAGGGGCCGTAGAGATGCACACCTGGTAGGTTTGGCAGCCCGGTGGTGAGCTCCGGATTGGACGCGCACAGAGCGACACTTTGGCAAGCGGCAATCATGGCTAGGATTTGTTGAGGTGTTCCGGTGGTCGTGGTCGGGAAGATCGTGGTGGTCCCACGCCGTAAATGGGCACGGCATACTTGTTCAACGGCTTCCACCTGGCCATCCATAAAATCAGCTCCGTCCCCACCATGCACGTGAATGTCGACAAAGCCGGGAGAGACATATTTTCCACGGACATCGAACGTAAGGGACTGGTCGGGAATTTCTTCCCTCTCACTGACCGCTGTGATTCGTCCGTTTCTGCAGAGCACGGTCGAGTTGGGCAAGAGTCGATCGGGGAGGATGGCAGTGCCTCCTATCCAAGCCACGGTGCGGGGGGCCGAGGTGGGGAGCACCCTGACGGGAACCTGCGGGGAGACGGAATGCAGCGGGGGGAGTCCCGTAGGGCGCGGGTGGAGCGTCGGATGCAGTGCGTGCGCTAGGAGTTCGAGGCTATCCACAATTCGGGGCCCTGGACGATTAAAGTAGGCTGAGCCATCGACGACGTAGACGCGGCCGGTTTGGACGCAAGTCAGGGAACTCCACTGCGGATTGGATTGCAGGGTCGGAAGATCTTGCAAAGTCCTCGGAACGTCAAATCCGCAGCAAGCAATCACTAACACCTCTGGATCCGCTGCAACGATTTGCTCCCACTGGATTGCAATCGATTGCTGCCCTCCCCTCTTAAAAAAATCCTCTCCACCGGCGCGAGCCACTAGCTCGGGATTCCAATGTCCGGCCGAGAATGGCGGGTCGATCCATTCGAGGAGCACAACGGTTGGGAGCATTTCTATATCGCACGAAGTCCTCGTGACTCGTTCCACTCGCTCCTCTAACTCAGCGAGGGTTGCTTCAGCTCTCCGCTCGCAATTGCTGGCGATACCAACCTGGCGAATCGATTCAAAAATATCGCTCAGGGTGCTGGGTTCAAGATTCAAGACAGCTGGCTGTGGGGTCATGTGACGTATTGCAGTCTGAACCCCACTGGCTGGTACGGCGCATACGTTGCACAGCGTTTGCGTCACGATCAAGTCGGGTTTTAGATCGGCGAGAAGCTGCCCATTGAGCGCGTAGAGCGAAGGTTCTGTTTTCCATCGCTCTCGTACCGCTTGGTCGATCTGGCTGCTCGTGGCGTTGGAAGGCAATAGGGAATGGGTGACTCGCGGGAGCCCCGAGATAGAACTGGGGTAATCGCATTCGTGCGATATTCCCACCAGCTGATCGGCCAGTCCAAGGCAGCACAGGATCTCAGTGGCACTTGGTAAAAGTGAAACAATTCGCAATGGAGTGACCTCGACAATTCGGGCATCATGCATGGTGTAGTCCACTGGCCAGTTGGGAAATGGGGATTGCCCAATAGGCGTGGAGACGATTGTACTGGACGAAGTAAAGGAAGTCCCTTCAGTGGACGGTGGCTCGAGCGGACGCATTGCCTCGTACACTACTCAAAGATTGAAGTTGAAGGGCTCGCCACCCCATCACAATTTCGAATGTGATATCCTAGCAGGCACTTCCCGCCCGTGTGTTTCCCAAGCTAACGAACCTATGATGTGCTGCCCGCTGAAACCCCTCTGGTTACTCTTGATCCTCTGCGTCTGTTTGTCCTCCCCAGCCGGGGCCAATGAGCAAGAGTTTGACGTTGTAATCTATGGCGGATCCTCCGCTGGAATTGCTGCTGCCGTCCAGGTTCGCAAGATGGGAGGTACAACCATCGTGACCGAACCGTCGCGCCGCATTGGGGGACTGACCACTGGCGGTCTCGGGCAAACCGATATCGGCAATAAGGCCGCCATTGGTGGATTGGCTCGTGAATTCTACCAACGCATTCGCAAGTACTACGACCAACCGAAACATTGGAAATGGCAGCAGAAACACGAATACCGCTCGGGTGGGCAAACACGGAATCTGGCTGAGGAAGATGCCATGTGGACGTTTGAGCCTCAGGCCGCATTGGCAACCATGCAAGATTGGGTCAAGGAGTACAATGTACCGGTCGTGTATGAACAGCGGCTCGACCGATCCGGCAGCAAGTCTTCCCTTCAACGAGGGGCTGGCGTGCAGATGAAGGACGGACGGATTGTTGCCATCACCATGGAAAGCGGCGAAACGTATCGTGGTAAGATGTTCCTGGATGCAACCTACGAAGGGGACTTGCTAGCGACGGCTGGCGTGGGGTACACGGTCGGACGCGAGCCCAATGCCGCCTATCAAGAAACGCTCAATGGCGTCCAAACACAACATGCTGTCTACCATCAGTTCGTTCCTGGCGTCGATGCTTACGTTGTACCAGGGGATCCCTCTAGCGGTCTTTTGCCAGGAGTTGAAGACCAACCGCCCGCTAAGGATGGCTCAGGCGATCGACGCGTGCAGGCCTACTGCTTTCGCATGTGCCTGACCGATCATCCCGACAATCGCGTGCCCTTCGCCAAGCCGAGCGGGTATCAGCCACAGCTTTATGAATTGCTGCTGCGAAACTTTGAAGCAGGAGAAAGCGGTTTTCCATGGATTAATTCTGCGATGCCCAATCGCAAAACGGATACCAACAATCGTACGGGGTTTTCCACCGATTTTATCGGGCAGAATTATTCCTATCCCGAAGCCAGCTACGCGGAGCGGGCGGAGATTGTCGCGGCGCATCGCAATTACCAGCAGGGGCTCATGTGGACACTGGCCAATCATCCACGAGTTCCCGAGAAAATTAGAATGGAAGTGGCTCGCTGGGGGACCTGCCGCGACGAATTTGAAAGAGAGGATGGTTGGCAGGAACAGCTCTATATTCGGGAAGCTCGTCGCATGATCGGTTCGATGGTGATGACTCAGCACCACTGCCAGGGTAGGGAAGTGGCAACTCGCCCCATCGCGTTGGCGGCCTACACGATGGACTCCCACAACATTCAGCGTTATGTGACCGAGACAGGCCATGTCTTGAATGAAGGGGATGTTGAGGTAGGAGGATTTTCACCTTACGCAATCGACTACGGTGCAGTGACTCCGCGCCGAGAGGAGTGTGAGAATCTACTGGTACCCGTCTGTTTGAGTGCGAGTCATATCGCCTATGGATCCATTCGGATGGAACCCGTGTTTATGGTCTTAGGCCAGTCGACGGCAACCGCTGCGATGCATGCCATTCAGTCCGGCCAAGCGGTGCAAAATATTGACTACCGTAAGTTGCAAATGCATCTGCTTGATTCCAAGCAGATTTTGGAGTGGAACGGTCCCAAACGCCAGTCGCCGGAGGGTATTTCAGTCGATGACTTGCCTGGTACCGTGCTCGATGACCAAGCTGGAGTCAGGCAAGGATTCAGCAGCCACAGTGCCACGATCGGACCTTACGTGGGGGCCGGCTACGTTCATGATGGGAACGCCAACAAGGGGCAACAGTCGATCCGTTTTCAGTTCGACGTGGCACAGCCTGGACGGTATGCGTTGAACATCGCCTACGCTCCACACAGCAACCGGGCAACCAACGTTCCCCTTGTCCTGGAACAGGCGGGGGAAAAGTGGAAGGCGACCGTCAACCAACGCAAGCAACCCTCGGATGCGCCCTTCGGAGGCGTGGGGGAATACGAGCTGGCCAAGGGCCAGCTAACCCTCGAGATCAGCAATCAAGGGACAGATGGCTACGTGGTTGTGGATGCAGTGCAACTGCTACCTGTAGAATCGTTGTCCAGTTCTGGAGAAAGCCAATAGATACATTGTCGCCGAAAACCCAGGTACCCGACGCTAATGGTGAGTCCGCAGAATGCGGCGATGGCTAGGGGAGGTGCGCCGTGATCGAGCAGTTTGGTGGTGTCGAGGTATCGGTCGCCAGTCATCCAGGCGGTTGCGAGGTAAGCTCCATTGGAGAGTAGACAGAAATAGGCAATGAACGCGCTCCAGGGCTGGCGCACGATTAACGCCAACATCACGGGGAGCAAGCTGCCCACGATGGGCCCACCCCACAGCGTAAACAATGGCCACGGATCAGGTTCAAAGATACTGTAGGGTAAACTCCATGGAACCAAGCTCACGCTTTGCAGCGTTCCTCCGCAGGCCCATCCGCTCACGATGTGCCCAAACTCATGAAGCGTCGTCATGGTGCACCAGGCTAGGATCAGCAGGATTAGGAATTTCGCAATTCGCCAGCGCATTGGCTATTGTCCATCCTCAAAAATGTTACTGACGCTCGTTGAGCCCCTAACTCCCCCAACGCAGCATTCGCCACCCAGATCGCTGCAGAAAACCCCATGAGTCCATCCAGTCTACCCATTTGGCAGGTTGATGCCTTCGCAGAGCGTGCCTTTACTGGCAATCCGGCAGCGATCTGTATTTTACATAAGTTTGCCTCCGACCAGTGGTTGCAATGTGTTGCTGCTGAGATGAATTTGGCGGAAACCGCGTTCGTCGTGCCAACCGAAGAGGCGAGTCTGTATCACTTGCGGTGGTTTACACCATCGACAGAAGTTGACTTGTGTGGCCATGCTACGCTCGCTGCAGCGCATGTGCTGTGGGAGCTCAAGCGAGTCCAACACAGCATGCCAATTCGCTTTCGGACCAAGAGTGGCCAGTTGGTTTGCTACAGCACCGGTTTAGGAATCAAATTGGATTTCCCGGCATCGCCCGTCGAACCCCTCAAGTCCGAAGCAGTAAAGCTGGAACTTCTAGAAACGCTGCGTATTCCGCAGGCCGAGTTTTTTCAAACTTCGTTTGACATCATGGTATGTGTCGATTCACCCGACGTGGTTCGCGACCTGAATCCGGACTACCGACAGTTGGCCAGAGTGGAAACACGAGGTGTCATGGTCACCTCTACCGCCGATATCGAAGGAGTCGATTTTATATCGCGGTTCTTTGCCCCACGGTGCGGCATTGCGGAGGACCCCGTGACAGGATCGGCTCACTGCTGTTTGGCCCCCTACTGGGCGGAGCGAATGGGACGCACAACACTTGTTGGGTACCAGGCGTCGCCACGCGGCGGAATCGTCCGCTGCGAGGTGGTGCACGATCGTGTTCACTTGACCGGCAATGCCATTACGATCCTCGAGGGATTTCTCAAGTGTGAGCCCGATTGACGAACGCGTCGCCCGATTCATCGCCAGGCAAGCTTATTGCGTGACGCGATGTGGGGGAAGGTTTCACGAGGGCGACCAGTTGCACGTCCAGAGAATTCGAATTTGGAAAGTTAAACAATGAATCGAAGTTTGAGCTGGCAGCGAGCACTCACTGCCGCGTTTACCCTAGTTCCAGTGTTCGCATTTGTGCTTGCAGGAGCCTTGCGGGCTAATACAGCGGATTTTGAGCATGCGCAGGCTGGCCCCTTTCAGTCGCTGGATACGAACTTGGGCAAGTGGGTTGTTGTCCGCGGGAGTGCGCGAGTCGACAGGGAGCATGCTGCGAATGGCAAGCAGTGTTTGCACTTGGCAGGTGGCACGGAGACTTCCATCGAATTGACATTGGCTGGGGCGGTCCGTACCGATGGAAACTTGACGTTTCGTGCGGAGCGGTGGACCAAACGCTCGCCCTTTACGTTTCGGATTGAGAAGCGGGTGGACGGGCAGTGGCTGGAAATATGGAATGGCGACAAACAAATTCAAGTCGGCCGTGGTTTTCTGTCGGATATCGATCTAGCACTGGCTGACCCCAACCTTGATCGCTTGCGAATCTCCGTGACCAGTCCCCCTGGTACCGGAGTGTTGATCGATGATGTACGTATCGCACCCGCCCAAGTGCAGAGAATTGTTGCGGCAGAGGTCGTTCCACTGACGTTGCCTGCCCTGGTGGGAGTGGAACATTGCCCCATCGTGAAACTGAAGATCGAAACTTCGGGGCGCGTGTCTCCCATTTCTTTATCTCAGATTCGCGGCAACTTGAAGGGAACTATACTGGAGGACGAGATTACGCAAGTGAGTGCATTCTTCACTGGCTCAAGCGGGCGCTTCAACACGGCTGTTGCATTGGGTTCTACGGAGCGAATCGATTCGTCTTTTCAGTTCGATTGCGGTCTAGAACTCGGCGAAGGTGCGAACTACGTTTGGATCGCTTGTGGGCTTCGAAAGGATGCCAATATCGATCACCGTATCGGCGCGGTATGCGAGCAACTGACTTTTTCAAATGGTGAAACGATCCAACTCGACGCTGCCCCAACGGTGCAACGGATGGGGATCGCGCTGCGTAGTCGCGGCGAAGATGGAGTCCACACCTATCGTATTCCAGGCTTAGCTACGACCCTGAGTGGCTCACTCATCAGCGTTTACGATAACCGGAGAAGCAAGGGAGGGGATCTTCCGGGCGATATTGATGTGGGAATGTCGCGTTCCACCGATGGTGGTCTGAGCTGGCGGCCGATGAGAACCATCATGGACATGGGGCAGGATCCGGAATGGAATTACGATGGAATTGGCGATCCGGCTGTGCTGGTCGATCGAAATACCGGCACGATCTGGGTCGCGGCAACTTGGAGCCACGGGAATCGTTCTTGGCATGGATCTGGTCCAGGACTTCAGCCCGAGGAAACAGGGCAATTAATACTCGTGCGGAGTGACGATGACGGACTTACTTGGTCTGACCCCATCAATATCACCCAGCAAGTTAAACGCCCAGAATGGTGTTTCCTCCTACAGGGACCTGGTAAGGGAATCACCATGCAGGATGGTACTCTCGTGTTCGCTGCACAGTATCAGGACTCCCCAGAGAATGATCGCTTGCCCCATTCCACGATTCTCTATTCCAAGGATCATGGAGCGAACTGGCATATTGGGACTGGGGCTTTCGACGATACGACGGAAGCGCAAGTGGTGGAGCTCGAGCCAGGGGTGTTGATGTTGAATTGTCGCTACAACCGAGATTCGGTGCGAGTTGTCATGACGACCAACGATATGGGAAAAACCTGGCACAAGCACGCCTCCTCCGAACGGGCCTTGATTGAGCCCACTGCA
The DNA here is from genome assembly GCF_007752135.1 of Aureliella helgolandensis. GTDB lineage: Bacteria > Planctomycetota > Planctomycetia > Pirellulales > Pirellulaceae > Aureliella > Aureliella helgolandensis. Next base: position 4,947,785 of record NZ_CP036298.1, on the reverse strand, counting down.
TGCATGGCAAGTCTTATCAACGTGGACCGAGAAGTGGGAGCTAATGTTGGCACCTGGCTCCTGTTTTCCAACCCTGACAGCACGCGTGGACGCCATCACATCACGATCAAGGCGTCCCCAGATCATGGACTCACCTGGCCGAAAGAGCATCACCTTCTACTGGATAAAGGAAGTGGCAGTGGTTATTCCTGCATGTCCATGATCGACCGGCATACGGTCGGCATCCTGTATGAAGGCAGCCAAGCTCAGCTGACCTTCCAAAGAATTCCCCTCAAGGACTTGGTGCCGCCGCTAAATCTGTAGACTGAGGCTCACTAAAGTTCCACGCCGGCCCACTTATTGCCAGGATAGTGACTGGCAAATTTGCTCAGCAACCAAACGGGGATCGGGATGTGTGCCGTCCAGCACTGGGATTCAGCACTGGGGACCGGTACCACCGGTGAGCAAGGAAGGTGGCTGCCGCTTGAGTTTCACTGGCGTAAGACCCTCGCGGCAGAACTGAAACGGACTTAAATCTCCCCGCCGGCAGGTGAGGTGGGCTGGGGAGTTTCGAGAATTAGGCCTTGGGAGCCGGCCCGAGAGCCTGGCTGGCAAAGGTCACTCCGCTGGCGCCAGGTGCCCCATCTTGCCCGCTTGGTAGGCCTGTATGGATTCGTGAATTTCTTCACGTGTGTTCATGACGAACGGTCCTTGTCCAACTACGGGTTCACCTAGGGGTTCGCCGGTAAGCACCAAGATTCTTGATTCTGTTTCGGAATGGATTTGAATCAAGTCTCCCTCACGTTCCAGCAAAGCCAATTCAACGCCCTTCATGGGCGAATCGTTGACCCGCACCGTCCCCTGTTGAGTGATGAGCACGGTAGTGTGTCCGGCTGGCACTTTCAGGTCGACTGTCGCATTTGCCTTGAGTTGCAAATCCCAGACGTTCATCGGCGTAAACGTACTGGCGGGCCCATCCGCCTCACCGAATTGCCCCGCAATAATGCGTGCCGTACCGGCAGCGTTCGCGAGCTCGACACGAGGAAACTGGTCGTCGCGCAGGTCTTGGTACTTCGGTGGCGACGCCTTGTCGGTGGAACGCAGGTTGACCCACAATTGAACCATTTCAAGGGTACCGCCGTTCCGAGCGAAGTTACGGCTATGAAATTCTTCATGAACGATGCCCGAGGCGGCCGTCATCCACTGCACATCTCCGGGGCCCAGGTTTCCATGGCTGCCCGTGGAATCGCGATGCTCAAGTTCGCCCTGGTACAGAATCGTAACCGTTTCAAAACCGCGATGCGGATGCTCACCGACGCCGCGTTTCGCTTCATCGGGAGCAAAATCTTGCGGACCGGCATAGTCAAGCAAAAGAAACGGATCGTATTCGTTCCCTGAGCTGTAGGAGAAAAGACTGCGCACTGGAAAGCCATCGCCAACCCAATGCTGTGGAACATTCCGAACTATTTGCTTAATCTTTTTCATCGAACGATTCCGTGGTAGGTGAGGTGGATGAGGCTCGGCCGACTAGACCGAACACCTGTGACTGCGACGCAGCTACGACCTCATCGCGGCGCGTTGTGGCTTGTGATCAAGTTTCGATAGGCCGGCAAGTGGTCTGAAAGTAGGGTTCCCAGGCCTTCCATATCGTTTCTCCAGTCGCGATGCAATTCGCAAGCCATTCCAAACCAGCTCATTAACTGCACTCCAGCTGCTTCCATTCGCGACCAGGCAGCATCTCGAGTTGTCTTGTTAAAAGTTCCCGATGCATCGGTAATAACATACACTTCGTAGCCCTCTTCGACGGCGGACAACGCTGGAAAGGCGACGCAGACTTCGGTGACAACGCCGGCGATAATCAATTGCTTCTTGCCAGTCGCTTTTACCGCTGCCACGAACTCCTCGTTGTCCCAGGCATTGATCTGGCCAGGGCGGGCGATGTACGGGGCGTCAGGGAATAGTTCCTTGAGTTCAGGGACGAGTGGTCCGTTAGGGCCTTTCTCGAAGCTGGTCGTAAGAATTGTCGGCAACTGGAAATATTTTGCTGCTGCCGCCGTGGCTAGCACATTGTTCTTAAAGTCATCTGGAGAAAAGTCTCCCACTACGTTGCACAGACCTGACTGATGATCTACCAGCAGCAAGGCTGCATCGGACTTATCCAAGCGGCGATATTTAAAACTACCCATGCTTTTTTCCTCAGAAGAAACGATCGGCTGTTCACTGTAAGACCTACTGTATGTTGCAACAGATATTCAGTCAAGGTCCAGTAGGAGAAGAACCGCCTGCAGGAAGCCTATTTCCAGTTGGCAGGCTGGTGCGTCATTGCTATTTAGTTTGGAGGGGAGGTGGTGGCAGGAAGATAAGCTGCTCTGGCCATTTTCCTGCCAACCACATTCCCGGATGCACCAGACTCGTCCCAGTTAACGTCAAAGGCGAGGAGCTACATCAAGTACACTCATCATTGCGAAGCATTTCAGACGTTCGTTGAAGACCTGCCTCATCCATCTGGCAGCCTTAATTGCTGCTTCAGGTTTGAGTTTAAGTCGCAGGCAACGGTGAACGGTTGCATGAAAGCTAGTCCAAGGACTAGTGCTTTAGAAGTGTATCGGCAAAGGCTTGGCCGATCAGGGAGTAGGTTTTGGCGGAACCCAGGTAATGGTAGCCGGCATTGGACTTCGCTCGTTTTTCAAGGGCGTAATCGGCTTCGGTGAAAAGCTGCGTTTCCAGTTCATCGACGATTTTGCGTTGCGCGGATTCATCGAGCTGGCCATCTGCGTTTTCATGGTTCTTGTTTTTCGTTCGCAATAAATAATGCTTTTGGCGGAGTTCGGCCCGTTTGCGGTCGATGGCTGCCAACCGCTCATCCCAGAACGGATAGGTTTGGACAGCGAAAACGTTTCCTCGAAACTCAGGCAGGCTGGCGACCGCAGTTTGGCTATCTCGAAAGGCTTGGTTGCCCGCATTGGGAGTTGCACCGTCGACTCCCAGGACACCGATAACGAATGGCAGGTCGGGAGTCGACAGATCCGCACGCGTGTCGCGAATGAAATGGCTCAGCCACTCGGTGTATTTCGCAAAGCGAGGGGTTGGGTGATCAGCCGGTACTTCGGGGTAGACATTCCTGCTCACCATATCGTTGAAGCCTTGGAACCACACGAATCCGGCGAGCTCGTAACCTTGCTCTGGCGAGTAACCGGGGTAGATGCGAGGTATGTTTTGCAGGACCGCTTGCACGTGCTGGATCATCTGACGGTAGCGTGCGCCGGTGGCTGCCTGCAGCTGAGTTTGTTGTTCGGCGGTCGCGAAGCGTTCGCGGGCGATGTCATCTTCTGTCGGCAGGTACGGTCCAGCGCTTGGAGAACGGAAATCGGTATGCAGCGATTGACCGCCCCAGGCGGTTTTGATGATCAGAATGGGGTGGGGGATGTGCTGCCGCAGGGTGATTCCAAAGGCGAGTTCTGGTCCCAGTTTGGTGCCCATCATGTCATAGTCGCGACCACCTTGGTTGCCATAGCCGGCGGTCAATGGACCAAATACTTCGTGATTCTCGCCATCAATTCGTCCCTGCTCGCCTGTTAGATACGAAATCCAAACGTTCTCGATGGTGCGGAAGGAGCCATCGGCGTTCTTGATTTGGGATAGCAGTGCCGCCGAGAGCGGATCTTCCTGCATGTAATCGAGGACCTCCACGCTAGCGTGTCCTTCCATGTTGGATTGGCCCGCCAGGATGAAGACCTGTAACGGCTCCTGTGCTTGCGCCCCGGTGAAGCATTGCAGGTAGAGCACGATCGAGAGAAGAGCGATGCGTTGCATAGTGAAAATCAATTGCCGCAGGAAGGAAGTGTGATTGAAGAGTGAAGCAGGCTCGGAGTTTACCAAAAAATGGGTGGGACAATCCAATTGGGGACGAGCCGGGGCCTTCTCTAAATGCGTTCTACCACTCTCCTCTACAATTCTATTTAATCTATCGATTCACAGGAAAACAAGCGTTCTCAACTGCTCCTTCTTTCTTCTGTACGCAATTTCCAGCAGCAAAAACGGTCGCAAATATATCAAAAGCGGTGGTGCCAGACCGTGGGCGGCCCGCCGCTGGCATCGCGTCGACTTAAGAAACTTTTCCGTTTTGTCCCTGCCCTGCTCACTGGCTGTTGAATTAATAGCAATTTGAATTTAGATGCGGAGGTAGCATCCTTAATTGACTTGTAGCGGAGGTTATCTTTCCTTGCTCACCGGGCTGTTGATTTAGTAGCGTCTTGAGTTTTAGCGTGAAGGTAGCGTCCCTAATCGCCCTGTAGTGGCGACCACCTATCCTTGCTGACGCGGCGGGTTAATATTTCAACAGCCCGTCACGCGGGGGTTACTATTTCAACAGCCCGTCCTGCGGCGGGTTGCACTTTCGACAACCCGTCTCGCTGAGGAGACGCGTCGGCGCGACTGCTCCTGTTGTGGATTCCAATCGCAGATCGGTGAAACCTAGCTTGGCATGCGTCTGCGGCGGAGAGCCAATCCGAACACAAAGGGGGCTAGCAGCAGTGAAGAGGGTTCTGGGACAGACTGCAGTGACGAAAGGTCCTGCAAATTACCTCCGAATGAGTTGGCCTGTCCAAAGGTGCTGGTGGTTCCATCGTTGTAAGGAGCGTTCTCTGGTGTGACTGCCAGCCAGTCTGCGAGCGTTGCCCCGGCAGCAAGTCCCTCGAATTTTCCGACCTCTGTGCTGCTGACTCCCGATGCGTTTCCAATGCCTTCGCCAGCTGGTCCAAAGACGACACCCGTCGGGCTGTTGATCGTCAATTGCCAGTTGTCATTCCCGACGGAGAAGTCACCAGGTGTTCCGTCGTTCGTGGTCGTGCTCACCAGGCCGCCACCAACCTTAGCTTGTTCTTGCCGAGTGGAGATGTTGATGTGCCAATCCCCTGCCAAGGGATCAAAGCTGGTGTTGGTCGATGTGTCTGCGACTTGGGTGCCTAGACCATTCTCCGCAGTTGCGGCATCCGTGGTTTCAATGAAGGTCAATAAAGTGCCACGTCGGATGGTACTCCAGAAGCTATCGTTGCTCAGCTGGATACTTCCGGCAGAGTTGACGCCTGGCGAAACCTCTTGGTCTTCAGTCCAGTTTAGAGACCATCCGCGCATGTCGACGATCGAGGATTGGCTTGAACCGACAACGAGCAACTCGAACCAATTGCCGCCGTTGCCTAGTGATAGTCCGAAGGTTCCGTCTGCGTTATTCGACAGAGTTTTTCCAGTGCCCACAGCATTCCATTCGTTAAGAATGACTTCTGCGTGACTCATATTACCACACACCGTGAGAACGGCGATCAGCAAAAGTCGGAGCGAAATTTTCATTGGAGAGTTGCTTTCTTTCGAGTGGGATGGGGGATATTCGAGCAGCCAACGCGCTGCTTTGGCAACATTCGTCGCTTGGGTAGGGGGTGCTACTTTCCCACTCGCCGCAAAAACCGGAATGCTGCAATGCGTTGCATTCTGAATGCTGGGCAGTAGTGGGGGCCAATCGCAAGCCGTTGCCTGACGGATTGCTCCGTGAACGTTCCATTCGTTGTCAGTGAGCATCAGAGTGCTAGTACCCGGAAAAAGGAGGCCGACACCAGAAGCCGCAACGGCCCTTGGGGTGCTTGGCACTTTGGGGGCGGACACCGTTTTCCGAACGCTCGCTCAACCCTAATTCTTAGTGTTGACGATGCGCTAAAGGCATGTTGATTGAATCCTCCCCAACGGGCTATCGCTCGCGCCTTTGCGGTTCATCTTGGGCTAGCGTCGTCCGCCTATTAACTCACTACGCTATCTCTGACCGTTGCTATCCTTGGAACGTTCGAAATTCCTAGTTGTGAAGATGGGGTGATTTTGAGAATTGAGGGGAGTTCGTCAAGCACGGAGGGTGGTTCCGGATGATTCTTCGCGCAATCTTCACGTGGTGGGGGCTCACCCAATTATTTCAACCGCAACACAATGCGAGGGTGAAAACTAGACCATGTTCGCTGCAAAAATGCACCGCTATGATAGGAGTACTGACGCGTGACGAAGTTCCACAATTGCCGGGAAAATCAACGAGCCTTCACGCTGGTTGAATTGTTGGTAGTGATTGCAATCATCGGCATACTCGTCGGGTTATTGCTGCCTGCGGTGCAGTCGGCTCGAGAGGCAGCGCGGAGAATGAGCTGTTCCAACAATGTTCGCCAGCTCGGGATCGCTCTCCACAATCACGAGAGCGCATACCAATATTTTCCTGCGAGCCGCATTGCGCCGGATGTGGCCATCGAAGATAACGGGACCGAAAAATCGGGATTCCAGTCTTGGACCACCGTGATCCTGCCATTCGTGGAGCAACAGAATTTGGGAAACCTACTGGACTACAAATCGGCTTGGAGCAGCCTGCGGAATCGACCAGCGGTCTCGATGCAATTGCCGCTGTTTCGGTGCCCTTCCGCACCGGGATCGGATCGCACTGACCCACGCCATGTGCTTGGAGCCGCCGCCGGTGATTTTGGCTCAATCAATGAAGTCAAGAAGAAGGTCTTCACGCAAGTGCTCAACTATCCCACAGCCCCCGGCGACGCGGCGCGCATCGGCGTGCTGGCCAAGGAGTCGCGCAACCCGCTGAGTCTCATCACCGATGGCCTGTCGAATACATTGATGATTGCAGAATGTGCCGGGCAACCGGAGGTGTGGACCGGTCAGGGGCGAATGACTACCGCCCAATTCGCCAGTTACAATGATGATAAAGTTGTACAATTTGCTGGCGGACTCGTACCCGTAGATGGTACCGGCTGGGCCGATCCCGATTGCGGGTTTAGTATCAACGGCGCTACGGCCGACGGGCTGCGAACGTACGGTTCCAAGATGATCAATGCGATCAATGTGAGTGAAGTTTTCAGCTTTCACACCGGCATTGCCAATTTTGTCGCTGCGGACAGTTCCGTTCATTCCGTTTCAGCTAACGTGGATGCTGCGGTCTTCGTTGCGATGTGTACGCGGGCCGGTGGCGAGACGGTAAATCTTGAAAACTAGGGGGCGAAATTCCTGGTGAACAAACCGCCGCAGATGGCAGCAAGTCGATGGCGGCGCGCTTCACCTTTTGCGCTCTAGAAGGCTTGCCACACAAAGTGCATACCTTGCCGATCCACCAACATCGCTTCGTTGGTTAGGCCCAGCGCTGGGCCAGTGTACGCAGATGCGATGCTCCTCCAGGGCCAACGCATCGTGGATCCGGTGGGAGACATCGTGGTGCAGGCGGGGAGCCTGAGCGCCTTCTCCAGCCGAACTCTCTGCCTGCTTGAGAATCTCGAGCCCATCTTTAGGTATCTGCAAACTGTGCAATCCACGTTTACTTGTGGGCTGCTGCTTTCTCGACGCTGCCTGACAGGGAGGAATTCCCGCAGGAACCTGCCGACGCCGTCAGCAGCGTCAAAATATTGCGGTCCAGAGTATGTTACAATGTGCTCCTGCTTTACTGCGGAAGACTTTTGCCAGTTTGTTATGCGTGGTTTGTAGCAAAGACAGAGAATGAGTACGTACCCAAGATCGAGATTGATGGTGTTCCTCAGGCTTCTTGCCATTTCGACCGTTGGCGCCGGAGCCATCATCTTAATTGTCGTCCTGATAACTCCGCTCGAGGATTTTCCGGTCGGTAATACCACGCTTCTATCGGTGGCCGAGAGAGAATCCATGCTGCCAGATCGCGGCGAAGTTACGTCATTGGAGCAATCTGTTCCAACGACGCGCAACGGAACGCTGGCTTCCCCCAACCTGCAATTGCCGATCACCTCTCAGGCGATTGATGTCCCTCGCCTGCAAGCTGAATTGCGGTTGTTGGCACAGGAGCTTGTCGAACTCTACCCGCAAGATCCAGCCAGTTTTCATGTCGCGGCACAAATTTACCGTGAGCTGAAGGAAACCAAACTTGCGGAAGAAAACTGGAAGAAGAGCTTGAGCTTGCAGCCACAGTTGGCGGGTCCCTATGTGGGCTTGGCAGAACTGTTGATCGAGGCCGGTAGAGAGCCGGAAGCGATTGCGGTCCTCGATTCAGCAGACGCATTGGGCGTATCGGGGGCGCAAGTCGCTAGTACGATGGCACTCGCCCAAGAGAATTTGGGGGAGCTGGAGCGTGCGGTGGCTATCCTTGAGCAAGCGCTGGAGGAGTATCCCGCGTCGAGCGAATTATCCTTGGCAGCGGGCCGCGTCTATAGTCAGCTAGGAGAGTATCCGGATGCGGAACGCTATTTGCGCGCCGCAGCTACCGATCGCTCAACCGGTAAGTCTGCTTCGGTGTTGCTAACGGGGGTGTTGGCTCGGCAGGGAAAGGGAGAGGAGGCCAAGCAACTTAGCAAGCAATTGAGTCAGAAGACTCCGGTCGAAACGCGGCCAAGTGATGAGGACATGGCCTTCCAACAGCAATACGAATACGCACTTCGGGAAATTGCTGTGAACATGTTTTCTGCCGGAGGCTCCATCGCCGAACACAACCGGGACATTGCGAACGACATTAAATACTTGGTACGTGGGCTGGAACTGAATCCCAACCAGTTGCCGCTTTACATGTCTTTAGCCAGTGCGTATCGGCAACTTGGAGACATCAGTACCGTTCATCGGCTGTATGGAAGTCTAGTGGAACTGCAACCTGGAAATGTGTTGAATTATCTGAACTACGCGAGTTCCGCAATGCAACTCGGCCAAAACGACCTGGCAGAGAGTACGCTGCGCGAAGCGGTCGATATCGACAAGGATGGAGTGCTGGCCAAAGCCGCTTTGGCGCGGCTAACGCTCGCCAAAGGGGATTATGAGGAGGCCAAACGCCTCGCTGTAGAAGTGGTCGAGCGCAATCGTAGCGTTGAGGCCTACCTCCTACTGGCGACCGTCTACCGAGCCAACGGTGAAAATGGTGCTGCCCTGGTTGCCATGGAAACTGCTCGGCAAATTGACCCAATGCATCCGCAGTTGACGTGGGATGCGGTTGAGGAGTCGAAGCTTGTTCAGCCATGAACGCAGGGGGACGTGGCCTGAGCACATGTGGAGTTTTCTCCTTGTCATGGCTCTATCTATGGGGCCACAGCAGGTGAACTGGGCGGCGGATCGTCTCAACTGGACGTTTTCTGATTTCACGAGCGAGTCGGGAATCGATTTCGTGCACGAAGATGGCCATACTGACCAGCAGTATCTCTACGAGCTGATGGGGGCGGGCGTCGCCGTGCTGGACTATGATTCCGACGGTCGACTCGATTGCCTATTCTGCACGGGGGTTGAACAGCTGCCCCATGACGGGATAAAAATCCATTCGCTGCCTCTGCCCCTCTACCGCAATCTGGGAGAACGCAAATTCAAGTCGCAGGGTAAGCCAGCCAGACTCAGCTTGACGGCCTATGGTCTCGGCGTCGCCACCGCAGACTACAACAATGACGGTTTTGAAGATGTGTATTTGAGCAACTTCGGCCAGAATCAATTGCTGCAGAACAACGGTGATGGAACCTTCTCCGATGTTACCGAGGTAGCGGGAGTCTCAGGGGGAGCACAATTCAGCGCGGGAGTGGCCTTCCTCGATTTAGAGAATGACGGTGATCTCGACTTGTTCGTCGGCAACTATGTCGAATTCAGCTACGAGCGGCATGACGTACTGGCTCCACTGGCATTTCCATTTCCGCTTGGGCCTAAGGATTATCCTCCCGCGGCCGACCAGATCTTCGTGAATACGGGGGAAGGCGGCTTCATCGACGCGAGCGCAAGTTTCGGGTTGTCCAACCTGCATGCGCCGACCATGGGAATTGTGGGAATCGACTTTGACCAGGATGGCGACACCGATATCTTCGCCTGCAATGATGGCCGCCCAAACCATCTGTACGAGAATCTGCAGGGTATGCAATTCCGTGAGGCAGGCTTGTTGGCTGGAGTTGCGTACGACCTGCTGGGCAATGCCAATGGAAGCATGGGGGCCGATGTAACCGACTTCAACAATGATGGAATCGAGGATTTGTTGGTGAGCGACTACATCCGGCAACTGCCCATGTTGTATCAGAGCGTAGGCGGGCTTGGGTTTGAAGATGCTGCTCGCCGTAGCGGTATAGGTCGGTCGGTTATTTCTCATGTAAACTGGGGAGTCGCTTGGGGGGATTTCGATTTGGATGGCGACGCGGACGCATTGCTCGCCAATGGTCACTTTTTGAGGGAAGTCGTCGATGGTGCGGACGTAACGAGCTATGCCGTAGCAAACACCGTGATGGAAAACATCGGTGATCAGAAATTTCGAGATATCTCTCGGCAAGTCCTAAATACTGAGGGAGGTCTTGGCAGCAGTCGGGGCGTGGCAGTAGGTGATCTGGATGGCGACGGTGACCTCGACGCGATCATCCTCAACAACGCTGCTCCTCCACAGATGTTGGAGAATTTATGCACGGCGCCAGCCCATTGGTTGCAGTGCAAGTTGACTGGGGTTGAGGCCAATCGGAACGCCGTTGGTGCGCGTGTGGTCCTGCAGACCTCGCACAAAGCACGCAGCCAGACTGTGCATCGCGGACGCGGCTACCAAAGCGATTACGGACATTACCTTCATTTTGCTTGGCCCGCTGATGAAGCATTCGAATCTGTCACGGTCCATTGGCCAGGCGGGACGCAGCAGCAGGTTAAGGAAATCGCATTGGATCAATTGAATGAAATCATCGAGCAGCCCGCCGGTGCGCCGCCACCTCCGTAGACCGTCGGATGCAGGTGGATGTTCAGGGACTGGAGTAGCCAGCTTCAGTAACGGTTTCGGCAGAAGGTGGGGCGACTTCAAGAGTCGCGCAATACCAGGCAAACCTGACAGTTGAAAGTATTCGTGTGTTCAAAATCATGTCGGTGATCTCGTTGGGGTGTAGCCTGTTGGCCTTAGGGCTGGCCGTAGCACTGTTTTACCAGCCGCAGCAAAGCAGTGGCAGCGATGAACGTGGCCATCGCACGTCGGGAGAGGCTCCTGTTGCAGCTCCGCCGCCGGCGAAAGTCGCTGAGGCGAATGAGACTTCGGCGGGGCCAGGTGACCACCGGAGCGCACCGGAACCTAGTCTGCTTTTGCAATCACAAGCGCGTTTGCCCAACACGCCTAGTCCGGCCACGAAGGAAGAATTGGAAACCGAGGCCGAATGGATCGCGGATCAGCTGATTGCGAAGATTCCAGAGAATGCGATGGCTTTGCATGTGGGAGCGGTTTTAAATACGCGTTTGCACCGTACGCAGGCTGCAGAAGACCTCTGGAAGCGGTGCATTGAGCTCGATCCACAGGGCGAAATCTACTATCTCAATTTGGCCGCCAATGCCCTCGATCGTGGGGACAGTCAATTGGCTGTCGATACCATCAAACGGGCAATGGAGCGCGGACTCGAGTCCGCGGATGCCGCCCATCATTTGGCGATTGGGTACGCCAATCTAGGGATGTTCGACCAGGCGCTCGATACGCTCAACGGAGCGCTGAGCAAGTGGTCCAATTCAGGGGCACTCATTCTGTTGTTGGGGCAGACGCAACTCAAAGCGGGGCAAGCGGAGAATGCAGAGGCATCCTTGAGGAAAGCTCTCGCGCTAGGTGCCGATAGCGAGGCGACTTATTTTGCCTTGGCGAATGCATGCATGCGTAACGGTAATCGGGAAGCGGCTAAAGAGTTCCGTGAAATCTATTCAGCTCATGCTCAGACGGACGAGGTTTCGGGGCAAGAGCGGTACAAGGTATTGTCCGAACAGGAGGCGCGGGGGCTGGCCATTGCAGTGTGCTCCGAGGCGGCGGCCGTCTATCGAACCCAAGGCTTTGTGCGAGAGCCTGAGCAGTTGCTCCTGCGCATCCTTGCCTTAGAGCCGGAGAATTTGGCCGCCCTTATTTCACTCGCGGAAATTTATAGTTCAAAGCAGCAAATGGCCGAGGAATTGATGACGCGGGAACGTATCATCGAAGTCAATCCCACTGATCTCTTGAACTACCTGCGATTGGCCAAAACGCTCGACAACGCAGGACTTTCGAATCGAGCGATCGCGACCGTCAAGTTGGCGATCAGCATGGCCCCTATGAGTGTTCCGGGCTATGCAGCCATGTCCGAGTTTTTGCTGGAGAAAGGGGAATTGGCAGGAGCCCAGTGGTATGTCACGCAGGCCTTAGCCCTCCGACCGAGTGTCGCCGGATACCAGTTGCTCGCCCGGATTCTCCGAAATGGTGGGCACGAAACGGATGCCCAGGCAGCGGAGGCTCTCGCCCGCAAATTGGCGGATCCAAAGTCCTAGCTCTTCCATGGCGTCTTCTTGTGCCCCAGTGGGGGCTTAAGAGATGCCTTTACCCGAGGTTCAAATGAAACATTGCAATTGGGCGACCGGTCACACTGTGGCTAATCGAAACGGCAGCAATTGGTCCAACTGTCGATTGGGGCATTGGATGGAGAGACTTGTTGGCGAAAGCCATTGGGCGAGTGGAATCTGTGCGGTCGCTCTGGCTCTGGCATTGCTTGGAATGGGGGCCGACGCAGCAGAAGGCCAACGCGCAATCCGCTTTACCGACGTGACGGATGCGTCTGGGATTGATTTTGAACACTCGCATGGTGGAAGTGATCAAGGTTACATCATCGAAGGGATGTCAACTGGGGTCGTCACGTTCGACTACGATCGCGACGGTTGGATCGATATCTACTTTCTCAATGGAAGTCGTTTGAAGGGCACGCCGGCGGGGCCTGACTTGCACAATGCGTTGTATCGAAATTTGGGTGATGGGACGTTCGAGGATGTTACTGAAGAAGCGGGAGTTGGTGACGTTGGGTACGGATTGGGAGCAGCAGCAGCAGACTACGACGGCGATGGCTGGCTAGACCTCTATATCAACAATTTCGGGAAAAACGTCCTCTATCGCAACAACGGCAACAAGACTTTCTCGAATATGACAGAGTCTGCGGGAGTCGGGAACGGTGCGAAGGTCGGTGCCGGAGTGGCGTTCTTCGATATGGATGGAGATGAAGATCTAGACCTCTACGTCGCGAATTATGTTAATTTTGCTTACGAAAATCATGTGCCGATTCTCATCAACGGCAAGCGATTTCAAGCGGGGCCCCAGTACTACCAAGCGGTACCCGACACTCTGTTTCGCAACGAGGGCGATGGCACTTTCTCCGACTGGACCCAACAGAGTGGAATTGGCCGTGTGGCGACACCCAGCATGGGCGTTGTTTGCTTCGACAGTGACAGTGATGGAGATATCGATGTCTTCGTAGCCAACGATGGACAACCCAATTGTCTGTTCATGAACGATGGAAGTGGAGTCTTTGAAGAGATGGGCTTGCTATTCGGGGTGGCGCGTGATTTCAATGGGAAGGCCAACTCTAGTATGGGAGTTGACGTCGGAGACTACGATGGCGACGGACTCTTTGATCTGATGACAACAAGTTACCAGGCTGAGATGCCTGTTCTGTATCACAATCTTGGGGATGGATTGTTCGAGGACGCTACGAATGCGGCTCGGATCACCTCCGAGCTTTTCGCTCACGTCAATTGGGGAACAGGCCTGGTGGATTTTGACAATGATGGCGATCAAGATCTGTTCATTGCCTGTGGGCACTTCGACCGCATTGAAGATATTGACGACCGTACCAGCCGGGCGACGCAAAACTACTTGCTAGAAAACGTTGGAGGTTCCTTTATTGACGTCAGTGGAGAGGCGGGAGCCGGCATGGCGGTGGTGGAATCGAGCCGCGGCGCTGCGTTCGAAGATTTTGACAACGACGGTGATGTTGACGTCCTGGTGTTGAACTCGGCTACCAAGCCGACGCTGCTGCGCAACGACACGCCGCATCAGAACCACTGGATTGAAATTGAGTTGCAGCAAGCAGGGATGAATCGAATGGGCGTCGGCAGCATCGTGAAGCTCGAGATCGAGGGCAGCGTTCAAAGCCGGACGGTGGTGAGCGGGCGGGGGTACCAGAGTCATTTTGGCGACCGCTTGCATTTCGGATTGGCAGGCCACTCGCAGCCAGTGGAAGTTCGTGTGCACTGGCCCAATGGAACCGTCAGTAGCCACTCCGTAGAGCCGGACACGAGGACTGTCCTACAGGGAAGCCCTGCGAAGTAGGGTGACTCACCACAAAACCTAGTGTTCCTCTGGCGTTTGCAAGCGCATCGAGGACTTCTGAGAGCCAATCGCTGGGCGACGTCACCAGTGAAGCGTCCCCGTTATGGACTCGTCTGCCAACGGAATTCTACGGCTCACGGCACCATCAATCGGCAGCCCTCGCACGAGGCGTTGCATTCCGCGAAATGACTTGGGGGTGGATTTGTCTCGCTAAGTGCCACTATCGGACGCTTTATTCTCGCCAAGTGCCTGGAAATCACTTGCGGAGGTGCTGCAAACCCCTTCTAATTAGGAAGATGAGTGTTTCGTTAGGCGCGAGTTATTCGTGTCTTAATTTTATGCCCTGCCAATTAGGGCTGGGATATCGTCTTTTTGGGGAGTTATATCAGATGGGGAGAACTGTCCGGCGCAAGCCTGGATTCACACTTGTGGAACTGCTTGTCGTGATTGCAATTATTGGAATTTTGGTAGGGCTGCTTTTGCCAGCAGTCCAAGCGGCGCGTGAAGCGGCGCGACGAATGCAATGTTCGAACAACGTCAAGCAAATGAGCTTGGCGATGTTGAACTACGAATCGACCTACAGTACCCTGCCGTCCATGGGGTACCGAGGCGAAGGGGATCAACCAGGAATTGGAACAGGCAACTATGCCATTGCGTATACGTTAGCCGTCATGCCCTTCATTGAGCAAGGACCGCGTTACAACGGAATCATGTCGCGGGCCAAACCCAGCGGACCTGGTCTGCCTTCGCCTTGGGCGACCGGTTCAGGGGATGCTCAAGAGTTGGCGTTCATCAACGAGTATTGGAAGCAGGATGTGGCGGGATTCATTTGCCCCTCCGACTCACCTCCTGGAAATCGCGGCGAGAGCCCGACCTTGTTGAATTACAAAGTGTGTGTGGGGGATGACTATCACCAGAACCACTTTATTCCTTCCCAAAACCGAGACAACCGTGGTGTGTTCCAAATGAACCGCTGGTTGAAAATCGGTGGGATCCCCGATGGGCTTTCGAACACCATTCTGGTGAGTGAGCGAGTTGCCGGTGGGGGACGCGATGACATTATGGGGGGAGTGGCTCTGAACCAGCAAGCGTGGAATCCAGCTGCCTGTTTGGCGCGACTCGATCCCAACAACCCTCGCAAGTTGACTGGAGATACCCGGGCTGATTTCCGACCAACGGGTGGTCGAGCAATGGACGGACGTCCCTATTTCGTGGGTTTTGCCACCATGCTTCCGCCCAATGGACCATCGTGTCACTGGGGCGGTGTGGATGGCAATGAAGATCAGAGTCCGCCGTCGAGCTTCCACACCGGTGGAGTGCAGGTTGGCATGGGAGACGGTTCGGTGCAATTCATTTCGCAGTCGATCGATACCGGGAACCAAGCGGCCGACAGTCTAGCAACTCCCTCTGGCATGTCTGATTATGGTGTGTGGGGAGCGTTGGGAAGCAAGAACGGCGGAGAAGCTGCTCAACTGCCACAATAGTGGAGAGAACGCCTCGAAGTTAGGGCGGCGGACGATGTCCGTCGCCCGCTTTCTTAGAACGGCGACCGTGTGCAACTCGCTGCTAGCTGTTCATAATCTTTTAAATGGCAAACCTGTTTTCAGGAGTTCAATTTTTGGGGAATCTAAACATGAAGGCAACTTCAGTTCTGCTTCGGTCGGTGACATTGTTGGTGCTGCTTTGTAGCCTTGGTTGTGGCGGCGTCAAGATCTATCCCGTCAAGGGTTCTGTGGTCTTGGATGACAAAGCCATCGAAGGGGCGCTTGTCGTCTTCTCGCCGCAAGGCGGAGGCGAAGGGGCTGTGACTGGCACAGCCACGACCAATGCCAATGGAGAATTTAAGTTGACGAGCCTGAAGGGACAGGGAATTCCTGCTGGCTCCTATAAAATTACCATCACCAAGACGCCTGTAGCCGATGCCGCCGAGATAAGTAAGGCCGTGGAAGTTAGTTCTGACAATGCCGAGTATATGGAAGCGGCCATGGGAGAACGTAGCGGTAGCGTTTATGCGGCTGCGGCAAAAAACAAGGATCCCTTTCCGGCGAAGTACAACTCAGCTTCGACACTTCAAGAAACAGTGGCCGAATCTGACGACAATGTTTTCGACTTTGTCCTGAAGACTAAATCGTAATGCCAGTCGGGTAAACCGCAGATGGACTAGCAACGGGCGGAAGTCGAACTTCCGCCCGTTCGCATTTTGACCAACAAATTATGAAGTTCCGCTTTGGCTGCCGGCTGCTCTGGCAAGAAACTGGCTTCGTGAGCCTTCTCCAATTTCCGCGTGAGTCGTTGGTACTCGCCTTCATCGAATTGGAAATCGACCGTATTCAGGACTTGGCATTCTGGCCCCGATAGCTTTCTGGCTACCAGTTCGTCGATGTAGGGCAACCCTTCGTGGCGATTTAAGGCCAGTAGGTTAGCTTCGATTCTGCCGGTCTGCATCAAGTGAATTCCGGTCAGTAGCACGCGATAGGTGTACAGCAATGGTTTGACTCTGGGAGGCACGCCCTGTCGAAACAATTGCCACTGTCTGGAAGCGAAACCGAGATAATGATGTGCATGTTGTTGGGTAATGCATTGGGCCGCTAGTGACTTGATCTGCTCATGCTCGGGGGTCGTAAACACAACCCATGGAGAAAAGATCTGCTCCAATACATACCCATTGCGTTTGAGCATCAGTGCAAAGTATTTGGCGGCATCGTGGGTTACCAAATCGATTTCCAGTCCATCATACCAGCCCTCTTTTTCAACCGTTTCTTGACCGTGATCGAGCCCAATAACTTGTTCAAGGGGTAGCAAGTGCACGCCCCGGAGGTCAAAGTCGGAGTCGGGTGAAGGGAAGCCATAGAGATGGGCCCCGCTGATCGTGACGAAAATGGTTGGGTAGGGATGCGCCGCAACATGTTGCAGCAATCTGTTTAGATCGATCACGGAACATCAGCTCCCACTGCGCTCTGACGGGCGCGTATCAAAAAGTCATTGGCGCGACGGAAGTCGGGACGGTCTGGTAGCGTTGTCGTTTGGTACGCCAATTCAAATTGGCGCTGCAGATCAAGCCTCCATCGATTGACCTCTTGAAACGGCATTTCGCCATGGCGGATTCGAAGCAAGGCTTCGCGGTGGTCTCCGACTTCGACATTCACGGCGTGCTCCTGCAGTACGTAGATTCCTGAGATCAAGAGCCGTATCAGGTGCATGACATGCTTCCACTCCACACTCCCTTGATTACGGATGTCGACCTGCATTTTCTTAAACTGAGAAGCTACGTAACCGGAGTAGGTTTGGAACAGCAGTTTCGACAGGAACACCTCTTTCATCGCTAGCAATTCTCTGCCCAAGGGCGTAGCGGTCAGTACTATTGGGGAATAGAGGCATTCCAGCACATTGGGGTTCGCTTTGAGGGCTAAGACCAAGAATTTTTGCAGTTCCCAGTAGACTTCTTGAGTCGCATCCTCTTCTATTTGCTCAGGGACACCGCTCAGGGACCAGTGCAGGTGTGCTGGCGGCAGATAGATCCCGCGAATGTCGGTGTCGGAGGATTCGTCGTCCAAGCCGTAGGCACGCGAGCCTATCACGCAACGGAAAATAACGTATTCCAACAGTTGCCCGCTCAGCGAATTGCCCTCCCAAACGCCGGTCTGTCGCGTTTTGTAGTCGGCTAGGCGGACCAATTGATCGGAATGGAGGGCCACCTCGACGCCATCACCAAACCGAACCTGGTAGGCTTGGCTGGAATGGGTGGGGACGCGTACGATGACGCCCAGGGCGCCGGCCGGGTGAGCAAGCCGATCGTTGGCGGTGCGGATGTCTCGCATTGCGACCACTTGGGTTCCCTCCGAGAGGAGCCGTGAGCGGATGTTGCTGTCAGGCATGTCATTTGCTCCAGTACGCAAGGCGGAGAGTGGTTTTCCAAAGATAGAGTATGGATTAGACTGGGCATCATGAACAAACGGCTTACCAAAATCAGCAAATACTTGACTTTCGTCCTACGCCACGAGCCTGAATCGATCGGCATGCGCCGGGATTATGAGGGCTATTTGGACATCGAGGAACTCGTGCGCAATGCGAATGCGGCTGGCAAGAGTCTAACGGTAGAGCAGGTGTACCAAGTGGTCGATGAGCAAGAGATGCAGCTGTTCACTTTGAGTGACGATCGCGCGCGGATTCGCGCCAACTAACTGGGACGCTTCGAATTTCGCCAGCCGCTTCAAGTCTCTTCTGGATCGGTGGGGGTAACCTCGGACTCCGGTGTCCGCGGTCGGTGGACCTCTTGCGGTCTTGAATGCCGCAGTGATCGCACGTACAGACGCTCGACCTTGGCTCTTGCCCACGGGGTGGTGCGCAAAAACTTCAGACTGGAATTGATGCTTGGGTCTTCGTTGAAGCATCGAATGTCAATGCGGTAACCCATTTCCTCCCACCCATAGACGTCGACGAGGTGTTCTAGCATGGCGATCAGCGTTACGCCGTGCAGTGGATTGTTGGGTTGTTGATCGTTGGGAGGCATAGCAATCGCTGCTTTATGTCATCAAGTCTAGATTTGACGTAGGGCCGGTACGATAGGTGTCATGGCAACTTGGGTGGCTGGGGGCAGGCCTGCAAGGATGCCGACGAGCAGAGAGATGAGACCACCCTGAGAGGCGAGTGTTAGGGAGGGCCGAAACGCAATCGTAGCCCCTTCAGCGCCAATCGCGAAGCCCCCGAGGTGGAGGGCGACCAGCGCGAGAGCCGTACCCAATATTCCGCCGAGGGTGCACAGAAGCGTACTTTCCGCCAACACTAAACGCAGAGTTCGCAGTGGTCGCACACCGAGGGTTTGCAGGACCGCATATTCCTTGATGCGATCTTGAACAGACATCACAGTCGTGGTGGCTACCAACGCAAGCACCAATCCAACACAGGCATAACCCAGCCAGTGCGCAAAACCAATGAGATCGACCAAGTCCGACAGAGTGCTCGACTGAAACGCACCCTTGCGACGCGTTTTCGTAGCGACCGAGCCTGAGCGTAAGGCCGCATCGATGTTAGCGGCCACTTGGTCTGGATTTGCTCCCGAGTCCAGTCGGACCTCGTGTTGGGTAACGATTCCCGCCGAATCGATCCCTTGCGCATATTGCAAGTATTCAAGGCTGGTGTAGATCAGATTTTCTTCGGCGGGAACTCGTGAGCGAAATACACCGGCGACGCGTACCGACAATTCTCCAATGGTGAACTGGTCGCCGACCGACAATCCGCG
The DNA here is from genome assembly GCF_007752135.1 of Aureliella helgolandensis. Taxonomy (GTDB): domain Bacteria; phylum Planctomycetota; class Planctomycetia; order Pirellulales; family Pirellulaceae; genus Aureliella; species Aureliella helgolandensis. The sequence goes on along the minus strand of NZ_CP036298.1, from coordinate 4,928,493 downwards.
TCGCTGAGCCACATTTCGCCCCACGATAGCAGCATCTCGAGTGTCCTGAAACTGCTGCCAAGACCCACTGACGAGTTCTACGGGACGAGTGGTTCGAATCTGTTGGGGATCGGCGCCATTAAAAACTACGATATCGAGACTCGCGCGACAGTTATTGGTCCAAACTTGAATGGGCATAACATCCTTCACGCCCTCTAACTTTTGGATTTTGCGAGCATAGTCTTGAGGCAGTCGGCTCGTCGTGGGGCAGAAACGGTTTTCCTGGAAGACGATGAGGCTGCGATCTGCGTCGGCGCCACTGGTTAGACGCTCCAGGCCTTCTTGCACCGAACCGACAAAACAGAAGACAAACATCGCCACTGCGGCGCCAGAAATCGTCAGAAAGCTTCGCGTTTGATGGCGAATCAAGGTTTTGAGAACGTAAGTTAGCATGGAGCCAGATCCTCCGCAGTCAGGAACTTTCCACGGTCGAGCGTTAGCTGACGCGAGGCAATCGCGGCGACTTCGCGATCGTGGGTCACCATCAGCATGGTAATGTTGAGCTCTCGGTTCAACCGTTGCAGTAGGTGTTGGATTTGTTCGCTCGTTTCTGAATCAAGGCTACCGGTCGGTTCATCGGCAACGACGACCTTGGGGTGTGCCACAATGGCTCTTGCAATTCCCACGCGTTGTTCCTGACCGCCAGATAGCTGACGAGGATAATGCCCTGCCCGCTCGCTGAGTCCAACTGCGGCAAGGGCCAGATTGACGCGTTCCCGGCGTTGCTTGGAGGTGAGTTTCAACAGCAGCGTCGGCAGCTCAACGTTCTCGTAGGCGGTTAGGACTGGGATCAAGTTGTGGGTCTGGAAGATATAGCCTAGGTTTGCCGCCCGCCAATCCGCTAAGCGGTTGCGATTCAGGTGAGTCAGATCGGTGCCAGCTACGATGACCTTGCCAGCATCTGGCCGATCGATGCCACTGACTAAATTGAGCAGAGTGCTCTTCCCGGTTCCACTTGGGCCCATCAGCGAAACAAATTCTCCGGCGTGGATTTCCAGATCGACTTCCCGCAGGGGGGTGATGACTTCCTCACCCTTGCTAAAGCTTTTGCTCACTTGTTGAAGATTGACGATGCTCATTCATTTTCCTGAGGTTGAGTGTTGATGGGCGGAAGCAGGCCGTCCGCGTTGAGTGGTGCGCCTGTTGCTTCCTGGTGAGCTAGCGATAGGCTGCCGTGCCGACGCTATCTCAGTCCTAGCTGGCTATCTTGGGCGGTAATGTGAACGCGCATGCCAGGATGTAGGCGATTCTGGTCCGATGCGATAATTTTGTCGGTAATGCTGAGCCCCTTTTGCACTTCGACCAGACCGTCTTCTCCCTGCTGCCCCAGTTGGAGAGGGACAAATTGAGCGCGATTGTCTGCATCGACGATCCACACTCCCTGCTCTTCTCCGGTGGCTGCCTGCTTTACCAATTGGCTCGGAACGAACAGGCGTTCTTCCTGGGAGTTTTGCGTTTCCTCGGAACTGATGGCAGCGGATAGGAACGTGGCGGTGACCAACATCTCGGGACTAACGTTGCGTGGCGGGTCGAGCAATTTTACTTTGACTTCTAAGGTGTTTTTTTGAATGCTTGCCGAACTGGTTGTCTGCAACACAATTCCCTGTAGCGGTGAGGGGTAAGAGGCCGTTTGAATGCGGACCTGTTGTCCCTCAATGACCAACGGGACCTCTTCGAGTCGGACGTCAACGCGAACCTGCAGCGACGCTGGGTCATACATCTCCGCCACTGTGCTGGAACTTTGCCCCGCAATGGAGTCGAGTCCCATGACGCGCGTGCCTGGCACTGCCAGAATCCTCAGGATGCGTCCTGAGATCGGTGCTCGAATCATATTCCGCTCGACAGCCAGTTCAGCCAGTCGCAAGCGAACCGCAGCCTGCTTCAACAACGCTGTTTGTGAACTGACATTTGCCTCTGCTTCCTCGAACTGGCGATGCTCCTCCACCAGTAGGTCGGCCTGGGTTTGCAAGGCGTCGACCTTGGCCTGCAGGGCGTCGGCCTCCTGCTGAAGATTGGGCCCCCGTTGCTTGAGTTCCCGGAGGACGGCATCCGCGGCTGCGTACTCGCGTTCGGAGTCTTTGACGACGATGGCTGCAATTGCGGAGCGAGCGGCGTTCTTGCCATCCAGACTCTCTTTCAAAAAACGCGCATCTGCCGTAGCTGCTTCAATCTGAAACGGGAGTTTGGCCAACTCGGTTTGAGTTTTGGCCAACATACTCTGAGCATCTGCCAACTGAACCTGGAGATGCACGGGTTGGGCAAGTCGGATCTGGGCAGCATTCCGCGCCGCCTCCGCCCGCTTGAGCTCTGCCTTTTGGATGGCCAGCCTCACCTGCGCTTGCTCGAGTTCTATCTCAGAGTCGATGGGAATCAGTCTAGCCACCGGATCTCCGGCAGTCATTGCTTGCCCTTCGACCACTAGCAATTCTTCGATCACCCCGGGTGCCAGGGCTGCAACGTTGATGGCGGTGGGGCACGGCTCTATCCAGCCAGGCGCCTGAAAGAGCGGTGTGCCTTGAGCGGGCGCACTATTGCGCTTTACGACGACCGGTGTTACTTCCACCGGTGTAATTGGTGTCAACTGAAATCCTAGGGCAGCCAGAAAGAGGGTGCTGAAACCCAACAAGATCGCTGCTGGCAATCCATAGCGTACCAACCATCTGCGAATTGCTTTTCCAGCTGCAGCACTCTCCGCAGCCGGCGTGACTTCTGGTCGCTCCAGTGCAAGCTGGCTGAGGTCGATGTTGGGTGTGGCCATTCGGATTGTGTTCCTCGATTCGTGAAAAACTGAACGTGAGCACCGGAGCCAAACGGCGGCTTGGCAACGGTGGTGCGGGAATTGATTGCCTGGAACGGGCGATTGTTGGCACGAAACCACTAGGACTTAACGGACCGATGCTGCGGCAGGAGTGCGCCGCAGGATGGCAGCCCTGGGGGACACCAGTGACTACCAGGCCTGCGAACGCTCTCTGCGGTCGAGCATCAGCGCGTGTCTGAGGCCTAGTTGGCTGAGACCTAGCTGGCGGGGCGGACAAAAACTTCTCTGGCCAGGACAGACAGGTTTCCTTGATCGTCGCGCTGGGCCGTTCCATGAACGACCACCGTGGATAGCTCTTTGACTTGGAGCAACTCTCGGGCATCCTGAGTTACCGGTGCACCGCTTTCGTCAACTACTTTGACGGTAGCAATGTTATCCTTCACTTGATTCATCGTGCAGCAATAATCCCACGGAGTGGGGCAGCCTTCTTCAGGAGCGCAATGGGGAACGCTTGAGTCCACAATGGTGAATGCGGCAATGCCATCGACAAACGGTTTGTAGGAGCCGCCGATGCGGCCGACCAGGGTGACCTCATTCGCATCTTCAACTTCTTTGCGAGCTTGCCCAACAGACATCGCATCCTTGGGTTCTTGTGAGACGAGGTAGGCACTTGCGGCGTCGTCGCCAGCATCGCTAGCAGTGAAGGCGACTTTGGATTCTGCACATCCGGTGCACAGGAGGAGGGATCCGAGCAGGGCCAAGGTAGGTAAGGTTTTCATAGGTACATTCCATTTAAATTTATGGGGCAGAAAATTAACGGTTCAGAGGCTAGATGCCTCTGAACTCAGCGGATCTAAACAGCTTTCAGACTAACGGCGACCTCCGATCTAAGTGCTTTGAGGGCGGGTGGGATCGCCCCCAGTATTCCGAGAGAAATTCCCACGCTACAGCCCAACAAAATTGCCGTGCTATCGATGTTGAGCCGAAAGGCTCCCATCGTGAAACGGACGGCAACACCATTGAGCAGTGTGAAGGCTAAGGTGCCCGAAACCAAAGAACCGGCTGCGGCCAGGAGGACACCCTCTTGAACAATACTGAGCAGAATGGCGCCCCTGCGAAAGCCAATCGCTTGTAGGGTAGCAATCTCGCGAATGCGGCCAGCGACCGCGCCATACATCATATTGAGTCCCGCAAAGACACCGGCAGCGGAAACGAGCACGACCACTAGCCAGGCGAGTAAACGCACGGGTTGGTAGTGTTGTTGCAGGGTTTGGTAGTAGTCGGTTTCGCGCAGACCGTGCAGCTCTAGGTCGGTTCGCTCTTTGCAGAAGAGCTCGATGATCGCAGCATTGCTTTGCGGGGATAGGAGCAGGGCGACCAAGGAGAGGTCTTGGCGTTTGGTGGCATTCTGGAATTCGGGCAGGTCGCACCAGATCTCGGATTCGAACGCACCGCCAGCGGCAGCAAAATGTCCTGCGATCGTCCAACTGGACCCTTCGAATTCAAGGGACTGCCCCACTGCCAGCGATTCTGCCTCGCAGCCAAGCTTGGCTGCGGCTAATCTTCCAACAATGACCTCACCAGCACGTGGCCAGTGCCCATCGAGGATGCGAACTCCGCGTCGCACCAGTGGGGCGGTGTGCGTAACTCCGCGTACCAGTCCTAGACCTTCGGTTGCCTCGGCGGTGAGAACTCGCGTGCCCAGGTAGAGTTCGGGGCTAGCGTAAGAAACTCCGTAGCGGTGTTCAATTCCTTCGAGGCTGGCCGTCAGGAGCGAAGCGGTTTGGGCCGGAATGGACGAGTTTTCAATGTTTTCGATTGAGTTGACCGAATAGACCAAAACGACATCGGGATCGCCGCTGGTTGCGAGTGAGCGTTCGAGCCCACGCAAAAATCCAACCACCACGAACACCAGCATTACCACCGTCGATAGGGCAATCAATGTCAAGGCGGTGCGCAGCGGGCGACGCAGTAGATTGCGCACACCATACTCCCAAGGAAGTAGCATTCATTCGCTCCGTTTGTCTCGAAATCTAAGGGAAGGAAAGGAGGGGCAGCGTCGACGTGGTGGAGTAAAACGCCTGCCTTGCTTTCGTGAGCTAATGGGTGAGCTAACTAGCGACAGCCACTGGATTGTCGAAATCCTAGGCGCCCGCAGGCTGGCTGACTTGAGAGTGATGGGAGTGCTGTCGTGAAGGTTGTGTTTGCCCTTCACCGTCTAGCAACCACTACTCTTCGTTTCTTCGTTGCGCGGGCGTCCGGCTTTTATTTCAACCCGCCGGTGGGCAACGCGCAGAAGGCTTGTGCGTTAGTGCGACGTGGGAGTCCAATGCGCGTTCGGACTGGAAACTCCATTCCGTGAACAAGCTGTCATGACATGAAGACCATCAAACTTGCTAGGCAAACACCGCAGATGAGGACTGCGATCTGCGAAGCAATTCCCTGTTCTAGGAGCAAACGCCAGAAATCTGTCGGTCAGCCCAAAACATTTCCGATCGACGCGCGGCATGGCACGGAAAATCGGAGCCATTTTAAGCTTGCTCTAGAAGAAGAGAGTGCCCGTAAGCACTCAGAGCAGCCAAGATTGGTGGGCGATGCGCGCACTGCGACCCGCCGAATTGACGCATCGTTCGTGGTGCATCCCAGCTAGACGCAGACGCCGAGCTACATTGCTTTCGGGAACCATGGCCAAGCAGCCAGGAAGCGAATCGACCTGCTCGAGAGAGAAGTCGGGTAGCACCGATAGCGTGTCAAGAATTGCTCCGTCGCACAGGCAACTCCCTGTCTCTCCAGGAGCGGAATCTCGATCGGTGGGGAGAGACTGGGATCCGGCTGCTGATTCCGCATCGGAACCGGCCGGGAGACTGCAGCATGCGCAGTGACGAACCGCCGTCGAGCTCGTGGGCTGTATGAGCAAGCTGTCGACGAGGCACCGCAGGGGACAAGCCCACAGGGTCACGATCAAAGCGTAGGTAATTGCTGTCCGTATCATGCGATTCATCGTACCATGCGTCGTTTTGGGAGGCAACACAAGTCCGTTGGTAATCCGGTGGACCGCGTCTCTACTCAATAATACGATACAAAACGGATTATTGCACTCTTTTTTGAAGGAACGCGAATTGTAGAATTTGACGCGGCCCGAGGCGTTGAGGGATCCGCAATTCACCATTACGGCCTGAGATGCTGATTATGAGTACGTGTTATGGACGAAGCTGTGTGCTGGACGAAGCCGTGTGCTGGACGAAGCCGTGTGCTGGACGAAGCCGTGTGCGTTGCTGAGCTTCGAGGGAGCCTGCTGCACTGTACGCCGGCGTTGCCGCTCCTGTTCAGAGCTTTATTCCTAGAATGAGTCGCCTGACGGGATTCAGAGTGGTATCCAGATTCAGAGTGGTATCCAGAAAAATCCAGTGTTGATATGACAGATGGTATTGGCGTGGACGTTAAGAGCTCCTGCACGAGAAATTGAATCATAAATAAAGAGGAATCGATGCGAATTGTTGTCATGGGGACAGGCCCCTTTGCCGTACCTACGTGTGTTCGCCTGCTCCAGGATGGGCATGATGTTCCTTTGGTGGTGACCCGGCCGGCGGCGGATGCTCGCGCTAAGAAGGCGCCCCCGCGGCCCGTTTATGAGTGGGCGAAAGCCGAGGGGATTGAAGTCTTTGAACCCGCAAGCATCAATTCGGTAGAAGCGATCGAGCGCGTGGCGGCGTACCAAGCCGACCTGTTCTTCGTGTGTGACTACGGGCAAATTCTATCGGACGCATGCTTGGGCGCGGCTCGGCTGGGCGGAATCAATCTGCACGGTTCGATTCTTCCCCGGCATCGTGGGGCTGCACCGGTGCAGTGGGCGCTCTTGCGAGGGGATCAAGAAGCGGGCATTACCGTCATTCACATGACTCCACGACTCGACGCGGGACCCGCCCTTGAGAGCCTGTCCACTTTGATTCGAGCCGATGAGACGGCCGGCCAACTCGAGCCGCGTCTGGCAGAGCTAGGGGTGGACGCAACCGTAGCTGCAGTCCGGACGCTGGAGGGCTGGGATGGAGAGCAAGCGATCGGCATGCGGCAAGATAAGACGCAAGTCACCAAGGCGCCGCGATTTTCTAAGGCGGATGGCCAACTCGACTTCCGACTTCCGGGAGAGTACTTGGTGCGGTTGGTCCGCGCCTGCCAGCCGTGGCCAGGGACCTTCGGAGTGTTGACTTGGGGCGCCGGGAAGTCTTTCAGGATCCAAATACGAGGAGCCAGGTGGAGCAATTCGGTTGCAGGGTGGAAGCAATTGGAACCTGGAGGTGTGGCCGTCGTTGAAGCGGAGCAAGTGGATCCAACTTGGGAGGCTCCGTGGGATCGCATGCTGGGCATTCAGTGCCAGGGAGGTGTGCTCCTGGTTGGGTTGCTGCAGCCAGCCGGCAAGCGGGAAATGTTTGCTAGTGAGTTTCTGAGAGGACATCCACTCGACGAATCCACGCGCATGACGCTGCCAGAGGTTCCCCTGTCGACACTCGACTAACAGGTGTCCGGCGGATTGGTGCCGGCGGCGTGCCGGTACTATTTGCCGCACCTCTGCTTCGTGCAAGGATTACCAATGGACAGCCGCTGTTTCGCCAGCCATTTCCCCAAAAATCCAGGGCACCCGCTCAACTTGGCCGAGTGCACTGCCCACTGATCTATAATTCCGATATATTAGCAGGCGAGTTCTGTCGCTAAAGTTCACTCACTTGTAGTGACAGCCCATTCCCCGTGTGCACGAAACAAGCGACTCCGGACATTCCTGCCCAGGTCCGCCACGTTTCGATCGAAGTGGACCCGTGAAGTGGGGAAAGGCACCTGTTGGTGATCAGCAAGTGCCGGTGGACTCAATCTTTTAGTCTGGAAACCTCCAACTCGACATCAGCATCCCGATGAGCGCAACAAGCCTGGATTTCTTTTCGAAAAACGAATTTTTAATTCGCCGTCTGCACTCGCTGAGCGGATTGATTCCGGTGGGGGCCTACATGACGGTCCACCTGCTGGTCAATGCCTCTCTGCTCAATGGAGCGGGAGCCTTCCAAAGCAATGTGAATCAGATTCACTCTTTGGGAAAGTTGCTGCCGATGGTGGAGTGGGCATTCATTTTCTTGCCCCTGATTTTCCATGCGGTGGTGGGGGTGTGGATTATTCGCTCCGGAAAATCAAATCATGACAACTATCGCTATGTAGCCAATTGGCGGTACACCCTGCAGCGCTGGTCCGGCGTGATTGCCATCCTGTTTATCTTTACGCACGTGTTTCATCTGCATGGTTGGTTTCACGGAGATTGGTGGTTGACGAATGTGGCCGAGCCCTTGGGCATGGCTAATTTTCGAGCTTACAACGCGGCCAGTACTCTAGCGGTAGCCATGGGAGGCATTGCGTGGCCCATCTTTTACTTCTTGGGTATCGTGGCCTGTGTCTTTCACTTGGCCAATGGCGTGTGGACTATGGGGATTACTTGGGGCGTATGGATCAGTCCCGCTGCCCAACGTCGCGCGACCTACCTTTGCTCGGCAGGTGGACTGCTGTTGTTGATCGTGGGCCTGAGTGCCCTGTTTGCTGTGAAGCAGATCGATATTGAGGAAGCCAAAATCACGGAAGATAAAATGTACCAGGCGGAGGTGGCTGCTGGGCGTATCGTTCCCAATCCTCATAAACGCTCTGAGGCGGTGGAGCTCGAGGAAGCCGATGCGGATGCTGCAAAAGCCAATTCTGATGCGGAGAGCGGCCCCGCTGACCAAGCGGTAGAAGGCGAGTGAGATGCTCCCGATGCGGGGCCGAAGATAGTGCGGCTGCCGTGTGTTGAGAATACCTTCCCACACGACAGTCTCCCAATGGTAGTTGAGTAATCAGACGCATAATCCAACATGCAGGCGGATTGCCCTAGCGGCAGTGCCGGTCCTGTAAAACGAGGGAATAAGTTTACCAATGTCGACACAGCGTGTAGTGGTAGTAGGTGGTGGATTAGCGGGTTTAGCGGCCACGATGAAGCTCTGTGAGCTTGGTATTCCGGTCGATCTCATTAGTTTGACCCCCGTTAAACGCTCGCACAGCGTGTGTGCGCAAGGCGGAATCAACAGCTGCAATGAGCAAACACGCCAGCTGGGCGATTCGGAGTGGCATCACCTGGACGATACCGTCTACGGTGGAGACTTTCTCCAGCACCAGCCGCCGGTCAAGGAAATGGCCTATTGGGCTCCCAAAGTCATCGAGTTGATGGATCGCTTGGGGGTCACTTTTAACCGAACTGAAGAGGGATTTCTTGATCGCCGTCGCTTCGGCGGAACTCTGTTCAAAAGAACCGCGTTTGCCGGCGCTACAACTGGCCAGCAACTGCTCTATGCGTTGGACGAGCAAGTTCGCCGTTGGGAATCTGAGGGCATGGTCCGCAAGTTTGAGTTCTGGGATTTCCTGGGGCCAATGCAGGATGAGTCGGGACGTTGTGTCGGTGTGGTTGCTCAAGACATGGTCTCGATGGAAATGCGGTCCTTCCCCGCTGATGCAACGATCGTTGCTACCGGTGGTAACGGATTGATCTACGGTCGCTCCACGATGTCGGTCTTTTGCAACGGTGGAGCCGCCAGTCGCTGTTTTCAGGCCGGAGCGAAACTCGGTAATCCCGAGTTTATCCAAGTTCACCCGACGGCGATTCCAGGGGCAGATAAGTTGCGGTTGATGAGTGAGTCGGCTCGTGGAGAAGGGGGACGTGTGTGGGTGCCTCGCACTCCTCAAGACCCTCGTCCGGTGAAGTCTATTCCGGAAGCCGATCGCTATTACTTCCTGGAAGAACGCTACCCGGAATATGGCAACCTAGTACCACGCGATATCGCTACTCGCGAGATTTTCAATATCTGTGTCAACGAGGGATTGAGTGTTGAGGCCGGACGGATGTGCGTCTACCTCGACCTGACGCACATTGAACGCAGCGAGTTGGACCGTAAATTGGGCGGAATTCTCGAGATCTATGAAAAGTTCCAAGGCGTTGATCCACGCGACGTCCCGATGAAGATCTTCCCGGCTGTTCACTATTCGATGGGAGGCCTGTGGGCCGGATATACCAAGAATAGCGACGGTGGGTTGCTGGCTGGAGATCCTGGCAATCAAATGACGAACATCCAGGGGTTGTATGCCTTAGGGGAATGCGACTACCAATATCATGGTGCCAACCGCTTGGGAGCGAACTCGTTGCTGAGCTGCATTTTCAGCGGGTTGTTTGTAGCACCTGGCATTCAGAACTACATCAAGAATCAATCGAAGGCTGCAGCAGAGCTCGCGCCAGCCGTATTCGAAGGGGCCTTGGCCAAGCAGCAAGAGCGACACGCTGCCCTGCTTAGCAATGCTGGCGGTGAAAACCCGTACTTGCTTCACCAAGAGTTGGGGGATGTGATGACGCGGGCTGCCACCGTCGTGCGGGTGAACTCCCAATTGGACGACGCCTACTCCCGCGTGTCCGACTTGCACGAGCGTGCGATGGCTTGCTCATTGACCGACTCCGGTAGCTGGACCAATCAGAATGTGATCTTCACCAAAGCACTGCAGGACATGTTCCCGATTGCTAAGTCGATTCTCAAGGGGGCTCGATTGCGGGACGAATGCCGCGGCGCTCACTTCAAACCCGAATTTTCAATGCCCAGCCTGACCGAGGAAGAACCACAAGCGCGTCGCCAAGAGGCCGAGCGCTGGTGCGATCGTTTCGAAGAAAATAATAAGAAGTTCTTGAAGTCGACGATTGCAACGTACGACGGTGCTGATCCAAAGATTACCTACGAAGACGTTGATACCGGATCCATTGCTCCGCGACCGCGACTCTACGGATTGGTTGGGGCAGAGACGATTGAACAGGTCTGGAAGGAACGAGCTTCCGCACCAAAAAATGTCGATAAGAACACATAGTATCCATCGGAATTTATAGATATGACAGCGACGAATACTCATCATCAGGCAAGCACTCCGCAGCATCCTGAAAAAGTAAATGTCAGGGTGTTGCGACAAGATGGACCAGGGCAGCCGACCTATTGGGAACGGCACCAGGTTGAGTACGAGGAGAACATGAACGTTATCAGCGTTCTACAACGGATTGCCGCACAAGCCGCTACGGTAGAGGGCAACAAGGTGACACCTGTTGCCTGGGATTGCGGTTGCCTGGAAGAGGTTTGCGGCTCGTGCACGATGGTCGTCAATGGCAAGGTCCGGCAAAGCTGCACGGCCCTGGTCGATCGGCTGTTGGAGGACAACAGTGCTGAGATTGAACTGCGCCCGATGACCAAGTTCCCGGTGATTCGAGATCTGATCGTAGATCGTACTCGTCTCTTCCAGGGGCTGGAACGGGTGAAGGCCTGGGTGCCGGTCGATGGATATTCCGATATGGGCCCAGGGCCCCGGCAATCCCGCAAGCAACAAGAGCAGAGTTATCCACTGAGCCAATGCATGAGCTGCGGATGCTGCTTGGATGCATGCCCTCAGTATCAGAAAATTGAGCTTCATCGCCGCCCTGGTGAAACGGAAGAGCAATTCGAGGATCGCAAACGCGAGGCGTACGGATCGCAGTTCATGGGGGCTGCTCCCATTAGCCAAGCGGTCTTGTTCAACTCCCATCCCACTGGCAATAGCCTAGCGGAGGAGCGCGTCGAAGCCTTGATCGCACCTGGTGGTGTTCAGGCCTGCGGTAACGCACAGAATTGTGTCGCCGTTTGTCCGAAAGAAATTCCGTTGACGACCTCCATCGGACGCGCGGGCCGGGCTGCTACAGTGCATTCTCTGAAGAAAATGTTCGATAGCTAGTCAGGCAAAGTATTCCAGCTCGAAATGGTTGCCAGTGGAGCAAGTCAATTGAAACGCACTTGCTTGCTCGTCGTCAAACTTGGTTTGCCACTGGCTCTGTTTGTCTATTTGTTGATGAGCGTTAGTCCCGAAGACTACCGCGTCTTTGCAGAGCAACCCAAGCAATGGGGCTTGTTGGTATTAGCCCAGTGCATCGCCCTGTTTGCAATTTGCTTGAGCTTTCTTCGATGGTACCTCTTGGTGCGGGCGTTTGATATACCGTTTACCATCAGCGAGGCACTGCGTCTGGGCTTTCTGGGCTATCTCCTGAACTTCGTCTCTTTTGGAAGCGTCGGAGGAGATCTTTTTAAGGCGATTTTGGTCGCCCGTGACAAGCCAGAGAAGCGTCCCGAAGCAGTGACTTCCGTCTTGCTGGACCGAGCCGTGGGGTTGCTCGGCTTGGTCATCCTTGCTTGGGCCAGCCTTTCCCTGGTGCCTGCAGAGCAATTGTCCGCAACCTTCTTGACGATTCGGCGCGGTGCGGGCATCACGGCACTGGGGTCGGTGGTCGCTCTGTTCCTGGCCCTGCTGGCCGGCAGTTGGTTTGACCGCTGGATTGTGGCGTTGCGGAAAATTCCGGTGCTGGGCGATACCGTATCTCGCATGGCGCTGGCAATTCGAAGATTGCGGCGGACCCCATGGACGCTGTGTTGGATCTTAGGGATGGCAATCACCGTGCATAGTTTGCTAGCCATTACCATGTATGTGATTTCACGGGGCGTCTATCAAGATTTCCCAACATTGGCCGAGCACTTTCAAGTGGTGCCCCCGGCCATGGCAGCCGGAGCATTGCCGTTGGCCCCGGGAGGCATCGGCCTGCAGGAAGGAGCTTTGCAAGCTCTTTTCTCGCGACTCCCAGATCTACCCGAACATTACTCGGGGATGTTGGTTGCCACAATCTACCGGCTCATGACGATCACGATTGCAGGCATCGGCTTGTTGTTCTACTGGTACAGTCATCATCGCGACGCAAAAATCATAGCGGCCGCGCAGACTCCACTGTAGGCACCTTGCCCACCCAGTAGCATCCATCCCCGACCCGTGACCTCCAAGTAGCATGGCCCCCCGGTCCGTGAGCCCAAAGTAGCATGGCCCCCCCGGTCCGTGACTCCACTCCCTCGCTCCGTAACTCGCTAGCTCCCACGCACCATTCCCGACCCCACCATTCCCGCAGACCGTGACTTGGCTATTCCGTACTGGACTTGGGAGGGAAATGGAATTGACCGGGCAGCAAGTCCGCCATTTTCCAACGCTGTTGAACAAGCTGTGAATCGGCATCCACCAACAGGACTTCGAAGGAATTTCCAAACTCGGCCATGACTTGGCGGCAGGCGCCGCAGGGAGGAGCAGCGCCCGGGCTGGCGATGCAGATCTTGGCTATGTTGGTCGAGCCAGAGGCGACCATCGCGCTGACTGCTGAACGCTCTGCGCAAATAGTCAATCCGAAGGAGCTGTTTTCGACATTGCAGCCCGTGAAAATTTCACCATGCTCAGTCAGAATCGCGGCGCCGACTTGAAAGTTGCTATATGGTGCATAAGCATTGTGTCGCGTCTGGAGTGCTGCTTGGATTAGCTCAGAGTGCATGGTAAATGGCATGTTGGGGGCAGCTCGAATTTGAAGAATTGAGGAGTTGCCGCCACTCGGGGAGTGACGACAACTTGTGGTGTCAGTGGTGTTGGCTATCTTTCCAAGGTCTCGGCATGCAGATCTCCGTAGATGACCTGCTCGTGGCCGTTATCCAGCCTCCATTGGAAGAGGGCTTGGTCGGAATCCTGCGGGGTGACTTCGAATCCATGGTAAGACGCGTATGCGTTGTCCCGCATAATGCCATTCATGATTGCCCATCCTCGGGTAGATTCCATAATCTCTTGATACTCTTTATCTCGTACTTGCTCGCGGTCCACAGGCATGCTGTACCCACCCAGCTTTAGCAATTGGGCTTGAATAACGTCGCCATAGACTACGCTGACTTGAGGGTACTTGCCGTCGTTCAACTCGGCAAAAATTCGCAGCGACTGGATGATTGCAGAGACTTGTTCTGCAACGCTCGGATTGCTGTGTTTAGCTGGCTGCGCCAACTCGTAGCCCACGGGGGGAGCAGTGGAGAACAAAGCGTCCTCTAAAGCGTTATTCCAAATGATATTCTCAAAAATCATGGTCGGCGAGGCTAGATCACTGAAGCTGATCGAGACCGTGTTAGGGAGTTGATTTACTGGGTTGACCCACACGGTGAGCGTTCCCGCACCAACGTTCGGATCAATTTTCGATACTTCAATTTCAAAACCCTCGCACTCAATTCCTTGGATTCGCTTTGTTCCCAGCCTTCGCTGCGCTTCTGCTTCGAAATTCGGGAGCTCCTGCAGCTGCATGATGGGGGAGCTAACGCCGCTGCGAGCGGCATGGATGCGATAGGTTCGAGTCTTGTTAGATATACCAATTCCAGGCTTGTTGCGGAAGAAAATGTCGATTTCGCGCGGCTCGCCGAGGCGGTTGTCAAACTCCATTCTCACATCCATCGGAGCCCTCCAGTAGATTCGGCCGGTAACATTTCGATCCGCTGCATCCATGCGAACATCAGCTTGGTAGCTGGTCGCCTTGCGAACATTTTCAACGACCTGTGCCAAGGAGGTGTGAGTGGCGGAGGTGGCAACCCAAGCGAGCAGCACCAGAGTCGCCGAAGCGGCTAGGCTGGTAATCGACAGTTTCTGTAGCATGGTTAGTTCTCCAAAGTGAGTGAATCGAGACCACCGAGTTGTGGGGGCCGGACGAACGATAGGCTGGGGGGCATCCTTGATTTCAAGTTGCTCGAGAACACGCTCTGAAAGTGAGATGTTCTCGCGCAGAGACTGTCCTGCTCGGTACAGTTGTTTTTCAATATCCGAATCAGATTCTGGGGATGGATTCATATTCATCGTTCAAGCTCCGCTACGATTTCTCGCATGCGATGGACTGCACGTGACAACTGCTTGGTGATCGTCCCAATGGGACGTTGAGTTTCTTCTGAGATTTGGCAAATACTGAAACCATTGAGATAGCGATAACTCACAACTTCGTATTCCTGTGACGGCAACTCGACTATGAAGTCCTGGGTTTGGCAAGTGACGGTCGCCACTTTTTTTGAATTCTTTTATTCAGTCATATCATGACGCGGTTTAGCCACTTGGAAGTTGCCTTCGCTAGAGAGCTTCGAGGGAGTATCGCTTCGGCCGGTGCACAATGTGCTTGTCAAGGATGTTTGATTAAACGACTATTCGAGGTGCGAACGCGTTTCACACTTCTGCTCCTGCTCACTTGGAGCAGGTCGCGTTCCCTCAGTTATCCATGCACGGTTCAAAGCATCGTTGTCGATGATGAGTCCGTGTTGGCTGCAGCTTGCCTGGAGGCTTCGGTGAGCAGCAAGCTACCTTCCGTTGGTGTGGCACATTCTTTAGGGCGACGTGTCTGACGTTCCGGCGATCCTGCGCGATCGGTCCATGGGAATCAGTCAGTGGTCAATTGGTGTCGGTGCTCAGCACATTTGGGTTGGTCTTGTCCTTGTCAAGTGTTCTCGTGTCTGGCGAAAGGGCTCCTGTGAACTCAGTTGGTATCGGTATTGAATGAGTCTGTTCAACTAGTGACGTGTCAAAAGGCTACGAGGTGCCGATTCGTTCTGCCGATGTCAATGCATCAGGCGGCGCGTACAGGTTGTCCCTCGTAGCGGTGGGGAAAAAGGGCGAGCAAGGCCGATTCGTTCTGTCGATGTTAGTGTGCTAAGGGGTACGCTCATCAGGCAGCGGATACTGGCTTTCTTGCTCGCCGTGGTTGGGCGGTTTTCGTGGTGGCTTGTTTCGACTTTGAGCCAATGGGACTTCTCGGCGTGGTGATTGATTTCGCCTGCAATTTCGCCTGCGACTTGGCAGACTGCTGTTTCGTCGACTTACCAACCTGCGTGGGCTTCGACTTGGATTTGCTGGCTGACTTTGTCGTGGGCGACGCCTTGGCGGCGCAACGCTGCGTGAGCTCTTCGGCTTCGCGGGCTTCCCTGCGAAGGCGGCTCTTACGTTGGTCCGAGTTCTCCTTAGGAGGCATCGTTCGAAAGGTCTCTTCATCCAAGGGAAGCGTTCCACCGAACGACTTGGTAGTACGAATCATGGTGACCGGATCCCAGTCCTTTTCATCGCGGAGCATGGCCCAAGCAATCACCGCGATTTTACGAGCCAACGCCACTCCCGCCTTCTTCTTGCGTGTCTTCTGCTTACCGCAGATGCGATCGTAGACTCCCTTGGACCACGGATTGTATCGCAGCGAGGCCCAAGCGCACTCGACAAGAATGGTCCGAGCCAGCGGGTTGCCCCGCTTGGTGATGCGGCCGTTGCGATCGGTTTCACCAGATTGAAATTGCCGAGGTACCAAGCCGAAGTAGGCCGACACTTGGCGTCCGTTCTCAAAGCGGTGCGAATCGTCGATGCAGGCCACCAGGATTTCAGCCGTGCGTGGTCCAACGCCGGGAATCGTGCGCAGTCGTACGATGCGAGGATCGGCCTTGCCGATCGCTTCGAGTTTCTTGACGACCCCGTCAAGTTGTGTGGACAGAGAATCGAGCTGCGTCAATTCAAGATCGAGCTCACCTTTCCACAACTCTTTCGCGGAGCACTCCGTAAGTGGTTTGCGATACGAGTTGATCAATGCGCGTCCGGTGTGCCAAGCTTTGTCCCCCCTGTCGATCGAGATGCCGTGGTTGACGAACCACGCGCGAATGGTGCACTTGATCTTGTTGATCCGCCAGTCGAGTGTTTTGCGGTACTTAACCAGAGAGCGAAACTCACGATGTGTTTCGGAGGGCATGTGAACCGGCTTGAGTTCACTCATGGTAGCCATACGCGCCAGCTTGAGCGCATCATCCTTGTCAGTTTTGCGTTTAACGTTGGACCACTTCCAAGCCTCTTCGTTGGTCGAGCAGACGAACGTTTGGAGGCCCAAAGACTCAGCTAGATCGTTGATCCAGCCTGACGGACCACACGCCTCCATAACCACCAAGTCGATCTTATGCTTTTTGAAGACAGTCGAGAGGTAGTTGCGGTCGGTAGTGGCATTGAGGAAGGAGTGTTTGCGAGTTTTTGTATCAAAGAAACAGCACATCGTATTGAATTTGCCGAGGTCAAGAGCGAGAATCTTCATAGTCCATGTGTCCTTTGGGTTTGGGGTTGGCACATTTGTGACAGTGGTTGCTTCCGGCAACCCGAGATCACGGGGCTGAGTCACCAGATTTTATTCGAACGGCTCCCGCCCCAAACCCAGGACTTACATGGATTCTTTCAAGAGCGGAAGCAATTCTTCGAATTGGTCGATCCATCCGTTGGAGATTGCCACCAGCTCATTCATGGGAAAGTCGGTGGTTACCTCTCGCTGTCGCTGCTTATGCCGCATAGCATTCCGACGAACACTGACCAGCAGCCAACTTCCGAAGGTCGCTCCCGAGCGAAGCTGAGCTATTTGTTGGAATGCAGTCACAAAGGACTCCTGGGCTACATCCTGGGCCCAATGAAAGTCTCCCACGATCGACCAAGCAGTAGTGACTGCGAGACGCTCGTAGCGCTGCACCAGCAAACCAATTGCATCGCGTTGGCCCGCTTTGGCTAGTTCGACAAGTTGTTGGGTGGTTTGCATTCCGTAGTTCTCTGGCCTCGGCTATTGTGCCCTTCCCTAGACAAGAGACGGTCCAACCCAAAATTGCGACACACAGAACCAGAACTTTAGCAATTTCTGGTAATGCTCAGTCCAATCAGTGCCCGGGAAATCTTCTGTTCACGCCCGACCATGTGGCGAGACAGGCAGCGCATAGCGTCTGGAGTGGCCGAGCGAGGAGCAGAGCCTGGCCGTGGGATTGCGTCCACGGATGACTTACGACGGGGCTTCCGCAATTTGAGACGCAGGGGAACGAGACGCCCCAGCCGTGGATGCGTGAAAGGGCAGTCCGCCCCGATCGCTGACACTGCGACGGACAATCCAATCGTACACGAAAAAACCCTAGCGAAGACAAATCGCTAGGGTTTGTGTGGGATGGTGCCCAGAACGGTTTTTCGGGAGCCTCGTGCCAAGCCTTAGTAGCTCAGCATCAATCTTTCCCCCGTCGTGAACTTACAAGCCACTTGAAGATGTGACCGGGGCGGCCGGCAATCGAGGGCTTGGGACGCTCGTATTGATGGCGCGATGGACCGCGGTTTGGTAGGCACCTGAGGAGCCTGGGGCGTCTTCGTCGGTCAAGTAAATTTGCGGAAGTGCACCGACGGGAACATATTCGGAAACGGCTAGTTGTGTCGATTCAATGCGCTTCGCCGTGTGGGCTTGGCTATCACCCTGCAAGACAAATACCACGCGGCGATCACGCGGGGCGCGGGTGGTAATCCAACGCACATGCGCTTTACCAGACTCGGTCAGCTGTTGCGTTTGCGGGTTAAACATCGACGCACCCAGCGTATTGTTGAGACGCCACCCTTTGTCGCGCTGCGTATCGAAGTAGCTCAGCACCGATTGGGTGTCCATCGCCCGAAATGGCTCAGGCCAAATCTTGTTGCGATAGTAGTCGTATTTCCAATTGGTTTCATAACCCACGCTGGGCGGGCAGGCCTGTTGAGCTGAAGCGCTCGAGGCAGCCAGAGTCGAGAGGATTGTGGCAACTGCCAGAAGAATAGTACGCCTCATGTGATGAGCAATCCTTTGCGATTGGCGTGGTCTGCGATTTTGCGCACGTCCCTCAAATCCTTCGAGGCCCGTACCTACGTCCTTCTTTCTATCGTACTTTGGAGCCCCCTTTCATTCCCCAAGCGTGTTCTGCCCTGAAATGTTTCCTATTCTGCCTGGTTTTCCAAGGCGAAAATGGCAGAGGTTGGGGGGCGACGGTGGCAGCCAGCGTAGTCGATTGGTGGGAAATCCGTACAATCTGGGCTGGTCCAGCCTGCGACGAGCATCAACGTGGGCCCGACCTTTCAGCTCGTACTTAGAA
The DNA here is from genome assembly GCF_007752135.1 of Aureliella helgolandensis. GTDB lineage: Bacteria > Planctomycetota > Planctomycetia > Pirellulales > Pirellulaceae > Aureliella > Aureliella helgolandensis. The sequence goes on along the minus strand of NZ_CP036298.1, from coordinate 4,909,878 downwards.
TTTACCAGCCTTAAGACCGAACGCGAACAGACCGACTGCGATGAACGACTCCGCTGAACAGATTCCCAACCGATTTGACTATGAAACAACTTGCGCCGAAATCTATTCGGCCTGGGAGGCGGATGGATGCTTTCATGCAGAGCCCAATCCGAAGAAGAAGCCGTTCACGATCGTGATGCCGCCACCCAATGTGACCGGTGCACTCCACTTGGGACATGCGCTAAATGGTACGCTGCAGGATATCCGGGTGCGCTGGCACCGCATGCGTGGCTTTGAAACCCTGTGGATGCCTGGGACCGATCACGCAGGCATCGCAACCCAAGCGGTGGTAGAGCGGCGTCTGAAAGAAGTGGAAAACAAAACCCGCCATGATCTCGGCCGTGAGAAGCTGGTGGAGCGGATTTGGGAATGGAAAGCGGAGTACGAGACCCGCATCCTCAACCAGCTGCGAAGTCTGGGCTGTTCCTGTGACTGGGAGCGTACGCGGTTTACGCTGGACGATACCTGCGCTCGAGCCGTGCGTACTACTTTTTTCGACCTGTTCAACCGAGGGCTGATCTTTCGCGGCAAGCGGTTGGTGAACTGGGATACCTTCCTGCAGACAGCGGTGAGCGACGATGAGGTCTTTCACGAGGTTAAGAAGGGGCATTTTTGGCATTTCAAGTACCCGGTAGTGAATCCTGCGCAAGATCAGCCAACCCACGTAACCATCGCTACGACGCGTCCTGAAACGATGTTGGGGGATACGGCGGTAGCCGTGCATCCCGACCCGGCTGGTGCGTTGGATCGCTATGAGGCCGAATTGCAATCAAAACTGACCTCCGCTCCAGCCAAGGAACGCCCACCGCTCGAAGCGCAATTGGAGGAGCTCAGGACTCGCCGCGAAACGCACTTGCCGGGGTTGCTGAAATTGGCTGACATGGCGCGAGCTGGAGTCCATTTGCGTCTGCCTCTGGCCGATCGTGAGATCCCGCTCGTGGTAGATGAGTGGGCCAAGCCTGAATTGGGCAGTGGATGTGTGAAAATCACACCGGCTCATGATGCAAATGACTACGAGGTTGGTCTGCGCTGTGAGTTGCCCATGATCAACATTTTGAATACCGATGGGACGCTCAACGAGGCTGCTGGTAAATACCAGGGGCTGACTATGCGGAAAGCCCGCGCACAGGTGGTGGCGGATCTAGAAGAATTGGGGCTGATGGTTGAAATCGAGGATCGTGAGATCGATTTGGCACACAGCGATCGGAGCAAAACGCCCATTGAGCCGCTGTTGGCCGACCAATGGTTTGTGAAGATGGAAGAATTGGCGCAGAACGCCATTGACGCCGTCAAGGATGGACGCGTCACGATCATTCCATCGCGCTATCGCAAGGGCTATATCGACTGGCTCAAGGAGAAACGGGATTGGCCGGTCGGCCGCCAGCTGTGGTGGGGGCACCAGATTCCAATCTGGACAAAGCAGTTCGAATCGGCGGAAGCGGCCATGGCCAGAGCAACGCTGATTAACGAGTCGGAAACAGGGCTAGCGGGGCGGATCTCAGCCAGTCTAGAGGGGACGGATCTATTGCATGTCTGTATTCGACACGAGGCTTTGGCAGATGGCGAACAAGGAGTCGAAGCAGACGCATTGCAAAGCGAGCTCGAAAAAGAGGGGTTCGTGCGGCAAGCAGACGTTTTGGACACTTGGTTTAGCTCCGCTCTATGGCCGCATTCCACGCTCGGCTGGCCTGAGAAGACGCCAGAATTCGAGTACTTCTACCCCACCTCAACCTTGATCACCAGTCGCGATATTATCACTCTGTGGGTCGCCCGAATGGTGCTTATGGGACTCAACAACGTCGGAGAAGTGCCGTTCCGTGAGGTCTTCATCCACCCCAAGATTCTCGATGGGTATGGGGAAACCATGTCCAAGAGCAAGGGGAACGGGGTCGATCCTATCGATGTGATGGACAAATTTGGACCAGATGCGCTGAGATTCGGCCTAGCGTGGCTTGCAACCGAAACGCAGGACGTGCGGATGCCGGTTCAATTTGAGTGTCCCCACTGCGCTTCCGCAGTGAATCAGACCAAGCAGAATCGTGAGAAGCCGACGATTGAATGTCCAAGTTGCAAGAAGTTGTTTTCGACCCAGTGGGCCAAATCTGAGGCCGAAACAGCGCATCCTAAAGCAGCGGTCATTAGCGAGCGGTTTGAAACAGCTCGCAACTTCTGCAACAAACTTTGGAATGCGGCTCGATTTGTCATGTTGCACTTGGAGGGCTACGAGCCTCAGTCTTTAGATTTTGCAGCGTTGCCGCTGGAGGATCGTTGGATCCTCTCTCGTCTATCCACCACGATTCGCAGAGTCGACGAGGCGCTAGAGGGCTATCACCACAGTGAGGCTGCGCGGATCGCTTACGACTTTGCTTGGGATGAATTTTGCAGCTATTACGTCGAAATGGCCAAACCACGCTTGGCCGATCCGGCGCAGCGCGCCGCTACACAACAAGTACTGGCCCACACCCTCGACCAATTGCTCCGAATTCTACATCCGGTCATCCCCTTCATCACCGAAGCCATCTGGCAAGAATTGGCGAAGTTCGGCACGCAACGCTCATTGGATAGTTCCACGGAGACTTGCCGCTGGCTCATGCAGTCGAGCTGGCCTCAACCAAACGCTGAGTACCAAGATAGAACGATCGAGGCGCAGTTTGCCAAATTTGCATCGGTGTTGGGGGCCGTCCGCGAGATTCGTTCCCGTCAGAACATCGCTCCTAAAGAACAACTCGAGTTCTCTGTCCGCTGTAACTCGGACACCAAAGAGCTGTTGCAGCCCATGCTGCCGTTCTTCTCCGCCCTGGCAGGTGCCAATTGCATTGCCATGGGGGATGTGGGCTCACTCCCAGAAATTGCTGCCTCGATTTCGGCTGATGGCATGGATGTGACCGTCGACCTCAGCCATTTCATTGACGTGGCGGCAGAGATCCAAAGGTTGGAAAAACTCGCGGAGAACCTGGTGAAGCAGATCAAAGGCAAGCAAGCCAAACTGTCGAACGAAAGCTTCGTGAGCCGAGCTCCTCAAGAGGTTGTCACCAAGGAAAGAGAAACCTTGGCGGATCTTGAGCAGCAGTTGGACACCGCACAAACTGCTCTGGAAAAACTACGCACGGCCTAGGTCGGCGGATTGGCAAAGTCGAGCGGCTAAACCAGTCCAACCGCATACCACCAGAGGCTCATTAGCCTCTGCTGCGTTTGGCGGTAAACGGTGACTACTGATGCAAGAAGGTCGCTGCGGGGGCTGTGCTCAGCGGTCACGGCCCGGTTCGGCGACAATCGGCTGGCCATTGGTGGTTAAGACCTGGGTATTGGTCAGAGAATTTCCAAAGCGATTAAAGTCTTTGAACGTCCAGACCACCTTCTTGTCACGCTGAATCTCAACGATTTGAGGATTTGTCGCTTCCGCGTGGCAGTTCCCAAGCACCCGATTGCCATTGGGAAGCTGCTGCAAGGTCGTGACCCAGGCGAGCTGGATTCCTGGCAAGTCATCTTGCATGACCTGCCACACGATTTGATGGTTGGGAGTGACTTCTATCACTCCATGACCATTGCCGGTTGAGATCAACGTGTTCCCGCTGTCAAGCCGCAAGGCGGTGAAGCACTGATTTCCGAAGGCTTTCACCCCATGTCCGTTGGCGGGCTGATTGCCAAAGAGGGGAACTTGGTATTCCCACGCCGTCTCACCAGTGGCGTCGTACTCACGCACGAACCCATCCCCTTCGTGGCATACCAAGTAGTTGCCACTCTTGAGCTTGCGTACTAAACGCGTATCGCGGTGCGGGTGCGGCCGGGAGACTTTCAACGGAACTTCGGCCACGATCTTGCCTGCTACATCGACTTCTATAATACGGCTGCTGCCGCTTTCGGCGATCATCGTGCGACCGTCGTCGAGTCGTTGGAACGCGTGGACTTCGATTGCCCGAGCAGCGTTTTCTGGCGATTTGGAGCAATCGTATTCCCAGACCACTTGGTTCGTATCTGGATTGATCTCGACCAGATGTGTCCAGTTTTTCTGAAACAGAATGTTGCCGTTGTCCAGCATATGCAGGTCATGCAGCGGGCCGATTTCAGACTCCCAGGTGATTCTTCCCTGCTCATCCAACACGGCAATTCGATTCTTTGACGAGTCCGCTAGTAGCAGTGCGTGCCGCGGCGTATCGTCGGCGACGACGCTATCCGCCACAGTGCAAAGCGATAAAACCAGCAGCGTTGCAAACCGGAATTGGTGAAACATGGACATCATTTCTCAGATACGATTGGGGGTTATCGAGGAAAACGCTGAATTGCAGGTGCGGTACCTTACCGAGCAGACTAGCACAGGCCGCTAGGCTGAACGGAGGGAAATACTGCAAAGCTGGCAAGTGCTGCACTAGTAACCGCTGCCGCCCCCACTGCCCATCATGCCTCCTCCGTAACCTCCAGCTGCGGCGCTTGCCCCACCATTTTCCGCAGCCTCTTTATCATCCGCAAAAGAGTACATCCGGTAGAGGAACATATCGTCGATGTCGCTGGTAGCCTCGACCCGGCCGTCTCGATGCAGAATCAACATCTCACCAGCAGCGGTGAGGGGATCATCTCGGCTGTCACCAGCCAACTCTGTGCCACCACGAATATCGACCACGGTCGCCGCGTTGATCAAACTGTAGTCCTTCCACGTTTTGATCACCTTGCTGGTCGGAACGATAAGCTCGACATCTTGCTTGGTCTTGAAAACACTACCGCGTTGGACATCTTCCATCTGCACGCCAACCTCTGCACCAGTTTGGAAGTCAAAACCGGTTGCCAAGACCTCTGCGGTGGCTTCACGTAGGGTGGTTAGGATTTTCGCGTCTGGTTTTTGCGGATTCTCGTAGTACTTGGGACCGTCGAACTCCACGGTTCCGGCGAAGACTTCACTTGGAAATTGCACGCGTACCGGAGCGCTTGGAGTGCTCCAGTCGGAGTAGCGAGGGGACAGTTCGGCGTTGGGATCCTTCTTGATATTATCCGCATCCTTTTGCATGTTGGCCGATACGCGCGCCCAGACATCATCTTTCAATTCGCTGGGTTCGGGGGCCTTGATGTTGTTCGACTCGGGATAATTCGGATCACGCATGACAAGGCGAACGCGATAGCGATAGACCTTGCCGAGTTCGTTACGGATCGTGTTGGGTGGGAAAACGTCGTAGCAGCGAATCATTTTGTACTCGGGCTGCGGAGCGCCTGCCGCACCCATGCCTCCCATGCCTCCCATGCCTCCCATACCTCCATACATGCCGCCACCACTCTCCATTCCTCCATAGCCTCCTCCGCCGTAACCGCCACTCTCCATGCCGCCGTAACCGCCGCCGCCGTAGCCGCCACTTTCCATGCCACCATAGCCACCGCCGCCGTAGCCGCCGCTCTCCATTCCTCCATAGCCTCCTCCGCCGTAACCGCCACTCTCCATGCCTCCGTAGCCTCCACCACCGTACGAGCCGCCGCCATAGGAGCCGCCACCCATCATTCCGCCGGCCATCATTCCACCACCGGCACCACCTCCGACCGGAGGCATCGCAGGTACTTCAGGTCCCTTCTCGCCGTCTCCGGCGGGATTCACTGGGATTTCTCGCTTGGGCGGTACGTAATTCCATGCCCAAGGAATGTCGGGATGCTTCGCAAATCCTCGATAATCTCGCAACAAAATGGGGGGGATTCCCATCGTTAAACGTCGATCCGCCGCCGACTGGTGGACGACATCGGGCACGCGCACACCCAACCTGGGGTTGGTGGTAGCCCATTTTTGCTCACTCTGCAATTTGTACTGGTCCGCAGTGTCGGACACCGTCCGCCACTCGGATTCGTCAATTTCGCGGGCTGGGTTGAGGGTTACATCGACGCGTTGCAATTCAATTCCTCGATACTGCGGGGTATCCCGGGAGAAAATGAAGCTGCCCGTGTTTTCAAATGCAGCCGCGTAGGCATCCGCCATTTCCTTGTGGGGGACGAGTGCGGTAATTGCGTTCATGTAAATCGGCCGGGCTCCGACCTTAAACTTGGGGCCTTGATTGCGCGTGCGGTTGTTCAGGCTGCCGCCTCCAGCTGCTGGCGCTCCCGCCATACCGCCGTAGCCGCCACCCATTCCTCCGTACCCACCGCCCATCATGCCACCGCCCATCATGCCACCGCCGGCGCTGACCCCTAAATCGTATTTCGGGGTTAAGCGGCGCGCGGGTGGAGTTGGAGCATCCGCTCCTGCCACAGCTCCCATGCCTCCCATACTTCCGCCCGTCATCCCGCCGTAGCCTGAGCCGCCTTCGCCGCCGCCATACATGCCGCCGCCATAGCCACCTTCAGAGCCGCCCGCTCCACCGCGGTTGCCGCGGCCTCTTGAGCGACCACTGGTCCGGGCTTCGATCTTTGGAGCATCTTCCAAGTTTTCATAGAGCTCAGGGGCATCCTTGGAGACTTCGACAGCGATCGAACCAAAGAAATTTACAGCTACCAGTTCACGTGGTGGGCTGATCGCGGGGTCAGACCGCTTTTCGTGGGCACCAGTTGGTTTAGGGTCCCAGACGATTTGCTCTTTGCCGTATCGTTGCGGATCGGTGGGAAATCGAGCTTCCTCTGTTTTCTTGGCATAGTCGTGGGAAACCTGGCGTTCCTCAGCAATCGAATCCCAGTGATCGACACGAATCTCTCGCATCAGGTCTTCGGATTGCTGCTTCAGGCTCGTGGGTTCTCTTGAAGGGTTGTAGGGAGGCGCGGTGAGTCCGTCGTACAGAAAGTAGGCGAATCCGAGGCCTACGACCGCGAAAATGACCTTCTCAATGTGCGACGCGACAAAGCCTGGGCCATTCTTACCAGCTCGAATATCCACCTTCTTGGCGGCTTTCACCTTTGGAGCCTTTGGAGCCTTCGGCTCCTTGGGTGCCTTTGGCTCTTTGGCTGCCTTGGGAGCCTTGGCGGGTTTGGCTGGCTTGCCAGAATCGACCGCGTCGTCACCACCTGTGGCGTCTTCTTTTTTCTTTTTGCCAAACATTGAAAGCTCTCCCGTGAATCTTCCCTGAGACTTATTGATCTGAGTTTGATATTTCTTTTGATCTTGTCACAACCGCTTAAGCCACAGGTAAGCCTGCACTTGAAACTGCAAAGTTGCCAACTTGGAATCGATCGCTATGGAGCTTGTCCGGCACCCGCGTCGTTGTCCGCTGCGTCTGTACCTGCGCCATTGATGGGTGCTGCAGGTCGTCCGGCTTCCGCTCCAGGTCCGTTATTTCCCTGCCCATTGAGCCCTGCCCCGTTAGGGCCGGGACCGTTGGGGCCTGCTCCGTTAGGGCCGGGACCGTTGGGACCTGCGCCGTTGGGGCCGGGACCGTTGGGACCTGCTCCGTTAGGGCCGGGACCGTTGGGGCCTGCGCCGTTAGGGCCGGGACCGTTGGGACCTACGCCGTTAGGGCCGGGAACATTAGGTCCTGCGCCATTGGGGCCGGCTTCCTCTTCTGCCGCAGCTGGGGAGTTACCGTCATTTCCTGCACCGGCAGCACCTTCCACGGGCTCCTCGACTGGATCCACTGTCGCCACAATTTCTGTATCGCCGGTGACTTTATCCAAGCCGAGTTGTTCGATGTGCACAGGGTTATATAGGTTTACCACGCCGTAGATCTCGATGGTAATATCCCAAGGGTTTTTCCCGAGGGCCGCGGCACCGCCAGCGGCACCGTACATGCCGCCTTCTCCGCCATACCCACTGCCTCCGTATCCACCACCCCCGTAGCTTCCTCCGCCATAGGAACCACCTCCGCTGCCACCTTCCATGCCGCCATAGCCGCCCCCACCATACCCCCCGCTACTTTCGGCGCCCATCATGCCCGCCTCCATTCCGCCATAGCCGCCATAGCCGCCACTGCTCGCACTACCGCCGGCCGTCGCAGCTACGGTATTCCCCAAGCGAACCTGGCGAACTTCGAGCATGAGGTCGGCATTGCCGCAATTGGCAAGAAACTCTTGCGTGCGGCGTTGATCAATTTTCAGACGCAGGCGGACTGGTACCCGTTTGGCGACCACAAAAAACGCGTCCTCAGCATTACCGCTGCTCATTTTGGTTCGCAAGTCCTCGCCGCTAACGGGTTGGTAGGCGGCATCGACGTAGCGGCCGTCCGCTGGATCTCGCACCATGGGGCCACCCTCAGCACCGTAGCCTTCCCCGCCATACCCGCCGGAACCACCCTCGGAGCTGTACATGCCGCCACCTTCGGATCCATAGCCGCTACCGCCGCTACCACCGCTGTACATACCTCCTTCACCGCCGTATCCGCCGCCATAGCCCTCTCCGCCCATCATGCTGCCTGCGCCACCCATGGCGCCACGCGCACCGGAGATGGAGTCGATGGTGCCTGCGCTTCCGATGGCAGATTTACCGATGCGGATGAATTCAATCTCCTTGATAACACACTGGAAATTGGCCAGAGCATCGCCATTAGTCCTCTTGATGATGTTCAGTAGCCCTTCCAGGACCCACATGTTCTCCTGGGTGTACACAATTTCGTAAACCGTAGGCGCCTTCCCTGTCCACAACTTAATCGAACTGATGAGTTGGTCCTGGCTGGTCTTGGGCCAAGTGACTAGGTCTCGCTGCTTGTTCGCCATGGCTCCGGCACCGTACATGCCGCCACCCATCATGCCGCCGTAGCCACCGCCCATCATGGCCTCACCGCCATAGCCACCGCCCGTGCCGCCGTAACCGCTTCCCGAACCGCCTTCGGCGCCGTAGCTGCCTCCACCCATCATGGCCTCACCGCCGTAGCCTCCACCACCCATCATGCCGCCGTATCCGCCACCGGCTGCATCCTTGGAGACCTCACCGACCCACGCCACTCCGATGATTTTGGCTAGCTCTTCCATTTGCAAGTCAAAATAGCGGGCGTAATTCTCACGGTCATAATTGGTGAATCCTGCCGGTTCATCAGGGAACGTTAGGTTCTTCTCGATCGGCATGAATTCCTCGAGTTTTTTCACCAGAGCGGGACTCTTAATGGCCTCGACCCGCCACTTGAGCAAGCGGGCTTGTCGCTCATATTGTTTTTCCCAGGAAACTCGCACATCTTCGCGCAACTGCCCGATGATCTCATTCATTTTCTCTTGGGAGAACGAGTTGGGGTGCGTGGAGATTTTGCTGCGCACGCTGTCCAGTCCGGAATAATGGCTGTCGAGGGCGGTCGTCTGAGCCGTGTAGAGACCGTTGATCTGCGAGCGCGCCAGGAAGAAGCCAACGCACGACATCACCACTACCAGTCCGGTGATAATCCAGAACTGAAATTTGGCGACCTGTGCAAAAACTTGTTTGAGTTGATCCATGGCGGTGATTCCTAGACTCGATTGACCGAGTGGGGTTGGACTGTTGTCTAAAGCGTCGCAGAAAATCCGAGCTACCGCGTGTCTACGCGTTTTTCGCGTGCAAACGGGAATTCAAGGATTTCCCAGGTTCATAGGTTTGAAATCATGCAACACCTGCGTGCGCGGTTGCAGTTTGCTGCGGCTATAGTTTGCTGCGGCTATAGCGTGCTGCGGCTATAGCGTGCTGCGGCTATAGCGTGCTACTGTCGGAGTTCAGGTCACTGGCTAAGTTTTCATCGTCGGTTCCGGCTTCCGCTTCGGCGGCGGCTGCCTCGGCAGCGGCCTCTTCAGCCAGTCGCTTTGCTTCCAGCCTGGCGGAGAGCGGCCGTTCACGCCAAACCATTTGGACTTTGAACGGAAATTTAGGAGCAGCAAATTCCCTCGGAGTCTCCTCATCCTCCAGCGGCATTCCACGTCCGCCGGAGACCCCAGAGCCACCGGACCCCATGCCTCCAGGGTAGCCGCCACCCATCATCCCTTCGCCGCCCATCATTCCACCCGCACCGCTCTTGCCGTACTTCTTGATGTACTCAGGGTTAGGAATCGTATGCTTTTCTTGTAAGGTTCCTGGAATGACAAAAGGGTAGGAAATTCCTAATTCTTTAAAGGTGAATTCGACCATTTCCCCATTGGGACCCGATGGGAGTTCCACACTTCCGTCTTCGAGACGCGTGATCCAGTACTTCAGGACAAACTCTTCCAACTCGTCGCCGGTCGGAGCATAGTCTGGGCTGTTGTGGAAGTGGTAGGCATCGATTTGAATGACCCACCCCGCGTTTCCAAGCTCTCCGTCTTCCCCTTCGGCGGCGGCCAGATCTTCTACCGCTTCAGTCTCCTCTTCGGCTCCCTCTTCCCCAGCGGCAGGGATTTTCAGCAGTCCAAGTCGATCGAGACGTGTTTTTTTGTCTTGTTCGTAAGCTGCCAGCACGCGTTCGGTGAGGTATGTCGAGAGGTCCGGATAGTACTTGCAATCAACCTTCTCAACATGAATTACCTTCCGTTCGATGTAGGGGACTTCCATGGGGCTGGGGAGATTCTTGAGGTCGAAATCCTCCGGACGCTCCAAGGACTTGAAGAGGGCAGACAACAATTCCATCCAAAGGATGCGACGATCGTTGCTTCCGCTGACTTCGTCTCCGATATCTTGCAGCAACTTAATTTCGTTGGCTTGCTTTTCATCCTCAGAGACTTGGAGCTTACTGGTTTCGGCCGTACTGGCTGCGGCGGTCATGGCCGGGTCCCAACGCGTGGGATGGACGTCAGCCCAGCGGCTGCCAGCCGGCAGGAGGTTCGAAGCAAATCCCAGCATGAGGACTGCAGCGGCAGCCACCGCCCAAGGCTTCTTGGAACGAATGAGCCGCTCTTTGAGCACCTCTTGCGGGATGAGGTTGGTCGCAATCGGTCCCTTCTTCAGGCCTTGCAGACACAGCCCGTAGACTGGAGCGAAGGCGGCGATGTGGTCTTGAAACGCTGGCGCGTTGGTTACTTCACTACCGGTCAGTCTCGCGAAGGAGTCTACCGTATTGATATCGATGGCCAAGTTTTTGTTGAGGTACTGCGTCAGGCCTGGCAGCTTGACCGAGTTGCCCAACATCAGCAGCGAATCGATCTCGGCCTTCTTGTTTAAACTGCGGAAAAAGCCCAGGGAACGCTGGATCTCGGTGACCAAGTCATTGAAGATCGGGCGCATGGCTTGGAAGATCAGCTTGGGATCGTCCGCCTCCATCGCATGCCGTTTGAGGTGCTCCGCCTTGGCATAAGTTAACTTCAAATCCTTGGTCAACTGGCGCGTGAAGTGGTTGCCACCCAAGGGCATACTACGTTGCCAGACTCGATAACCATTGGTGACGATTAAGTCGGTTGCGTCGGTCCCCATCGCCAGCACCACTGTGGACTTGGGAGGGTGTTCCGGGTCGTATTTGAATTCAGGGTCTTCGGATAAACTCAGGTCATAGGTGACCATGTTGTAGATGCTAAGCGGTGCCAGTTGCAGCAGATCGATCTCCACATTGGCTGCTTGGAGCGGCTTTAAGGCGCGGTAGACCGCGTCCCGCTTCATCGCAAACAATCCGACTTCGCTCTCTAGCGCGAAGCCTTCGGAAATGTCGCTACCGGCCATCAATTGATAATCCCAAACGACATCGTTTAGGTCGAAAGGAATCTGTTGTTTGGCTTCGTATTTAACGATATCCCGAACTTTTTTCAGCTCCACCGGTGGTGGCTTGAAGAATTTCGCCAGCCCGCTCTGGCCAGGCACGCTCAACGCGACGCTCGTCTTTTTAAGATCGTTGCGTTTGACGAAAGTTTCCAGCGCTTCGTGGATCAATGTTTCAGGATCGGCTTCCGGTTGGCTAAGAATCTTCGGATATTCGATATAGTCGAAGGCTTCAGCAACAACCTGGTTACCATCCAGCGTACAACGGAGCGCTTTAAGCGCACTCTGTCCGATCTCAATTCCCCAGACAGATGGTGCTTTGGCCATAGCGATTTTTACCTTAGCGGAAATAGCCCATGCATTGCTCAGTCTTGATACAACCACCCACTAAATCGCGACACGCGATTCGATGGGGAGGGGCAAACTGCAAGGACTAGACGGATACGAAAAGTTGCCGGATAACGGAGTTTCCAGCTCGGTGCGGAAGTCTCGAAAGTGCCAAGAGAATCCTCCACCTACTAAACTGTATCGAGGTCAGCCCCCCTCTGTCAAATTTCTAAGGTCACGACATACTGTTTTTGCCTTTTTTTAATTACTTTTGGTCCGGTTAACGCCCTTTAGCTCGCTGGGCGACTCGCAACCAGTGCCTCATGCCCCCCCGATGTCGGCACTCCCCCTGATTTAGGCCTATCCATGCAAGTTCGCGAATGTGTGTTGTTTCTTCCTAGTTATGAACTCGATGGTTATCCCCGGCATCTTCCCTCACCAGAGGCGGCCGCCCTGCTCTCTGGTTGGATCGGGCTATGGCATCCGCAGTTGATGGCGCTCAGTCAAACGCTCCCACGCTGGCATCAAGTGGAGAGCCCACCCTCCAATCTAGAGCACGGCATCTACGTCTTGCCCGAGTGTTCCACGGAGTATTTGCCCCACGACTTAGAGGCGAGAGTGGCTGACGCAAATTCGGTCCTGCTCCGCCCCGTAACCGCGTGGCGCGACATGCAGCAGCGCGTGCTCAAATCGGTGGGCTTGGTGGATGAGTACGCAGACGAGCATCCTCTGGCTTGGATCGTGCCTCAGTTCGCTGCACTCGGCTTTGCCTATTTGCAAGTCCAGTTGATGACGCGGCAGTTGCGTTATTCGAGCAATCTCGATTTAACCGCTTTTTCCGAGCAGGCGATGGAGGCGGCTGAGGCGGCACAGGCCGGCAATGCGGAATTGGCTGAGGAAAAACTGCAAGGCTGCTTCGACTCTCTAGGGCAGGAACGCGATCATTATTACTCGCTGGATGTGCATCTGGTCGATGTCACGCTGCTAGCGCCCACCACGCTCGGCCGCTCGCTGGCGAAGCAGTTAGACAACGGTTTTAAGACTTCCTACTTGGCCAGTGCTGAATTGTTGTCCCAGTTGCGAGATAAGAATGGAACCAACTTTCAGCAGTTCGTCGATAGCGTTGCCTCGGAGCAAGCGTGTGTGGTTGGCGGATTGGAGCGAGAGCGTCCCACTCCGTTGATGGCTCGCGAGACGATGGCCCGCGATGCGTTGGCCGGCCGCGCGGCCTATGCCGAATTGGGCGTAGAGCCTCCGCTAGTTTTCGGCCGCATGAGCTACGGACTCTTGCCCGATAGCGCTGCGTTCCTGCGCCGCCTGGGCTACAAGGGAACGCTCCTGTTGGCATTCAGCAATGGTCGATACCCGCTAGGCAATCAAACTAAGATTTCCTGGGAAGCCTCCGATGGCACATTCCTGTCCGCGTTGGCGGGACCGGTGCTCGATGCGTCCGATCCAGCCAGCTTTCATTCTATCGGTTGGACCCTGGGGGACGCCCTCGACCATCAGCATGTCCCCACAGTCCTTTTCGCTCACTGGCCGGGGCGCTACTGCGAGTTCTACGAATTGCTCCAGCTCGTCGCAGCTCGCACCCCTGCCCTCGGCAAGTGGCAAACCGCGAGCGATTACTTCATCGATACCGACCAGCCCTATCATCAAGAACGATTGAAGGCCGATGCGTTTCAATGCAACTGGCTGGCTGAAACCGAGGATGCCGGTGAGCTATTGCTGGCAACGAAGGCATACCATCTCGCGCAGGCACAGTTGCGGTCGGTGCAGAATCTGAGCAACTTGCTGTGGCAACTGCAGCATTCCTCGACGCGAAACGACAAACTTCCGGTACCGACGCCCGAGATCTCGCCAGATCCGTCCGCCCTCCCCTTGCCCCTGGCGATGCAGGCCTGGGCCCCAGATTTGGCTGCCCTTCAATCTCGAGTGGATAGCCTGTTCGACGATATTCCTCGCGCCGAACAGCGCGCCGCCGAGATTCAGCAGCAGCTCGACCAATACGCGAACCAAGTCCTGCAGGAACTGGCCGGCTTGCTGGCTGCGATCAAGCAGGCGGCCCCAACTGATAATGACGATTGTGTACGCGTCTTGCTGAATCCGCGGAGTTGCCCAGTTCGAGTGATTTCGACGCTTCCCACGCAGCGGTCCTATCCAGCCGATACTGCATGGCATTTCGCAGAAGCGTCTACCGGCGACGCCCGCCAGGCCTGCATCGACCTTCCCTCAATGGGCTTTGTCGCGAGCGACTTGGCCGCCGAGCCTTCCTCCGGACCTCGCGAGGCTGCGCTGGCAGAAAATGGTGGGTTGATTCGAAACGAGTTTCTCGAAGCTCAAGTCGATATGTCGCGCGGCCATCTGCGGACGCTGCACGTTCCTGGAATCCGTGGGAATCGGTTCAGCCTACAGCTTGCCCGGCGTACTCATGATGCCCAGGGCGAGCTCGTCTATTCCGAGATGGTGGCTTCCAAAGTCCAAGTCATTACCGCCAATCCAATCTGTGGTGTGATCCGCGCGTCCGGTGTGCTCAAAGAGGCTGGACGCAGCGTTGGGAAGTTTGAAGTCGACTACCAAACCACTCGCGGTAGTCGCATTCTCGAAGTGAAGTTTCGCTTAAGTGAGTTGCAACCATTGGGGGATGGAAACCCCTGGCGGGCCGCCTACGTTGCTCGACTGGCTTGGCCAACCGAAGCTGCCATTCTGAAGACCTACGCGTGTGGTGGCCGGCAGAGTTGGACCAGTGGCAAGGCCATTGCACCAGCCTTGATCGACATCGACGAAGCGGACTACCACACTCAGATCCTAACCGGTGGTCTGGCCTTCCATCGACGCACCGATTTGCGTTTCCTTGAAACTATCCTGGCCACCGAAGGCCAGAGTTCGGTTGAACATCGCATGGGCATTGGCGTAGATTTGCCCTACCCAATACAGTCGGCCATGGCGTTTATGGATCACCCCTATGAAGTTTCCCTGCCGAAGGGAAATAAACCGATTTCCAAGAGTGGTTGGCTGGTCAGTTGCAACGCGAAGAATGTAACGGTCGAACTCGAATGCCCGCTGGTGGATGAACAGCAGCGGTTGATCGGTATGCGTTTGTTCTTAACTGAGAACGCTGGTAAATCTACCAGTGCCGGGATCCGACTCTTCCGAGAGCTGAAGTCGGCGGCCCGCGTCGATTACATTGGAGGAAAGGTGGGCGACCTGAGCGTTTCAGGGGATCGAGTGACGATTGCCCTACGCTCCAGTGAGCAGGTGAATGTCGACGTCGTGTGGAGTTAAACGCCTTCTCGGAAAACGAAAAAGGGCAGCGTAAAACGCTGCCCTTAAATCGCTGCCATGGTCAAATCGCTGCCATGATCCTAGCCGTACTAGCTAGCTTGGGCCAAGTCTAATTTGCTCATCGCTTCGACGTAGTCTTTAGCAACGTTCAAGATCTCTTCATTGTAGTAGTCCATCTTGAAGACGTCCTTCTTAGGCACTTGGGAATCGAGTGCCTGCGTTTGCTCTTCCCGCTGTGCGTCGAGTTCATTGCGTCTCCGCAGGAAGTCTTCCCGTTTGAGCGAAACGTAATCTTCGTCCTTCTGTTGCTTGAACATTTCGATACGCTGAAACAGCTTTTCGAATCCTTTGGAATTGCTAACCCGCTGGGTACTGTTGGCTCGCAAAATACCTAACACCGCACCATCTACCATCTTGTAGTCCATGTGCTTGGCCTCGCGAACCGTATCGTTTGGCAATGCGTAATCCAGATCCGACTCGGAGTTGTCGATACTCGCTGTAATGGCTGGCAGCACGACATCCGACAAGACGCCTGCCCGCTGCGTGCTTTTGCCACCCGGGAGATAGAATTGCTGGATGGTCAACTTGAGTGCACCCATTTCACCCGGAATGCCCATGAGTTGCTCGCCCAGATCAATCAAGCTTTGTACGGTTCCCTTTCCGTGTGTGGTTGGGTCACCGACGATGATGCCTCGCCTATAATCTTGGATAGCACCTGCCAGGATTTCACTGGCGCTGGCACTCTCTTTGCTGGTCATCACGACAAGTGGTCCATCCCAGGCGACACCGGAGGCTGAGTCGTCGTAAACGTCGACCTGCCCCTGAGGGTTCTTGACCTGCACGACAGGTCCTTGGTCGACGAAGAGACCGGTGAGGTTGATGGCTTCAGTAAGGCTGCCTCCTCCATTGCGGCTGAGGTCTAAGACGACAGCATCGACTTTTTGAGCACGAAAATCACTGAGGATTAAGCTGACGTCACGCGTGGTACTGCGGAAGCTATCGGAATTATCGCGTGCTGCCTGCATGTCCATGTAGAAGCTCGGCAAATCGATATAGCCGAACTTGAATGGTTGGCCATCCGCCTTCTTCCCATATTCAACCACTTCGCTTCGCGCCGCACTGTCATCCAAGGTAATCTTGGCCCGCGTAATGTCATAGATTTGCAGCTCACCGCCAGCGGCTGGCATGACGCCGAGCCTTACGACCGTGCCAGCTGTCCCGCGAATGCGGTGAACTACGTCGTCCAGCTTCATGTCGACAACGTCTTCCAGCATTCCGTCTTCGCCTTGTGCCACTTGGACGATTTTATCTCCTGGCTTGAGTCGACCGTCCTTGTCCGCGGCACCACCAGGGACAATGCTGGTCAGCTTGGTGTAGCCATCTTCACTCATTAGTTGAGCACCAATTCCATCTAGATTGAGGCTCATCACAATCCGGAAGTTGTCGAGCGTGTCGGGCGACATGTACGAGGTGTGAGGGTCGAAACTGGTGGTAATGGCCGAGACATATATCTCCAGCAGCTCATCGGCATCGGTTTGGTGCCAACGCTTGTGGATCGTTCGATAACGGCGATGCAAACGCTCCCGAGGATCCTCATTGGGATCCGCTGCTAGAACGCGCTGCGTGTCAGTTAATTCCTTGCCCGATTCCTTGTCCTTGTCGGCTTGGATCTTTTCGCTTTCGAGCACCAGCAATTGATATTTGATTTGCCGACGCATTCGGTCTTGAGCCTCTGCATCCGAGGCAGGATATTCAATGACATCGCGGTCGATGGCCAGTTTTTCTGCAACGGTAAAATCGTGTTCGCTATCGATGGCGGCATGCGCCATTTCTACGCGTTCATCCACGCGTTTGAGAAACGTCTTAAAGGCGTCGATCGCAAAGTCCATTTTGCCTGCCAAGGCATAATCATCCAACCGCGTCAGACTCGAGTGAAACGCCTCGATATCGCTCTGCAAGAAGTAGAGCTTGAGTGGGTCGAGTGCTCGAAGGAATTGGTCGAACGCACGCTTCGATATTTCGTCATCCATGCGGTGCTTCGACAAATGCTGGCGATCCATGTATCGCGCGACGGTTTGAATGATCGTGTGATCCAGCGGACGCGCGGTCGTCATGTCCTGCACTGCGAGGTTTTCGCGTGGTGCTTGTTGAGCCACGACAATATTTCCCGCTACCCAGAGGCCAGCAAAACTTGCTAGCAGCCCTAACCCGGTCAGTTTTATATTCGTTCGCATAAGCCAACTTTCGCATGCATTCTTAAAAGTCAAACAATTAGGTCCCACTCGGGACTCAAAACTTGCCGGTGATGTTACCTTCACTGGAAAATCAGTTTTCCGACAAAATCGTACGGAATCCTACACCTCGCAGCAACATGAATGTTGCTGGGAGAGGACGATTGTTGCACGTTCCTGGTCGGTTTTTGAGGAAATTGTTGGAGTTAAATCAGCCGCCAGCGCAGTTTGCCTGACGCGCCACGCTCTCCAGTGCTGCGGCTAAAGCGTTATCTGTGCCAAGCGTTGCTGTAAGCAACCATTTTTGCTGGGGATTGCGGGCTTGGCGAAGGGCGACCTGTTGACGCAAGCGTCCCATCAGTTCCCCCTCAAATAGAAGGTGTGGCTGGACTACTGCGATGGGTGCTTGCTCCGCCTCCAAGGCGTCGAGCCCCTGTTCCACGTTTGGGGACTGAGCATGGATGAAGGCCGTTTGCCGCCAGGCGACGCGGGTTAGCTGGACACGCTGTTCCGTGAACTGGTGCATCATGGCCGTAGCGGGGGGGGAACTGCTGCCCCGGCCGACCATCAGCAAGCCCACTCGACCGCAATGAATCTGCCCGCAGGCTGCTACGCAAGCCTCATCGACCTCCCCTGCCGGACGCTGCGGGCACATCAGGTCGACATGGGAGGCTGCACAGTCCCCGGAAGGGGTGTGGAAGCCACATAGCACCGAAAGGGGGGGCGGGCCCTGCTGAGTAAAATTGCAATTGGTTCTACTGGGGGGGGCTTGGTTTTCCGTGGAGTTGCTAGGTGAACGCTGGCGGTTTCCACACGGCCGATGGGGCAGGCATACCGCTTGGCGAAACCTCTTGGCCGAGAGTTCGAGAATCGGGCGGGCGCATTCCAAGGCAGGGGTCTGCCGTAGGATCTCCATCCCGCAATTGCTAGCAGAATGCTCAACCGCCTGGGGAATGTCCTGCTGAGCATGCCCAGCGGTGAACAGGAGCAAGGGAATGGTTACAAGTTGTCGGGCCCCCCGCTGGGCCAGCTTTTGGATCGCGGTCGGAATGTCCGGCTGGGCCAGTTCCAAAAAGCCATACTCGGCCATTAAATCGGGGGCCAGTTGCGCAAATTGTTCGTAGACCCTCTTCATTTGCGCAGCACCGTCCGGATTCCGCGTGCCATGTCCAACGAGAAGATAGCCGGTTTGAGCGTTAGAATCGGTACACTTGTAGGGCAAATCTAAGCCTTCTGAGGTAAGCATGCGGGGGGCTCCCGATTGACGATTTTTGCGAGCGCCAGTACACTCGCTCGCTCAATTTTATTGCGCAATGTCAAGCCCATAAGGGCTCATCCAACTGCCAATTTATTGGTTCTATCACGAAACTTTCGGAGGCTCACAAGGCACATGTCCAGCTCGAAAAAAATGATCTACTACTTCGGCAAAACGCGGACCGAGGGAACTGGCGTAAGCAAATCAATCCTGGGCGGCAAGGGTGCCAATCTAGCTGAAATGACCTCAATTGGCTTGCCTGTACCTCCTGGATTCACCATCACCACAGAAGTTTGTGGCGATTATTATGCCAATGGCGGGAAAATGCCCGCGGCACTCATGGCCGACGTTAAAACGAATGTTGAGACGCTCGAGAAGGAATTGAGCAAGAAGTTTGGTGATGACAAGAATCCCCTGCTCCTCTCGGTGCGTTCGGGTGCTGCCGTCTCGATGCCTGGCATGATGAATACGATTCTCAATCTAGGGTTGAACGACGTTTCAACCGCTGGGTTGGCGAAGGCGACCAGCAACGAACGTTTTGCTTACGATGCTTACCGCCGCCTGATCAATATGTTCGGTGACGTGGTGATGGGCGTAGACCATGAGCACTTCGAAGAAGCCTTCGATGCAATTAAGAAGAAGTACAAGACCGAAGAGGATACCCAGGTTCCAGCCGAAGGGCTGAAGGAACTGTGCGATGCCTACAAGGCGCTTTACAAGAAGGAAACTGGCGAGGACTTCCCCCAAGATCCTATCAAGCAGCTCGAGAAGGCCGTCGAAGCGGTATTCAAGAGTTGGATGACCAACAAGGCGGTTAAGTATCGCGAAATTGAGGGCATTCGTGGCTTGCTGGGAACCGCCGTCAATTGCCAATCCATGGTTTATGGCAACATGGGAGATGATTCCGGTACTGGTGTTGCCTTTACCCGCAATCCCAACACTGGCGAAAACAAATTCTTCGGCGAATTCCTGATCAATGCTCAGGGTGAAGACGTTGTAGCCGGTATCCGCACGCCTCAGCCAACCGAAGAGATGAGCAAGTGGAATGATCCTGTCTATCAAGAATTGATGGCGATCAAGACGAAGCTCGAAACCCACTACAGCGAGATGCAGGACATCGAGTTCACCATCGAAAAGGGAACTCTGTACATGCTGCAAACCCGTACTGGTAAGCGAACCGGTATGGCTGCGGTCAAGATCGCTTGCGACATGGTGGAAGAAAAGCTGATCACGGAAAAGGAAGCCGTGTTGCGCGTGCCAGCTGGCGATTTAACACAATTGCTGCTGCCTAGTTTCGATACCGCAGCTTGGGCTAAGGCTGAAAAGATTGCCAAGGGCCTGCCAGCTTCTCCTGGTGCAGCTGTGGGTAAACTCGCCTTCACCGCAGAAGACGCCAAAGCTCGTGCATTGAAGGGCGAGAAAGTAATTCTGATCCGCAAGGAAACTAGCCCGGAAGATGTCGACGGCATGCACGCCGCCGCTGGTATTCTGACGAGTACTGGGGGCATGACGAGTCATGCTGCCGTGGTTGCTCGCGGTTGGGGACGATGCTGTATCGCTGGTGCTGCAGGTGTCAAAATCGACGCCAAGAACAAGACCGCTGTCATCAGCGGTAAGACCTATGGCGAGGGCGACGAGCTCAGCATCAATGGTACCAGCGGTGAAGTCGCTGAAGGCTCCATCGCAACCCAGCCAGCTCTACTGTCCGGCGATTTCGCCAAGTTGATGGTGTGGGCCGATAAGTTCCGCACGCTCAAGGTTCGCACAAATGCGGATTCGCCAGAAGATAGCGCTCGGGCTCGCGAGTTTGGTGCTGAAGGTATCGGGCTCTGCCGTACTGAACACATGTTCTTCGGTGGTGACCGTACCCTAGCGATTCGGCAAATGATCGTAGCCAACGACGAAGCTACTCGCCGCACAGCGCTGGCGAAGTTGCTGCCCTTCCAACGCGAGGATTTCATTGGGATCTTCACCGCGATGAACGGCCTGCCCGTTACCGTGCGTTTGCTCGATCCTCCGCTGCACGAGTTTGTGCCTCATGATGAAAAGGGACAAGCCGAGCTCGCCAAGGAATTGGGAGTCAGTGCCGCTGACATCAAGGCTCGGGTCGATAGTCTGCATGAATTCAATCCGATGCTTGGCCACCGTGGTTGTCGCCTGAGCATTACCTATCCCGAAATCCTGGAAATGCAGGTTACGGCGATCGTTGAGGCGGCCATCGAATGCACGCTCAAGAAAATCGATGCCATTCCAGAGATTATGATCCCGTTGGTTGGTACCGAAGCCGAATTGAAACTGCTTCGCCGCAAGACCGAAGAGACCATCGAAGCGGTGAAGAAGGCTAAGAACTTCACTGGCAAGCTGGACATCTTGATCGGCACCATGATCGAAGTGCCTCGCGCTGCATTGACTGCCGATGAAATCGCTGGGCAAGCTGACTTCTTCAGCTTCGGAACCAATGACCTGACTCAAATGACCTTTGGTTTCAGTCGTGACGATATCAACTCCTTCCTGCCCGACTATCTGTCGCAAGACATCTTGCTAGTCGATCCATTCCAGTCGCTCGATACGAGTGGCGTAGGGCAGTTGGTGGAAATTGCGTGCAAGAAGGGCCGTTCGATTAAAGACAAGCTCAAGTTGGGCATCTGTGGAGAACATGGCGGAGATCCAGCATCGGTGCAATTCTGCCATACGGTAGGCCTCGACTACGTGAGCTGTTCACCGTTCCGAGTGCCCATCGCTCGGCTTGCTGCCGCTCAAGCAGCTTTGCGTAACGCGAAGTAGTTCTTGAAGTGATGAGATATCTACCACGCTGCTAGCAGCCTCAAACGCCGCACTTTTTTGTGCGGCGTTTTTTTATGGCGTGGAAGAGGTTTGCTAGATTTAAAGACTGTCGTGCCGATTTTTCTGCGTCTGCTCATACATGGCCTGTTTGCTCCGCATGCAATGCACTATCGCCGGACGTACCCGCGTCTGGTGTCCAGCTAAGTAATCGGTGAACATCCACTCTCGATCGCTGGGAAGACGATCCGCGAAGACTCCTGTCCAATCCGATGCCCAAGCATCGACATTTTCTTCAAGCGTGTGAGTGTAGGGGTTGCCCATCAGCATATGACCTACATAGGCCAGTGGTGCCTCTTCCGTAAACGAATACCCTGCGGTGTGGGCAGCGTGCCAAAACTCCAGCCCGAGTTCTACGGCACGTCTTGCTACGTCGCGATGAACGATCCAAAATCCTGCGTTAGTATTGAAAATCGACCGACTCTGCACGCCCTGCAAACGCATCAATCGAGCATATTCCTGCAGCGGGCATCCCCACCAATCGGGGCGAGTGTTCGTTGGGTGTGTGCAATCGCTCTCTAGCAAAACATGCACGGGAGCTTCGCGGACCAATCGCAATATGTCGCCCGGATGCCGCACGAAATAGTTGTCAGCATCCAGGAAGATGAAATAGTCGTACGGCAGTTCCACGGCTTTCAGCAGGAAGTCAAACTTGAAGAGATAGTTCTTGTGCTCATATTTTCCGCACGGATGACACGTGGCACCTGGAATCGGTTTATCGGTCCACACGTGGAAATCCTGCGTGACTCCGGTCGCTCTGGCTGAGGCAATGCAGGCGGACATTAAATGGGAATAAAACCCGTCAGCCACGGACCAATAGCAAAATCTTGGTTGTTCAGACATCCAATGCCTCCAGCCAAATCTCTAAATGAGTGACCGCATCATTGAGTTGCTCAGCCCGCTCGCGGCAGGCATGCGACATCTGTTGGCGAGCCATGGGGTTGTCAGCTAGTTCCATTGCGTACGTTTGGAATTCCCGAAAGTCCGAGCACTGGAAACCCGTCACGCCGTGTTCGATCAAATGGTCAAAATTATGTCCATGGGGGACCAGGGGGATCGCTCCCGTGAGCATTGCTTCCAAGGTGCTGCGTCCCCAGGATTCTACAAAATGGTGCCCCAGGGTGTAGATGAATAGGTCAAGACTCTGCAGGAAATCGCCTGCAGCGAGTGCGTTGGGTTCAAGCAGTGTCCAACGCTCGTCGAAATGGTGCCAACGATACTTTTCCTGCAATGCAGGGGACCAGGCCATAACGCGAAATTGCGCCCCAGGTATTTGTAACGCCTCATAGAACACGGGGAAGTCTTCCGGGTATTTGTCCAGATCGGCGCGAGATAGGCGGCCAATGGTGATCGATCCGTCGACCTTGCGTGGGACGAAAGGGAATGCCTGAGGTGAAATGTAGTTGCCTACCATGCGGGTTGGGACATTGCAAAACGATTCGTAGTTCAGGCACGTTCGTTGAACTTCCGAGACGTACAATAGGCGATCAATGGCTCCGGCTTGAATCAGTTCGACTTCATGCCGATGGTGCCACATCATTTCCGATGACCATACGACTCTCAAGCCACGTCTGCGGGCGATCGAATAGATCCCGCCGGTAAAAAAGTGAGCGTTGCAGAGCGCCAGGGCTGTGCCCTCGAGTTGTTGTGGCAAGGACTCGAGGGATCTATAGGCAATTCCCCATTGATCGAACTTGTCAGTCCAGCATTTTTCTTGCAGAGACAGGGACGAATTCGGTATGACCGTAATCGAGAGATGAGGAGCAAGCAATTGCAGTAAATGCGCAGCCTTGGTATCTGCGCCGCCATACTCCGACGGCCAACCAAAAAAAAAGAGATTCATCCAGTCCGACTTCTATCGAGACGATGGGCGGCTTTAAATCTGTCCTGCAAGGTCTTACACCGCGTCCTGCACGGAAAGAATCTCCGAGACAGGACTATCGGATACGCGGACTCAACCGTAAGACTCGCTTTACAGACATTCCCCAGGATAGGTTTGCCCTACATTGGGATTGGGGATGGTGGGGGGACTGGGTTCCCAACCCGATCGACAACTGTTGTCTTCCAATTCCCAGCCTTCTAAGGTGTAGCGATATGTGCAGTATCCTCCAGGTATCGAGCTCGAACTGCTTGAGCTACTGGAACTGGAACTGGAACTGCTAGAGCTACTGGAACTGCTTGATTCAGGCATAATTGAGGAACCTTAATTCAGGGACGAAACGGGGGAAGTGCTCGAAGTGCTCGACTAGCTGCATGCTACTTTTTTGGGGGAGAACATCCAGAGTGAGCCATCCGTACGAGCTCGTGATACTACGCA
The DNA here is from genome assembly GCF_007752135.1 of Aureliella helgolandensis. GTDB lineage: Bacteria > Planctomycetota > Planctomycetia > Pirellulales > Pirellulaceae > Aureliella > Aureliella helgolandensis. Next base: position 4,886,077 of record NZ_CP036298.1, on the reverse strand, counting down.
ACACATTCGTAACTCATTGCGAATCAATACTCGCTTGCTCCTCAAGTTGATTGATGGACTTGATCGCGATGCAAGAGATCTTAGCATCCGCATTGTTGCGACTCAAGAATTCAATATCAAGTTGCCCATCCAAGACCTCCGTCTGAAATTCGAATTCATCCGCTGTTGCCCACAGATCGTCCGGCGTTGCCGGATTGTAACCCTTGGCTACCGGTTCACCCTCCACCAGCACATCAAAAGAGCGATCGGCATCATATATTTCTGCAAACCCTAACGTTACGCGATAGTTGCCATTGGGTAGAGGAATTCCATAGCCCAACGGCTTGTCGCGCGTGCGATGATCAAAGTAACGCTCGGTCTGGTACAGCACGTCGTCGAGCGTGTTGTCGATCGGGGCAGCAAAGAGGAGTGGTTCACCTTCACTCTCGAAAAATCGAAGCCCCGCTGTGTAGAAGGAATCGGCATGCCACACGCGACCGTCCCCTGCTCGGTAATCCTCGCCTCCGCAATTGAGCAAATACTCATGATGGATCATCAGGGACTCCAACATGGCTTGGACCTGCGCCGCATTGGTGTGCCCTGTTTCTAGGGCTGGCCACTTCGACATCTGCTGCATAATCTCTCGGGGAGTTCGCTCCAGCTCGGAGAAGCACAATTGGCACCACCGCTGCCAGAGTGGCATGGGGGCCTGTGGATGCTCCTCTAAGGTTCGACGAATCACGCTCTCTGCAGCTTGCGGTCCATGCAATTTGAGTTCGCAATCGGACAGCAGCAGAATTGGCTCAAGGGGGATGGTTGGGGCCGCTTCAAGCAGTTGATTGAGGGAGGAAATTGCTTCTCCAAGGCGTTCTTCATGCAATAATTCCAAGATGTAAACGTACTCCGCATAGTGAGGAGCCTGCTTCTTGGCCCATCGACGCGCAGCTTCTAGCTCGCGATTTGCCTGGTCCTGATCATTTTCCGCTTGGGTCGCTTCATACAGTGCTTGCACCGCACGGTAACTCGTCACCATAGGGCTCGATTGTAAACGCAGCTCGACTAACTTTGCTTGGAGATCCCAGGCTTCAGGATGAGCTGCCGCTCTCTCCAAAAACTCTAACGCAAGTAAGGGCTCTCCCAGCTGTGTGAATAGGTCAGAGGCTCTTGCAAGTGTGCGAGGATCGACATCGGGCGAACCTTGGGTGAGCGCCTTTACCGCGTTCTGCATTGCGCTACGTTCGCGGTCGCTCGCGTCTCCCAACCATTCTGAAATCTCCGTGAAGAGATCCCATGTGAGACGACGGCGTTCTGGAGTGACTGGCGTGAGTAATTGAAGGCGGCGCGTTAGCTCGGATGTTAAATCCAATTCCGCTTGCGCCGAATCGAGTGACGCAATTACAGGCAGGCCGTAGGTTGCTTGCTCTTCAGCAGTCAACCTGCGGGGAATGAACTTCAATACGCGGTCGACAATGTCTAACGGCCAAACACGAAGACTTCCTTCGCTAGAAGAGGTCAGCAGCATTGAGCTGGCTTGATGGATTGCATTGGAAGGGTGGATGGTATTGCCTGCGGGGAGCATCGTCAGCAACTGGCCCGTCTGAGTGCTCCATACACCAACGCGATCGGTCAGCCTACCCGAACCCGCTTCATGACTCTTAAATTGAACAATGCAGGACCGGCCATCCGGCGCCAAGGTCACCACGGGGTATTTCGTATGAGGAAAGGGAACGGATGTGATGGGTGCTTGGAGCCCCGTATCCCAAATCTTGAGTTCGCGTTGATCGGAATAGGTCACAACTCGCTGAAGGTTGTTGGCCCAATTGAGGACGCGGTCCGCTGGCTTTCCAATCCGGGCAGTGAGCTCCCCTGTGGCGACCGAATAGATTTCTGCGGCACAATTTGGGTGAGCGATGTAGTGGATCAGGATATTGTTGCCATCTTGACTAAACTCAGCCGAGCTGACGAGCGTCATTTTGGGATCGCTGGCGGGGGTGGAAAAGAGCAGCTTTCGGTCTGGGTGACGAAACACCGCGACGTGCGTGGAAAACTGTGGATTGACGACCGACTTCTCAACTCCATGGGCCCAGATCAACTCGCCCCGCGACGAGAAACCTCCAAAGGTGCAGCCGTGGGAATTCTCAAAAAAACTCTCGCTGTTGTCTTCCAGATTGACAACCCCGATTGGCTGCGGCCCTTCACTTTCGATAGGCTGAGCGTACAGGCATCCGTTAGGCGCCAACACACCTTGGCGGTCTATTCGCACGCGCAGAAGAGCCTCGCTGTCCTCTCGAAGCTCCCAGATATTACAGCCCGTTTTGTCGCACAGACTCACTTCACTCTGGCCGCCGTCGCCGGAGATCGTACCTACGATTCGATGCGCTGGCATGCCATTGTCGAATTCGTACTCTAGTGTTCCTAGGTCCTCATTCCAAACCTGACACAGGCCATCCGAGTTGGAGGAAACAAAGAGGTTGCCTGTCTCTAGGAACGAGCCAAAGTAGTATTTTCCGCCGAAATCAAGGGTTGCGATGAATTTAAGCCCAGGATACGTCAGCAATGAACCTTGCTGCATATCCGAGCTAGGGATAAAAATGCGACTGCCCTTCGAGTTCAAAGAGACTTGCCTTAGCGGTACCGAAGTTCCTATGTCAGGTATCAGTCGATCCTTGGACGTCTGCCACACCCGCACCTCATTGTTACAAATCGAGAGGATTTGCTCTCCAGAGGAATCGTAGCGGATGTGTCTGATGGGAAGCGTGTGCCCGATGAGGCGATCTTGCAACTCGATTCCAAGCCTCTGATTGGTTCTGACCACTTGCCAAGCAGTGAGCCGATTGGCTCCGGTCAAGGTTAACAACTGCTGGCCATTGGGGGAGAATAAGATTTCTTGTAGCGGTTCTTTCAATACGTCCGTCTCGGCCACCGCTTCCCATGACTCTACATCCACCAAGCAACAGCCGCCACTCTCCAGGCCAACGCCAATGAGTTTTCCACCGGGGTGAAAGGCTGCGCAAGTCACCGAAATTTCACGGGGCCTAAAACTACGCGAACTACCCGAGTGCACGTTCCAACAGTAGACGCTAGATTTCGTTTCGATGCGGGAGCCAAGCGGGGGCGAGGGACAGGCCATTAGCAGTTGTTCGTCGGGCGAAAACGAGAGGGAATACACCGGTTGGTTCGGTCCGTCAAACCTCGCGATTTTCTTCCGTTCTCGCAAATCCCATAGATGAATGCTCCCATCGTCGCAGGCAATCGCCAAGCGATCGCCAGACTGATTGATAGCGCTGGTCAAGCAAGTGGTGCCCAGGGGCGTTTCGTCTTTGCTCAGTTGAATAACTTGGTTGCTGGCAAGTTCAATGAAATACAATGTTGCATTCTCAGCTACGGCGATGGCGTGCCTGTCTTCAAGACAAAAATGAGCACCAATCAGGTTGGGTCTTCGTCCGCGGATTCCATCTCCATCTTCCTCTTCCGTAATGCCCAACCAAAATGTCTGCTGGCGAACTCCGCTGCCAACGTCGTAGGTAGCCAATGTGCCATTGTCTCCGGAGGTCAACGCTACACGATTGTCTGCTGACAGAGCAACTGACGTAAAGCGTTCTTCGCGATGATTGACAAACATCGCTGTCTGTTGACCATCGGTCACTCTCCATACTCCGCCGGTACCATCTCGTTGGACCATTGCCAAAAGCGTCGCGTCGGCACTCCAGGCTAAATCGGATACCTGTTCGGCCGTCGAGGTAATATTACGATTGGGAACCAAGTCTGAGGCAGCAGCGTAAAGTGTTTCATATGCGGCGGGGGTAGGATTGCGATGTATCGCTTCCAAGGCCAGGAGAGTCGCGAGCGTTGAATCCCCGGATGTATTCAGATTTTGTGAATGTCGAGTGAGTGACAAGCTTTCGGACGCTAATCTCGTTTCTCGCTCGCGCACATCGGCAGCTTGCTTTTCGATGATGCTTTGACGTAGTAGTGTGTTCTTGTATTCAATGGCAGACTGATTACTGTATTGGATCAACGTGACAACACTCAGAGCGGCGACGATAGTGGATAGAGTTAAAAAGGCCGCGATTGCAATTCCTTGGTTTCTCGCAATCAGCTTCTTTAATTGGGTGATGTGTCCCGACCGGTACGCTAAGACAACTCGCTGCGAAAGAAACGCCCGGAGATCCTCTGCCAATTCGACTGCACTCTGGTAGCGCTGCGTCTGTTGGCGATGCATCGCCTTTTCAATGATTGCAACCAACTCTGCTGGGACTTTCTTGTTGATCTCTCGAACCCCTTGAGGAGGACGTTCGACAACTTGCCGCAGCAAGTCTGAGTTCGAGGTCGGCGGTTGGGTTGCGTAGGGATGCTGCCCCGTTACTGTTTCGTAAAGGATTGCGCCTAGAGAGTAAATGTCCGAACGAGCATTCAGCTCTTCGAGTTTGCCGGCAGCCTGTTCCGGGGACATGTAGGCGGGCGTTCCAATCGCAGAACCATATTTTGTTTGCGAATCCTGGGTCGTCTCTGTGTCTGAACTTTCAAAATGCGATACATTTTCTTCGCCACCAAGCTGTTTGGCGATGCCCCAGTCCATTAAATAGGCTTCGCCAAACTGCCCGACCATAATATTGGAAGGTTTCAAATCTCGATGAATGATTCCTTTGGAGTGTGCGAAAGCCAACGTCTCAGCAACGCGAATCAATACATCAATAATCCGCGGTACCGTCCACTGCGAACTACCATTGCGGATATTGTGGAGTACTTTCTTGAGCGTCAAACCATGGACATACTTCATGGTGAAGAATTTGCGTCCGTCGTGATCTTCCGACAGCTCATGAATTGGAACAACACCCGGATGATCCAACTGACTGGTAATCTGCGCTTCGTGGACGAATCGCTTCAGCAATCCGGTGCCCGCCTCCTCACTTCGCGAGCCGTTGGACAATTCATCCCCACGGATGACTTTGAGTGCGATGACCCGCCGCAGGTTTACATCCCAAACCTTGAGCACGACTCCCATACCGCCACGATCAATTTCCTCCATCACCAAATATTGTTGACTAGAATCACCCTCTGGCACGATTGCATCAATCAGTTGCAATGGCCGTTCGTTTTTTCTCGCCCCATGCTCGACACAAGAAGCCTGACCATCCGGGGTCGTGGGGCTAGGATCGGGACCCATTTGCGGGATTCGGGTCTGCTCACCATTCTTTTCTGTTGCGTCTACGGAATGGTCGAAATCGGTAGGGCCGCGATCGGGCTCGTGGGAATCAGATCGCGTCGTCATAAGATACCGTTTGGGTTAGCATGGATTGCGGCTAGGTTAGGCCAGGGGAGATCTACTTCTTTCGCTGGATGACGGAAAGGGATTCGAGGGAGGTTGTTTCCTGCAAGCAAGTCTAGGGACCCTGGCGTTAGATTCGCCGTTGGGGACAGCGACTACTCAGGCGTTTCTCGGCCATGAATCGCATCGATAGCATCTTGCAAATAGTCCCTCCGAAAACCTCCGCGCCGATCACCCTTTTTCAGCGTTTCCTGCATCTCTTCTAATTTCGGTATTGCCGCACGGGCCGGCGGACCAATCTTGCCCAGCAGCGTTACCGCATAATAGCCTACCCGCCTATCTTCGGAATCTAAATTCTCGATGAAGAGTGGAATGGATGTAAGTGGTGCCGTATTGATCTCTCGCAGCGCTCTGCTGGCGAAATCAGAATCCTCCTCGTTACTGAGCATCGTAAACAATTTGGGTACCGCCACCTCAGCTAACGTGCCTTTCTCTCCCAAGCCGACTGCTGCCGCCTGTCGGACCTCCCATTCGGGGTCTTCCAGTGCTTTGACTAGGAGTTCACACTGTTGTTGCGGGTGATCATTGATTTGCCCCAAGGTCTGAATTGCAGTGACTCGTACCGTCTGCTCCTCGTGAAAGATCAACTCCGCTACAGCGGATGCTAACTGGCTACCCTCTTTCCCACTCAGCTTGATTGCCTCTAAGGTTGAGATCAAAAGTTCAGGAGATGCGGTCAAATTGTCGCCTAGAGCAACCAGCAGAGCCGGATCAACCAGATGGAGCAACTGGATTGTAGTGGTGGCTGCCAAACGTACTTCGGTGGCGGGGTCGTTCAACGCCTCCACCAATGCCGCTACCGTCCCCTCATGGACTTGCTGCTGGGGTTGGTAGGCGAGCGTGCCTACCGCAGCCGCTCTGACACTAGCGAGGTCGTCTTCTAGCAGAGCGATGATTTCGGTGGTGCTCTTTGTAAGCTCTTGAGGTAGCTCTCGTACTGCTAGGAGCACGCTTGTGCGCACCTTAGGTGAGCCGTCATGCAAGCCACGCACAATCAACGCTTGCCGTTCTTCGCTGGATAGGTCGCAAGCGTGAATCACTCCCATGGCGGCCGCCCGCACGTCCTCAGCATCATCAGTAGTGGCATTCACCAGCGTATCTTGAGCCGCGCTAAGGTCGAAGGGTTGTGCCAGGAGTAGAGCTACTGCCACGCTGCGGACAGAGGCGGACGGGTCCTCGATGGCACGAGTCAGGGGGGGAACGGATTCGATCTGCGCGGGCTGCATTTCACCGAGAGCGCGCACGGAGGCAATTCGAACTAGCTCATTTTCATTGGTGGCATGCTCTAGCAGCGTAGGAATGGCCGGAGCCCCGATGAAAGCCAATGCGGAAGAAAAAAGCATTTCCAAGTTGGGGTGGTCTTCAATTGCATCGAGTAGGGGGGCAACGGCTACGCCTCCAAATCTAGCCAAAGACTTAGACAGGTGGGACGCATCGACGGCAGGCTGCTGGGCGTATTTTACCAATGCCGGCAAAGCGGCGGTCGAACGGTTTCCAATTTCGCAGATGGCGTCGACCAACCCGTCGGCGTATTCTCCGTCAATTGTTGCAAGGTGATCGATAAGCCGTTTCGCAAAAACTTCGGTTAACAAGTTGGATTTGCGCATCGCAACAACTGCCGCTGCCCTTACTGAAGCATTGGAGTCGAGCAGCAAACGCTCGACAGGCTCATACTTCTGTTCGGCTGGGAGAGAGGATTTAGCTAGGGCAATGGCTGCCCACTCCCTCAAAACAGGATCCGCGTCACTGACCGTTTGGAGCAAAGCAGCGTGAGCTGCGGCGGAGGCTGATGGCAAAGCGGATAATGCTTCTGCACCCACGCGTCGTACTCCGCTGACTGGATGCCCGCACATCTGTACAAATAAAGCTTCGTTACTAGGCGTTATCGCCGCCAGAGCCTCTGCGGTGAAGCGTGCCAACTCTGCGTCTTCTGTCTTATCGAGCTCCTCGGTGAACACTGCTGCAAGCGTTTGGGAATCAGGGCCAATCCTGGATGCCGCTTGGGCAATGGCTAGCTTTGCGTCGTTGGATGCCTCGGTCCATGCCTCCGCAAGTGCAGGGACCGCTGCGGCACCGATGCATCCTAAGGCTGTCCCGGCGCGATAGCGGATCTGGTCATCTCGATCAGACAAGCATTGAATCAATTGCGGAGTCACAGCATGGGCTGGAGCTCCAATCCTGGCCAGAGTCATGAGGGCTTGGAAGCGAACTTGAGTATCCGATGCAAGCGTGGCTACCCCAAGCGCTTGGATGACTTCGGGAGTGCTGTTTTGCCGCCTAGCCAACTCGTAGGCAGCGTCGCGTTGCACCTCAAGCTCATCGGAGGCAAGTTGCGCAACCAGCTCCGAAATGCTCGCATCTTCCGTTTGGCCAGCTTCGATGATAGATGGCAAGCTGATCAGAAATAGAACAAGTACGGCAGGCCAGGTTGCGGACAAGGCAAATACTCCTCACGAGATGCAGATGGTGGAACTTGAACCGGCCGGTCACGCTGCAGGCTAAACGGTCAAGCTGCCAATTTGGCCCGTGCTATCTCCCACAAATGGGACATTGACTCCCATGCGTTCTAGCATCGAAAGGAAGAGATTGCACATTGGGGTTTCGGCAGGAACGCGGATGTGTCGGCCTGTGTCGATGGTGCCACCAGCAGAGCCCGCTAAAACGATGGGAAGGTTTTCATTGTTGTGGCGGTTGCCATCGCTGATCGCGCTCCCATAACAGACCATCGAATTGTCCAGTAAGGTCCGCTCACCCTCTCGAATCGACTTCATTCTTTGCAACAAGTAGCTCAATTGTTGAACATGAAAGCGATTGATTTGACTGATCTTCTCGAGCTTTAAGGGGTCGTTTCCGTGGTGCGAGAGATCGTGATGCCCATCCGGCACGCCAATTTTCCGATAGTTCTTGTTGTCGCCAGCGTTGGCAAACATCATCGTTGACACACGTGTTGCGTCCGTTTGAAATGCTAAGATCATCATGTCGCACATCAACCGCATGTGATCCTGATAGTCTCCCGGAATTCCCTCTGGCATAGCGTAATCCAAGTCGACATCTAACGACTGGGCTGGAACTCCCTTCCCCAATCGGCGTTCCACTTCCCGCACGCCAGTCAAGTACTCATCAAGTTTGCGATTGTCGTTGCGTCCCAGTTTCGATTGCAACCGCTTGGCATCGTCCGCTATGAAATCCAACACACTTTTGTGCAGTACGGAACGGTGCTGCTGCCCCTTGTCGATCTCGTGAGATTTACCTCCTGCAAATAACCGTTCAAAAACTAGACGCGGGTTAACTTCCTTGCCGACGGGCGCCGATTCCGAGGACCAAGAAATGTTGGAGGAGTAGGCGCAGCTATAACCCGAATCGCAATTTCCTGCGTTGCGGCCTGGATCAACGCCCAATTCAAGTGAGGAGAAACGGGTGAGTTGGCCAATTGCCTGAGCGGCGACTTGGTCGACCGAAACTCCGGATCGAATGTTCTCGCCATCGGTTTTACGCGGCTGCGCGCCGGTTAGGAAAACTGAAGCACTGCGCGCATGATCCCCCGCGCCGTCGCCATTAGCGCGTCCCTTGTCGTGGGTTAGCCCACTGAGGACCAGCAGGTCTTCTCGGACCGGTGCCAAGGGTTGCAGAGTCGGAGACAATTTAAACCCATACCCTTCGGTTGTAGGGGTCCATTGATCAAGTGCGACGCCATTGGGGACAAAGATAAAGGCCATTCGCGTCGGCGAGCGAGCCGCCTCTGCCGCTTTGACAATCGTGCTGGTGGCTTCCAACCATGGGAGCGCTAGGGATACTCCCAATCCACGCAGTACGTTACGTCGTGTTACAACTGAGTGTCTTAAGTCGTTCATAAGCTAGCGTCCTGATTCTTGCATTGTGAATGGTTGGCTTGTCACGATCAATTTGACAAGAGGAACGAACCGATAATCTTGGTTCGACAGACTGGCAACGATGGTGTTAATCGTGCAGCGGTCCGAAACATTCAACCCGCGGCCTAACGCATAGGTCAACATTTTGGTCGTCGCACATCGCACAAACTCGGACTTCTTTTCCTCAGCTAAAATTTCTACTAACTCGACGGGGCCGCTAAAAGTCTTTCCGCCCGGCAAACTACCGGATGGATCGATTCGCTCACGTCCGTCGGTTTCTCGCCACTTACCAATGCCATCGAAGTTTTCGAGTCCAAAACCCACTGCATCCATCTTAACATGGCAGACCGCACAGTTGGGATCCGCCCGATGCTGCTCCATTTGTTGACGGAGGGTTCCCAGAGCTTCTCCTGCCCCGGCCAGTTCGGGAACGTTGGGGGGCGGTGGTGGTGGGGCTTCCGCAAGCAAATTGTCCAATACCCATTTACCGCGTTTGACCGGAGAGGTGCGAGTCGGGTTGGAGGTTAACAGCAGCACGCTGGCATGCATCAGCACACCGCGGCGATTCCCCGTCAGTTCAACCCGCTGAAACTCATCCCCAGTGATGCCTTCCATGCCGTAATGTTCGGCAAGTCTTTCATCTACATAGGTGTAATCCGCGTTCAGGAGGTCTAAAAGACTTCGGTTCTCTTGCATGATGGACGCAAAAAGTAGCTCGGTTTCGCGCCGCATCGAACGGCGCAGTTTTTCATCAAACGAGGCATACAGGGTTGGATCGGGAGAAAGCCGCTGCAAATCTCGCAATTGCAGCCACTGTCCGGCAAAGTTCTCCACTAAAGCCATGGACTTCGGATCTTCGAGCATGCGTTCGACCTCGGCTTCCAATTGCTCGGCTGTATGCAGCTTCGACTGCTGGGCAAGTTCGAACAAGCGTTGGTCGGGCATGCTGCTCCACAGAAAGTACGATAGTCGCGACGCCAGCTCATGATCATTCAAGCTACGAACCCCGTCGATGTACTGAGCCGCCTCGTCCTCTTCAACGCGATAGACAAAATTCGGGGATGCAAGAATCGCTGTGATGGCTGTTTGCATGATTTCGACTTCCGTCGCGTCGGCGTCCCAAGCTCCCTTCATTAACTCCATCAATCGGTCGACCTCAGACGCGGCCAACGGACGCCGCCAAGCGCGGCGCGCAAAGTCGCTTACGTTCTTACGCGCTACGGCGACGACTTCCTCTAAGTCATCTGGCTGTTGTGGGGTAAGTGGAAATGCCTTCTTTCGCGCAGCAGGATCGTCGGTTATCGCCGTCGCAATTGCGTGAGCTGCCGACAGGTACTTTTCCAGCAGGATAGGCGGAATCGTTAACACATCACCAATGTTGTCAAAGCCGTTTCCCACGTCGTCTGAAGGGAAGTCATCTGCTAGCGTGAGGGGCAAGCCCGTCAAGTCGCGAACGGTATTGTTGAACTCGCTGCGGTTGAGACGCCGCATCGTAACGCGGCCGGGGCCACTAATGGCACCACAGTCAAAGTTCTGCAACTGCGATTCTATCCACTCTAGAGTCTGCACCCGGTCGGTTGCCGAAGGCTGCTCAGCGTCGGCCGGAGGCATCTGCTGTTCACGAAGCGCCAGGATGATCTTCTCTATTTGCTCGACGTGATTGCCGAGATTGGCCGATGTCGCCAAGAAGTCCACACGAATGCCCCCCTCCGCATCTCCGCCACTGTGACAGTCCATGCAGTAGGTCTGCAGCGTCTCCACCGCAGCATTCGGAACGGTCAGCGCGTCCGGTTCCTCAACTCCAACAGCTACCACCGAGCTGCTCAAAACCATTAATGCCGAGCACATCCAACAGAAACTGCACGCGAACTTCATTGGGCTTTACCGAATTGGCGGGAGGTGTGCGACGAGGGGGAATAGGTGGGATTCGCAAACCGTTGTGGACGGAACTCTACGCTAGTCTACCAGTTTTCGAGCCCCAATTGCAAGTAAATCCCCCACTCAAAAAGTGCCACCCATCTATTCCATTGCCAGCCCCCCTCCCTGAAAGGTGCCACCCATCTTCCACTATTCCCATTAGGTTCCACCCACCTTCCACCTGTTGCTAGCAACCCCCGGTAGGTGCCATCCATCTTCCGCGGATTGTCAAGTAGGTGTCTGCCAGATTTTAATTGACGAAGGATGACAGAATGTTAGACTGAACCGGTGCTCCTAGGAGGTGCTTGTGATGAGTAGACCCAACCGTAATGAACAATTTCAAGCGGGCGAAGTCTGTATCGTGCATGCCATACAACGTTGTGTACGAAGAGCGTTCCTGACTGGCGTCGACCCCGTCTCTGGTAAGGATTACTCCTTCCGCCGCGAGTGGATCCGGCGACGGATGGAAGCCCTCGCTTCCGCGTTCGGCATAGACGTACTGACCTATGCCATTCTCAGCTCACACCTCCACATCATCTTGCGAAATCGTCCCGACGTGGTTGCCCTGTGGTCGGAGGAAGAGGTTGCCCAGCGGTGGCTGAAAGTCTTTCCCGGGCGTCGGTTTGAGGAGCATTTGGCAGAGCCCACCGAGGCCGATGTGCAGGCGTTAATTAGAGACCAGGAGCGCATGGCGGTGATTCGCTCGCGTTTGTCTGATATCTCTTGGTTTATGCGAGCTCTGGCCGAGCCTGTCGCGCGGCTCGCGAACGCTCAAGAGAAATGCACGGGACGATTCTGGGAAGGCCGCTTCAAAGCACAACGGCTCGCCGACGAAGCGGGCTTGCTGGCCTGCGCCATGTATGTCGACTTGAATCCCATTCGAGCGGCGATGGCCGAGTCCCCGGAACAAGCCGAACACACCTCAGCCTACGATCGCATCCAGGCTGAGCGGGGCGCAAAGATCGATTCAGCAGCCTTCGATCTACGGGCGGTGCCCACCGCCGAAGCGGGGAAGAAAATACGCGAGACACCCGTGCAGCAGCGGATGCAGGAACAAAAGGCGAAACGTCGCAATCCCACCGGCAAGCGTGTCTTGCGAGACAGCTGGCTGGCACCTCTAGAACTGGCCAGTCAAACGATGTCGAACGACCCGCAGGCTCATGCGGGCGGATTGCGAGCCAGCGACCGCGGCTTCTTGTGCATGGAGTGGAGTAAGTACCTGGAGCTACTGCAGTGGACGGCGGCCCAGCGTATTAAGCAGGCCGCCTCCAAAGTACCGCAGCGACTGCAGTCGGCTTTAGCGTCGACTGGGATCGAGGTCTCGATGTGGCGTGACTTGGTGTGGGATTACAAACGCTACTTTGGCCGGAGTACCTGTGCGGGGCGCCCGAGTACCATGTCCGCCGACGCACGTCGGCACAATCGGCGTTGCCATCACGGCCAGCAGAAGGCCAGCGAGTGCTTTCTCGCATCTGGGTAGCCCCCTTCTTGCTGCCTCCTGCCAGCTAGCCCCCATTTTCCGACGATCTCCTGTGCAGCACGCGATCGCTGTGCGCTCGCCTAGCTCGCCGCTGGAAGGCGACGGCCTCTCTCTGCAAAACACCGCCTCTCATGCGGGGTCTCATCGTCCAACAAGCGACGCCTTTGCTAGCACAGAGCTCTCGACAGCAGCAGCTTCCCCCGAGAATCAGCCAAAAAACCAAAAGGTGCCATCCACATTTGCCAATCAATGGATGGCACCTATCGGGATAGGTGGGTGGCACTGATCGGGAAGTGGTGTCGCGTTAACCTCCCCGCTTGGCGGGAAAAAGCCAAAAGGTGCCATCCACATTTGCCAATCAGTGGATGGCACCTATCGGGATAGGTGGGTGGCACTGATGGGGAAGTGGTGTCGCGTTAACCTCCCCGCTTGGCGGGGGAGGTTGAGGTCTGTGGTAGAGTTCGCTGGGCCAAGAGGCCAGGTACCTGCGCTATCCTAGCGGGGAGTGTCTGGCGGGGGGCGAGCGTTACTTGGGAGAGACAGTACACATCATGCGTCGTCCCATTTGCATGGGGTTTCCGTCCAGCTTGCCGTGCTGCAGGAGTTCTTCAAGCACGCTGTCCATGACGCGTCGACCTTCTTCGATGTGGGCCATTTCGCGACCGCGGAAGATGACAGAGACTTGCACTTTGTCCTTGTGCTTTAGGAATCCGACGGCTTGTTTAACTTTAAAACCGATGTCATGCTCGCCGGTTTTCGGACGCAAGCGTATTTCCTTAAGCTTGCCTTGGTGGCCCGACGATTGGCCAGCACGTTTTTTGCCCTTTTCGTACTTGTACTTCCCATAATCCATGATGCGGCATACGGGAGGTTTTTCGGTAGGCGCGACCTCAACAAGGTCTAAGCCTGAATCGCGTGCTCGAGTGAGCGCGGCCTCTGTATCGAGGATGCCGAGCTGCTCACCTTCTTCGCTAATGACACGGACCTGTCGCTCACGAATGTTGCTGTTGATTCGAGTTTGATCCGAATTACGCTCGTTCCTTCTATCTTTTCCTGGTAGAGCCACTGTGTTGCGTTCACCCCTTCTGAATGCATGTCGAACTGCGTGTTGCGAAATAATCGGCAGGCAAATCTGCTTGGACCAACATCGGTCCGACAACAACACGTGAGAAAATTCTAGCCTATGAACTAGTTCCATTCCCCGGTAGGAGCCGGAGTATCCCATATTTCGGCTATTAAAGTCAATATATTCCGCTTTTTCCCTACGTCGAGAGGGCAATACGTTCAAATTTCCAGGCCTAGAGCTGGCTTCCGGTCGGTTCAACTCGGGCTCAAGTGGCGAAACGCCCATCCAGGGCACTCGACAGACATCTTCTGAAATGAGTGCAAACCGCTTTAGTCAGCCCACGCGCGGTTCGGCAACAACGAATGATACTTGGCAGCAATGCGTGCTTTTCCGGAGTGCGAAGTGCCCGTACCGAAATTTGCCAGCGGGTGTCTGCGGGGCGCGGATGGAACTTGACGCGTTTGCCTCCGGGGAACACGTGTCGTCCACAAGGTTGCGGCGTTCGGCGATCGTAGGCTTCGTGCGAGCTCAAACGCAGTTCCCAATGCTTCGGTTTGTCTTATCCAGAGTCGCCATTTGAGCCTGTGTTCTGCGCTCGATGAAGGTGCGATGAAGAGGCGATTAAGCAGCGGCGAAGAGTCTGTGAATAGTCACAAATGCAAATTGCTGCAATGTCTTTCTCTCGTAGAATCTCGGACGTTCAACGTTCAGAGCTCATTCTGAAGAGGCATCACGACTCGTGCCGTCGCACTGGAAATTTCCAGCGGTAGGTCGGGCGGATGATCAGCACTCATCGGAATGTTCTTAAGCGTGAACTGTTCTGTGACTGCTTCGCTGATGGGCAGTGCCATTTCATACGTTCTGAAAGCTTCGGTTACCTAAGAAAAGGATTCCGTTAGATGAAAAGAAAGTGTTTGTCGACGCAGAGACCGCATCGTGCGTTCACGCTGGTCGAATTGCTTGTTGTGATTGCGATTATCGGCATACTAGTCGGTTTGTTGTTGCCTGCCGTTCAAGCGGCTCGCGAAGCTGCACGCCGGATGCAGTGCTCCAACAACCTCAAGCAAATTGGCCTCGGATTTTTAAATTTTGAATCGGCCTTCCAGCAGCTACCCGCCGGTCCCTACGACAGCGATCCGAGTCTTTCACCCAACTATGTTGAGCCGGCTGGAACCTACGGTTCGGTGGTTTGCTGCAATGCGGCAAGTCCCAAGGGGTGGAGCCACTGGTTCAAGATCCTTCCCTTCGTGGAACAGCAAAACGTTTATAATTTAGCTGACTTCAATCTACCTGCTTTGCATAGCGGTAGACCCGCTGACTACAACGGTGAGGACAGTGTCGCACGGGCTCTGATCCCCACTTATTATTGCCCTTCACGCCGCGGTGCAACTGGATACGGTTCACTGTCGTTCGGGCGAAGCGACTACGCGGGTTGTGCCGGATTCTACCAAGGTGAAATGCATGAAAATATGGGCGATATCCCAGCTGCGCCTTTGGGATTGGACCCTCGTCGCGATGAGCGTGCGCAAGAAAATCGTGGCAACGTGGGAGGCCGTAAAGGGTTCGTGGTTTGGAACGCCTTGGGTGACAAGCGTCGATTGGCTGACGCTATCGATGGAACGTCGAATTCAATCGTCGCTTCGGAGAAGTGTCTGCCGCCGACTCGTCACGGTTCTGACGGTGGCGACAACGAACGCTGGAACAATGCCGGCTGGGATGAGTGCGTTCTGCGTTGGCACTTCCCACCCATGGCGGACACCGATCCACGAGCCATCCCATATAGCAACATGACCGACAAGACGGGAACCGTCTGGCGTCGCTATTTCGGCTCGTCACACCCCGGTGGCTTGAACAGTGTTTTTGGCGACGGCTCAGTGCGGTTCGCTTCGTTCAGCGTGGACTCGACAGTGTGGATGCGAGCCTGTGTGATCGATGACGGGCAGCCGTCTGAAACGATCGAGTAGGTTCGATCCTTCTAAATATCCAACTTGCGGGGTGAGTTCGATTCACCCCGCAGTTCAGAGACTCACGTTTTTTTGACCACTTTATTTAGGACTGCATCATGAAACATGCTATTGCCCAATTGCTACTGCTTCTTGCCCTCGCTTCGGTAGGTTGTACTGGTAGCCAAGAGACCATTTTGCCAACCGACCAGCCAACACCTGAACAAATTGAAGCGATGCACGCCGAAGATCGTGCCATTGAAGAGGAAGAGGGAGCTGTTCAGAAGATCAGCAAGCGGAAAAAGTAGCCCCACCCTCAATTCCCATGCCTCTATCCCGTGTAAGGACGACTCGATTGAACTCTATCACTAAAGCCTCTATCCCCCAAACGCTATGCGTTGTTTTCTGCATTTCTGTCGCGGGCTGCGGCGGCTCTTCGACTGTATCACCTGTCGTTGCGACTTCGTCTGCCGACGAAGCGAGGGCTAAGGTTTCGCACCCAGAGTATGCAAACTGGAATCGGTTTCCGGTGGGAACGCGCGTCGTGAGGAAAGATATGTTAGCCAGTCCGACAGAAGACCGTTTCCTCTATACGACCCTGCGTTTAGCGGAGAAGTCGGACACCATGTTAGCACTGGAGACACAGACAGCGATTGAGCAGGCGGGGGAACGCATTGAGAGCGACGTTAATCGAGTTGAATACCCCGCTACCTTTCGCTTGCCGACTGGCATGAAAGTTGAACAGTTTGAACTGCCATCGCTGAAAGCCAAACTGGTTCGTGCTGAGAATCTGCAAGTGGGAGGAAGGCAGGTTGAGACTGAGGTTTTTCAGTTCGAAGATACGACCGAAGCAGGCCTCGTCGATGTCACCCTATGGCGATCGAGCACCATTCCAGGTAGACAGGTCAAAAAGGAGATCGTGGATCGCAATGGGATCGTCTTGAGCTCCAGCGAAATCCTAGAAATCGCTGAGCCGGGACCTAAGTAACCTAGGGCGGAGTGAACGCAAAAGTGGGACTGTGCTGGTCTCGGAAGTCGCCCTTGCTTGGCCAGAGTTTAAGTACTCAAGCTCTCGACTAGAGCAATGTGGTTGACCGTCTCGCCCGTTGATTCGATTCGAGGCTGGAGGTAAGCGATGCGTGTACCACAAGGAGAGAAAACACAGGCCAGCGGCGAGGGGGCAAGCTCACTCGCCGCTAGGTCTGTGAGCGCATGCGTTTTACCCGAATGTGTATTGGTCACGCAGATCTCACCGCCCATCACATGGCTAATCCATGCTCCGTTTGGCGACCAACTGAATGCGGAAGCGATGTCATGTGGGTTGGAGGTGAGCTGCTGCAGGTCACCTCCAAGTGGTGAAATGAGCCAGATCTGGACAACTCCGGTTTCATCGCGTTTGAGCAGAGCAATCCGGCTTCCGTCGGGAGAACTACGCGGCCAGTGACGTGGGCCAGCTAAGCCCGGAAATCGATGGGATTCGGTATGCGAGATGCGGCGTTGCGCGATGCCAGCGGGTGGAGCTGGTCGCTTGAACGGAGTTCCTTGTAGCGGTAAATCACCGGCGATCCGAAACGCCGCCTCGTCATCCGGTAGGTCGACGACGAAAGCCTCTACCAGTGGAACGCCAGTTCGACTTCGCAATTCGCCTTGGAAGGCGATGGCGTAATGCTGTCGTGAGCCGTCTGCACGCAGGTACCCGTTTTGTCCAATCCATGCATCACTGAATGCTCGGCAGATTTCGTCTGAACCCCACTGGGGATGATTGACAGTGTGGGTTACGAGAGTCGTCCAATACGCCCCGCTTTGGTTGTGGGGATGCGTAGACTTGGGGACGACGCCACCGTCAAACCGCACGCTGACCGCTACGTTGCGTTGATCCAAGTCATGGATTGGCGCGGTGGGCTGTTGGCTGAGCATTTCCAGCACGGCATCTTGGTAGGTTGAGCTAACGCGATGCCCATCGCCACTAAACGTGTGCAGGTGGGTACCTCCTCGAAGGGCGCCGGACGTGAAGGGGGGAGCCAGATCGCGCGCGTCGAGGATCACACCGCCTTCAGTAAGTCGTGGGGGCCGGACTTGCGAATCAACGATGCATCCGTGGCGATGAGTTGCGGAATAGGCCCAATCGCTAGTGGGGGCGGCTGGCCCATGAATAAATACGATGCGACCGTCACAGGGTGAGTGGGTCACGACCCCAACCTTGGCCCCGCGTTTTCCTAGAAACAAGGATTCGACCTCACCGGTTGCGGAATGGACTCTTTCGATCGCTGGTGAGTCGAAAAGAGTCCCTTCCAAATCGGACCGCAAGTCATAGAGAATCCATTGTCCATCGGGAGACCAGCAACCCGTGTTGGTTAGGATGTGGTTGATCGGCCGCTGAGTAACGCGACGAACCTGCCATGGGGCTGTCAGGGGAAAATCGAAAGCCGAAGCTAAGGTCATGGCTGCTGCGATGCAGTGATGGCACTTTCAATCGCCTGCTCAGCACCTTTCAACGCCATGCGGTCGGCTGCTGCATCGTTGGTAAGCGTACTCTGCAAGGCTGCGTGATTGTTGGTGGTTTCGCCACCTGTAGCCAGTTGGAATCGATTTCCGACAAGTTGGGCATCGATGTTCAATACTGGATTCGCATCAGCGGTGAATTTTGCATGCTTCTGAAACACCCAATCGTCGGAGTTCGTTGGGAGGCGAAATGCATTGCCGAATTCCGCGATACGGGCCCGTTTGGCTGATTCTCGATCGCGTTTGAAATCCTCGACAAACGAGTAGAATCGGCTCATCGGGCGGCCGCCCGTGATCGTCGAAAATGTTACCAAGTGTTTCCAACGATTGGTTTCTGGATCGACCATCAGCCCGCTGTAGGCGGTGCGATTTCCCAGGATGTTGCAGCACAGCATGAAACGATAGGTCTGCCCAACTTGCCAATCCAAGTCGTAGAAGGATTGACCGCCGCTCCCTTCGCCACCAAAGCGTTTCACGCGTAGGTTGGGATCTTTGAAAAGCAGTTTCGTGCGCAATTCTTTTTGGGTTGCATTTGGGTCGTTCTCGCCGGAATCCCAGACGGAGAAAATTACTAGTTTTTGATTGGAAGCCAGCTGTTGAATTCCAAAATATCCCTTGTCCCAACCGATTACGGAGAAGTACGTCCCGGGGGCAGACTCGCGAACTGTGATTTCATTGTAGAACGCGGTTGCATCCTCCCCGGGGTAGTTGAGATGGACCGACCGGCAGGCGATTCCTTCCAGACGTTCGTCGGCGCACAATTCCTTGCTACGGGCGTAACTGCACAACACAACTGCGGTGCACAGGATCGCGCTTTGGGCATTGTCCTTCAAGCCGATTGGCAAGGACTCGCTGATGGACTTCAGCAGGCTGAATTTTCGGAATACCCTTTTAAGCACTTGCAATTCTTTCAATGAGAGACGGTGAGTGAGCCTATCTTCTTGGAATGGACCGCGAAGGCTGTTGCTATCAGTGTAACCCCCGCCACGATAAACGTCAGGCCAAGGCTGGTGCCGAGGGCAAACCAGCCCCAGCAGGCGGATCCCAAGCCCATTCCAAGTGCAAAGGACATCAAGAATGCAGACATGCCTCGCGCGCGGAACTTGCGGGGCAGGTTGACTTGGGCGGTTGCATTGAGGGTCGTCATGGTTGCCATCCAGCAGGCTCCAATGACAAACAGTCCTGGCATAATCCAGGCGGCCGAGTGAGTGAGGCCAATTGTGATGCATACTGAAGCGTAGATGCAATTTGACGCGAGCAGGAGTGATTCGCTTGGGAAGCGGGAGCGAACGTAGGGTAGGAACCAAGCTCCAACCACCGCTCCAGCGCCGATTAGTCCTAAACAGATGCCAAAGCCGCGTTCGCGAAATCCGAGCTTTTCCGTAGCCACCAGGGGAAGCAAGCTCCACAGGATGCTGGCCGAAAGCGTGAACATGAGCACGCGCAGCAGGGCATTGCGCAGAGGCGGAGTGTTCTTGATGACAAACATTCCCTTTTTCAGTTCGGTCATAAACTCCGGACTCGCCCGATTGCTTTTCGGTTCCGGAGCTGGCTGCCACATGAGCAAGACCATGATGACGCCCAGGAACGAGATGGCATTGAAGGCGAAGGTGGTCCATACGCTAAAATAGGCAATAAGTAGGCCACCAACAGCCGGTCCAATGGATCGAGCTAGGTTGAAAGAGATGCTCCCCACTGCGACCGCGGAAGGGACCAGTGCGGGTGGGACCAGTTCGGGGGTAAGGGCTTGCCAAGCGGGCTGATTCAGGATCATGGCAGTTCCCATGGCCGCGGTCAGGATCAGCAGGAGTGAGGGAGTTATCAGGTCAAAGCGAGCTAGGACAGCCATCAGCGTTGCGATACTGAGCAGCAAGAACTGGGTCGATAGTAGCCACGTCCGACGGTTGAAGCGGTCGGCCCAGACACCCGCCGGCAATGCTAACAGGAAGACCGGGATGGTCATACTGACGCGCACCGCAGAGACCATCTCGGGACTTGGGTGCAGTGAGGTCATCAACCACTGGGCACCCGTCTCGTGCATCCAGGTTCCCATGTTGGAGAAGAGCCCAGCGATCCAGAAGATGCGGTACATGGGGTAGACGAGCGGCGCCCAGGGTTTGCTGGAATGCCGAGTTGCCGGGGGAGGCAACTGTGCCAATTTTTCGTCCGGATTGTGGGAGCCGTTTGGGCCGTGGTGAGGAGCCTCCGTGTCTGTCATCGCTTTCCGTCGTTTCTGGCGTCGCCTGTGGACTGGATGGTAAAGGCCGTGGGAATATCGGGTCGGACCTCCAAGAACACTTTACGGTAGGTCGCTTACTTTTCCTAGTCGCGATGCAGGGCGGATGCATCTTCGAGACGCGGGGCTAGGTGCTGAAAATTCAGAGTTCAACCTTGCTTCGGAATGGGAAATATGTCACATCAGGTAACAGGCCCTTTGAATGCGCAGACTGAAACGCCATCTGCGGGGAATTAGGGATCAGTCCAAAGAAAAGAATCAGAGAGGCGCGGAATCGTGCGAAATCCAATCTTCCAGCCGAGTCGATATCGAGCTCCAATCGGTGCCACACTGGTGGTATTGTGGGGAATGATTTCTGGGGTTCCTGCTCAAACACCTTGGGCGGCGGCGCCAGCTCGGCCGGCGGCGTTGCCTCTCCCTGCGGCAAACAATTCGGCGACTTCGCCTCGCGTTGTAAGCCTTTCGCCACCGGCCGGACCCGGTCCGAGTATTTCGACCCCTGCCTATGTACCGCTGAGTCAAGCACCTAGTGTTCAAGCACCTAGTGTTCAGACATCAGTACCAGGGCAAGTTCCGGGGGCGTCGCCAGTGGCTGGACTACCTCCCTTCCCGACGAGTACTGGGGGGGGGAGCGTCAACGCTCCAGTCGCCAACACGTTCACGCTGCCGAACGCCGTCGGAGCTACACCAGTAGGAGTGACTCCATCGCTCAGCTCTGCGGGCGTTCCCACGGGGCGTCTTGTGGCGTACGGCTCGGAGGAAGCAGCGCAGGTGGAAGCCGAGCAAATTAGCTCCGGGGAGCTCATTGCGGTTGTCGGAAGTTCCCATGTGTTATTCGGGGATATGGCGGGCTTCGTGGAGCCCATCATTGAAAGCAACCGCGATAAAATTCCGAACAAGCAGGCTGAAGAGCAGCTGCGCCTTAAACTCACCCGTCAAGTGTTGAAGCAGTACGTCGAGATTAAGGCGATGTACTTAGAGTTTTTTCGCGACATGGCGGGAACCGGCAGCCCGCAAGAGCTGCAGAAAATGGAAAAGGAAGTATCGACCAGAGCAGGCAAGATCTTCTTTGAGAAGCAAGTTCCAACGATGCTGAAAAAGTATCAGGTTAGCGACATCGGGGACTTGGAACGCAAGCTTGACGAGAAGGCGATGTCGCTCTCGATGCTCCGCCGGCAATTCGTTGAGCAAGTGTTAGGGGCGGAGCTCGAGAATAAATACATTCCGAAGAGCTACGAAATATCACGTGAGGAATTGCTGGCTTATTACCAAGAGCACCAAACCGACTGGAATGTGGAACCCCGCGCAAAATGGCAACAGCTCACCATTCGATTTGATCGTCACGATCGCCAGTCGGCGGAGGCGTTGATCAAAGGTCTAGGAAATGAAGTGTTTTTAGGTGGTAAGCCATTTGAAGCAGTTGCTAAGCAGTCCTCTGAAGGATTTACCGCTGATAAGGGAGGGGCCTACGATTGGACGACGATGGGGAGCTTGAAGAGTGCCAAGATCGATAACGCGATCTTTACGCTCCCGGTTGGAGAGCTGAGCCAAGTGATTGAGGATGAGATTGGATTGCACATTATCCGAGTCACCGAACGGGAAGATGGGCATACGAAAAGTTTTGCCGACGCTCAACCGGAGATTCGCGAAGCTATCACCGAGAAGAAGCGACAAAAGGATGTGGAGGAGCTGCGGGCCAAGATTCTGGCGAGAACTCCCGTCTGGAGTCGGTGGCCTGAGGATCTAGAGAACATCGCTCACGCGCGCCCGTTGTCGGATGTTCTGGGAGACTAAAGTCTGGTCGCCTGCCGCTGCATTCACATATCCTCCCCCCCTCTGATACGCTGGTCTCTGCGCGCTCAAGATTTGGCAAAGACCGGACGCACTTCCAGCAGACCATTCAGGAGATATGCGTGACCGTGCCAGCGTCTCGCGACAGACAAGTAGGCGGCCGCCGCCTATTGGTGAGCACTCGACAGTGCATCGTGGCTGGCACCTTTTTAAATCTCTAGCACCTTTCTCATGCTTGGAAACGCATCGGTGGCTGGCCCTATCGTATGCTTTCGCCTCCCAGATGGTGGCTGTGGGGGAGAAGTCCACACCCCAAGCACTGAGGCAAGCTGCCGATTTGCTTCGATTGGCTTGCGCGCACCGGCATGCATGTGATGGCGAGTCGAATCTCCGAAGACGAGTGAGGCGAACTGTAGACCTTCTTTCCTTGCCCAATAGGTGCCACCCAACTTTTGAATTGTGCTGGCAAAATGAGTTGCAGGGGGGGATTGCTAGCGTGATGCGGTTTTGCATAGATGGGTGGCACCTATCGGGGAGCGCCGGCCCAATAGGTGCCACCCAACTTTTGAATTGTGCTAGCAAAATGAGTTGCAGGGGGGATTGCTAGCGTGATGCGGTTTTGCATGGATGGGTGGCACCTATCGGGGAGCGTGCTAGCAATGCGGGGGGGGCTGGCGGCACTGAGATGGCGATTGACGGTTTATGGTTGATCTGCGGTGAGGGCTCGGTCTAGGAAGATGGGGGTATAAGCGCTCTCGGCAGTTACTTTGCCAGAGCTGATGAGCTTGAGTTGGACGAATTGATCCACCAGTTCGCTCCAGCGGTTGGGGCTCATCATTCCCACCTCATCCGCTGGCAAGCCGTTGGGCAAGCAGAGAGGCCGCAGGGCTTGCACGCCAAACTCTAGAGCTTCGGTCGTCATACCTTGCTTATTATTGGAGAGGATTGCGGCATTGGTCTCCACCGGAGACTCGAGGTATTTCTTCCAGCCTTCGCGGCAGGCAAGCACCATGCGTCGGACCGTGTCGTGATTTTGTTCGATGTAACTCTCGGTGGAAAGCAAGCAGGAAGCGTAGGGATTGAATCCGATCTCGGAGAGCATCAACTTTCGAACCTGGACTCCTTCCTCTTCCGCTAACAGTGGTTCGCTGAATGAATAGGCCTGGATGGCAGTGTTCTCGTCGGTCACAAAGTTGGCTACGGTGCCCGGATAGGGAACTACCTGTACGTTCTGCAGTAGCCCTTCTGCTTTCATGTAGTCTAAGAATGGGCGTCCCGCGTTGGCCTGCAGTCGCATGCCCCCTAAACTTCGCAGGTCTTTCACCGGCGAACTTGCGCGGACTAAGATGCAACGAGGTGTGGTTTGAATGGGAGCCATTAACGCCACGATCGGGGCGTCTTGTTCTCGGAAAAGGAGAACGTCGTCGGCATTGCCGATCGCGAATTGCACGCGTCCACCAACGAGTTCTTGAGCAACTGGAGTGTTGGGACCTCCGGCACGGATTTCTACATTCAATCCATGCTGTTCAAAAATTCCGTGGACTTGAGCGGCATAGAAGCCGCCATGCTCTGCCTCCGGATACCAGTTGAGCATGAGTACGACGCGGTCGTTGCCAGCATCGTCCTGCCGTGCAATAGGAGCGGAAGAATTGCACCCCCATGACACCAAACAAAGGTTCAATACCGTCAGCTTCAGCAAGCGTGACCAAAGCAAACGGAGCGGTGGTTTGTGTGCGTAGGGAATGGACCTACTGCGGGCTGTTGGACTCGTTCGCTGGGACTGAGGGGTGTATGGGAGCGGGGGGCTTAGCATCGTGGGAGAAGTCCATGTAAAAGAAGCGAAATAGGAAGCTCTGACAACCGCTATTCGTTTTCAAAGTTCTGGCCAACGGTCCAACGTCGGAGTAAGAGACGGGTTCCTAGATTCACCGCACCCAACATGGCAAGACCTAGAAGTGTGCTGACGAATACCACAGCGATCAACGCATCGGTGCGAGAGCGGTTTTGCCAAATGATCATGACCGTTCCGAGACCGGAGTATCCAGCAACCCCCGTTCCCAGGAAAAATTCACCGACAACCGCACCAATCACTGCTAGGCCAGTACTGACGCGCATACCCAGGATGAGACTGCCAATTGCATTGGGTATTCGCAATTTTATCAAAGTTTGCCAACGGGTTGCTTGATGGAGTTCGAAGAGATCTTTGAGATTTTCATCGACGGAGATCAACCCCGCGGTCACATTGGAGACAATTGGAAAAATGCTGATGATGGCGGCTACCAAGACGACGGTGTGCGCCCCATAGCCGCACCAAGTGATTAGCAGAGGAGCAATGGCCACGATAGGTACCGTCTGCAAAAACAGCACGTAAGGATAAAAGGCCGAACGGAGTGTTTTAGATTGACTGAAAACGATGGCTATCAATGAACCGAGTGCGATACTCAGCGTGAGCCCCAGGCTGGCGGCCATGCCTGTCGCTAGAAACCCCTTGAACAGAGTCTCTCTTTCACGAATTGCGGCTTCTAGCACTCGCAGTGGAGTGGGGAGGATGATGGGTTCAATCCCTCGTAGTACGACTAGGGCATGCCAAATCGCTGCCAGCAGGAACATTACACCAATGGCGGTCGCGTATTGGAAGCACCAAGCCAGGATAGCTTTTTTCATGGGCTCACCTCGGCAAGTGCATGGCTTATGCGACCATAGAATTCTGCAAATTCGAGGCTCGAGCGGATCTCTGGACTGCGGGGGAACGCAAGAGGGTTGTTTAGCGTACGGCAGATCTTGCCATCCCCCAATACGAACACGCGGTGGCTGAGAAACACGGCTTCAGCAATGTTATGCGTTACAAATAGCACGGTCTGCTGGCCCGATTGCTGGAGTTGTAACACGAGATCGTTCATTTTAGAGCGGAGCAAATCATCGAGCGCTGCAAAGGGCTCGTCCAAGAGCAATATGCTGGGGGAAGTCACGATCGCCCTGGCCAAACTCACTCGCATGCGCATGCCGCCTGAAAGCTCGCGCGGAAACTTGCCAGCGTCGTCGGCAGAGAGTCCCACCGTTTCCAAGACGCTTTTTATTTCCATGTGTTGGTCAGAGGCCGAAGTTGCTTTCACCTTGCGAGACGCTGCCCTTCCTAGTTCGAACGGCAATTTTACATTTTCGGCAACCGTTCGCCACGGCAACAATGTGGCATCTTGAAATACATAGGCGATGTTGTTGGGGGGGCGTGTTAGTGAGTTGGGATGTAAAACAATGGAACCACTGCGAAGAGGAATGAGCTTGGCAATTGCACGCAGGAGAGTGCTTTTGCCGCAGCCTGAGGCGCCAACACAGGCAACGATCTCACCCGAGAAAATGTCTTGCGTCAGGTTTTGGAGCACCGGCTTACCAGGCGCGTACTCGACGACTAAATCGCGAAGTTGGATACCGATGGATAGCGTTTCCTCGGTGGTGGACTTACTCGGCATTCAGAGATTTCGCATCAAGGGAGTTCACCGAAGTGGGATCGGTTTCATTTTTAGCGTTTGAGAGGTCCTTGCCCAGTTCGTTGCTGGCCGTATCCACTTTACCGAATTGGAGCAACGGTACAGGGGCCGGCTGCGCTAGATCGCGAAGCTCGGCATGCACCTCAAATTGTCCGTCGAGCCAACGGAGTAGTTGATTCGCCTCAGCCACAATCGTCAACGCCTCATCGCAAAACTCAGATTGTTCTTTGAGAAATCGGCGGCGTTTGGCGGCAGTCGCTCGCATTGAACTGCTGAAACCACTGGAGCCTCTCACAATCGCTAAATGCTGTACTTCTTGCTGCATCTGAGCTTTCGCGGTTTCTAGGACTCGATGAGCGCGATCCAGGTAATTCAGCTCGGCAGGCAGCATCAAACCAGGCAGCGATTGGTTTCCTGCGGCAATATGCCACTCCAACGTGGGGCTGCGAGGATTGGCAAGCCGTGTTTGCACATACAGCAGGGTGCTCGGAGGAGCAGCGGCATTGGATGGCCGGATTTCCCAAGCAACCGAATTGCGTCCAGCGACACCTTGCGGAGTCGGTGGAAAAGACTCAAATTCTGGACCGACCGACAGTCGCAGCGACCATTCCGGCACCTTTACTCGCAAACGCCCAGCTTCCGGAAATTTTAGCGATTGCGTTACCGGAAACGTTGACAGCAGCCAGGCGGGAGGCGGAGTCCGTGAGTCGGTTTCGGCGTCCGTTGCAGGTTCGCCTGTCGTGGACTCCGCTTGGATTGGAATTGCGAGCTCTTGGGATTCTATCGAAGCCAGTTGCATCAAGTCTGTCAACTCACGCGTAGGATTGGCAAGATCCTCCGATTCTGGAGGGGCCGAATCGATCGCAATGGAATCGGTCGCAGACGAATCGATAGCAGACGAGTCACTGAAGGGCGAATCGGCGGAATGTGCTAATGGGGCATGCTGGGGCAGACTGGTGGTTGTCGAGAGGATGTCTTTGCTCGTGATTTTGTCGAAGGGAACTCCGCTTGGCAAACCCGTCTCGTCCTGCCTCAAGCTGATATCATCCGAGTCGGTTGCTTCCGTGGGAGGCGACTCCACTTTTGTTTTGGGGGGTAGCAGACCGCTCATCCCCCTTGGAGCGGGATTGGGTTCGCTGGTATGTGCGACAGCCGACGGTAGGCCGTCGCCGGAGCGGTAGGCAAAGAATTGCATGGACGAGATGAACAGCAGCAGGCCGACCAAGGTGGCTCCGACAATCCAGCGAGCCAATAGCTTAGAACGCTGCCTGAGCATTGGGCGTCTACGCTGGCGTGCCCTTGCAGGCGTCGCTGCGGACAGCGGGGGCTGCGGAGCGTGTTTGTCGAACGCAGGCACTGGAGCGATCGCGGCTCGGCCCCCCTGCTCTGCAGGTCGCCTCGGCGTCAAACCTGCCTCCACGTCGCTCTTTGAATCGAGCGACAATGCCGATCGTGCCGATACACTGCACTGAGGGGAATGCGGTGCTGTTGAAACGTCTACTTCAGGTTTGGCGTGGCGGCGATGCTGATGGGTGAGGTGGTGGACGCGTACTTCGAATGAGTCTTGAGGGCTACTGGGACAGTCGAGAGTCGAGTCGCGCTCGATCCATTCAATGAGAGTTTCCAGCAGCGCGGAGGAGTTCGGCGTCGATTTCGATCTGGGGGAGCGTCGCGATGCTCTGATCGGAATTGATTGGGAGTGGGGCTGATCGGCGCGGCGGATAAGTAGTCGTCCCTCTTCCCCCACTTCTAGGTCTGCCCACTTCAGCTGCTCGTTGTAGGGTTCCCCCTCATATGGAGTGGTTGACTGCAACGCGAGTAGTTGCCAAGCCCAATCGAGGCATACCGCAGTAGGTGGGGTACCCTGGGAGTTTAGTAGTGATTGCAGCGTTACCATGGTATCAGCCAGTTGAGAAAATTGCCGAGTTCTGACCTTTTCTTTCAAGAACCGGATCGGTTCAATGGGCGTTGCTAGCCATTCTCCGGTGCAGTGACATCCATGTTCGTTGTGAGGGTTGCGTTAAGGGGTTAAGTTGTTTTTCTATAAAGGTTTATGTTGTTTTCGGTTATTGGGGTCCGAGGCTCTGAGGTGGGGTGACGAACACTTTTTCCACTTTCGCGAGCAGTGTCGAACAAGAAACTCTGCTACGATACCCGATTGCAGTTAAATGAGGCGAATGCGGGATTGGACGCGACGAAAAAGGAAGCGATCGACTGCTGGAGCCTCGATTGCGATAAACAAGTTTGACATCAATGCTAGCAAACCTACAATCGGGCCTCGCCAGTGACGGAGTGACCGTCCAAAACCTGGAGTACAAAGACAATTGTACAGATAGGGCTCGGTGGAAAGTTAGTGGCCTTTCTTTTCAACCTCCGAGTTTGGCATTGGAGCGTGGCAAGGTATGCCACGAGCGTCAAATAGGACCCCGTTCGCGCAGGATTTGCGTGACTTTTGACCAATAGGAGTGCGCGCCGCGTATGGCTAGCGAAGTGAACCAGAGCGAAAGGAATATCGCTGATCAACTGCGATCTGCTCTGGTCGACAGGATCAGCCCGGAGCGCTTCGACTTGTGGATTCCCGCAGAGACGACTTGGACGTGGACGGGGGATGTCTTGCAGCTTGGCTTCCCCAGCGATTTCACGCGCCAGCTGGCCATGAAGATGTTGCTCAAGGACATGACTGCTGGGTTAGTTGAGCTAGCGGGCGAGCACACATCCATTGATTCCATCGTGGTCGTACCAGAACGCAAGGCGGCGGATCCGCCGGATGCTGCAAGTGCTGAACGGCCGGCACTGAAGATTCATGCAGCAGATTCCGATGCGCGCACTCCTGAGCGTGAGCCTTTCGAGACGCCTGGCCAACCCGAGCGCAGTGCGCTCAGCCAGGGTGTTGCTGGTGGCTACGCCCAGGCAACTGGTGGGGGATCGGGTTCGTCGAGCGGTGGGCAGGTAGCTCCGAGTCAACCTGTTTCGAATCAGCCTACCTCGGGGCAACCGACCGGTAGAACGGGTCAGCCGCGAATTGAGAATTTGTGGAATAAGTTTGTACGAGGTGAATCCAATCAACTTGCTTGGACCACCGCGAACTTGGTTATCAATGATCCGGGACGTTTGACTCCCGTGCTGTTGCACGGTCCCAGTGGATCTGGCAAGAGTTGCCTACTTGAAGCCGTCGCGCAACAGTTGCGTATCGTACGTCGTATGCGTCGAGTGGTGCATATGACGAGCGAGCAATTTACCAACGATTTCATGGAGGGGCTGCGCGGCGGGGGACTCCCCATGTTCCGGCGCAAGTACCGAGATGTCGAGGCCTTTATCCTCGATGATATCCAGTTCTTTGTCGGCAAAAAATCGACACTAACCGAAGTCAAACACACGCTCGACAATCTGCTGCGATTGAACAAGCAGGTTGTGTTTACGGCAAATTGTTCGCTCAATGAACTGAGTGGACTTGGAAACGATTTGATCGGACGACTTCGCGGGGGATTGGTGTCTCCTCTATTTCCACTTGACGAGGCGACTCGCGGTGGTTTGCTGTCACGCCTGCTGAGCGACGCGGGAGTCGAAGTCGCCGAGGGAGTCGTCGTCAGACTTGCAGAGCGAGCGGCGGGAGATGGACGTGTTTTAAGCGGGATCGCCAAACGCTTAATGGCCGTCGCCTCGGCGCACGACGGCACGTTGAACTGGGATCAGAGTTGGAATGCGGTCTATGATTTGGTGCAAGCCACCCAGCCGATCGTCAGGATCGGTGATATTGAGCGTGTTGTTTGCAGTGTGTTTGGCTTGGCATCGGACAGTCTACAGTCGACGAGCAAGATGCGTAGCGTTAGTCAGCCACGCATGCTGGCGATGTTCTTAGCTCGCAAGTATACCCCGGCTGCTTATAAAGAAATCGGTGAGTACTTCGGCAAGCGTCGGCACAGTACTGTAATCTCTGCCGAAAAAACCGTGACTGGCTGGCTCAGTGAGAGAGACGATGTTCCCTGTGGGCGTGGGATGTCGGTCAAGGATGCACTGCGTCATGTCGAATCGCAACTGCAGGTCGGATAGCTCTCTTTCAAGTAGCCGTTTGCGAGGCAGCCAGAGCGTAAGACGTAAGGTCTCCGTTGGCTAAGTTGCGCCCGTCTCGAGCAATTGCTGCTGGAAATTCTTCCAAAAGGCCGTTTCTTTGGCGTAATGGATCGGGTCGGTTTGATTCTTGAAATACTCCAGCGAGGCGAGATGGTCGCGCGTCACTTGGACATAGGAGTAGTCGTCGGCAGCCAGCGGGTTGACGAACTCCGGATCACCTGGCTCGTAACTGTGTGAGTAGGCTCCATTGGCATCGAGGACAATGTTGGCGAGTAGTACGGGTGCCTTGATTTGCAAAACGTGGATTGCCTTCTCGCCCCACGACATTCCCTCGGTGGCTTGTTCCCAAGCGGTGGCTACGTCTGCTGGAGTTCGGCTGTCGGGAAATCGGAGGCCGTAGGCGGCACCCGATTGGGTCAGCCCGTCACCATTGACATCGACCTGGGCGACCGGCGGGAGCATCAGGTTGAGAGCTCCCTCTTCGGTCAAGGATTCGATTTGCGGGGGCTCCGCGAGCCAGTGCACGTTCTGCACAACTTCCAGCTCACTCTTAGAGAGACTCGACAAGAATGCTTTGGGAGTGGCGTAAGCGCCTTCTTGGTAGCCGCGTTGGAGCAATTCGCCGAACTGTTGTTTCAGCTCCATGGGCTGTTCCGCTCCGCGGTAGCGGCCCGTCATTTCTAGGTTAAACCAGTCATTCCACGTTGACTGAATCGCTTCCGTCCGCGGGCCGGAAGTCTCTAGTGGTTCAGCCGATGCATATCCCTCGCGGCCAGCTTCCATCAAGATCTCGGTAAACAAGTTCTGTACTTGATGGTCCTGTTCGAGACGTTGTTGCTGCAGAGTGGCAACCAGGGGCTTGGTTCCAGCGATTTGCATGAAAGTTTCCCTTGCACCTCGGGTAGTCTGTTCAAACGTAGGTTGAGATTTCGCTGCAGAGTTGGAGCTCGTATCTACGGCGCGTCGAGTCCATTTTGACTCAGCAATCTGCTCGTGGAGGCCAGGCCGATTCTCGGAAGACGGCGAGGGGGACTTCCGAACCACCCAGCCACGCAGTCGCCCCTGTCTGGCCGCTACGGCGGCTGGCTTTTACAGCGTGGGGACGCATCTCTACGCAAGTCAATATCGACCCGATTACGGCTGTTCCTTGACGCGAATCCTCGGGGATAGCGTTCACGTTGGGAATCGGTGCCCTTGAAGTTGCCACGAGGCGGTTGGCACGGCGGGAGTTGCCACGACTTACTCGCACGCCGCGCCAGGGGGAGAGAGGTCTTTAGGCAGTATCGAACTGTATCAAGTCAACAGGTAGGCAGCTTGGGGGAGATCTTCTGTGTTAAGATTATTGAGAAAAATCGCGTGACGCAGACTCGAAGCAGGAACAGCTGAATGAGCTCGATGGTGCCAACTGAGACCTACCGATTGCTTGTGGTAGAGGATGATCGAGAGCTCGCTGGGATGGTCGCCGACTTTCTAGAGAGTCATGGATTCCTCGCACAAGTCGAGCATGACGGCCTGGAAGCGGTTCGGCGCATCCGTGAAGAGCCGTTTGATGCGGTGATTTTGGATATCGGATTGCCCAATTTGGATGGTATTGAAGTATGTCGCGCCGTGCGTCCAAACTTCGACGGTCCGATCTTGATACTGACGGCCCGTGGCGGCGAGATCGACGAAGTTGTTGCCCTGGAAGTTGGTGCGGATGACTACATGTCGAAGCCGGTCCGCCCTCGCGCCTTGCTAGCACGCCTCAAAGTCCACCTGAGGCGTGTGGACGCATCTCTTCCGCATAGCGATAACGACGTGCTTAGAATCGGCGAGCTAACGATCAATCCCAGTTGTCGAGAGGTAACCTTGGATGGTCAAGTCATCGGTTTGACCACTGCCGAGTTTGATCTACTGGAGAGTCTTGCGCGGCAGGCGGGAGTGGTTGTGCCTCGCGCCGAAATCTACGAACAGCTCAATGGAATACGTTACGACGGACTCGATCGCTCTATCGACTTGCGCGTCTCTCGGCTGCGGCGCAAGTTGGGAGATGATCCGCAGAATCCAACAATGATCAAGTCGGTACGCGGCGTGGGCTACATATTGGTTGCACGCCCATGATTCGATTGTTTCTTCGCTTCTATGTAGCCGTGCTGTGCATACTAGTCATGGCGTGGCTCATTCAATATTTTGTATTCCGGCTGTCCAACCTGTCACAGAATCAGCAGGTGGTCGAGCAGGCATTAGCTGGGGGCGTGAGGACGGCGATCGCCCAGTTGGAGTCGGTGGATGCGGAGGGGCTCGAATCCACCTTGGCCGCACTTGAAGTGATCTACGAATACCCAGTTCGCCGATATGCGTTTGCCGACGGATTGCTTCGAGCCAGCTGGAAGAATCGTATTCTGGATCAACAGGTTGTTTACTATGTCCGCAGTGGTGGCGGATATGTAGCGGCAGCCATGGGCGAGCAGCACTACGTCGAATTTGGCCCACTGCCCAGCTTCGTAGGACCCGAGAGTACCATTGTGACACTGGGGTTGGGGGCCGTTCTCTTGCTGGCGGCAATTGCCATCGCCATCCTCTTGCGCCCGGTGGCTCGGCAATTGCATGCGGTTGAGAAGACCGCCATGGCGATTGCGGCCGGTGACTTAAGTGCTCGAATCGATAGTTTAAAAGTCCCGAAAGGTGTGTCTTTGGCGAACGCCTTCAATACGATGGCAGACCGCACGGAAAATCTGCTCAATTCGCAGCGGGAACTGTTGCAAGCTGTTTCCCATGAGTTGCGGACTCCACTGGCAAGAATGCGATTTGCGGTGGACCTGATCGAATCGGCGCCCAGCGACGCGATTCGGTCGGATCGGCTGGCGGCCGTCGATCGCTCGATTCATGAATTGGATGAATTGGTGGGGGAGTTACTGACGTACATGCGTATGGATGCGCCGCGGCCGCACGCAGCACTAGAAGAATTTGATGTGTGCAAGCTCGTCCAGGAGGTCATCGACTCGAGATCGGTTCCCTTTCCCAACCTCAAGTTTTCCATGGTCTGTCAATCTGCCGAATGCGTGGTGGTTGCCGAACGGATCAGCGTGGGACGCGCTATTGGGAATTTGGTCGGTAACGCTGCCAAGTTTGCCGACGGCGAGATCCGTGTGGAGATCGAAGCCATGGAATCGAAAGTTCGAATCCGAGTAGACGATGATGGGCCTGGGGTACCAGAGGACAAAGCCCAGCAGATCTTTGAACCCTTTGTGCGACTACCTGGCTCCCCGGGAAGCGGAGCTGGTCTGGGATTGGCACTCGTCAGCCGAATTGTCGAACGCCATGCTGGCGAGGTCCGGGCGACCCGCAGCGAGCTAGGGGGCGCGTGCTTTGAAGTCCTGCTTCCGAAGTGCCAATGAGTGGGCCGGGCAATTCACTGAGACCAGTACCGCCCCCTTGCATGGAGCCATTTCGCTACGGGGGAGTGTATCCGTTCAATCGATCAGCTCCCCAAGAGTAGACGAATCGAATCATTGCTGAAGCGAGGTTCGCAAAGGGATTTCGCCTCGAAGGGTTCGAGCTGCTTGGCCGACGATCTTTAAGTAGTGATCGCTTGGTAGTCCTTCATACGTAAGGAACTGAATATCTTCGCCAACGGGTGTGTTGTTGGTGCATTTGAAGATTGCCGTCCCCTCATCGACTTCGTCGAACATGGCAACGTACAACATCTCGCAGCCAGCCTGCTTAGCCGCAACAACTTGGGACCACAGGAATTCGCCGCCGAGCCTTGGAATGGCATCTAGCTCCGCTCCTTTTAGATTGTGCCAACTGAAACCCGGAAAAGCGACCGGCAGGAAGTCGATTTCATGCTGAAGGCACCATTGCTGATCGGGCGTCCAAAATGCTTCCCCGTGGTTGGTCGCTTGTGCTGGAGTTTGATAGCGTCCTACCGTCCAGGGGCTGATAATATCGGCCATCGCCACGATCTCTTGAAGCAACGGATCGTTCGTTGCGTCGCGCACGCCTTCTCGCCAGCCGGTGGGGACGCCAAGCATGATTGCGCAGCCATCATCCTTCAGCGACGCAATGAGACGTTGGCATTCTTCCAGCGTGTACTTGCGGCCATCGTTAAAACCGATGCCCCAGATGGCGACCAAGGGTTTACCTTCATGATGCACGTATCCGGCGTCTTTCGTCATGCCCTGAGTTTGAACGAGACCATGCCAGTCATTGTAGACTCGGGCGACACCACCGCCACGTAGTCCACTGAGATCGTACATCAGGGCGTAGCACCGGCCCGTCTGGGCAGCTCCCTCCCGCACGTGCGCTAGCACTTTATTCTTGTGCTCCAGCATGGCACCACTCTTGAGGCCATTGGCAAAGCGTTGTAGGAACACTCCATCCAGTCCATAGTCTTGCATCCACTGAAAATGACGCAGGACCGTTGCGCGATTGGCACTACTGAAGACCTCTGCGGGAGCCCCATCAGCCAGTTGGAATTCAGTCGCAAAACGCTCCTCTTCTGTGAATTCGGTTAAATCCGGCCAGAGATCCACTGTTACATTTCCTGGCCCCATGGTGCGCCGGTTGTTCCTGGACCAGTGCGTCCAGCCTAAGTCGGCTCCGTCACCTTCGCAATTGAACCAGCCTTGATAGCCGCACATCACCTTGCCCTTGAGAGTCGCCGCATCCACGCGGGCAGAAACGGAGCGACTGCGACCTGCATCCATGATCGATCGCAACTCGGTTTCTAGCTGCGCTACGATGTCAGGGTGGGTGGCGTACAGATTCGTCGTCTCTCCCAGGTCTTCGGCTAGGTTGTAAAGTTGACCGGCGGGATCATCGGGACCGGGCCGAACAATGCGTGGTGGGCTGAAACCTCCCGATCCGAGCTGCGTGATCAGCTTCCAGTCCCCGGAGCGTATCGTCATCATGGATGGGGCAGAGCCGGCGCGCATGACGAACTGCTCCCGCATTGGTGCCGGTTGAGTGCTAGTCAAATCGGCTTGCATGAGCAGGGCGGGAGAAAAGTCGAAACTATCGGGGCCTGCCTGGGGAGGCAATTCGACACCGAGAAGCGATGCAAACGTTGCCATGAGATCTGTAAAGCAGACGAGTTGTTCACTCGTGGAGCTGGGGGCGACATGGCCTGGCCAGCGGATGATAAAGGGCATGCGGTGGCCCCCTTCCCAAGCGTCCGCCTTCATTCCTTTGAGTCCACCAACGGCATCATGGTCGAAGCGTTCGACATCGGCCGGATGCCAACAGGGGCCATTGTCGGAAGTAAACACGACCAATGTGTCATCGGCCATCTGAGCATCCGTTAAAGCTTGCAGGATGCGCCCAATTTGGGCATCGATCATCATCGCAAAGTCACCGTATAAACTGGCTGAACTTTTTCCCGCGAACTCGCTTGACGGCAGCCAGGGGGTATGTGGTGCGGGCAAAGCAACGTACAGGAACAGTGGCTCTTGTGCGTCTTGAGGGTGTCCTGAGATGACTTCTATGGCTTCGTCTGTAAAACGAGGAAGGACGTCAGGTAACTTCAAACTCGGCGCAATTCCGCCAGAGAGAGTTCGCACCCCTTGAATCTTCGACCAGCCATCCGAAAACTGATCATCAATGTGATCCGTTGGCAATTCGACAGCGCGATCCCCGCGAATATAGAAATAGGGTGGAATATCGGTGGAGGCACGCATTCCAAAAAAGGAATCAAATCCACAGTCTAGTGGGCCGCCCGGGAGTCGATGTTCGTAGCCCGACTCCTTGAAGCCCAAGTGCCACTTCCCAACCATCGCAGTACGGTAGCCCGCGCGTTTCGCTAAGGTTGCGAGTGTAAAAGTATCTTGCTGGACTAGCGGTTCTGTTGGCCAACGGGTTACATCGGTGCGGAACGGGTACTCACCGGTGATCAGTCCGTAGCGCGACATATGGCACAAGGGCCCAGGGGCATGCGCGTCGGTAAACCTACGCCCCTCGCGCGCCAAGCTATCGATATGAGGCGTCGGGATTTTGGAATTGGGATTGAAGCAAGTTGGATCACCATATCCCATGTCGTCCACCAAAATGACGACTATATTGGGTGGAGCTGCGATTATCTGGCTAGCACCTACGAGCCACAGCAGGACCAATAGGCAACTCAAGCAAGCACGGCGTGGCATGGAGACTCCTCGGTGAACTGATAGAACTGCGATCTTTGCAGTTCGTATATCAGTTCAATAGTGGTGGGATTATCGGGTAATGCGGTGGGTTGGGACGGGCCGTCCCGGGCGGAAGCTCTCCAACTGGGAAATGTCAGCGGTTGCTTCGAATTGGTCGGCGATGGTTTGAATGGCAGTGCGAACGGCGAGTGTTAGAGCTTCGGGAGTCAGGCATACGCGTGCGTTGACTAGGACCTTGACTTCCGTAGCCTGCGAGTCGGAACTGACCGATAGAAAAGTGCTCGAATCGCTACTGACCAAATTGGCGACACTGGTATTGCCGTCGCTCGAGCAGAGAACTTTCAAATGAGCTGGTTCAGCGTTCAATGCTAAAAGTTGTGTACGGAGTTGCTCGACCAAATCGGTGGCGACGGCGTCCAGGGCGATAGGCCGTTTGCCGCCCAGCGTGCACGTGCAGTTGAGCCAACCCAGCTCCGCTTCCCCTGCTGCGTAGACATCGTAATCAACCTCCATGGTGGTGTCTCGCGGGGAAGCGATCCGGTGCAAGGATGTGAAAACGGCATCCACGTTCTCGCCAGTTCGCGCAGAGATACCGATCACTTCTCGCCCTGGGTATTGCTCATGGATATACGTAGTCAGTCTTTGCACTTCTTCGGCGGAGAGTTCATCGATTCGATTTAGTAGGACAATTTCTGCCTCCTCGAGCTGCTTGCGGAAGATGTACTCGGCTTTGGGAGAGAATCCGCCACTCTGGCCTGACAGAATGCGGAGGCCGTGGCTCGGTTTTAACAATACGGCATAGGGGCTGTGCACGAAACGCCCACCGAGCCGCTCCATCATGGGCATGGCAATGGTGGCGATCAGGTCGGTGCAACTGCCCACTGGTTCTGCCAAGATGACGTCGGGACGCTGGCGACGGTCAAATTCATCCATGGCGTCGGTTAAGCCGTTGAAATTGCAACAGAAGCATGAGCCGGCGACTTCATTGACCTCCAGTCCTTGGCTTCGTAGCAACTCGGTGTCGACTAAGCCGGCAGCTTGGTCGTTGGTGACGACGCAAACATGTTTGCCTTCGGCTTGAAACTTCTGAGCGAGCTTGGCAATCAACGTCGTTTTGCCTGCTCCAAGGAAACCACCCACCATTACGAACTGAATTGGATCGGACATGTTGAGAGTATGCTTTACCTAGTAGAAAGGAGTACTAAAAGCTTGGTGGGAAGTACTGAAGGAGACCACGATGAGGATTGTCGGAATCCCTGGTGATACACCGATGTTCGGTTGAGGGCCAGTTTCGCTTGCCGAGGGCCGAGGGCGGCCGGCTCCCTAAGTTTAGAGGGCTCTGGGCTCTGGAAATTTGAGGGGGGCAGGGATGAGGACATTCTGAAGAACGTTAGAATGAAAGTCAAGCTAGCTGTGGCGATTGTGCGGTGAATTAGTGAGTGGTCATGGGACCGATATCGAGCTTGCAACAGCCAAAATCGAGCAGTTGCTTGCGCGTTCGCGGGTTCAAGAGATCTTCGCTGAGCGAGTAGTAGATGAACTTTCCATCGCGTTGGGTAGTGACGACATGGGCGTGGAACAGGACTCGCAAATGATGGGAGACCACACCGATTTCTTGGTCGAGAGACAGTGCGATGTCGGAGACGCTCAGTGGGCCGCTTTGCAAGCCGCGGACTATTTGCAGACGCAAGGGATCCCCTAAGGCTTTCAGGAACACCGCACACTCGATTTCTGGGGTGCGACTGGGCTCTGCCATTGAAATGTCTAGACTGTAGAAGGAAGTGAGGAGCCCGATCGCCGTCGAAGGAGTGCGATTCGAGGGGCGATTCCCAGAAGTGATGATACCAAGCTGCAAGGGTTCAGCAAGAACTGGGGGGACCCGTGTCTGACCAAAGTTTCTGGACAACTTTTAGGCAGCATTTTTTGCATGATTTCCCCAGTAATTGTCCCAGAGGTTACTCGCTTCGAGTGCAGCGAGGTTCATCATGCACTCGGCATTGGCGAAATCCCACCGGCGACCTCGGCCTTTGACCCGTTGTGTGGTAGTTTTGCATTGGGCCTCGGTCGGACCACTGCCGATCTGAATGCCGCGAGCGCGAAGTTCGCGATAACGAATGATTTCACGACGCTCCGAAATATATCCGATCAATTGCTCCAAGGCTTGAAGGCGTCGACCTGAGCACGTGAGTTTCTGAGTAAGCAGCTCACTCAGCAGTGCGTCGACTCCCTGTTCCATCAGGATGTTGGTCAATGCCGTTAACCATGTGGCTCCCGATTCATCCTCGCCGAACATCTCGCGACGCGCCTTTTGTGCGTTGTCTTTCATGTGGTAGTAATCCAAGTTGATTTTATCCACAATGTTGTGAAACTCCAATTGGTTGCGTATCCATGGAGCGCCATCGATATTTGCAATGGACTCAGTCGCTTCATCTAGTTTGATGGTCGTCGCCATACTTCGCATCAAGCGCCCAGTGACTTCGCAATCACCGCGGGTAGCTATCACAAGCCGGAGCGTCTGAGATTCGTTGTAAGCAACTACGATTCTTGCTTCCTTGTACTGTTGATCCGAACCTGCTCGAGCTGCTGGCAACGGCCGACATTTCTTTCCACTACGTCGACGTTTCAGTTTGATCGTAGTGCGACGCTTAGTCTTCTCGGCTTGAGTAACGACCGGTACCTTCACTCCGTCGCAGCCGACATAAACCCGAGTTGGGGTTGGTTTTTGTTGATCATTCACTGCGCCAGATGCGGCTGATGAACTGGCCGACGACTTCTGGGGAACATTTTCCAACGTGCAGTCTGCCGACGACCAGCCAATATCAATGCCCCCTCGCGTTAGCTGGTTGGTTACCTTGCGACCTTCGTACTCGACCAATTGCCGTACGCTTTCGCCGCTAATGTCGATCGATGATAAACGAGCGATATTGGCCGCAGTCTTTACAAAGCTGGAGGAACTTTGATTCAAACGACAAAGCATCTCACGTATCCCGCACGTGAAGCTTTTCTCTGCTTCATCCAGCAAGGCATCGATCGGTGTGCTGCTGGTTTCGTCTTGAACTGCCCACCGAACACGCTTTAGTTGCACACGGCCGTTCTCAGTCAAGAGGCTACGTAGTTGGCGTCCCTTGTTCCGTGCTCGAACTCCCGTCGCGCTCTTCGGAGGGGGAAAAAGCGGCTTCCACCGCATTAATCTTCGCTTGTAAGGCTGCCTCATAGACCTGTTGCCGGAAACGATCCAAAGCCTGACGACTGAGTCCTTCGCTGTCTTCGATCCAAGCACCATCGCGAGCGTTATCAATCGAATCAACTACCGCATTGAGCGTCGCTTCGAATTCGGCTTGCAGCGTAGCTTTCAAACCTTCGCGATCCACTTTCGAACTTCCCATGGCATTCACTCCTCACTAAACGGGGAAAAAGGAACACCCTATATTATGCCCCCTGCCCATCTTTCGCGCCATAGGTATTTGTCAGACACGGGGACCCGGTAGTATTGGAGGGTATCGCAAAACGAAAAAACTCATTGGCAACAGTAGGTGCTGCCAATGAGTTTCAGAGGAAATTCAAACTCGATGCTGAGCGACTGCTATTTGCGACGGAAGCGAGGCAGCATCATGGTCGCGATGCCCAATCCCCAAATACCAGCCGATACTGGTTCTGGAGCGTGTGCATAGAAAACTTGGTCTTGGGCGTGGTACGCCGAAACCGCGTCCCACGTTGAATCATTATTGGGATCAAACGCTTCGAAGGCGTTCAGGGCGTTCTTCAAAATCGAAGTCTTGAATAGGTTTAGGACCACTACCGATGCGGAAGTGAAGCTTTCTTGATCTTTCGCATGTTCGATAAGATCCAGGGCTAAACCTGATGCACCACGTTCTCCCTCCAGTGACCAAATCGCTGACTGCACGGCATTGGCAAGCTGATTATCAGAAGCGCCGTTGAATCCGCTCAAAGTTCCGTTCGTGTAGGATTCGAAGAGGAACTCCGTCTTACCTTCCAGCGGATCTCCTGAGCTGGTGTTTACACCACCTTGGACAGCTTGCTTGCTAATTCCACCCACTACAAATTGGCTGTTGAAGTCAATAAATTCGTCTACTTCGAGACAAAATGTAGGGTCGCCTACTTGGGACCAGTCACCAGCGAGGTTTTTCTTGAGCAGCAAGAACTCGCCTCCGCCATCTGCGCCACCCAGTCCTTTCGCAAACTTAACGATGTCCCCCTTCGCGATGATCCCGGCGTTTGCCAAGGAAGGGGTAAGGGCTACTGTGGTCAGAACCGCTAAGGCTGCGAGGGTTGGTGGGAGGAATCTTCTCATGGCGGGCTCAAGTATTACGACTAGGCAAATAGGTGTAATTGCACGGTGCATCCTTCAAAGTTAATCGAATAGGAAGTTTAGGCAAGCTTTGCGCACGGAGAATGCATCCTTTTGGGGTTTAAACTAGATCTGAGTAGAGCTAGAAGTATGGAACCCCTCTGCAGAGCCGTAGGGGGCGACACTCCGTTAGATTCGGCGACTACCGGAAGGTGCATTCCGCCTGTTGGAGGGGGGCGGTTGTTTGCGGGATATAGCACGTTTGCCGTCTTAACGCGAGGGGCGCGTTTTCCATTCCCTGTTCCCTGTTCCCTGTTCCCTGTTCCCTGTCCCCTGTCCCCTGTCCCCTGTCCCCTGTCCCCTGTCCCCTGTCAACCGTCAACCGTCAACCGTCAACCGTCAACCGTCAACCGTCAACCGTCAACCAACCTGGCTCGCTGGCCAGCTAATTACACCACTCGCAGAGTGCGGAGACGCAGAGAGCGGGGAGAAAAGAAAGAAGAATGGGCCTGGGTAGTGCGGGAGTATCGCTATTCACGTCCGGGCTTAGGGTTCTCCCCCCACGGGAATTTTGAGTCCGAGGTAGAAAGCCAGTTCCACCATCAGACGTTCAGGAGTGCTGAGACCTGCTCGCTGGTCCAGCACACGTCGCGCGCGGAGGGGGAAGTCGGTAATGATATTGTTGGCACCGCGACTCATCATGGCGGACATGGCGTAGCCATCGTTGATGGTCCAAACGTATACGGGCTTGGAGCGGTTGTGGCTATTGGCAATGAACTTTCGTGTGGCCAATTTGCTATTCACGGCGAGAAAATCAGCGGATGCTCGAGTCAGGTCGCCAACCGCGACCGCGGTCAGCAATCCGGCGGTCCAATCGGGACGGAGCTGTTTCATCCGGCGGAGCCCCTGGGAGTCGAGTGACATGATAACGATCTCGGACTGCATCTGATGTTTCTCGACAAGCTCGACGACGCGCTGCTCCAAGGATTGGGTATGTCCGTAGTACTTCAGTTCAATATTGACTTTGGCGCGTCCCTTGCAAGCGACCAACACTTCTTCCAGTGTGGGCATACGTTGGTCGCTGAATTCCGTGGAGAAGTAGCTTCCGATGTCGATGGCCCGTAGTTCGGCAGCGGATGCCTCCCAGATTTTTACGGGATTGCCAGCGACTTTCTTCAGGTCGCTATCATGGGCTACCATGACAACACCGTCCCGCGATTCTTGCACGTCAATCTCAATCCAGTCCGTCCCTTGTTCAATACTTTGACGGATCGCGGCGAGTGTGTTCTCCGGGCCATTGCCAGCACCTCCGCGATGAGCGGTGATCTCGACGCGATCCTCCAGTTGAATCCCGCGAAATACGGAGCTACCGACTAAGGCCGCAGCGAGTCCTAGCAATCCCAAAGTCAGTACGAGAGCCCGGCTCGACATGTTGATTTGCCAGATCTTTTGTTCCGGATCAGGGAAGCGGTCGAAATTGAATTGTTCTGGGGCTGCGAATTGGAAGTAGAGTTCTGTCACAAGCGCGGCGCACGTGGCGTTGCTCATAAAATTAGCAGTCCAATTGGCAAGCGTGACCAGCATGGCGACCGAACCTACCGCCAGGACTAGCATCCATAGGGAACCGGTGAAATGGGGAACAATCGACTGCCCTATCCCCAGGGCGATCGCAGACAGAGCCATTCCCATTAGGCCACTGCCCACTCCCCAACACACAAATGCAAATGCAATGGGTTTCAGTTTCCCACGCGTGCGATGGCAGCTTTCCAGCAGGCTCTCCCGCGGATTTCGATCCTCAAACAGCAGGATTGGCAGGGCCAAAGACCAAGAAGCAATGCGTCGGACCCAAGTGATAGCCAGGCCCAGGAGAACGGCGGCAATCAATCCAACGGCGAGCCAGAACTTGGGAGGTTTGGCCGTCAAGTAGAAATTGATATCGTGGTCGGTAAGCAGCAGCCAGAAGATGGTTCCGCCGACTGCCAGGAAAGGAAATGCAAGGCATCCCAACCACGCCACCATACGACAGGTTAAACGGAGTAGTTGGCTCATGTGTTGGAGGACGAAGAGCACGGTGCGGCTGGGACGCAACGCGTGGCCGTTCCGAGCGGTCAACAGCACTACCAGCATGATCGCTTGTTCAATCGCAAACACGCAAACGCTGGCACCTCCTACCAGCATGAAAGCGAGCCAGCCGATCGGATGGAGGAAGAATTTTGCGATATCTGCATCAGCTAGCACTGAGCGACCGCTTGCGGCCAAGAACAGGTGGAAGGTGAAGCCAATGAAGGGAGTTAAGAGAATGAATGCGATTACCTTGAACAACAAGTCGCAGAAAAACAGCTTGACTAGGTTGAGCTTTACGGATCGAACAATTTGGAAAAACATAGACGCTCAATTGGTACTGCTGATTAGGATAATGGCTGTGCGGAGAGTGATCTGGAGCTTGCGAATATCACGCACCACGAAGTGCAGTGCAACTCTAGGATTGGGACTACAAGAAATCCAAAGGACCAGAGGAATTCAAGCGAGACGCCTGCTTCTTCGCATGGAATGGGGAGCCTGCTAGCGTCATAGGCGATGCAGGCCATGATAGCAGGTGGAACGCACGCACCAACTGGCATTCGGGATGTAGAACGCCATTCGGAACAAGCTCACTTCTGTGGGGCGAGAGGTGAGCGGTCGTT
Source organism: Aureliella helgolandensis (assembly GCF_007752135.1). Classification (GTDB taxonomy): domain Bacteria; phylum Planctomycetota; class Planctomycetia; order Pirellulales; family Pirellulaceae; genus Aureliella; species Aureliella helgolandensis. The sequence continues at coordinate 4,843,297 of NZ_CP036298.1, read as the reverse complement.
GTCCAAGCGTTGTCCGCCCGATGGCAATTTTTGAACTTGCGGCGAAGTGGTGGCAATCCGCACGGCTTGATCTGAAGACGTTGGCGAAGTGTGTTGCATGGGACGGAATATGCCGATCGGATGGGGCTGCAATGTAACTGAGGAAAGAATGTCCCGGACCGCCCTGCACTGTTTTCCATACGTTATCATGGCGGGCAGGAACTGCTAGGATGAAACCAGCAGGAATTGGGCTCGGATCAACAACGCAGGAGATGCCGATTTGAATCAACTTATCGAATATCAGTTTGCCTCGCTTGGGCCCGCACTGCGGATTGTGGTGCTGTTGTTTATGCTGGGCTTTGCCCTCCTTCTCTGCGGAGTGATCGTTGCAATTGCAATGTTGCCGGGACGTATTGCCAAGGGCCGACAGCATCCCCAGGCCGAAGCTATCGCCATTTGTGGATGGGTGGGCTTACCGACGGGTATCTTGTGGGCCGCGGCTCTGGTGTGGGCTTTTGTAAAAACTTCAGACTCGGCCGCCGACAATGTTGATTTGGCCAATGACGCTAATTGGAGAAGTCTCAGTGATCAAGTTGCAGGATTGGAAGCGACCGTTGCGAAGCTGGAACAAGCTCTAGCAGGAGGACGGCGATGATCCCAGCAATCTTAAGTTGCGTGTATGTCATTTACCTCTATCAGTCACTGAAGCAGCCGGCTGCTGGTAACCTCAAACCCGGACGGACTGAGGCCAGTTGCACGCCCACTTCTTTAGGTGAACGGATCTCTACACTCCAAGGGAGATTGGAAAAACTCACCGCATCGCAGCAGAAAGGCCAACGCTAAATGTCCTGGCTACTTGGTGGAATCTACTGTGGGATACTCTGGTTGGTATTCGCAAAGCTCAAATTGATACGCTTGACGCTGCCGATTGCCTTGTTAGCGGCTTCAATTGGTCCGGGGTTGATCTTGGTGCTGCTGTTTTGTGCTCAGTATTACCACCCGTACACTGCCGTTGGCCGAGTCTACCAGCAAGTCATTCAGATCACGCCTCAGTTACGTCAAGCCGGACGTGTCACTCGGGTTGTCGTACGGCCTAATGTGCCGGTCAAAAAGGGGGAAGTGCTGTTTCAGGTGGACGCAATTCCCTACGAAAATTCGATCACGCAGCTTAAGGCTGCTCTCGAAGAGGCGAAGCAGAGCCAAGCTGTTGCCGAGGCGGCAATCGATTTGGCACAAGCAACCATTGCCAGAACCGATTCTGATTTGAAGTTCGCTAGGGTGGAGCACGAGCGCAAAGCCGAATTGGTGAAGACCCAAGCGATCAGTCAGGAAGAGTTTGATGCCATTACCAATACTCTCAATTCAGCTGAATCGTCGGCGGTGCAATCCCAGGCGACACTCATTCAGGCGCAAAGCTCGGTGGCACTCGCTATGGCCAGAGTTGAGCAAACGGCCGCCCAACTGGCGGGAGCTGAATACGATCTTGCGCAGACCGTGGTGTACGCACCCAGCGATGGATTTGTAACCAATCTCAATCTGCGCGAGGGAGTGTTGGTGGGAGGTGCCGGGGGGAGTTCTGTGATGAGTTTCGTACAGGACCGGGGCGAATATAGTCAGGGAACGGTGGTTGGCTTGTTCAGCCAGAAAAACTACCTGAGGATCCAGCCGGGGCAGTATGCCGAAGTGGCTCTCTACGGATATCCGGGGCAGATCTTCACGGGAAGAGTGGAAAATGTGATCGATATCTCCGGTGATGGGCAGTTGCCAGTCTCCGGGATACTTCCTTCCGATTTGGGTGGGAACGCTGCAACAGGGTTCGCTGTCCGAGTTAAGCTGGATGAGGGAAATAATCTGCGACTCCCGGGTGGCTCTCAGGCGCAAGTGGCTGTGTACACCGAAGAGGTGCAAATCGCAGGAATCCCCGTAATGTTTTTGATGCGAGCGCAAAGCTGGTTGCGTTATATCATGTAAGATGCAACGGAGCAGCGGAATTCATCGACGCTTTAGAACATCGCGCTATGGACGTCCACACTCACCTCAGAGAGCCCGGCAACCGTTGGAACGCTGACACCATTTGCTGCCACCATTTAACGGCTATGCTCGTGCTAGCTCCACTGGCCCGACCCATCGGCGGTCTTCGCCGCAGCTACTGTGGCAAGACTTGCGGAACATTGGGAGGTGGTGGCAATTGAATCGCAGGTAGATTCTCGGTAAAGGACTGCTGGTAGTGTCGTAGCAGGGAGTAGACGGATTGGAACTCTGGACGTACCGCCAATTGCTGGAATTGCGGGTCCGTGGCGACTTGAGCATATCGGTCTACGATCGCTTGTATTTCTGCAGGCTGCGGATTTGCATTCGGCTGTTGAAACGACTGTGGCAGGGCGAGGTGGGCCCGCCACTGTGGATCGAGCAGATCGAACAATTCCGGTGTAAGCTGGAGCAGTTGCAGGCGGAGCACTTCGGATTCCGTCTGTCCATACTGAGCCGCCAGTCCGGTGGAGGGTTCGTTGGGAGTGGGCACCGCTGCTGCGCCCTGGCCCGTATACGATACGATCGCTTCGGTGAGCTGCTGGGCTGAAGCTGGGACTTGTACAGGCAGACCAGGGCCAGGACTGCGGTAATAGGTGCCGGTTGCCACTTGGTCGACCTGCACCACAGAGCCATCGATGGAGACACCTGCAAACAGTCCTCGACTACGTGAGTAGCTATAGATTTCTGCTTTTAGTTGCGCGTCGGTAGCGACGGCACTTTCACGGCCAACCGGTCCGGCTGCAGCAGCGGCATCTGCGCCTAGGGTGAGCTTTCCCGAGAGGATGCCCTGAATACTTCTGGGCGTCTTGAAGACCAGCACGATGTCTGAGGACTGCACGCCGATCTGCCAGCCAATATTTCCGCCCGTCAGTGAGATGAAGACAGGTGCATGCCACACACCGTTGGGTTCGCGCACAAACAACAGGCCGCGTCCATGCCGCGCGCCGACGATGAAGCTGCCCTTGATGACGTTCGGAATGATCGCGACGCCATGGGCATTCGCAAGCATCGCCTGAGGGATCCGATTGAGCGGCGTCGCCATGGTTTCCGTCAATACGCTGGCAGCTGCACGCACTGTTTCTTCCTGTTGGTACTGAGCGCTGAGCTGTCGGGTTGAGAGGACTAGCAAAGCGGTGAGTGCTAGCATTCGGAGTGGTGATGGCATGTAGAATTCATCCTTGAAGCATTGGATTGTCGAAGTCATTCAAGTGTTGCCTAGTATAGACCCCAGCAAGAAACTCAAGCATTCCTAGTTTAGATAGCTTGCCCAATTTTCGGAACACGGCTTTGCTGCGTTTGGCGGCTTTGGATCTTCCTTTCGCAAAGTTTGAGTGGCTACGCTGTGCTTGCTGCTTGACATCTCCTTATTGAATCGTGGCAGCGGTAGAGCTTGTGGTAGAAGTCCCTGTTGTCGCTAGCCAACTCCATTGACCGTATGCAAGCAGCGGATCCAGTCGTTGCTACTGAGAATGCTACACGGCAGGAATTGGCCGTAGGATTCGATTGCCTCCCGGAACTTGGGCACTGAAGTGATGCCTTTGTGGACCATCGCCGTGATTGTTGGGCGGCGAGCAATCGGTACCTGTCGATCTGGCTAAGACCTGAGTGGTTAAGACGCGAGTGGCTAAGCCTTGGGAATGTCGAGATGGCTCGGCGAAGTGTGAAATTGCATGTGAGGGGCTAGACCCGAACAGAGAGTGTGATGGATTCAGCTGTCATGCTGTATGATTTGATCCAATATTGCCCCTGGTGCGCAAGTAGAGCGAGTAGCCAGCAATTCGCCAGCTGGGCCGACGCATGACCCGAGATTTCCAACTCGATGGATTCAGTGACAGACGCCCACGCCGAACAACTACAACTACTTGGCTCTAAACCCTTCCTCTGCCAAGTCCGATTCCGTCGTTTCGCTCCCTCTCAATGAGCGGCCGACCCAGTCTTGGGCCGGGGGGGCTTGCCGATATTTGAGTGGTGAGTTTCATTTTGGGGACATTGAACCAACGCGGCGGCGTAACAGTCCGCTTTTGAATTGCAGGTAGAGACAGAACAGGGAACACCCAATTATCCAATGAGAAGCGAGACGGGCTGTTGATTTAATAGCAATTTGAATTTTAACGCGGAGGTTGCGTCCCAAACTGCCTTGTAGCGGAGGTTATCTTTCCTTGCTCACGCGGCGGGTTACTACTTCAACAGCCCGTCACGCAGCGGGTTACTATTTCGACAGCCCGGAGAGCGACGGACTTTGCAAGGCTGTGGTGCCACTTCCGCTTCTACCAATTCAGTCAATGCATATCCCGGCCCACTGATGCTAGGCGATTAGATCATGGACGACATGTCCATGGACATCGGTTAGTCGGAAATCGCGTCCCTGATAGCGGTAGGTCAATCGCTTGTGATCAATTCCAAGCAGATGGAGGATGGTTGCGTTCAAATCGTGGATGTGCACCGCACCAGGCGTCAATTTGTCGGGAGTGGGCTGGGGCGTGAGGGGAACCCCTTGAGCGTCAGCAATGTTGTATCCGTAGTCGTCGGTATGTCCGTAGGTAACGCCGCGACGCGTACCGCCACCGGCCATCCAGACCGTGAAGCAACGTGGATGGTGATCGCGTCCATAGGTTTTGTCGGTCAATGCGCCCTGGCAGTAGACGGTGCGACCGAACTCGCCTCCCCACACGACCAGCGTATCGTCAAGCATCCCTTTTCGTTTCAGATCTTCGATGAGTGCCGCACAGGCTTGATCGATATCCTTGCATTGCGATTCGTGTTCCGTGGGTAAGCGATTGTGGGCATCCCAGCCGCGATGGAAGATTTGAATATTTCGCACTCCCCGTTCGGCCAGTCGGCGTGCATTCAAGCAGCAGGCTGCAAACGTACCTGGGGTACGAGCGTCTTCTCCGTAGAGTCCAAAGGTCTCCTCGGGCTCTTGCGACAAATCCATCAACTCGGGAACCGAGCTCTGCATGCGGTAGGCCATCTCGTGTTGCTTGATGCGCGCGAGCACTTCAGGATCGCCATAGTGATCAAATTGAGCTTGGTTGAGAGCCGCGAGGGCATCTAACTGTTGTCTGCGATCTGCGCGGCTCACTCCTTGTGGGTTGCTCAAGTAGAGTACGGGATCCCCTTGGCTCCGCAGTAGAATGCCTTGGTAGTCTGAGGGCATAAAACCGGTGCCCCACAGGCGATTGAACAGGCTCTGCTCGGCAAAGTTCGTTCGCGCGTGCATCACCACGTAACTAGGCAGATTTTCATTCATGCTCCCCAAACCGTAGCTGAGCCAGGCTCCCAGGCTAGGACGGCCAGGAATCTGGCTGCCCGTTTGAATGAAGGTGATAGCGGGGTCGTGGTTGATGGCTTCAGTGAACACGCTGCGAATCACGCAGAGCTCTTTGGTGACGCGCGCCGTGTGCGGCAGCAGCTCGCTAACCCATACCCCTGAATCATTGTTGTCCACCTTGGTGAATTTGTATTTGGAAGGGCAAATCGGGAGACCATTGGACTGATTCGACGACATGCCTGTGATCCGCTGTCCGTCTCGAACATGGCTAGGCAACTGCTCGTTGAACAGGGACTTCAACTTCGGCTTGTAGTCCCACATGTCCAAATGGCTCGGTCCGCCACTCATGAACAAATAGATGACGCGTTTGGCTTTAGCAGGGTGGTGCATGCCTCCCTCGGGGAAGCGATTTGGCTCGGCACCCACTGCTAGATCGGGAGCTAGTAAGTCGGCCATGGCGGCTGTACCGAGTCCCAGTGCGCTGCGGCCTAATAGTTGTCGGCGCGTTAGGTTGAGTTGGTGCTCTCGAAGGAGGTCGTTGGACTGCATCTTATCACCGATTCATCTAGTAGAGCAAAATCACAGGGTCACTGGCTAGCACGGTAACGACCACTTGGGTCCAGGCGGCTAATTCCACCGCGTCGAGCTGTTGTTCGACGGGCGATTCGCCGATGGCCAACAAGGCTTGACAGTCGGCGTCGGAGGTGGCGTAGCGTTTGTTCATTTGTTGCAGAAGGTTTAGGCAGGCGGCAGCTTCTGCAGCCGTGGCCGGTCGACACACCAGTTTTACGAACAACGCGTCAAGCCGCTGCTGCTCGATTGCTTTTCCGTCGGCCGTCGCACCTGCCGCTGGCGGACTTTCGATCATCAAACGCTCGGCAAACTTGCGTGCAAACTCGATGCGTTGGGTCTCATTGAACAGTGCTAGTGATTGCAATGAGGTGCTGGTGCGAGAGCGTGCCACACAGCTCGATTCACGGCTAGGGGCGTCAAAGAGTGTCATCATGGGGTGCGGGCTGGTTCGCTTCCAATACACGTACAGGCTGCGTCGATAGAGTTTATCGCCCGTGTCCGGCACGTAATTCTTGGTATTGCTGGCTGGATGGGATAAAGCCTCCCACAGTCCATCCGGTTGGAACGGCTTAATGCCCTCGCCTCCCAACTCCTCGAGCATCAGGCCGCTCCCCCACAAGGCTAGATCGCGCAGGACTTCGGCATCGAGTCGAAAACTGGGGCCGCGAGCAAAAAGGCGGTTTTCCGGATCGGAAATGTCAGAACGTCGCGAGGAGGATTGTTGGAATGTCTTGCTGTGGACCATCAAACGCAGCATGTGCTTCAAATCCCAACCGCTCTCCTGAAATTCAACGGCGAGCCAATCGAGCAGTTCGGGGTGGGTGGGTTGCTGGCCTTGCAAGCCGAATTCCTCGGGTGTGCGAACTAGGCCAATCCCAAAGACTCGTTGCCATACGCGGTTGATCAAAACGCGTGACACTAAGGGATTGTCAGAATGGACCATCCACTGCGCCAGTCCCAATCGATTTCTAGGGGCGTCGCTCGGAAAGGGGCTGAGCACTGCTTGGGTGTCTGGGATAAGCGGCTCCCCGGTTGGTAAGTCGTACTCGCCACGGCTGAGTAGGTAGGTAGGTCGACGTTGCTCGAGCTCTTGAGCAACCAGGGTTGGTACCCAATTGGACTCCGCACTCGACCATTCGGCCAGCAGGTCCTGGGCTCTTTCCGCGATCGTCGAGTCCCCGAAGAGACTATTGGGTACCGCCAGCAGCTGTAGCTTTTCGCGAGGGCTGGCCATTTCCCATGCGCGCCCCTGTTCTGCATTGAAAATCCTCTTTTGTTCAATCAACTCGGCGGCGCGTTCGAGTAAGAAGCTTTCTCGTTCGGTCAGTTCGCTCCACAGCTGCCATTGCGTTTGATTGTTGGGGGCTTGCAGAATCGGAGCATAGTCGTATTTGTTGCCATCCAACGCACGCTCGGAGGTGTTGTTGAAAAAGGCTAGTATTTGATAGTATTCCGTGTGGAGTATGGGATCGTATTTATGGGTATGACAACGAGCGCATGTCAGCGACATTCCCAGAAAAACGGTACCGAAATTCTCTGCACGGTCAAAGCTGTTTTTGGCTTGGAACTCTTCGGTAATGGCGCCACCCTCGGAAGTGGACGGGTTGAGGCGTACGTAGCCCGTCGCAACTAGTTGTTCGAGAGTTGGGTTGGGGAGCAGATCGCCTGCCAGCTGCCAGGTGATGAATTGGTCGAAGGGAAGATTGTCATTCAAGGCCTTGACGACCCAATCCCGGTAGGGATAAATCGCTCGACGATTATCCAGGTGCAAGCCGTGCGTATCGCCGTAGCGGACGGCATCTAACCAGTAGCGAGCTTGGTGTTCTCCAAATTTGGGATCCTGTAGCAGGTCTTCGACCAGCGTTTCATAGGCCTCTGGATCGGCTGTCGATAGATATTTGCTCAGCTGCTGTGGCGTGGGAGGTAGGCCCGTGAGAACGAGTGCGACGCGGCGAGCCAGCGTCGCGCGATCAGCGGCGGGAGCTAAGTCAATGTGACCGGTGGCGGATTCGCCGGGGGGCGAAGCATTCGCTGCCGGCAGTTGGTCGCGAATAAAGCCGTCAATGATTGCGGAACCGGTGGCGTCAGGCGCCGAGAGAGGCAGCGAGTTTTCTGGCCGGACGTAAGCCCAGTGCTTGGTGTACTTGCCGCCCTGTTCGATCCATGCTGCCAGGGTCTCTCGCTCGACATCGGTGAGCTGTTTCTCGGCGTCTTGAGGCGGCATCGGGTCATCCTGCGAACGAATGCGATGCAGCAGCTCACTGGACTCGGGAGCGGCGGCATCGATTGCGCGATAGCCACCTAGATCAACCGTTGCTCCCTCCCAAGAATCGAGTCGCAAGGCGTTGGCCTCGCGGGCGTCGGGGCCATGGCAAATGAAACACTTGTCCGACAGAATCGGTAGTACCTGTTTGGAGAAGCTAACTTGTTCCGCAGCGCCGACGAGGCCGATCTGCCAGGACAACAACAAGGTCACAACCAGCAACTTCATGCATCTTCTCGAATTGAATAGGAGCATTGGATACCGTCGTTCGCCAACAAATTTAGGAGAGGTCTGTCAGTAGCCTAATTGATATTCTATCGCACTGCATTCTATTGCATGGCTCGGTAGCGGCGAATCAATTCATTCGTAGAGCTATCGTGGTTCAGATCCGAAGAATGGCTGGCATCAAGCTCGGGGATGATTTTTTTGGCAAGCACTTTGCCAAGTTCAACGCCCCACTGATCAAAGGCGTCAATATTCCAGATCACGCTTTGAACGTAAACGCTGTGCTCGTAGAGTGCCACCAGCTTTCCGAGTACTTCGGGGGACATCTGCTCAGCAAACAGCGTGTTGGAGGGACGATTGCCCTGGAATTCGCGATGCGGCACTAGCCACTTTGCGGTTCCCTCGCTTTTGACCTCTTCCGCCGTTTTCCCAAACGCCAACGCTTCGCTTTGAGCCAGGACATTGGCAACTAGGATGTCTTGATGGGCTCCGATTGGGTTGAGCGATTTACCGAAGGCAATGAAATCGCAAGGGATTAAGCGGGTGCCTTGGTGGATGAGTTGGTAGAACGAGTGTTGCCCATTAGTACCGGGCTCACCCCAATAGATCATGCCGGTATCGTAATCCACTTCGGTTCCGGCCGTCGTGATGTACTTTCCGTTGCTTTCCATGGTCAGTTGTTGCAGGTAGGCAGGAAACCGTTTGAGGTACTGATCGTAGGGCAGGACGGCAGTTGTCTCAGCGCGGAAGAAGTTGGAGTACCAGACGGCTAGGAGCCCCATGATGACAGGCAGGTTTTTCTCCAAAGGGGTTGTCCGGAAATGCTGATCCATTTCGTGAAATCCGGCCAACATCCGCCGAAACACGTCTGGCCCCACCGCGAGCATGGTGGACAGCCCAATAGCCGATTCCATCGAGTAACGCCCGCCAACCCAGTCCCAAAATTCGAACATGTTTTGCGTATCAATGCCGAACGCAGCAACTTTTTCAGCATTGGTGGATAACGCCACAAAGTGCTTGGCGATAGCCGATTCCTCTCCGTCGACACGCGCCAAGAACCAATCGCGAGCGGTCTGCGCGTTGGTCATTGTTTCAATGGTGGTGAACGTTTTTGAAGCAATGATGAACAGGGTTTCCGTGGGATCCAAATCAACGGTTGCTTCCACGAAGTCGGTAGCGTCCACATTGCTGACAAACCGCATCGTAAGATCGCGTTGACTGAAGTGCCGCAGAGCTTCGTAGGCCATCACAGGCCCGAGATCGGATCCTCCAATCCCAATGTTGACGACGTTGCGGATTGGCTTGCCGGTATGCCCTAACCAAGTTCCGCTGCGAACTCGCTCGCAAAACGCCGCCATCTTGTCGAGCACGGCGTGGACATCGGGGATTACGTTCTGGCCGTCTACTAAAACCGAAGCATCGCGGGGGGCACGCAGGGCGGTGTGCAGAACTGCACGGCCCTCGGTCAAATTGATCTTTTCCCCATTAAACATGGCTTCAACTCGCGCCGGCAAGTCGACCGACTTAGCGAGGTTCAAGAGTAGCCCAAGCGTGTCGCCGTCGATGCGGTTCTTGGAGTAATCGAGGTACAGCCCCACGCCCTCGACGGCCAGTTCTTGGCCGCGTCGAGGATTCTTTGCGAACATCTCTCTTAGGTGAATGCCTCTAATGTCATTGTAATGAGCTTCCAGAGCGTGCCACTGCGGACTGGATGTTAGAGCAGGGTTCATACTTGAGCCTGAAATATTAGATGGGAGAGTAAGTGAGTCGAAGTCATTGCAGTTTCCGAACCTGCTGCTGCCCGAGCGGGGCTACACCTGCGCGCGAACGCGAATCGCTACGGGATTCCAAGAGCTGCCATTCTAGAGGAAGACAAGCAGGAGTAACTGCTCTGTCGAATGGGCAATGAGCTAGACATCGTCAGGCTTCCGCAAGTACGGAAACCTATTATGCAATTGCGCGTTGGTCATGCCTAGTGCAGGCCGAATCCGCCAGAGGGGCGCCTGAACTAGGTTTGCGTAGGTCGCGTTGGTGCGTCCGACCGGCCGCTAGGCAAAGCCTCGCTAAACGACGCTTAAAACGGTTGACTCGCACCGCCGCGTGAACCGGGGCAGGTTGCCGAGGTTCCACGCGGGCTGGGAGCACCGTATCGGTTCGGCTGTCGCGCAGATTAGGAGGCTGCTTCCGACGTGGTTTTCGACTTGGACTTCTTGGGTTTCAAGACGCTCAACGCCGTAATGGCAGCGGTCAGTCCAACCAAAATATAGCCTGTGTAGAGAATGCCGGAATGCTCTGGGATAATCAATTCAGGCCTTCCCACTGGAAATACGACCGTGCACAGCAAGGGGAAGATGATGACTCCTAAGATTCCCAGTCCGATGCCGTTGGTGATGGCCGCGCCCCAATCGCGCTGCGCTCCTCGCAAGGTCAAGCTCAAGAAGGCTGAAGCAAGGCAGAATGCAATCCAAATGGGCGCGTAAATGGCAATCGTCTTGACAATGCCTTCGATCATGACCGGGATGAGCGCAGCGGAGGTTAAATAGCCGATGGGGCCTACGATGATCCCAACTACCAAACCACTGATCAAACCTGCGACCAAGCCCGTGATTGCACGACTTGCGGAAACGGTAGCACCGACGGCCAAGCCAATGCATCCCAGCAATAGCGCCCCTAAGGTTCCAACCCCCATGCCCAAGTTGCGCATTTTGTCCCATTGGTTTTGCGCTTCCCATTCGGCGGAATAGGGAGGCAGGCCGTCCGGAATGGTCAGGTAGAATTCCCGCAAGGTAAAGATTGTGTAGCCTCCAATCGCACCGGCCAGGATTCCTGCCAGGATGGCCACCGGGGGCAACCAAGCGGGGGACGGGGCTGGAGGACTTTGGGGAGCGTCAACGGAAGCTTCGTTTTCGGACATCAATTACCCTTTGAACATTAAAATAATTAATTGAGGATACGTGGCGCTCGGAATGCGAAGCTATAAACGCCCTATCTTCCCCACCCGACAGATTTGCCGAGAAGAAAGTGTGTTCGGTTTTAGCAATCTACACTCCGAGCCTATAATCTACCTTAATGTTTTGTTAGACTGTTACGTAGGGAGCTTAAATTTTCCCAAATGCTTACCTTGGTGCTATGCTGGAAGCCACTAACGCTGCTTCAGCCCAAGGTTTCGTAGGTTACCTTCGTTTTTATTTATCGAAATTTCAGAAAGCAAACATTCGATGAGATCAGCAAATCTTTTCCTCGCTAGTGTTCTACTTTTCGCAGCGGGATGTGGCTCTGGACTTGGAACCGTTCCTGTGACTGGGAAGGTGACTTTGGACGGCGAGCCTGTCGAGGGGGCAATGGTTGTGTTCAATGCCGATTCAGCAGACGGTCGCTCTGCTTCGGGCATGACTGACGCTTCGGGCGCGTACGTGCTCACGACCGAATTCAATGGCGACGGAGCTCTGCCGGGCAGCTATAAAGTTGCCGTCTCCAAATTTGAAGGAGGCGACGATGGCATGCCCGACACGACTGGCATGAGTGAGGACGAGGCGATGGACGCGATGTACAGCGCTTTGGATAAAAAGGGACGCAACGCCCCGGTGGCAAAGAATTTGATCGCCAAAAAGTGGAGCAATGAAGCCGGCTCCGGGCTGACCGCGACCGTCACCGATAGCGGCCCCAACGAATTCAACTTCGAAGTCACGTCCAAATAGTCCTCGACTGGATGCTTGAAAAACTCAACACCGCTGGCATTTTTTGCGAATGCCAGCGTGCCGGGTTCTGAGTTTCGGGCACTTCGCATTTGTGCATGGTTTAAACTATCGCTGAGCGCCAGAGGAATTCCGAGCTGCAAGCTCTTGCCATGCTCAAGCCACCTCGACACGCTAGCGATTGTTCCAATCTCTTCTCTCGTAGCGATGCTCCAAAGTGCCTTCAGCCCGTGTTCGACTACTGGTCGGTTCTGCACTCCTCCTCGCAGGATTCTCGATTTTCGTCTCTTGGAAATGGGGAGGGCTAAGCGCGTCGTTGAACCCTCCCAGCCTCCCTCCATCGATGTTCGAAGCCGAGAGCAATCTCCGCTTGGAAATCGCAGATAGTTCAGCGGAGGACATCTTGTCGCGGGCGCGCGCTCTGGCCGATGAGTTGGTCGAAGCGAATCCTGAAATGCCGACTGCGTACAGCGCGCGTGCGCGGTTGTCCTACTTGCTCGGTAAATCGACAGAGGCCCGCCAGGATTGGGAGCAAGCGATTCGCTTGGATGAGCATTGTGCAGAAGCCCTCTACGGCCTCGGCTTGATGGCCTTCGAATCCGATCGCTTCACGGAAGCCGCAGTGCTTTTCGGTCAGGTCAGCAACCTCGATCAGGAGGATCGGCAGGCTCGAATTATGCACGCCGATGCCTTAGTCCACGATGGAAAAATTGACGAGGGGATCGCACACCTCGAGCGAATTGTCAATTCACCCTTTGCGACGGTCGGTGCCCTCGAGTTGCTAGGCCAAGCCTACCTTCAGAAACGCGAATATGAGAAAGCCCGGAGCTGCTTCGAACGCGTACTGGAGCATTACGCAGAATCCAAAGATGCAATGTATGGCCTAACTCGCGTCTACGCGGCCCTGGGGGATCGCGAGAAGGCCAAAGAATTCAATTTGCGATTTCGCGAATTTGCACAACGGGATCGGGAAGAGAATGCACAGGACGCTGAGGGATTTCAAGATCGCGAATTTGCCATCAGTGGCTTGGCGCAGATTTGTATGGACGCCGGCCGAGTCCTCAGTAAATCTCCGGAGCAGGTTCCACAAGCGATTGACCACATGCTGAATGCGATTCAACTCAGTCCACCCAACGTTGAATATCTGCTCGAAATACGCACGCTATGTCTGGGCCAAGGACGATTTGTCGATGTCGCCGCCACGACCAAACGGCTCATTGAACTCGAACCGTCCAACATTGACCATTGGTTTATACTTGGCAACGCCTACACCGAGTTGGGGCAAGCCGACTTGGCGATTGAGGCGTTTCGGACTGCTATTGAATTAGATCCCCACGATTCCCGCAGCCAATGGGCTGATCGCTTTATTCAAAGATACGAATCCCCATGAATTGCAGGTTGACTTGTTGTTTACTACTAACCGGGCTGGTCCTCACTACCGGCAGCAGCCTGGATGCCAAAAATCCGACGACGACGATTCGCTTGCAGCCATTGTTGGCAGAGCAGACGGGGATCGTTGGATTGCATTCCGATGGTAGTAGCGGACAACATTACCTTGTCGAGGCGGTGGCCTCTGGAATGGCGTCGTTTGATTACGATGGCGATGGCTATCTAGACCTGTATTTCCTCAGCGGCGGAGCCTTGAAAGGTGCAGATCCGAGTAGAGTGCAGCCCAATCGACTCTATCGCAACCAAGGGGATTGGACCTTTGTTGATGTTACGGAGCAGAGTGGGCTCGGTAGTCTCTCCCATAGTTTAGGCGTTTCGGTAGGGGACGTGAACGAAGACGGATGCCCGGATGTATATGTGAATAATTACGGACGTAACGAATTGTTCCTCAATTGCAGCGACGGGAGGTTTGTACAATCTGCATCGCAAGTCACGCAATGCGGAAGTAAGGTTGGCGCTGGCGTGTCGATGCTCGATATGGATGGAGATGGCGATTTAGATATCTATGTCGCCAACTACATCGTGTTCGATTACGACCTCAGGGAGCCATCCAAATTTCAAGGGAAAGTCGTCTACGGCGGGCCGGTACTTTATCCCGCTGAGCCCGATGATTTGCTTCGCAATAATGGGGACGGAACGTTCACGAATGTCAGCCAGTCTTCCGGAATTGGGCTGGATGCCGAATGGGGCATGGGCACCGTCTGCTTTGATGCCGATGCCGATGGAGATACCGATATCTTTGTAGCCAACGACTCCACTCGCAACTTTCTGTGGGAGAATGATGGCCACGGAATTTTTACTGAAATCGCATTGTTGGGAGGCGTCGCCTACGACTATCAAGGTGAGCCTCAGGGAAGCATGGGAGCCGACGTGTCCGACTACAACGGCGACGGAACGCTCGATCTATTTGTGACCTCTTACGAAAATCAAAGCACCACGCTGTATGAGAATCTTGGGAGCGCCATCTTCCAAGACATCACTCTCTCCGTGGGAGCAGGCGCCAACACCGATCGCCGCGTTAACTGGGGCACCGCCTTTGCCGACCTAGACAACGATCAAGACCAAGATCTCGTGCTCGCCAACGGTCATATTCATGACAACCTCGACGAATTTGACGACACCACCAGCTATCGCATTCACAACCAAGTCTTTGAAAATGAAGCGGGGCGTTTTACCGATTGCTCGATGGACTGCGGAATTGCGACTGTTGCCAAGGAAAGTAGCCGAGGCTTGGTCGTGGAGGACTTGGATCGAGACGGTCGTCCAGACTTGGTGGTCCTCAATATTCGAACGGTTCCGACGCTCTTCAAAAACAGTTCTGCCGAGAACAATTGGATTGAATTGGATCTGATCGGGATCCAGGCGAGTCGAAGTGCCGTGGGGACTAAGGTCATGGCCGTTCATGAAGGGCGGGAGCAAATTCGAGAGCTGCTGAGCGGGCGTGGCTATCAGAGCCATTTCGGCACCCGTCTGCATTTTGGATTGGGAACTTCCGCTCGGCTGGAACGCCTAGAGATCCAATGGTACGGTGGCGATCGGGAGGTGTTCCACGACTTGGAGGCCAACGGTTTGTACACCATCCGGCAAGGTCTTGGCATTGAAAGGCAACCGTCACCACCGGCGGTCGCACCCTAACAGCGGTAGACTCGGGGGCAAGTGACTGCTGCCACGCTAGGCTCCAACCGCTTGCGGTCTGTTGCTAACCGGTCTGTTGCCATGGGAATCCACCGCTCGAGGCCTTGCTGATTACCACTGTTTTCAGTTTGACCACGAAGGGAGTGACCAAGCCGCCCGGGAGCAGTGCCCTGCCCTGTCTGCCTGGAAGCACTTTGCCAAGCTGGATTCGCTACAGGGTAAATGCAATGCGGAACGGCGAATTTGTAGGGGATGCGATGTCGCGTGGCAATCAACCGCCCGCCTGCGGCGGAGTGGTTGGGGCGCCCAGTAGGGTGTTTGCATGGGGTGGGACCGTCACTTACGACTGGTTCTAGATTTTCGAAAGTGTTCTGCAGTTTCAAAATGAGAAGGGTAAGCCTGTATGCCAGTGAACCGTCTGCAGCACGCGTTGGTGCCCAATTTCTTGCAACTCTGTCTGCTAGCTGGGGTGGCCTGCAACTGTTTGTCGGGGTGTACTTCTCGGCATCCTGAAGCAGAGGTTTCCGAGCTAGCCGTGAGCCCCGACCTGCCGGTGCCCCAACAATCGCAGGTCCAGTCGACACAGCCTGATGCAGAGCAGCCTGAGCGGACACCAAGTCCGCTGCAGAGTTCCCCAGGGGCGTCGGTTGATGGAGGGGCTGACGGTCGAACCAAGGTGCCGCCCAACGCCCAGACTTTGCCTCGAAATTCAACCGCTCTACGCGCGGCAACTCTACCGCTGGCTGCTGCGATACCGGAGAGTGGTAGCGAGTTGATTCGTGAATGTCTAGCTGTTGCCGAGCATCTTGCGAACGCAGGTCCGCAGTCCATTGACGCTCTTGAGATGCGGGCGCGCGCCGAGTACGAATTCGGCGAGGTCCTGCAGGCCAAGCAGTTGTGGACGCGCATGTTGGAGATGAATCCCAACTACGCATTCGCGCTGACCGGGTTGGGGAATATCGCTTTGGACGAAGGAGAGTTTCAGCAGGCCTGCGAGTATCACCGGCGAGCTGTGGAGATACTCCCCAACTCGGCGGACCAACAATTGCTGCTTGCCAAAGCGCTCGTCAGTGCCAATCGCTTGCCTGACGCGGAGATCACCCTCCAAAAATTGACCCAGCAATTCCCTGATTTCACCGAAGCCTTTGTGCAACTGGGGGCTGTGGCGCTATTATTGGAGAAGTTGCCGACCGCTGAGGCCGCCTACCGAAAGGCTATCGAGCTGGATGCTGAGTCGATGAAGGCGCACTTCGGTTTGATTGCGGTTGCCCGACGGCAGGGACGCTTGGAGGATGCAAAGAGGCATCAAAATGTATATTCCGAGCTACGCAAGAAGCAGTCGCAGTCCAGCGATACGGCGGAAGCCTACGATGACGTGGAAGCGCTGGCGATTGACATCGCCAAATTGTTTGTCGATATGGCTCGTGTCTATGTGGGACTCGGGCAAAACCAGACGGGCGAAATGCTGCTGAGTCGGGCGAGTCAGATGGCGAAAACGAATATCGAATCGCGGCAGGCACTGGCATGGCTGGCCACCCAACGCTCGGAGCCCTTGGAGGCAGTGCGTTGGTTGTCAGAGATTAAGGAGCTGACACCTCACGACTTCTCTTATGTCCTCGAAATAGCAAGGCTGTACGCTGCAGCTGGAATGCAGGATCAAGCCAAAGAGGTGTTGGAGGAGTTCGTGGAACGCAATCCGCGTGCCCCGGCAGCTTTAGAAGCGGTGGCGAAGTTCCAGCAAGAAGTGGCCCCCGGTTCAGATCGATCCCTCGAGTTAGCGCGGCAAGCTGTCGAGCTGGCTCCCACTCTTTCTCGATACATGTTGTTGGCGACCATCTACGAGGATCGTAACGAGTTTGACAACGCTTTGGAAACCCTTGCGCTCGCGCAGAAAATGGTACCGTCCGATGCCGCTGTCGCAGCGCGCATCGCGCGCTTGCAGGAGCACAGGGAGCTCGTCGAATCCCCGACTGGCGAGCGCTGACCGAGGGCGTCCGCTAATGTGCCAGGTAGCCAGCTGGCCAGATAAATAGTCCCGCAAGGGCTCTAACAGCGTTAAATCGACAGAGTGTTCAACCCTGTCGGTCCGTGTGAACCTTAAACTGAGAATTGAAGTCGAATGGCAATTTGCGGTACAAGACAAACTTGGTTTAGGCAGGCCCAGCAATGGTTGAAAAACGGGCGAACAAGCTGCCGGTCCGATGTTTGGGGAAGCGGGCAACTAGGGTTGCGCGAGGGAGCCACTTGGGCGGTGTTCATCTTGAGCTTGAGCACTGGGCTTCAGGCTGCTTGGCCGCAATCTCCAACTGTGCCGCTCTCGTCCGCGCCCGCCATCATCTTGACGGACGTGACAGATGCCACCGGGATTGACTTTGTGCATACCGACGGCAGTGATGGGCGGCACTTTATCGTCGAGAGTTTTAGTGCAGGCCTCGCTGTATTCGACTTTGACAACGATGGCGATTTGGATATCTATTTTCTCAATGGCTGCTCGTTGGGTGGCTCTGTCGTGGCCCGGGCGACGAACGTGCTGTACCGCAACGATGGAGAGTTCCAGTTCACCGATGTGACTGCGCAGGCTGGTGTGGGGGACACCGGGTACGCGATGGGAGTCGCTGCCGCTGATTACGATAATGATGGGGACGTTGATCTGTATGTGAACAACTACGGTACGAACCGATTTTTCGTGAACAACGGAGACGGCACCTTCTCCGATCGTACACAAGCATCGGGGAGTGCGAATGGGGAGTTAGTGGGAAGCGGTGTTAGCTTCCTTGATTACGACCGCGACGGGAATCTCGATTTGTATGTTGGGAACTATGTGCAATTCGAGGAATCGCAGCATCGAGTGCATCACCATAAGGGGTTGCCGGCCTATCCCAGTCCATTGCAATTTACCCCGCAGGTCGACACGCTGTTTCGCAATTCGGGTGATGGCAACTGGACTGATGTGTCCCAAGTTACGGGGATCACAAATGTCGCCGGACGTAGTATGGCGGTCACCTCCTGTGATTTCGATCTCGATGGCGATATTGATATCTTGGTTGCCAACGATACTCAGGAGAATTTTTACTTTCAGAATGACGCCGCAGGGCAGTTCGAAGAAGTGGGACTACTGGCGGGTCTCGCGCTGGATTTTCAGGGGAGAGTGCAGGGCTCTATGGGGATTGAATTAGCCGACTTCAATCATGATGCGCTCGTGGATGTGGTCATGAGTTCCTTTGCTGACGAGTTCTTGACGCTCTATAGTTCCAGTGTCGATGGCTACTGGATCGACAGTACGCCCAAGTCTGGTCTGGGGCCGGAAACACGCCCTCAGGTCACCTGGGGGGTGGCTGTGGCCGATTTCGATTTGGATGGTCAATTGGATCTATTTGTGGGCTGCGGGGGCCTGGACGATAACCACGAATTGCGTGGAGGGAGTAATACCAAGAGTGCGTTTGATTCCCCCAATTTGCTCTTTCGAAATCAAGACGGTAGTCGGTTTGAGACGCTGAGCAACTGGGGGAGTGGGACGCAGGTTCGAGGGGTGACGCGCGGGCTAATCGCGGCTGACTTGGATTCCGATGGAGACTCTGATGTGGTGGTTCTCAATGCGCGGGGACGTCCCACCCTACTGAGAAACGACACGCCCACTGGCAATCGCGCCATCGCGGTAACCCTAATAGGAACCCGCTGCAATCGAGATGCGATCGGGAGTCGCGTTACGGCCAAATTTTCCGATGGATCGAGCCAAACGCAGTTTGTCGTGTCTGGACGAAGCTACCAATCGGATCTGCGTGCCCCCCTAGTGCTGGTAGTGCCGCCCGGGCACTCCTTAGAGCAGTTGGAGGTCTTTTGGCCTGGCGAAACCGAAGGGAAAATCCATTCGATTGGTCCTTCGCCTGAGCACATCGTTCAGCCATGATGGGTTGGGCGTGCCTCTCGAGGTGGTGTGGGTAGTCTTGGATGTGGGGTTTGCGCGGTTTGTGTTGGAGTTCGTCTCATACACCTTAGGTTGTTGGGGGGGAGCGCCCCATTATCTTCTCACTTTTTCTTCATTATGATAGGTAATATTAGTGGTTCCCAAGCTTAAGATGTGTTAACATGCGGCAGGCATTCGGCCTTTTAAGAGTGTTTGTTCGTTATACTGGAGTTATTTATGTTGAGGTTGCGTCCTTTACGCAGTGTTCGCTCGCGGGGTTTTACGCTCGTTGAGCTACTAGTTGTCATCGCTATTATTGGAATTCTGGTGGGTTTGCTCCTGCCAGCCGTGCAAGCTGCCCGTGAAGCAGCTCGACGGATGCAGTGCTCGAATAACCTGAAGCAAATTGGGTTGTCGATGCATAATTACGAGAGTTCGCACCGCGTTTTCCCGAGCTTGTCCAATGGAGCTACCCACCCCGGTGCTTCGTGGGATACGAGCTGGAACAGTGCGATGAATCGTCACAGCGCATTTCTTGCTTCCTTGCCTTACATTGAGCAGGGCCCGCTATTCAATCAGATCCAAGCGGGTGCTCCTGATCCTGCTCAAGGCTCTTCGGTGCAGACCAATGGAGGCCCACACTCGCTGCGCCCCTACGCACCGTACCTAGCAAAGATTTCTTCCTTCCTGTGTCCTTCCGACCCAGGTGCAACCGGCACGGGGCTCTCGAGCAACGCGCCAATTAACTATGCTCTCTGCACAGGTGATTCGACGTTGGGCCTCGATGGCCAACACATCGTCAATTCGAGAAACAATCGCGGATTATTTAGTCACCTAACCGGCAAGAAAATTGGTGCAGCCACAGATGGTACGAGTAACACGATCATGTGTGCCGAAAATACCATCTATCTTGGACAAGGCATGATTCACGGTCACTACACCGTAATGGCCAATGCCCAAATGCGAGCCAGCCCTTTGGCTTGCAAGCAAACCAAGGGTCCTAGTGGCACTATTGTTGGCGATTTGCCAGCTTCGCACCACCGCGACGGTGATGCTTGGGCATCGGGTTATCCAATGATCTGTGGTTTCAATACCATTTTGCCACCCAACGATCCTTCCTGTGCGAATGGAGCTGGCGAATGGCAAGAAGGTATCTTCACTGCTGACAGCTATCACACCGGTGGTGTGAACGCGGTCATGACCGATGGCTCTGTTCAGTTCATCAGCCAAAGTATCGATACGGGTAATCTTGCGTTGCCAGTTCCAACGAGTGGCCCAAGCCCTTACGGTGTTTGGGGAGCTCTGGGAACTGCTTCCGGTGGAGAGCCCGGCGGACTGCCTCAATAAGTCCGATCGCAACCAATTGTTGGTTTCACAAAACGTTCGTGGGTTTCGCCTGCGGACGTTTTTTTTTGCCGATTTTAAACAACTTTGCGCAGCGTGACCGCATAGACGTGAGATTTTCTGCACGCGATTGCGCCCTGGTCCCTGCAGTGCCCTGCTAGGACGCCTGCTGAGATGGGCAGGCTAGGCAAGTTTTCGAATTCCTGGAAACGGTCGGCCGGCGGGATGCATTGCCGCGTCGGCTGTAGGCCCGCTAGCAAAATAGAAATCAATGAAGACCCGCAGGGCGTTATGGGGCTGGACGAGGAATTGACCTTCAAATCCTGCTCTAACTGGATGTGTCACCACCTGCCTGACGCAGCAGCTCGCTCGAGCAGTGTCAAAAAAGCAGTGTCAAAACGATTGCGAGCATCTAGGGGGAGTCTTCCCGGAATTGCACTGCCATAGCAACCATTTGGTTGCCTTGCTCCTACCGTGGTTGTCGATATTGTTAAGCAGGAAAGGCTGAGCAAGCATCAAAACTCACGAGACTGGCATATCAAACGTTACTGTACGTTTGCATAGTTGACGATAGTAGATAGTACAAAGGTGCGGGCAAGAAGTCTTGCACGAACTCCCCTCCCCCCTCGATTCGCGTGATCTGCTCACCAACGCTGGTTGACTGAAGAGAGCGGGAGGCTATCGCGTTTCCATTGGGCTTTGATGTCACCTGTGCAAGGCACTCATGTTTACCGCTGGTTGTACGCTGTCACGTTTGCAGAGTTTGCGATTGCAGGCCTCGCAAGGGAAACGCCATTTCGGCTTTCGGTCGATCTCGTGGATGGCCGCTGCGCTATGGTGCATTTCTTTGGGATGTGCACGAGATCACTACATCTACGGAGTCAAACCCAACGGAGTGTCGTTTGAGCGGCCTCAAACTGTTGATGCTAGCAATGCTTTGGCGATCGGCGGAGACCACCCTTTCGTTGACCGCATTGAACACTGGGTTCAATTTCCGAGACGCAGTGTGGCTGCCTTCCTGGGAAAACCTAGAGTAACCGAAGCCGAATTGATCGAAAAACGCTTTGAAGCGTTGGAGGCTGCGGAAGCTTATCTAGGCGACAACAGGTTATCGGACGTCTATATCGATCTTCGCCGGTACGAGCCGAGGGAGCAATGGGAGAGGATGCTAGCCAATGATCGCATTTCTCCATTTTGGAAGGCAACGGGAGGAACCCTCAGCGTCCTGGGATATGCTCTGATTCCGCGTCGAGCGTTAGGGTCGGACCACTACGATCCGTACACGAACACGCTAAGTCTGAATTCAATTGATCCAGTCAAGGCCCTCTATGAAGCTGGGGAAGCCAAGCAGTTTCGGCAGCACTACTTCCTGGGGACATACGCGGTATTTCAGTTGGCACCAGTCGCTCCGCTCTATCATCACGCGCATGCCACGTCGGACGTGTTGACTTATGCAATGGTCAATGGGGACTGGGAGCTCGAGCGGCAGCTGTACCCTGTCGCCTACGGACGATTGGGGCGCGCGGCGGTCTCTGAGACCATGTCGGTGGTGCCCTACGCGGCTGGGAAGCCATTCTACACGACTCCGTTGATGGCACTGGCCGGCGGTGTTGTGGGCAACGCGACGGGCAACTGGGTATTGAGATATCGGTCGCTGAGTCGAGAGTGGCAGACTGCAGGGAAGCCTAGCCAAGTCTTCAATTCAGACTGAGTTGCCATTGACGTGTGCTGGTCCCAGCCGGTACATCTTGAGGCAAGCCAGTCTCGTCATGAGGGACCGGTTGAATTGCAAGGTATCGACGTAGCCGCACAGGAATCGTAGTCGGCTTGGTTTCACTATAAGTTGCAGGAAGTAGCACAATGCCCCTAATTCGTTCGTTCCAACGCGGATTATCGCTTGCCGTTCTGGTAACCCCATTTGCCGTCGGTTGTGGCGGTGGCGACTCGGCCAACACAGGGGGACCGGCGACGGCCGCCTCCGATTCGACGCCCGCTGTAGCCACCTCAGCTGCGGCCGGCCCTACAGCCGCGAATGAAAATGCAAATTCGGCTGCAGCACTTGCCACTGCATTTCCAACGGCGACCGTCGTTACAGACGGGGCTGAGACGGAAGCATCCGAGTCGGTGGCTGTCTTTCTCGATGCCCTAAGACGTGGAAATGAGCAAGCTGCCAATGGCGTATTGACTCAGAAGGCGCGCGAAGCGCTCGCAGCATCCCAGTATGGAATTCAACCTCTTGGTACTCCGGAAGGTGTGTACAAAATTGGTCGCGTCGGCTTCCCCTATGCCGAGGACCAGGGAGTCGCCCTAGTTGAGTGCACTTGGCAGGAGCCACCGGTCGACGACCAGCCAGCGGAAAAATTGGATATCGTATGTGAAGTCCGGAAAACGGTAGAAGGCTGGAGAATTTCCAGTATTGCCTTCACCATTCCTGAAACCGAGCAAACGGTATTTATCGACTTCGAAGACACAGCCTCTCTCGAATCGACTCTAGCATCGGCAATGGGAGACGCTCCGCCAGCCGGAGCCGCCGGTGAGCAGCTCCCCAACCAGACCGCAAATGAGTCGTCTGTTGGCCTGCCCTCGCAGAGCATGCCTCCAGCTGGTAACGCGACGGTGAACTCGTTCCCCGATTTCCCCAGCCCGAACAGTCAGCCAAGCCAAGGCAGCGTTGAAACACCGCCAACTCAAATAGCGATGCCTCAGTTCGGTGCACCTGTGCAGCGCTAAAGACTCATTGCAATCGCTTGAGTCCAACCGCGAGCAATCAAACATTTACCCAAAACCGTCCAGCAATCTGGGCGGTTTTTTCGTGTTTAGTTCACTAGTCGAAAATAGGGTTGCAGGCGGCGAAGTCTTCGGCCTGGATCGGATTGCTCGCACTCGCACAGTCGTTTATCGAGCGGCTTGAAGTTGAGTCAGGCCGGCTTGAGCACAGGCTAGCTCGCAAGAGGATCGTTACAATCCGACCAGCCCTACTTGCAGTGCTGGCATGCTTAGGATCCCAGCGCCATTTTTTTAACGCTTCTGTAGTCGCGACCTAAACTCCCCAAGACGCGGAGCATGTTTGGTTTGTGCGACCCAAACTGGCATGCTTCGCGGTCTTTGGTTGGGCGTATCCCAGTTTCCTTGACACAAATTCTAAAACTGCATGCGACCGCTATGCCGACTTCCACTGCTTCAGTATCGATACCGCAACGCGTGTGGCAAGCTGGCATGCATATTCCACAACTCGATGGAGTGCGTGGTTTAGCAATTCTGTTGGTAACGCTATATCGGTTTTCCAAAGAGATTCCCGTCGACACTTGGCTGGGGCAAATATTGCACAGCGGTTTTGGGTTAGGCAACCGAGGAGTCGATTTGTTTTTTGTGCTTAGTGGCTTTCTGATCACTGGCATCCTGGTCGACACCAAGGGACAAGCGAACTATTTTCAGCACTTCTTTTCGAGGCGGAGTCTGCGGATTTTCCCACTGTACTTTGTGGCGCTGCTCCTGTTTTTGGTAGTGCTTCCGCGGAGTGGTTTTTTCCCTGGGGTATTCGACCAAGCGATTCAAAATCAGGCCTATCTATGGACCTACATGGCGAACGTAAAGATGGGGATGGAAGGTGCGTGGTGCTTCGGTGTACTCGATCCATTCTGGTCGTTGGCGGTTGAGGAGCAGTTCTATTTTGTTTGGCCCATTATTATCTTCATGGTATCCAGCCGAGTTGCGCTGCGGCTAGCTATTGGCTTGGCTGTTATGAGCGCGGGGACTCGCGTTGCCTTTGCAACACTTAGTTCCAACGGTGTGGCACCTGATGTGCTCAGCATCTTTCGGTTTGACGCACTGCTCATCGGTGCGGCTCTGGCCCTGCAAATTCGAACGACGCGCGGCTTGGAGCCGCTCAAATTCTGGGTCTTACCTGTACTTGCCGTGTGCCTGGCGGCGGGGATGGGGCTCGACCTGCTTGGCAAACGCATGAGTACCGTGGGACATACGCTTTGGCCCATCGCCTGGGCCTGTGTTTGCGTGTACCTGCTCAATGCTACACCCAGGCACTGGCTGGCCCGCTTTTTCAACACGGCTGGACTCAAAAACTTGGGCCGGTATAGCTATGCCATGTACGTCTTCCAAACTCCGCTGATCCCGCTGACTGCCGGCGTGCTGTCCGTCAGTCTTTTGACTGGTTGGGTGGGGAATAGCCTAGTCGCCAACTTGGTCTATATGGGACTGATGTTCGGTTTGACCTACGGTGCCGCGCTTCTGAGTTGGAACGTTCTGGAGCGGCATTGCTTAAGTCTGAAACGCTATTTCCCGACAGACGGCACGCGTCCTCCGGCCTTTCGACGGCAAAGATTGATCGATGGTGTGCATCAATTGGCGTCAAAGTAGGTCTGGAGTCACGGCACGCGGTCTCTGCTAGGGAAACTTGGGAGCACGCTTCTCCGCAAAGGCGGTCAACCCCTCAGTGGCTGCTTCGGTCGTAAGTGCCGTAGCCATAGCGGCAGCACCGCTGGTGAGCATCGTTGACAGCTGTTCACCAATCATCTCGTTCAAGACTCTCTTCGAAAGTTGCACGGATTCAGCAGCCCCCGCAGCGATCGAGTCAATCCAGTTACTCGAACGAACCCAGATCTTGTCGGATTCTACGACATGGTGCACCAGCCCAAGGTTCTTGGCTTCCTCGGCGGAGAGTTCGTCCCCGCCCAGGGCTAAGCGGCTGGTCGTGGCAGCCCCCAATCGGAATTGCAAGAGCGGAATGACCAGACCAGCGACCAGGCCGAGTTGGGGAGCAGGGACACTAAACGTGGCTCGATGGCTTGCCACCACAAGGTCGCATGCCAACGCAAGTGCGAGGCCACTGGCCTGCGCCGCTCCATCGACGGCTGCTACCACTGGTTTCGGAAGTTGGAGGATCTGTTCCAGCAATGATTGCAAGCTGATTGCATCTTGATGCCAAGTCGCTAACGCATCGCGCTGCATGGTCGTTTCGTGCAATTCTTGCAGGTCGAGTCCCGTGCAAAAGTGGACGCCTGCACCACTGAGGACAATTCCTCGCACTTTCTTTTCCTGTCTTAGATCGTCCAAGGCCTGAGATAGTTGCTCAATCATTTTGCGAGTGAGCGCGTTGCATCTGCTCGCTCGGTCCAGGATAATGGTCCCGGTGGAACCATTCACTTTAACTGTGATCATGCTACGGTACCTAATGAGCTTCGAATGAAGTGGCTATGTAAGGTCCCCTTCGAAGCAACCTCACCTAGAACTAACATCCCACCGAAGGAAATGGACGAATGATACCAAGTCGATTTTGGTCAACGCTAGAGCAGGAGTCGCCAGAACCTGAGTGTACTGGCGGTTTGACGGAGCCAACTCGTACGGAGCCAACATGGTACAGCATGGTGTCCGGGATCGGCAAGCTGTTGATGGCTGGAGTGGCGGGTGCAGTTGCGGCGCTGTCTTGGGCGACTCCCAATCTGTCCGCTGAGCAGCCCAAGCCACTTCCCGATATTGTCTACTTGATTTCCGACGATCAAGCTTGGAGTGACTATTCCTTCATGGGGCACGAGCAAATTCAAACGCCCCAGCTTGATCGGCTGGCTCGTGAAAGTCTGCTGTTCACCCGGGGCTACGTGCCTGACAGTTTGTGCCGTCCCTCACTGGCCACCATGATTAGCGGTCTCTATCCCCACCAGCACGGCATTGTTGGCAACGATCCCCCTCCCAGTTCCAAAGTGGCCAAATCCGCTGGGAGATCTCGTGGAGGGTTGTATCGAGATCCCACGTACCAGCAGGACATCGAGCAATATTTGAAATTGCATATCGATCGCATGAAGACCCTTCCTGATCGATTGAAGCCACTGGGATATCGAAGTTTGCAGACCGGCAAGTGGTGGGAAGGCAATTACGCCCGCGGTGGTTTTGATGCGGGGATGACCCATGGGGATCACACCCGAGGGGGCCGCCATGGTGATGTAGGACTCTCGGTTGGGCGAACGACCTTTGAGCCCATTGCCAGTTTCATCCAGGAGAGCAAGGCGGCAGGCAAACCTTACTTCCTGTGGTACGCTCCATTTTTGCCCCACACTCCGCATACTCCTCCACAAGATTTACTGGACAAGTACCTAAAGCTTGCTCCCACTGAATCCATTGCTAAGTACTGGGCCATGTGCGAATGGTTCGATCAGAGCATTGGTCAAGTGCGGAGTGCAATCGAAGAGCATGGCAATCCTGACAATACAATCATTGTCTATGTTTGTGACAATGGCTGGATTAATCTTCCAGATAGGAGTGCCTATGCTGCACGAAGTAAACGGAGTCACTACGATGGCGGAATTCGGACTCCGATCATGGTGCACTGGCCTGGCCACGTCGAACCGCGCCGCGACGAGACTCATTTGGCCAGCAGTATAGATATGGTCCCCACGGTACTTGGCCTGTTAGGTCAGCCGGCCGATCCCGAGCTTCCAGGAATTAACTTGGCTGACTCAACTCTAGTGGAGAATCGCGACACACTCTACGGCGAGATCCTAGAGCATGATATTCAGAGCATGGACGATCCCCAATCGAGCTTGATGTATCGTTGGTGCATCGAAGGCGACATGAAGCTAGTTGTCCCGGAGAACGCTCGAGTACCGGATGCCGAAGTGGAGTTGTATAACGTCGTGCTCGATCCGTGGGAGACCAAGAATCTCGCAGAGCAGCAACCTGAGTTAGTTGCGAAATTGCGTAGCAAAATTGACGCATGGTGGCCGTGAGCAAATCTCAGTCGGCCTCATGATAACGCGACGGAGTGCTGCGACCGCCGGTCATAGCACTCGTGCCTCTCCCAAATGGCCTGCGGCCTCGTTTACCTCGTAGCCGCGTGAGCAGGGTGAGGTTGACGATGCAGGGGAGTGACAGTGGAAGTATCCTGGTGAGTTCATGCCTTGTCTGTGGCTTGCATGTCCCGCTTCCTTGCTGACGCCGTGGGTTGCAATTGTCTAGCAGGAGCTGTGCCCTCTCGTAACCCGCCGCGTGAGCAAGGCAAGGTTGACGATGGGGGGGGAGTGACAGTGGGAAGTATCCGAGTGAGCCCATGCCTTGTCTGTGGCTTGCATGTCCCGCTTCCTTGCTGACGCCGCGGGTTGCAATTGTCTAGCAGGAGCTGTGCCCTCTCGTAACCCGCCGCGTGAGCAAGGCAAGGTTGACGATGGGGGGGGAGTGACAGTGGGAAGTATCCGAGTGAGCCCATGCCTTGTCTGTGGCTTGCATGTCCCGCTTCCTTGCTGACGCTGCTAGGCTGTGAAGTTTTTTCACCAACGGACTCTTTTGGTATTCCAACCACGAAATTTTTTCGAATTGGCGGCTGAAAGTCTTACCTGGTCGGATTGTTGGCCAGCAAGTTAGCTCCTGTCCATCATGCTCATCTCTTCGAGTTGTGTTATTTCTCAACCAAGCGGTTGTCTTGCAACTGCTTAGATTGCCAAGGCCCCCAGGTTTACCATGCGTGTGAAGTTAAAGGCCACGGCATGCCATAGCGCTACCGCTTTGACCTTCACCAGTCCTCGAACTTTGAATTGCCGAAGGTTCCGATTGCGGCAGTCCGCATTGGGAAACTCGGCAACCGACGGGCGCGTCTTGTAAAGCTCTTTGTATTCCTCTTTGGCCATTCTCGCGCGAAACGCTGTGTATTCGTCGCTTTCGCCAGGTTGCTGCGCGTGAGGATCTTTGCCTTTGCTTTCCAATACCGATCCACGGGGGATCGTGGAGACGACTTCGGTCCCTTTAGACTCCACGGTCTTAACATCGCCCTTGGTTGCGTAAGCGGAATCGACCAATTGCGTCTTGGGTGTCTTGTCGTAAGTTGAGCACACTTTCTCGTGCATTGGTGCCATTTGGCCACTGTCAGTTCCCGAGTTGATAACATCGACAGCGACTATTACTCGCGAGTCAGCATCGGTTGCGAACTGGACGTTGAAGGCCGGATCGAAGCCACCATTGGCCATCTTCATATTACGGGCGTCAGGGTCCGTAGTGCTCACGCGAGTCTTTTCGCCGTCACCTTTTCTCCGAGACTCGCGCTGCTTACTAAGCTCCTCAAACTGTCGCAAAGCCTCATCTAATCGCTCTTGACGCTCACGCGATGCTCGTTCGACTGCCGCTTGGCGACGTGCGTCTCCATCGGAACGATCGCATTCGTTCTCGGATTCTTTCTTCAATCTATCTACGTGAGCCTGAGCCTGCTGCTGCAATGACTCAAGCGTCGGCTTGCGGCGAAACGAACTACTGCCTGCACTAGCCCGAACGCGCATTCCGTCTTGGGCAATGGTCTCCAGGGGCACCAGACCTTGGGCGACCAACGAGGCAACCGTGTCAACGAGCGTCTTCTCCAAGAATGCTCCGTTCTCCACTCGAAAGTCGCTCAACGTGTGATAATTGACCGTGACATTTCCGAGCGTCCATAAATAGGCTATGTCCGTCTCGCATCGGCGACCAAGTTCTCGGGCTGTGCCGATGCCATCCAAGGTTGCCAGAAGCCACAGTGAAACCAGTATCTCCGGCGCAATACTATTGCGGCCAACGGTGCTCTTGGTGACAACGATCTTTTCATACAGAGGTTCTAGGTCCAACGTTTTGACAAACGACCAGACAATGCGAGCACGATGGTCGCGCGGAAGCATATCTTCAAGTGAAAGCATGTGCATTTCCACTTGAATACGATGGGGGCGGGAAACACGAGCAAGCTGCGATGGTTTTTGAGTATTCATGCTATAGTTGTAGCGCCCAAAATTAATTTGCAAACCACTTGGCTAAAAATTCACAGCCTACGCGGGTTGCAATTGTCCAGCAGGAGCTGTGCCCTCTCGTAACCGCGTGAGCAAGGCGAGGTTGATGTTACGGGGGAGTGACCGTGGGAAGTATCCGAGTGAGCCCATGCCTTGGCTGTGGCTTGCATGTCTCGCTTCCTTGCTGACGCTGCGGGTTGCAATTGTCTAGCAGGAGCTGTGCTTCCTCGTAGCCGCGTGAGCAGGGTGAGGTTGACGATGCAGGCGAGTGACAGAGGGAAGTATCCTGGTGAGCTCATGCCTTGGCAGTGGCTTGCATGTCCCGCTTCCTTGCTGACGCTGCGGGTTGCAATTGTCTAGCAGGAGCTACACGCTCAGATGGGGCCCGCCGTGGAGTGTCGGTGGCTGCACTGGGGAATCAGAATGATTGAATGCTGCGTTTTCCCCAACGCCTCCCGCACAAAAGTGCGGTGAGGCTAATTGTTGGGCAACGACCGGACGTTTCCGTCTAATCCTTGGCTCCGCTGACCGCCACGCGAGCGAAGCTGACGATTTGGTCGGCGGTGATCTTGAAGTGCTGATACAGCTGATCGATCGGAGCCGAGGCACCGAAGCTGCTCATGCCGACAAAGTGGCCATCAGCGCCGATGTACTTGTCCCAGCCTTGGCGAATTCCCGCTTCGCATGCAATGCGATGTTTCACCGATTTAGGCAATACACTTTCGCGGTAGTCTGGCGACTGATCGTCAAACAGTTCGTGGCAAGGCAAGCTAACCACGCGAGCTGCAATGCCAGCAGACTTGAGTTCTGCCTGGGCTTTCATGCACAATTGGATTTCGGTTCCCGTTCCCATCAGGATCACCTGAGGCGTTCCCTCGCAATCGCTCAAAATGTAACCTCCCTTGCGAGCGCCGCTCGCGGCACCCAAGTGCTTGCGGTCGAAGGTGGGAACATTCTGACGCGACAGGACCATGGCTGCGGGATGATCCGTCATTTCCATAGCGCTGCGGTAGCACTCAGCGACTTCATTGGCATCGGATGGCCGGTAGACATACAACCCAGGGATAGCTCGGCATGCAGCCAAGTGTTCGACGGGCTGGTGGGTGGGGCCATCTTCTCCCAAGCCGATGGAGTCGTGGGTCAGTACATACAGCACCGGTTGGTGCATAATGCTGCTGAGCCGCATCGAGGGACGCAGGTAGTCGGTGAAGACAAAGAATGTCGCACCGTAGGAACGCAAGCCGCTAAGGGCCATACCGTTGAGGATGGCAGCCATTCCATGTTCGCGGATGCCAAAGTGCATATTGCGACCCGAGTAGCTGTCGTGTTCAAAGCCCTTGAGTCCGTCCAGCAGCGTCATGGTACTGGGGGCCAAATCGGCAGAGCCTCCGACCAACCACGGAAGGTTGGGGGCAAGCATGTTCAGGACTTTGCCACTACTGACACGGGTGGCCATTCCCTTTTCATCCGCAGGAAATTCGGTGATTCCCTTGTCCCAAGCTGCGGGCAATTGCCGGGCAAACAATGCGTCGAGCTCAGCGCCTTCCTTAGCAAATTGGCTCTTGTAGCTGGAGTACAACGTCTCCCATGCGCTTGAGGCGGCGGCACCTCGCTTACCGATCGTGTCCGCAAAGTATTCGGGCACGCCCGCGGGTACTAAGAACTTTTCGTCCTCAGGCCAGCCATACGCCTTCTTGGTTAGCTTGATTTCCTCGTCACCCAAAGGGGCGCCGTGGGCACCGTGCGAATTGGCTTTGTTGGGAGATCCGAAACCAATTACGCTGCGCACCAAGATCAGGGTTGGCTTGTCGTTGCAGTCCTCGAACGACTTGAGCGCCTGAGCCATGGCAGCCAGATCATTGGCATCCTTCACGCGGGCTGTATTCCAGCCTAATCCTTCAAAGCGTCGGGCTACGTCTTCACTGAAGGCCAAGTCGGTTTCACCTTCGATGGTGATTCCGTTGTCATCGTAAATCCAACACAGATTGGACAGCTTGAGGTGTCCAGCCAGGGACGCAGCCTCGTAGGCCACTCCTTCCATCAAGTCGCCGTCGCCGCACATGGCGTAGGTGTTGAAATCGAAGAGCTCGAACTTTGGGCGGTTGTAACTAGCGGCAAGCCACTTCGAGGCTATGGCCATGCCAACGCTGGTTGCAACGCCTTGCCCTAAGGGACCTGTGGTCGTTTCAATGCCCGCCGCTTCACCATACTCGGGGTGTCCGGCACAGGGGCTGTGTAGCTGGCGGAAATTCTTGATGTTGTCGAGCGTGATCGAGGGGCGGTCGAGTACCTTGCCCGATTCGTCAGTCGCACGAATGCCGGTCAAGTGGATCATGGAGTACAGCAGCATCGATGCGTGGCCGCAGCTCAATACAAACCGATCTCGGTTGGGCCATAGCGGCTGAGCCGGATCGTAGCGGAGTGCATCGGCCCAGACCTGGAATGCGACTGGAGCCAAAGCCATCGGCGTTCCGGGGTGTCCGCTCTTGGCTGCCTGTACGGCGTCCATACTGAGGGTACGTATCGTATCAATAGCCAGTTTTTCGATTGCCGGTGAAGAGACGCTCATAGACCGCTTTCTCAACAGAAGATTGAAGATAGTTCGATAGTTTGTAAGTATCGAAGAACGCGGACCGCTTTCGACGATAGTGAGCCTGCGAGGATACCCAGAATTAGTGTTTTTCGCAATTGCCTCAACGATTCCCGTCGCTGCAACTCTCCTCAGGAGGATGCAGACACGCTCCGCAGCGGTGCCGAGGAATTCCCATTGCTCGCGTTGGGGGCTATTTGTAGGGCCTGTGAGGCTCACGGGGGGCTGTTAGGCGGTCTGCCCCGAGGCGGCCGACCAACAGCCGCAGCTCTATCAGAAAACGGCGGGCCCTTTCTATTTTCCGTACGGAACCCCGAGCAGCATGGCTAGTCGAATTGCAGGAGACTCGGTACCATAAACCGCTTGCTGCAAAAATTGCTCCACACCTAGACAGTCGCTTGTGACAATCGATTGTCGTGTGCCAGTGCCTGCGGCCCAATCATCCATAAGATCCTATGCCGGGAGTAGATACCTAATGAGTCCAGCGGAGATTCGAGACGAAATCATCGACATTCTCAGCGAGATTGCTCCCGATGAAGATCTGAGCAACCTTAATGATGAGCAATCGTTTCGCGAGCAAATGGAGCTCGATTCGATGGACTTCTTGGACATCGTGATGGAACTGCGCAAGCGGCATCGCATTCAGATTCCTGAGGATCAGTATGGCGAATTGGCGAGCATGGCGAGCACGGTGAAGTACCTTGAACCCAAAATGGCTGACATCTAGTCATCGCTCCTAGCCCGAAACAGCTAGGGTGCGGGAACGATGACTCTCGATAACAGCTCTGCTGCTACATCATGGTAATTAAGCGAATGGCCCGGTGACCGCTGTGTACGACACAATCATCATCGGTGGCGGTATGAGCGGCCTAGCCGCTGGTATACGCTTAGCCCACTACGATCAGAAAGTGTGCATTCTCGAGAAGCACTGGACGATTGGTGGGCTCAACTCCTTTTATCGACAAAACGGTCGCAACTACGATGTAGGACTGCACGCCGTCACGAACTTTACCCCAGCGGGGACCAAAAAGGGGCCTTTGGCCCGCCTGCTACGGCAGTTGCGATTTCGCTGGGAGGATTTCGAACTCTCGCCCCAAATGGGGTCGGCAATTGCCTTTCCTGGGGTCCGTATCGGGTTCAACAACGAACTCGACTTCTTACGCAGTGAAATTGCTCGGACCTTCCCCAGCCAAATCGACAATTTCGAGTTGTTGTTGAGCAAGCTAGCGGACTACGACGATCTCACCCAAGAGCATTTCGAAGGCTCTACCCGCAAGTTCCTGGCCGAAATTTTCGACGAGCCTCTGCTGATCGAAATGCTGCTCTGCCCCCTGATGTGGTACGGCAATGCACGCGCCCATGACATGGACTACGGGCAGTTTTGCATCATGTTCCGAAGCATCTTCATGGAAGGGTTTGCACGCCCCTACAAGGGGGTTCGGCTGATCCTGAAGCATCTGATTAAGCGTTTTCGGTCGCTCGGTGGAGAGCTCAAGCTGAGAAGTGCTGTTCAATCAATCCGAGTCGATGGCGATCGAGCGGTGGGGGTCGTGCTGGAAGACGGACAAGAGCTTCAAGCAAAGCGGATCCTCTCCAGTGCCGGGATTATCGAGACACAGCGTCTTTGCGACGATTTGAGCCACGTAGAAACCGAACGCGCCGGACAATTAACCTTCATCGAATCGATCTCCATCCTCGACAAACAACCCCGCGAAGTGGGCTTTGAGGAAACCATCGTCTTCTACAACGATAGTGACCAGTTTCACTGGAATCCTCCCCAAGAAGGCTTGTGCGATGTGCGCACGGGAGTCATTTGCAGCCCCAATAATTATCGCTATTCAAGTAGTGACGGGGAGTTGGAGGATGGGATCATCCGTCTCACGACCATTGCTGACTTTGATCGCTGGGAAAATTTGAGCGAGCAAGAGTACCAGCGGCAGAAAATGTGGTGGTACGACCGGAGCGTAGCCTCAGCCGTGCGATTCATCCCTGATTTTCGCGGCCATGTGGTAGCCACCGACGTGTTCACTCCTAAGACAATTCGCCGCTTCACTTCCCACGACAATGGCGCTGTCTACGGCGCACCGGACAAGAAACTCGACGGCACAACACACCTGAAAAACCTTTTTCTGTGTGGTACCGATCAGGGCTTCGTTGGAATTATCGGCGCCATCGTGAGCGGCATATCAATGGCCAACATGCACTGCCTGCGGAACAACGATTAGCTTCACAGTTTCTCGGGTTTGGCAAACGTCGTTTCTCGCATTTTATCTTTCAAATGCAGCCAGTCGCAGCTAGGACTCTAGCGCCTGACCCAGGCGTTTGCCTCTAGCGCGCGGACAACGGACGCACCGCTGCCGACAGTCCGATCCTTGCAGGCTCATTCGGTAAAATGTTCGTAGTACAGGCGGTGCGCCAAGACTGGCAGCGCGAGCGGTGGTCACACCCGTGCTGTCATCGACTGGTCGATGCTCTGAGGTCGATGCTTAGATTTTGTCGATGCTTAGATTTTACTGCGGCGATGCGACTTCCCAGAGGAATTTCAACTCCGTCTACCAGCTAAACTACAAGCGAATTCGTCGCAAAAATGCCGTAGAGAGCCAGCCTGGATATGATATCCGCTCACAACTCCACCTCGCGGTTTTCATCCCCCTGCCATGGAACAGCTAAGTGGTACGATTGTTCGTAAAGTTAGGGGGGACCAACCAGAGCGTGGCCAGCACGACACTACCAAAGATGCAGTAGGCAATCGTAAAGACATGCGGCGGCAAGTCGTAAAACAGGAGGTCGTGCGCCAAGCGTCCAACGAAGCTACCCTGGCTTGCCGTTTCACCAGCTTGGTGCCTCAGGTGGCGTTCCAGAGTGGTCAGCGGGCAAGTGATCGAAAGCAATGCTTCGATAACGACTACAGCGATCATGGTGGTGTGCGATGCCCGAAACCAGCGGTTCCGAACCCATTGCCAATTCGCCATTCCACCGGCGGCAATCGCAAGCAGCCCCAATACGACAAATAGAACATAGGAGATGTGAAGCACTACCACGGCGTCGGCGGCAAGGGAATAGAAACGCATGGTTGATCCAGCATCGTCTTGAGATGGAGCGGTCAGATAGGTCGAATGAAGATCCAGTCGGCCAACATTGGGGTGGCCTCTCAACGCAATAAGTAGGGGCCGATTCGCT
Organism: Aureliella helgolandensis; assembly: GCF_007752135.1. Classification (GTDB taxonomy): domain Bacteria; phylum Planctomycetota; class Planctomycetia; order Pirellulales; family Pirellulaceae; genus Aureliella; species Aureliella helgolandensis. Next base: position 4,808,411 of record NZ_CP036298.1, on the reverse strand, counting down.
GTACACGGTTAGAGAGACCCGAGGATGCGTGGCTCTATTCCGGCTATGACGGATAGAGGCGAAAAAAAGTGGATTCCTCGGGACTGTCCCCGACGACTGCCCTTGCTAGCGAAGGTGTTTCTGTCGATAATGCCTGAGGAGGGTAACCGAATGGTTAGGAAGCTGATTCGAAATCAGTCGCTGGCAACAGTTGCGGGTTCGAGTCCCGTGCCCTCCGCCTCATTGGCATCTGCGATGCCTTAAAACTGAACGCCGCCAGTCGAAATTCGTTTCGCTGGCGGCGTTTTTTCGTCGATTGCCTCAGGTTATTGCGCAACGGGACATCGCCTGGTGGATGGCGAGAACTGGTGGATGGCGAGAACTTGCCATTGCCGGGGGGCGTTTGGGCGGGCCGGGTGGAATCGTCCAGCGAGTGTCCTTGTACACTCTGGCAACTCTCCCTGCGGGTGGCCGGTCGGATGAGGCCTCTGTAGGCTGACGGGCAATCAAGCAACCCCCAGTCGCAGCGTCAGCTCATCCTTTCTGCCTGGCCCCGCGTTCTGCGAACTTCCGTCGCTTGCTTTTCCGGACGATCCTGGTATCGACGCTCTTCCGCCGATTTCTCGCTTGGTTGTTCATGCTGATGCGGGTAAATTGGCGGTTTTGGCTGGCATGCGAAGACTAACGCTGGCCCAACTCGCCACACCTTCATCGTTGGTAGGGACAAGTCCATGGAAACAGCCTACCACGAAGCAGGCCACGCAGTGGTGGGAACTCTGTTGGGCGGAAGAGTGCTGTCAGTAACCATCGAGCCGGACCGACTGGAATACCCCGACTTGGCAGGGGATATCGAAGTCGAGTGGGACCACTCTCGCTACTCCCCGCAGCGACTGCTGGAATGCGAAATCCTGACAGCCTTAGCGGGGCCCGCAGCAGAGATTCTTTATCAGGGAGGAGAGCTCCGAGCTTCCACCATTTCCGCTTGGCGATCCGATTGGGCGGTCGCCCTTGCAATCACTGATGGACTTTTCCCAACTCGCGATATGCAAATGCGGTACTTGGGGAAGTGTTGTGGGGCGCTCCGGGAGAAAATGAACTCGGACACGTGGTGGTGGCAGGCAATTGCGGAAGTTGCTGATTTGCTCGATGCCCATGAAACCTTGGAGGGGGAAGAAGTGGCTGAGGTCGTGCAGCGATGGATCGTACGTGGGTAGAGCTTAGGCTCGCTAACGCTCTTGAGGAGCGCCTCGGACACCATCGCACTTAGAGGCACTTGAGTGTTCGCGCGCGTGCTCTGTAGGGCATGCTCCGTTGCCAGGACCGCTTCCAGCTCGCTGGAGAGTGCGGGACCGATTCCAGCGAGCTTCGGCAGTTTGGGTTACTGCAGGTATTGGTCGATCATGTCTCGAAAGACAACTCTAAACATCAACCATGCCATCAGTAGGGTGAGTAGCAAGTTCAGGGACTGCCCACAGATGTACAGAATGAGCGGCTTACCGCCGCGGAGGTGCGGCAGCAACGTGCGAAAGTGGGTGTCGAGGCCGATACTCACAAAAGCAAGGCAGAACAGCCAGCTGCGAAGCGTTTTAGTCGAACCCTTGATCACGGCATCCACAACTTCGGGACCTGTTGGTAGCACGGCATAGATGGTCGAGAACAGCACCGACATCAAGACAAACCCTAGAACGAATTTTGGGAAGCGGTACCAGATCTCTGAAATGCCGGGACGGGCCCCCTGCGGATCTCGCTCCACACAGGTCACCCAGTAGATAGCTACGAAAAACGCGGTTACTCCGATCAAGATGTTCTGAATCATCTTAACGGTAGCAGCCACCTCTAAAGCGCGGTCTCCCAGGACTGCCCCCGCGGCAGCTACTGCTCCCGTGGAGTCGATGGTTCCGCCCAGCCAAGCTCCGCCCAAGATTTCGTCCATGCCCGACGCCTTAATAATGGCGGGTTGGATGACCATCATCAGTACCGTAAACGAGAGCGACATACCGATGGCCAGTGACAACTCTTCCTTCTTGGCTTTGCAGGCCGCCGCGGTTGCGATTGCCGCTGAAACTCCGCACACCGACATGTCGGCGGAAATCACCATGTTGAGCGAGCGCGAAGGAATTTTAAGTACTTTTTGCCCAAAAATGTAAGTCGAAATCAGTACGATGGGAGTCACGATCCAAGCCACAAATACCCCTGGTAAACCCAGTGCTAGGAGCTTGGACATCAGCACCTCGGCACCCAGGAGCACCAGGCCTGATTTGATAAAGAACTCCGTTAAGACGGCCGGTCTCAAAAATTTGGGGGTGCCAACCGTGTTGCTGATGATCAGCCCGACGAGTAACGCCCAAAGTGCGTATTCGAGGTTGTACGCCTTGATCACGCTCTGGGATGCCATTGCATACGCAAAGACGGCAAGCAGGAAAACGACGGGAAAGGCAGCCAGGAAGCCGATTGCCGACTTGCCCCGTCCCCACGCTGCACCGCCGAATAGCACAGCCAAGATCACAAAAGCGCCCAGAATTCCTGGCACTTGGTTTACGGCAGCGGCTCCGTCCACGCCAGCCTGGTAGAACGAATCCAGTGGATTGTCTGTCCATTTCCCGGGTAGTTTAATCCACTGGGCCAGTGGGTTTTCCAGTTTGACAGACTCGTCAGCGGCCGGTGGGATGGCCGGGCGGTTGACCAACACCGCCAACAGAGAGACCGCCAGTAGCAAGCCGCCACACCAAATGGCCCACCAATCCTCTGCTTTCTTCATGTCCTGCCAAAGAGTGGGCCTCGCAGGTGGATCGATTATCTCGGAAGCAGACGGGGAGGGTTGTGGATTGCCAACAGGGTCCATCGCTGATTATTTCCTTGCTGAAAGTATCGATCTCTGGGCAGCATCCTACGACGTGCAACTCTTCCAAGCATCGCGACGCATTTGCATCCACTGGAGCTTGGAAGGAAGGTGGGACGGGCAGGCGGGTTGTCGAGTTCTTCGGTTGATGGGGAGCGGGAAGGACGCGTCACGGCGCGGTCGCACCAATGCCCAAACGGCAAATAACATAAGGCGAGAAAGCCTGAATGGGCGGTCCGCTTGGAAGCCGTTTGCTTGGAATCGGCCCGTGGCGAGCGACCGATTGGATTGGAAATAGCCGCTGTGTGGGCCTAGTGCATCCAATTTTATACTGCGCCATTGCAGCAGGGGCAATCACGCTAATGCCGCTTCCACGCGGTGCCTTCAAGCAAAGTGCAACGCTACTCGACAGACGCTATCACAGAAGGACGGAAGCGAGGGATTGGGCCGCGGGGGATCCGCGGGGCTATTCCGTGTCCCAAATCTTGCGAACCATTCGGCGGATTTTGAAGTCGTCGATGGGCCGAGTGCTGAGGGGGAACCGAATAGCGAAGCCGAAGACATACTCGGCGTCTTGCCCGTTCTCCACCGGACAAGCGCGCTGCACGAGTTCTCCGCCATTCGCATGGACAATCGACAGACAGGAGCCCCAAGTACTGCTTGGGAGAAGCTCCGCCGGAGATGCACTCAGAATGGGAGGAGGCAGGAGAATGGGAGAGTCACTCGAGATCTCGATCTGACCGTGTTGCCCGTCAACTTTAACGTCGAGAGAGACGAGCGGCAGAACCGCTGCATCCCTGGCTGCTCCGCGATCCCGCAAACTGGTAAACGCATGCATGCAAACGGACAGTAGGTTCACCAGTACAACCTGTAGCTGCAACGCATCGCAGGTTACTACGACCGACTGCGAGCAATATCCTGTTTGAATTCTGAGCGTGGGGGAGAGACTCGCTTCCGCAGCGACGAGTGTCTGTTTCACAATGTCGCAGAGGTCCACTTTTTGCTGCTGGGATTCCCACTCGATTAGCTGTCGTTTTAGGTCGGCAATACAGTTGGAAGCACTTTGGGACGCAACCTGCATTATCGCCAGACTGTTTCTGGCAGGGCTGGAGGTTAGAGTTCCATTATCCTGATGCAATTCGAGGATATCGGACATGTTCTGTACCACATGGATAGGCTGGCTAATCTCGTGGATGAACGAAGAGCTCCAATACGCGATGGCGGCCGACCGAGAGGCCGTTTGCAAGCGTGCCCAGTAAGCTTGCTGGGTGTTGGGGCGGAAATGCAGCACAGCGCTGAACTCTTGCCCGAAGCCACCAACTACCAAATCGATGTCCATCGTTTCCGTGCGGATCGTGTATTCAAAATTTTGTGGTGAATCGGGATTCGGAGGATCGAAACTCTCGGCAAGTTTGGATTCGACTAAGCGCGGGTCCACTCCCAACCTTCGAAAAAGTTCACTCGGCGACTGTTGAGCTAGAAAGCAGGGATGATTTTCCCAGTCTAAAAATCGGCAGGCCGCTGGATTCGCGGAGACAATGCGCAATTCTTCGGCATACAGCACCAGCACGATACCGTCCGCGCTCGCCCTGAAGCATCTTTCGAAGAAAGCTGTCTTAACGGCCTCATTCACACGCACTGCTCCCTACCGTCGAATACCAATGGCACCAGCAAAAAAGAATGCGAGTATGTTAGCACGCCGCATCGCTGCTAATACCCAGTATGCACGTTATGGCTTAACGATGAACGCAGTCCACGGGCTTTTGCGGGCTCCCGAACCGGGGGGACGCACCATGGGGCTAAAGCGAGGGATGCAGCCCGTAAGCGCGAAGCGCATGAAAAAAGGGTATCCGGCGAACTGGTTGCCCCATCCACTGTGTGTTTTGCACATAGTGAAAACAGTTGCCGGAATACCCTGGAGATTCAGAAGTCTGGGGCAGGCTTGAGGAAGCTCGCCACAGACTCATTCTCATTGTATAGGTGCTAGGGGTGGTGTCCCTGGATAGTGGACGACCCATTCGTAGGAATCGGAGTTTCAGGCGGCGCCCAATTCCCAATTCGACTGGGTGGGTACCGCCAGCCTTGCAATTGGGCTGAGGTTCCTTTTCCTAGGGAGACGCTTTGTTGACTCAGCGTTCCATGCACTGTTTTCTACAGTTCTGGGACTGTCGAATTCAGCACAACAGATACGTTGCCAATTGTGTAGGCCCCGGGTGGGCTTGGAGTTCGTCAACTGGTGTCTACAGTGAGTTATCGGAAGGGAGTGGATTGTCGATGAATGATGACGCTTCAATTGCGGGAACCCGCGAGCGTGCAAAATATCACGATTCCTGATTCGCAGCGGAACTCTATCAGGAGAACTTCTTATTGCATCACCCAGCGGCCAAGTTGTGTTCCCAGCCCCCTGCGGGCCATGGGCAAGGTGCGCAGAAAGCGTGTGCCTCGTGCCTGCCCGTAGCGTGATGATTGCTGATTTCAGTTGTCGCAAACACTGGTGCCCGGTTCTCCACCGCTAGGCGTGTCGCAGCGGCGTGGAGAGTGGTAATCCGCCACGCGACGGCGCGCCGAGCCCAGCAGTGCCATTCCCCAACTTACGAATTCATGCACCGAAGTTGTGGTACTACGGTGAATTGAGTTCCCTGTGCGTTTCTTTGCAAATGATCGCTTCGGGAATAGTAGGACAGCGTTTGCGAACATTCCAAGCAGTTGGAATCGCTATCCATCGAACAATGTTGCGACTTAAATTTGCTACTTAAGAAGTACGGATTCCCGTAAAGGACTTTAGCAAGCAGCAAGAATTGTTTGTCGATGGCACCAAGGTGTTACAATGCGTCTCAGCGAACAATCCTCTGCGGCACTCACTGGAATGCCTGCGGATTGTTGGTGTGCAGCAATCAGAGTGGAAGTGCGGCCAAGCCTGGAGGCTCGGAGTCGTGCATGGAAGCAATATACTACGGCCGCGTTTCCACCTTGTTGCCCCCTATATCGTAGAGTGGGCCCGCTGCTGAACCAGAACAAACCGTTTAGCAACCGTTATGAGGGCTTATTGCAGCGGTGACGCGTGCGTCGGAGATGGAGCTTGAGAAAATTGGCATGGATGCCAAGCGGCGTTTCGGGTTGCAATCTCGATTCCCGCGATGCCGGTTCGAGATTGCAGTTCTTTGGGGCAAGCTGGCTGAAGGAGCCAAACCGGTTCAGGGCTCGAATGGTCGAGGCTCAGCTGATTGGAGCTCATCTGATCAGGGCTCATCTGAATTGGCTGTTAGCCAAACTTGAACCATACCTGCAATCGAAGCAACCCCCAGTTTCTTAAAAGTGGCGGCACGACGAGCTTCCACAGTCCTCAAGCTGGCGTCAATCCGCGATGCAACAACCTTATTCGCCAAGCCTTCGACGAGCATTTCCGCAACTTCCGCTTCCGCAGGGGTCAGTGATTCCATTTTGCGTTTGGCATCTTCACGCTCAGCGTCTTTAATGGAATTGCGTTGGTCAAGGCGAATTGCCTCCAGGATTCCTCCCCAGAGACTCTCACGATTACAGGGCTTTTCAATCAGGCTGATGGCACCTCCGCGAACCGCCCGAACTGTAGATTGCGTGTCTGCAAAGGCAGTCACCACCACTACAGGAATCGTTAAGTCCTGCTTCCTGAGGCATTCAATGAGATCGATGCCGCTCATTCCTGGCATGCGCTGATCGGTGACGATGCAAGCAGGACGTTGTCCCGCATACGACGCCAAAAAGTCTTCGGCAGATGCAAAAGAAGATACAGGCAATTGCATCGCACGTACCAGTTCCACGACCACATTTCTAGAATTCTCGTCGTCGTCAATCACAAATACAGCCGGTTCTGACATGCTGACGCTGGCCTATCTAGAAAATGAAATTGTTTCCTAGTGTTGGAGGCACGATGTTGTGCAACAGGGATTTCCCTTTGACTCCTAAAAGTGAATTTATGTCTTCACCGACACCAGTCTTCGTGGGGTATTGTACCCGTTAGAGGGATTCTATGCAAAAGAGCCTGTGCCTTTTGTTAGCACAAACCTGGTGCCATCGAGTCCTGCGGTGGAGCAGGATCGGCAGCGGGCTCGTTGTAAGCTCAAAGTCGTGTTGGCACTCCTGTTGGCAATTTTGCTGATCATAAACTTGCCTGCCCATAAACGACTCAGGAGACTAGCGCCCACGGGAGATCATCAAAGCGAAGTGAAGCGGCGGTGCGGTCCGCGAGTGTCCTTCGTGAGGGAGTGGTTAGGTTAAGCAAACGGTGATGGCGGATTTCCTAAGCTTTGAACTAGCCGGTCTCGTAGTTCTGCCAGTGGTGCCTGCAACTCGGTTTGGTGCAGCACGCCCATAAGCCTTTGTACGCACTCAATCGCTTGGTCAAGTTTTCCGTGTTCTAGTTGGTACTGCAGGTACTGGAATTGCATTTGCACCTGTGCAATCGCAGCCTCACGGTCACGCAGCCAGATTGAGGCAGCTTTCCAGTCTTCTCGCTCCAATCCGGCGGTTGCTCTTGAGAGAAGCTCCGCTCCGCGCGAACTAATGCTTTCCAGATTGATTCCCGTTCTACCAAAAGGAGTCGTAATTGAAGACAACCCGGCTAAAGCTTGCCATGTCTCGGCCAATTCTGCCAGCAATTGCTCCTGATTCACATTAAGCACTCCCTGGGGTGTCGCCAATCGTAGACGCTCTGCGGGTGGTGAGTCCTTGAACGATGATGGCACGATCAACCTCCTGCTTGCGCTTTCCAATTTGGTTTAAAATAGGAATTGGCAAGCTTTGCCGCTTAGGCGTGGTAACTGGAATTCGTTCATAGCATGTGCCGGCTGGCAAGTTGCGTCCCAGTGCGGAGTGGCTCCGATCGGGCGGATCGTCGCCAGCGGTTGACGTTCGACAATCCGACTCGGACGATTGACGGGGTGTTTGCTAGTCTGACCTCATCGGATCCGCTTCCGTAGAGTTCTGGGAAACCGCAATTGGCGTGCCATTTGAAATCCAATCGATGGAAATCTTGGGATGATAAAATTTTTGAGTAATACGGCCACTTGGGTCGTACTCCTAATCAGCGTCACGCTGCTTTCAATCGTTTGGTTGGGGTATACGACGCTGCGCAATACGGGACTGTTCGTGACCTACGAACACCAATTGGCAGACACGCTAACGGCCAAGCATTTGCTCGATAGGAATTGGTTGGCCTATGAAGGGACAGAAAACGGACTGCGCGGATTTTTTTTGACCAGCGATGAGGGCCTGCTGCAGGAGTTTCTTATCGACCTGGAACGTCTCCAAGACGCTTTCCGAGATGTCAAAGATCACTTTGCAGCACATCCTTCCTCGTCTCCATTGTTGAAGGAGTATTTTGAGCTGCTGACGAGCCGAATCGAGGCGATTGAGCAGCAGGTCGGCTTAAATGTGCCCGAACGCTCCAGCACCGCAGATGAGATCGCGGAACTGTTACGCACTGGGGAAATGGCGAAACGGCAGATCAGCCGGCTTGCTGAACAATTGTTAACGGCTCAAGCAACGGACCTGACCGAATTGCAAGAGTTGAGCGCGGCTCGAGCAGATTGGACAAAGCTGGAGATTCTCAGTGGGC